>CAWGYS010000017.1:0-198020 GCA_963826845.1 uncultured Acidobacteriaceae bacterium
GCTAGCGCTAAGCAACTCACAGGCACGTTCGACTATCGAGTTCGGGCTAATTCAATTCAACAACAATCTTTCCTGCCTCTATCCGACATATGTGCGAGGAGAAGCATACTTGGCAGCCGGCCAGGGGAGCGCGGCCGCCTCTGAGTTTCAGAAGATTCTCGACCACAACGGCATCGTCTGGAACTGCTGGACGGGAGCGTTGGCGCATCTGGGTGTGGCTCGTGCCAATGCCTTGCAGGCGAGAACGTCGCAGGGAGCCGATGCCGACGCCGCCCGCGTCCGGGCGCTCGCCGCTTACAAAGATTTCCTGACGCTCTGGAAGGATGCCGACCCCGACATCCCCATCCTGAAGAAAGCCAAAGCCGAGTACGCGAAGCTGCAATAGCCCCCGGGGCTGCCGAGCATTTCCAACGTTTCAATGCAGCTCAACGACTCACCGAGCGGAGAGTTCTTCACGCTCTCCGCCGACAGTTGCGGATTAATACAACGGCAATCAAGGGCACTGCATGGCCCAGGCAGTGGGGGTAAGTTCTGGGAGGCGCCGGATCGGAAGATCGGCAAACCCAGGGAGAACAGCGGCCAAATAGTCGCGCACTGGGAGTTTCATCCTGCGGCAGCTTTCCACGACCGAAAGGATCGCCGCAACCTTAGGCCCTGCGAAGGGACTGCCAATGTGGATCCAGTTCTTCCGACCCAAAGCCACGGGACGCATCGAGTTCTCCGCAAGGTTGTTGCTCAATTCAAGTTCTGGAAATTCCAGAAATTGTGTAAGGTTCCTCCAAAGCGTGAGCGCGTATTGGCAGGCCTTGCTTAGGGCACTGGAGGGCAATGCCATCGACTGTGCTGCCGCGATCTTGCTATGAATATCATCGAGGAGAGGCTTGGCTCTTTCCTGACGTCGGATATGGCGCGCCGCAGTAGTCAGCGCTTTGCGGCGAGCTTCCGCGTCGACGGCAAACAGCTCGTCCATCCCCGCCACAATCGGGGTTGCAACCGGGTCCCCCGGATTTAGCTGCACCGCCTCGAAAAACTGCCTTCTAGCATGCGCCCAACAAGCGGCATGAACCATTCTCTTCCCGCCGATCTGGTCGTAGGCCGCATATCCGTCGGTTTGCAGAATGCCTTCGAAATGTCCCAGGAACCGCTTCGGCCCATCGCGTCCACGACCTAGACGGAAGTCGAACACCACAGTTCCTCCGGGGCGACTGTATTGCCAGAGGTACGCTTGGTGGTTCGTACCTCGGCCCTCGCGTGTCTGCACATCGACTGGGGTTTCATCCGCCTGAATGTAGCTTCCGCTGATCAATTCTCGCCTCATTGCCGCGACCATCGGGATCAGCAACTCGCCGACTTTGAGGACCCAGCCGTCCAACGTCGCGCGGCTGATTTCCAGGCCGATGTCTCGTTCCAGAATCACGCTCTGCCGATACAGAGGCGCGTGATTGCAATACTTGCCGACGACCGTGTCGATGACGATCGGGTCACTCGCCAAGCACTTCTCGATGATCCGTGGTGGCAGTGGTGCCGCGACCACTCCGAGTTCCTCACACCTCCGGCAGGCTCGTTTCTCTCGTTTAGTGACCAGCACAAAATACTTCGCCGGCTCCACATCCAGTTGGGAACTCTCCTCGTAGCCGATCACCACGGTTTCTTTTCCGCAGCGTTTGCATACGCGCTGATCTAATGCGCAGGGCAGAATCCGCTCAACCCGAGGAAGATTCGCCGGCAACTCCTGGCGACCCGGATGTTTACCTGACTCCTTGCCCCAGCGATGCACTGGCGCGCGCTCACTTTCCGCCTGCTCGATCACTTCACTGACGACAGGCTCAAGCTCGAACAATTGCATTTGCGCCTGCGAAAGTTTTTCTCCGCCCGCACCATACTTCTCGATCCGCAGCAGCCGTAGTCGCTCTTCCAGCATCCGAATCCTCAGCTCAGCGTACTGTAGCTTGCTCTTCAGTTGTGCGATGAGTTCCAGATCGGCTGGTGATGAAGGAATGGGAGCTACACTCACAATGGGTTATTGATTTACCAGAGTTGATCAAAACGATCAAACAACAAGGTAACTTATGCGGCCGCGTGTCCCTCGGGGGAAGCCTTTCGGTACCACCGTTTGTGCTTGGTTTTGGTCAGATCGATCCCACCCAACAACAGCGAAAGCTCTTCATGACTGAGGATGACCTTGCCTTGCGCATCACCGGATTGCGGCCAGGTGAAACGCCCTTTTTCCAACCTCTTGGCACAGACCCAGAGTCCGCTTCCGTCCCAGACGAGAACCTTCAGCCGATTGCGCTGGGCATTGCAGAACAAGAACAGATGCCCGCTAAGAGGCTCACACGACAATCGGTCTCGGACAAGACCGTACAGCCCCTCGAACCCCTTGCGCATGTCGGTGACTCCCGCAGCCAGATAGATCCGTGTGGCTGGGCCCAATCCAAACACGGCTTACGCCCGCTCCAGGATGCCCACCAGGCGTTCGAACGTGGTCGTGTCAAAATCACGTTGCACTTCGATCCGGCGCCCGCCCGGCAGCACCACGGCCAGCCCACAACTCGGTTCCTGCTGCTTCGGCGATTTCCTGGCGGCCAATTCCACCGGCACCAAACGACCGGCCGAGGAAATTAGCTTACGCCTTCTCTTCCAACGCAGTTTCTTTAGATGGCGATCCAGAGTGCTGAAGCTCAAACCCCGATTCCGACAAAACTCGCTCCGCCGCATACCGCTGCTAACAAACTCAGCCACCAACTCCTGACCTTCCGCACGGGTACGTCGCTTGGGCGCTGATAACTCTGTTTTTGTGGGCATCGAGACACTTCAACACAGCCCCCCGCCTGTCGAACAGGTGTGTTGCTCAGACGCTTACGCTCGACCAGATTCTGCGGAAGTGGAAGAAACCAGTCCTCTATGTGACGGGAAACCACGAATATTACACGCGGAGGCCAATGAACGAAGAGGACAATAGATTCAAGGCGTGGCTCGAAGACAGACATCCGCATGTGAAACTGCTGCTTGATGAAGGGGTCAGCATTGGGGGTGTCAATTTCTTCGGCGGCACGATGTGGACGGACTTCAACGGCGGCGATTTGCGCGCGATGGAGACCGCCCGCTCTCAAATGAACGATTACCGCCTCATCTATAACCCTGACGAAACGCCCTTCACCCCAGCAGATTCGCTTGTGCTGCATAAAAACTTCGCGTCGAAGTTGCTGAACTGGTTGGGCAAGAATCTGAGTGGTCCACGCGTGGTTATTAGCCACAATGCACCGCTCATCAATCCCGATTCCAAATACAAGGGAGGCTCTCTCACGCCGGCGTTCAATTCTCTGGACATGGTGGAGATCATTGAGACCCACCAGCCGGCCCTCTGGGTGTATGGCCATACACATGAGTGCGACGATCAGACGATCGGCCGGACCCGGATCATTTCAAATCAACTCGGATATCCCGTCAACGTTGGCGGTTTTGAATGCAAGGATTTTGATGAAGCAGGTCTGCCAGTCGAGGTAGGCGTTTAGCCCCGAGCGGGCAAATAATACGAAGGCGAACAACATGCCGTGCATTCTGCCTAAAAGCTACAGTCTCGGATCTACTGGTTCGCTCTCCAGCGCAAGCACCCCGAATACACACTCATGAACTCGGCGCAGTGGTTCTTGGTGAACGAACCGCTCCAACGCGTCCAATCCCAAAGCGAACTCCCGAAGAGCGAGCGACCGCTTTGCGCCCAGACCTCTGCTCTTTAGCCGCAATAGGTTCTCGGGAAGCGTGTATTCCGGGCCATAGATGATCCGCAAGTACTCTCGTCCACGGACTTTCACGGCGGGTTGTACCAATCCTTTCCGACCCTTAGCCACAAACTCCGACGGCTTTACAACCATGCCTTCGCCGCCACTTGCCGTCAGTTGCTCCCACCACTTGATTCCTTTCTCCTGCTCGGCCCTGTCGGTAAGATCCACCACTTGAAAGGGTGTGGCGAGTAGTAGGCCAGTATCGGCCTGACAGATTCGAGCAAGCGTTTCCATGTGCCACAGGTGGTCTTTCAAGGAGTGAACAGAACCCTCGCTGGCCAGCAGGTGGAAAGGCGCCAGTTTCAGGTCGGCTAGAGAACGCACCGTCCAGCAGTATCGTCGGTAAGCCTCGACATAGAGATCTGCTGCTTCCTTGCGCTGTTGGTATTGTTCTGCCAGCGCTGAGAGTTCATGATTCTCCGCGCCCGCTCTCAACGCAGCAATCGCCACCGGCAAAGCCGCTCGGGCCGCTGCCCCGGTTGGAGCATATTGCTGCCGCAGCAACTCTTGTGCCTTGGCTGACCACGGCATCAATTCGCAGTCCAGGCAGACCCAGTCAGTTTTCATCTCCTCCCAAATGCCTGCCACCTCTACAGCCCTGCGGACTTTTTCCAGAAACTCCGATTCCAGAGGCGCGTCATTGAAGAATCGGCGGCCTGTCCGCGTGTAGCAGACTCCTGCCTCGCCTTCCATAATTCCAAACCGTTTGCGCGCAGCATCGGCGTCACGACAGACAACGACAACCGCTCGCGATCCCATGTGCTTTTGTTGGCAGATAACCTTGTGCACGCCCTCGTGCAGGTAGTAGGCAAAAGCTTCTTCAGGATGTTCGAGCAGTCCGTCACCTTTACTGGTCTCACATGGAGACATCGTGGGCGGCAGGTAGATGAGCCACTTTGGATTTACTGCAAATCGGCTCATCACCTCCAGGGCTGTGATCGCATTCTCTTCTCGAATCGTGATGTTGCGGTGCAACCGCGTGTTAATGATCCGCTTGCCGATGACATCCTCGATATCGAGCAGGTCATCCAATTGCTGTTGCGCAGTCAGCGCTGGTGCCATTTCCTCCTGGGACAAGAACGGCTTGGCCGACTCGTAATAGGTTCGGACAGCAGAAACTGATATCAATTCACGCTCGGGATAACGTAGGGCAGTCAGTTTTCCACCGAAGACGCACCCGGTGTCGATGTTTATCGTGCGGTTCAGCCATTCCGGCTCGGCAACCGGCGTATGCCCATAAACCACTATCGCCTTGCCACGATACTCAGCCGCCCAGTTGTAACGCACCGGGAGTCCGTATTCGTCCGTCTCCCCGGTGGTCTCTCCATAGAGCGCAAAATCGCGCACTTTTCCAGATCCGCGTCCCTGCATTTCCTCTCTCATGCCGGCGTGTGCCACTACGAGCCTCCCTTCGTCGAACACATAGTGGCTGACCAGATCATCGAGAAACTTGATGACCGTCTGCTTGAATTCAGGAGTCTGCTTATCGAGCTGTTCAACTGAGTCGGCCAATCCATGCGTCAACTGCACATCGCGTCCCTTCAGTTTCCGCATCAGCTTCATGTCATGATTTCCAGGAACGCAGAACCCCGTGCCGTCTTCAACCATTTTCATGACCAGGCGCAGTACTTCGGGAATCTTGGGTCCGCGGTCAACCAAATCACCAACGAAAATCGCTCTGCGACCATCTGGCGGAGTCACACTTGGTGCTGTCGGTTCTTCGTTGATCTTGTAACCGAGCTGAACAAGCAAAGCGGTCAACTCTTCGTAGCAACCGTGTACGTCCCCGATGATGTCGAACGGTCCGTGCTCATGTTTCAGGTTGTTCCAAAGCGGCTGTCGCACGATCGTGACCGAGGAGACCTCCTCTGGACTCGACAGCACGAAGACATGACGG
Source organism: uncultured Acidobacteriaceae bacterium (assembly GCA_963826845.1). GTDB lineage: Bacteria > Acidobacteriota > Terriglobia > Terriglobales > Acidobacteriaceae > Acidiflorens. The sequence continues at coordinate 5,683 of CAWGYS010000017.1, forward strand.
AAGCCTTCGCGTTCAAGCCCCCGAAGCGAACGCCGCAGTTGCTGGGATTGGTTTCTGATGACGTGAGGGCCGAATTGACGGTCGGGCCGACTCTGATTACGTTCGTGGCAGACCTTCTCTGGCAAGTTCAGAACGATTGCCACCGGCAAAACATGAAACTCGCGAGCGAGCGCCACTAGCGGCTTGCGCGCTTCGGGCTGGACGTTCGTCGCGTCTACTACGGTCAGGCGACCAGCAGCAAGCCTCTTGCGAGCGACGTAGTGCAAGACATCGAATGCATCATTCGTCGCCTCTTGAGAATTCTCGTCGTCTGACACAAGGCCACGACAGAAGTCTGAAGAGAGAACCTCTGTAGATTTGAAGTGCCCCCGAGCGAAACTCGACTTGCCGCAGCCGGAAGGCCCGATGAGTACCACCAATGAAAGTTCTGGGATCGTAATGTTCATTGACTGATTTTCGCGCCTCTCCACGACTCCCTTGCTTCCACTAGCGAATGCTCGTTAGCACCTCCGCTCATTTCCGGACAAGCTCGTTGAACCGGATCGTCCTCCCATCCGCATTGAGAACAGTTCTCATGTCTTCTTTCCCATTTCTTCAACTTGGGAAAGTAAGTAACACAAGAGCGCGTCAGTATCAGTCTCGAATGCTGCTGTTTTCGACTACGTGAACCTGCGAAGTGCCCTCGCGAGCTCCTCAAGACCAGGTTCGTCCGGAAGAGCAGCCACCTGATCTGCAAATTGTTTTTGCCGCTGGGCCATGTAGTCGTCTGGATCTCCCGTAAATACGCCACTACCGAGGTGTCGTGCCTGCGACGCGAAGGCTTCCACGATGCGCTTTCTTTGTTCACCACTAAATTGTCCCATGAGGTCCCTAGCAAAGCCAGGACTGCTGAAAGCTAGGCGCGGGATCGCCCTCTCAATCAACGTTGCGATGTTGCGCGCTCCTCGTTCATCAACCTTAGGTGCAACCTCAAGGATAAGGCGAAGTACCGGTTCCTCATAGCCCGCGACACTCCAGAACAGGTCCGCAAGACCCTCGGGCGAATCCGACGCGATGAGCCGAGTAACGCAGTCCTGACCAAGTTGATGCCGTTTCTCAGCAGGGACACCACCGAACGAAATATTCGCATGCACGAGACCGAAGCTACGAAAGCCTCGTTGATTCTCCTCTCTCTCCTGGCTGCTCCGCTCGATCCGACCTAGCAACAGGTTGTAGGTCTCGTCAGGGAAGAGATTCACAAACCTGCCGAGGAAACGCGGAATCGCACCTTGATCGAATTCCCAATCGTGCACGAGAAGGAACTCAGAAGCGACTGCTGCGGCTTCATCACGGGTCAGACTGGTTAGCGGAACGCCGTAGGGACCGAAAGCATCTGCGAGATCGGTAGCGATAACCTGGTCTCCCTCAGCGTGAATTGATAGCACGGCATCTTTCAAATTCTGTCGCAATTCAGTGAACTTGCCCATGTAGGTAATTGCGAAGATGGCCCCGCGCTTCGCAACAGGATCAGGGTAACCTGCGTACGCCTGAATAACCGCGATGTCCTCCTCCGTTGCTCCCTCGAATACACGCAAGTTGTTTGCCGAAGCGTGAATGAGGTAAACAGCTCCGGATTGCAGGGCTATCAATGCCCTCTGCCGGAACGCTGCCGGGTCCGCGACATGGATCGAATTCAGTACCGAGGAGAGATGCCCCACCATCTCGCCAATCTGGGGGTGAGAGATTAGTTGTTCTGCCATCTCAGCCAGGAAGTCTGGCCGATCGGCGAATGCAAACATGAATCGATGAAACCCGCCCGTCTTGACACGGATCTCGATGCACGCCCGCGTCTTGTCGATTGTGAAACGAGCCTGGCTCCCCGAGCCCGCGACGAGACGTTCTAGACTGGATCTCCCCTTCGCCATCAATTCGGTAATGGGGCGTTCCCACCCAACTTCCGTAAAGTCTGCTGAAAGGAGTGGAAGCTGATGATCTTCCGTGCATATCGCGTCCACAACCGCAACAGCGTCGTCCACCACAATATTTGCAAGAGCTGCCATTGCACTTTGTCGTATCGGATCGGGGCAGTTGATCGCAGTTGCGGATCGCAAGGCATTGTAGATTCTTGCCTTCAGAATAGGGCTCCCGGGTTGCATATACCTGCGGAGAAGCGCTTGGAGGCAGCGCTCTCTTTCTCGATTTTGCCAATCCTTCTCTTGTTCCGTTGATCCCCGACCGACGCGATTGAGAAAGTGATGCAGCAGATTTTGCATAATGGAAACCGAGTGAAGAGCGGGACTGCCCTCGCCTTCCAATGCAAAATCTAGGTAATCAAGAGCGCTCTCTCGAACCGGCCCCACCGCTGCATAGTTGAGTCCGAAGCCACCGAACGACATCGTCATCTCATCCTGCCACTCGTTGAATTCGCCTTCTCTCTCGAGGATCTGCTCAATTAGGGTGAACGGGGTGAAGTCACCCGCAAAAGCGTCAGCCCTGTGGCTGAGACGTATGGTCTGAACGAGCATGGCAAAGTTCAGAGCGGGATCACCGAAGCGATGCCAGGATGCGAGTCGCTTCAGAACAGTTTTTGCGCTGTCCGCGCTACTGCCTCGATCCGACTGTCTCTTAGCTAGCTCCCATAGAGTCGTGACTGATTCCCTGAGTCGATCTGCATGGAATGCCGTCGCTTCTAAGAGACTTGGCAGGGCAGATAGCACATAGTCCTGGCCTTCTCTGTAGTGGCTGCCCCCGCTCGCCGTGTCTAGCTGGACGGGATCGTTGATCGCCGTTCTTACAAGAGCAATAACGTGGTCGGGCTGGTAGATCGCGGCACCGGAAAGATCAGTGAGGATTTGATGGCGCGCGTATTCGTCGCCCGCGGAAAAGCGTTGGTGAATGTCGGCCCAGATCCCATCGAGCAGATTTAGCCCAGTCTCTCCTGACTGCCCGAGACGCCAGTCTAGCTCGGCAAGGTTGCGCATGAGATTCTTCAGCGAGTGAGCGCCGAACAGTTCGTAGACACGATCTGCATAGCGTGTTGAGCGACCTGCCGGACCGATACATCGTTCTTCAATGAGATAGTCCGAAAGCACATCGGGAAGAACACGCACCGGCTTCGGTCTTGGCGTAATGATTCCGTTCGACGCCAAAGCATCAACAGTCGTAAGAATCTCATCCGATGGCCGAGAGAAAAGCTTTTGCGCTGACTCCTGAAAATCATGCTGTTCCACGTCAACCGGGCCAAGCGCCGCAATGAGGTGCAGTACTGGACGAGGATCAACGGCAAACTTTGGACCTTGAAGGTCCATCTCGTCGAGCAAACGATTGAAGATCGTGGAGCGAAATTCCTGCAGTGTTGTCAGCGTGGACGGATTGATCTTGTGGGAGGCAATGAGACGGCCACCTGCGACGATCACCAGTGGGCTATTGCTCCCGATCTCGGCGAGATGAGCGGCAAAATTGCGGAAGTCGGTACCCAGAACCTGTTCGGCAAGGGCTCGGCTTTGCTCTCTGTTGAGCTCCTGAAGTTCGGGCAGTTGCAAAACTTGCGTGCCATCAATTTTCCGCAAGACCTGTTGCAAAAGAGGAGTGGCGCTTCCAGGTCGCGTAGAGACAATCATCTTAAGATTTCTGTGGCCCGCGGTATCTTGAATCAATTGGAGAACCCTGCCAAGAGTTTCCTGCCGGTGGGCATCATCGACGATCAAGGTCTTGCATGTAACCGGGATCTCCTTTTCAGAGTCTTCATTCCAGAGGGGCTCATCTTTCAAAAAGACAATCTCCACAGGGTTTGAATTGGCCCAGTCATAGAGGATCTTACTCTTGCCAATTCCTCCCCTTCCGCTCAGGATGCAAACGCGCTTCCTGTCGTCTTTGGCGAAATCACTGAGTGCCCGAAGTTGTTCCTCACGTCCGAGCAGCGTGGTGCTGAAATCCAGAATCTGAAATTGATGCGCAGGGTTCTTACCTTGAAAGTATTCGGCGGTAGAAGCGAAGGTCCTTCTGGCCCCCGGTCTGCCTCGTGCCTCCCACTCATCAAGCGCTTGGATAACCGCTAGAGCAAGCCCATCTGGCGTGGTGAAGTACGCTGGCGTAGACTTTTCGCACGCGCGTTGCTTAAAGCTGTCGAGAGCTGCCTTCTTGTCCGGGTCCTCTTCATCATTTCGCCACGATGGAGGGCGCTGTTTTCCGCGCTGCTTCTGTTTGACAAATACAAGTAGCTCCTTTCCCAGCCTGAGAAGCTCGTCATACTCCGCGGAAGTGTACGTAGAACCGGAGCCGTCCGGAAGTAGAGTCCCTGCTTTGAATCCAATCACCAGAACCATCACGTCAGAATTGCGCAGTTTCTCTAAGGCGGTCTCTCGCGGTGTGGTAGGGGTCGCCACGAAGTATTCCATGGCCAGCGTCGACGCGCTTTTCTTGTGAAGTGCTTCGAGAACGGCTTTTCGCTCCCCAACCAAATCCAGGAACGTCGAGCTGAGAAAAACCTTCAAGCAATCACCTCCATCCGAGAGGATAGTGCATCAAGCTCGGATGAAAATATCAACAAGTGTACGTCAGAATTCATTTCGTCCCTCGCACTGCGGAATCAGACTGTCCGGATGTTTGCTCCCCAGAACTGATTCGGGAGCCAAGACAGGGGATCGGTACTCATAAATTGGTAGCGATCTGCGCAGTGATACGGATAGATCCCGGATGGCAAGCAACCCCGCGGGGTCCGACATTCGTCTTGGCCCATCTAACTGACGCATCGACTTGAACAAGTAACTGGTGGGCGGGCCGGGAGTCAAACCCGGATTTGCAGCTTCGGACGCTGCCGTGTTGTTCGGTTACACTACCCACCCTCTGGAACTCGCGCCGGGAATCCAACCCGGATCTCTTCGTTAGGACCGAAGCGTCATCATGCCTTAGACCACGCGAGCCTAGTCAATGTGGAGGGGATGCAGAGAATTGAACTCTGATCTCAAGGTTCGTAGCCTTGCGCCCTCATCCGTTGGACCACATCCCCACATTGGAAGCGGCAGAGAGATTTGAACTCTCATCGTCCGAGGTAGAAGCTCGGAGCATTGATCCGTTATGCTATGCCGCCTCTTTGTTGCTACTGGTGCGGGATGTGGGAATCGAACCCACTTCGTCTCGCTTAAAAGGCGAGTGCATATCCATATCTGCCAATCCCGCAAACTAATCTCCGCAAATTCTGGTGGGTGACGCTGGAATTGAACCAGCCTGGTCTCGCTTAAGAGGCGAGTGCATCTGCCATCTCTGCCAGTCACCCATGTTCAACATCAAAATGGTGCAGGATGTTGGAATCGAACCAACGCCTCGCGGTTATCGACCGCGGGCTCGACCTTCGAGCTAATCCTGCATGGTGCGCCGTTCGGGAGTTGAACCCGCATCTGTTGGGCGTAGGCCAACTATTCTGGTCCGTTGAACTACCGGCGCGAAAAATTGGTAGAGGGTACAGGAGTCGAACCTGTCTGGCCGCGCTAATCCGGCGCCGAAGTGGGTATAAGCCACTGCCCCTCCCGGAGGCCCCTCCATGGTGGCTCGCGATGGATTCGAACCATCCGCGACGGCTTTATGAGAGCCGCGTTCTTCCTACTGAACTAGCGAGCCTTGTATTCCCTCAAAATTGGCTGGCCGGGCAGGATTCGAACCTGCGTATGGCGTGATTAACAGTCGCGTGCCTTTCCAGCTTGGCTACCGGCCAAAAACACATCCGTAAAAAGCAAAAGGCCCCGACTTTTGTCGGAGCCTCGGAAATCGAATCTGAACTTAGAAATCTAACGAATAATCAGACCAATCCCGAGGGCCGAGCGCGATTGACGCGCCGTCTCATCATGGTTTTGGTCTTTATCGTCATTTACGAAACCGAGTATAGCATTGCTTTTGGCGGGAATCCAGCACTAACAAACTGTTCTGTCACTCAAGTTACTCGCTCTCCTCCGTTCCTTTATCTGTCACTGACTTAGCAACCTCGCCACGAAGCAGCTTGACCCCAAATCTCGAACAGAGCTAGCGTCGGGACGTGCTGACGATTCGTGCCATGACCGGCGGTGAAGGCTACGCACAGCGACATCTCCAACAGAGCGACTACTACGACCAGAATCGAACTGTCGAAGGCCGGTGGCACGGACGCGGCGCTGAACTGCTTGGTCTCAAAGGAGAGGTTACCTCCGAGGATTTCGAGGCAGTGCGTCAGGGTCTCGACCCACAAACGGGAGAATTCTTACGGCAACGTCACGGGGCAGATCGCATTGCCAGCAATGGTGAGGAGCAAAGTAAGGCGCGCTCTCTTTATGACATGACATTTTCGGCGCCGAAGTCCGTCTCTGTGATGGCCATTGTTGGCGGTGATGAGAGACTGCTCGCCGCGCACGGAACCGCCGTTCGCGAGGCATTGGAAGAAGCAGAGAAATACTCGGCCACCAGGGTTCGCCTCGCCGGCCTGAACGAAAATCGGGCCACCGGAAACTGGATCATAGCTTCCTACACTCACGACACGAGTCGTCAGCTAGATCCTCAGCTCCACACTCATGCCGTCGCTGCCAATCTCACCTACGATGGGACTGAAGGACGTTGGAAGGCGCTACAGGCTTCCGGTCTGTACGAGCGTCGCAGCTATCTGACCGAGGTCTATCGTAATGCCCTGGCTCGCGAAGTGCGCGTGCTTGGCTACGAGATTGAAAACCGTCACGATGTTCGTGGTCGTGACAAGGGATTCGAAATCGCAGGTTTCTCCCATGACCTTTTGGACAAGTACAGTCAACGCAGTGCCCAGCGTGATGCGGCCATTCAGGAATTCACTCGTGAGCGCGGGCGCGTGCCCACAGACAACGAGGTTGCCGTGCTCGTCCGGGAAACGCGAGCTGACAAGCTTCAGGAAATATCGACCGAGCGAGTCCGTAACCTTCAGCAAGAACGAATGACCACGGATGAGAGGCAAGCACTTCGGGATGGCTTGAACGAGGCTCAGACAAAATCCCATTCGCCTCAAATCAATCGCGGTGCGCATGGGGCTTCCCTTGCATACTCCCAGGAGCACATCTTCGAGCGTCTCTCAGTCGCAAGGGAGCATGAGGTTCTAACCGAGGCTCTTCGTCACGGGCGCGGCAACGTCGAACTCAGCGATCTTCAGGGCTCTCTCTCCCTTGAGCGTGCGAAAGGAACTCTCATCTCCTCTGGGGATGAAATTGCGACACACGCGAGCCTCCAGCGCGAGCGCGACATAATCACGATGGTTAACCGAGGATTGGACCGGTACGACCACCTCGGCAAGGGGCGTGACTTTGAGCTTTCGGGCCGCCTCCGTCCCGAACAGAAGCTTGCCGTCGAAGCTGTACTCGACTCTCGCGATCTGGCGGTCAATGTTCGAGGCGCTGCAGGTACTGGCAAGACGGCGACACTGCGCGAAATTGACCGTGGCCTCAGAGAGGCCGGACACGAGGTTCTTGCGGTGGCTCCCACCAGAAGTGCGGTAGATGAACTCGAAAAAATTGGCTTCCGAGATGCGATGACTGTCTCACGACTTCTGGAGGCTCAGGAACCACAGGGCTCGCTGCGCGGAAGGGTCTTGATTGTTGATGAAGCAGGCATGGTTTCGGGCCAGCAAATGCAAAGCTTGCTCTACCTCGCCGAGGATCAGGGAGCCAGAATCGTCTTTTCCGGTGACACGCGACAAATTCCCAGCGTCGAGGCCTCGGATGCTTTGCGTATCTTGGAACGGGAGTCTGGCCTGAAGAGTGTTTCCCTTACTGAAGTACAGCGGCAGACGAACTCTGTCTATCGCGGGGCCGTAAAGACCATGAGGCATTCACCTGAGGAAGGGTTCGCACAACTGGAAAAGCTCGGTGCCGTTCGCGAGGTACCCGTCTTCGACCGAGGCCAGATAGTGGCAGAGTTACATCGCGAGTTCCGAGCCGAAGGGCTCGATACGCTGGTAGTTGCGGGCACTCATGCTGAGATTTCTCAACTCACCTACGCGATTCGCCAGGATCGGAAAGAACACGGCGAACTGGGAGTCGCTCATTCTTTTGATCGGTACGTATCGCTCCAGTGGACAAGAGCCCAGAAAGAGGAACTGTCCAACTACCAAGAGGGACAGATTCTGCAGTTTCACAGAGACACGAAACTTGGAAAACGACACGAGTCGCTGGAAGTCGTGCGCACTGGCCCGGAGTCTCTGGTGGCGCGAAAAGAAACCGGCGAAGAGGTGAATATCTCGCCGAAACAAACGCGGGCATTTTCCGTTTATGAGCGTCAGCCCATTGAGGTTGCCCCTGGCGACAGCCTCATGCTGACAGCAAACCGTCGAGGGCCGGAACTCCGGGCGACCAACGGAGAGCTGGTCAAAGTCAGTTCCCTAGATGGTCGTGCCATTCGCCTCGAAGACGGAAGAACGCTCCCTGCAAACTATCACGAATACACCTACGGATATGCGGTCACCGCCCATCGGAGCCAGGGCAAAACCGTAGATCGCGTGATCATCTCGGCAGATGCTATGAAAAAAGAGCTGTTCTATGTTGCGGCGAGCCGCGGCCGGAGCGAGATCGCTGTTGTCACTAGCGACCGCGAGCAACTTCGTGAATCCGTCGGCGTATCCGTGATGCGGCAGTCTGCGATTGAACTGGCTCGAAAACAGCTATCCGCACACGATCCGGAAAAGGGCCGCCGTGTTGACCTGATGAATGGGGTGAACCGGCAAGCTGGCCAGCAGATCGGAGAGCAGCATTCTTCCGTTCCAACTCACACACCGGAACCGGAAAAGACTCCCCATGTCGGCGTGGAACATGACCTCGGTGGCCCCGGTCTTGGTCTCGGGCTTTGAGGTCTCGCGGAGAGCCACACTTGCACATTCCCCACATGGCGGAGGATGGGCCGGGCGTAAGGATTGTGTCAAGGCCGCGTCTTGTGCGTCGCGAAGCGGTCGTGAGCCTTGACACGAGCCGCACCCCGGCTATGTTTAGCGCCGTGGGGAGACGACATTTTTCAGAGTTACTTCCAGGAACTCACTCTCTCCGCACGTTTCTGAAAAGCTCCGGAGAGTGAGTGATTGCGAGCACGGAGCAGCAACTTGCGGCCTTCAGGAGTGCGCGTATATACAAGTTCAACCGGTCCCACGAGGCGTTTCCAGCGTTGTGTGAATATCTCAGCAACTTCCTTCTTCCGCGCCAATGCATCTGGAACCGCGAAATAGTCCTCTCGGAAAACCCTCCAAATTTTGCGTCGTGCGAGCAAGTATCGTGGGTTGTCAATTGGGCTCAGTATCTCTCGTAAAGCACGAAGAAATGTTGTCTGTTCCTTGCCTGTACCGCCCCCTATCCAGCAGAAGACGGTCCCGTCGCCATTCCTATCGGCATAGACTCGAAACACGCCGGCGTGCTGGTCAATGGAGCCCTCGTACTCCAGGGCTTCGAGAACCGCATGCCCGATCTGCTTGATGCTTCGCTCGGGAGTGCCGTGCCGAATGAAGCGCCACAACGCAATCAGGCTCCAAGGCAAACTTACAATTGCAGCAAGTCCCAGCAACAATGTGGCGAAGGTCCAAAAGTCCTGAGTGGTCCGAACTCGACCTAGCATCCGTCCGAAATATTCGAGGATCGCGACGATAATATAAGCAGCTTGGATCAGGAGCGCCCCAATTGTGTTTGTGAGAACGAACCCGCGAGGCAGCGACTCGTCCGGTGCCTTCAGGCCGTCCGTCATTTGCTTGATGGAACCTGCACCCAGCGCATCTTGCCACTGCTGGCGAAGGCCTGCGCGGTCGAGAGCACGCTTGCAAGTCTGGGTATTGATCTGTGCGATCTGATCGCGGCTGAATGGCGGATGTCCGAATCCCAATCGCTCGGTTCCGTTCTCGATCACTGGCGCGGCAGAATTCACACCGGCGAATGCGGAACAGCGCCGAACAAGAAGTTCATAGTCGTCACCTGGACCAAATAGACCCGGCTCCACACAAACGAGATGCCAGATATTGGCTGTTTTCCGCGGCTGAGCTGAGTCCACTCGGATCGAGCGTCCCCTCATCTGGTTCGAGAGAACAAAGGAGCCGACAAAGCTGGCAAGTACCAGCGTGTTGATGCATGGCGCGTCCCAGCCTTCCCCCAGCAAGGATTTCGTTCCGACTAGCACGGTTATTCCGCCCTGCTGGAAAACCGATGTGATCAAGCGAACTGAGCCGCGATAGTATTGTCCGCGTATTTCGACGCTCGAATAACCTGGATCGTGGCTTAGCGGAGAGATCGAGAGGTCTCGCGGTTCAATTCCCAATGCTGTCGCAGCCTGCCTAAGGAGTGGCTCCGCGCTGCTGGGAATGATCACCAGCGACCCGCTTAAAACACCCAGCCGAATATCCGACAAGGCGGCGCGGCGCAGACATTCAAATATCGGAACGATGCCAATGTCTTCGCAGACTGCAAGCTCGTCCTTGGATTTCGGCATCTCTGCCTTGCGAATAAAGTCAGTGAGAATGACGCACCGCAATTCGGCGCACTGACTGCGGGATTCAAGCCGCACGATCTCCTCAATCGATTTCAATTTGGTGATCGATGTGGTTAGCAACTTTAGATGGTCTGACGGATCGCGGAGCTTTACTCTTCGCCGTTCAATTGCGCCGATCTCCAGCAGCTCACGCCGGAGCAACTTGAGAAGTTGTTCGCTCGGTTGGAAACGCTCGACGTCGGAGTACAAGCAATGCGAGAGCAGCACCTCCAGCCATTCGAGTTCTAGCGTAGGAACTTGTTTGTGAGACAAGCCCAGCGTTTTCAATACAGCGTGTGGGATTTCCCGTCCAGCGGCGTGCAGAAAGACGACCATGCTGGAGAGATATTCAGGGTCTTCAAGAATCTCTTCCGTGTGTTGGTCGGACGTCGCAACCCACGGGTGGGTAAGGATCGCATCTTTGAATCCCTCGTTTGACCGGAGCCGCTCAACAAACGAGTCCACGGCAGTGCGGAAATCCGAGATCACCTTCTGTTCTTTCTCGGTAGGCGTACTGAAGTAGACGTAATCCTGATGCGGACAGAGGTCACCTTCGAGCACCAATTCAGGGACCGAAACCTCCGCATCGACCGGTCCGCAGAGCTCCTCGTATCACTGCCATTCGAACGGAGAAACATCGTAGGGCGGCGTTGCGGTCAACGCAACTATCGTTGGTTTGTCGAGTTGCGCTGCTACGCAAGTCAGAGTCTTCCACCACTCGGAGCGGAGATGATGTGCCTCGTCGAGAACAAGAGTGCCGAACTTTGCTTGGGCAAATGCCTCTGGAAGCGGGACGTGCTCTCGAACGACGTGGTTGGCATCAAAGCCGTTGTTCGGTCGTTCGAACACGTGATTCTCAGAGTCGCCATTTTCCTCGGCTTCAATAGGCTGCTGTTGCTCCTCGGGTTCACCCGAGCAGAGCGCGTGCAAAGCCTGATAGGTCGCAACTGTCAGAAACGCAGGGCTCCTCAGTTCCGTGGAAACCCACGCGGGTCTGCCGCTGCCCGGAGGCAGGAAAAGGTCGACAAGACGATCAACCCACTGATCCCGGATAGTGATCGTCGGTGCCAGCACTAAGGTGGGCTGATTCGCCCGCTTTATCACTTCGAGACCCAGAACTGTCTTGCCCGATCCCGGCGCTGCTACCAAATGCAAACGTCGGTTTTGCAGGTACCCATCTAGGTGACTCAATAGACGTGATTGATAGGCGCGCCAGGTCTTTCGGAACGTCATTACGTCCGGGAAACTTTCCCTTTGCGTGTTAGGCGATGCCAACGGCATGAACTGCTGAATTATATGGTTGCGAGCGGTTCGGAGCTACTGCTGGGTCTGGTCCTACGCTCCCATGAGATCGTTCGACCGCGTTCGAAAATATTTTCGATACCTTTTCCCTGCTAGATGTTCCTTACATACATAGAGGGGAAACTATCGCGGTGGGATCAATGGAACCGCCGCGCTAAGAAGGCGGGCGCTTGAGTGCGTTCATTGCTTCGTTCCCGTGGATTCCCCAAACGTACCTAAAAGTACTTTTAGGCGCTTTAGGCACTCTAAGCAATTGTTGAGAAGTTTGTTCGAAGTCAAAAAGAAAAAAGATTCTTTGAAGGGAAGCAACAAATGCGTCTTGTACGGTTTCTATACGAATAATGTTCTCGTCCGCCCATGACGCGAAGACTAACGCCAGCCGAGTAGTGAATGGGCTCGAAATCTGTCGAATGAAGTCGGACGCCAAAGCCGACCTTCAGACGACGCGCTGATTTCAGCCCGGTCTCGACTCTCGCTGCAGGAGATTTTATGAGCGAGATGCACGGAGTAACGCCAGTCAGCCAGCCGGTCCCTCATTTCGAGAGGTTAGTCGATTCGCGCGAGGCGGCAGCCTTGCTGCAGATCCACCCGAAAACACTTCAACGACTCGCCCGCAAGGGCGAGATACGCGCCATGCGGATCGGCAAATTGTGGCGCTTTCGCACATCCGATCTCGACGCGTGGGTGCATTTGAGGTTAAAGTTAGCCAGCTATCCGTACCGTCCCTAGCCACGGAGGATCGTGATGAGACGGACGAGATTTCAGCAAGGCAGTCTTCAGATCGTGAAGCGTGCCCGCAGCCGGAACGCATGGGAGTATCGGTGGTACGAACTCCAGGCAGACGGCTCTCGCAAGCGACGCTGTCTGATTGTTGGTTCGGTCGAACAGTACCCGAACGAAGCGTCGGCGCAGAAGGCCGTAGCCGCACTTCGGGCAGACATCAACGCTGAGAGTCCGCGCACTAGCTTGACCCCGATCAGTGTTCAAACGCTTATCGAACACTACCGGGAAAAGGAACTAGGCGCGAATTGCAGCAAAACACGGAAGACGCAGGTCACCTACGAGGGATATTTCAACAAGTGGATTCTGCCTCGTTGGGGAAGCTATCGCGTCACCGAGGTTAAGGCAGTCGCTGTCGAGCAGTGGCTTCGGTCGCTCAAGTATGCGAATGGAAGCAAGGCCAAAGCTCGAAACATCATGAGTGCCGTGTTCAATCACGCTGTCAGGTGGGAATGGCTCGGTGTGAATCCCATACGCATGGTGCGTCAAAGCGCCAAGCGGACCAGGATGCCCATTGTGCTTTCCATCGAGCAGATTGCGGCACTGCTTCGCATCCTGAAGGAGCCTACGCGCACGATGGTATTTCTAGCCGTGTTCACGGGCCTTCGGGTCGGGGAGTTGCTAGGCCTCAAGTGGAAGGACATTGATTTTCAGAAGATGGAGGTCCATGTCATCCGCTCGATCGTCATGCAACACGTGGGCGACTGTAAGACCGAGGCCTCTCGCAAACCGGTTCCGCTCGACTCGCGACTGTCCAAGGTTTTGTGGAACTGGCGGCTGCATAGTCCGTACCCAATCGATGAGGACTGGGTATTCGCGAGTCCACACAGCAAAGGGAAATTGCCGTACTGGCCAGGTTCGCTTTACAAGGCGCACTTGGAACCGGCGGCCAAGGAAATAGGAATCGTAGGCCATTTCGGTTGGCATACGTTCCGGCATACGTATGCGACGCTCCTCAAAGGGAACGGCGAAGACGTGAAGGTTGTGCAAGAGCTAATGCGGCACGCAAACATCTCGGTCACTCTGAACATTTACGCGCAAGCGATCACGCAAACCAAGCGAGATGCGCAGAGCCGAGTTGTGAGCTTGTTGCTCGACAAAAACGAAGAAAAACCAAGCACCGAGGCTTATCGGACGTTAACGGACGTACAAAATTCTGGAGGGGATTTGCAAGTGGTTGATAAGGTTGGCGTCCCCGACGGGATTTGAACCCGTGTTACCGCCGTGAAAGGGCGATGTCCTAGGCCAGGCTAGACGACGGGGACGTTTCTGGGTGAGATGCGAAATTGGTGTAATGCCGCCGCAATTTCATAGCTAACAGGGCGCTTTTCCCTGCGTCAAAAGCTGCGCGCCTCGACAGCATCAATGACTCACCAAGCTTGAATCATCGAATCGCTACCCGCCTGCCGCTTAAATGCGTCAGAATACGTGTCATGGCCGATTCGCTTTATTTGAGTCTGTGGTTTCCCAGCTTCGATGAGTCCGAGATCCTGCCGCGAACCGTCAGCGTGCTCCGGCAGATTCCGTTTTCTGCGGCGCGCGAGGGAGTCACCTACGCGGCCATTCAGCCCGTTTCGTGGAATGAACCGACTATTCTGGAGCGCCGCTTTCGTCCCGGCGTTTCGCCGGAGGAAGCAGCGGAAGTGGCCGCGGAAATATTCACGACGACTATGCCTATATTTTCGAGGCTTATTGGGATTTGTGGACTCCTCCCGAGGGCTCGGAGAAATGGGTGCTGGAGCCGTCGCTGGTGCGAGTGACGGCCCACGGAGAGGAATTTGAAGAACGCGCTGCCGAAGAAGACGGGACACATTCAAATTGATTTCGGTTTGGACACATCCTTTCTGCACGAAGAAGTCGAGTTCACTGCCGAAGCAGAGCGGAACGTCCGCAGCAACGTGCACAAACTGGTGGAGTTTACTCGCGAAGGTGGAAAAGAATGCGGGGGCAACCGGGCGCTTGCTGTGGTCGGAGTCGGAAGAGAACCTGGCGCAGAAACTGATCGCCCGGCTGCAGAGGGTCAGCTAAATCCGAGATCGACACGTTCTCAGACGCGGAAGAAAGCGCTGCGCGAATAGACTCCCAGCGTTCTCTGCGTCGATCCGGACTTATTTTGTCCGTCCGGCCTCAATCTTCAGTTTTTCGCTGGCCGCGGCCTGCGCCGCTGCTAGTCGCGCCGTCAGCACGCGGAACGGCGAGCATGACACATAATCCATTCCCACCTGATGGCAGAATTCGACCGACGACGGTTCGCCGCCGTGCTCGCCGCAGATCCCCACCTCCAGAGTTCGGACGCGTCTTGCGCCCCGTTCGGTCCCGATCTTCACCAGTTCACCTACACCTTCCTGATCGATGGCGGCAAACGGATCCTGCTTCAGAATCCCTTCGGCAAGATAAGTCGGCAGAGACCTTGTTGACGTCGTCGCGCGAGAAGCCGAACGTGGTCTGGGTCAGGTCGTTCGTGCCGAACGAGAAGAACTCCGCTTCCTTGGCAATCTCGTCGGCAACCAGGCGGCGCGGGGCAACTCAATCATGGTGCCGACCAGGTAGTGCACATGCTGTCCTTTTTCTTTGAAGACTTCTTCCGCCACGCGCCTGACAATCGCCCCCTGGTTCGCCATTTCTTTCACCGTCGCGATCAGCGGGATCATCACTTCGGCGATGGGTCTTGATGCCTTCTTTGTCGACGGCGACGGCGGCTTCAAAAATGGCCCGCGCCTGCATCTCGGTAATCTCGGGATAGGTGATGCCCAAGCGGCATCCGCGATGCCCGAGCATGGGATTGAACTCGTGCAATTCCTCCACGCGGCCAGCAGCGCGGAGAGAATCTTTCTTCAGGTCGCCAACCGCTTTCGCTCCGTAGTCGCTGTATTTCCTCACCAGCGATTTTTTCTGCTTCGCGGCTGGCGCTGGGCAGAGCTGGCGATATCGACCATCAGTTCTTCGCGCTTGGGCAGGAACTCGTGCAGCGGCGGATCCAGCAGGCGGATGGTCACCGGCAATCCGTCCATCGCATCGGAAGGCCGTCGAAGTCATCGCGCTGCATGGGCAGCAGCTTCTTCAGCGCGGCGCGGCGATCTTTCTCGTTGTCGGCAAGAATCATGGCGCGCATGTGGGGGATGCGTCCTCGCGCGAAGAACATGTGCTCGGTACGGCACAGACCGATGCCCTCGGCGCCAAACGTCTCGCGCCTGAATGGCATCGCGCGGAATGTCCGCATTGGCGCGGACTCCCATCGTGCGGAACGGCTCCGCCCAGCCCATGAATTTCTGCAGTTCAGCGATTGTCAGGCTCGGGATCAAGAGTGTTCAGCTTGCCCTTGATCACGCGGCCGGTGGTGCCGTCGAGCGAAATCCAGTCGCCCTGCTTTGAACAGTCTGGCCCTTGACGCGCATCTCGCCCGCTTTTTCGTCAACTTCGATGTCGCCCGCTCCCGCTACGCAGCATTTGCCCATGCCACGCGTGACCACCGCGGCGTGGCTGGTCATGCCGCCCCGCGAAGTCAAAATGCCGGCCGCGACTTCCATGCCGTGGATATCTTCCGGAGTGGTTTCGGCGCGCACCAGAATCACGGGAACATTTTTTTCGCCTGCCCAGCTCTTTCTACCGCTTCATCGGCGGTAAAGACGATCTGCCCGACCGCCGCGCCCGGCGAGGCCGGCAAGCCCTTCGCCAGCACTTCGACCTTGCTTCCCTTTTCGTCCAGCCGCGGCACCAGGAAGTCATACAACTGATTTGGATCGACGCGGAAAATCGCTTCTTCTTTCGTGATGAGTCCTTCGTCCACCATCTGCAAGCGCCACTCGCACCGCGGCCAGTCCGGTGCGCTTGCCGTTGCGCGTTTGCAGCATGTAGAGCTTGCGGTCCTGGATGGTGAACTCGAAATCCTGCATGTCTTTGTAATGCTTTTCCAGGCGCGTGGTGATGTCGCGAAGCTGGTTGTAAACATCGGGCATGATCTTTTCGAGTTCGAGGATGGGAACCGGAGTGCGCACGCCCGACACCACATCTTCGCCCTGCGCGTTCAGCAGGAACTCTCCGTAGAATTCTTTGGTCCCAGTCGCCGGATTGCGGGTGAAGCCGACGCCCGTGCCGCTGGTGTCGCCGAGGTTGCCGAACACCATCGCCTGCACGTTGACGGCTGTGCCGAGCATGTCATCGATATTGTTGATGCGGCGGTAGGTCTTGGCGCGATCGTTCTGCCAGGAACGGAACACGGCATCGCGCGCCATCACCAACTGCTCGTGCGCATCCTGCGGAAAGTCGCGATTGGCGTGCTTCTTGACCGCCTTCTTGTATTCGACGATGACTTCTTGCAGCGCCTTGGCATCGAGGTCGGTATCGAGCTTGGTCTTCTTTTGTTTCTTCTTGGCGTCAAAGATTTCGTCAAACACGTGCTTCTCGACGTCGAGCACGACGTTGCCAAACATCTGAATCAGGCGGCGATAGGAGTCATAAGCAAAACGCGGATTGTTGGTGCGCTTGGCGAGCGCTTCGACACTTTGATCGTTCAGGCCGAGGTTGAGAATCGTGTCCATCATGCCCGGCATGGAGAACTTCGCGCCTGAGCGCACGCTCACCAGCAGCGGGTTCTCGCCTTTGCCGAGCTTCTGGCCTTGCAGAGTTTCGAGCTTGGCGAGCGCTTCTTCCATCTGGCGGTCAACCTCTTTCGACACCGCGTTCTGGCGCATGTACTCGCGACACGCCTCGGTCTGAATGGTGAATCCCGGAGGCACGGGCAGTCCGGCGTTCGTCATCTCGGCCAGTCCGGCGCCTTTGCCGCCGAGAACGTCTTTCATCTTGCCGTTGCCGTCGGCCTTGCCGCCGCCGAAGGAGTAAACATATTTTGTGGACGCGGGCTTAGTGGCCGTAGATTTCGTTTCTGCAGTTTTTGCTTCCGCAGTTTTCGTTCCAATGATTCCAGTCTCGGGGAGAGTCGTCGTTGCCATATATGGGTCCTCTTCAATTATTATTTCGCAGATTCCTTGCCTTCGGTCACGATCTCGGAGAAATCGGCAATCGTGGAAAATTCTTTAACCACCGTCTGTAATAGCGCCAGACGGTTGGCGCGGAGATTGTCATCGTCAACCATGACCATGACCTTGTCGAAAAACTTGTCGATGGCGGGACGCAGCTTGGCGATCTCAAGCAGCGCGCCTTCATAATTGCGCGCCGCGCGCAGCTTTTCGACCTTCGCGACGGTCTGCGGGATGAGCGCCGCCAGTTCTTTTTCCGACTCTTCCTGCAAACTCGCCGGATTGACGCGCATCGCAATAACATTAGTCTTTTCAGCGGCTTGTCGCAGAATGTTCTTCATGCGCTTGAAGGCGCTGGAGATCGATTCAAAATCGGCCGAGCCGCGCACTTTGCTCACCGCCTCGGCACGAGCAACCGCGTCTACGACATCGTCGGAATCAACGGCGAGCACGGCGTTGACCACGTCATACGCATAGCGAGGTTCATGCGCATCCTTCAAGTAGAACTCGAGACGCTCGCGGAAAAAGCTGCGCACCGAATCGGCGTAGGCGGCGTTCGAGAACTTCTTCTCCGCCTCGGAGCCCTTATAGCGAGAGCGCGCGTCGGCCATGATCTCTGAAAGACGCAACGGCAGTTTGTGCTCGGCAATCGTCTTCACGATTCCATTCGCCTGGCGCCGCAGCGCGAATGGATCCTTCGATCCGCTGGGGATCAGACCGAGCGCGAACATTCCGGCGATCGAGTCGGCCTTGTCGGCGATTGAGAGCACCGCTCCCTCGACCGTAGCGGGCGCGCTGTCTTCCATCGACTCGGGCTTGTAATGATCGTAGATCGCTCGCGAGATCGCCAGTTGCACGTCGGGCTTCATGTCTTCATCGAGCACTTGCACGCGCGCGTACAGGCCGCCGACAATTCCCTGCAATTCGGTGAATTCCTTGACCAGTTCGGTGGTGAGATCGGTTTTCGCAAGCAGCGCGGCTTTGTGGACTACGCCGGGTCGAATCGCCATGCCGCTCTGCTTCACGGTCTCCGCAAGCGAACTGGCCAAGCGTTGCACGCGCATCGTCTTGTCGTAGTAGCTGCCCAGATCTTTCTGAAAGGTGACGTTGTGCAGCAACTCGACGCGCTGGCGCAGGGTCTGCTTCTGGTCCGTCTGCCAGAAAAAACGGGCATCGTTGAAGCGGGCGCGCAGCACGCGCTCATTGCCGTGGCGGATCAGGCCGCCGGCGTCGGCATCGGTGTTGAGCACCGCGAGGAAGTGAGGCAGCAGCTTTCCATTCGCATCTTCGATGGCGAAATATTTCTGGTGGTCGCGCATCACCGTGACCAGCACTTCTTCCGGCAGATCGAGAAATTCGGGATCGAAGCTGCCGAGAATCACGGAGGGAAATTCCGTGAGATTGACGACGGTCGCGACCAGCGGCTTGTCTTCGCGCCAGCGCGCGCCGGGGATGGTGCGAGTGGCCGCGTCAAGCGCTTTGCGGATCACTTGCTCGCGCTCGGCCGCACCCAGAACCTTCGCGCCGCGCAGGGCTTCGACGTAGGCGCTTGGTTTGGAGATGGCAACCGCTCCGCTGCTGATGATGCGATGCCCGCGCGTAGTCTTTCCGGCTGCGATGCCGAACAGCTCCAGCGGGACAACCTGCTCATCGAGCATCGCCACCAGCCAGCGCACCGGACGAACGAATAATTCTCCGCGCTTCCGCCAGTACATATTCTTCGGCCAGTAGAGCGTGGAGATTTCTTTGGGAAGAGGCTCGGCAAGAATCTCGCTGGCGGTGCGGCCTTTTCGCGTGACCGTGGCTGCCAGGTATTCTCCTTTGGGAGTGCTCACTTTTTCGAGCTTCGCGACATCCACTCCGACCTTCTTGGCAAACGCATGCGCTGCCGGCGTCGGCTGGCCATCCTTATACGCGATCTGCGCGGATGGTCCGTTCACCTGCTCGGTAATATCGGGCTGCGATGCCGGAATGCCGGACGCGAGAACGGCCAACCGGCGCGGCGTGTCGAGATGCGAAACCGCTCCGGCCGGCTCGAGACGCTCGCGTTGCAACAGCGCGTGCACACGCTCGCGCAGTTCGCGAGACGCGGCGTCAATCATCCTCGCTGGGATTTCTTCGCATCCGATTTCTAGTAGAAAGTCAGACATACGTTATTTATTTGGCGACTTGCATCAGTGTGTGCGGTGTAGGGTCTTTCGACTCCACGGAAACTTCGCGTTGCGAAGTTTCCACTCCGCTCAGGATGACAGAACTCTGAAAGTCTATGTGGCGACCGGAGCCATGTTGCCTTTTTTCTCTCTGGCCGCCGGCTTTTGAACCTCACCGCTCTTCTCACTTTTTTTTCAGCCGGGTACCGCTGGTCCATCCAGGCCTTGGCAATTCCCACGGCAAGCGCGCGCACCCGCGCAATTACTCCGACGCGTTCAGTTACGGAAATCGCGCCTCGGGCGTCGAGGATGTTGAAGTAGTGCGAGCATTTCAGGCACAGATCGTAGGCGCCGAGCAGCGGAAAGCGCGACTTCTCCCGCGTGAGGCCACCGGCTTCGCTGCTATCTCCGCCTGAAACATCCTTGCTCAGAGCAGCGTACCGTGCGATCAACGCCTTGCACTCCGCCTCGCATAATTCGAAATGCTTCCACGCACTCGGCACATCAGCCGCTTCAAAGTTATAAACCGAGAACTGCTGCTCGTCGGCTAGACGGACTTCGCCATACTTCACTTCCCTGCCCGTTTCCGGATCGCGCGCCCATACGATGTCGTAGATCGAATCAACATCTTGCAGAAAAGCGCACAGCCGCTCCAGACCGTAGGTGAGTTCGGCGGAAATCGGATCGAGGTCTACGCCGCCACACTGCTGGAAGTAGGTGAACTGCGTGACCTCGAGGCCGTCGAGCATGACCTGCCATCCGATGCCCCACGCGCCCAGCGTTGGCGACTCCCAGTTATCTTCTTCGAACTTGATGTCGTGCTGACGCAGGTCAATCCCGATCGCGGCAAGCGACTCGAGATAAAGCTCCTGCACGTTCTCCGGCGGCGGCTTCAGGATCACCTGCAATTGCAGGTGCTTGAACAAGCGGTTGGGATTCTCTCCGTAACGCCCATCGGCCGGACGCCGCGACGGCTGTACATACGCAACCTTATACGGATTCGGCCCGAGCACGCGCAGGAACGTCTCCGGAGCCATGGTCCCGGCGCCGACCTCGACGTCGTAGGGCTGCTGGATGACCGCTCCGCGCTCAGCATAGAAAGCCTGCAGCTTGAGGATGAGCTCTGGAAGGTAAGCGAATTGGATTTGAGTCACTGATGTTACACTTTAGTCTCACATGGCAGTCGGGTCCGTTTGCAGATTCCAGCCCGAATGAAGAGCCCAATTACGCTGCTCAAAGGCAACCATAAGCTAGGCTCACGATATCAGAACTCAAGTGCCAACTCAAGCTAGCTAACCGCTGATCTTCTCCAGCATCCCCGCCGTCACCAGCTTCTTCTCGATGTGCCGCTCCAGAATCTGGAGAAGAAATTTGCGCAGATCTGCACCCACCGCTTTCGGCCAATCGATTCCGGAGAACTCCGAAACCCGCGAGCGCAACATCTGCGCCGCAATTTTTCTCGATTCCGACGATAGCTCCGACGATGCCATCGCGCTTATCGTCAGCGCAGACCAGGCCATCTGCTAGCGCGTGATAGAACGCCCGGCTGCCGTCCAGCGCCCGTCCGCATACCACGCACTCTGAAAACTCCGGCAGAAATCCCATCAGCCGCGTCATCCACAGCTCAAAGTAAGTAAGCGGCATCCACAACGACGGGCCGCGCATCTCCTGCAGAACCGCCAGGCTCAACCGGAAAACCGCGTCGCTCGCTTCGCGGTCGGGCATCAACTCGTCAAGCAACTCGGCCACGTGCGCCAAGGCAGCGGCCCGCTGATAACTGACTTCGCTGGCCATTGGCGACTCGATCACTTCACACGAATCAAGCCGCGCCAGTTCCTGCCGCTCGCGGTCGTCGTAAGACGCCCGCACATAGGTGAGAGGTTCGAGAGCGCCTCCAAAGCGGCGTCTGGACTTCATCGCCGCGCGCGCCACGCCTTTCACCTTGCCTTCCAGACGGGTAAAGAGCGTAACCAGCAGGTCGGACTCACGCAGCGGATACGTGCGCAGAACGATCGCTTCCGACTCCTTCAGCGCCATGGAAGGTTTACAGGTTAATCAATGATTGTAATGGAAGGAGCTGTCAGTCGTCAGTTATCAGTCGTCAGTTAGCATCAACTGCTCCGCGGCCGAGCCGGTTTTACCGATGACTGACAACTGAGAGCTGAAAACTGCTCTATCGCCCGAAGTATTTCGCGTTGCGCTCGGTGTACTCATTCCACTTTTCCGGCAGATCGTCGAGCGCGAAGATGGCCGAGACCGGGCAGACCGGAACGCAGGCGCCGCAGTCAATGCATTCCACCGGGTCGATATACAGCATTTCTTCGGTCGCGTACTTGTCGGAGTCCTTCTTGGGATGAATGCAGTCCACCGGACAGGCGTCAACGCAAGCGGTGTCTTTGGTTCCGATGCAGGGCTCAGCAATTACGTAGGCCATAGAATCTCGTGCTCCTCGGGCGCAGAGAGTATGATGGAACTCACGATTCTAGCAAGAACGCCAGCTATCGGTACAGAGGGCACTATCTCGGCCAGCCGCATTTCCGCGGTCGAGAAGGCCCGCCGCATCAGCGGCTCGTCTATCGGCGGGAAAAGCGCCCGTCGTGCCCATCCCCGGCGGCCGCGTGCACCAGCGCTTCGGCCGGTCCCACCTGCGACTGAGGGCTGGCTGGAATCCGCGCCGGAGCGCCGCGCCAGGCGCCGGGCTTGAATCCTTCTCTAACCAGTTTGAAGATGGTTCGCCGATTTTGCGCAATTACCTTTAGCCACGCCATCTTGCCCATCATGGGGAAATAGATGCCGCGGAAACAGATGCGCGCGAGGAAGATATTGACGCGATAACCCAGCGGCTGATCGTTCAGCGAGTCGACCGCGTCAGCCAGCGCCTCCGGACTATAGGCCTGCGCCCAGCCGTAATTCACTTCCGCATGAGCTTCTTCGATGGTCATCTTCAACGGCGTGTGGGCCATCGCAAACGGGATAAACTCCTGCCAGTGCTTGGGCCGTGTCAGGCGGCCGGCTTTCTCCAGTCGCTTGTACAGCGGAGTCGCTGGCAGAGGAGTGAGCAAACCAAAAATCGGCAGACCCGGAGGCCAGGTTCGAACCTGTTCAAGAGTTCGCTCGGCAGCTCCAACGGTGTCGTTGTCCATGCCAAAAATAAATGAGGTGATGGCATATACATTGCGTTGCGCCAGGCGCTCGAGCACCGCCGCATATTCGCCCGGCTTGTTGAATCCTTTGTTCACGTCTTTGAGGTTGGCTGGATCGATGGACTCCATGCCGATGAAAACCCACTTGCCACCCGAGGCCGCGATCAGGTCGACGAGTTCTTCGTCGCGCAGTAGATTGGCGCTGATCTGCGCCACCCAATGCACCTGCGCTTTGGCGGCGATGATGTCGCGCAGCAGCGACTTGGTGCGCTTGATGTTGATGGCAAAATTATCGTCGATGAAGAAGACCGCGATTTGGCCTTTCTCTTTGCGGGCGCGGGCCTTCAGCATCAACAGTTCATTCACCACGCTTTCATTGGTCCGAAAGCGAATGGAGTCTCCGAAAAATCCAGTGACGGTGCAGAACTCGCAGCCATACGGGCAGCCTCGGCCTGATTCGACCGGCATCGATGCGAAATGATCCCCAGCCTTCTCCGATCTTGCTGCAGCGTGGCGGTCGACTGCCTTGGGCACCAGATTGAACTGTTTGAGATCGATCGACTCCCACGGAATCACCGGATATTCATTCAGAGACGGCTTACTGTCCTGGCCAAAGGCGTCGACCGGCGCATACACATCTTTCAGTTGACCGCGCGCGGCGTCTTCAACAATCTGCGGCCAAGTCGCATCAGCCTCGCCGAGCGCAACGGCATCGGCGTGACGCGGGCCGCCATCGCGTCCCAGCGCCTCGTCGGCCATCTCGGTCACGTGCGGTCCGCCCATCACCACCGGAACCCCCGTGCTTCGGACCGCATCCGCCATGCGATAGGCTTTGGCAATCATTCGGGTCATGGCGCCGATGCCGACGAGTCCAATATTGTTGTCGAGAACATACTGCGCGATCCCCGCTTCGTCCATGGGCTGGGCGTTGCCATCCACCAGCAGAACCTCGTGTCCCGCTGGAGTCAGCGCCTGCAACAGAAACATCCAGAGATGAGGCATAAAATTACGCGTAACCCCGTTATCGGGGTTATAGAGCAGGATTTTCATGAAGTGATTCGCGATTCCGCAAAGCGCCGCTTTGCTAGATGCCAGGTTGATAGGAGAAATCGGCAGGGCCAGGAAGGCGGGATGCGCTGGCGCTAATCTGTTGGGCAGCGTGCGTTTTAATGTACTCTGCCGTACATTGTACACGGCGTCGCAAGCGGAAGCGTAATTCGCATCTGGATGCGGACCGCCTGATACGAATTTCACACTTTCTGCCTTTACGTGCAGTGATGTTCGAACGTGTCAGATGTGATGATTTTGTGGTCATTAGGAAGAGTGATTAGGAGCTGGGATCGGCGTCAGGTAACGGCCTTCAGTCGTTACGTCCGCAGCTCAGGCGGTCGTGAGTTCCCGCTGACGACTCGGCTCGTACTCGACAATGTAGCCCGCGACCGCGCTCGCGGCCACCGTCAGCGGCGACGCGAGATACATCTGCCCCGGCCCGCTGCGCCCGGGAAAATTCCGGTTCTGCGCGCTGATAACAACCTGATCGGCACGAGTCGAAACTCCCGGCCCCGCATTGATGCAGGCGCCACAACTGGGCTCGATAACGTGCGCGCCGGCTTTCTCGAAAATCTCGATGTAGCCTCGGCGTTTCGAATACTCGCGCGTTTCCTGCGAGCCGAACTGAATCCAGAATTCGACATGCTTCGAAATTCGTCTGCCTTGCTTCAGCGCATCGGCGAGGACAGCCGCATACATGTCCATGTCTTCGTTCTTCCCGGCCGTGCAGGTTCCGCCATAGGCGATTTCAATGGGCACGCGCGTCGCCGAGGTCGCGGATGTACTTGCCATTTCCGGGATCGCCCGGTGTCGCGACCATCGGCGTAATCTCAGCCGCATCGAGTTCGATCACTTCGGCATATTCGGCGTCCGCATCGCTGTGCAATCCCTCAATCATCTTCTCGGTCTCGCCGCGCTTCATGCCGCGGCGCTCGATCAGAAACTCAACCACTTTTTCATCCGGAGCCACGATGCCGGTAAAGCCGCCGATTTCAGCCGCCATATTGGTCATGGTGGCGCGCTCGTCCACCGACAGCGCTTCGACCGCTTCGCCCGCATACTCCATCACTTTGGCCAGCGCCTTGCCGCTGCGCACATAATCGAGCGAAAGAATCTTCAGAATGAAATCCTTCGCCGTAACGTTCGCGTGCCGCTTGCCGCGAATTACGATCTTGACCGACTCCGGAACCTTGACGCGCACGTCTTTCGTGATCCAGGAGTTAAAAACGTCGGTCGTGCCAATGCCAAAGGCGATGCATCCAATGGCGCCGACGTGCGGCGTGTGCGAATCGGAGCCCACGTTCACCTGCCCCGGCAGCGCATAGGTTTCCAGCATCACGGAATGGCAAATGCCCTCCGATCCTTTGCGATCGGTCAGTTCGCCATGCAGCTTGATTCCCTGCTGCTTCGCGCAAATCCTCCTGCTTCAGCTTGAGTTGCGTCGCCAAGATCAAGCAGCCCAATCTTTTTCTTTTCCTCGGAGATGACTTCATCAAGAAAGGTGAGATGGTCGCGGAAGAAACGAATGCTGCGAAGCGTCGTTGACCGGAACATCCTTGCCGACATATTGCTCGTAGAAGATCGACGCCATCGGCGTTACATACTCGTGGCTGAAGCGCAGATCAACGCGCGTGAAGCCGGTGTCGCCGGGCTTGACCGCTGGAATACCCACAACGCCATCAGAGTTGACCATGTGCCGGGCAAAGATTTTCTCCGCCAGCGTCATCGCTCGCTTCTGCAGTCTTGATCGGCGGCAGAAAGACCTTACCCTGCATGCGCGCAACATTGAACGGAAACAATCCGCCATACTCGATCACCTGCCGCGTGATCTCGTCTTCTCCGGCAGTGAATTCGCTGAGCGGAATTTCTTCGCCGGCGCGAATCCGGTCGATCAAGGAAAAGTTGGTCGAAGTCAGCAGGCCGAGGTTCTGGCAGTTCTGCTTGTAGATGCGCTCAATATTCTCCCCAATCGCGACCTGAATCCCGGCACACATCTCCGCATAAGGAGACTGCTCGCGGCTCGAGCCCTTGCCGCGACGCTTGCCGCTCACCGAGCACACGAAGCCGCCGTTCTTCACGTCGTTGCGCCCGATCGGCAGCATGTCGCCGCACCGCAAACCGGCGTAAGGAATTTCACCCAGCGTCCGATCGAAGTAGAAGCAGTAGTGCGCGGGAGTGATCTCGTCGGTCGAAATGTCGTCGCGAAGTTTGGGATTGTTGGCGGGATTCTTCGTGTCCCACGGCAGGTCCCAGCCTGCCAGTTGCTTCCTGATCAGCTGTGGATCTTCGGTGAGGAACAGGATGCGGCCCTGTAGCCGCACTTTGTCAGGGCGCTTTTCGATCTTGCGTTCGAGGAGAGATAGAGATGATGAAGATGAGCCCACGCAGGCAATTGTAACTCTTGCCCGTAGCCGTGGACCGGCGGCTCCCCGTTAGAATTCTCGAACCTTTAGAGTTTTCGATCTTTCGCGTAGGCGACTGGGCTGGGCAACTCTTCCAACCCGCGGCCGGCAAAGATTTCCTGAAATTCGTGGAGTAGCGCGGCGTGCACCAAGCCATTCGACGCCAGCGTCTCGCGGCTCGCAATCTGGAATTCGCCGCCGGCAAAGTCCGTGACCTTCCCGCCAGCCTCTTCGACCATCAGCACACCCGCCGCCGTATCCCAGGGATTGAGATTAAATTCCCAGAAGCCGTCAAACCGTCCCGACGCGACGTTACAAAGATCAAGCGCCGCCGACCCCGCCCGCCTCACTCCATGAGTGCGCAGCGTGAGCTGGTGATAGAAATAAATATTCGGGTTCTTATGCCGCTTCTGGCTCGGGAACCCGGTGGCAATCAGACATTCTCCGAGATTCGCAGTCGCCGAAACGTGAATCGCATTGTCGTTGAGCCGCGCGCCACCGCCAAGTTCAGCGCTGAACATTTCATCGCGAGTCGGATCATAAATCACTCCCGCGACGCGTTGCCCACGGAGTTCGACCGCGAGCGAAATGCAAAATACCGGATAGCCGTGCGCAAAATTGGTAGTGCCATCGAGCGGATCAACGTACCACTTGTACTCACTGCCGGTTTCGATGCGCGTCCCTTCTTCACCCATCACGTCATGCGTAGGAAACTGCTTGCGAATCCGCTCCAGAATCAGCGCTTCCGACTTGCGATCGGCCACCGTGACCAGATCAACGCCGCCCTTGTATTCAATCTTCACATGCTGACGAAAGTAGTCCATCAGCAAGCCGCCCGCTTCGCGAGCCATCGCCTGCATAGGGGAAATGAGGTTTAGAGATTGAGGGGATGTCATGCGAGTCGGATTTTCATGTTGAGGATGGGTTACTGAATGCTGAATGCTGAGTGCTGACTGCTGACAGCCGCCCTACCTCTTCTTGCTGTCTTCCGCGATATAAACGATCTCATGCTTAAAGATGAAAAGATTCGGGCCGTCCTCGCGCGTCACGCGCACCATGTTCTTGTCGTAGTACTCGATCCAGCCGCGGACGACTTCCCCATCGGCCAGTTTCAGGCTGACGATTTTCTGCTTTTCCCCGAGCGCCTTCAGATAAGCCGCCTCTTCAAAAGTCTCGTCCGGAGGCGGAGTGCGCTTCTTGTTAAACGTGGGATTTCCTGGCTGCAAGGGCATGTCGTCATTCTACAACGGCGAGTGCGAGGTCATGTTTTCTTCGTAGGGATGTAGAACGCCGCTTCTTCGGGACGATGCACCCGCGGAATCCACAACGGACGCCGCAATCCGCCAGGCCCCGGAGCAGGACGAGTCAACGCCTTCCACCGTTGATAGACGGCGAACGAAAGATTGGTATCGACGAAGATGTCGCCGTAGCGATCGCCAGCGCCCGCCCGCTCCACTCGCACCATCTGGTGCCAGCAGTGCATGCCAGTGATGGGGTCGGGATGCACGGGAAACGTAAGATTCTGGTGCACGCCGGCATCGCTCCACCAGACGCGTTTCGTGTCGGGATCAGTCGTTTCGTAGGGCTCGACGCCCGAAGTCTGGCGCATCTTCCATTGCCCTTTGCCGACTTCTTTCAGATCGACCCACGCACTCGACATGCGTTCCAGTTGATCTTCTTTATTCGTGCGCCAGCGTCCCATGTGGTGAGAGCAGGCGACCACTCCGGGCGCCAGGCCTTCGGTGATCCACGCGTGCAAAACGAAGAAACCGATCTCCGTGTGGACCTTGATCAGATCGCCGGTGCGAATCTTGCCGAGTTTCTTCGCATCCGTTGGGTTTAACCACAAAGGATTCTTGTGCGCGATTTCGTAGAGAAATTTCGAGTTGCCCGACCGTGTGTGAATAAGATGCGGCAAACGAAAAATCGGCAGCAGCGTGAAGACCTCGCCGTTCGCATCCTTCGGCCATTCCACGAGCGGCATGTAGCGTGTGTCGAAATCTGGATCGACATCAGGGCTCGAATCCTCAGCAGCTCTTCCCATCGACGCCGCTTGAGCTGACTTGTGAATGTGGCTGCGATAGTATTCCGGCAGCGCAAACTCCGGCCACTTCCAGTCGGCCATGGTTTTCGAAAACAACTCCAGTTTTCGCGACGGAGTGTTGTAGCCGACCACCGCTTCGCCATCCACCATCACTCCCACCGCTTTGCCATTTTTCGTAACCACGCCGTTCGCCTCAACGTTCGAACCGGAAAGGTCAGCCGGAGCAACCGGCTTCTCGTTCAGCTTATAGACGTCAGTCGTCACTTCATAAGCGCCATACTTGCGCATGTATTCCAGCGGCTTCAATCCTTCTTTGGCGGCGGCTTCGGGCAGGCCGGGTACTGAATTTTCAAAAATCCATCCGTAATATTCGTCGACCGTAAGTTTCTGCCCCGGACGATACGGAGATTCGAACCATTGCCGAATTCCCATCGATCCGTCAGGATCGATGGCCCACGAAAGGTTGATCCAGAATTCATCTTCTTCCCAGACTTCTCCCGGATTCGCCTGATAGGTGTAGTCGAATTTCTTGCCTTCTCGCTCCTGCAGAACACGCAGCACGGGCTGGCGAAAGCCGATCCACTTCCCGGCGTACGACTCCTGGCTCATCAGGTCGTGACGCTCGGAACTGAAGCCCATGGGCAAAACATAATCGGCAAACCATGCCGTCTCGCTCCAGGTGGGGCTCAGAGCGGCGTGCAGCCCGACTTTTTCTTCGTCGCGCAACATCTCAATCCACGAAAAGCCGTCAGGATAAGTCCACACTGGATTGAAGACGCGAGTGAAATAAGCCTCGATGCGGCCGCGTCCTTCTTTGAGGAAGTGCGGCAGCAGAGGCGACATTTCGTGAATACACAGCGGCCATTCCTGGGGATAGAGCAATTCGTTCCAGTGCTTCTGCGGCGGCGGATTCTTGTACGGACGCGGCACAAATTTATTCCACGCATTCAGATTGTGTCCGCCCGGAGTCCCTACCGAGCCGGTCAGCACATGCAACAGCATCAAGGCGCGCGCCGATTGCCATCCTCCTAGATTGCCGGAAGAACTGCCGCGCCACAGATGCGACGCAAAGCGACTGCCCGCGGTCGCGATCTCGCGCGCAGTTTTGACGATGACTTCGGCTTTCACTCCGCTTTCTTTTTCCGCAAACTCGGGAGTGAACTTCGCATAGTGCCGCTTCAATGCGCCGATCAGCGCTTCGAAACTTTGGCCCTTGGCAGAAAAGCCATCGACTTCGAGTTCTTCCCAGTTGGTCCAGTTCTTGACGAAATTCGCGTCAAAGCGATTTTCGCCGAGGATGACCATGGCCATCGCCAGCAATACCGCAGCTTCCGTTCCGGGATAGCTCGGCATCCAGTAATCCGCCATGCTCGCCGTATTCGACAGTCGCGGATCCATGACGGCGAGTTTTGCGCCCGCCATTTTTCCTTCGATAATGCGCTGCGCATGCGGATTGAAATAGTGTCCCGACTCAAGATGCGCGGAAAGGAGCAAAATAAAACGCGCGTTGGCGTGGTCGGGAGACGGACGATCGGCATAGTGCCAGAGCAGATAGCCGAGCCGCGCCGATGACGAACAGACATTCGTATGCGAGTTGTGGCCGTCGATGCCCCACGCTTGCAGCGTGCGCTCCATGATGAAGTCGTGCCCCGGCCGTCCCACGTGGTACATGACTTCTTCGCCGCGATTTTCCTGAAACGCCTTGCGGATGCGGGCTCCGAAAGTCTCCAGCACTTCGTCCCACGAAGTCCGCGTCCACTTTCCGCCGCCGCGTGGCCCCGAGCGCTTCATAGGATAAAGAATGCGATCAGGATCATGAATTTGCGTGATCGTCGCCGGCCCTTTGGCACAAAGGCGTCCGCGGCTGGCAGGATGCATCGGATTGCCTTCGAACTTCGAGATTTGTCCCGTTTCTTTATCGACGTAGGCGAGAAGTCCGCAGGCGGACTCGCAGTTGAAGCAGATGGTAGGAACGAGGTTATAGTGTTTCTTGACGCGGCGTGGCCACGCTTCTGGATCGTACTCGACCCAGTCGTCCCACTTCTCGACCGGCGGGGTACGAGACGAGATGGCTGCCCTCGCGCTTGAAATCAGTCATCGCTGAATCTCCATCTCCATGCGCTTCCGCTCAAAAGGGTGCCCCGTTCTAGTCGCTCCGCTTTTTGGAGCGGCTAGGGCGGGGGTTTCCGTGTGCACCGCCACGGTCCCGCGTTTATGCCTGACCCTAGCTGTTCGGCACGCTCTGTCCGGCCATCACGAAGCACCATTCAAAAATCAGAAGTCCAGCTAGCGCCAGCACGCTCGCCGCTCCGACTGCAATGCGGCTCGGCGCTCCGAACATTAGCTCAGCCAACAGAAGCAGCAACGGAATAATCCCGCCCACGGCAACTGCGCCGCCCCAGAATGCGCGCGCGAACGGGCCATGAGTCATCAGCCGAGCGCCATAACGCGCGTTGTCGGTGGTGTGCGGCATCGCGACTTCACCGAGCAGCATGAGCAAATGCAATCCCAAACTGATGACCAGCGTTGGAATCGCAAATGACAGCGCCTGCGCCGACCCTCCGATCGCGTCGGGAAGCAGCGCCAGCACCGCCGATCCGCAGAGCAAGGCTTGAACGATCAAATGGACTGGCAGCAGCGGCGTTTGCCACAGGTCGCGGCCTTCGCACTGTCCGAAGAGAAACGCGGTATAGGCGGCGGCGCAAAAGCCGACCAGCACCGTAGGCCACAATAAGATCGAGGTAGCAGAAGAAAATCCGGCCACCGCCGCCAGCCAGAACACGCCACACAAGCCGCTGTAAGCGATCAGAATGAATGCGCCCCGCGCCAGCCACGACTTACTTTGCGGCGTAAACACCACGCGCAGAAATCGTTCCTTGTGATCGAGATCCCACACCAGCAACACCGTAGTGAGCGCCGTAAAAAGAAGAGCAATTGTCGCCAGCGCGATGTCGCGGACGCGGTTGCCCGACAGTCTTCCGAGCGCCATGGCAATCGCCGGCACGGCCAGCGCACCGGAGCCAATAGACTTCGTCCAGCAATAAGCCGGCACTTGCCATCCCCACGGACGCGCATGGGAAACGTCATAAGCCGCCAGACGCATTCTCTTGCAGCAACGGATGATCAGGCGGATAAGCGGCGCCCCCGCCGAGCAGAGCTGCGTTCCGCTGCGACCACATGTAAATGGATTCATGGCGCGCCGCAGTCGGGACGATCGCACTCTCATCGGCATCAATATAGAAGAGCTTAGGCTGAGTTCCCTGCTCGGGTTTGCGCACACGTACCGGTTCACGCGCCACCAGTTGCGCCACTTCGCTGGCAGCGTCGCTCAGATCTCCGGCAATGATGGCGTGCTCCGGACACACGATCACGCACGCAGGTTCGAGTCCAACCTCGGTGCGATGCGCGCAGAAATGGCACTTCGCGGCCGTGCCATCGTCGGGATCCATGTAAATGGAATCGTACGGACACGCCTGCATACAGGCTTTGCAACCAATGCACCGGTCGGAATTAAAATCAACAATCCCATCTTTGCGCTGGTACATCGCGGTCACGGGACAGATGGTTACGCAGGGAGGCTTCTCGCAATGATTGCAGCGTGTGACTTGAAAAACGCGGCGCGTGTTGGGATACACGCCTTTCTCGACATACTTGACCCAGGTCCGGTTCACGCCCACCGGCACATGGTTCTCGGTTTTGCACGCGACCGTGCAGGCGTGGCATCCGATGCACTTGCGATTATCGATTACGAAGGCGTAGTTCATCCGCTGGAGAATGCCACCCGAAACACTCAATCATACTTGGGTTGGCGCAAAAGAGGAGTGATGTAGTCGAGTCTGCTTGCAACATTTTTCACAACATTGCACAACATTAAAGAACTAGATCTGGTAATCGATATCTTCCATAATCCGTTGCAGCGAGGCGGAGAGCGGTTCGCGTCCACCCGTACCTTCTAATTGACGCACTCGTTCCGCCAGTTTGTTGACCTCGGTCGCCACCGCGGCCAGGGCCTCCGACAGAGGATCGTTGATCTGCTTGGGATCGGTGATCACCACACGTTTGCCTTCCCGAAAAATAACGTGCCCCGGCACGCCGACCACGGTGGAATCGTCAGGCACATCGCGCAGCACGACAGATCCCGCGCCAATCCGGCAATTGCGCCCGATCGTGATGTTGCCGAGAATCTTCGCGCCTCCGCCGGCCACCACGTTGTCGAGCAGCGTCGGATGCCGTTTGCCCAGTTCCTTGCCGGTTCCACCCAGCGTGACACCCTGGTAGAGCGTGACGTCGTCGCCGACAATCGCGGTCTCGCCGATCACGACGCCTACTCCATGGTCGATGAACAAACGCCTGCCGATCTGCGCTCCAGGATGAATCTCGATCCCAGTGAGCCAGCGCGCAACCTGTGACAGCCAGCGCGCCAGCAGAAAGAAATTGTGGCTCCACAACCAGTGATTCACGCGATAGAACCAGACCGCATGCAGGCCGGAGTAGCAAAGATATATTTCGGCGCGCGACTTCGCCGCGGGATCGTGCTCCAGCACGCTGGCAACGTCCTCGCGGATTAGCGACAACAGCGGCATGAGTCCACGATTCGAAGTTGAAGATTGAAGATCACTCCCGGAACTTGCGTCGTTGGAATCTGCAACGCCTGGTTCCGGAGTCCTTCGAAGAGAATACTACTCAAGTAGCGCTCGCCGAACGAAGGCAGAACCACAACAATCAATTTGCCGGCATTCTCCGGACGCCGCGCCACCTGCAAAGCCGCTACCACCGCCGCTCCCGAAGAGATGCCGACGAGCAGACCTTCTTCGAGCGGGAGGCGTCGCGCCATGTTGATGGCGTCGTCGTTGCTGACGGTGATGACTTCGTCAATGAGATCGCGGCGCAGAATGCTGGGAACAAAGCCCGCGCCGATTCCCTGAATTTTATGCGGCGACGGCTTACCGCCGGAGAGCACCGCACTGTCTGTCGGCTCGACCGCCACTGCCTTGAACGACGGCTTCTTCGGCTTGATGTATTCCGACACGCCGGTGATAGTTCCGCCGGTGCCGACGCCGGAAACCAGAAAATCGACGCGCCCGTCGGTGTCTTCCCAAATCTCCGGCCCGGTAGTTTCAAAATGAATCTTCGGATTCGCAGGATTATCGAATTGCTGAAGCATGTAGGCATTGGGCGTCGATCGCCAGCAATTCGCTCGGCTTTCAGAATCGCGCCCTTCATTCCGCGCGGTCCCGGCGTCAGAACAATCTCGGCGCCCAGCGCCAGCAGGAGCACACGCCGCTCCTGGCTCATGGTCTCGGGCATAGTAAGGATGAGCTTGTAGCCCTTCACGGCCGCGACAAACGCGAGCGCGATTCCAGTGTTTCCGCTGGTCGGCTCGATCAGAACCGTTTTGCCGGGCTGAATTCGGCCGGCGCGCTCGGCATCGGCAATCATGCTGACGCCGATGCGATCTTTCACGCTGGCCAGCGGATTCCGGCTCTCCATCTTCGCTACGACTTCGGCACCAGCGCCCTTCGTCACCCGGTTCAGCCGCACCAGCGGAGTGTGGCCGATCAGTTCCGTCACATCCTTTGCGATTTTCATAGCTTTTCGATTCTCGGACGGCGCGATTCGATTCTTTCGAATCTCCACCAACGAATCTCGGCTACCGAATCTCCGCTAACCCCGACGCGGCTTTCGCCGCCCCACGCGCGCCAGGATGCGCCGCACCTTCTTGGGAGAAATCGACAGCCGCGACTGCCGCCCGGGACACTTTGCGCCCTTCGCGCTCCCAGACTCGCGCGATCACAATCTCCGCGAACTCGTCGCTGATTTGCCGGAACGTCTTGTCGCCCACCGCGCCCTGCGACCACGCCTTCAGCGCTGGATGGACGCTTCCCTTGCGAAGAATTTTCGCGCTCAGCGTCTGCAATTCCTGCCACACATTGTTGTCCGGCTGATTCGTCCCGCACGACGCTCGCGCCAGATCATAAGACTCGCGCGCCGCTTCCGGATTGTCGAAAAACGAATTGCACTGCGTCAGTCCCTGCCAAAGATAGGCATTCGCCAGCAGCAGATGATGCTGGGTATGCTTCGCCAGATCGACTGCCTGTTGACTGAATTCGAAGGCGCGCCGCGCATGGCTTCCCGGATCGGCGCCGCCGCCAATCTCTTCCTCCACCTTCGCATTTTCAATCATGCACTGCAGAATGCGCGCCCGGCCCATCAGAATGTAATCCTGCTTCTCTTCGGCTACTTCGTACGCCGAAGCCGCTTCTTCATCGGCACGCTGAAAATCTCCACTATCGAGGTTGATGTAGGCGGCATTCAAGCAAACTGTACCGCTGCCATGATGGTTGGGACGCTGCTGGTAGATGGCCTGCGCCGCCGCAAGGTGCTCGAGCGCTTCGCGGCGAAGCTGGGCCAAGCGGCTGCGATAGTCGTGACTGGTTGAGTCACGACTGGTCGAATCATGACTGCCTGACTTGGAACTAACTTCGCGTCCCGCCGAGGTCTTGCGACGCCGCTGCGCTTCGCGGTCGATTCTTTTCTGCAACTGCAAAGCGATGCCACGCTTCGCGAGCGCCATGTTGGCCAAAGATCGAGCCAGATTCGGATGCCGCGGATCGCGCTGCTCATAATGAGCAATGGCGCTCTCGAAGAACTCAACCGCTTTATCGAAACGGCCCTCCCGGCGCGCCATTCGTCCATAAAAAGATTGAATGTTGCCGAGCGTCACATGATCGTCCGTCTCGCGCAACGCGCTTTCCGCCGCCTGCGAGACGCGCACCGCTTCTTTCCATTTGCCTTCTTGAAACAGAATCCAGCCTTCGAGCACCTGCATTACCGCCGCCATGCGCGGATTCCCCAGCCCCAGAGCCAGATCCCTTCCCTTGCCGGTATAGATTAGCGCCTCGTCGTAGTCGCCTTTTCTGCGCAGGCAGCGACCCTTCCAGAAATAAACGATGGACAACAGAAAACGGTCGTCCAGCTCTTCACCCAGGCTCAGGACGAAGTCAAAATGGCCAATCGCCGTCTCCATCGTCTCTTCCGCCATCGCCACCATGCCCTCGGCCATGCGCAGGCAGAGGTAGTCGGCGATGGAGAGCTTCGACCGCGATTTCGCTTCAAAGCGTTTCAGAAGTTTCTGTAGCGGAGGGCCGGCGAATCCGATGTCCGTCCAAATCGCGAGATGCGCCAGCAGCCGAGCTGCATTTTCGTGGGAAGGATCGAGCTTGGAAATGAGGTCTTGATTCGAGCCCAAACACGCAATCCCGCGCTCGATCTCGCGCGCGGCAACATGCCGTTGTAGCTGTTCGAGGAAGCCCGCGTCAACAGGCAGGTCGGCAGGAGGTCGGCGTGCGCCCATGCCTTGACGTTCTAATCCAATAAATCATAACTGGCAAGAGTCAAAAACTCCGCAAACTCCCGGCTCGTAGTCAACTCTTCGAGCACTGCGGCCGCCTGCTGCAACTTCTTGTCATTTTTATTGCCGCCCAACTCCGCTGCCCGTTCGTGGATGATCTTCTTCACCATCGTCTCCGTCACCGTGCCGCCGTCCTTGAGGTGCAAGCCGTAGCGCACCCACTGCCACACCTGGGCGCGGCAGATTTCCGCGGTCGCCGCATCCTCCATCAGGTTGTAAATCGGCACGCAGCCTGATCCCTTCAGCCAGGAATGCAGGTACTGCAATCCCACGTCGAGGTTCCAACGCAATCCTGCCTCGGTGATGTCGCCCTTGGGGACAGTAAGTAGGTCTTTAGCTGTTATGGCCCGGTTGGGCCGCTGGATCGAAATCTGATTCGCCCCCGGCATGTACTTGTCGAAAATTTCTTTTGCCACCGGAACCAATCCGGGATGCGCCACCCACGTGCCGTCATGGCCGGCGTGCACTTCGCGAAGTTTGTCGCGCCGCACTTTATCCAGCGCCTGTTCGTTCGCCGCCGCATCGTTGCGAATCGGAATCTGCGCTGCCATTCCTCCCATGGCGTGAATGCCCCGCCGGTGGCAGGTTTGGATCAGCAGCTCGACGTAGGAACTAAGGAAATGCACTTCCATCGTGACCTGCGAGCGATCGGGCAAAACGAATTCAGGATGCGCGCGAAACTTCTTGATGAAGCTGAAAATGTAGTCCCAGCGGCCGCAGTTCAATCCCGCCGAATGATCGCGCAATTCATAAAGGATCTCGTCCATTTCGAACGCCGCCAGAATGGTTTCGATCAGCACGGTGGCGCGAATCGATCCTCGCGGAATACCCAGTTCGTCCTGGGAAAAATTGAATACGTCGTTCCACAGCCGAGCTTCGAGGTGACTCTCCATCTTCGGCAGATAGAAATACGGGCCAGAGCCTTTGCTCAGCAAGGTCGCGGCGTTGTGAAAAAAGAACAGACCAAAATCAAACAGCGACGCCGAGATCGGTTTGCCATCCACCAAAAAGTGCTTTTCGTCCAGATGCCAGCCCCGCGGGCGCACCATCAGCGTTGCCGGATTCGGCCCAACTTGATATTGCTTTCCCTCCGGACTCTCATACCGAATCGTTCCCCGAACCGCGTCCCGCAGATTGTCCTGGCCTTCAATATTGTTGCTCCAGGTCGGAGCATTCGAGTCCTCGAAGTCAGCCATAAAAACACTGGCCCCCGAGTTCAGCGCGTTGATGATCATCTTGCGATCGACCGGCCCGGTAATTTCCACCCGGCGATCGAGAAGGTCTTTTGGGATCGCCGCCACCTTCCAATCGCCTTTGCGGATTTCAGCCGTCTCCGGCAGAAAGTCGGGAAACGTGCCGCTATCGATCGCCTGCTGAACGGTGCGCCGCCGCGCCAGCAGTTGCTGCCGCCGGGGCTCGAACCGAGCCGCCAGCTTCAACAGGAATGCCCGAGCTTCCGGGGTCAAAACCCTGGTTTCGGAGGGCGTTAAGGTCACGCTGGCAACCGCATCGTTCTCATCGCTCTTAAGAAAGATCATGGCATTCATAAGTCAACATCATAGCCATAGCCCGGCGCAAGTCTGCCGCACTAGGTCATTTTGACCCAGTAGTACGGGACGGACGGCGCGGTTTGCCGGAGAGGGGTAATCCGGGGTCTACTGCATCTGGACGCGAGACGCTGACGCGAAAATCTGGAGCGGGGAGCAAGAGATGACAACGTTAAACCGGCAAGACAGCAACCAGCAGACCAGTACCGGTCAGACCAGCACCTGGCAAACCAGCCCTCGGTGGCGCGGCGTCACCCGTCCGTACACGCAAAGCGATGTTGAGCGTCTTCGAGGATCGTTCCTCGTCGAACATAGCATCGCCCGCCATGGCGCGGAATGCCTGTGGAACCTGCTGCATGACAAGAACGAGCCCTACATCCCCGCGCTCGGCGCCATGACCGGCAACCAGGCCGTCCAACAGGTAAAGGCTGGACTGAAAGCCATCTACATCAGCGGCTGGCAAGTCGCTGCCGACGCCAACAACGCCGGCCAGATGTATCCCGACCAGAGTCTCTATCCCGCCGACAGCGTGCCGAACGTGGTGCGCCGCGTCAATCAGGCCCTGATGCGAGCCGACCAGATCCACCACGCCGAAGGACTGAACGGTGTGAACTGGTTCCCGCCGCTCATCGCCGATGCCGAAGCCGGATTCGGCGGCAACCTCAACGCCTTCGAGCTGAT
This sequence comes from uncultured Acidobacteriaceae bacterium, assembly GCA_963826845.1. Taxonomy (GTDB): domain Bacteria; phylum Acidobacteriota; class Terriglobia; order Terriglobales; family Acidobacteriaceae; genus Acidiflorens. The sequence continues at coordinate 43,627 of CAWGYS010000017.1, forward strand.
GAAAGCCATGATCGAAGCGGGCGCAGCCTGCGTTCATTTTGAAGATCAGCTCTCCTCCGCCAAGAAGTGCGGACACATGGGTGGCAAAGTGCTGGTGCCGACCACCGAGGCGATCCAGAAGCTGGTCTCGGCCCGGCTGGCAGCCGATGTCATGGGAGTCCCGACGCTGATCATGGCGCGCACCGACGCCGACAGCGCCAATTTATTGACCAGCGATATTGACCCGCGCGACCGCGAATTTCTGACAGGCGAGCGCACCGTCGAAGGTTTCTACCGCTTCAAAGGTGGACTCAAGGCCGCCATCGCCCGCGCCATCGCTTACGCGCCGTACGCGGACATCATCTGGTGCGAAACTTCCAAGCCCGATCTCGAAGAGGCGCGCCAATTCGCCGAGGCCGTCCACAAGGTCTATCCCGGAAAGTTGCTGGCCTATAACTGCTCTCCGTCGTTCAATTGGAAAAAGAATCTGGACGATGCCACTATCGCCAGCTTTCAGCAGGAACTCGGACGCATGGGATACAAGTTCCAGTTCATCACCCTGGCCGGATTCCACGCGCTCAACTTCGCCATGTTCGAACTAGCCCGCGGCTACAAACAGGCGGGGATGTCCGCTTACTCTCGCTTGCAGGAAAAAGAATTTCTCCGCGAGCAGCAGGTTGGCTACGAGGCGGTCAAGCACCAGCGCTTCGTCGGCACCGGATACTTTGACGCGGTGCAGCAGGTGATCACCAGCGGCACGACGTCCACGCGGGCGCTCGAAGGATCTACGGAAGAAGCGCAGTTCACGGATACTGTCGCGGTCCCGAGCCACGGCATCGCGAACCCTGCGGCTACGGCCCAGCCCTTCCCCACCGATTCAACGCAGGACGACACAACGCAGGCCGATCTCGCGCTAGTCGATCCAACGCTAATGGCTGGTTGCTGGGAGGCTTCCGACGAGCTGATGCCGTCGGGGGATTAAGTTAAGTAGAGGAATTGTTCTGCTTCCGAAGTTACGCGCGTTCTGCTTTGGTTCGTTCGCGCTTGTCTTCCCGAAGCTGCGCGGCTGAAAAGGCGGAGCCGCAGGTTCCGCATCTCCAACTGGTGACCGCACTGGTCACCAGGCTTGGCCCCTGACTGGTCGGGGATTGGTTCCCACGCACCGCCAGTACCAACTCGCCACCGCACTCCGAACATTCACGTTTTTGCATAGAACCGCTTAGGCCCCAACCCGTACCGATACCAGCTCAGGGTTGCAATGCGAATTCTGCATGGATTTAACCGCGTCTTCCGCGGTAAATCTGCCCATCACCAGGGCCAGCTTACGGTTGGTTGTGGTCTGGATGGGAAGCCGATCGATCCGCAGGACGTACTGGGGGGCGTGCGCACCACCGCGGTTCACTTTCACGACAAACTTGATGTTCTTCATGGGTTCCTTCCAGAGGCTGTGATCTGTGCTCTTCGATCTGTTTATCCTGATTGCTGTCAACACCGACCGTAATCAGCCTGGGTTTGGAGTCGAAAAGATCCCCAGCGGATCGGTAGTGTTCTACTCACACACTCCCCCGGGTAATCGAAGAGGAGACAAGTTTCAGAAGGCTAACTAGGAGGACTTGTAAGAGTAAGAAAAGATGCCTGTTTCAAGTTCAATCCTAGGCTTATGCGCTACTATTGTCAAGCTTGTTAACAGTCCCAACGATCGTCGGATAATGCCCAACAACCGCAACACCGAAGCCGCCCTGAATTACCACGAAGCCACCAAGCACTCCTATATCAGCGTTCGCACCAACCCGCATTCTCTGGATTTTGCCAACCAGCCCTTGCCCTTCAAGATTTATCCCACGCTGGCACCATCGGTGCTGCCGACCGAAGTCCGCCAAACCGGAGTCGCCGCCCTTTCCGCGATCGCCGGCAGCGTCCCCTCCGAAACCGCTGCTGCACTGGATTTGGAGACCGTCGCTCAGCTCTTATATCTCTCCGCGGGCATCACCCGGCAGAGAAAGTATCCCGGCGGCGAAATCTTTTTTCGCGCCGCCGCCTGCACTGGAGCGCTCTACGAGGTCGAGCTTTATCTGGTTTGCCGCGACCTCCCGAACCTCGAAGCCGGCGTCTATCATTTCGCTCCCGCCGAGTTCGGACTGCGCCAGCTGCGCGCCGGGGACTATCGCAGCATCCTCGTCGAGGCCGCCGGCGGCGATCCCGCCATCGCGCACTCGCCCTTGACCATCGTCTGCACCGGCACCTACTGGCGCAATGCCTGGAAGTATCAGGCGCGCACCTATCGCCATTTCGGTTGGGACAACGGCACGCTGCTCGCAAACCTGCTAGCCGTCGCCACCGCCCAGGGCCTGCCCGCCAAAGTCGTCTGCGGCTTCGTGGACGCCACCGTGAACCGCTTGCTGGATGTCGATTCCGAACGCGAGGTCGCCTTCTCGCTGGTCGCTCTCGGTCATGATGCCAAGATTTCTGCGGGAGATGTTGCCCGGTCGTTCGCTGATATCACCCCGCTTAATCTCGAAACCGTCCCACTCTCCCGCAATGAAATTGACTACCCGCTGATGCGCGAAATGCACGCTGCCTCGTCGCTCGCTTCGAGCGAGGAAGTGGCGGCCTGGCGTGACCATGCTGCGCTGGAGAAAACGAAAGAAGCGAGAACGGAGGAGGCTGATTCTTCGCCGCTCGCCGCACCCGCCATTCAGCTAGTACATCAATCCGACGCGGATATGCCTCGCGACCCAACCGAGCAGGTCATCCTGCGCCGCGGCTCGAGCCGTCAGTTTGCGCGCACTCCGATTAGCCTGGCGCAACTTTCGACCATGCTCAACGGCGCGACTCGCGGCGTGCCTGCCGACTTTCTGCGTTCAAGCATGAAGGATCGGACGGGGACTCAACTGAACGATCTCTATCTGATCGTCCACGCCGTGGAGGGCCTCGAGCCTGGAGCCTATTACTTCAACCACGACCTCGGAGTGCTCGAGTGCTTAAAGACGGGAAATTTTCGCGACCAGGCCGGCTATTTGGGACTGGAACAGCGGTTGCCCGCCGACGCCGCCGTGGATATTTTCTTTCTGGCAGACTTGCGGCCAATTTTAGGCGGTCTGGGAAATCGCGGGTATCGCGCCGTGCAGCTGGAGGCCGGCATCATCGGCGGCAAACTGTATCTGGCGGCTTACGCCCAGCGCCTGGGCGCCACCGGTCTGACTTTTTACGACGACGACGTCACCAGCTTCTTCTCGCCACATGCCAAAGGCAAGAGCGCCATTTTCCTGGTGGCCGTCGGCAACAGCGCAAAACGCCAGTAATTCGCTCTGGGCGGCACGGCTAAACAGTTTGCTGAAAAACTCGCTGCTTCGTATCAGGGTATCGCTTTAGCGATACCGTAAGTCGTTCAAGATCAGACGCCCCTTTAGGGGCCGGGATCGGAATCCGAATTTTTCAGCAAACTGTAAAGCCGTGCCCTTCCCAAACCGATTGATGAGGATGAGATCGTTCCTCGCAGTCGGCTCTGAAGTCCTTAGTGGTTGTGGGCCTGCTCGTGGCCATGGTCCCAGTGGCCTTCGTGCATCTGCCAGCCTCCCTTGTAGTGATCGTAGTGAGGATGGGTCCACACCGCGCCCTCATACGGCGGACGGTCCCAGCGCCCTGCTACCCACTGATATTGACGCCCGTCGTGGCCCCAGTAGCCATCGACCCAGGCATAGCCCGGGCCCGGCATCGTCCCGCGCACCTCGTGACGCAGCGGCGGCGGCGCGATTCCTATGTAGACTCCAACCTGCGCCGAAGCCGAGATGGCAAGAACGGTGGCGAACAGGATGCCACATATCCAATTCAATTTCATTTTGTACCTCCGGTTAGGTACTTCGGCTGAAAGCTGAAAAAGCTTCAGTCCGAATCCGGAGTACTTAGGTGGCGGAGTCCTTCTGGCGAGTGGCCTTAACCCCGGTCAGGATCCCGAGACCGATCAGCACCAACCTGCCCACGACAATCCAGTGGGCCGGCATGTGCATCAAGACCGCACCGTAGATGAGCCCGGCAATCACGACGACAAAGCCGGCCAGATAAATTCCGAATGACATAACGTTCCTTTCCCCTGCGGCTACTGTTTGGGAGTCGCCTCGGCCGAAGTTTGCATTGTCTGTTCCGAAGTTTCTTTGGGGGTTGCCTTGGCCGTTGCTTTAGACGGCACATTCGCCGGCGCCTGCTTGTCAGGAGGAATCTCCGTCCCAGCGGGATAGATCAGAATCTGCACCGTCCCCCAGCCGCCATCCGACTTCTTATCCGTCTGCTTCCCGTCCGTTTGCTTGCCCATGCCCAGAGTCTTGACCTGGCTGTCGTCAAATCCGAAGTGTTCGACCAGATACTCGCGCACCACCATGGCCCGGGCTTCGGTGAGCACCAGATCTTTCTGAGTATCGCCTTCCATGCCGGCCGACGCCGCGATCACCGCAAACCCGAACTGATTGTTAGCCAGAAACTCGCCGCCCGCGTTCAGAGATTTCTCGTTCTTCAGCTTGGCCGAATCTTGCTTGTCGAAAAGCTGTTTCGCCGGATATGTAAACTCCTTGACCGGTGTGCCTTCCGGCAGGCGTGCAATCTCGTCCTTGGCCAGCTCGTTGGAATCTTCGTAGCCGCGGTTCTTGAAATATCCCCGGACGAAGAAGTTGTGCTTCAGCGCTTCCATGTTCTCCTGAAAATCGGTGACCCCGGCCTGCGCCTGCACCATCGTCTTATTCATGGTGGCCGTCGTCTGTTCGCAGGTTGTTATAGAGCGCTTTGTCGTTCACCAGCGCGCCCACAGTTCCCTGTCCCTGATTGATCTTGGCGCTGATCGGTTCAGATTCGCCGTCGCCCCGGTTGCGTTTTGGATGGCCTGCTGGCTGCTGTCGAGAATGCCGCTCGCCTTCTTGAGCAGCGCCGACATTTCAAGCGGCGGCTGGCTGGCAATGGTGTCGCCATCGCGCACGTCGGCGACTCCAGCGGTTCCAAACGAAATGGCCAGAAACTGGTTGCCCAGCAACCCCTCGGTTTCGATCGAGGCCACGGAGTCCTGCTTGATGATCTCGTGCGTGGACTTCGCGAGATCCACGATCACCGTGACCTGTTCGCCCGGCTTATGCGGCAACACGATGCTGCGCACCGTTCCGCTGTGGACCCCGCCCACCTGCACATCGGCTCCCTCATCCAGGCCGACAACATTGTCGAATTGCGCCTTCAATTGGTAGGTGGAGCTGAAAAGATACTGCTTGCCCCCGATGATAAAGATCCCGGCGATCAAAATTGTCATGGTCAAAACGATGAAGACTCCCAACCGCGCCGCTCTCGACATAAGGTCCTCCACACTTCCCGAATACTTCCAGCATTTCTGAACATGCACTATGAATGCTTTAAGAATTCCCGCACAAACGCGTTGTCACTTTTCTGCAATTCTTCAAAGCTGCCTTCGATCACCACACTGCCCTCATCGAGCAGCGCGAGACGATTCGCAATCGTCTTGGCGCTATGCAGATCGTGCGTCACCACGATGGACGCCATGTGATGCTCCGCCTGGAGCTTGAGAACCAGATCGTCGATCTCCGCCGAGCTGATCGGATCAAGTCCGGCGGTCGGCTCGTCGAGCAGCAGAATGTCCGGCTCCAAAGCCAGCGCCCGCGCCAGGCCGACTCGTTTCTGCATGCCGCCCGAGATGTCCGAAGGCATCTTCTCGCGCGCATCTTCCATGCCCACTTCCGCCAGCAGCTTCCGGACCCGGTCGTCCTTCTCCGACTGCGACATTTCCTGCTTGTGGTGTTGCAGCGGAAAAGCCACGTTCTGCTCGACGGTCAGCGAGTCGTAGAGCGCGGCGTGCTGAAACAGAAAACCCATTTTCATTCTGATGCCGCCGAGTTGGTCGAGTTCCATCCCGGCGATATCCTGCCCGTGGATGCGAATCGAGCCCGAGTCGGGCTTCTCGAGCCCAATGATCAGCCGCAGCAAGACACTCTTGCCGGTGCCGCTGCGTCCGAGGACGGCCAGGGTCTGGCCGCGGCTCACCGCGAGGCTGACCCCATTCAAAACCTTTTGCTCTCCGAATGACTTATGCACGTCCTCAACCGCGATCGCTGGCGTCTTTGTATCAGCGTCGGGTTCTGGTTGCTGCATCGCGGCCGAAGCCGGAGTCGCAGCCGGAATTTGATCGCTGGAGTCCATGCGTCCTTCATCAGCTGTCAGTTCGGCGATCTGTCTAGTCGTGTTCATAAGAAACTTCATGGGAAAAATATGAGAATAAGTTTGACCAGCACAACATCGGCCAGGATCACAAACAGCGAAGATAAAACCACCGAACTGGTGGCCGCGCGGCCCACGCCTGCCGCGCCTCCCTCGGTCCGCATTCCCTGAAAGCACGCGATCAGGCCGATGATCAGGCCGAACACAGTTGTCTTGAACGTCGGCGGCAGAAAATCGTTGAAATCGGCGCCCTTGAAACCGGCATTGATGAACTGATGCAAGGAGAGCGGCTCGACCAGCGCCTGCGACACCCAGCCCATCAGCATGCCGCAGGCATCGCCGGCGAGCGTCAGCAGCGGCAGCATCAAAATGCACGCCAGGATGCGCGGCGCCGCCAGCAGCTTGTACGGGTTTACGGCGGAAGCCTCGACCGCATCGATCTGCTCGGTGACTTTCATCGACGCCAGCTCCGCGCCAATGCCAGCGCCTACGCGTCCGCTGACCACCAGGCCGGTGATGATCGGTCCAGTCTCGTGAATCACCGAGAAAACGATGGCCGCCGGAAGCAGCGACTTCGCCCCGAATCGAGTCAGGCTGTAGCGGGCTTCTAGAGAAAACACCACGCCGGTGGCGGCGCCGGCCAATGCGACCAGCGGCAGAGACTTCGATCCGATCTCGTCGAGTTGCCGCCACAATTCGCGGAACTCAAAGGGTGGCGTCACTGCCGCCCGCACCACGTGCCAGAAAAATATTCCGAGCTCGCCGAACCACGCGAAAAACTTCAGGATCGGGTTTGTGTCTCGAATGTCCGCGACCGGATTCACCGCCGAGGGTTCGAGCAAGATCTGCTTCCCCGGATGCGCAGACCCCGCGCCTCGCGAGCGTACTGAATCCTTGGTCAATATTTGTACTCACGGATTTGTCCCCGGATCCGGCTCTCGAGTGCCCGCTTTTCAGGTGCTTGCGAGCGAACAGGGAGTGCGGACTCCCATAGAGAAATTCCTCGGCGATGTTTCCGGCGGCATACCCCAGCAGGGTGTAGTTGCCCATGCGGAATCCATCTTTGTAATCGTATCGGCTGGGATACCACCCATAGACCGCCGTCATGGTGCCGGCATACGGAGCGACCACTGAAGGTATGGAAAAGACGCGATGGCCGTCGTTGTCGCGGCGTGCCGTGAAGGTAGAAATCATGGCGTGTCTCAGCCGCGGCAGCACGCCTTTGCACTCGCAGCCGTAATAGATCGTGTCTTCGCGAAAAGCTTCAGCGAGCGCGTAGCGCGTGGTCGTCGCTACTCCAGCGATGGCGAAGTTTGACCCGAAACGTTTGCCGTAGGCTTCCGTGCCCTGGCCCCATTCCGGCGGATTGTTATAGATCTGGTTAAGTCCGGCGGCAAAGCCCGCACCGAGGATGGAATACGGCCCGAAGGCATCGAAGAAATAGTTGCGAAGCTTCGTCTTCTCCGTCGGACGCTCGTAGGTCAGGTCCGCCGGCTGGAACCACCGGGCTAGCCGGCAAGACGGCGCTGCCCGATAAGTTGTCGGAGTCGGACGATGGCAACGACAATAACGCCGACTGGCCGTGCGCCGGAATCGCCAGTGCCACGGAGACTCCGACTGCGAACAGCGCGAGCATCTGGCCGATCTTCATGTCGAGCTGCTCCTCAAGCCAATCCTTCTAGGCCAATCGGCCCCGGGCCAGTTGTCCTCAGGCTCAGGCCAATCATCCCTAGGCCAATCTAAGATTCCTCTTGCGCCGCAAAGGTTTACTTCTTATACGGTTAGCGGACAAGGCGCGTGGTCGCACTGGCACGCAATCTCGACCTCTTTCGAACCTGCGTCTTTGCAGATCGAACCGCAGTATTTTTCACCTGCCTGAGCTGCGCACCGGCAGGGCAGGTGCGCGCACTTGTTCTCGTTGGTCTTGATTAGGGTCGTCATCATTAGTCTTTCCTCGTCTCTTATCGGTTTGTTCTCGCTACAGACACACCGCCGCCATGAAGATCTGTGGCGCTGACCGGAACGGTTATTCCGGTCAGCCACAAATCCGTCTCGCCGAGTTTCCGGCTGCAATTACTGCTTGTCGTCTTCTCTGGCTTCCGCGATGTGAGACTGGTGACTGGCTTCGGAAACGGCCCTCATGAACGCTTCCGCGCTCTTCGGAGTCGGTCCCTTGCCTGAAAGAATGGTGCGGAACTGCATGTGATGACCGTAAATAGCGCGCGTCGAGTCGTTGTCCTGCTCGATCACCGCACCCTCCAGGGTCAGGCCGGCAAACACGCCTTTCGAGCGCGAGTAAGTCAGCACTTCAGTGTTCAGTAAGATGTCGGTTCCGGCGGAAGTGTGACGGCCTACCGGGCCCGCCGCTACTGATCCTTCACCGGTCAGTTCGAGCTTGCTCGAAAGCAGATGTTGTAAACCACGGTCGTTCATGACCAGCATGACCAGGTCCACGCCTTCAACGCCAATCTGCAATCCCCAGCTTCCACCGCCAACTGAGACAAATGCGGGAGCGCTCCAGCCCTCAGGCGTCCGGCATGAAGCCACGCCACGGCCATGTTTGCCGCCAAAGATGAATCCACCCTTAAGCAAGTTGGGTACGACGACGATGCACTTGGCACCGCTCAATACTTCTTCCGGGATACCTTTATCCGGCGTGGACATGATGGCCGTAATGACATCCACGGATTTCTGCATGCGCTCGACCGTATCTTCGCGATCCGAGCCTGCCCACGCGAACGTTCCAACCAGTCCAATCAAACTCATCAATACCAGCGACATTATCTTCTTCATGGTTTATTCCTTTGAGATCTCGACGAGATCTAACTAAGAGGGGAAAGCTCCAGATCAGCTGACTTAGTTCAGCCGCTGAAAGAGAGAGAGTAAGTGCTCGTCTCAATCGTCATGATCGCAGACAGGCGCGAGGATAGATGGTCTGGATTGCTCACTTTCGCCGCGAGCTGCGGCAAATTCCGCATAGCAAAAGGATATGTCCTTATTGTGCGGACTGTGAGCAATCTTGCTCAGAATAACTCATCAGCCCGTGACATGGTTATCCAGGGAGATGGCTGATGGAATCCGCTCTTTGGCGCTTTCGAGACCGACTTCGGAGAAGGCTTGCCGCAATGAGAGCAGACATGTCGAAGCTGTTTTCGTCCCTCAAGCCGCCAGTTCGCGGCTTCGCGTCGCAAAGGATGTGCCCGTTTTGCGGGCTCATCACACCACGCTCGAAGACGTCTTGCCTGGAGTGCGGAAAGTCGCTGGCTCCGGCAACGTCAAGATAAAGATAAAGAATGAATTTCGCAGACCCTTGTACGCAGACCCTTTACTAGGAGAGCAACATGCTTTGGACAATTTTCGTTGTGCTTTTAATTCTGTGGCTTCTTGGTTTCAGCCTGCATATAGCCGGCGGTTTGATTCACCTGCTGCTGGTAGTGGCCTTGGTAGTGCTAGTGATTAACCTGGTGAGCGGCCGAGGAGTCTAGAGCGGCTCAGTTTCGTCCGCGCGTACCAGCAATGCTCAACGCGATGCCGCCCGCAATCAGCACGATGCTGATGATCGGCGAGACGCGTTCGCTATGACTGGTTTGAACACCGAGGTTCGTGTTCCCTACCTTGATGCCCTCAGTCTCGTTGTGAGGAATAGGCACGACCAGCGAAGCGACGCCGAGAACAACCAGGAGCAAGCCAACGAACAGCAGGATTTTCATAGGATCTCATCATACAGATTAGTAGGTTTGGCGACGCAGCCCCAATCCTGCAGCGCTAATCGTGCAGCACCACGCCCAGCAGCGAGCTGTGCACCTGCAACCCGCCTTCCGGGCCGCCGGAATACTCGACAAATCCCAGTTTCCGGAACCGGTTCATAAAAAAGCTGACCCGCGAACGAGTCGTGCCCACCATCTCCGCCAAACTCTCCTGACTGATTTTAGGGACCACGGTCTCCGGCACGCCCTCCTTGCCGAAATGAGCCAGCAGCAGCAGGATTCGAGCCAGCCGCTTTTCACTGGAGTTGAACAACTGGTCGACCAGGTCCTCCTCGTAGCGCACGTTCCGCGCCAGCAGGTACGCCACGAACAGCTCCGAAAATGCCGGTTCGCGATGCAGAGCACTGATCATAGATCTCTTGTCGATCCGCAAAATGTCACAATCGGTCATCGCCGCCGCCGATCCCATTCGCAGGGACTGGCCAGCCAGCGCGCCTTCGCCAAAAAAGTTCCCTTGCCCTAACAGGCCGATGGTTGCTTCGCGCCCGGTCTTCGAGACGACGGTGAGCTTCACCTTGCCTTTTTGGATATAGAAGACCGAGTCCGCCGCATCTCCCTGCGAAAAGATTCCCTGCTTCTTGGCGACGGTCAGGTTCTTCCTGCCCTCGCCAATGATGGCGAGGAAGCTGCCCGGGTCGAACTCGTGGCTCTTCTTCTTCGTCAGCTTCTTCGTTAGTGAGGCGGATCCCATGAGCGCCAATTCTACCCCGGAGAAGTGCTGCGTACTACTGATTTGTGTACCGACCGCACTAAGCTTAGTCTGATAGAGGTCCTGAAAGTGTGCCATTCTGCACAGTATTTCGGCGGAGAATGGAGAAGCTTTAGGGGTTTACAGCGGAACTGCGCACCGCCCTCAAGTTCTGCGGAGCCATAACTTTGCCGGGTTACTCTTTTGTAACCGCCAGGGTCCGGGCAGGATGGGGATCGGTGCGCGGCAGTCCAGTGTTAATTTCGCACTTCTCGCCCGGTTTGGCACCACAAGTTGGGCACCGCACCGCCAGCGCTGTTTCCTTCTGGACTTTCATGACTCGATCATGCATCGTCGCACCGCAGTAAGCTGGTCAATTGTGACCACTTTGTGTCTCGAATTATGGTTTACTCCAAGTGCTGCGATGGAAAAGCGGCGTCCATGAGCTCAGCCAGAAGAAATACATAGAATCAAAATTGGATCGTGCCCTTCCGAATGTTTCGCCAGACTTCCGGCGGAAAAGGAGCGTCTTTCTCGCCCTCGCCAGTCGCTAACTCAGGACTCGCGAACTTAGGACTTGCTGACAAAGGAGCGCTCGTCTGCCCACGATCGCCTGCCTCGACTGCTTCCCGTGATCTGCCAGAGCGCCGCAGATGCGCCGGCGTTTGCGGACCAAGTTTCACTTTATGTTGCTGCGCCGGCCTCACACTCAGTACGAAGTGAACCGTCGCCAACAGAAAATGTGGCCCGTCGGACTTGACCACGAGCGCATCAACCGACTTCAAAGCGTCGGCCGGCAGTTCCACATGGTCGGCCAGCATGACAATAGGTACGTCCGGCCGGACGTGCTTGATCTCGTCGGCGATGGCCGCGCCATCCAGCAGGCCGAGGTGGTATTCGAGGACAACCGCATCCACCGGCTGCGACATGAAAAGACGCAAGCCATCGCAACCGTTGGTCGCAGTGGCCAGCTCGTATCCGTGTTCCTGCAACAACTGAAGCTCGGTCGGATCCCGGTGTATGCACAACAGCATATTGGCAGGCATCCAGTTACGTATACAGGCCGATGCCGGACAAATCTGTTCAACATTGCACAAATCGTGTTGCGCAATTCGTCTCACGGAGTTTCGCATCCGTGCCGCTTTCCGAACCTGGTCAATTTTGACCAGTTCCCAGGCCCCTTTTCGTTGAATACTGGTAGCAATAACCACAAGCAGTGTTACCGTGGATCAAGCACGCACCCCGCAGTCCGTCGGGACTCATCCACAAACCAGCCTCTTTCAACCTGAAGAAAGTGAGGGGACCAATGTCGCTACCAGTCACAGTGTTTTCAGCTGAAAGCAATGGAATAGGAATCGACGCAATATTAGAAATCGTCCCCTCACCCCTGGCAGCGCCCGCAGCATTGTCGGCGCCTAGCCCCCGATGGCAGTCGAAGCCGTCACTCCCCAGCCGAATCGCGGTCGTCGGAAACTATCTGCCGCGACAATGTGGAATCGCAACGTTCACCACCGACCTGTGCGCGGCCATCTCCGCCGAGTACGGAACCGCCCGGCTGCTGGCGCTGCCCGTAAACGACACCGAGCAGGGATATGACTATCCCGATCGCGTGCGCTGGTCGCTCGCCCAGGACGACATCAAGTCCTATCAGGACGCGGCTGACTTTCTCAACTTCAACAACATCGACATGGTCTGCCTGCAGCACGAGTATGGAATCTTCGGCGGACCCGCCGGCAGCCACATTCTGCATCTGCTGCGCGCCTTGAAGATGCCGGTAGTGACCACGCTGCACACCGTCCTGCGCGAGCCGAATCCCGACCAGCTCATGGTCATGGAAGAGATCGCAGAGCTCTCCGACCGCCTCATCGTCATGAGCCAGCTCTCATCTCAATTCTTGCAGGAAATCTTCAAAGTGCCGGGCAGCAAGATTGACATGGTTCCGCACGGCGTCCCAGACCTGCCTTTTCTCGATCCCAATTTCTACAAAGATCGCTTCGGCGTCGAAGGAAAAGCGGTGCTGCTGACCTTTGGCCTGCTCTCGCCCAACAAGGGAATCGAAAACGTGATTCAAGCGCTGCCGCAGATTCTGGCCAAACACAAAAACGTTGCCTACATCGTTGCCGGCGCAACCCATCCTCACATTCTCCGTCGCGAAGGAGACAAGTATCGCGCCAGCCTGCAAGCCTTGGCAAAAGAAGTTGGAGTGGAATCGCAAGTCATCTTCCACGACCGCTTCGTGAGCCCGGAAGAAATGGCCGAGTTTATCGGCGCGGCCGATATCTACATCACTCCTTATCGCTACGAAGCGCAGGTCGTCTCCGGAACGCTCGCCTACGCCCTAGGTGCGGGCAAGGCGATCATTTCGACGCCTTATTGGCACGCCATTGAGTTGTTGGACGACCGTCGCGGCGCGCTGGTTCCCTTCCAGAATCCCGGTGCCATCGCGCAAAAAACAATCGAACTGTTGGACACGCCCGCGATCCGCCACGCCATGCGCAAGCGCGCCTACGTCTTCGCCCGCGATATGGTCTGGAAAAAAGCGGCGCAAGGCTACATGGAGAGTTTCGCCCGGGTTCGCAGCGATCGCATGCAGAGTCCCCGAGTGCAGTTCTCGGCCCGGGCCACTCCGAAGCTTCTGAATCAGTTGCCCGAATTAAAACTCACTCACGTGAACGCCTTGACCGATGACACGGGAATGCTTCAGCACGCCATTTTCACCATTCCCAACCGGGCCGAGGGCTATACGACCGACGACAACGCTCGGGCGCTCATCCTGATCGTGCTGATGGAGCAACTACAGCAACTCGGCAAAGACAAAGACCGAACAGGGAAAATACGGAAAGGCGAATCCCGACTGGCCCTTTCGCTACCTGGCATTTCTCGAGCATGCCTTCCACGCCGAGAACAAAAGGTTCCGAAACTTCCTCGGCTACGACCATCTGTGGCGCGAGACCCAGGGATCGGAAGATTCTCACGGCCGCGCACTGTGGGCGCTAGGAACGCTGCTGGCCCGATCGGAAAATCATGGGTTGAGAGGCGCTGCTGGCCGTCTGCTCGAATTTTCCCTTCCCACGGCTCTCGAATTCAACAGCCCGCGCGCCTGGGCCTATACCCTGCTCGGAATTCAGGAGTATCTCAACTCGTATCCTGGAGATCGCGACGCGCAAAAAATTAGATCCGTGCTCAGCCTCCGGCTGCTCGAAATGTACAACGCGATTCGCAGCCCGGATTGGAAGTGGTTCGAGAACGTTCTTGCCTACGGCAACGCCAGATTGCCCCAGGCCATGCTGCTCGTGGGGTCATCGTGCTCGGACGATCGCATGGTTTCCGCCGGGCTCGAAGCGCTTGACTGGCTCATGGAAACGCAGCGTTGCGAAACCAACGGCCATTTCGTCCCCATCGGCTCACAAGGTTTTTATCACCAGGGCGGCGAACAGGCCCGCTTCGATCAGCAGCCAATCGAGGCCGCTGGAGCGGTGTCTGCCTGCCTCGAAGCCTACCGCGTCACTGGCGACGGCCGCTGGCGCAGCCAGGCCTGGTCGGCTTTCAACTGGTTTCTTGGCGACAACGATCTGCAAGTTCCGCTTTACGATTCCGTCACCGGCGGATGCCGGGACGGCTTGCATCCCGACCGCGCCAACCAGAATCAGGGAGCGGAATCAACTCTCTCGTTCCTGATGGCGCTCCTCGAAATGCGCTCTCTGCAAGAATCTGAAAGGCTGCCCGAAAGGACAAAAGACCTCTCATGACTGCTCCCGACACAACTCTGGCCAACCTCAACGTCAACGTCGAAAGCACGCACTACCCGCCGCTGCTGCTGCGTCACCCCGGCAATCCCATTCTCACCCGCAAGGATTGGCCGTACTCCATCAACAGCGTCTTCAATGCCGGCGCAACTCTGCTGCCCGATGGAACCACTCTGCTGCTATGCCGCGTCGAAGACCGGCGCGGATTGTCGCATCTCTGCGCCGCCCGCTCGGCCAACGGCGTCGATGGATGGCAGATCGATCGCGAACCAACCCTGATGCCCGATTCGAAGCACTATCCCGAGGAAATCTGGGGCATCGAAGATCCGCGCATCACGTTCGTCCCCGAATTGCAGCAATACGTCATCACCTACACTTCCTATTCTCGCGGCGGACCCGGAGTCTCTCTCGCTCTGACCAAAGACTTCCGCAGCTTCGAACGCTATGGCGTCATTATGCCGCCCGATGACAAAGATTCCGCACTCTTGCCTGCGCAGAATCAACGGATACTGGGCGCTGATTCATCGCCCCATGACCGCGCTCGGAGCGCACATGTGGATTTCCTACTCTCCCGATCTGCGCTACTGGGGCAGGCACCGGCTTATGCTCGAAGCGCGCCGCGGCGCCTGGTGGGACGCTAACAAGATCGGGCTGTCGCCGCCGCCGATCGAAACATCCAGAGGATGGCTGACGTTCTACCACGGAGTGCGGCACACTCCGTCTGGCTGTCTCTATCGACTGGGCTTGGCGCTCTTCGATCTTGAGAATCCGGAAAGATGCCTGCTGCGAGGCGATTCCTGGATCTTTGGCCCGGAGGCCGATTACGAACGCCACGGCGACGTCAACGACGTCGTCTTCCCCTGTGGATACACCATGGACGCCGATGGCGATACCGTCAACATTTATTACGGCGCGGCCGATTGCTCCATCGCCCTGGCTCGAGCCAGCGTGCGCGACCTGCTGGCCTGGCTGGATGCCAACGGAGCCTGCGAGCGGCGGCAGCGTGCCGAGGACATGTGAGCCCCCTGCTCTCGATTTTCAAATTCACCTTCGGCTGCCGTCACCGCCATAAGAGCGGAGTCTTCACGATCAACAAGAGGACATACCAGGTCTGCCTGAAGTGTGGGCGGGAATTTGACTATTCCTGGGCGCTGATGCATTCGGTACGGTCGAACACCGCCGAGGGCCCTGATCTCAATAACTCGCGATCGTCATAAGTCGCGATCCTAATAAGTGAGCTATCTTGCTCAGACGCGAAAGTCCACACCTGTCATCCTATAGTCACTGAGTGTGTAGACGGAGCCGCGAATGCTGATTCGCAGCTTTGATTCTCAGGCCGCTTCCGGTGGCACCCTAATCAAGCCGCGGCGAAGCGGCCACATCCAGCCAATCGGCATTCTTCATCCGTGTGAACGCCGCCAAACCTTGCGGCGAAACACGATTCGACCCTAAAAGTCTCGCACAATCGAAGTCAGGGCAACACCTCCAGGCGGATGAGAGGGTTAGCCCCCGCAGCAAGGAAGGTTGACAATCATGCCTTTAATTCAACTCCTGGAAGTTCTCATCGTGGTGGGTGTTCTCCTGTGGCTGGTGAATCGCTTCATACCCATGCAAGGAACCATCAAGTCGATTCTGAACGGCGTTGTGGTCATTGCCGTGGTTCTGTGGCTGCTGAATGTCTTTGGACTCTTTAATTCGCTCTCCCGGCTCCACGTTGGCACCTAGGAACTGATGTACGCAGATACCGGCGAAGCTGAGAGCGACAGAACGCAACCGGCAGACCTCTGCCGCAACCAGCAAGGAGACACTTTGAAGACTAAGATTTTGTTAACCGTCGGAATCGCGTCTTACTGCAAGCGCGTTTGCGCAAACCGATTCTCGAGCAGCCATCGTCATTGAGCCCACTGGTTCGACGACGATATTTCGAGTGAACGTGGTCAGCCGCAGCGTGCAGGCAGTCAACTACGAACATCGCAGCGGATCCTCCAAACTCGACTTCGCCGGCACCGACTTGATGCCCGGAGCGAACGGAGAAGCCAAGGTAAATAGCCGGCGGGGATCGATTGAAATCGACGCCGAGTTCGCCGATCTCCAGGCACCCACAACCTTCGGCACCGAATATCTGACCTACGTCTTGTGGGCGATTTCTCCCGAAGGCCGCGCCATGAACCTCGGCGAAGTGCTGCTCGGCGACAATCATCGCAGCAAATTGCGCGTAACCACCGACCTTCAGGCGTTCGCTCTGATCGTTACCGCCGAACCTTATTATGCGGTGCGGCAGCCGAGCAACGCCGTGGTGCTTGAGAACGTCGTTCGCGAGTCCACCAAAGGAACCACCGAAGCGGTCAATGCCAAGTATGAACTGATGGAGCGCGGCGGCTACATTCCCACCGGCTACAAGTTCGATCCGGTAGTTCTTGAATGCCAGGTTGCCGCTCGAATTCTTCGAAGCGCGCAATGCCCTGCGCATCGCGCAATCCGAGGGAGCCGAGCAGTATGCCAGCGACAGCTATCGAGCGCGCCCTCAAGTTGACGAACGACGCCGACGAATATGCCGTCAGCGACCACGTCGACACCAAGGCACTGATCGCGGTCTCCCGCGAGGCAGTGCAGACGTCCGAAGATGCGCGCGAGATCGCAGTCAAGAAACTGAACGAGATCCGCCTGTCCAACGAACGTCAGGCTTCAGCGACGCCCAGGCCCAATCGCAGGCGCAAGCCGATGACGCGACGCGGCAGAAAAACCAGGCCCAATCCGACACGGCGATGCTCAGGCGGACAAAGCTCAGGCCGAATCCGACGCGGCAAAAGCCCGCGCCGATGCCGCCGATGCACAAAATGCCGCCGCGCAAGCCAAGTCCGACATGGCGGCCAGCGAGGCTACGTCAGCCAGCATGGTTGCCGCCGCGCAGGCCAGCGCGCAACAGGCGGAGACCGACAAAGCCGCCATGCGCACCCGATTGTCCGAGCAGTTGAATGCAATTCTTCAGACTCGGGACAGCGCGCGCGGGCTCATCATCAGCATGTCCGATGTTTTGTTTGACACCGGAAAATATTCGTTGAAGCCGGGCGCACGCGAGAAGCTGGCGAAAGTTGCCGGCATTCTGCTCGCCTACCCCGGACTCAACATCGACGTCGGCGGCTACACCGACAATGTCGGCGGCGATCCATGAATCAGACTTTGTCTGAGAACCGTGCTGGATCCGTGCGCGATTATCTGGTGCAAGAAGGCGTCGTGACGAATTCGGTTTCGGCCACAGGCTTCGGCAACACTTTGCCGGTAGCCTCCAACGATGACTCTGCCGGACGGCAGCAGAACCGGAGAGTTGAACTTCTCGTTTCCGGCGAAGCCATCGGCAGCCCGGTTAACGCCACAACCGGAAGCTTGCAGTAAGCAAGCGTACGCAACCGACATCGAATAAAAATCGAAATAAGAGGAGACAACAACTATGAAACTAGTTGGACTTATGACCGCAGCAGTTCTGTCTTTGACCCTGGTAGCCGCGGCTCCCGTGTTCGCACAGGAGCAGCACGAGGAGGAACAGAAAGCCAAGCCCGCGCAGGAAGAGAAAGCTCAGCCCGAGAAGGCCGGCGAGAAGAAAGAGCAAAAGCCAGAAGTCAAAGCCGGAAGAGAAAAACGCGCAGCAGGAAAAGAAGTCCAAGCCGGCAGAGAAGAAGCCCGCGCCCAGATTCCTGCCGACCGATACAAAGCCAACTTTGGACAGCAGCACACGTTTCACGTCAGCCAGACCGACTACCGACAATCACCGCTTCCCATACGGCGGCTATTCGTTCGGGTTCGTTGATCCGTGGCCCAGCAACTGGCTCTACACGCAAGACGTTTATGTGGTCGAGATCAACGGCGTGTATTACCTCTGCAACGCGAGTTTTCCGGGCGTGAACCTTACGCTCAGCTTCACGCTGTAAGTTCACACTGTAGCCAGCTCCATCCGGCGTCGCCTGCGGACGCAGCTAGCTTAATGGTGATCGGCGCGGGCCCATTCTTTTGGGCTCGCGCCGGCTTCTTTCCGGCGCCTGCCAGTTCCACTTCGGCAAAAGTCACCGAAGAACCATTTCGGGAACATTCCTCAAAAGTGAGCTTTAGTGCTCAGACCTGGCCGCTCCTCCATGAAATCCTAATACCGACGGAACCCCGTTCAATCCACGCAGCCCGCAGCAGCAAGGTAGGACCGGGCAATCGAAGGATGATCGGGCAAGGTGGTTAAAATGCGCAACACCCGTTTGCTTTCGCTTACGTTAATGACAGCTCTTCTGATATTGGCCATACCGGCCATCTCGTTCGCGCAGTTCGGCGTGTCGATCACGATTGCTCCGCCGGAACTGGTGGCGTACTCGCAACCTATTTGTCCTCAGAGAGGTTATCTGTGGACGCCCGGCTACTGGGCTTACGGTGATGAAGGATATTTCTGGGTGCCTGGCACCTGGGTCGAGCCGCCCATGGTTGGCGTGCTCTGGACTCCCGGTTATTGGGGCTGGGGCGATGACGCGTACGCCTGGAATGGCGGTTACTGGGGCCCGACCGTAGGCTTCTACGGCGGCGTCAACTATGGATACGGCTACGGCGGCTCCGGCTACGAGGGCGGATACTGGAGAAACAACCAGTTCAGCTACAACACAACCGTAAATAACGTCGACCGTGACGAACTATTCACAACACTTACAACAAGACCGTAATCAACGAGCGCGCCGAAGCAACGTCAGCTACAACGGCGGAACTGGTGGAATCACCGCTCGGCCAACCGCTGCGGAAGAGACTGCGGCCCATGAGCGTCACACTGCCGCAACCTCCGCACAAACCGGGCACCAAGAGGCCGCCAGCAAGAACCATGAAATGCTGGCGTCGGTGAATCATGGCAAGCCGTCAGTCGCTGCAACCTCCAAGCCCGGAGAATTTACCGGCAAGGGCGCGGTAGCAGCCAAGGGTGCGGCGGCCGAGAATAAGGCAGCTGAGAACAAAGCTACAGAAAACAAGGAAGCCGAAAACAAAGCAGCTGAAAACAAGGCCAACGAGAACAAGGAAGCCGAAACTAAAGCGTCCGAGAACAAAGCAGCTGAGAATAAAGCAGCCGAGACCAAGGCAACCGAGAACCGGGAAGCCGAGAGTAAGGCAGCTGAGAACAAGGCCTCCGAGAACAAAGCGGCTGAGAATAAAGCTGCTGAGAACAGGGCCTCCGAAAACAAGGCAGCCGCAAATAAAGCAGCGGCTACTCGTTCGAACGAGAACAAAGCAGCTGAGAACAAAGCAGCAGCCAATCGCTCGAACGAAAACAAAGCCGCCGCCGCAAATAAAGCGGCCACAACTCGCTCGAACGAAAATAAGGCGCCCGAGAATAAGCCCTCGGCTGCCCGCTCGAACGAGAATAAGCCAGCTGCTCATGCCCAGCCCGCAGCTCATCAGCAGCCTGCGCCGAAGCCCGCTCCGGCTCCCGCTCCCCGTCCGGCGACGGCAGCTCACGCCCAACCTGCCCCACACCAGCAAGCTGCGCCGCGGCCGGAATCTAAACCAGAAAGCTCTCCCGAGAAGAAAGCTCCTGGAGGCAAAGAAGAGCCCAAGCAGTAGCTGGTTAAGGAACAAATTGCTTCACGTCACCTGAAAGAAAGAAGGAGCAACACATGCTTGGAACAATATTGATCGTGATCTTAGTCTTAGCTCTCTTTGGAGCACTGCCACGCTGGTCACACAGTCGAGACTGGGGTTACGCCCCGACCGGGGGACTGGGACTGATCCTCTGCATCGTTGTCATTCTCATCGTTCTCGGCAGGATTTGACGCTTAACGAAAATGCAGTTCGTCGCTGCGGATCGAAAGAGCGGGTCCAGCACTCGGGCCCGCTGGTTCTTCGAGGGAACATCCAACGCAACCGAGGCAAGCATCACCAATCCGAAATCTCGCATCCAATTTCCTTATGGCAAAGAGGATGACCATCTTCGACGAGCAATACCGCGTAGTCGCCATCGAAGGTGATCGCCTGTTCATCCGCGGAATTCTCAGCGGCGACGTCCTCGCCATCGTCAACCCCGAGCCCGAAACTCCGCTCACCCCAGACGAATATCCGCTAGGTAAACTGATCGCCCTGACCGACCCCTCCGCCGCGTCCCTGAATGATTCGAATTGAGAAATGATTGGAATTGAGAAGTGAAAAGGAAGAAGATCCGCGCCAGGTTTTCCTAAGACCTGAAACCTAAGACCTGAGACCTGATTAGTGGCAGCCCGGCAGGGATTCGAACCCCGATACGCAGCTCCAGAGGCTGCAGTCCTACCGTTGAACGACCGGGCTGTACCAGAATTCTAAATCATTTCGCAGTGACCGCAAAACGGCGCCCGCCCTGCGCGTTAAAATCTCTGGCAGATGTAGAGCACGTCACAAGCCGCGTCTCTAGAGAGGAGTTGCCATGCCCAGCAGCGAAACTTTTCCAACTTTCACCGGAACTGTCATCCCAGTCGACACCGATTACGCCGAGATGGCGCGCCGTCCCCTGGAGGCCGAGCAGTGCGCTCTCATCGTCGTCGACATGCAGGAAAAATTGCTGCCGCCGATCTGGGAGAAAGAACGGCTGGTGCGAAACGTCCAGCTCCTGATTCGGCTGGCCGGAATCCTGAAGATCCCAGCGCTGGTCACGACCCAATACGCAAAGGGCCTGGGCAACACCGTGCCCGGCATTGCGGACCTGTTGCCGCAGAGTCCGCCCATCGACAAGTTGATGTTCTCGTGTTTCGGCAGCGATGTGTTCTGCTCCATGCTCAAGCGCCTGCCCGGTCAGCGGACGACCGTATTGCTGTGCGGCATGGAAACCCACATCTGCGTGATGCAGACTGCGCTGGGAGCGCTGCGCGAAGGCTATCTGGTCCATGTGGCGTCAGACGCGGTCAGCTCAAGAACGGAATTAAACTGGCGCATCGGCCTGGATCGCATGCGCGCCGCCGGAGCGATTCTTTCTTCGACCGAAATGATGATCTACGAATTGCTGCGCTCGTCAGGCGCGCCCGCGTTTCAGGGAACTCTTGCCGTATTTGAAGGGCTGAGAGCTCAGCACGGAGGATCGAGACACCGATCAAGTCGTGATAATGGAGAAGCAAGAATCGGTTTTCGTCTGTGACTCCGTGACTCCGTGATGACTTACACCGTCTCTACTCGCCGCTCGCTTCTTTCTGCTTCACCCGCACCACGGTGATCTTCGAAAAGCCTTCCTCAAACGTTGGAGCCTTCAGCTTGCCCGCCATTTTGCGCATGATCTCTTCCGGCACCGCGCGCCCGCGGCGCTGGTGGCGTTCCATGCAAACTTCCAGCGGAACATCGAAGAACAATCCCTGCACATCGTAGCCATAATCCTTCGCCAGCTTGATCCAGCTGTGGCGGTCATGAGGAGTAAGGTTGGTCGCGTCCACGTAATTCAACGGACGCCGCGCAATCAGCCGCGCCTTCAGCATCGATCGCAGGTTCGAAAACACGAGATCCTGAAAACGCTGCTCCTGCGCGTCATCGAAAAGAAGTTCGCGCAACAGATCGCTCGAAAGCGGATGAATATCGTGGCGCTTGAACCACGAACTCTTGCCCGATCCCGGCAACCCGATCGCCAGCACAACCGTTCCCTTGCTGGGGCGTGCGGGAGCCTGCGGCCGTCGCAACTGGAACGCGCTGGCCTGAGCGGAAACGGCGCTGCAGTTCGGCAACGATTCAGCCGAGCGCGTCCGGATGCTTCCGATGCCGGAGATCCTGCCGCGACCGCGGGTGCAGCCGCCGGGCGCGAACGAGATCCGCCACGACCTCCACGACCACGACGCCGTCGCGAGATTCGCGGTCGAGGCTCGCCAGCAGCGGATGCCGCAACCGGCGCCGAAATAGGCTCAGGCGCGGGCTCACGCTCTGGTTCCGCTCTCGAAGCGCGCTTCGTCTCGACTACCGGAGCTTCAGCGGGAACTTTAGTGCGGCGGCGGCGGGCTCATCATCATAAATACCTCGGTTGCAACGGCTCAGGTGCCTTGGTCGCCTCCTTGGTGGAACCCTCTCCGGGCTTCTTGCGGCGCTTCAAGCGCTCGCTCATCCATTTACGCATATAGCGCTTGTAGCACACCGGCACATACCGGGGCAATCTGCGCCCCGTAGCGGCTGGGGTTCCACGGTGAGCCCGAGTCGACTCAGTGAACCACTGAGCAGCATTGTATTGATCGTCTAGATTTCGTTTGCAATGGCTCGATCAATGCATCAATGCTTACAAGTACAATGAATCCATGAACCCAACCCATCCCGAACTCTCCGGTCGCCGCCGGGCAACTGCCGGCCGTGCCGCTGACGCTCGAAGGCTACGCCACGCTGCACCAGATGATGCGCTTTCGCTGGACCGCATGGCGCGCGCTTCCGGAAAACGCACCGTCGCGAGATCGCCGCCGAAGCCGCGCAAGCTGCTGGCCGAAATGGAAGCCAAAACCGATGGCCAGTCTGCGCTCTTCTCATTGCTAGGACACAAAGGCGACCTGATGCTCGTCCACTTCCGCGAGAGCTTCGACCAGCTCAACCAGGCGGAGCTCGATCTGGCGCGGCTCCGGCTCAACGACTTCTTCGAGCCAACGACTTCCTATTTATCAGTAATCGAGCTGGGACTCTACGAATCATCCTGAAGACCTACAAAGCGCTAGCTGACAGCGGCGTCGAGCCACATTCGGAAGAATGGAAAAAAGCAATCGCCGAAACCATCGCCCGCCAGAAAGAAGCGATGAAGCCGCGTCTGTTCCCGACCATGCCGCCGAATCGCTACCTCTGTTTTTATCCCATGGACGCCGCCGCGGCGAAGACAAGAACTGGTACACGCTCCCCATGGAAGAACGCCAGCGCCAGATGAACGAGCACGGCATGGTAGGCCGCCGCTACGCCGGAGAGGTGAAACAGATCATCACCGGCTCCATCGGCTTCGACGACTGGGAGTGGGGCGTCGACCTTTTCGCCGACGATCCTCTGGTTTTCAAAAAGCTGATCTACGAGATGCGCTTCGACCACGTCAGCGCCGTCTATGCGCTCTTCGGAAGCTTCTACGTCGGATTACGCTGTCCGGCGAACCGCCTCTATGATTTGCTGGAAGGAAATTTGCCGCAGCAGACGTAGCTTCGTATTAAGAGATTCGTATCAAGAGATTCGTATTAAGAGCTTCGTATCAGGGTATCGCTTTAGCGATACCGTAAGTTGTCAGAAATCAGACGCCCCTTTAGGGGCTGCCGCGTCGAAAATCGACTTCTCCGCAGCCTCCGGAGCCGTACAATAATCCGATGACCGACTCATTCATCATCGCCGGCCGCCAGTTCTGTTCCCGCTTGATCGTCGGCACCGGCAAGTACAAATCTTTTAGGAGACCGCCCGCGCACTCGAAGCCAGCGGCGCCGATATGGTGACCGTGGCCGTGCGTCGCGTCAATCTCGACCGCGGTAAGGAATCTCTGCTCGATTACATCGATCCCAACAAATATTTCCTTCTGCCGAACACCGCCGGTTGCTATACCGCCGACGACACCATCCGCACCGCCCATCTGGCGCGTGAAGTCGGACTCTCCGACTGGATCAAGCTGGAAGTGATCGGAGATCAGGCGACGCTGTATCCGGATGTGCAGGCCACGCTCGAAGCCACACGTGTGCTGGCGAAAGAAGGATTCACGGTGCTGGCCTATACCTCCGACGACATCGTGTTCGCAAAACGTCTGGTGGACGCGGGAGCCGCTGCAGTCATGCCGCTGGGTGCACCGATCGGAAGCGGCCTGGGGATTCAGAACACGGCCAACCTGCAAATCCTGCGCGAGCTGATCACCGGAGTCCCATTGATTGTGGACGCCGGCGTTGGCACAGCTTCCGACGCAGCCATTGCGATGGAGTTGGGCTATGACGCTGTGCTGATGAACACCGGCATAGCCGCCGCCCAGGATCCGGTGCTGATGGCCGAAGCCATGAAGCACGCCGTGCTGGCGGGAAGACAGGCATACCTCGCAGGGCGGATGCCACGCAAACTTTATGCAACCGCCAGCTCACCGCTCGAAGGCGTTGTTCGATAGAAGAGCGATAGAGATCTGTCCCGTAAAAAACATTGGGCGGCCACCAGGGCCGCCCGTTTTGCATCTCCGAGGCTCGTTACCGCTAAAGCATCTTCACGCTATCAACGTGGATCTTGTCCCCGTCAACATGCCCGGTCACTGCAACGTGATGCCCCTCGTGACCCTTCAAAGCGTCGGGATTGTCCACAGTCAGGACTTTCTGGTCCTTATCGGTAACCACGACCGGGCTGGCGCCCGCTCCGATGCACTTCTTCGTGCATGCTTCCGCGCCGGCGTTCGCTCCCTTGGCCCCACACTTGGAGTCGCTGATCCAGCCGTTCACGGTTTGGGTATCGCTGGCAAATGACACCGAGGCCACAAATAAAATCAGAGCACCGGCAAGTAAAAACGAGAGAAATTTCCGCATGTCATCCTCCTCAGATTGGTTCCCACACGTGATCTGAACAACTGAACTTTATCACAGAAGAAGTAGAGTCTGGGCTAAGAAGAAAGTTCTGGGCGGCCTAACGCCCTTCTCACCGAGACACAGAGTCACGGGAAAGACCCGCGCGCTATTTGCCGTTCTTGGCGCTGCCGGTGGCAGGCTTCCGCGGAGCATCGGAGCAACCAGCACAAATTCTCCTGGCCCGCATAGCGCATCTCTCACGGGCTTCCTTTTCAATAGCGGCAGGATCGGACTTGAGCGCCCGGATCTGCTCCACGTACCGATCGTTTTCTTTCTGCAAGCGCTCAACCTCACTCTGCAGCGATTGCATCTCCGCCCGCTTCTGCCGATAAATGACCATGCCGTTGGCGCCGTACAGGGCGTGCAGCAGTAATCCAACGATCAGCAGCAGAGCCGCGCCAGTTCCCAGACGACGCCACTTCAGCGCTATCCACGACCAGACCGGACGTGTGCGCTCGACCCAGTGCGCCGCCGCCGCCTCAGCTTTCGGCCCCTGGTCTCTAGCTTGAGAGACAGCTTGAGAGATAGCCCGAGACATAGCCTGAGACTTGGCGTTTGAAATCACCGCGCGGAGACTTTCCTCCCGACCCGGAAGGATGCTCACTCTCGACGATTTTCCTAATCGAAGATCCATGCTTTCGCCGACGCACTCAACTTCGCAAGGCCTTCCCGGCTGCGCGCCTCGCTATACGCGCGCACCACCGGCTCCGTGCCCGAGAGCCGGTAGCAGACCCACGATCCATCGGCAAGGACGAGTTTGAGCCCGTCCGTCCTCACCACCTTGGCAACTTTAATGCCATGGAACTCGCTCGGATCACTACGTAACTTCTCAGTAAACTTCTGTTTTACTTCCGGCGTCAAGTGGAAGTTCTCCCTTAAAGGATAATAGGAACCAACTTCGGCAAATATCTGTTGCAATTGGGTTCCAAGCGACCCGCCACGGCGAGCTACCATCTCGCAACAAAGCAGCCCGGCCAGCACTCCGTCTTTCTCCGGAACGTGTTTGCGGATCGACAGGCCAGCACTTTCTTCTCCGCCAATGAGAATTTTGTCCTGCTCGATCAATTCGCCGATATATTTAAAGCCCACCGGCGTCTCGTGGAGTTCGATCCCGTGCTTCTCGGCCAGCGCGTTAATGAGATTGGTAGTGGCCACGGATTTGCCGACCCCGTTTTTCCAGCCCCGGGTTTCAACCAGATAGTCGAAGAGCAGCGCAATGACGTAGTTCGGCTGCAGGAACGTTCCGTCCTCGTCCACAATCCCAAAGCGGTCGGCGTCGCCATCGGTAGCAATGCCAATCGCCGCGCCGATCTCGCGCATCTTGTGCCGCAGGTCTTCGAGCAGATGATCGTCAGGCTCGGGCGCATGCCCTCCAAAAGCACATCACGAGTATCGTGGACGGTGGCCACGGCAGCCGCCTCGCGCAGAAACGCATCGAATATCCGCGAGCCGAGCCCCACATGGGATCGAACGCAATCTTGATGCCCGCCTTCTTAATGGCATCGAGATCAACGATTTCCCGCAGACGCGAAAGATACATGCGGCGCGGGTCGATACTCTGGGACTGGGGCTGAGATTCGGCTTTGGGCGTCTTGTGAGTTTGTGGATTCGCATCGAAGGCCGCGATGGCGGCCTCGATGGCCTTCGTGACTTCGGGCAAAGCAGGCGCGCCGTCAGGCGTCGAAAACTTGATGCCGTTGTATTCCGGCGGATTGTGCGAAGCCGTAAAGTTGATAGCGCCGTCCGCCTTTGACTGGATCACGGCGTAAGAAATGGTGGGCGTGGGAGCCGGCTCCGCGATCGTCAGCGGCGTAATACTGTAGCTGGAAAGAATCTCGGCGGCCATGGCGCAGAAAGCTTCGCCAAGAAAGCGCGGATCGCGGCCAACAATTACCTTCGCTCCGCTAGGTTTCTGCGCCGCAACATAGCGCGCGATCCCGTGCACCGCCCGCTGGACATTGGCGAACGTGAACTCTTCAGCCATCACCGTCCGCCAACCAGAAGTGCCAACTTGATTTGCGTTGCCATCGTCTGCCTCGTATGCTCCCAATCGTCCCTAAGACAATCGTCGACAATCTTCGACAACCTAGGAAGCTTGATTTTATATGACCGACAAGAGACTAGTTCTTACAACGTGTGGCTCCCTCGAAGAAGCCCGCAGCATCGCCCAGGCGCTGGTAGAGCGGCAACTAGCGGCATGCATAGACATCGTTCCCCAGATCGAATCAGTCTATCGCTGGCAAGGAGAGGTCGAAACAGCAACCGAGTTCCTCCTCATAATCAAGACGACGGCAGCGGCTTTTGTTCGCCTGCGCGAGGCGCTGACCGGGTCTGCATTCTTACGAGCTTCTAGAGTGTATCGAGATTCCCATTGAGGATGGCAGCGCCGCCTACTTGGAGTGGATTGGAGAATCGGTGCGCTGAAGATTCATCGCCGAGATAATTCATCGTGGAGATGAGTTTCGTATCAGGGCATGCCTTCAGGCATGCCGCCAGGGCTCGCCTATCCCGACGCCTTTAGGCGCCGCACCTACTCAGGTTTACGCGCCCGAATATTCAATCGCCAGTAATCCAGCGCCCACGGCGGATCGTCGTGGGCCGAGGCCTCGGCAAGTTTCTCCAGGAACGCTGCGCGAAGACTGTCTACGGGAAGAACTTCCAGATGCCGATGGAGCACGAACGTGCGGAGATATTGCTGAAATTCCAGAGCGCTGGACGCTACGAAGGTAGCCTCTTCGATCCCAGTCTCGATGTCCTCGAATCCGGCGCCGCGAAGACGGGAAGCCGCGCTCTCGGCATCAGAGAAAAACCACGGCTCCGAAAACTTCCCCAGCCAGTTTGAGACTCAGCCGTCTGTGAAACAGCACGCACCCGCCCACGGAGCCGAGCAAGATTGGCGCCGCCGCCGCATTGCGCATGCAGCCAGCCTGCCGGGCGCAGCGCCGCGTACAAATTGCTGAATAATGCGTCGTGGTCGAGCACCCAGTGAAACGACGCAGTGCTGAAAATTCCGTCAAAGCAATTCCGAAATGGAAGCGCGACCAGGTCAGCAGCTACAAACCGTGCCCGGCCGCCAAAATCCGGCTGAAGATCCTGCTGAGCATGCAAAACCATGTTGCGGGAAAGATCGAGGCCAACGACGCGGCCGTTCGGAAGATTCTCCAGGAGAAGGCGCGTGAGCTTTCCGGTGCCGCAGCCGGCGTCCAGCACACACTCGTCGCCGCGAAGTCGAAGTTCGCCGAGCACCCGCTGTCCCCATTGGAATTGCGGCGCGGAAAGGCGATGGTATTCAGCGGCATTCCATTCCCGGGAGCTAGTCGGCTCTGACATTGGTTTCGGAAAACCGAAGGCCGCTAGATCGCAGCCAGCGCCTGGTCGAGGTCGGCGAGAATATCGTCCACGTCCTCGATACCGACTGAGATGCGGACCATCCCGTCAGTGATGCCAATTTTGCGCCGCCCCTCTTCGCCGACGGCGGCGTGCGTCATGGTAGCCGGATGCGAAATCAGAGTCTCGACTCCACCCAGTGACTCAGCCAGCGAACACACCCGCACCTTGCGCAGCATCTTGTTGGCGTTCGCGAGCGATCCGGTTTCAAAAGCGATCATCGATCCGAAGCCCGACATCTGCCGCTTGGCCAGTTCGTGCTGCGGATGATCCGGCAAGTCCAGGATAGAAAACCTTCTGCACCTTTTTGTGCTTCGAAAGATAGTCGGCGACCTTGCGGCCGTTGCGAATCGTGCTGTCAACATGCGCACCGCCAGCGTCTTGACGCCGCGCAAAATCAGCCAGCACTCAAACGGAGACAAAATGGCGCCCGCGCATTTCTGAAGAAACGCCAGCTTCTCCGCCTGCTCCGGCTTGGTGCAGACCACAACTCCGCCCAGCCCGTCGCTGTGTCCGTTAAGAAATTTTGTGGTGGAGTGCACCACCATGTCGGCGCCGAACTCGATCGGACGCTGAAAATATGGCGACATGAAAGTGTTGTCGACTACGACCTCAGCGCCGTGCCGGTGGCTGAGTTCGCAGATGGCGCGCAGATCGCAAAGCTCCATCAGCGGGTTGGTCGGCGTTTCGAGAAACACGAGCCGCGTGTTCTTCTGCAACGCGCGCTCAACATTCTTGACGTCGGATGTATCGACGTAGGTGAATGTCAGGCCAAAATTGGCCAGCACCTGATTGAACAGCCGCGGCGTCCCACCGTAGAGATTGTGGCCGGCAACAACGTGATCGCCCGCTTTGAGCATGGTAGCGACCGCGTTGATCGCCGCCATCCCGCTGCCGAACACCTTGCGAGGCGATGCCGCCTTCGAGCGCGGCAAGGTTCGTCTCCAGCCGGTCACGGGTCGGATTCGACACGCGCGCATATTCGTAACCTTTGTTCTTGCCGATCTCTTCCTGAACGTAGGTGGAAGTCGCGATAGATGGGAACAGCTGACAGCGCCGGTGAGAGGGTCGGGCTCTTGTCCGGCATGAATAGCGCGAGTTGCGAAGCCGGGATGCTTAGGGGTCAAAGTGTTCTCCAGGGTTGCGCTCCTACGTTTGGCTAAGTCTTTCGCAGCCGCTCGTCCGATTGCAGCAGGTTGCTGAATGCTGAATGCCGAGTGCTGAGCTGCTTTACACTCCGCCTTCAAAAATCTTCTTCGACAGATAGCGCTCAGCCGAATCGGGAATCAGCGTAACCACGCGCTTCCCTGCCCCGAGGCGCTTCGCAATTTCCACTGCCGCGTAGGCGTTTGCGCCTGCGCTCGAACCTCCGAGCACGCCTTCGCGAGCGGCCAGTTGTTTCACCATGCCGAAGGCCTGCTCATCGGTCACCATCATCACTTCGTCACAAACCGAACGATCAAAATTTCCGGGAATAAAAGTGTTGCCGATGCCTTCGACCTTATGCGGGCCGGGCTTGCCGCCGCCCAGAATCGAGCCTTGCGTCTCCACCGCCACCGCGTGCACCTTCGCGATCCGTTCTTTCAGAAAACGGGCAACCCCGGTAAAAGTTCCGGCCGTGCCGCAGCCGATCGTAATCGCGTCGATGCGTCCATCCATCTGCTCAAAGATCTCGCGCGCGGTAGTTTCGTAGTGGTAATCGGTGTTGGCGGGATTATCAAACTGCGCGGCCAGAAACGCGCCCGGGTCGGAAGCCTGCAGATCTTTGGCGCGCTGGATGGCGCCTTGCATCCCCTCGGCCTCCGGAGTGCGAGTCACCTCGGCGCCGAGGGCCCGCATGATGATGACCTTTTCCTCCGAAAATTTTTCGGGGACGAACAGCCGGACTTTGTAGCCGCGACTCACGCCGATCAGAGCCAGCCCGATGCCGGTGTTGCCGGCAGTAGCTTCGATGACCGTCCCGCCCGGCTTCAGCTTGCCTTCGTGCTCGGCGCGCTCGATCAAGCCAATGGCGGCGCGGTCTTTCACGCTGCCGCCCGGGTTCAGGTATTCGAGCTTGGCAAAGATGTCGGCCGAGCCCGCAGGCGCCAGCCTCTTCATGTTGCAGCATCGGCGTTTCGCCGACAAGATTTGAGATATCGTCGCTGACGCGCAGGCGCGAATTTAAGGTTGTGGATGGCACACTTTAGAGTAAGGAACGCAGACGGGCAGCGTCAATGCAGAGGATTTTGTAATTTTGCAATTTGGTAACGTGAGCAAGTTCCGGCACCTGCGTTCACAATAATCCGCTCTACTGCGCCCCTGAAGCCGGCTCCGGCCCGGCATAATAGCCGCTCTTCGTACGGACGATCAGTTTGCCGTGCTCGCGCGAACGTGCATCCACTTTCACTTGCCGATAGCCGCCCTGAGTCTTCGGCGTCGTGGGTTTGTATCCAATCGTGTACTGCGTGCGAATATCGTGCGCCACGGTGCGGCTGATGGCATCAACGTCGTCCAGCGTTTTGGGAAAGAAAGCGATGCCGCCCGTTCTTTCGGACATAATTTGCAGCGCGCGTTTGGCGTGCTTGGGGTGCTCTTCGCCTTCCAGAATGCCGATGGCGTAGACGGTTGGTCCGTTCTCGGCCTGCAAACGCCGCACCGCCTGCTCGAGACGTTTCGGCGCTCTCGTTGTCTTCTCCGTCGGTCACCACGAAGATGACTTTCTTTTCGAGCTTGGCGTCTTTCTTCAACTGGTCGGCGGAGGCCACCACCGCGTCGTAGAGCGCCGTGCCCCCGCGGGCCTCGATCTTTTCCAGCCCCTCTTTCAGCTTGTTGATGTTGGAAGTGAAATCCTGGTCGAGATAGTACTCGTCGTTGAAGTTGACGACGCATACCTCGTCGTTCGGATTCGACGCGCGCACCAGATTCAGCGCCGCCGCGTTCACCTTTTGCCGCTTCTCTCGCATCGAGCCCGAGTTGTCGACCACGATGCCCATCGCGACCGGAATGTCTTCGTGGCGGAATGAAGTGATGGTCTGCGGGCGCCCGTCCTCGAAAACATTGAAATCGCCTTTATCGAGGTTGGTGACGATGCGTTGCTTGTCGTCGATCACGGTGGCGTGCAGGACGACTTCTTCAACCTGCTTGCGGAAAACGAAAACGCCGCTGTCCGCGGAGTCATCCGGATTCTGCGCCGGCTTCTGAGAGACCGGCGCTGGCTCTGCCCGGTCGCGGGCGCGTGCTGGTGGCGCTGGCCGGCGTTGACGGGGACGCTGTTGGCGGACTTGCGGCCGACGGCGGACCTGCACTCGGCGCTGAGCTGACTGACTCGGAGCTCCGCCTTGCGCGTGCGAGTTGGCGAGGAATACCTGCGACCAGCGAGGAAGAAAATCGGCAGGGGAACTTTATTCCGTCGGCGCATAATAACCCGTCTTGGCGTAGACCTTGAGCGGAGGCAATCCTTTTGGCGGTAACAGCTTCACTTTGATTTTACGCCATTTGCCATCGTCGCACTGGATTCTTTGGACGGTATCCGAGGACATATTGGTTGCGTAACTCGATACCAATTTTTGTGGAAACATCCGCCAGGTCGTTCGGGTTATCAATCGTAAAAGCCCGCCCACCGGTCAGTTCGGTCACATCGCTGAGCAGGGCCGGTCCCAGCCGCTCTTCTTCGGTCGGAAAATAATGATCGTAGATGCCGATGGCGTAAATAAGAATGTCGGCCTCTTTGACCATCGACCTGATCTCGCCTTCGGTATAGCGGCTGTGGTTGTCGCCGCCGTCGGAGATGATCAGCAGAGCTTTCTTCGGATACTTGGCCTGGCGCATCTTGGTGACGCCCAGGTAAATCGCGTCCAGCAGCGCCGTCCGGCCCTTGGGAACGGTATAGACCAGCCGGCCCTGAATGTCATCCACCGAACTCGTGAAGTCCGCAATCTCCTCCGGCTTGTCGGCGAAGGTGATCATGAAAAACTCATCCTGCGGATTCGCCGTCTTGAAGAACTCGATCACCGCCTCGCGGGCGCGGTCGATCTTGCTGCTCATGCTGCCGCTCATGTCAAAGATCACGCCGATCGAAACCGGAGCGTCTTCGCTGGAGAAAGTCTTGATCTCCTGCTGATCTTTGCCTTCGAAAAGATTGAAGTTCTCGCGGTCGAGCCCGGTGACCAGCCGGTTTAACGGATCAGTGATGGTGACCGGCACCAGCACCATGTCCACATCCACTTTGTAGGGCTTGGTGTGGGTCTTGTAAGCCGGGTCGATACCGCTCTCCGGGTCCTTCGGAGCGGCGGCTGCACCCGCGGCTGAATGTGAACGTCCTCAGTGGAATTCTGAGCAAAGGCCGGAAAGACCGGAAGGGCGCCGCACACAGCAACCAGCAGGAGTACAGCGAAGGGGAAGCGAGCCGGGAACTGTTTGCCGTACAGCATAGGCCCCACTAAATCCGCGCCTGGGACGGAGGCAACCGATATCCCAAAAAGCGGGCCGCAACAGACTCTATGAGCCGGATAGTAGCACAATCCTGAAAAAGGGTTGTCACCTTTTCGTAAATGACGGTGAGCTTCTTGGCAGCGGATTCTGAGGCCGCTCTTCTGACTCTGTGCACATTTTTTCTCTTTATTCGTTCCTGCGCCTCGCCTCTGCGGTCCGTGCCGCGACCGTCCCTGCTACAATTCTGCGTTCGGTTTATGGCAACTATTTCCCCATTTCGCGCCTGGCGCTACGAC
Source organism: uncultured Acidobacteriaceae bacterium (assembly GCA_963826845.1). Lineage (GTDB taxonomy): Bacteria > Acidobacteriota > Terriglobia > Terriglobales > Acidobacteriaceae > Acidiflorens. The sequence continues at coordinate 76,603 of CAWGYS010000017.1, forward strand.
CCTGAGCGCGTTCCCGTCCAGCACGCCGTCACCCAGCCCTACGACAAAATCACTCCCGCCATGCAGGAGCGCTACTACCAGGCCAGTCCTTATAACCTGGTGCGGATCATTCTCGGCAAGCGCCTGCCCGCGGATAGCGACGCCGACAACGTCTATACCCGGGCGGCGGCGGACTTCCAGAACTGGCGTCAGACCGGCGTTTTGCGTCAGGACCCAACGCCCTCTATCTACCGCTATACCCAGACGTTCAGTAGTTCCTGGAAGCGACCCGCGAGGCGCTTCGGAAGCGAACCGCCAGCCGAGCGTCGCGGCTTTATCGCTCTCGGCCGCATCGAGGATTACTCCGCCCAAGTAGTCTTCCGGCACGAGCAGACCCTGGCCAAGCCCAAAGCCGACCGCCTCGACCTGCTGCGCGCAACTCGAGCCCACTTCGGTCAACTTTTCATGCTCTACAGCGGAGCGGGCAAGGTGGACGCCCTGCTCGATTCGGCGGTGACCGCAAACGCCATTCCCGACATCGAGGTCACCGACGAGTACGGCGTCGTGCACCGCGTCTGGAAGATTTCCGATGCCTCGGTCATTGCCGCCGTGCAGGAACAGATGCGCGACCGAAAGCTGATCATCGCCGACGGCCATCACCGCTACGAGACTGCCTTGACCTATCGCAACGAAAGGCGAGCCACGGCCGAGACCGGATCGGGCCTTCCCACTGCTTACGATTCGGTGATGATGACCTTCATCGACATGAGTCGTCCTGACAAAGATCGTCCGAACAAACGCTAATAGACCGCGATAACAAGAACGCCCTGGCCTGCTCATTCTGCCGACGCATCGGCTCGTCTTCGGCCTGCCCTCTTTTTCAGCCGAGCGCTTTCACACCGAGGCGCGAGAAAATTCTTCAGCGTCGAAGAAGCCGATTCCGGCAGTCGATGCCGCCCGTGCCACCGCCATTCTGCAAAAGGCCGGATACACCGGCACTGCGCTGCTAGCGGTCACTGCCGAACACGTATTCTTGCTGCACTCGCCGAAAGACCTCGGCCCCGCCTGGTTCGGAAAAGTTTCGCTGCGCCAGCAAGACCTAGACGTGGTGCAACTGCACAAGTGCCTGCTGGAAGGCGTTCTGCGAATTTCCGAAGAAGCCATTCGCAATCAGGAAAACGTTTCCTACTGTCGCGATGCCGCCGAGGCGCTGGCGCAGGTGCGCAGTGGAAACCAAATAGCCTTCCTGATGAATCCTGTGCGCATGGAGCAGCTCCGCGACATCGCGTTGGCGGGCGAAGTCATGCCCCAGAAGTCCACCGATTTCTACCCCAAGTTGCTAAGCGGGCTGACGATTTATGCCCTCGAATAAAGTACCCAGTACTCGGTACCCAGTACCCAGTGCTCGTCCGAAAGTGCGGTGCTGGGTACTGGGTACTGGATACTGGGTACTTCTCGCCACCGTCAGCCTTCTGTCGGCAGCGCCTTCAGCACCGCCTTCTACAGACGAAAAGCACGTCGCCGTCTACTCACCGGTCGCCATCTACAACCTTCCGGTGCTGGAGCGTTCGGCCGGACTACGTCGGCCTGCTCGAACTGCTGGAGCCGCTGGGCCGCGTGAGCACCGAAACCGACGGGCATTCGCTGAAGCTCCGCTATAACGCGATCGATGCCGAGTTTGCCGCCGGCAAGACACGGGCCAAAATTCACGGCCGCGATTTCGATTTCACCGCTCCCTTCCTAATCGAAAACTCACGCGGATTGATTCCGCTAACCTCGCTAAGCGCCTTGCTCCCGCACTTTCTGGGAGCGCCGGTAAATTTCCGCGAAAGCGCCCGCCGTCTGTTCATCGGCGGTGTCGGCATTCAACCCAGTTTCCGCCTGGACGCGAGCAACCCTCCACGCCTGGACCTGAGCTTCACCGCGCCGGTGAACCCCACCATCTCCACCGAACCGGGCAAACTGCGGATGGTATTCAAGCGCGACCCGGTCATGTCTCCCGGAAGCCAGTCCATTACTTTTGACAACAAGGTCATCACCCACGCCACCTTCTCCGAGAATAACGGTGACGCCGAATTAGACGTGCCTCAACGAGCCGTTGATGGCTAGTTTCAGCAACGCCGCAGGACAATCTTGATTTCAACGCTCCCGGGTTCATCGAGCACTGCTTCTCCGCCTCAGTCCGAACCAGCAACACCGGGCAGCACGGCAACTGCACCGCAAAATCCCGCGTCCCCGCCCGCCAACGCTAGCTCGAACAATTCCAATGCCACTCCCAGCTCCAACTTCCATCGCCCTCTAGCCGTGGTCGATCCCGCGCACGGAGGCGACGAACGCGGCGCGGCCCTGACCGACAAGCTGGCCGAAAAAGAAGTCACCCTTGGATTCGCCCGCCTGCTGCGCCACGAACTCGAAATCCGCGGTTTCGCCGTCGCCTTGTTGCGCGATGCCGACACGAATTTAACTCTCGACCAGCGCGCCGCCGCCGCCAACGTAGCCCGCGCCGCAATCTACATCAGCCTGCACGCGGTTTCGCAGGGCAACGCCGCTGGCGTCTACACCGCGCTGCTCCCCGTTGAAGGAGAAAGCAAAGGAGCATTTCACCCGTGGAATGCAGCTCAGGCGCCAGCTCTGCAAATCAGCCGGCTCGTGTTCGCCGCCATCGTAGACGAGCTGCAAAAGAAAGATTATCCCGCTCAGAAATCGTCCGCTTCCCTGCGTCCCCTGAACAACGTGTTCATGCCCGCAGTCGCCGTCGAACTAGCCCCTGGACCGGACGGCATCGCCGACCTGACCTCAGCCAATTATCAGCAGCGCGCCGCCGCCGCGATTGCCGATGCCGTACTCTCCGTTCGCGACCGCCTCGGAGTACAACAATGATTCATACTCCGATCCCACTTCTAACGCGGCTGCTGCGGACTCACACTTCGTATCAGGGCATCGCTTTAGCGATGCCGCAACCTGTCCAGGTAGATGCCCCTTTAGGGGCCGCCGCCGCGACCGAGTCCTCAGCTGCGAAGGGGAAGCAATGATCCCCCGTTCCCTTCTAATCGGAGTAGCGGCGCTGCTGGTCGTAGTAGTGGCCATGGGAATCTACCTCCGCCAAATGCGGCACCGGGCAAGCGAATTGGAGTACTCCTCCGACGCCTTGCCGTAGCTCGCCCGCCTCCGGTCCAACCGAAACCGTGACGCTCTACGTAGCCGATGACGCCGCCGGCATGCTCCGCGCCCGCTCCGCCCAGATTCCTCTCCCCGGAGGACGCCAGCAGCGCGCCGAAGAATTGTTGCGCACCCTGCTCCGCATCTACCAGCAACCCGGAGCAGCCCACCCGCTGGCCCCGTCCGCCGACATCCGCGGCATCTACATGGTCGATCCCGGAGCGGCCGTCATCACCTCAACGCCGCCTTCGCCGACCAGCACCGCTCCGGCATCCTCAGCGAGCAGCTCACCGTAAATTCGCTGGTGGAGACACTAGCCGTCAACGTCCCCGGCATCCAGCGCGTCAACATTCTGGTCGAAGGCAAACCGCGCGACACGCTGGCCGGACACGCCGACCTGACCGAGTGGTTCGATGCGCTGACGGTGATGCAGGCGGGCAGTCAGTAGGTATTTCCGGCATATCAGTCCCGTCCATGAGTAGGCGTCTTGCGCCACAATCTTCGGTGAGTGATATCGCTTGATTTTGCCGGCTACATTTCGGGGAGGACGTGAACGGTGAGTGCGTATCTAAGCCGCTTATGGCTATCGCCACGGATTCGCTTGCAGCAGGAGGAACGAGTCGAAAAACGGCCAGACAGAGAACGCCAGTAGCACGAAGCGCATCCAGCCTCGCCCGCGAAGCTGCACGCTAAGGCGATGAGAGCAAAAGTATTCCCGACCACCTGCACAAGATACGAAAGTTGGCGTATTCATCGAGCGGGTGAAGAGACGTGAATGAAAAGAAGATTATCGGAGGCATCCACGCGAGAGCAGCGATCAAAATACCCATTCTGGTCACAGACGCAGCGGAATCATGCACTCCCTTGTTCAGACTCCACCAATGCAGTACTGCTAATACGAACAGTGGAGCCACTACAACTGATGAGGCTGCGAGATACCATCTGATCTGCTCTTCCATCCAGCGAGATAATACACCGCTCCAGTTCTATTCGATGTGTAGTTGGCGAAAAATCGCGGATTACGCTCATTGATATGTTGCTAGGCGGGTTGGCGTTGACCCCAACCCAGCCACCAAAGCGCAATCGTTCATCCATCCACTATCATTTCCGCGTGCCCCGTTCCCGTCCATCCGCCTTGCGCGGCATCTCGGACAGCTTTGTCCTCGATGCCGGTCTGCAAGAATTTTCCGTTCTTTTTACTGGGGCTTCCCCAAAATGCATGATTGTTGCTCCACGTGCGGTCTCCGCTTCAATCGCGAGCCCGGATATTTTCTCGGTGCCATGTACATCAGTTACGGCTTGGCCCTCGCCTTCATCTTTGTCGTTGGCGCCGCCCTCTGGGCCCTGGGCTGGCGTATGGACAAGGCTGCAATCTGGGCAGCCGTGTTGTTCCTGCCCTTCGCCCCCCTGCTGACGTTTCTTTCCCGTGTGCTTTGGATTTATCTCGATCAGGAAATCGACCCCGCGCCTCTAGGGGATGCGCTAGTCACTCGAACAATGAACAACGAACGCAGAGCATTCTTGGGCTCGCCGGTGCTGCTGGTGAAACATAGCCATTCCACTCACAATGCCGGTTCTGGCTGTGAACGCCGGTTACAACGATAGTTCGAGTTCTGGCTTTAGGGTACCGCTGGATGCGATGATACCAACGTCAACGGAATCCTCAGATGACTTTAAAGCGGGTGAGCTTACTGGTTCTGCTGGCCTTGTGTACTTGGGGCGGGTGGTGGTTTCTGTCCCGGACGTTGGAACGGGCTAGAGACGAAGCTGACGCATCGCACGCTCAAGCGTATATGAAACGAATCGATGAGGCGCAGCAGGGATTCGCAAAAGACAATCCAACAAGGGGCTTCGCCTGCCAACTCGACGATTTGCGGCGCGCAGGTTTGCCGTCATCCTCTGAAAGCAAATACAACTTCGAACTGCATTGTGATAAGCAAAGAAACCCCCTGAGATGGAGCATTTGACCGTTGCATACCGCGCAGATAAGCGCGTAAAGGGAGTGTGGGGATTCTGGGTCTTTTGTTCGGATCAAACGGGCGAGATTTTGAGCAACCTCAGCCGTGAAGATATGTGGGACAGTCTGAGCGAAACCGAGAAAGTTGGACTATACGACTTTGAAGGAATCTGCCGTCGCAACCATCCCACTCCACGACAATAGCTGTCGAAAAATCCCGATTTTACTGATCCACCAGCTGCGAGCGCTGCTCCAATCAACCGTGGGCCGCCGAATCCTTAATCACAAGTCGCTCGACCGTCAGCTCACCGATGCTTAATCTCTCTATTCGACCACTGCGGATCGCGACCTTCCGAATCGCGAGATCTCCGATGGCCAACGCGCCGACAGCAAACGCGCCAATAGCGGTGGCGCCAAGGGCCAGAGCGCTAACCGCGATTGCAGCTTTTGCCGATCCAGGTCGGCTAATCCTGTCCTTTCTAATCCTCTCTTCTCTAATCATGAAACCTCCGGACAACAGATAGTGGTGAAAGCAATGTCCCAATATTCTGCCCCGGCGATGCTTCTCTGTGCTGGCCGCCAACGCGGAAATTAGAGCAACTCGCAGATAGTCACGTGCTGGCTGAGAGCTGAGCGCTGCCCTGTTAGAATTTCCATCACATGATCTTTCGCAGCGACAACCGCGCTCCCGAGCAACTCCGTCCCGTCACCATCACGCCCGACTTCATCTCCACCGCCGAGGGCTCGGCGCTGATTGAAATGGGCAACACCCGCGTCATCTGCACCGCATCGGTCGAGGAGACAGTACCCGCATTCCTGCGCAACTCCCGCAAGGGATGGATTTCCGGCGAGTACGGAATGCTTCCCCGCTCCACCCTCACCCGCACCGCGCGCGAATCGGCCAAGGGAAAACAAAGTGGGCGCACGCAGGAAATTCAGCGCCTCATCGGACGCTCCCTGCGCGCCGTTGCCATTGAAGCGCCTCGGCGAACGCACCATCTGGATCGATTGCGATGTAATCCAGGCCGATGGAGGCACGCGAACCGCGTCCATCACCGGAGCATTCGTAGCGCTGGGCCTGGCTCTGCAACGCCTGATCGATGCCGGAACCTTGTCCGCCGCGCCCATCAAAGACTTCGTGGCCGCGATCAGCGTAGGCATCGTGGACGGCGAAATTCTCCTCGACCTGAACTACGAAGAAGATTCCCGCGCCGACGTGGACATGAATTTCGTCATGACCGCGGGCAACAAAATCGTCGAACTGCAAGCCACCGCCGAGCACCAGGTATTCGACGACGCGCAGCTGGCAAAAATGATGTCGATGGCGCGCCAGGGCATCCAGTCGCTGATCGCCAAACAACAGGCGCTCCTCGGAACGTTGGCGCTGCGGCAGTGAGGTCTTGCACGTGATTTTGGGTGGCGCAGCGGTTTACCGCTGCGATAACCGCATTACTTTGAATGCGGCTTTAGCCGCTGAGGGCTCGGCCCACGCGATTCCGACAGATTATAATCACTTCCTTCCAGTCTTTAGCTTTTCACTGGGCAAGAACAATAACTAACGATAAGGACACTCATTGTCACTCGACGAAAATATTTATGAAATCCGGCGCGAGAAGCTGAAGAAGATTGAGGCTCTCGGGCATCCGGCATATCCGCGGAAGTTCAACTTCAGCCACACCGTGCCGCAGATTCTGGCCGAGTACAGCGGTCAGACAACCGAAGAACTGGAATCTCCGCGCGTAACGGTGCGGGTCGCCGGACGCATCATGGCAATCCGGCTGATGGGCAAGGCCGGTTTCGCGCACTTGCAGCAGGACGGGCAGCGGCTGCAGATCTACGTCAAAAAAGATGCGGTCGGCGATGCCGGCTACGAACTGTGGAAACTGCTCGACCTGGGCGATCACATCGGCGTCCGCGGATATCTGTTTCGCACGCGCACGGGCGAACTCAGCATCCATGCCGAGGAACTGACTTTTCTGTCGAAAGACCTGCTGCCTTTGCCCGAAAAATTTCACGGGCTTACTGACGTGGAGTTGCGCTACCGGCAGCGCTATCTCGATCTGGTCATGAATCCGGAAGTGCGCGAGGTGTTTTTGAAGCGCAGCAAGCTGGTGCAATCGTTGCGGCGGTATTTCGATGCGCAGGGATTCATGGAAGTCGAGACGCCGATGATGCATCCCATTGCCGGCGGAGCGGTGGCGCGTCCGTTTAAGACGCATCACAACACGTTCGATATGGATTTGTTTCTGCGCATCGCGCCGGAACTTTATTTGAAGCGGCTGACGGTGGGCGGATTCGATCGCGTGTATGAAATCAACCGCAACTTCCGCAACGAAGGGCTCGGTTGGAGATGGAATCCCGAGTTCACCATGCTCGAGGCTTACCAGGCCTACACCGATTACCTCGGCATCCTGGACACAACGCAAGGGGCGATTGAGCAGGCGGTGAAAGATGTAACGGGCGGGATGAAGACGAAATGGGGCGAGCACGAGATTGACTGGTCGCACGCCAACTGGCGGCGCATGACGATGCGGGAGGCGATTTCGAAGTTCTGGCCGGAGAAGGCGGGGGCGGCGCCTCGCGCAGCGATTTCGCTTCCCACGATTCCGTGCGCGAACTGGTGAATCGAGTGCGCGCCGCGGGCATCAATCTGGCTTACGACTCTGCGGAGCCGGTGGGCAAAACGATCGCGGCCTTTTTGAGGCGGTGGCCGAAGAACACCTGATGCAGCCGACAATCATCTATGAATTTCCGACGGCAATTTCGCCGTTGTCGAAACAGAAGCCGGACGAGCCCGACTGGACCGAGCGCTTTGAAATCTTCGCGGGGAAGATGGAGATCGCCAACGGGTTCAGCGAGCTGAACGATCCCGAGGATCAGCGGTCGCGATTTGAAGCGCAATTGAAAGAACGCGAGCGCGGCGACGAAGAAGCCCACCAGATGGATGAGAATTACATCAACGCGCTGTCGTATGGCATGCCTCCCGCGGGCGGCGTGGGGTTGGGCGTGGATCGGCTGGCGATGCTGTTTACCGACTCGCACACGATTCGCGATGTGATTCTGTTTCCGTTGTTGCGGCCCGAGAAACACTCAACCGCGGAGGACGCAAGGGACGCGCGGAAAAACAGGGAGCCCGCGAGTACCTAAACAATTACTTGAAGTCTTGCCGCCCCCCGATCATGCTGAAAGTAGTTTGAGCTTGGTCCTGGCGGCGCTGCCGTATCGCCACTTTGGACGTTGGGTCGGCAGCGCTTTGCTTCTCTACTTCTCCGAATACGCAAATCACTAGTTGGCGGCACTTGCGGACTTCTTGAGTGCGGCTTTGGCGCCTTTTTCGGGCCCGAAATTCTTGGTCAGGTAATTCAGAAAGGCGTTGCGGTCGGCGTCGGGGATGACAGCGCCCAGGCCTCCATTTTTTTGAGTTCGCCGGACCATTGCTCGCGGGTCAGGTGCTGCTCGGTGATGCGGCCGGCATCGTGACACTGGGTGCAGGCAGCTTTGACTTTGGCTGCATGGGTCCCGGCGGAAGCGGTTTGCCGGGAGCGCTGGGCGCTTGCGCGCTGGCCAGAATAATCGACGCAAACAGAAAGATTGCCAGAGACATTCGTTTGAACAAGCAGGAATCTCCACGCACTCACGGCGGCTGCAGCCGATTAGAGTCGCCCTCCACGGGCGCTGACAAATTCTAGCAGGAGTTGGCGGGGCAGTTCCCAGATCGCCTGGGCGCGCTTCCGATGTGGTTGCCGCGACTTTAGCGCTGGTCGAGCAGATGGATGGTTTCCAGGATCGTGTTCCCTACGATTTCCAGGCTCTTGGGACTGAGCTTGTCCATGGTGTCTTGCGGGGTGTGATGAAAGACGTTGTTGTAGCCGTAATCGAGGTCGATTACGTCGGCACAGGGGACGCCGCGCTTGACGAAGGGCAGGTGATCATCTTCGATCGGCCCTTCGCGGGCGTAGAAGTGGGACTGATAGCCTCCGCGCTCGGCGGCGGTGTAAATCAGATCGAGCAGCCAGGGCGTGCTGTTGGTGTCGCGGTGGATGTTGAGGTCGGCATCGCCGATCATGTCCATTACCATAAGCGCTTTAATCTTCTTTAGCGTGCCGTCTTTCTCCCATTTTTCGGCTAGATGACGCGTGCCGTAGAGGCTGTCGGTGTCCGACCAGGTCTTGACGGCTTCTTCGCCGTCGGTCCAGACCAGCCAGACGCTGTAGCCATCGCGCTTTTTGCCCGAGTGCGCAATTGGTTGGCGAATTCGAGCAGGATGGCGGTGGAAGAACCGCCGTCGTTGGCGCCCACGTATCCAGTGTTGCGCAGCGGGTAATTGGTGTCGTAGTGGCCCAGGATGACGATGATGCCATCTTTTGTGCCGGGAAATTTGGCGATGATATTGCGGACGGGGAACTTGCCTTCCACCGTGTCGGCGGTGAAGGCATCGTCTTCGATCTCGTCAGCTTTAGATGGTCGTCTTTCAGATGGTCGAGGATGTAGTGCTCCAGTTTCTTGTGATTCTCGTTGCCCATGTAGCGCGGGCCAAAGGCGGTGACTTCGCGGGTGTATTCGAAGGCGCGTTTGGCATCGATGTGCGGGAGCGGGGCGTTGTCGAGTGGCGGGATGCAGGCTGGAGCAGGGTGAGCCGCGGCTGCATTCGGATTTCGCGGCTGCGCTGCGCGTTGGAGCCGGTTCCTTTGCTGCACGCTGCCGTGCTGCCAGAATGGTCAGCAGCGAGAGCCAGAGAGAAGCTTCAACCACCAAGGGACACGAAGCACGGAGGAAACCTGCGGAATCTTGCTTCGTTGCTGGCATTCATGGTCTCCCTTCGTGGTTTCACTGAATTTCGTTGCCTCTGTGTTAAGAATTCTTTCTCCGCGCGCTTCTTGCGCTGATTGGGATGCACGAACCAGGCGATCGCAATGCTCAGGACATACAGGGCCACCATGGGTGCGGCGAAAATGCACATGTTCACGATGTCGGGCGTCGGCGTGATGATGGCGGCCACGATGAAGATGCCCAGAATGGAATAACGTATGTTGCGCCACATCCAGCCGGCGCTGACGATCCCCATGAGCGCGAGAAAAAACACCAGGATCGGCATCTCGAAGATCGCGCCCATGCCGATGATGATGGTCAGGAACAGCGAAGTGTATTCCTGATGGTGATCATCGGCTGGAAGTCCTTGCCGAAGCCGATGAGGAAGATAAGCGCCTGCGGGTAGGACCACTCTATAGCCGAAATATCCTCCCGCCAGGAACAGGCCCACGGTCGAGACCATGAAGGGCATCACGTAGCGCTTTTCGTTCCGGTAGAGGCCGGGCGAAATGAAGAGCCAGATCTGATACAGCACGAACGGCGAGGCGACGAACAGGCCGGCCACGCCGGCGACTTTCAGATAGAGATTGAAAGGGTCGGTCGGATTGAGATAGACGAGTTTTGCCGGCAGACCGTGCGTTGAAGCGCGTCGGTGATCGGCCGTTGCATGACTCCGTAGATGCGTGCGGCGAACCCCAGCAGCGAAAGAAGCCGAGGGCGACCGCAATGATGGAATAAACGATGCGCTTGCGGAGTTCCTCGAGGTGCTCCAGGAAGCCCATGGCTAGGCATTTGCTCTGGGGCGGGATCGTTACTGCGGATGCGTAGGGAGGACGCGGCCGCTTCAGGCATCGGGCGCAACTTTCGGGCGGACTCGGAGACGGGGCAGGCCGCGGCTTCACGGCGACCCTCTCGAGTGTCGCGGGCGGGGTTTGATTTCGGCAGGCATTCCGCGGCATTGTTCGGCGAGCGGCCTTGATTCGATCCGCCTCGAGACTTTCGGCCGACGGCGGATTGAAGATGCGGCTGGCCAGCGATCCCAGCGGCGCTTGAAGAGGCGGCAAAATCTGCGGCCGGATGGAGCCGTCGTCTTTCCGCTATCGAGCGAATTGATTTCGGATTCGATCTGCGAGCGGAATTCGTTGGAGGCGCGGCGGAATTCGTTCATGATGCGCCCGATCTGGCGTCCGATCTCCGGCATTTTCTTCGGGCCGAAGAGGATCAGCGCCAGAAAAAACAGGAAGATCATCTCGCCCGAGATAGCCGAAACTCATATGACTATCATAATGCGGGAAAGGCGATAGCGGCCACTCAGGGAACGGAGGCCGACAAAAAATTTACATCGGTGGAAGTGCGGGTGGAAGTGCGCGCAAGAGTGCGAGCAGAAGCGGGAAGGACCTGCCCATGCCGTCACCAGCAAACAGCAGGTCCTTCGCTCCCCTCAAAATGACTTAAAACAGCTGGCTCAGTGTCCTCCGAAGGTGTAGCCAATGGAGCCGCCAACACGCGTCGCATACGAGGAGCTATAGCCCACGTTATTGTAGTTCACGGTGATGTTGTCGATCAAATAAACCCGCGCCTCGGGGCGGACGAAGAAACCGCCTTTGACATAAAACTTGACGCCCGCGCCGAAGCCTCCATAAAGTGGTTAAAGGATTGGTAATTGCTGCAACTGTACGGTCCGCAAACCGTTCCGCTATAGAACCGTGTGCTCATTGCGCCCATGCCGGCGACCAGTTCCAGATACGTGTGCTTCGCGAGCTTGGGCGAGTAAACGGCATTGAAGGCGTAATAAAGCGGCCGATAATTAAAACCGGAGCCGAGGTAGTTGTCGGATTGGGATGCTCTCCAGAAGATTTCGGTGCCGATGCCGAGATGGTGCCAGAATATCCCGTCGAAGCTGAAGCCGGGATAGGCGCCGCCGCTGAGTGACGGGGCGGTTTCAAAGCCGTCCGAAAAACTGGCCGAGGGCGCGGTGATAGTGCTGACGCCGAAACCCACATCCAACTTCTGTGCCTGCGCGAGATTCGAGAACGCAGCCAGGCTAGTGCAGGCAAAAGCCAAGAGAATGGCACGCGCAATGTCTGTTTCAAGAGAAACCTCCGAATGAAGTATTGATTTAAGCTCGTTGGATGCAATTATCGGCCACTGTGCTGCCGCGGCGAAGCCAGATTTACACGAATTTACCGCCGGAAGACCATGAACCATGGGGGTTAGCGGAATTCCTGCTCCCCGCCATGCGGTCGTCTTCTTCTTTATTATTATTAGCTTTTGATTGGCTCGTAGGCTGCCAGCCGATCAGTACGCCAGCAGGATTCGCAGATCACGAAGATTGTTTCCGGTAGGTCCGGTGATGATGGTGTCGCCGAGGGCTTCAAAAAGAGGATAGGCATTGAACTCGGAGAGCGCGTGCCGCGACCGCTTCCGACGCCGCCGGCACCATCGCCGACACGTCTAACCGTGCTGCCATCGACCACCGCGCCGGCCGCCGGACTGTTGCCATCAACGCCATCGGTGCCGGCGCTCAGCACGGTAATGTCGTCTTCCGCGATCGCTTCGGCGCAAGCAGCGCGAACTGCTGGTTGCGTCCACCGATGCCGCCGTTGCGGACGGTTACAGTCACCTCGCCGCCGGAGATCAAACAGACGCGCGATACTTTGCGGCGCAGTTCTTTCAGCCGATCGACCAGGTAGACGGCCGCTTTATCGTATGGCCAGTCGTCGCAGGAGTTATCGACCTCGACCGCGAAACCGGCGCGGGTAGCGGCAGCGGCAGCTTCATCAATCGCGACTTTATTTGAGAGCACGATCCACCAGCGCGCGCGGATGAAAGCCGGGTCATCCGACTTGGGCGTCTCCTCGAGAGCGTGCTGACGAAATAGATCGCCAACCGATTGGGGAAACTGCTCGACCAGGTTGTACCTGGCGGCGATGCGCTCGCAGTCGTGGACAGAAGTGGAATCGGGCATAGTGGGGCCGGAGGCGAGAGCGTCGGGCGTAGCGTCAGGCACATCGGAGACGAGAATCGAAACCTGCTGGGCGGGATACGCTGCCTGGGCGAGGCGTCCGCCTTTGACGGCGGAAAGATGTTTGCGGATGGCGTTGATCTCGGCGATCGGCGCTCCGGAGTGGACGAGCGCTCGGTAGGTAGCAGCGAGGTCGGGCAGAGAGATTTCGTCATCCACCGACTTTTCTACGAGGGACGAGCCGCCGCCCGAGATCATAAAGATGACGAGTGCGGTCGCGTCGAGAGCATTCAGCGACTTTAGAATGGCGTCGGCGGCGCGGATGGATTCAGCAGTGGGCGTGGGATGTCCGCCGCGAAAATAGCGAAAACCGCGGATTTGAGTTGTCTGACCATGGCTTTCGGGTTCAACCGACGATGCGACAATGCCAACTTCGAAGCTACCGCTGCCCAGTCGGCGTTCGAGCGCCGCGGCCATGGTGTGAGCGGCTTTGCCGATGGAGACGACAAAGACGCGCTGGTAAGAATCGAGATCGTGCAAGTCTTCGCCAATGCGCAGGACGCGGCGCTCGCAGTGCACGTTGCGGGCAAAAGCGCTTTCGATGGAGGCGTTTTTCAGCGCGGTGGCGAAGATCTCTCGGGCGGTCTCGCGCATGCGGCGGAATTGCTGGTCGCGCTCGGGAGCGATCGCGGACATGGTGGGATTATAGAGAAGGTCGCTCGCTGTTCGCTGTTCGCCGCCCGCGGTTGGGGTTCAGGCTTCAGTGATTCGGGGAGACACGGTCTCGCTGACCCACTCTTCGACGGCTACGCGCATTTCTTTGAGTCGTCCTTCAAAGAAGTGATCTCCAGCCTCGATGCGCACCAACTTCTTCGGGCTCGGCAAAGGTGTCGACCAGCGCTTCGAGTCTTCCCGGCGGCCCGAACTGATCGCGCGATCCGCTGACGAAGAGTTTCGGCTTGGTGCAGTCGCGCAGAAAGTCGAAATCGTAAAGGGCGGGTTTCGACAGCAACCGCGGGCAGGCCGAGCGCGATGAGCGCGTCGACCCGGTCATCGGAATAGGCGGCACGCAACCCGACGGCGGCTCCGAAAGAAAAGCCGGCGAAGATGACGGGCAGCGTGTACTCGCGTTCGAGCCAATCGAGAGCAGCGCGCACGTCATCAACTTCGCCGACACCGGCGGCATGCTCGCCTTCGCTCAGCCCGGTGCCGCGAAAATTGAAGCGGAGCACGGGAAATCCGAAACCGTTGAGCGCCTTCATGGCGTGGAAGACAACTTTGTTATGCAGCGTTCCACCGTACAGCGGATGCGGATGGCACACGACGGCGGCATGCGTCGCATCGGCAGACCCGGCGTTGAGCAGAGCTTCCAGACGTCCGGCGGGGCCGGTTATGTGGAACGAGCGGATGCTGGAGGTTTCGGGGGTCATGGTGCTGTCGTTTGTCGTGAGTCGTTTGTCGTTAGTATTGTAGACGAACCGGCTCGCGAAGCGACTAGCGACCAGCGACCAACGACTGTTACGCTCTCCTGCATGGACTTGTTCCCCCTCACCCGCCGACTGATTGACATTGAATCCATCACTCCGAATGAAGGCGCGGTGGGAGATTTTCTTTGTGACGAGTTGCAGCGGCGCGGGTTCAAAGCCCGAAAAATGCCGGTCGAGGGCGCGCGCGCGAATGTGCTGGCCACATGGCCCGGGCATGACCGTCCGGAGATTGTTTTGTCCACGCATATGGATACGGTGCCGCCGTTCATCTCCTCTTCGGAAGATGCCGGGCGCATTTACGGCCGCGGCGCCTGCGACGCTAAAGGAATTATTGCCGCCCAGATTCTGGCGGCGGAGAAGCTGCGCGGGGCAGGCGTTTTCGTCGGGTTGCTGTTTCTGGTGGGCGAAGAGCGGGACTCCATCGGCGCGAAACTGGCCAACCAGCAACCGATTGGCGCGCGCTTCATGATCAACGGCGAGCCGACCGAGAACAAACTGGCGCTGGCCAGCAAAGGCGCGCTGCACGTGGAAGTGGTCGCGCGCGGAAAGATGGCGCACTCGGCATATCCCGAACTGGGCGAGTCGGCGATCGACAAACTGGTGGAGGCGTTGCACCGGCTGCATGCGATGAAGCTTCCCGAAGATGCCGAGTTGGGCGCGTGCACGAAAAACGTCGGCATCGATTCAGGGTGGTCGGGCTCCCAATGTGATTTCCGATTTCGCCAAGGCTGATCTTTTCTATCGCTTGATCGGCCCGGCGGACGACTCTTCGCCGCGAGATTAGCGAGGCCGTAGGCGAACTCGCCGAGGTTCATTTTCCACGCGAAACTCCATTCCTGCGGCTGCGCACGCTGGACGGCCTGCCCACCATGGTCGCGGCCTTCACCACCGATATTCCGTCGCTGCCGAATTGGGGCGAGCCGCTTCTGCTGGGGCCGGGCTCGATTCACGTAGCCCACACCGAGGGCGAGTACGTGGAGAAATCGCAACTGGTCGAGGCGGTGGAGACTTATTGTTCAATGGCAAAACAGCTGGCGACTTAGCTGTCCGATAAACTAAGTTCATGACTGAATTCCTCCCACAACGCTCTCGCTCGCGCCTCTTCCTCTTACCTGCGCTCGGCCATGCATCAGCCAATCCAGTGGCACGAATTTGGCGAGGAGGCTTTCGCCGCCGCACGCGAGGCGAACAAGCCCGTGCTTTTGGATATTGGCGCGGTCTGGTGTCACTGGTGTCACGTGATGGATCGCGAATCTTATGACGATGCCGAGGTGGCCGCGATCGTCAACGAGCATTACATCGCGGTGAAGGTGGATCGCGACGAGCGTCCCGATATTGACAGCCGCTATCAGTTCGCGGTGTCCTCGCTCACCGGGCAAGGCGGGTGGCCGCTCACCGCGTTTCTTACTCCTGACGGCAAGCCGTTTTATGGAGGAACTTATTTCCCTCCGGCGGATGCCTACGGGCGGCCCAGTTTCAAGCGCGTGCTGCTTTCAATTGCGGCGGCCTATCGCGAAAAGCATGGTGATGTGATGGAGCAGGCGCAGATGGTCGAGAGCGCGATCGCCCGCGCGGAATCTTTTTCGGCGGGTGGCGGCGGTATCCGCGACCGTGATTGACGCAATTTTGGAATCGGCGCGGAAGATGTTTGACGACGGTCAACGGCGGGTTTGGAAGCGCGCCGAAGTTTCCGCATCCGGCGGCGCTCGACTTGGTGATGGAGCAGTATGTTCGCGCGAAAGACTCGGTTCGGCAAGGAAGAATTGCGCACTATTTTCGTCCACACTCTGGAGAAAATGGCGCGCGGCGGCGTCTATGACCAGTTAGCCGGCGGGTTCCATCGCTACTCGGTGGATGAACGCTGGATCGTGCCCCACTTCGAAAAGATGTCCTACGACAACTCCGAGCTGCTGAAGAACTACGTGCACGCTTATCAGGCAACAGGGGACGAATTCTTTGCCGGCGTCGCGCGCGACATTATTCGCTGGATGGATGAATGGCTGAGCGACCGCGCCCACGGCGGCTTTTACGCCTCGCAGGATGCCGACTCTCCATGGACGACGACGGCGATTATTTCACCTGGACTCTGCAGGAAACGAAAGCCGCTCTCACGGAAGATGAGGCGGCGGTGGCGATGCTTTATTACGACATTCAGGAAATCGGAGACATGCATCACAATCCGGCGAAGAACGTGCTCCACATTGCCGTGCCGGGTGGAGGAGGTCGCCCGGCGGCTGAATATTTCGACAGAAGAGCGGCCGGGGCGCTGCTGGCAGCGGCTCGAAAGAAGATGTATGCGGCGCGCTTGCTGCGTCCAACTCCTTATGTGGACAAGACGGTCTATGTGGGCTGGAATGCGATGTGCGTTTCGGCTTATCTCGAAGCGGCCAAGGTGCTCGATCTGGCGGAGGCTCGCCACTTCGCGTTGCGCGCGCTCGATCGGCTGCTTTCCGAGGGATGGAATGCGGAGCGCGGGATGCGGCACGTGATTGCCTACTCGGACCTCTGCTCCGAAGACCGCGCTGTCGGCTGTCCCCGGCGTGCTGGATGATTACGCTTTTACGGTGATTGCTTGTCTCGACGCTTATGAGGCGACGGCAGACCTGAGCTATTTTCGTTTCGCGCGTGCGATCGGGGACGCAATGGTCGCCGGATTCTTCGATCCCGCGGCGGGCGGGTTCTTTGATACTGACACTCGCAGCGCGTCCGGCGGACGCCGCGCTTGGACTCTTAGGGACCCGGCGGAAACCGTTTCAAGATTCGCCGACTCCGGCGGGAAATTCGGCGGCAGCGATCGCCCTGCTGCGGCTGCACGGATACTCAAACGAAGCTTCCTATCGCGAAAAGGCAGAGCAGACGCTCGAGGTGTACTGCCGGAGTCGCTGGACAGCACGGAATTTTTGCGGCGACTTACGGGCTGGCGGTGGTGCACTTTATCCAGCCGCATACCCAAATGGTAGTCGTCGGACGGGATGAAGTGGCGGCTGAGCTGTATCGAGCGGCGGTGCGGCCGCTTTCATTGAATTCGGCGGTTCTACGTTTGGACGCCGATAAAGCCGTCGCACAGAATCTGCCTCCGGCGTTGGCGGAGACAATCCCGAATCTCCCGGCGCTAAGCGCAGGAAGGTCTTTTGCCGTGGTGTGTTCAGCGTTCGCGTGCCAGCCGCCCATTTTCGATGCGCAGGAACTGGCGGGATCGTTGGGGTCGCCAGCGCGCCCTGCGGCGTAAGTTCATTCCGTCAGTCCCTCCCTCGAAAAGTCCCCGGTGCGCGTCACTGCCTCAACGGGTGACGGCCCTGCTCGTGCTGCCTTCTCACCCCTGAAGTTCCCACATGAACTGCCGATGAAATTAGCAGACGACGTGTCCAGCCATGTCTTCCGGCCTTCTCAATAACCCGAAGCTGTTCCGGCACTTGGTGGAAGACTTGCCTTTTGGGATCTACATCGTAGACGGGGAACGGCGGATCTGTTTCTGGAACCATGGCGCGGAGCGCATCACCGGGCATCTGGCGCACGAAGTCGTGGGACACATTCTGGACGATGTGGTCCACACCTGCGATCAGGATGGCAACAGATTGAGCGGCGAGCAACTTCCCGTAAGAATGACCCTCCAGGAGCGGGAGGCTCGACAATGCACGGTTTCTTACCTGCATAAGGGAGGGCACCGGGTCGCGGTGAAGATTCGCACGCGGCCGATCGTTGAGTACGGCGAGTACGGTGACACAATCGGGGGCGCGTCGGTTCTATTTGAAGAAGCGCTAGCGGATCGTGAGCAGTCGTCGGAACCGCCGATGTACGGATGTCTGGACGCGACCACGGGAATTCCGTCACGCCGCCTGACACGAGCCGTGGTGAACGAGTGCATTGCCGGCACGGAGGAATCGCATCTCGGCTTTGGCGTGGTACGCATTCGAGTGCTCGGGCTGGAGGAGTTCCGCGTCGAAACACGGTCCCCAATCGGCGGTGCCTTTTCTGCGCACAGCGGCGCACACGCTGCGGCACAGCCTGGAGCCGGAGAATTTCCTGGGCTGCTGGGACGAAAACGAATTTCTGGCGGTACTGCCCTCGGCGAGTCCTGTAACCGTGGCAACGACGGCGGAAAACCTGTCACAGCTGCTGAGCGATTCGGAAGTTTTGTGGTGGGGCGACCGTTTCCTGATTCAGGCAGAGGTGGAACACACCGTGGCCATCGCCGGCAACGACCTGGCAGCCGTTCTTGGCGGGATGAAACCCGCGCACTCGCGGGGGACGAAGGAAGCGCGAGCGCGGCCGGCGATTCTGGACGCCTGCGAGGATGATGTTCAATGTTTTCGATCATTGGAATCGTGGTTGTTTTCGGCTGCATCGTGGCGGGCTATCTGATGGAGCACGGCAACCTGAAGGTGCTGATGCAGCCGGCGGAGCTGATCATCATCGGCGGGGCGGCGCTGGGGACGGTGCTGATCTCGAATCCCCTCCACACCCTGAAGCACATGATCAGCGGACTCATCGGGGTATTTGGGTCGTCGAAGTACAGCACCGAGCGCTATGTGGATTCCTTGAAGATGATGTACGAAATGCTGCAAAAGGCACGCAAGGACGGCCTGATGGCGCTGGAGACGGACATCGAAGGACCACGACGAGAGCCCGCTCTTTTCCAAGTACGAAAGTTTTGCCAAGGATCACCACGCCGTCGCTTTCCTTTGCGACACCATGCGAATGGCGATTAGCGGCGGCGTGGAGATATTCGATCTCGATCAAATGCTGGAGGCGGACATGGAGGTCCATCATCACCAAGCCAGCGAGCCGGTGTCAGCGCTGACCACCATGGCGGACTCTCTGCCCGGGCTCGGAATTGTGGCCGCGGTGCTGGGAGTTGTGATCACGATGGGCGCCCTGGGCGGACCTCCGGAAGAGATTGGACGGAAAGTAGCGGCGGCGCTGGTCGGTACTTTTCTCGGAATTCTCTTGTGTTATGGACTGGTAGGACCGCTGGCGTCGCGCATGGGCAAGATGGCGGACGAGCAACATGCCTTCCTGCAGGTGTTGCGCGTGACCATGATTGCATTTCTGAAAGGAGTCGCGCCCATCATGGCGGTAGAGATCGGCCGGCGGACAGTGCCCGGACATGTGCGTCCTTCGTTCAAGGAGATCGAAGCGGCTTGCCGTGGCGAGAAAAAAGCGCCAGCCCCGGCAGAAGCGGCAGCCGCGGGATAACCACGCTTATGCCGGCGCCACCCATCATCATCGTCAAGAAAAAAGGCGGTCATGGCGGCCATCACGGCGGCGCCTGGAAGGTCGCTTACGCCGACTTCGTCACCGCCATGATGGCGCTGTTCATCGTGCTCTGGCTGATGAACACCAGCAAGCCGATTCAGGTGGCAATCAGCGGTTACTTCAAGGATCCCAGCGGAACCGGGAAGGAGACGGGAAGCAGCCTGGCGGGATCCAGCGAAACGACTCCGTCGCCCAAGGAGGACATGGCGAAGCTCAAAAACAGCTGCAAAAAACCATTCAGAGCATCGCCGACCTCAATAAGCTGAAAAAGAATATCGAGATGACGTTGACCCCTGAAGGCCTGCGCATCGAGTTGCTGGAATCCGCGGGAGGAACGTTTTTCGATAGCGGAAGCTCCGCACTCAACCAAAGTGGGCGGGAGATCGTGGCCTTGCTGGCAGCGGAATTGGGAAAACTTCCAAATCATATTTCGGTGGAAGGACACACCGACGCCAAAGCTTTTGCCGGGAAGAGCAACTACAGCAACTGGGAACTCTCTGCCGACCGGGCGAATTCCGCGCGCCGATTAATGCAGCAGTCGGGCTTGCGGCGCGATCAGGTTTCCCAAGTCCGGGGCTTTGCGGATCAGCGCTTGCGCAACACCCACGACCCGCTGGACGCGTCGAACCGGCGTATTTCTATCATCGTGCAGTACATCAGCAGCAATCCGGACGAGCTCTCTCCCGCTAGTGACCCGAAAGAATCGGCAGGGCAACCCTCGCCCGCTGGCGAACAGACGAAATCTCAGGCGACAGCAAAAAACACGAGTAAGAAAGACTAGAAGCAAAAAAAGAGGCTGGCCACGTGGGCCAGCCTAGAAGATTGCATGTGACGCAAAAAAACGCGTCATCTAGCTACTGGGTGCAATTTGGGTTTCTCCAGGGGTCACATAGCGGTATCGGGCCCGAATGAGTTGTCGTTTTCGGGACTGCCGCATACGCGAATGTGCCCACTAGACCTACCAACAGCAGTAGCGCCCTGAGCGAACGTTTCATAATGGTCTTTCTCCTTAGGGTCTGCCGGAGGCTGGCGCTGAACTGTCAGTCTCCAGCGCCACGAATTATACACAGCCTTGCAACTTTGTGATTAATAGGAGGTTAATTGAGGTGTGCAGAACTATGCGCTATGCGGACCCCCATGCCGAAAATTGCGGGAGCGCTTCGGCAGCAGAAATTGCCGCTATTTATGCTGGTTTCCTGAGGTATGAGCTTGAATTAGACTGCACCACTTCAGCCCCTCAAAGAAAGGGGTTGCGAGGGCCAAAAAAATCCTCTTGACACGGATTTTACGCTGTGCCGTTTTTAGGACTTCAGAAGCCTAGGGACGGTTCTTGGAACCGGCTGCCGCGGAACTCGCTCGAAGTGGATCCGCATGGCGCTCGCGCGGAATAGGATTCTCCTCGGGTTCAAGATTTGAACTCCGCGAAAAAGCGCGCTCCACCATGCCCTCGAACATCGGAATCAGCGAATCGGAAGGCACCGGGTGCTGCAGGTCCGCCAAGCCCTGTTCCCAGCGCTGCGTCTGCAAGTGGTTGGCTGTCGCGCGCACGGCTTGGCGCGAGGCCGCGTAGCCGATCCAGATAAAAATAGCCAGAATATATGTGACCAGGTTGATCGGGTTAACGACGCGCTGCCCGACGAATCCTCCGGAATTCAACGCAACCAGCAGCAGTTCCACCCCGGCGAACAGCCCGAAGCCGAGAGAGATGCCAAAACTGACCTGTTTCCGCGACACTCCCAGAAAACGCGAGAACAGGAGCAGGAAGAGAATCAGGCCAAGCTGCACAATGCGCACCGAGCGTTGCAGAGTGGTCAGAGCGTGCAGCAGCGGACTCCGGTCGTAAGAATTCGAAAACGCGACCACCACCGATACCAGCAGCATCACCACGCCCGCCCAGCGAAACAAAAGCGTGCCCAGATCCTTCAGCGTGTGATAAGGGCGGAACACGTCCAGGAAAATCTCATGAATGACCTTGAAGCCAAGAAACGCGTTGACCGCCTCTCCCAGCCAGAAGGGGACGAAGTACATTTTGAGATTACCGCTCAGATACAGCGGAAGAATGATGGCGAAATTCACAACCTGCGCCAGAAGGAACAAGAAAAAGACGGGAAATCGCTTGTGCAGCTTCCGCCGCCATAGGATGACCGCCACCACCGATTGCAGGATCGGCTGGGCGCACCATAAATAAAGTACGGCGGAATGGCTGTGCCAAGTCATAAGACAGGCCGGGGGAAAGCGCACTCACAAAACCGCTGCGCTACCACCACTCTCCCTCACATCCTGAGGCAGATGACCCTTCGGGGTCAACCTACTTAGGTAACCTTAGTAACCATTACCTTGTGGCCCGCTACTGGGGTGCTGTCGTGGCACTTTGCCCCCGCCCAGCGAAATGACGTAGGATCTGCCGGTTAAAACGGAGGGTATGTCGGCAGCGTGGCGTGCGGTCACGATCAGGTTGTAGTCTTCGCTAACGCGCAGACGGCTGAAAACCGGGGTCGCTTCCTGCGGTTCGACGAGCGCCAGGTAGCGCAGGAAGGCGAAAACGTCCTCAGTCGGCTCCAATCCCGGCGCGACAAAAGAAACTTCTACATCTTCGTGGTGGAAGTGCCATCCCAGCGAAGCGGCCAGCCGCACCGCCCGCTCATACAGCGCAGGCTGCAGGACTCCCGGCGCCGGGTTGTCGAATACGATGCGGAGCTTCCGCTCATCTTCGCGGTTGAATTCGCGCACTTTGAGCGCGCCGGTACGAGCTGTGGCTTTCCAGTCCACGTGCCGGGCGGAGTCGTCGGGCATGTACTCGCGAATGAGATAGAGGTCGTTGCCGCGGCCACGCAGAAAGGTTTCGAACTCGCCCGTGACCATAGGGAGAACCTCGAGGAACTGTTCGGTGGACTCGACCGCGGGATAGACAATCACTTCGCGGGCCAGGTTAATACGCCGGGTCTTCATCAGGAAGGCGAAGGGAAAACGCGTGGCCAGACCGAAGTTTTTTTCCGCATAGCGGCCCCGGGCCGGAAAGCTTATTTCAAGGTCGGCGCGGAGTTGCTGCAGCGGGGCAAGAAAAGGGAAATAAACCGATTCTTGCAGGATCGGCTTCTCGGCTTCGTCGCGTACCCGCCGCAAGCGGCGATCCGGTAGCCGGAACCACTGCTCCTCAGGGGCACGATTAGGAGGCCAGCCGAAGGTCGAGGCTTCCCAACGCCACCGGTCTTTATCTCTATTCTTATTCTTGCGCTTGGCGGGAACCACGCGCACGGAAAAAGATGGCAGCCAGGAACTGGTGTTGCGCAGCCGCAGGCGCGCCAGCATCGGATGCGCCGCGAAAACGTGCTCCGGTAAGTGGACATCGAGCGCGAGGCCGCGGAGTACCAGCGCCGAGGCGACGCCCGAAACCAGAATCGCGGAGAGCAGCGCCGCGACAACAACGTAGAGCAGGTTGTTCCCCGTGTTGATGGCGGCGATTCCGATAACGACGCTGATCAGGATGTAGATCATGCCGGGGCGCGTGACGTCGTAATCCATGGCCTCGCGGACACGGCTGGCAACGACCTGCCGCGCCAGGTAGGGCACAGTGGTCAGTCCGACGAAGGTGGCCAGCAGGAGCGCCGCCGACGCCAGGATGATAGTTCCCCACAGGTTGCCGGACTCGCCCAATATCGTGGAGAACAGCGCGGCGGCAAAAGCCAGCGAGAGTCCGAAGATGGCCAGCAGGAATCGCACCCAGACCTGCGAAAGTCGCAGCCACGGAAAGCGCGATGCGGCCGAAGCTTGCGGAACATTCTGCGAGCGTGCGGAAATCGCGTTGCTAATCAGGCTGCTCTCCAGTGTGGGGCGATGCTTCTACCAGAATATGACGACCGACGAGCGAGTGGAAGTGACGGAAGACACTTCGACCGGAAAAGGCAACCTACCGCTATTCATACAACGCGAAATCGCTGATCAATCCGCTCGACTGTCACCCGGCAACCGCTATCACTATCACTATCACTGTCACTGTCAAAACAGACAGTTCCCACATTCTCGCAATGGTCGTGAACTATCCAAGTTCGTATTACTCGACAGAAGTGCGCCAGAAATGCGCCGCGGGAGGCTCGCATGAGAATGACTATAGAGACGATAACCGTTCGAAAACTGATACTGGGAGCGCTTCTCGTCGCCAGTGTGTTGCTGGCTGGGCTGGCTTCCGCCGCCGACAGCATTAAGGGTCAGGTTCTGGGCGGAGGCGCGCCTATCGTCAACTCAACCGTAACTTTGTGGGCTGCTAGCGCCGACGCGCCTAAGCAACTGGCTCAGACCAAGACCGGGAACGATGGCATGTTTGAAGTTCGCGCCAGCGGCGCGCAAGCTGACGCCAGTCTCTATCTGGTCGCCACAGGTGGCGAACCCAGAGGTGGTGGTGGCGATAACTCAGCCATCGCGCTGCTGGCCGTTGTCGGCAGCAATCCCCCGGCGCGTGTTGTGATCGACGAAATGACGACCATCGCCTCGGTGGTGACCCACACCCAGTTCATCGATGGCTCGACGATCAAGGGCTCGCCCCTGCCGCTGCGGATTGCGGCGGGCAACGTACCCAACTTCGTCGATCTTGAAACCGGTGGCTACGGTGCGACGATTCTGGATGCCCTGAACAGTGCCCAGACACCCACGATGGCCAACTTTGGCACGCTCTCCAATATTCTGGCAGCGTGCGTCACACGGTTGAAGTCCGATGCTTGCAGCAGTCTTTTCTATGCCGCGACGTCTCCCTCAGGCACCTATCCCAAGGACACGCTGGCCGCAACTGAGTCCATCGTCCGCTACCCTTCGTACCAGGCTGACAAAGTTTTCGGCCTGCTCAATTACTTCTATCCACTCCCACTGCCCAACACGCCCGGCAAGCTTTTTCGGCCGACGCCGTTCCTGCCCTATCTAACTTTCGCTCCCAGCGCCTGGATCTTCCCGCTCAAGTTCACCGGCGGCGGCGTCAGCGGGGGCGGCAAGCTGATGATCGACAGCGAAGGCAACGCCTGGGTTGCTGACAACTTCACGGTCGGCGCAGAAAACCAGGACGCCTCGTGGACCGGTGGCCTCAGCAAGTTCGCGCCCAACGGTAAAGCGCTTTCGCCCAGCCCCTTGGGCTTCAGGGGCGGAGGTTTGGCAGGCCCCGGTTTCGGCTTGACCCTCGACGCACAGGACAACGCGTGGGTCACCAGCTTCACCGGCCAGAACGTCACAAAGTTCGACAAGAACGGCAAGCCGCAGTCGCCCCCCGAGGGTTGGAACTTCGACCGCCAGATCAGCCAGATGCAGGGCATCATCGCCACGCCGAGCGGAGATATTTGGACGCTCGACCTGATCAAGGGTCAGGTCGTGAAGCTTCCCCAGGGTGACCCGTCCAAGGTCCAGTTCTTCTGTCAGAACAAGACCGGCGATCCGCTAAAAAACCCCTGCAAACTCATCGGACCGTTCGCCCTCGCTATCGACCAGCAGGACCGCATCTGGGTTACCAACGCCATCGCGGACCACGTGGTTCGTTTCCCCGCTTCCGACCCCAGCAAAGTCGAAACGTTCAAGGTGGGATACTCGGCCAGCGGCCTCGCGGTCGATAGCCTGGGCAACGTCTGGGTTACGAACAAACTGGGCAGCTCGCCCAAGGGCGCGTTGAAGTTCGCGGAAATGCTGGCCGCGTTCAAGTTCAACTTCGACCACGACCCCGACGCCGGGCAGCGAGCGACCAAGGTGCTGGTGCCTGCCATGGCCGAGGAGAAATCGGGCTACGAAGGCGGCAGCATTACGGTATTGCGCCCCGACGGCAAGGAGGCGTCTTTCTCTCCGGTGTATGGCAAAGGCATCGTCGGGCCTTGGGCGGCTTCCGTGGATGGCAACGACAATATCTGGATCTCCAACTTCAGCACCGCGTCGGACGGAATCGTGGAGTTGTGCGGCTTCCGGCCGGAGAATTGTCCTCCAGGCATGAAGACGGGAGACGCCATTTCGCCTCCAAGCGGCTACGTCGGAGGTGGATTGCAGTTACAGGTTGACGTTGGCATCGGCCCCGCTGGAGATGTTTGGGTCACCAACAACTGGCAGGGGTACCAGGATGCCCTGGGCAAGGTCGATGAAGCATTACAAACTCTAGGCGCCGGACAGGGCGTGGTTGTCTTCTACGGCATGGCGAAACCGGTTCGCACGCCTCTGATCGGACCGCCGCGCCAGCCATAGAAAAATGAAAAGTTGGCGTTGGTTCCCGGCGGCGGCGGCCCCACTGTTACGGGTCGCCACACGCTCGGGTCCGATTCAACGGAGACCGGATGAAACGCTTTTTCGATCGACCGGGGTCACTCCTTCTCCACCGAAGCCCGGTGCCGATGCCTCCACCAGAAATATAGAGCCACGGCCACGGCCAAAATCAGAACTGCGATATTAAGTCGCTGCATGACCCGCAGCAAGGCGTGCCAGTGCCGCCCGAAAAGATATCCGGCAGCCGGCGATGGTAGAGACCCAGAGGACCGCTCCCAGAAAGTTGAAGAAAGCAAATTTTCGCCAGTGCATCCGCAGCACGCCCGCCAGCGGTCCGGCAAGAACGCGCAGTCCAAAGATGAAGCGGGCAAAGAAAATAGCTTCCGCGCCATAGCGGGCAAACAAGTCTTCGCCGCGTTTCAGCGCAGCTGGTGAAATCCGAAAAACGCGCTCATAGCGATCGAGCATCGGACGTCCACCATAGTGGCCGAGAATGTAGCCGATGTTGTCGCCGAGCGTGGCGGCGCAGGTGCCGACCACGATGATCCATCCGAGATGGAGCCGGTGTTCCGAATACGCCAGAATGCTCGCCAGCAACAACGCGCTCTCGCCCGGGACGGGGATGCCGGCGTTCTCGCAGAGCAAGGCCAGAGCCACGGCCCAGTAGCCGTAGTCGGCGATGAATTCGCGCAGCGAGTGGAAGATCGAGTCGTGCATGGGGATTCAGTTCTCAGCTCTCAGTTATCAGTTGTCAGTAACCTCGCTTTTCTCTGACTGAGAACCGGAAACTAAGAACTGGTCACAAAAGCAATGAGCGCTCGGTTGAAGTCCTCGGGCGCTTCCTCGTACGGCAAGTGGCCAACTCCCTCGAAGGCTACCAGGCGAGCGTCACGAAAATTCCGACGCAACGGTTCGGCGGATCGAAAATTAACGGCGCGGTCTTTCGTCCCCCAGATCAGGAGCGTGGGGTAATCGCGAATCTTCAGGAGGGCAGATTCCAGTTCCGCGAGGTCGGCAGTCCAGTTTCTTACGATGCGCAAACCATGACCTAAGACGTGATTCTTGACCAGGGGAATGCGGTAGCCTTCGAGCGAATCAGGCGGAATTCTTGATCTGTCGCCGAACAGGCGGCGAAGCGCAAGGTCGTGGAGCACCGGCCAGCGCTCGAACGTGTTGCGAAAGAGCACAGAACCGAAAGAGCTGCCTACAAGTGGCGCGAATCGTTTGCCATGCTGCGACCAGGGATTGACGGGAGCCACCAGCACCAGCCGTCGCAGTCGCGCGGCATTTCGCTCAGCACAAAGCGCCGCCACCATGATCACGACTCCTCCGCCATGAGAAGTGCCCAGCAAGTCGAACGCTTTGATGCCGAGCGCGTCCACGAATTGCAGGACGCGTTCGGCGCTGGCGCGTACGCTGCAGTCCATGCCCTCGTTGGCCGTCGAGAAGCCAGCGCCCAGATTGTCGATGGCGTAAACGGTGGCATGAGGAGCGAGCGCGGGAATGGTGAATCTCCACGAGAACGCATATCCCATCAGCCCATGCACCAGGATGAGCGCCGGACCGGACCCGGCTTTCAGGTAGCGCATTCGTCCGTCAGGGAAGTTCCAGCCGGTGCTCTTCAATCGGCACCGCTGCGGCCCGATTGCATGTAGCGGCGGGCATCAATTTTTCGTCGTTATTTTGTGTTTCGGCAGGCAACGAAATCCTCATTGCAAGGTTCTTAGTAGGTGATATCGCCTCTAGTCTTTTTTCGGGGAGCGACTCCTGGCTCCCCGCTTTTTTCTTGCAGATCGCGAGCACCAACTCCTATCCTAGCCCAGACTGCGAGCCTCTCTTCTTCGCTTGAGCTTGGAGACGATTTCGACGATGCAATACGCCGCCAGCAAAATTACAACGGGCTCCATCGGATGCCGGTAGTTGGGAAAGTTGTGGGTGATGCAATAGACCAAGGGAAAAACGCCCAGCATCACCAGCCAGACCCATCCTCTTCTGTCTTTCCACAACGGCCAGGACGGCTCCGATCCACCCCAAAGCCCAACCACCATCCACGGAAAGGAGAAGGGGAGAGACCAGAACTCGGCCATGCGCCGCACTGCGCGCCCGGCAAAACCAGCCGGGTCGCTCATGATGAACTCTTGGGCCTCGTGAAATTTCGCATCCATGAAAGGCAACTCGCCAAGCCGGGCATAGTCACTAGGATCGATGTCGGGAAAGTCGCCGGAGTAGTCAACCGTTCCTTTTCCCTGCATTCCAGGCCGATTCCCCAGCCAAAGTTCTAACCCAAAATTATCGCGGACCGGAATGAATCGTCCGAATACGCGTAGTTTCTTAACGTCCAGGGAGACACGGTTAGAAGAAGTCCCGCAGTGGCGATCAATATTCGCGTGCGATCACCACGCGCCGGGAGCGGGCGTTCGACAAAGCCAGCCAGACTCCGTACGCGAGAGCCACGGTCAGAAGCGCCGGCTGAAGAAGAATGAGCAGCCCGCAATAAATACCGAGGACGAACCATCTCCAGCCCGATGCAAGCATTCCAGGAACCCACAAAAATAAAGCCGTAAGCCCTAACGCCGCCAGGCAAGCGCTGGTGAGGCTCACCGAGAAGCTGCTCAGGCGGTATGTCCAGGGAAACACCCAGAGCCACGCCGCCAACACGCCGACCGTTTCGCCGAAATGAAGTTTGCCGACGTAGTAAAGCAATACGGCAGTGACCGCGCCGGCCAAAATATTCACCAGCACCGCTACCCATGCCGATTGCACCGTATAGATTCCGAACACTCGGAATATGCCAGCAAGAATAGGCGGATATAGCGGAGGCTGCTGCGCGGTCGGCGCAATCGGTGTGTGGGCATAGGGTGCTGAAAAACCCAGCCCCGAAGCCAGCGCCGCGGCAATATGACACGGCTCATTCCCTACAAAAAGCAACTGCGGTGTGGAATACCGCGAGAGGATATACACTGCGCTCGTAAATCGCGTGATGAATGCCGCCCCAAAAATGACCACCGGAGAAGCCGCGAATGGTTTGATGGTGGTCAAGTTATCCCAGTCTCGGCTCCATTGCGGCGAGTCTGCGTTAGTTCGCCAGCGCGGCAATGCCGGCAGAAGGCGCGTTCTGAACTTTCTTGCGCTTCTTTCCCAGCAGCTTTTTCAGCACCCTGATGCCTTTATCCACGTGCTTTTCTTCGAGCAGGAATGGCGGCAGAAAGCGCAGCACTGTGTCCTGAGTCACGTTGAAGAGCACGCCCTCCGCCAGGCCCTGCTCCACCAGCGGACGCGCCGGAATGTCGAGCACCAGGCCCTGAATGAAGCCGCGGCCGCGGGCTTCGCGGGTGGCAGCGTACTTGCCGACCAGTTCCTGAAGTTGCTGATGCAGATAGCCGCCGACTTTCACGACATTTTCCAGCAGACGCTCTTCTTCGACGATCGCCAGGTATTCCAGCCCGACGCGGCAGGCCAGCGGACCTCCGCCAAAAGTGGTGCCGTGTTGTCCCGGCGAAATCGCCGACGCAAAATGTTCTTTCGACAGGAACGCGCCCAGCGGCACTCCGGCAGCGATCGGCTTGGCGATGGTGACAATGTCGGGAACCACGCCGAAGCTCTGAAAGGCGAAAAGTTTGCCGGTGCGTCCGAGGCCGCACTGGATTTCATCGAAGATAAGCGCGACGTGATGATGATCTGCAAGAGTCCGGCACGCCAGCAGGAATTCTTCCGAGCACTCGAGAATGCCGCCTTCGCCGAAGATGGGCTCCAGCACGATAGCGCAAGTGTTGGGATTGACGGCAGCGTGCAACGCCTCCACGTTGTTCTGCTCGACAAACGTCACATCTTCGAGCATCGGCTCAAAGCCCTTGCGATATTTTTCCTGCCCGGTCAGTGACATCGCGCCAAAGGTGCGACCGTGATACGACCCTTGCAACGCCACCAGTTGTGATTTCGCCTCACCTCCAGCTTTGTGCCCGGCGAGGCGCGCCAGCTTGATGGCGCCTTCCATCGCCTCCGTGCCGCTGTTCGAGAAGAAAACGCGGTCAAGCCCCGAAAGCTGGCAGAGACGCTCGGCGAGCTGTCCCTGATATTCGTTGTAATAGAGATTCGAAATATGAATGAGGCGGGACGCCTGCTCGCGAATGGTCTTCACGATCCGTGGATGAGCATGGCCCAGCGCGTTGACGCCCAGTCCGGCCACGAAGTCGAGATATTTCTTGCCTCGAAGTCGTAGAGGAAAACTCCTTTGCCGCGCTCAAAGCCTACCGGGTAACGATTGTAGGTGGGGAGAAGAAAACGCTTTTCGAGATCGACGATTTGTTCCAGGCGAGACATAGTTACATTTTAGAACGGCCGACGGCGAAGACGCGATTGCGGGGTCCCATCCCGAGCGAAAACCACCACGGAGACACGGAGTCATGGAGAAGACCTTCATACCTGCGAAAAACAAGGTTTTTTCATCCCTTGAATTTCTCTGTGCCTCTGTGTCTCCGTGGTGAGATTCTGGCCTGCTACAATTGAGCCATTCTTGTGGGGTGTCCATGCTACGAACTGCTGCCCGCATCATGTGGTTGCTCGTTTGTTTCCTTATCGCGATTGCCGTGCCCGCGCTGGCGCGAACGCAACTCAAATTTCAGCCAGCGATCCTCGACTGAAGCCCGCCTTTCGCCTGCCTGAAAAGAATGGCTGGACCTTCGTTCACCTAGAGGGCCAGCCCGCCGACATCGGCTTCCAGCACGGCTACCTGCTGGCCCCGGAAATCGACGACATGCTCAAGGTCACCATGCTTGAGGAGACGCACGACAACAATAAAGACTGGCAGTTTTTTCGCGATGCCGCGCGCAACATGATGTGGCCGCGCATCGATCAGGAGTATCGCGAGGAGTTGCAAGGCATCGCGGACGGCGCCAACGCCAAGGGCGTGAAGCTGGACCTGTGGGATGTGGTCGCACTCAACGGCGCCGAGGAGTGGGAATACTACGTCAAGCAATACGACAAGGAGCACGGCATTCAATCGGCGGCGTCGACTGGTTGCGCCGGAGCATTGCAGCGCGTTTGTCGCGACCGGCAGTTACACCAAAGATGGCAAGATCGTCATCGCGCACAACAACTGGACAAGTTATCTCGATGGCCAGCGCTGGACCATCATTTTCGACATCGTTCCCGCCAAGGGCAGCCGCATGTTGATGGACGGACTTCCGGGGTTCATCCACAGCGCCGACGATTTCGTCCTCAACTGCGGACGGAATCGTGATCACCGAAACGACCATCGGCGGCTTCTCCGGCTATGACCCGGCCGGGATTCCGGAATTTGTGCGGGCGCGCAAGGCGGCTCAGTATTCCAAATCGATCGACGACTTTGCCCGCATCATGAAAGAAGGCAACAACGGCGGCTACGCCAACAACTGGCTTGCTCGCCGACGTAAAGACGAACGAAATCGCCAGCCTCGAACTGGGCTTGAAAAACGTGACCCTGGAACGCAAGAAAGACGGGTATATCGTCGGCTCCAATTTCCCGGTCAACGAGAAACTCATCCGCGAGGAAACGGACTTCAATCCCAAGGACATGAGCGCGAGCGCCAACGCCCGCCACGTCCGCTGGGAACAATTGATGGCCGAGAACAAGGGCAAGATTGACGTAGCGCCGCTCAGCGTTTCCTGGCGGACCACTACGATACCTTCTCCAAGAAAGAAGAAGCCAGCGAGCGCACTCTCGATGGACACATCGATCTGTCGGCGCGCGGCTCCCAGCCCTGGCAGCCGCCTTTCGGGATTGCCGGCGCGGTGCAGAACAAGGTAGCCGACGCCACGATGGTGACCCAAATGTCATTCTCCGCGGCCGCCGGCCATGCCTGCGGCAAGAATTTCAAGGCGCAAGAGCATCTGCGCGAGCATCCGGAATTTGACTGGGAGCAAGGCCTGTTGCGCGATATGGATGCGTATCCCTGGACCACGTTTTCTGTGGCCAAATAACTTCGGCAATCGTTGCCTAGGGGCGGATAAGCTCAGCTCTTAGGATCGCTGGGGACCGGCTGCGGAGCTTAGGAGTTTCCCTTAGGATTGTCAGGATCTAAGCCAGCTGCCGTCATAATGGCTCGTCCCAGATCTTCGGCGGAAACCGTCAATGCCTGGCCCGATCCGGTGCCATCGTCTTCAAGCGTGGGCGCGACGAAGCGGTAGCCTCGTCCCACGACTGTCTGCAGATACTGCGGTTCGTCGGCGTCGTCCGCCAGGGCGCGTCGAATCTTCCGTATGGCGGTATTGATTCCCTGCTCGACGTCAACGAATACATCCTTGCTCCACAGGGCTGCGGAGATTTCTTCTCGCGTGACCATCTGGCCGCGTTTCTCCACCACGAACATGAGCAATTGCAGCGGCAGGCCCTCCAGCTTGACCAGGCGGCCGCAGCGGGAGAGCTGAAAACGGCCGTAATCGAGTTCGAAATCGTCGAAGCGGATCTTCTTATCGGGCAAGGCACAACTCCTGAGCGATTACTGTAAGCGCGGGCGAGACACCCGTCCCCACACCTGAATCCGCTCTCATCCGCTCTCAAAGGGCGCGTAGAAATTCTGTTCTGCCCGGCCTGCCGTGTCAAGCAAGGGACGATAAATTTCTTCAGATCAATTCAGACGGCTTCATGACTGGCTCCATGGACGTTTCCCGAAATCAGGCGCATGATCACACTCACTTGCGGGATTTGCTCACCTCTCCTAGCCGAGTCAGGATGAGCCCAGTAAGTGAGGGGTTCGGAAATCGGGGAAGGTTTTCGGACCCCTCTAACACCAAATAAGGGTTTGGGCACGTCACCATTCACTTCACGTCAGCACCAGGCCAACCACCATATCCGCTCGCTCCCTCATGCTTACCTAGCTCCCAAACCCTCTTCCCGCGCGCTTCCCACCGCCCTATGACATCCCGAAAAGCAGAAGCTACCTTCCATAATTCATAGCCACTATCCCTAATCCTCTTTATAATTGTGGAAGTCGCTCTATGGACGCGACTTACAGGCACTAAGCGGGATTGGAGGGTGGCAGTGAAGTTGCTTATACCTGAACGGCGACGAGTATCTGGCCGCGCCGCCGTGCAGCCGCCCCAGCCCATGAACCGCGAATTTGAGGCTCGGTTTACCGCCATCCTGCTGACCCTCCTGACAGTAGCCGCAGTTCTGTTCGCCGGTTTCAACTACAAAATTGAGCACCAGTCCGCGATTCCCGACGACGGCGCCTGGTGGATGGAGCGGAACGGCCACCTGGTGGCCGATCGGCTGGAGCCAAACGGGCCAGCCGAACGTGCCGGTGTCCGCCGCGGCGACGAGGTGGTCAGCATCAACGGACGCGCCGTCAATACTGCGGCAGCGGTGACCCACCGTCTCTACGACTCCGGCGTCTGGTCGAAGGCGACCTATTCGCTCATCCGGGGCTCGGTTCCGCTCGACGTGGAAGTCGTGCTGGTTCCGGCCGAGCGCTCCATGAACGATTGGCTGCGGCTGATCGCACTCATTTACCTGGGCATCGGGCTTTATGTTCTGCTGCGCCGCTGGACGGCGGTCGGCTCCACCCATTTCTACATCTTCTGTCTGGTTTCGTTCGTCTTCTACTCTCTGCACTACACCGGCAAGTTCAACGCTTTTGACTGGAGCGTCTTCTGGGCCAATGAAGTGGCGTGGCTACTCCAGCCGGCCCTGTTCCTGCACTTCGTATTGACGTTTCCGGAGCGGCGGGAGTTTGTCAGCAAACATCGCGGGGCGATTCCGCTGCTCTACCTGCCGGGAGCAGTCCTGCTCGCAATACAGATTCTGGCGCTCGAATACGTGAAGGCCAGCGCCTCGCTGCTCTTCAATCTGGAGCGGCTGCACTGGGCTTATCTGACGATTTTCTTCGTCTCGGCGGCGGCCGTTCTCTGGACCAACTACCGCCGGGCCACCACACCGATTCTGCGCCAGCAGCTCAAGTGGATTACCCGCGGCACAATTCTCGCCATAACCCCGTTCACCCTTTTTTACGTTCTGCCGTACGTGCTCGGAGTGATGCCGTCGCCCACCATGAAAGTCTCGGTGCTCTCGCTGGGACTGCTGCCGCTGACTTTTGGCTACGCCATCTTCCGCTACCGCTTGATGGACGTGGACCTGATCTTCAAGCGCGGCATGGCCTATACGCTGGCGGCGGCAGCCATCGTGGGAGCTTACTTTGCCGCCGTGGCAGCGATTGCCGAACTGGTGCACACACGCGTGCCCAGCTCCGGGCCTTACGGGCTGGTGGTCGCCGTCGTGGTCACCGCCCTGCTATTCGACCCGGTGCGCAAATGGATTCAGGAAAAACTCGACCAGTTCTTCTTCCGGACCGGCTATGACTACCGGCGCACCCTGATCGAATTCGGACGCGAGTTAAGTTCCGAGACCGACCTCGACAAGATGCTTTCTTCGCTCGTCGACCGGCTGGCCCGCACCCTGCTTGTAGACCGCATCGCGATTTTTCTCGCCAATGCGGACTCCACGCGCTTCGAATTGTCGAAGTCGTTTGGCATCGCCCACGTCACCGGTCTCGACCTCTCGTTTCTAGCGAAGCCACGAATCGAGGACGCTGCCGGGCACGTCTTCTTCGAAAACACGCGCCAGTTGCCGCGCGAGAACGGCACCGCCCGAGAGGCCATCGGACGGCTCGATCTGAACTACTACATTCCCTGCCACGCGCGGCAAAAAACCATCGCCTTCCTCGGACTGGGAAAGACCATGGAAGGCGACTTCCTTTCCAGCGAAGATGTCGAATTGCTCGAGGCGCTGGCAGGATACATCGGCATCGCCATCCAGAACGCGCGCCTGTATGCGTCACTTGAACAGAAGGTTACCGAGTACGAACGGCTCAAGGATTTCAACGAAAACATCGTTGAGTCCATCAACGTCGGCGTGATGGCCGTGGACCTGCAGGACCGCGTCGAATCCTGGAACTCGCAGATGGAAGTCATGTACGCGCAGCCCCGCTGGCAGGTGGTTGGGCGTTCGTTGAGCGAGGTATTTCCGGCCGCTTTCGTCGAGGAGTTCTTCCGCGTCCGGCAGAATCCCGGTATCCACAATCTTTACAAGTTCCGGCTCATCACTCCCAACGGCGAATCGCGCATTGTCAACGTGGCCATGGCGCCGCTGGTCACCCGCAACTTCAGCGTGGTCGGGCGGCTGGTGATCATGGACGACATCACCGAGAGAATTGAGCTTGAAGTCCAGCTTACCCAGGCCGACAAACTTTCTTCCATCGGACTGCTGGCCGCGGGCGTGGCGCACGAAGTGAATACGCCGCTGGCAGTGATCTCCTCCTACACGCAAATGCTGGCGAAGCAGCTGCAGTCGGATCCGCAGAAAGCGGCCGTGCTCGAAAAAATCACCAAGCAGACGTTCCGTGCTTCGGAGATCGTCAACAACCTGCTGAATTTCTCGCGCACCACCGGCACGGAATTGACGGAAATCAGCCTGAACAAAGTGATCGCCGATACGCTCGCGTTGCTCGAGCATCAGTTCAAAGTCGCGCAGATTCAGGTGCAGTCCGAACTCCACGAAAACCTCCCGTTGATTCAGGGCAATGCCGGACGCCTGCAGCAGGTGTTTCTGAATTTGTTCCTGAATGCCAAGGATGCGATGGCTGGGGGCGGAGTGCTGAACGTCGCGACGCTGAATGGCGAACTCGTCAGCGTTCGCGTCTCCGACACCGGCTCGGGTATTGCCCAGGAACACATTCACCGCATCTACGATCCATTTTTCACTACCAAGACGGCGCCCGCGGAGGGCCAGAGTCGCGGCACCGGTCTTGGACTTTCCGTCACCTACGGCATCATCCAGGAACACGCGGGCAACATCCGCGTGGAGAGCCGCCCGGGCGAAGGCACGACCTTCACTCTGGACTTCCCGTTAATCAGGAAGGCAGTTCATGTCTGAGTTAGCAGTATCTGAGTTAACGCCAGTCGCGCGCCGCAGCACGCCGGAGCACGCGCCGCAAAATGCGGGCAAGATCCTCATCATTGACGACGAAGCGGAAATCCGCGAGTCGCTCGAGACTCTGCTTCAACTCGAGGGCTACAGCGTGGTCGTCGCCGCCAGCGGACGGGAAGGTCTGGGGCAGATTGGCGAATCCACTTTCGACGTGGTCCTGCTCGACCTGGCTTTGCCCGACAAGAACGGGATGGAAGTACTCTCCGAGATTCGCCTATTGCATCCGCAGCAGGCCGTCATCATGATCACCGCCTACGGAACGGTGGAGAACGCGGTCCGCGCCATGCAATCAGGCGCCACCAACTTCATCCAGAAACCGTGGGACAACGAGAAATTGCTGGCCGACGTGCGCGCAGCCGTCGCCCGCCAGAGCGCGGAAGAAGAAAACATTCAACTGAAGCGCGCCCTCAAGCAGCGTTACAACTTTGAGCACATCGTGGGCAAAAGCGAGCCCATGCTCAAGATTTTCGATCTGGTCGCGCAGGTGGCGCCCAGCCGCTCCACCGTACTGCTGCAAGGCGAAAGCGGGACAGGCAAGGAACTGATCGCCAAAGCGATCCACCTGAATTCCACCCGGCGCGACCGGCCCTTCGTGCCCGTCAATTCCGGCTCCACGCCCGCCGATCTGCTCGAATCCACTTTATTCGGGCACGTCAAAGGCGCCTTTACCAGCGCCGTCGTGTCCAAGAAGGGACTGTTCGAAGTTGCCGACCGCGGCACGCTTTTCCTCGACGAAATCGGCACCATGAGCATGGACACGCAGAGCAAGATTCTGCGCGTATTGCAGGACCGCAAGTTCATGCATCTGGGCGGCGTTCAGGAAATTCAGGTGGACGTGCGCATCATCGCCGCCACCAACGTCGATCTCCGCCAGATGGTCCGTGAAGGCAAGTTCCGTGAAGACTTGTTCTACCGCCTCAACGTGATCAGCCTCGATCTGCCGCCGCTGCGGCAGCGCCGCGAGGACATTCCGCTGCTGGTGCAACACTTCCTGCAAAAGTATTGCGAGGAAAATGACCGCCCCAGCCGCCGCATCACCACCGAGGCCTTGCGCCCGCTGATGAGCTATCCCTGGCCTGGCAACGTCCGCGAGCTCGAAAATACAATCGAACGCGCCGTGGTGCTGTCTTCTGACACCGACATCGGGACCGACCTGCTGCCCGACCACATCGTAGGCCGCGGCAACATGGTTCCGGCTTTGGACGCCAGCGCGGGGGCCACGCTGTTCACCATCATGGAAGACTGCGAGCGGCGGATCATTATCGACATGCTGGAGAAATGTGGCTGGAACCAGACCGAGGCCGCGGAACACTTCCACGTCCCGCTCTCCACTCTGAATCAGAAAATCAAACGCCTGGCGATTGAGATCAAGAAGAAGAGCCGGGAGTAGCGAGCAAGAGCCCACGTTGGGGGGCACCGCTGGAATCGGTTTGCCGCTCTTTTGCGCTCTGCTATAGTTCCTTGAGCGGATTTCCGCTACCCGACGTTTCTTGACCAGGCATGGCCCTCGAACTCGAACTCGTATCGCCGATTGAAGTCGCCAAAGACGTTGCCCTGGCGGTTCAGGAATACACCCTTCTTTCCGCGCAATCCGTCGCGAATTTCTTCCGCCGTCCCGCTCTACATGGGCGACATGCTGCAACAAGCGGATCTGATCGGCGTCGGCTCCCTGCCCATCGTTATCCTCACCGGACTCTCCGTCGGCGCTCTGTTGGCCCTGAACGCAGCCAGCACCTTGCAGCGATTCGGCGGGATCACCCTCATCGGCCAACTTGTCTCGATCGGCATGGTCACCGAACTCGGCCCGCTCATCACCGGCCTGATGGTCGCCGGACGCAACGCCTCCGGTATGGCCAGCGAACTGGGCTCGATGATCGTCACCGAGCAGATCGACGCCATGCGGGCCCTCGGCACCGACCCCACCAAGAAGCTGATCACGCCACGCATCGGCGCCACTGCCTTCATGTTGTTTTTCCTGACCATCATTGCCGATCTGCTCGGCCTGATCGGCGGCTACGCGGTCGCGCACTCTGATATTCGGCCTCAACTCGCGCCAGTATTGGACCTCGGTCTGGCAGATCCTGGTCTTCCGCGACGTCTTCACCGGCCTCATCAAGCCCGTCCTGTTCGGGTTCATCATCTCCACCGTTGGCTGCTACTACGGCATATCCACCCGTGGCGGAACCCAGGGAGTGGGCCGTTCCACCACCCAGGCCGTCGTGGCCGCGTCCGTGCTGATCCTGGTGGTGGACTTCTTCGTTACCAAGTTGATCTTCGCAATTTTCGGTTACAGGTAGGTTACAGGTAAAAAGACACGCTATGCCGGCTCCCACTCTGCCCCTCGAAAATTCAGCGTCGGCAATTACCAGCATGTCCGAGTACGCCATCGAGTTCGACAACGTTTCCATCGCGTTCGACGAGAAAGTCGTGCTCGATGGCATTTCGTTCAAACTGGCGCACGGAGAAACCAAGGCCCTGTTCGGCGTCGCCGGGTCCGGCAAAAGCACACTCCTCAAGCTGGCCATGGGACTGATGCGGCCCGACAGCGGCCGCATTTCGTGCTGGGCGAGGAGGTGACCAGCATGACGGAACAGCAACTCTTCGAACTGCGCCGGCG
This sequence comes from uncultured Acidobacteriaceae bacterium, assembly GCA_963826845.1. Lineage (GTDB taxonomy): Bacteria > Acidobacteriota > Terriglobia > Terriglobales > Acidobacteriaceae > Acidiflorens. The sequence goes on from CAWGYS010000017.1 coordinate 115,012, forward strand.
AGTGGGCATCGTGTTCCAGGAAAGCGCGCTCTTCGATTCGCTCAAGGTTTACGAAAATGTCGCGTTCCGCATGATGGAAGAAGGCACCCCCGGCCGAGGAAATCGAGCGGCGGGTCCGCGAGGTGCTCCGCTTCGTGGAGTTGGAACGTACCTACGACATGCGTCCCTCGGAACTTTCAGGCGGCATGAGAAGACGCGTCGCCATCGCTCGCGCCATCGTCACCGAGCCCGAGGTGCTGCTCTATGACTCCCCTACCGGTGGACTCGACCCCGTGACCTCAAACACCATCGTTGACCTCATCATGAAACAACGCGATGTGTACAAGACCAGCGCCCTCCTGGTGACTCACCGCCTTCAGGACGCTTTCACCCTGGCGACGCATCAGTTCGACAAGGCCACCAACCAGGTGGTCGTCCTGCCCAAAGGACAGCATTGCGAAGTGCCGATGAGTTTCCTGATTCTGCGTAACTCCAAAGTAATTTTCGATGGCGACGCCCACCAGCTTGCCACATCGCGCGACGAATACATCCGCGAATACATTTCGTAAGGTCAGAGGTGAGAGGTCTGATTGCAGAGGTATATCAAACTTCGGGCTTCTTCGGGTGTTTGCCCGGCAGCGCCGCCGGATTTTCGTGTACACGCTCACGGAATCCGCCTTTCATCCCTCTTGCCAGGCCGATAGCCGATTCCCCAAACTTGTCGCGCACATGGTCGGCGGCGGCCAGAGCCTTCTGCCAGCGCTGGTCTCGCGAGGGCTCCAGCAGATCAAGTTGTAAGGTTGATGAGCCCGATTCGAAATTCGACGCTTGCACTCCCAGCAGCCGCACCGCCGCCCCTGGCTTCCAGTTGTCGAAGAACAGCCGCCGCGCCTGTTCGAAAATCTGGTGATCCATCTGCGTCGGCTTCTCCAGCGAATGCGCTCGTGTGATGGTCGTAAAGTCTTTGTAGCGCAATTTCAACTGAAGCGTGCGCGCGAAATACCCGCCCTCCCGCAATCGCCGTCCGACCATCTCGCTGAGCCGCATCAGCGTCGATTGCAAGCGCTCGGCGTCGCCCGTATCTTCATTAAACGTGTGCTCGTGGCTGATCGACTTGGGGTCGACATTTTCTCCGACCTCATTGTCGAACCACCCACCGGCGTCCTCGCCACGCGACTTCCCTGCCAGCGCCAGCCCCCATTTTCCGAAACGATTCTCCAGATCGCGGTCTTCGAGCCGCGCCAGGTCACCCACTTTTTGAATGCCGATGGCGTGCAGCTTCTGCTCCATCACCTTGCCCACACCGGGAATGTCTCCGACCGCAAGCGGCGCGAGAAACTTCGCCTCTTGTCCGGGCAGCACCCAGAGCACTCCATTCGGCTTGGCCTTGGCGGAAGAAACTTTCGCAATCAGCCGCGAAGTGCCGATCCCAATCGAGCAGTTTAATTGTGTTGCCGACTTCATCGCCGCGTGGAGTTGATGCGCCGAACGCAGCGGCCGTCCATGCAGGCGCTCGGTGCCGGTCATGTCGAGGTACGCCTCGTCCACCGATGCCATCTCGACCAGCGGAGAAAAGTGGCCGAGTACTTCATGCACCTTCCCGGAATATTCGCGATAGCGCTCCGGATGCCCATTCACAAAAATAGCCTGCGGACAAAGCTTCGCCGCCGTCCGCAGCGGCATGGCCGAGTGCACGCCAAATTTCCGCGCCGCGTAGGACGCTGCTGAGACCACTCCGCGCTCGTCACGCTGGCCGCCCACCACCACCGGCTTGCCCTTCAGCGACGGGTCAAAGAGTTCTTCGACGGAGACGAAGAACGCGTCCATATCAACGTGAAAGATGGTGCGCCGCGCGGGGGTGGTCATCGGAGTTCGGAATGCCTGGGAAAAGTGTACCGCGATTGGCCGTGACCCATAAAAGTGAAACACAAAGCAGTTTCGTGTTAGGTTGTCGGGCAACGTTAGTGCGCGGCCGATGCCGGAGGCTCCAATGTTCATCCTAGCCAGGGCTGTTACCTACGCGACGCTCTTTATCGGCCTCCTGCTGATTTTCGTGCCGGGACAGATCCTGGAACGATCCGGCATCGTCAGGCCGGCCCAACTTGGCGCCGTCGAGTATGCCGGTATTATTGTGGCCGTGGCGGGAGGAACGATTGCCCTGTGGTGCATCTTGACGTTTGCCCTGATCGGTCGCGGAACCCCCGCGCCCTTCGATCCTCCCCGCAAACTGGTGGTCAAAGGTCCCTATCGGTACGTACGCAATCCGATGTACATCGGAGCCGCAATAGCGCTCAGTGGCGCCGCGCTCTTCTATCGTTCAGCTCTGTTGTTCGGATACGCAGTCGTGTTCCTTCTCGTCTCCCACGTCTTCATCGTGTCGTATGAGGAGCCCACCCTCTCGCGCCTGTTCGGCTCTGAATACCAGGCCTATCGGGCGCAGGTCGGGCGGTGGCTCGTGCGACGGTCCACGGCCGGTCGCGCCTAGGGACGAGCTTCGTAAACGATGTTGAAAGGAGTCTCCGCGGCCCGCCGAAAACGAGTGAAACCGGCTTTGGTGACCACTTCTCGGATGCGGGCTTCTCCGGACTGCGCGCCCAGGCACAATCCAACTTCCTGTGATCGTGAACAAGGCGTGCACAGCAACGTCGAGAACGAGTAGTAAACTCGGCCCACAGGGTTAAGGTTGTCCTTCAATTCGTCATTCGCGAATGGTTCCACGATCATCCACGTTCCGTCTTTTCGCAGTGTACTCAGAACATGCGCGGCGGCTCCGACCGGGTCTCCCATGTCGTGCAGACAGTCAAAAACAGCGACGAAGTCGTAGTCTTTTCCCGGATAGCCCTTTGCCTTGGCCACCTCGAACGTGACCCGGTCCGCAACACCCTCGCGCCGGGACGATTCGCGCGCTCCTTCGATCGATTGATCGTGGTAGTCGAACCCGAAAAAGTGAGATTTTGGGAACGCCTTGGCCATCAGTATTGTCGAAGCGCCTTTCCCGCAGCCCACATCAGCCACTCGCGCACCGGCTTCGAGTTTTTTCTTGACGTCATGCAGCGCGGGAATCCATGAGCTCACCAGATTGGCGGCATAGCCCGGCCGGAAAAACTTTTCGCACCCGTGAAACACACCCTCGTCATGTTCGTGCCAGCCCATCCCCGCTCCGTTGCGAAACGAGTCGGCAATTCGCGGAACCGCCGCCAGCGACCCCAGCGCCAGTTGGAACGCCCCCGGCAGATACGCCGGACTGTCTTCATTTGCCAGCGTGAAGGCCTGTTCTTCGCTCAGACTGAACTTGTTTGTTTTCTCATCGTAGGTAACGTAGCCCCCCGCCGCCTGCGACGAAAGCCACTCCCGCACGTAGCGCTCATCGGTTCCGGTGTTAGCCGCAAGCTCACCCGAGGTCATGGGACGAGCAGCCAGCGCTTTGTACAGCCCCAGTCTCTCGCCAATCACCACCATGCCCGCATGTACCGCTGCCCCGAGATCTCCGACGAACCGCCCGATGAAAGCATTGAGCTTGTCCATGTCAAGTGCCATGATTTACGCGCCTCCGCCGCGCCGGAATTCTAAAGCGCGAATAGTCTTGCACACAACCTGTCCTCGATCTTCGATCTACAGCTCGCTAACTACAGATCGCTAACTACAGACACTAACCCAGCACCGGCTCTTTTTTCAGATCCGGTGTTGGCGCGGCGCCCACTTCCGCACTCCGCAGATGCCGCACCCGATCATAGATCTTGCCATACTCCCGCGCCGACGCGCTCCAGGAAAAATCGCGGCTCATACCGTTGCGCATCAGCGCCTGCCACGACGATGGATCCCGATAGGCGAGCAATGCTTGCTTGACGGTCGCTAGCAGCGCCTCGCCCGTGTAGTCGGAGAACTTGAACCCCGTGCCCTTGCCCGTGCGCGCATCCCAGGGCTCGATGGTGTCATCCAGCCCGCCCGTCGCCCGCACGATAGGAACGGTCCCATACTTCAGGCTGTAAATCTGGTTCAGCCCGCAAGGCTCGTAGCGCGAGGGCATCAGAAACATGTCCGCGCCCGCTTCTATCTTGTGTGCGATCGCATTGTCGAACGCGACCTTGGCCGCAATCTTGTTCGGAAACTGCCGGTTGAGCCGCTGAAACATTTCTTCAAACAACTTGTCGCCTGATCCCAGCACGACCATGATCATGTCCTCGCGCACCAACCTGTCCACGATCTGCGCAATCAGGTCGAAGCCCTTCTGCGCGGCGAAGCGCGAAACTATGCCGATCACCGGTACCTTGGAATTGGAATCAACATTCGTGATGCCAAAGGAGTTCAGCAAATCCTTCTTGCATTGCAGCTTGCCGCTTAAATCCTGCGGCGAATATTTCGCCGCGATGAACTTGTCGGTCTGCGGATTCCATTCGTCATAGTCCACACCATTCAGAATGCCGCTCACTGTCGCCGCTCGGTCGCGCAGCACTCCTTCCAGTCCGAATCCATATTCCGTGGTCTGAATTTCCTGACTGTATTTCTTGCTGACCGTGGTGACGTAGTCCGAGAATACGAGCGCGCCCTTCAGGAAATTCAATTGCCCGAAAAATTCCATCTTCGACATCGTCAGCAAGTCCCAGGGCAGCATCAGCAGCGGCAAAGTGTCAGGCGCGAACAAACCCTGATATCCCAGGTTGTGGATGGTGAAAACCGTCGCAACTTCGCGAAACGCTGGATCTTCCGCGTAGAGCGTGCGCAACATCACCGGCACCAGCGCAGACTGCCAGTCGTGGCAATGAAACACATGCGGCACTCCCAGAATCTTCGAGGCTTCGAGCACCGCCCGCGAGAACAGCGCGAAGCGCTCGGCGTTATCGGGATAATCGCCGGCCGGGCTTCCGTAAAGCCCGTCGCGATCGAAGTAGGGCGGATAATCCACAAAATAAAATTTAACTCCAGCGGGCGTATTCGTTCCCGCCTGCACCACCGAGCAGAAACGATATTTGTCGTCAAAAGGAATGGTGATGCTGCGCACCACCGTCTGCGGATCGGCAAGTTTGGTTTGGCGATAACGCGGAACATAGACACTGACCGTATGTCCCAAAGCAGCCAGTGCACGCGGCAACGCGCCGACCACGTCGGCCAGTCCGCCAGTTTTTGAAAAAGGAACGCACTCGGACGCCGCGAAAGCGATATGCATTGCGAAGGAGCCTCCTGAGCGAGAACCCGACAAGCCCCGCTCACGTTATGATTAAACTTCTGTAGAAAAAGAACCCCGCCAGTCTAAAGCCGGAAAGGCCGGAAAGAAAGAGGGTCAACGTGCCCAAGGGCGCCACCGCACCAACGAGTTCACGCAAGCCCAAACTGGGGCAGCATTTTCTGACGAACGAGGCGGCAGCTCAGCGCATTGTAGAAGCCCTCGGCGACATTTCTGAAGCCACCGTGCTTGAGATCGGCCCCGGCCGCGGCGCGCTCACCGATTTGCTGGCGCGGAAGGCGCGGCGTCTGATTGCCATCGAATTGGATCGCGTTCTCTCCGCGCAACTGCGAATGAAATTCAACATGCATTCCAATGTTGAAATTATCGAAGGCGATATGCTGAAGATCGAACTCGACACCGTCTTCGGAGCCAAGCCCGGCAGCCTGCGTACCGGACTCAACTTCGCGCCCGAACCGGCACGAGTCGTGGGAAACCTGCCGTTTTACATCACGTCTGACATTCTGCTGCGCCTGCTGGAATATCACCGCTATTTTTCGACCATCGTCATCATGGTGCAGAAAGAAGTAGCCGATCGCCTGGCAGCATCGGCTGGAACGCGCGACTATGGCCTGCTTTCAGCCACAGCACAGCTGTATGGTCGCGTTGAATCGCTGTTCACGCTTCCGCCGGCAGCGTTTTCTCCGCCGCCGAAAGTTCACTCCAGCGTGGTTCGAATCACCATCAAGCCTAAGCTAGAGTCGCTGCGAGTTCCGGAGGCCGAGTTCATTGCATTCCTGAAACTTTGCTTTGGGCAGAAACGCAAAACTCTCTGGAACAATCTGAAGACGGCGTACGATGAAGGCCGGCTGCGCGCCGCGTTGGCGAAGAGTGGCGTGAAACCTGCAATTCGCGCCGAAGCCCTGCCGCTGGAAAGAACCGCTGCGTTGTTTCGCGCGCTCAGCGACAGCAGTTCATAATTTGGTTCTTGTGTGGCGCGGACACTCTTGTCCGCGAGCAGTCTGCTCAAGTCTCCGCGAGGAGGCCACTGATGACGTTAACCGTACGTACTCCCGCAGTCGCCGGCCGGTTTTATCCGAGCGACGCCAAGGAATTGCTGCGCGAAGTTCGAGAGTATACTTCGACCGGCCGTGGCGCCGCCCCCATCGCCGCCATCGGATGCGTCGCTCCCCACGCGGGATACATCTACTCCGGCGGAGTCGCGGGAGCTGTGTACTCGCGACTGAAGATCCCTCAGCACTGCGTAATTCTCTGCCCCAACCACACCGGCAAGGGACGTCCGCTCGCGGTCATGGCCAACACGACGTGGCAGACTCCGCTGGGTCAAGTGGCGGCGGACGCGGATCTCAGCGATCGACTGCTGCGTCGCTTCCCTGGCCTGCAAGAGGACAGCGCCGCGCACCGCAGCGAACACGCCATCGAAGTCCAGCTGCCTTTCCTGCAAACGCAACAGCCGGAACTACACATCGTCCCGATCGCGGTCGGTACCAGCAACTTTGAGGTGCTCCGCAGATTGGGCGAAGCGCTGGCGGACGTGATCTCCGCAGGGAAGAAAAAAAGTTCTGATTGTCGCCTCCAGCGACATGAACCACTACGAATCCGACGCTGTCACGCGCGTAAAAGATCACAAAGCCATCGAACATGTGTTGGCCATGGATGCGCGCGGACTCTGGGACGTGGTGATGAACGAGAACATCTCCATGTGCGGCTTCGGCCCGACTGTTGTCATGCTGACCGCAGCCAAGCTTCTGGGCGCGACGGAGGCCACGCTCGTCAAATACGCAACCTCGGGCGAGGTCTCCGGCGATTACGTGTCCGTTGTGGGTTATGCGGGAATTATCGTGGAGTAAGGAAGCGCTCAGCATTCAGCATTTGCAGCGCACCTTTAGTGCACGCCTGCCTGCTCCAGCAGGCGCTGCGCTCGGGCGCGGCTTACATTGATCACCGACGGATCCGCGATGATCTGATCGAGGATCGACCGAATCGCCCCGACCTCGGCCAGTTGATTGCTGCCGGCCATTTCCTCCATCCGCTTCAGTTCTTCGTCGAGCGCAAGCTTCTGGTAGCGGCGATCGTACTGCAGGCGATGTCCGAATTCGAGCGTGGCCGAAAGGCGCTGCAGCAGGCTGGTCAGCTCCTGTACCGCTGGGACGGTGGAGTAGTTGTAGGTGCATTCACCGCTGCGCTGCGCGTCCATGTAACTAAGCGTCTTTTGTCCGGTAAAGGCCATGCCCTTGTGATGGGAGGCGACGTCGTTCTTGAAATAACCGGCCTTGGCCGCCAGATCGAAAGATTTTCTTACGCGTTTCCGCCGTGATCGCGAAGTCGAGGTCGAACTTGTCGGTGTCGCGAGAATCGGTCTCGCGAGAAGCGTCGTCACGCGCATCGATCCCGGCCGGAATCACCGGGTAGCCGCCCGCTCGACTGGTAGCGAGCCGCGCCATCCGATTGCACGCGAATCGAGTAGTGCTCAGGCTCGGAGGTGGGAAAATCAAGCGCGAAGGTAACGACGGCTGGTGCCGGAGAATCAGTTTGAGGAAAGGCGAGGATCGAAGAAAGAATCAGCAGGCAGACCGTCTGAAATGAGCGGGACATGGGCCGCTGTAATGATTGGGGATGGCGGCGAGAGGTGTCAAGGGGAGGAGCTGGCTACGCCCAGCTCCACTTCGCCGGGACGGACCAGTGCGTCCGTCCCAACGCGTCCCCATTTGGCTCCAAGCTAAAAGCTACGAGCTAACGGCTAACCGCTACTTGCACACCGCCGTATACCCGATGCTGCTGCCGCCCTTGAAGAAAATCTGGCCCGAGATCAGGCCGTTGTTGTTGATGCCGCCGGCCATGGTGTAGTGGGCGCCGGTGTAGACGATGTTCTCAAAGGCTCCATTTTCGTAGATGACGCCAAAGCTTTTATCGGCCGACACATGATTGCCCACAATAACGCCGGAATTGTTGATCCCGTTCAGAACCGTTCCATACTTGGAGTCCGGGTAATTGATGGTCGTAAACTTACCGTTTTGCCAGAGAAAGCCGTTGCATGACAAAGCCGGTGCCGTAGGCTCCAACCACCGCGCCGTTGTTATTGACGGCCGAGGCATAGGTTGCCTGCGTTTTGGGATAGGCGATGGTGGTGTATTGCCCGTTCACCAGCATGAATCCCTTGGTTACAGATGAACCCGCACTGTAGCTGCCGACCACGACTCCCTGTTGGTTGACGTCGAACAGCCAGGTATTAGGAGCGTTGGGATAGTTGACGGCGGTGAACTGGCCGTCTTGTAGCAGGAATCCATGAATGTGTTCGGGCAACTTCCTGTCCTGATAGGAACCGGCGTTGACGGCGCTGCCATTGCGTCCGTAAAACCATGTGGTTAAGGATTTCGGCGCCGAGTACTCGGTGAAAACTCCGCTGGCCGAGTACGAGAAGCCCACCAAATCCAGCGTTTTGTTGTCTTCCAACTGGCCAACCACGGTGCCGTCGTCACTCACTCCGTCAACCGTGCTCAAGGTATAGCCCGAGGGCGCGGAAAACGTGTCGAAGGTGCAGGAAGCAGTCTTGGCGGCGTGCATTGCGGTTGCGGGCAAGAGAAGAGTAACGATGACACCAGACACGAGACGGGGAAGGCTCATTGATCTCCTCAGTGTATGTTTTTCGCGCTGCAGTCTTCCTGCGGAAGGCGCGGTGGTTTGTTTGAAGTCGTATCAGGATAGCTTGAGAGTCGCCCGAAGTCAGCCCCAGATGCACTAACGAGTGGCACAGTGCGCAGCGGATTCAGGACTACGACGGAGGTAACCGGACTGACGTGTCCGCTGGCCAGGAAATTGCCTGTCAGCGCCGTGCTGCTTGGTGCCGGTTCTCGGTTTTATGAGCTTCGTGTTTAGGAATCTGCCGTTCGTTGGTCGCAGCGGTGTGCAGATGGCAGATGGCAATGGCCAGCGCATCAGCGGCGTCGGCGGGTTCGGGAATCTGATCGAGATTCAGCAGGCGCGTCACCATTTGCTGGACCTGATGTTTTTCCGCGCGGCCATATCCGACCACCGCGGACTTAATGGATAGCGGCGAGTATTCCGCGACTTCCAGTCCGGCCGAAGCGGCCGCCAGCATGGCCACTCCGCGTACTTGGCCCAGTTTCAGGGCCGATTTCACGTTGGCGGAATAGAAAACGTCTTCGATGGCGACCCGGTCAGGGCAGTGCCGGGCAGATCAGTTCCTGGAGCCCGATCGAGATGAGCGAAAGGCGCGTCGGCATTGGGTCGCGCGGTGAAACTTTGATCGCGCCGCAGATGATACAAACCAGGCGATCATTCGTACCGCTATCGGAGAGCAAATCGACTACGCCATACCCGGTGTATTCGGTGCCGCAGTCGATCCCGAGAACCCGCATGGAGGGAAGTGTAGCAGGAGAGCATCAGCACTTAGGATTTAGCAGTCAGCAATTAGCATTCAGCCCTCAGTCTCCACCCTTCAGATTTTGTCATCCTGAGCGGAGCGAAGGACCTGCTTCTTGGAGCTCAACAACATCTTGGTCTCCGCGATTTCGCTTGTTCGTTTTCTCTCAGAAACGCAGCATAGGCGTTGACCGATGATTGCAGTTGGCTGCGCTCCAAAAAGCGTTGGTAAGCAGACTCGTCAAAAATCTCGCGCATCGCCGCTGGACCACGAATAAGCGGGTGAACGAGCGCACGGACCACCGCCAAAATCGCATTGACCCTTGCTTTGTCTCTTCGCGCTTCCGGCCTTTCGCGGACAGGAGTGTCCGCGCAACACAATCGTGGGCTCATGGCTTGCTCCTCCGCCAGTCTTGTCATCACGAACGGAGCTTCTTTCGTCACAGCAGACTTGCTTCCAGAAATGATTCGCAGACAAACCACCGCTGATTCCACGATGATCATGGCCACCATCACCACCAGCACGCCGGTGACAGCCGCGTCCAGGCGATCGTTGAAGATCAGCCGTGGATTGCCTCCGGCAGCTGCGAGTTGACGGGCGTGGGTGAGGAAGCCGATGCGCGGATTGGGATCGAACATCTTGTGCCACGATGCGGTAAACGTCACGGCCACCAGCCAGCACAGGGTGATCAGCGTGACGAACGCGTAACGCACCCGCCCCATTTTCACGATGATGGTGGTCGCCACGCATAGCGCCACCGTCGCCAGCAATTGATTGCAAATGCCGAACAGCGGCCAGAGCGAATTAATTCCGCCCAGCGGATCCTTGATGCCCTGCCACAGAAAATTTCCCCACCCGGCGACGATCACCGCGCTGGTAAAAAGAATCGACGGATACCAACTGGTGCGGCCCAGCGGTTTCCAGATGTGGCCCAGCGCGTCCTGCAACATGAAGCGGCCGACGCGCGTACCGGCGTCGAGAATGGTCAGAATGAACAGCGCTTCAAACATGATGGCAAAGTGATACCAGATCGCCATCACGGCCTGTCCGCCAAGAGTGTTGGAGAAAATCTGCGCCATGCCGACCGCGAAAGCGGGCGCGCCGCCGGTGCGATTGAACAGCGTCTGCTCGCCCACAGCGTGCGCCAGAGTTGCCATCTGCGCAGCGGTGACCGGGAATCCCCAGCCACTGATCGCGGTCGCGGCCGCTTCCGGCGCCTGGCCCACAATGCCGGCGGGGCTGTTGATGGCGAAATAGATGCCGGGTTGCAACACCGAAGCCGCGATCATCGCCATGATCGCCACCAGCGACTCCGCCATCATGCCGCCATAGCCCACGAATCGCGTTTCCGTTTCGCGGCGAATCAATTTGGGCGTGGTGCCACTGAAATCAGGGCATGAAATCCGCTGATGGCGCCGCACGCGATGGTGATAAACGCGAAGGGAAAGATCTTTCCCGCAAAAACCGGCCCGCTGCCGTCCGCAAAGCGCGTCAGCGGCGGCATGTGCAGCGATGGCCGTAAAGCCACGATGCCGAGCGCCAGCAGAGCAATCGTGCCGAGTTTCACAAACGTGCTCAGGTAGTCGCGGGGCGCGAGCAGCAGCCATACGGGCAGCGACGAGGCGGCGAATCCGTAAATGATGATCAGGATCGGCCAGCGTCGGAGCGGTCAGGGTAAAGACCGCCGCCCAGGAAGGAGTTTCCGAAACCCACTGTCCACCAAAGATGGCGGCGATGACAAGAACAAATCCGAGGACGGAAGTTTCGAGAACTTTGCCGGGGCGGATGCGGCGCAGATAGACGCCCATCAATACCGCGATGGGCATGGTCATGGCGATAGTGAACGTGCCCCAGGGACTCGACTTGAGCGCGTTGACCACAATGAGCGCGGTCACCGCCAGCAGAATCACAATAATGCTGAGCACCGCGACATAAGCGACAACGCCGCCCACGCGGCCGATTTCAGACTTTGCCATCTCGGTAAGCGATTTGCCGTCGCGCCGCACCGAGAACAGCAGGATGACGAAATCCTGCACGCAGCCGCCAAGCACCGCGCCCGCGATAATCCAGAGCGTGCCCGGCAGATAGCCGAACTGGGCGGCGAGCACGGGGCCCACTAGCGGCCCGGGACCGGCGATGGCGGCGAAGTGGTGTCCGAAGACGACCCATTTGTTGGTGGGAACGAAATCGCGGCCATTCTCCAAACGCTCCGCCGGAGTAGCCCGCAGCGGGTCCAGCGCCAGCACTTTGGCCGAAATAAAATTGCTGTAGAAGCGGTATCCGACAGCGTAGGTAGAGACCGCGGCGACCACCAGCCACAGGGCGTTGATCTGCTCACCACGATGCAACGCGATGGTGGCGAGAGCAAATGCTCCGAGCAAGCTGACGGCAATCCAAAGGACAACGCGCAAGATTCTTGTCATAGGGCCCGCACTTCGTGGCGAGTGTTCTCGTGCCGAGTATTGTGGCGAAAACTGGCCGCGTTCGCAAGCGCAGAGTCAGCCTCGTTCGCCAAATCAGCGTGATAACCTAGATACACTCGGCCCATGCAAACATGCGATCGCCAGCGGAGTGCACACACTCCCGAGGACAAATTCATACTCGAAGTTGAAAATCGGTGCTTGAGAAGTCGCTCAAGAATTAAATACATGAGGAGCAGGCAATGAAAATTGGAGTGCTGACCGGCGGGGGCGACTGTCCCGGACTGAATGCGGTCATTCGGGCAGTGGTGCGCAAGGGCACCTTCCACTATGAAGACTTGTTCGTGGGATTTATGGAGGGCTGGCGCGGGGTGCTGGAAGACAAGACCATGGCGCTCGACCTCGAAACGGTGGGCGGCATTCTGCCGCGCGGCGGCACCATTCTCAGGACTTCGCGCACCAACCCGGCGAAGTATCCCGACGGCCTCGAGCGCTGCGCCCGGAACCTCAAGGAAAATGGCTGTGACGCGCTGATCGCCATTGGCGGCGATGACACGCTGTCGGTCGCGCAGAAGCTTTTCGCCAACGGAGTCAAAGTGGTTGGCGTTCCCAAGACGATTGACAACGATCTGGCGGGCACCGACTTCACCTTCGGCTTCGATACCGCCGTAAATGTTGCCACCAGCGCGATTGATCGCGTGCATACCACCGCCGAGGCGCACAATCGCGTGATCGTAGTCGAAGTGATGGGACGCGATTCCGGCTGGATCGCGACCTATAGCGGAATCGCCGGCGGCGCCGACGTCATCCTGATTCCCGAAGCTCCATTCGATATCGATCAGGTGGCCGAACTGATTCGCCATCGGCATGCGCGAGGCCGATATTTCAGTATCGTGGTGGCGGCCGAGGGCGCAAAGTTTGCCGGCAGCAAAGAGACCGTGCCCGAAGCGGGCATCGATGATTTCGGTCATGCTCGGCTGGGTGGAATCGGCGCGGTAGTGGCCAACGAGATCGAAAAACGAACCGGCTTCGAGTCGCGCTCGGTCGTTCTCGGTCACATCCAGCGCGGCGGATCGCCCAGCGCTTTCGACCGCGTACTGGCCACGCGCTATGGACTGGGCGCCATCGACATGGTGCATCGCGGCGAGTTCGGACAGATGGCGGCGCTCCGCGGGAACAAGATTATTTCCATCCCGCTGGCCGAAGCTATCGCTTCTAATCGCAAAGTGGATAAGGAGATTCTCGACGCCGCAACTGGCATTCTCGACAAGCTCGACTACAAAACTTCGGAAGTTCGCTGACCTTCTTATCCCTCAGCGGATTCGCTTGGCAGGGGTGCAGGTTTGGAGGCATACTAGCTCAGCACTCCCCGATCACGGCTCGAGGACGCTCCCGTGCCCATGTTTCACGACGAAACCCAGCCCGAGACCCATCTGGAGCGGTCCACTCCGCTCCCCCTGCAACCCGCGCCCCCGGACGCCGACGTACAGCGTAAGCGGATGCTCATGGCGCTGGGGATTCTGCTGATGGCGCTGGCCGCAGTGGTCCTGAAAGACTGGGATTTCTGGTTTCCTCCGGCCGGCGAGGCTCAGGAAGCCATGGCTCGAACCAAGAGTCGGAGTATGGCCGCCGCTACTGCGAGCACATCGACGGCCCCCGCGCGGGAACATAAGCCAGCCAAGTCCCCCACGCCTGCCGCCGCTGAAGCTCCCTTTTCCGCCACCACCGAGCGCGCCGCGCTGCCTCCGCTGCAGGTAGAAGTCGTGGCGGGAAACCGTCACATCAACGTGCCGGCGAAAAGCAACGCCATCCATGTGGATGTGGACTCGGGCGCGACGTCTTCCGCCTCCAACGCTTCTGCATCGGCGGCGAGCGCGCCGGGCAGCGGAACGGCAGTCACTCAAACTCAAGCTCAAATGAAGACCAGTGCCGCCGATCGCGTGCAGCTTTCGCCGCAAACAGCGCAGAGCGTAAGCGTTTCCGTGCCGCCGGATTATCCCTTGCTGGCGCGTCAGATGAAGGTGCAGGGCGCAGTCAGTCTTGCAGGCGCTCATCGCGCGAGACGGCAGCATCCAGGAATTGCAGATTCTCAGTGGTCCGGGGATCCTCGCCACTGCGGCTCGCGAGGCGGTGAAGCAGTGGCACTTCAAGCCCTACCTGCAAAACGGACAGCCCGTCGAAACTCAGGCCCGCATCACTGTGAACTTCACCATCTCCACAAATTAATTCGTGGCGGTGTAGCGCGGACACTCATGTCCGCGGCCTTTGCGGTTGCCCTTGCCGTTGCTCTCTTTGTGCGGCTCGAACGCGCCCGTCGCGACAAAATTAAACGGGCGTCCGGATTCTTTCGAATCCAGGACGCCCGGGCAGCCCTCCCCCAGAACTGCTCAATGCGAATGTAAGGCTAAGCGGAGGATCTGCAAATGGCACGCGGGTGCCAAAGTTGCTCCACCAAAGTGCCACGGGGAAATCACGTTACACAAGCCCGAAATGACCGAACGTGTTCTACTCGGAAAGCACCATCGCTCCCGGCGTCGTTCCCGTGGAAAAAGGCGAGCCGGAAATAGCTTTGAGAACGCCGGTCGATGGATCGTAGGTATAGCCCACCAGACCGTTTCCAGTCGCACTTCCCATATAGAAAAAGCTGCCACTGGGGTCGAACAGCGCGAACAGTCCGCCCGCTGCCAGGCTGAATGGCGAGCCCGTCACTGCCGCCAGTTCCCCGTTCGTTGGAGTGATCGCGAAACACCAGACCGCAAAACTCGATCCCGCGCTCACGGCATAGACAAACCGGCCGGTGGGATCAATGGCGATCGCGCTCGGGCCGGTGCCGTTCGTGACCGTAAAAGGCGAACCGGGAATTGTGGCCAGGGCACCCGTACCTGGGACGATGTTGAACGCGGAAACGTTGCCGATGGTGGCTTGATACGGCGGCGGGTTGGTGGCCGCCGGGTTCACAACATAAAGGAACTGGTCGCTCGCATCCACCACCAGATCGGAGGCTCCCTTGCCCGAAGGAACCGGAGACGAATTCAGACTGCGTGAGCGTGCCGTTGGCCGAGTTGAACGAAAAGCCGCTGACCATCCCGATGCCGGGATTGGTCACGTAAACAAACTGCCCGGAATGAGTGAACACAATCTGAGTGGGATTGGCATTCGCGGCAAAAGGCGAACCCGGGACCTCGGTCAAAGCACCGCTTCCGGCATCGATCGAATAAACCGAAATGTCGCCTCCGGAAGGGTTGCTGCCATAGTTGTTGGTTACCAACAGGTACTGACCTGAGGGGTCGATGATGGCCGCATCCGGACCGTTGCCCGCCTGAATCGGAGCGCCAATCAGGCTCAATGTTCCGGAGTTGGCAACGCTGAAAATCGAAATGGTGTTGGCGCGCGAATTGGCCACGTACAGAAACTGCTTCGACGGGGTCAACGCCAGCCCGGTGGGCGAAGTGCCCTGCACCTGCGGCGTCTCTGCTCCCGTGGAGATGGCGCCGGTTGACCCGTTGATCTGCAGTAGAAGCACGTTGCCCTTCTCCGGCAGAGTTACGTAAGCAAGATGGCTGGGCGCCTGCTTTTGCTGCCGCAGGAAAGGGAAAGTCCGACCAAGACCAACGATCAAAACCGCTGGTCGCCGCCGTAAGCGTCCGGCGAAGGCAACGTTGACCCGCCAGTGCGGCAAGCGCCGCCCTTAGAAAGCTCATTTGCGAACCTGCTCCTCAAGATCGAAGGTGAGAACGAAAAGGTTGTGTTTACTATCGTGCACGAGAAGGCGGCAAGAGCGCAACTGCTCGGACCATCTGGTGATCGGCTCATCGGGTCATCGGGTCGATTGTAGAACCAAGAGGCATTTGACCTTAGATGACCCGATCACCGCGGCGATGACCCGATCAATTCAGCGATGTGTTCTAATCGAGTAGTAAATTATCATCTGCCAGAGAAATTACGTCGTGATCGACATCCACTGCCACTTGCTGCCCGAAGTTGACGACGGCCCCAAATCCTGGGACGTGGCCGTCGAAATGTGCCGCATGGCGGCGGCCGACGGCATTACCCACGCTGTCGCGACTCCCCACGCCAACGACCGCTACGCCTACGATCGCGGATACCTCTCTGGCCTTCTCGCGCAACTACGAGACCGATTACTGGAAACGACCGGTCCCGCGTCGGCCTTGCAACTAAGTCTGGGCTGCGACTTTCATCTTTCCTTCGAAAATCTGGAGCGCGTCCTCGAGCAGCCCCACACCTACACCATCGGCGAGACCAACTATCTGCTGATTGAACTCAGCAACTACAGCGTCCCAACGCGGCTTTCCGAGTGTTTCACTCGCCTAGGAGATCGCGGCGCTTACCCCCATCCTGACCCATCCCGAGCGCAACCCGATTCTGCAGCAAACGCCACAGCGCGTCGTGGAGTGGGCGGAGCAGGGCTGTCTGATTCAGGTAACGGCTTCGGCGCTGACCGGGTTCTGGGGAGAGCGGCCCGAGACCGTCGCCCGCTGGCTGCTCGACCACTCCGCCGTACACATTCTCGCCTCCGACGCTCACGACACGAAGCGCCGTATCCCGAATCTTTCCGTGGCCCGCGCTGTGGCCGAAAAAATCGTGGGAGCTGAATACGCCGAAGCGCTGGTTGAGGACAACCCAGGAGCGATCGTCAAAGGGCAACCAATTCCCTACTGCCCACGGCCAGTGCTCGATTAGCTGGATGAAGCTGATTTAGTCGGAGGCGGTTCCGGCTCCGCCGAGCCGTCAGCCCGAGCGTCAGAGGCTCCGTAATTTACATTCGCCTTGGAGTCGTGCATGACGGCCTGTCCGCGACCCATGGCAGTGGAGTATTCGCGCTGCACATCAAACTGATGCCCCATCGCGGAAAGTTTTTGCCGCACTTCCGGCGTCACCCGCGACTCGATCACGATCTCGCATCCACGCTTCGAACTGACCGTGAAGCGGGCATTCTCCAGCGCTGCCTGAATATTCATGCCGTAGTCCACCACGTTGGAAACAAATTGTGCGTGCGCCAGCGGCTGGTTCGCTCCTCCCATGATCCCGAAGCCGATATGTTGGTCGCCATGCTCCATGAATGCCGGAATGATGGTGTGAAACGGCCGCTTGTGCGGGGCGAGCGCATTCGGAGAGCCGGGATCGAGCGAAAACAGCCCGCCGCGATTTTGCAGGACAAACCCCATGCCGCGCACCGCAATGCCCGATCCGAACGCCGAATAATTGCTCTGAATCAGCGAAACGATGTTGCCGTCGCGATCAACCACCGAAAGGTAAGTGGTATCGCTTGTACGGAGGCACGCCCGGCGGGACTTCGCAATTGGCTTTGCCGGGATCAATAAGTTGCGCACGCTCCCGCGCATATTCCTTCGACAGAATGCCCTTCACCGGAACCTTCGCAAATCGAGGATCAGCGTTATAGCGCCCCAGATCAGCGTAAGCCAGCTTCATCGCCTCGACCCGCTTATGCAATTCCGCGACGCTGAGCGGCCCCTCCGGAGACGCCGGAGAAGTCTCCATAATGTTCAGCATCTCCAGCGCCGCCATTCCTTGTCCATTGGGAGGAAGTTCGTAAACCGTCCAGCCACGATAGGTGGTTGAAATCGGCTCGACCCACTCCGGCGAAAACTCAGCCAGATCATCCGCCGACATAGTTCCACCCAGGCTCTGGGAAGTGCTCAAAATCGCGCCGCGCAATCTCTCCCTTGTAAAATGCGTTCGGCCCATTCTGCGCGACCATCTGCAAAGCCTTCGCGAGATCGCGATTCTGAAATATCTGTCCCACCGCCGGAGCCTTGCCATCGGGCAGATACAAGCGTCGCCCCTCCGGATCTTTCCCAATCAATCCAGCCGCATCATCCCAATAGCCCGCAATAATTTCAGGGACCGGATAGCCCTCCTCGGCATAGAAAATCGCAGCCTGGAAAAGATCCTTCCAAGTCATCCGTCCAAAGCGTTCGTGGAGCGCATTCCATCCCGCGACCGCTCCCGGCACCGTGACTGAGTCAATGCCTTCATGCGGCATCGCCGTCACATCCCTCGCCTTCAAGCGCTCAATGGTCAATCCCCGCGGAGCCCATCCACTCGCATTAAGACCGTAAAGCTTGCCGGTCTTAGCGTCCCAGTAAATAGCAAACAGATCGCCGCCCATGCCGTTCATCATGGGCTCAGTCACCCCGAGGACAGCATTCGCCGCAATCGCCGCATCCACGGCCGACCCTCCGCGCTCCAAAATCTGCGCTCCCGCGACCGAAGCTTGCACGTGGCTGGTAGCCACAATGCCATAGCGGGTGATGACCATCGATCGCGCGTGCGAGCGGTCTTGTGCGGACATGGCGGCTGTAAAGAGTAGAAAAACAAGTGCGGTTCGAATAGAAATGTTCATGCTACTCCTGGACGTTGTATTCTAGCGTGCGCTATTCGACATCTTTTGTGCGGCCCTCGGCGTCAGATCCCGACTTGGCCGTCTTGCTGCCGCCCGCAGCGGGCATCCCCGCACTGCCTTTAGCGTCTCGCCACAAAATCGCATTCAGCTTGGCTGCGTCGGCGGCATCGGGTCGCGAGAAATCCATTAGCTGTGATTCTTTCGCGCCAGGCGCCTTCTTCTCGTTCATGCGATAAATGGCCCCGCTGCGCAGATTCCTGTCGTCCGCCTGATACGCTGGTTGCGTTCCGGGACCCTCCACCAGCGGCGCCATCAGAGGAGCATGCGCGTCAAACAGGTTCATCGGCGGAAGGCCAATCAGAGTCTCCATCGTGCGAACCATGCTGACGGTCGTATAGAAGTGATGATCGACGTAAGGCTTCTCCGCTCGCGGCGAATACTTGCTGATCTCGAGAGCAATGGAGCGATGCGCATCGACATGATCCGCTCCGTTCTGCGCGTCGTCTTCGACAACGAAGATCACCGTATCATCCCAGTAGGGGCTGTGCGAGACCGCATCCGCCACGCGCCCCACCGCGAGATCGTTGTCCGCGACCGAAGCCTGCGGCCTTGGCCGCCCGGGACGCGTTCCGCCGGTGTGATCGTTCGGCAAATAGAGCTCAATGAACTGCGGTAGTTCTTTCGCCGTACCACGCGCCTTCACAAACTCACCAAATTCACGAAGAAATTCGTCGGCACGAAGCTGGTCAGGGTACTCAATGTTGAAGTCCGGATACAGTGGATCGAAGTGATCGCGCTGAGCGACCTTGGTCGGACGGACGCTCTTCAGCCGAGGAATCGCCCACGGCCACGGACTCAGTCCTCCGCGCGGATCGCCGACAGTCGCCGGCAGCGCATCTCCCTGCTTGATTTCCGCGGACGGACACACGCCCGAAGACGCCGATGGCGTGCCTTCCATGGGCGACTGCACCTTTTCACTCTTGCACCACGTGAGCGCCAGCATCTCTCCGTAGATGCGATACGTCAGCCCGTGCTTCGCGAGATTATCCCAGAGGAAACCCGTCCCCGGATCGTCCATATCCGGAACGCCCTGCTCCAGGGAGTTACCGAAATCCTCGGGACGCTTGCTTCCGCGATAAATTACGGGCCAGATTTTTTCGATGTAATCGGAAGTGGCGGAAGCATCGGACCACAGATGGCCGTTGGCGGAGACGTCTCCGCTGTCATAAAAGTTGTCGAGCACTCCGAATTGCAACGCGAGTTTGTGCTCGTTGGGCGTAATCTCGACCCCGTACATGGTCAACGAAGGATCGCCGTCCCCCGCCGGCAGATCGCCGAAGATCTGATCGTAGGTGCGATTCTCTTTAAGAATGTAGATGACATGCCGAATCGGATTCTTGCCGCCGGCAAACTCAATCTTGCCGGCATCGGCGTGAAGAAGATTGTCTTCTTTAACCTGCCGCGTGTAGGCGGGAAGATTTTTGTCGATGTCCCCGAAACTGAGCCGCTGGACCGAGCCGCCGATCAAAGTGGCGATGTAAGGATGCTCATTAGGATGCAGCCCGGTCTGCATTGTTGCCTTCATATTGTTCGGCCCGCTGCTCTCGCCTTTGGCGCTGGCGATGAGCAAATCGCTGCCTGCAATGGCGAGCGCGCTGGGATACCATTCCGTGGGGATGAAGCCGATGGGCGGTTCCATTGGAGGTGGATCGGATGTCTGCTTGTCGTGTCTGATTTCGATTACCGCAACCGCATTCAGCGACGCGCTGGCCGCATAAAGCCGCTTTCCGTCGCGTGAGAGTGCGATTCCGATGGTCGCCGCACCGGCTGCATCCTTGTTCGGACCTTCATTATTCAAAGTCACACGATAAGACCGGAGCAGCACGCCCTTGTTCAAATCCACCGCCGCAACCGCATCGAAGCTCGCCGTCGCCGCGTTTGAGAGTGCGACATAGAGGACGTCTTCGCTGCCGTTCAAAAGCATGGTCGTTGGATGTGCTCCAGGCGCCACGGGGTCAGCAGAGTGCCAGAGTTCAATCCGGCGCGCGACCTTGCCTTTTTTGAGATCCAATTCCACCACTGCGGAGTCATTCCACAAGCTGACCCATGCTTTGCTTGCGGCTTTGTTGGCGACGATTGTGTATGGATACGCCGTGGGGACGTATTTGCTGATGCTCAGATCGAAGGATTTCAGAATTTTTCCGGAGTTGACATCAAGCAGCACCGCATTGTCAGAGAGATTGTTCGCCACCAGCAGTCGATCGCCGCGAGCTGAAGCCAAAACGGCTAGCCCGGCCGGATATGGCGGCGCAGTTCCCGGCGTAGCGTTGCCTGTGTCGAATGTGATGCTCTTACCTCGTGCAAGCCGCTGCGCAGGAATTCCGATAAAACGTTCGGGCGTAACTTTTCCGTCCGCGAATCTATAGACGGCGATGCCGTTGTCCGTGATCGACGCCAAAGACGCGTAAAGATGTGTGCCGTCGGTCGAAAAGGCGAGCCCGATAAAGTAGCTTTGCAGGGTCGTCTTTTCGTCGCCGCGCAGACGCTCGTCGGGAAAGTCGCGCAATTGATTGTCGCTAAGGTCGAGGATCGCAATCGACTGCCGCACCCCGCTTTGTTCCGTGCCGTATCCCTGGTTAAGCAGCGCCGCGTAATGGCCATCGGGACTGAGCGCGATGGTCGCAGGGTAGCTGTTGGTGCGAGCAATGAAGCCTGGGACCGGGAGGGTGACGGCCTTGCTCGTAGGAAGATTCACTTTACGCCAACGGTCACTTGCGCGCGCCGCCACGAACCACAGACCAAACACCGAAAGCACGGCCAAAAGAATGGCGCAGATTTTTTTCATGGCTCATCCAGTCAGGTGAAGAAACCACCGCTTTTATATTCGCTGCGTTTGCCCTCTTCAGGCAACTAGTATTGATTGGTTAATAGAGTGAGACAATCACGCCATGAAATGCGCCGTGGGTAGCCTGACTCTTTTGCAGTTGTGCCTGTTCGCCGCGGCAGCGCTCAGCCAGGTCGTCATTATTGGAGCGAACGGCAAGAGTGGACCTCCGCCTGGAACTCCGGAATATTGCGCGGACGTTGAACCGCTTCGGCCCAATCTCGTTCTTTGGGTAGATACGACTGTCCGCGGTCGTGTCATTGATCAAACAACGGCACCGCTAAAAGACTCGCCGATTGAACTCAGGCGCTTTTTCTCGGCGGCTAAGCAGCAGAGAATCAAGAAGCTGTTAACGGATGCAGATGGCAAATTTGACCTTGGAGTCGTCAAACGCGGAGAGTACCGCTTGTTGTTGGCGCCAAACCGTGCGTTTAAGCAACCGGAGAAATTGGAGTGCTCTTCTAGCAAATGTTCTCTGGAGACAGTCTTAATCGTAAGCCCTTCCGATCAGTTGGCAAGCTCTGGCCCGATTCGCTGACGACGTGGCCCCTCACAACTGTTACAAAATCGCCGCTACCTTAACGCCCCATCGCAAAAACCTCTCGTGAGGTCATTCGGAGAAAATCGGCTTCAGGAGGGCAGCTATTGTTGTGGAAGGTTGTTTTCTGGCGGCGTCTGTTTCGTCGAAGCCTTCGGGTCACCGGAAGCAGGCGCGGCCGTCATCGCACTCTCCGGATTGAGCAGGTGGTCGTGGCTGGGGCCTAATCCGAGTTTGATCAGTGCTCGCGAATCTGGAGTCGTCTTCGACTGCCATCCCTGATCGGCCTGATACTTCTGCATCGCAGCCTGCGTCGCGGCGTCCCACGTGCCCGAAGGCGTGCCCTCCATGTAGTGCTCGCGGATAAGCGCCGTCTGAATTTCCCGCGCGCGCGCCGGATCAATCGCCTGCTGCCCGCGCTTCTTCGCCGTCTTCTTGCCGTGGGATGTGCGGGGAAGACGTGAGATGTGCCGTGAGAAGTCTTGCTCTTCGACGCTGCGCTATGAGATGTCGATGTAGAGCGAGGATGCGAAGTCGTGTGCGCGCTCGTAGGAGCGTTGTCTTTCCCGTAGAAGAATCCGCCGGCTGGGTTGTCGAAGGCGGAGCCGGAGTCGCTGTCGAGTCGCTGTCTGGGCGATGCCAAGCAAGGAGACACTCAGGCAGAAGACCCCGCAGAGTTCCACCCAACGCCAACGTCGAATTTGATGAAGCCGTAGCATGTCTTAAAGACTGCGCGAACGACGAGCCGCGAACGACCAGCGACGAACGACCAGCGACCGCCCCCAACAAAAAACCGGCGACACTGGCTCACCTTTATCGTCCCCGAAACGGGGACGGAGCGCCAGTCTCGCCGGATTATATATCGGTTACGGAAGTGTACCGGCCAGGAAAATTGTTCCGTCTTGCGCCCTCGCACCTCGCGGACGCACCAGGAACACGACATCCTGTCCACTCTTCAGCGACGATTCAATCTTGCTGAAGTCGTCAGGATTATTCACTGGCTGCTTGTTCACTTCCAGAATCACGTCGCCGCGATTCAGGCCAAGATCTTCGGCGAACGATCCCTGCTTCACGTCCTGCACCACCACGCCCTTGCCCGCCGCAATGCCCAGACGGTCAGCCAGGTCGGGAGTTATGCTGCGAACCGTCACTCCCAACTTGCTTTCCTTGGGCGCATCTTCGCTCTGGTTTTCATCTTCCTCACCCAGCCGGGAAGCGAACAACTTCGAGCGATCGGCGATGGTCACCATCGCGTCTTCCTTCTTGCCGTTGCGCACGAAGGCGATCTTCACCTTCGTTCCCGGCTTGCGGGAAGCGATGTCAGCCACCAGTTCGTCGCCACTCTTGACTTCCTTGCCATCGACGGCCGTGATGGTGTCGCCGATCTTCAGGCCCGCTTGGTCCGCCGGCGTACCCGAGACCACGTTCGATACCGTCACACCGGTTCCGTAAATGTGCGCAATCGCCGGATTCGGCTGTCCTGAAAATTCAATGCCGATCGACCCGCGCGCCACTCGATGGTCCGGCCCGATCAACTGGTTATAGACCTGCGTCACCGTGTTCGAAGGCATGGCAAATCCCACGCCAGCGTACGAACTCGTTTCAGTAAGAATGGCAGTATTGATGCCGATGACCTCGCCCGCCATATTCACCAGCGGTCCGCCGGAATTGCCCGGGATTAATCGCCGCATCCGTCTGAATAAACGACTGGAACTGCCGGTTGGGAACGATGTTGCGTCCCTTGGCCGACACAATTCCCGCCGTCACCGTCTCCTGCAATCCAAAAGGACTGCCGATGGCCAGCACCCAGTCGCCGACCTCCATGCCGTCGGAGTTGCCCAGTTTCGCA
Organism: uncultured Acidobacteriaceae bacterium; assembly: GCA_963826845.1. GTDB lineage: Bacteria > Acidobacteriota > Terriglobia > Terriglobales > Acidobacteriaceae > Acidiflorens. The sequence continues at coordinate 138,633 of CAWGYS010000017.1, forward strand.
GCCGGCAGCGGATGATCCATATCAATTTTGATTACCGCCAGGTCCGTCTCGGTGTCGGTGCCGATCACTCTGGCATCATGGCCGGGCGACGTCGGGTTCTCGTCCTGCAACTTCACGCGAATGCGATCCGCCTTCTCAACCACATGCCGGTTGGTAACGATGTAGCCCTTGGAATCCACAATCACACCGGAACCAAGCGAATGCTGGCGGATCGTGCCACCGTCCTGACCGCCGCCTTGGCCGCCCTGTCCGCCGAAGAACTTGTCAAAGAAATCTTGAAATGGCGAGTCGTCATCGCCGCCCTGGCCCTGATCCTGATCCGGGTCGGGATGCACGGAACGCCCGCGACGGTGCGGGGTCTTGATCGTGGACTCGGTATTGATGTTCACCACGCTCGGCTCCAGTTGCTTGGAAATCTGCGAAAAGGCGTTCGAGAGTTGTTGCGGAGCGGGAATCGTCAGCGGCGTAGCGTCGGACGATTTCTGCCCTTCCTTGCCTTTCACTCCATAGGAGACGACGGTACCAATCAGAATGCCAACCGAGAGCGTCGCCAGAATCGTAAAAGTGTACGCCCAACGGTTGGCTTTAAGGCGCACCCAAAAGGCGCTTTCGCGCGAATCCATTTCTTCCTCCTGAAACTGCTTGACCCTCTATTATACCTTCGCCCCAGGCGGGGAGCGGTTCGAAGCGGTCAATTCACTTAGACGCAGAAAAAGGGGGTCGGCGTTACCGGCGGCTTCGCCTGCGCGGGAATCATCACTTCCGGCAGGTTCAAGCATCACTGCAAGAAAGCTGACAGTATGAGATTCGTATCAGGTCATCGCTTTAGCGATACGAAAGCAGCACCATCGGGAATTGCCTTTAGGCGCTGCAGCGGCCAGACGACTCGATCCTACTTGGCCTCGTACACGGTCTTTCCCCCGACCACCGTGCGCAGGACCTTCGTCTCCATCATCTTCGGCGGCAGCGCAGCGGTAATGTCCTGGTCGAGGACGACGAAGTCGGCCAGCATGCCCGGCTCCAGCTTGCCTTTTTGTTTTTCAGCAAATTCCGCGTAGGCCGAGCCCGTCGTATAGGCGGCGATTGTCTGCTCGATGTTCAACTTCTGCGCGGGATAATAACTTTTCTTTCCGTCTTCGCTCATACGCGTGAGCGCCGAATAAATCCCGCGAAATGGCGAGACCGGTTCGACCGGATAATCCGTGCCAAACGCCAGCACGACGCCGCGGCGTAGAAACTCCGCCCACGCGTACGAATGCTCGGCGCGCTTCGGCCCCAGACGCGCCTCGGCCCAGTTCATGTCGGTGAGCAAATGGCCGGGCTGCATGGAGGCAATCACCTTCAGCTCTTTGAAACGCAGAATCTGCTGCGGCGTCGTGACCTGCGCGTGCTCCACGCGGAGACGATAATCGGTGCCCCCGTCGGCCGCCTTCACCTTTGCTTCTTTTGCCGCCTTCTCCGCCTCGGCAAAAGCGTCGAGCGCCATCTGTATCCCTTTGTCGCCGATAGCGTGAAATCCGATCTGATACCCCGCCAGCACCCGCTCCTTCGTCATCGCATTCAGCTTCGCCGCTTCGTATTGCGGCAGTCCGCTGTTGCCGGGGTCATCGCTGTAAGGCTCAAGCAGCGCGGCGGTTTTCGAGCCGAGCGAACCATCCATGAAGCCCTTCAGCATTCCCGTGTGCAGCATGTTGTCGGACGCGGGATGCGAGTCGCGCTTGCGATTCAGCTCGTCAATCGAGTCGTTGAAAGGCAGCCACTCCGAAATCCTCGCCGTCAGCTTTCCTTCGTGCTCGAGATCTTCGTAGATCTGAAAGTCTTCCCACTGCGAGTAGTCCTGCGCGGATGTGACCCCGTGACTCGCCAGATCCGCCAGCGCCAGTTCGATGGCCTGCCGCCGCTTTTCGTGCGTGGGCTTCGGAATCACTGCCCACACCGCCTCTTGCGCCTTCTCGCGCAGAATGCCGTTAGGCGTCCCCGAGTCGTCGCGATCAATCTTCCCGCCATCCGGATCGCGACTGGCAACCGTGACGCTGGCCAGCTGAAGCGCGCGGGTGTTCGCGACGCCAATGTGTCCGTCGACGCGTACGAGATAGACCGGATGTTTGCCGCTCACTTCATCCAGATCCCAGCGCGTGGGAGGAACCTTGACCGGCCACAGCGTCTCGTCCCACCCTTCGCCAACAACCCACTCTCCGGGCTCGGCCGCATCGCACTTCGCCCGCAGACGGTCGCGAAACTCGTCCAGCGACTTGGTGCCGACCATGTTTACGTTCAGCTTCTCCAGGCCAGCGCTGGCCAGGTGCATGTGCGCGTCGTTGAATCCGGGCATGACGAAGTGTCCGCCAAGATCTACGATCTTGGTATCCGGCCCCTTCAGCTTCATGATGTCGTCGCGCGGGCCCACTGCGAGGATGCGGTCGCCAACTATCGCCAGCGCCTCGAAACGCTTGCCCGCTCCCAGCGACGCCGTGGCATCGACCATTCCGGTGTAGACGTTGCCGTGGGTAAAGATCACATCCGCTTTTGGTTTCTGCGCGGGCTTTGGTGTGGCTTGGGGAGCGGCCGCAGGAGCAGCTTGTGACGCGCCTTGCGGAGCTCCCTGGGGAGCAGTTTGGTTTGAGACGCTGCTCTGCGCCGACGCGCCCGAGGCCACGGCCAACATCAATATCAGAGCGATTCGCGTCATCATTCTCCAACTCCCGACAATGTCAACATTGTAAGCAGAATGCGCCTTAGTCCGAGCTCCCGTCCATTGCTGTCGAACCATTCTTGCAACGTGTGCGCGCCGCCGCCGGAGCCCCCACCACCGATGGCAATGGCCTGGCGGCCCAGCGAAAGAGGGATATTGGCGTCGGTGGACGCCCGCTGCACCTGGGCCGTGTTGCCCAACTGCGCGTCCACGGCGCGAATTACTTTCAGCAGCCGGGCATCCTGCGCCAGTTCGCCCGCCGGACGATTTCCAATTTCAACCACTTCGCTCTGCACCATCTGCGGCTTTCGCCCTCCCTGCTGTGCGGCCGTCAAATTTTCCGCAGCGACTGCCTGATCGAGCGCCACCCGTAGCGCTCGCTCCATCCGATCAATTTCCGCCATCGAAGTGGAGCGCAGATCGACTCGCATGCTGGCCGATTCCGGAATCGAATTCACCGAAGTCCCGCCCCGTATCACGCCAACATTAAAAGTAGTTTTCGGTGAAGCCGGCACCGGCGTTCGGCTGAAGATCTCGATCGCGCGCGCAATCGCTATGATCGGATTCGGCGTGCCGAAGTCGCTCCACGAATGCCCGCCCGGACCGCGCACCATCACTTCGAAACGGCGGCTGCCCAGCGCTTCGGCGACCACCGTGTCGGCGCCGGCGCCGTCGATAATCACGCTGTAGGCAATCGCATCACGCCAGCGCGGCGTCGCGAAAACGTGGCGCATGCCGCGCAGATCGCCTTCGCCTTCTTCGCCCACGTTCCCAATGAACACAAAAGGCAGCGCATGGGTAATGCGCGTGCTCCCCGAGCACACTAGCCACAGCCAGCATCGCCGCAATGCCCGCGCCATTATCGGAAACTCCCGGGCCATACAACCGGCTTCCCTGCTGCCGGATGTTCAACGGAGTCGCCGCCGGAAACACGGTATCAATATGCGCGCTCAGCGCGACAAAATGCCCGCCGTAGCCGGGACGAATGCCGAACACATTGCCCACTTCGTCCACGTGCACGTCGGTCAGTCCGAGTTCGCGAAACCGGTCGGCCAGCCATGCGCCGCGTGCCGCCTCGCCGAACGGAGGCGCCGCCACTTTAGCCGCTTCCATCTGCCACAACGCAAATTGCGATTCCTGTGAGTGGAACCGCTCGAACGCAGCCCGCACCTCCGGCGAGCTGGCGAGCCGCGCCACTTCCTCCTTCACCGGAGGCCACGATTCAGAAGCTGCCACTTGCGGAGTTGACTTCATCCTTTGCGCCTATCTTATAACGCAGCGCGAAGGTGAAGGGAGTACTTAATTCAGTGTCGTCATAGTCGCTGAGTCGTTGGTCGTTAGCAAACCTTACCGTTGGCAAGCCCGAGACTTAAGAACGACCCGAGACCCGCGAACGACTAGCGACCAGCGATCAATGACCGATTCTGATAAACTGGCGGCTTCCGATCCGCCCCGCCCAGTACACAGGAGGTACCGCCGTGAATCAGCTCTTAAAGAAACCCGCCGTCAAGATCGCCGCCATTGTCGTCGCCGTTTTGATTGTCGTCATCATCGCGCTGCCGTTGCTCGTCGACGTCAACACTTTCCGTCCGCAGATTGAGTCGAGCCTCAGCTCTGCCCTCGGACGGCCCGTCAAGGTCGGCAACCTCGGGACTCAGCATCTTCTCCGGTAGCGTGCACGCCGACCAACTCTCGATCGCCGACGATCCCAAGTTCAGCAACGCCCCATTCATCCAGGCGAAAACTCTCGAGGTTGGCGTCGAACTGATGCCGCTTATTTTCGCCAAGCAACTCAACGTCACCAACCTCCACATCGATCATCCGGAAATCGCCTTACTGCGCGACCGCAATGGCATCTGGAATTTCTCGTCCCTCGGAAACCAATCAGCCGCGCCGCCCGCCAAAGCAGGCGAAAAATCGGCCGCTGCGCCGGCAAACATCAGCGTCGCCAAGCTTGACCTCAGCGACGGCACCGTCACCCTTGGATCCACCACTGGCAAACATAAGCCCGATCGTGTATGACAACGTCAACATTGCCGTCCGTAATTTTTCTTTCAGCAGCAGCTTTCCGTTGACCGTTTCCGTCAGCCTCCCCGGCGGCGGCAGCCTGAAAATGGATGGCACCGCCGGTCCCATCAATCCGACCGACGCTTCGCTGACGCCGGTAAAGGCCAAGGTGACCCTCAAGAAACTCGACCTCACGCAATCAGCCCTCGTTGACGCGGAGTTAGGCCTCGCCGGCTCGGCTGATTTCGATGGCACGCTCGATTCCGACGGCCACATCGCCAAGGCCAACGGAACCTTGAGGGCCACATCATTGAAGCTCGTTCCCAAGGGCTCTCCCGCCCAAGTCCCCGTGCAAGTCGTATTCGTCGTCGAGCACGACCTGAAGAATGAAACTGGAAAGATACGTGCAGGCCGACGCCACTATCGGCAAGGCTTTGGCCAAGGTGACTGGCACTTTTGACATGCAGGGCGAAACGACTTCCATTCACACCAAACTCACCGGAGAGGCCATGCCCGTCGACGATCTCGAAGGCATGCTCCCCGCGCTCGGCGTCGTTCTTCCCCCCGGTTCGAAGCTCAAAGGCGGGACGCTTTCGCTCGAGATCGAGTCCAATGGCCCGCTCAACAAACTGGTTTCGACCGGCTGGGTAAAGATGAGCAATAGCTCCATCGCCGGATTCAGCGTGGCGTCGAAACTCTCGGCCATCCCCGGCCTCGGCGGCAAAGGCGGCGGCAGCGACACCGTGATTCAGAACCTGAGTGCCGATGTGCGCAACTCACCCGAAGGCACGAGCCTCAATAAGATCAACGTGGTCATCCCGTCGCTCGCAACCGTCACCGGCGACGGCACCATCAGTCCCGACAAAGCGCTCAACTTCAAGATGGTGGCGAACCTGGCCGGAATCGGCGCCGGTGTCACCAAGGTCGTTGGCGCCGGATCAGGAGGCATCCCCGTGACTGTAGGTGGAACCACTTCCAACCCAACCTTCACGCCCGACATGAAGAATTTGGTGGGCGATAAGCTGAAGAACATCCCTGGAGTTAAAAGCAATCCCGTAGGCGGCCTCTTCGGAAAGAAGAAGTCCAACTAGAGAAAGTCAAGTCGTGGTCAGTTTGAATTTGCTTTGAAGGGGCACGGCTTCACAGGCTGCGGAAAAACTCCAGTTTCGTATCAGGGTATCGCTTTAGCGATACCGTAAGTCGTTCGAAATCAGATGCCCCTTTAGGGGCTGCGCAGCCAAAATTTTTAGACTACAGCCCGCGGCACCCGTGTTGGCCGTTCCGTGCACGCCGTGGCGGCGTCGACGGGATTCGATTCCAGCAACTGCACACCGTTCAGGATGGTGGTGATAACGTTCTCATCCCCAACCGCGGTATTGATCATCAGGTGATAGAGGCAGCGCCTCGGCCAGTCGGTATTGAAGTAGTGTTTGATGTACGCGACCCGGTCCTGGTCCACGTTCTCGACAAGGTCTTCCGCCTCTTCGCGGCCCTTGCCCAGCGCCAGCAGGCGGCGAATCTTTTCGTCGCGCGAAGCGTAGGTAAAGACGCGGAACGTATCCTCGCGCTCGCGCAGAAAATATGGACCGCCGCGACCGACAATCACCGCGTTACCTTCCGCCGCAATCGTATGCATGACTTCTTCCACCATGTCCATCATGCGATCCGTATCGAACGCGTGCGCTGCGGACATAGGCATGCCGCGCTCGTAACTTCCCCGCCAGAAGGTTTTCGCTAAACGGTAGAGACGGCCGTCAACCCGCTCATCGCACGAAGCCACCGCCGATTCCGTCACCTGCGCGCGTTTGGCAATCTCGCCCGTCAGTTGCTGGTCCCACAGCTTCCAGCCGAGGCGCCGGGCCAGTTCGCAGGCAATGGCTCCGCCTCCGCTGCCAAATTCCCGCTCCAGACAAATAATCCGAAACATCGCGAACCTCCCGTCCGTCCTACAGTGTACGACGACAGCAACGAAAATTAGTGTACGACGATCTCGCCCCCCGGCTTCGCCTTCTTGATCAGGAACACGCACGGGATTAAACACCCGATCACGACTCCGAGCAACCAGAAATTATCAATGTAGGCCAGCATGGTCGCCTGGCGAATCAAGTTCGCCTGCACCATGGCATAGGCCTTCTGCAGCGCCAGCGCGGGACCCGAGCCGCCGCCCGAAATAGTACCAGCAAGCCCCTGCAGCCTGGACTGGAACTGCGGATTCGCAGCGCTCAGATTCTCCGTCAGCCGCACCTGGTGGAACTGCGTGCGCCGCGCCAGCACCGTAGTCACCACGGAAATTCCGACGCTGCCTCCGATATTCCGGGCCAGGTTCATCAATCCCGACGCCGCATTGTTCTTGTCGCGCGGCAAACCGGAATACGCAGTGGTGTTGATGGGCACAAACAGGAAGGCGAGTCCCATCGCCTGGTAAACGCGCGCCATCGTCACCGTGTGAAAATCCACGCCCAAGTCGAAATTCGTCATGTGGAACAGTGAAAACGACAGCATGGACAAACCAAACATCATCAGATACCGCGGGCTATAACGCGACAGCAGAAATCCGACAAGCGGCATGGCCACCATAATCGTGAACCCGCCCGGCATCAGCGCCAACCCAGACCGTTCCGCCGTGTAGCCCAGCAGCGTCTGCATAAAAAGCGGCAACAGGAGCGTGCTGCCGAGCAGGGCAAACCCCAGCATGAACATGAGGAAGTTCGCGGTCGCAAACGTCCGCTCGCGAAATAAGTGCAGGTCAATGATGGGATCCTTGTGATGCCACTCCCAGAAAATAACAAAGATCAGCGACGCCGCCGAGATCACCGTCAGCCACACGATGAAGTGGGAATCGAACCAGTCGTCGCGCTGCCCTTTGTCGAGGATCACTTGCAGCGTTCCGAGGCCCAGCGCAACGAATCCGAGCCCGGTGTAATCAATACGAGTTTCACTGAGCTTGCGGCGCTTGAAGTAAGGAGGGTCCTGAATCAGCCGCGACGTCAGCAAGAGCGAGAGAATGCCGACAGGCACATTGATGAAGAAAATCCAGCGCCAGGTAAAGTTGTCCGTGATCCAGCCACCCAGCGTCGGGCCAATCGCCGGAGCCATGACCACCGCGATGCCATATACGGCGAATGCCATGCCCCGCTTGGCGGGAGCAAAAGTGTCGGCGAGGATGGCCTGCTCGCTCGGCTGCAATCCTCCGCCACCAATGCCCTGAAGAACGCGGAAAACGATCAGCATGGGAAGATTGAGCGCGAATCCGCAAAGAGCGGAACTGATCGTAAACAGCGCGACGCAGCTCATGTAGAAATGCTTGCGTCCCATGATCGAAGAGAGCCAGCCGCTAAGCGGCAGCACGATGGCATTGGAGACCAGATAAGACGTCAGCACCCAAGTGCTTTCGTCCTGACCCGCCGAAAGACTGCCGGCGATGTGCGGCAGCGCGACGTTGGCGATGCTGGTGTCCAGCACCTCCATGAAAGTGGCCAGCGTAACCGTGAGCGCAATAATCCACGGATTAATCGCCGGCCGCCATTCGGCGGCCTCGTTCATCGTGATGGAAGCGGCACCCATTCGTATCTCAGCCTTTGCCGCTACTTAATCCACACCTTTGGCGTCACCGACATCCCCGGACGCAGCTCATGCCCCTTGAGCGCGCCCGCATCGAATACGATCTTCACCGGAATGCGCTGCACCACTTTCACGTAATTGCCGGTGGCATTTTCGGGGGGCAGCAAGCTGAAGCGCGCACCGCTGGCGCCCGCAATGGAATCGACGTGACCCTTGTAAGTCTTCCCGTTCGCATCCACCTCAATGTCCGACGCCAACCCCGCTTTCATTTTCCTGAGTTGCGTCTCCTTGAAGTTCGCCGTGACCCAGAGGTCGGCTTCATCGAGCGGGATGATGCTCATCATCTCCTGGCCGGGCTGCACGTTTTGACCGACCTCAACCGTGCGGTTGCTGACCGCACCATCAACCGGCGCAATCACTTTGGTGTAAAGAAGATTCAGCTCGGCCTGATCCAACTTGGCTTTTTTCTGATCCGCAATGGCTTGCGCCGAAACAGCGCGCGCCCGGATGGCTCGCATGGTCTGCGGAGCGGTGTCTGCGGTTCGCAGATCGGCGCCGGCCTGCTTCAGTTTGCTCTCCGCCTGTTCGACCTGCGCCGCGTAGGAGTCGGCGCTGGAGCGCGCCGCTCGCAGAGTTGCGGCGGCGGCATCGGCGCTGGCGACCGCCTGATCGTACTGTTGCTGCGAAATCTCCTGCTTGTCAATCAAGAGTTTGTAGCGGACTAGATCATTCTGCGCTTTGGTATTATTGGCATCCGCTTCGGCAATCTGCGATTTGGCGGCTTCAAACTGCTGCCGGGCAGACGCGATTCCAGCCTGCGCCCCAGAGACTCCGGCCTGCGCTCCGCTCACCTGGCTCGAGGTGCTCACGTCGGTTATTGGGACATTGATTCCGGCGGCATCAGCCTGTGCTTTGGCATCTTCGTATTCACCGCGCGCCTGCTCCACCGCAACTTCGTAATCCGCGGGATCGATCTCGACCAGCACTGTTCCCTTTTGCACATACTGGTTGTCCTGCACGTTCAGCTTAAGCACATGGCCGCTGACGCGCGCACTCACCGTGTTTACATGGCCATCAATCTGCGCGTCGTCGGTGGATTCGTAGCTGGCGAGATAACGCCAAAGAAAGAAGACTGCGATCAGAACCACCAGGCCGCCAAAAATCAGCCCCCACTTCGCGCGCGGATTCCCCAGGAATGCCGCTCGCCGCCGATAACGGGCATCGCTGGCCGGCGGCGCGCGGCGGTTGCGATGCTCGCGTTTCCGGTTGCGGGTTAGACTCGCTTCCGCTGCTACTTGGTTCCATAGTTTATTTCCCTCAACAGCCGGTGGTGCAACAGCGATTCGTATCAGGGTATGCCTTCAGGCACACCGCAAACCGGTTCGTATCAGGGTATGCCTTCAGGCATACCGCAAACCGGTTCGTATCAGGGTATGCCTTCAGGCATACCGCAACTGCCCAGAGATAAATGCGCCTTTAGGCGCTGCGTTCGAGCCCAAAACTCTAGCCCATCTACTTCCCTTTCAAATATTCGCGAACGCCGTCTTCGGCCCGTCCCAGCGCGCGCGCATAAGAAACTTTCGCCAGATTGTTCATATACAAACTCGAAATCAAACTCTCGTGCGCGGACGCCAACGCCTCCTGCGCCTGCACCACTTCCAGATTGTCGGTGACCCCGGCGGAGAAGCGATCCCGCGATTGTGTCAGCGCCTGCTCCGCCAGATTCACCGAACTCTCGGCCACTTCCACCTGATCGGCGGACGACTTCAGATCCAGCAAAGCGTTGCGAATATCTTGATCAATCTGCGCCCGCGCGTCCGCCATCTGCGCCTGCGCCTGCCGCAAGCTGGCTTCTGCCTTCAGTACATCGCTGTGAACTTTGCCGCCCTGAAAGATTGGAATATTCAAGGTGCCGAAGACCGCATACGTTGGCAACACGCCGCCCGGAGTCGCGCCGATTTCGCCAAAATTTGCCGCCACATCGACAGTCGGAAAATATCCCGCCGTGGCCGCGTTGTGCTCCAGTTGCGCGGCCACCAGACGGTCCCGCGCCGCCAGGTAGTCGGAGCGCAAAGAATAGGCGCGTTGCAGACTGGTCTCCAGATCGGGGATGGGAAAAGGCCTATACGAAGATTTGTCCGCCAGTTCGAATTCCTGGCCGGGTGCGAACCCAATCACCCGCGAAAGCGAAATTTTCTGCTTGGCGAAATCATTCGTGGCTGCGATCAGCTGCTGCTGGCGCGACTGGTATTCAACCTGCGCCCGCAGCGTATCAATCGCCGGAGCAACGCCCGCCTGTTGTTGCACGACTGCCTTATCGTAGAGCGCCTTCGCCGTGTCAACCTGCGCTTGCGCCGTTTCCACGCGAGCCGCTCCAGCGATTGCCTGCAAGTAGGCGTTGCCAGTCGCGAGCACCACCAGGTCGCGCGCGTCCTTCAGATTGAAGCGGGCGACACTTTCGCCGACCACCGAAGAACGGTATTTCTGGATCGACTTCCAGTCGAACACACGCTGCGTGGCCGACGCGCGCACGTCAAAGTAGGAGAACGGTCCGATGACGCGAGGCACGTTATTCCCCAGGAGCCCGCCGCTCCGCAGCCCCAGGGCCTGCAAGCTCTCTTTCTCGACCACTTCCTGCACATCCGAGTTGACGTGCGGCAGCAGATCGCTGAGCTGTTGCCATTTCTCGCCCCGGGCCTGAACCGTGTTGTACTCCGACAAAAGACCAGCCAGGTTGTGCTTCAAGGCGCGCTCGATCGCGTCGCTGAAAGTCAGTGAAATAATCCCGGGCGTCACCTTGGCATCCGGCACGCTGCCGAACACTGGATTCTGCGCCGAGGTTTGGACTTGCCCAGGAAACTGTACAGGTTGGGCTCGAAAGCTCCCGCCCGACGAACTCGAACTGGAGTCGGAATTCGAGTCAGAATTCGAGGATTGGCCGAAAAGCGCCGCCGGCGAAACAAGAATAATGAAGGCGACACCGAGCACGGCCGACGAAACGCTCCGCAAGAAGACTGCGCGACGGCACTCCCCTCTGTGGGTGGAACGGTTCGCGAAAGCCATGGATCCTGAATTCTCTCCTTACCAAAACGAAAATATTAAGTCTTTTGGATTCTATTTGGTATGAGACGGTTGCAATTTGTTGAGGCATACGGCGGATCGCCAATTAGGCGGTTACCCGATTACCCCTCCCTGTGACCTTGGTCATCTTGTGTAACCTGCACCCAAAGTTCAATCTAGAAGTCGAGTACTTCCCTGCGTCCGGCACCTGCGTGGGCGAAGTCCTGCGGGAATTCCTGCGAATGAGCCAAGACACGAAAGTGACGCCCAAAGGATCGGACTGGACGCGCCTGCTCACCGATCCCGACTTGGTCGCCCACCTCGGGCAACTGCTCCAGACCTATCGCGAAGTGCCCACCGACCAGCGCGAAGCGGCGCTGCTGCGGGCCATGCACGAGATCAAAGACGCTGCCATCAAAGCCCGCGAAACGCAACCGCGCGAAACTCATAAGAATGTGTCCGTGGCCGCTGCCCCGGTGCCCCCTACCGTGCTTCAAGGTCCCGAACCCGTGGATCAGACGCCGCCCTTCGAACCCGACATTTTTGCTTCCAAGGACGAATCCGATCGCCGCCGTTTTCAGCGCATCAAATGCTACGTCGCGGTAGAGATTCACGTTGAGGGCATTGCCGAGCCCGTCTGGGGCAATCTCGCAAACGTCAGCCGCGGCGGCTGCCTGGTCGAGACCGCCAGCCCCGTACCCCCGAACAAGGCCCTCGAGATCGGCCTGTGGATTTCGAGCGGCAAAATTTGGGTGAAAGGCGTCATCATCAGCGGAGTCGCCACCCGCAGCGCCCCCTCATTCGGCGTGCGCGTAAAATTCTCCGAGTCCCAGCTTTCGGAAAAAGAGCACCTGCGGGAATTCCTAAAATTTGTCGAGAGCACCACCCGCAAGTCGCAGGCCGGAAAAGCCTATGTGGCGCAACTCAAGAGCTAACTAAAGAGTTAACTAGAGAAGCTAACTCCTCTGCTTTCAGCCCAGACCCGCCAGCAACTTTTCCCGCAACTGGGGTTCACACTTAATGAGGCCAATAAGGATGGAAATCCCTTTGCGCGGACGCCGCCTTCTCCTGGGAGCTGCTTTGTTCGCGGCCGCTGGCCTCACCACTGCGCTCACCGCCGAGTTCGCTCTCGCCGGGAAAAAAGACCAGCCCGCCGCGGCCGAGACGCCGATGGACTCCCAAAAGCGCTCCGTCCACGCCCTCAACCGCCTGACCTTCGGTCCGCGGCCCGGCGACGTCGAACGCGTCACCCAGATGGGCGTTGATAAGTGGATCGAACTCCAACTCCATCCCGACAAGATTGACGACTCGGCGCTAGCGGCGAAACTCGCACCCTTCCGCACGCTGAATATGGGCACCAAAGAGATCGTCGAAAATTTCCCGCCCAATCAGTTCATCAAGCAGATCGCCGACGGCAAAGCCTCGCTGCCGCGCGATCCCACGCAGCGCGCAGTCTACGAAGCACAACTCCAGCGCTACGAAAACAAGCAGGAACGGAAAGAAGAAGCAAAAAGCACCTCAGATAACGATATGCAGGCCGCCGATAGCGCCGAGACCCGCCGCCGCGCCGAGCGCCGCCAGGCAAGTCTCAAGACGCAGGAGCTTCTCGATCTTCCCGCCGACGAGCGCATGAAACAAATTCTGCAAATGTCTCCCGAAGATCGCCTCGCCCTCGCGGCCACCACAAAAGGCGCCCGGGCAGACGCGTTGATCGAAGGAATGACCGCGCAGCAAAAGGAAACCGTGCAGGCGCTCAACAATCCCCAGCAGGTAGTCGTCAATGAGCTGACGCAGGCCAAGCTGCTGCGCGCCATCTATAGCGAGCGGCAACTCGACGAAGTGATGTCCGATTTTTGGTTCAACCACTTCAACATCTTCATCAATAAAGACGCCGATCGCTACCTCCTGACCAGCTATGTGCGTGACGCCATCCGCCCGCACGTGCTGGGAAAATTCGAAGACTTGCTGGTAGCGACCGCCAAAAGTCCAGCGATGATGTTCTATCTCGACAATTGGCTGAGCGTCGGCCCCGACTCCGAAAGCGCGCTAGGAATTCCTGCCCATCCGCGCGGCGGCCCGCAAGGCCGCCCGAAAAAAGGCAAGCAAGCCAGCGGCCTCAACGAAAACTACGGCCGCGAACTGATGGAGCTGCATACTCTCAGCGTCAACGGCGGCTACACCCAGAAAGACGTCACCGAAGTCGCCAAAGTTTTCACGGGATGGACGCTCGAGCCGCCGAAAAAAGGTGCCGACTTCCGTTTCGAGCCTCGCATGCACGAGCCCGGAGACAAAATCGTCCTCGGCCATCGCATCAAACAAAACGGCGAGAAAGAAGGACTCGAAGTCCTCCACCTCCTGGCGCACAATCCCAAGACAGCGCACTTCATTTCGCAGAAGCTGGCGATGCGTTTTGTCTCCGACGATCCTCCGCCCGCGCTTGTCGATCGCATGACCAAGACCTTTCTGAAGAAAGACGGAGACATTCGCGAAGTCCTGCGCACCATGTTCAGGTCGCCCGAGTTCTGGTCGCCCGACGTCTACCGCGCCAAAGTAAAAACGCCGCTGGAATTCGTAGTCTCCGCCGTGCGCGCCAGCGGAGCCGAAGTCGACGACGTCCGCGCCCTCGTAGGCACGCTCAACAACATGGGAATGATGCCCTACGCCATGCAGCCCCCGACCGGCTATTCCATGAAAGCCGAAGTGTGGGTAAACTCCTCGGCGCTGCTGGCCAGAATGAATTTCGCGTTAGCCCTCGCCGCGGGAAAGATCCACGGAGTCAAAGTTGATCTTGCCGCCGGAGCCGATGGAACCCTGACACCCGACGCAGAGCAAGCGTTGGCGGGCCTGGAAAATTCGCTGCTGGCAGGCGACATTTCCAAACAAACGCACGATACCATCAGCAAGCAACTGGACGACCCCAAGATCACCCAGCGAAAATTGGATGATCCCAAGCGTCCCCCAAACGTAGCCGCGATAGCAGGGCTGATTCTAGGATCGCCGGAGTTTCAGAAAAGGTAGTCGTCAGTCCTCAGTTATCAGTTGTCAGTTCTAAACACTGATAACTGATAACTGACAACTGAAAACTTATTTCTATGCCCATTACAAGACGCATTTTCCTACGCAACGGCGCGCTGGCAGTAGTAGGCACAACCGCGCTGCCCAGTTTCTTGACCCGCGCCGCTTTCGGAGCCGCCGACCCCGGCGTCCGCACCAAGCGTCTGGTAGTGATCTTTCAGCGCGGAGCAGCCGACGGCCTCAACATAGTCGTCCCCTACGGCGAACCGAGTTACTACGCCATGCGTCCGACCATCAACATCCCAAAGAAATCGGTGCTCGATCTCGACGGCTTTTTCGGACTCCACCCCGCGATGGCATCTTTCCAGCCGCTCTGGCAACAGAAGCATCTAGCCATAGTGCATGCCACCGGATCGCCCGATCCCACGCGCTCGCACTTCGACGCGCAAGACTTCATGGAATCCGGCACGCCCGGCGTAAAAGTAACCGACGACGGCTGGCTGAATCGCACGCTGCGCGATCTTCCTGGCGACTCAACCGGCGAATCAGAAAAAGACAAGGCCGCCTTCCGAGCCATAGCCCTAGGCCCGTCGCTGCCCCGCATTCTCTCCGGCAAAGAGCCGGCAGTAGCCGTCAACAACCTCAATGATTTTTCCGTAGGAGGAAAAAATCCCAGCGCCGCGCCCATGTCAAACAGCTTCGAAGCCATGTACGCCCACTCCGTGGACACCGTCCTCCACGGCACCGGCCAGGAAACTTTCGACGCCGTCAAAACCCTGAAAGCCGCCGACCCCGCCCACTACACGCCCGCGGCCAACGCGAATTATCCCAAAGGCCGCTTCGGCGACAGCCTGAAACAGTTAGCCCAGCTAATCAAAGCGAACTTAGGAGTGCAAGTAGCCTTCGCCGACATAGGAGGCTGGGACCACCACGTAAACGAAGGCAGCACCCAGGGCCAGATCGCAAACGTGCTGGGAGATTTCTCGCAAGCCATAGCCGCTTTCTGGACCGACCTCGGCGACCTGGGAGAAGACACAGTAGTAGTGACCATGTCCGAATTCGGCCGAACAGCGCGCGAAAATGGAAACCGAGGCACCGACCACGGCCACGCCAACGTAATGTTCGTCCTGGGAGGCCCGGTGCGTGGCGGCAAAGTCTACGGCCGCTGGCCGGGGCTAGATCAGTCGCAGTTATATGAAGGCCGCGACCTGGCGATCACAACCGACTTCAGAATGGTGCTCAGCGAAGTCGTGTCGCAGTATCTGGGAAATAAGGATTTGAAAACGGTGTTTCCGGGATTCGAGGGCCAGCCGAATCAGTTCATGCGATTCCTGGGGTAGAAAAGCTCGTGTAGGGCGGACACTCTTGTCCGCCTCACCGTTCCAATCTTCTGTGATCGCTGGCGTAACTCAAATTTTCCCTGAGATGTCGGAATCGGTCGCCACCGCAGCACCGCACTCCTCGCAGAACCTGAGGATCACTGTCGGGAGCCAAACCACAAAGATGCCACCGCTAAAGACCAGCGTTCCCTTCGATGGGAACGGATAGACCCCCGTTAGTCCGAGGAAATAAAAAATGAAGCAAACTAACACACCCGCGGCGGACAGCACCATGACGAGGTAAGCAATCATTTTGACCATGGCGTTAGCCCTGTCTACGCGATTTCGATCAGCACATCCCCACCCTCAACCCTAACCGGATAAACCGCAATCCGGGCCCCCGGAGCCCCAGCCTCGCCCGTCTTCGGATCCCACTCCCACCCATGCCACGGACAAACCACTTTCCCCCCCGAAATCACGCCCTGCCCCAGCGGCCCTCCGCGATGCAGACAGACGTTATCCATGGCGCTGATCTCGCCGTTGACATTGGCCACGCAGATGGTTTTGCCGCCGCAAGGAAATTCTTTGGCTTCATTGATACCTGGTAGTTCAGATTGGGAAGCTAGCTTAGTGAACATTGGCCTCATTGTATTTCATGAGGAGTATTTCCTGAGGATCGCGCGAGCGAACCACGCAGGATCAATTCTTGCCGTATGGCCGCGAGCCAATCTGCCCCTTAGCTTCCTGCACGGTAACGGTCTGACCGGCCGCAACGTTAGAAAGCTTGTCCACCGACCCACTGGGCCAGTCAATCTCGACGGAGTCAGCTTTGCTTTTCGATCCCAAGCCGAAAGTCAGCACCAGTTCGCTCTGCGAAAGATAGCTCGACCCTGACTTCAAAGTAAGCCACTGCTTCTCGCCCCCAGAGTTGACGCGGACAACGGCACCGATTCCATCACGATTCGATTTAGTGCCGACGAGTTTTATTCGCAGGCTCTGATTCGTCCCGCCCGAGTTGAGATAAAGATGCGCCGGCCCGCCGTTCGTAGTAAGCAGAACGTCGAGCGCCCCATCATTATTGATGTCAGCAAAAGCCGCGCCCCGCGCCACTTTCGGAGCAGCAAACGCACTCCCGACTTTATCGGTAACCTCTTCAAACTTGCCGTTGCCGCGAAACCCAAGATTCCGAAACAAATGCGGAGGCTCCGCATAGCTCACGCGCTTCTGCACCATTTCGATCTGGTCTTCGATATGTCCATCGGCGACGAATATGTCGAGCCATCCATCGTTATCGTAGTCGAAGAAAAAGCACCCGAAGCCAAGCGTAACTAGCGTAGCGCGCCCAACCTCCGAGTGCGCAGCCTCATCCACGAACAGCCCGTTGCCCTCGTTGTGATAAAGCGACAGCATCTGGTTAGAAAAATTCGTAATGATCAAACTGGCGCTGCCGGAGCGGTCATAATCCGCCGCATCAACGCCCATGCCCGCCCGCGCCACGCCATCTTCGCTGAACCCGATGCCGGCCGAAACCGCGCGCTCCTCAAACGTTCCGTTCTTCTTATTCAGGTAGAGCTTATTAGGCTGCGTGTCGTTGGCGATCAGGATGTCAGGCCATCCGTCATTGTTGTAATCGAGAATAGCGACGCCAAGTCCCTTCGAAGTCGGATCGTAAAGCCCAGCTTTCTGCGTGGCATCCTCGAACGTGCCGTTGCCCAGGTTATGCCAGAGGCGCGCCGACGTTCCCTTATACGATTCCGGCGTGCAGTAAGACTTGTGCGAGCCATCGAGCGTGCAGTAAAGATCAGTCTGCTCCGACCACTGCACATAGTTGGCAACCACCAGATCAAGTTTGCCGTCGCGATCGTAATCCACCCAAGCCGCGCTGGTGGAGAACTCATTTGGCCCCCACAGCCCAGCAGACTTGGTCACGTCAGTAAACGTGCCATTCCCGTTGTTGTGGAAGAGATGGCTCTGGCCGACCGCAGTTATAAAAATATCGTCAAAGCCGTCGTTATCGTAATCGCCGACGGCAACGCCGAGCCCGAAAAGCGAAATGCCAAGCCCGGACTTTCGCGTCACGTCAGTAAAAGTACCGTCATGATTATTGTGATAAAGCTGCAAGGTGCTCGCGCCGTTTTTTGCGAGACGAGAAGGATGTCCCGGCCAGTCCTGCCCGTTGACCAGCAGGATATCGGGCCAGCCGTCATTGTCGTAATCAATGAACGCGCAGCCCGGGCCCATGGTTTCCGGCAGCCATTTCTTCCCGAAGGCTCCGTTGTTGTGCGTGAAATGAATGCCCGCCTGCGCGGTGATCTCGCGGAAGGTAATGGCTTGCCCTTGGACGAAGATGCTCACCGCCATCAGCAGCAAAAGCAGCGCCGTGACGGATTTTCTGCTGCAAGCGCCCGTCACCGTTGTGCTCCAAAAGCCGAGCTCGCGGTGAGGCGTTTAACCGGCGCGTTGTTCAAGATCGGCAGCGGCACCGACACGTGCTCATGAATATTCTGCCGTTCATTGTTGTCTTCGGGATTGAGTTGGCGATATGGGCCGGTAATGGCCTGTGCAGATTCATCCGCTTTGAAGCGCAGGTAGCGAGCCTGATGTTCTTTAGCCATTTTTTCATCGCCGAGTCCGTTGTAGCAGAGCATGAGATTGTAGTGCGCCTGCAAGTCTTCGGGATCGACCGCCAGCACCTGCTCCAGCACTTTCACCGCGTCCGCGTACTTTCTCTGAAGAAAGAGCACCCGCCCAAGATTGTTCAGCGCCACGCGATCATGCGGATACTGCGCCAGCACGACTTGAAAATGCGCGACCGCCTGACCGTAGTCGCCGGTCGACTTCATCAGCGATCCGTAAAAGAAGTTAGTCCGCGCGAGCGTCGGGTTGAGCGCCAGCGCCTTATCGAGCACGGTGCGAGCGCGGACAACATCGCCTTCCAGCAGCGCCGCGCGACCAATGTTCAGCCAGCCGTCGGGGTTCTGCGGATCGACCACCGTGATCTTCTCGAACGCAGCCTGCGCTGCTTTCAGGTCGCCTTGCAACAGCAGACCGATGCCATAATCATTCCAGCGTTGCCAGTCTTCTTTCACAAGTTGGATTTTGGGTTGCGGCGCGGGAGCGCCAGCGGGCAGCACATCGACAGCAACAGCGTTTTGCGCCACCGTCACGATCGGGAGATCGGGAATCTTCTCCTCCTTCGCCGAGACTCCACGCAACGATTGCGTGAAAGTAACCTTCCTATCGTCGTAATCCGCAGTAACGCCGGCGGTAGCGGATGCAGGCGTGTTGGATGCAGCCGCGTCGGAAGCAGGCGCGACCGGCTCACCCGCAAACGCAAACTGCGTGCCGAACCAGGAAAACTTGCGGTAGCACAGCCGCGCCGTCAAAGTAATCTTGCTGCCCGTTTTCTCCGGAACCTTCATGCGGAAGTGCACCGTATCGGCCGCCCCCGGAGGAATCAGACGTACATACACCACCGCGCGTGTCGACCAGGCGTTGCGCTTGTTGATCGGGTTGCCGTGCGCATCCACCTGCAACGAGCGATAAAAGTGCGCGCCTTTTTCGACCGGACCTTTACCGTCATCTTCGACCATACCGCTCCAGAAGATAGTCTGGCCTTTGTCGTCGACGCCTTTCAGCTCAAGCCAGGTGTCGTAAGCATCGACAGTGCCGCCGGGAAAGAAATGGCCGACGCGCTTGGTGCGCACGACGACATCGACGCGGACCGTGTCACCGCGACGAACGGCGGGCTGCACGCGATTCAGAGGCGCAGTGACAGGAGCGGCCTCAGCATTAGAATTAGAGCCACCGCCAGGCGTGATTTTAGTTTCCGCTTCTTCACCCACGGCAAACGTAGTTGCGAGTTCGTGCTCATTGCCCGAGCCCGCTCCCGCTTTCAACGGGGCAGCTTTCAACGGCGCACTGGCCGGCGAGAGCGCAAAGATATCCACCGTAAGCGCTCCGCTGGTCAGGAAGTCTTCGGTGACCTTCAACTGCGCGGCATCTTCGTTGGCCGTGGGCAGCGCGGTGTTGGCTCCGGGGAAACGATGCGAGTGGACTTTGCCGTCAACGTTCCCCATATCGTTAGAGGGCGCGAGCGGCATGTGACAATCGGCGCACTGCTGCGGCTTTGCAGGATAGTAGAACGAACGCGCGCCCTCCCCTGAAACGCCGCTGGCCTGCCAGTTGTCGTATTCGTTAAAGCCGCGAAACCAGCGATAGTTATTGACGGGCACGTCGAGATGCACTTTGTGACAAGAGGAGCAGAACTCCGCCGTCTGCTGCTTCATGAACGGCTTGAGGAACACGCGGCGGTGCGGCTCCGGATTGAGCTTGATCATGAAGTCATGCAACTCGCGAACCACTGGATTCTTGCTGGCCGCAAGCTCGTGCAGGGTGGGATATTCAAGATAGAAATCGGCCTGCCCCATCGTGCTCTTAACGCCGGCAATGGAGTGGCACATCATGCAGCCGAGTCCGGCCTGCGCCTCCGGATTGTGCACAAATTCCTTGATGGGCCTATCCATTTTGCCGGCATAGAGCACGGCCGGATCATGGCATCCACCGCACCATTTGGAAGGCTTGGTGCCGATCGTATCCTGCATGTACTCGATCGACTTGCGATACCACTGATTGTTGAACGACGAAAAATGGTGGGCCGAACTGTTCCACTGGTTGTAAATATCTTCGTGACAACGCTTGCACGAATCCGATTCCATGAAGAACTGGCTGGGAATCTTCTGTCCGCCCTCGATCTGCGCCGAACTGGGGAAAAATGGACCGCTGGGGCCATCACCTTCACCGTTCATGTTGGCGGGCGGCATTGAGGGATTTACAATCCGCGCCTGCTGGGCCCAACGCGCTTCGCGGAGATAGCGAGCGACCGGCGCAAGCGCCACCAGCAGAGCCAGCACGACGACGGCGCGAATTGCGGCACGACGCGGCAGCCATCCGAGATCGCCTAATTGAGCTGCTGCGATCAGGCCGACGCCCAAAAAGCTTATTGCGATGTGGACATAAACGAGAGTCCATTCCGTGCGCAGCGCTCCGGTGTAGATCAGCGCCAGTCCTGGGATTGCGCCGAGGAACAGAAAAATCATTCCGACGCGAACCAGCAGCTCACCCTGGCGCCACCGGCGCACCAGCCAGAACAGCAGCCAGACCGAAGCCACGACGCCGGCCAGTGCATGCAGCAACACCACTCCTGCATAGAAGAGATTCGCCTGCGGGAACGCGTAGAGGTAAACCGCGGACACAGCGAGGAAGGCGATCAGTAGGGACAGCGCGCGATGCATAGAGGTCTAGCGGAAGACATGGACGATTAGTTTATGTAAGAACCTGCACGCTTCCGGTTGCGACATGTTATCGGTTGGCGGGAAGCGGCGTCTCTAATCAAAACAGATTAGATGAGCAGACGTTCTTCGCGTTGACACCCCCCGCCTGAGTCGCCGCGGTTGACAGCGCGGTCACGGGGGACAAAGATATCGCCAACCACGATGACCTACGTGCGCGCCGCCGTTCCCGCCGTTGCCAAGACGCTGATTTTTACCGTGTTCGTTCCGGGGACTGTAGCAGGCTACATCCCGTGGCGCCTATGGCAGGGCGACACACCCATGACAGGCGCCGAAAAATGGGCGGCGATCACCGTCATCGCCTTTGGAATTGCTATCTATCTCTACACCGCCTTCTGGAGTTTCGCCGTGATTGGCGGCGGAACACCTGCACCGATCGCGCCGACCAAAATCCTCGTCGTCCGAGGTCTGCACCATTTGGTGCGCAACCCAATGTACATCGGAGTAGCGCTCGCCATCGGAGGACAGGCGTGGCTGTTCCATTCCTCACACGCCGCGATCTACATGGTCTGCATGCTGCTGACTGCCCATCTCTTCGTCATTTTTTATGAGGAGCCTACCCTACACAAACAGTATGGGGAGGAATACGATCGCTATCGCGCGTCGGTGCCGCGGTGGATTCCGAAATTCAGGTTTTGAAGGTCCCGAAAAAGGCAGCCTACAGCTTTCTCCGCCACAGCGCTCCGGCAGAACGCACCCCAGCCATGAACTTTTCTCGCAGTGGGCGCGCATACAGCAGGTCGAGGAAACTTTTCATCTCTCTGGTGAGTCCTGCTCCATAGCCGAACCACCAAATTTTTTTCATGCGCGGAAGCAAGTCGGAGTCAACATACTTAACGCGCACCATTTCTTCCAGACCCCAGCGTCCGTGCGTACGCCCCAGGCCACTCGACTTCACGCCGCCGTGCGGAGCTTCGCTGATGCTGAAGCACGACACTGCATCGTTGACCATGACCGTCCCGGCATCGATCTGGCGAGCGATGCGTTCGCCGCGGACGCGATCACGCGTCCAAACACTGGCGGCCAGTCCGTAGTCGGAATCGTTGGCCAGGCGTACCGCCTCGGCATCGTCGCGGAAAGGCGCAATTGGAAGCACAGGCCCAAAAGTCTCTTCCTGCATCACGCGCATGTTCTGATCGGCGTCCGCCAGAACTGTGGGCGCAAAAAACGTTGGGCCGATTTCGCGCAACCGCGCGCCTCCTGTTAGGACGCGTGCACCGCGCTGCCGCGCCTCGTCCACCTGCGATTCCACAACGCGCACCTGCCGCTCGTGGATCATGGGGCCGATTTCGGTCGCCTCATCCATGCCATTGCCAATGCGCAGCTTGCGCGTCTTCTCGCAGCAGGCGTCCAAGAAAGCGGAATACAAACTCTGATGCACGTAGCAGCGCTCGACCGACAAACAGGTCTGCCCCGCGTTCATGAACGCTCCCCAAACGGCGCCGCTCGAGGCAACATCGATGTCGGCGTCGTCGAGCACCAGCATGGGGTCCTTGCCGCCTAGTTCCAGCACCACCGGAAGCAGTCGCTCAGCGGCCATTTGCGCGATTCGCCGGCCGGTTGCGACGCTGCCGGTGAAGATCAGCTTGTCGATTTCGCTTCCGACCACGGCCGCTCCGGTCACGCCTTCGCCCGGCAGCACCTGAAAAACATCATTGGGAACTCCGGCCTCGCGCAGCAGCACCTGTAGTTCGAGCGCAATCAACGGCGTCAACTCGGATGGTTTGAGCACCACCGCATTTCCCGCAACCAGTGCCGCCAGCGCCTCCGTCGCCGGAACCGAGAAAGGATAATTCCACGGCGAGATAATTCCGACCACGCCGTAGGGCTCGCGCAGAATGCGCCCTGACTTGGTCTTCATCGCCAGATTTCCGTGCGCAAGCTTTTCGTCGCGCAGGATCGCGTAGGCATTGTCGATCAGGAATCGCGCCGCATCGAGTACGACGAGAACTTCGGTGACAAGCGCCTCGACCAAAGGCTTGCCCGCCTCCTGCGTGATGCGCCGCGCGATGTCGGTTTTATGCGCAAGAAGAATCTGCTGGAATCGGCGCAGTACCCGAATGCGATTGCGGATGCCCCACGCATTCCAGTCCGGCTGCGCAGCGCGCGCGCGGGCCACGGCCGCTCGTACTTCGGTCGGCCCGGCGCTATCCAGTTCGCCCAGAACTTCGCCCGTAGCCGGGTTCACGGAGGCGATGCGGGAGACGGCGAATTCGACGTCAGTGGCCATCTGCGAAGAAGTGTACGCGGGAGCAGACGGGCGCGCCACAATTTCAACGCTTCTGTGAATTGCTCGTGTAGCGCGGACACTCCTGTCCGCGTGCTGACAGCATTTCGCCTTCGTCGCGGGCGACAGCGCCCGCGCCACAGCAGCAGTCTCAGTATTCCACCCCAACCAGATAAAGCCCGCCGGCGGGCGCAGTCGCCCCAGCCGCCGTCCGCTCGCGCGCGTCGAGAATGCGGCGTAGATCCTCCAGACTCACCGTTCCCTTCCCCACCAGCAAAAATGTGCCGACCAGATTGCGCACCATGTGATGGAGAAATCCGCTGCCGCGAACCGTATAGACCAGCTTCTTCGCCTTCGCGCGCCCAGCTAGAAGAGTAGATCGTCCGAACATTTGTCGTTGGGAAGTCCGTCGCACCGCCGTTCTCGCTGGCAGCCATCCGTTCTTCCCGCTCCGGATCCACCGCCGCGAACGACGTGAAATCATGCTCGCCCACCACCACGCCAGCAGCGGCAACCATCGCCGGTTCTTCCAGCGGATACGGATAATGCCACACATACCGCGCCAGAAACGGAGGGCAGACCGCTCCCCGATGCATGCGATAGCGATAAGTCTTGGCGCGGGCCGACTTGCGCGCGTGGAACTCAGGTGCGAGCCTCGGTCACTTCCAGCACCCGGATCGAAGCCGGCAGAATGTCGTTCAGCGCCCGCATCCAGTTTTCGGTGGGGATTGCCGATGCGGTCGCAAAGCTCGCGACCTGGGCCAGCGCGTGCACGCCCGCGTCGGTCCGGCCGGATCCCTGGGGCAGTACATTTTCCCCACTCAACCGTCCAATGGCTGAGGCCAGCGTGCCTTGCACGGTCGTCCGGCCGGGCTGCACCTGCCAGCCGGCGAAATCGGCGCCGTCATAAGAAAGGATCAATCTGAGATTTCGCACGTGCTTTTTCGAGTCCTAAGCTGCCTGAGCTTCATCGTTAACTGTCACGACAATTATTACGACGGTATTTGCAGCTTTTTACGACCTCCCCCTCGCTGAGGGTGCGGCGGCGCGTCAGCTATACTATTTCACTAACGATCAATTCACTTACGAGTCATTTATTCGCGGTCGGCGGAAATTGCCGATGGAAACGGAAAAGACTGCCGTTCCTCAGGATTTTGAACCAAGAAGACCGGAAGAAGAGATTGCAAGGAACCGTTGCCTGCCGTTCTACGTATTAGCAAGTGGAGCAGAGGTCGTACCGCTACGTCCGTTCCTTCGAGCCCGATCGCTTGAGTTGTAATCAATGGAGATGATACGAATGCAACGTTCTACAGTGTTGACTGCGTTTCAGCGAGCTGCCGCGGTTTCCCTTGCCGCCGTCTTTTTTGCGGTAATCGTGCTCGCGCCAATCACGGTACCTGCCGCTTTGGCGCAGGATGCCTCGTCCGCGCCCAGCGCGCCATCGGCAGTGCCGGCCCAAAAGGCTGTGTCTTCATCGTCGCAGCCGTTTGATATGAAGCAATACTCGAAACCGCTGTCGCCTTTTCCGAACCCGATTGCCCCTTACACTGCCCGCCACGTAGCGCCGCCGAACCTGGCCAACACGCCGCGCATCGATCAGCTCATGCGTGATGGCAAGCTTTACATCTCCATGAACGACGCGGTCGCGCTGGCGCTCGAAAATAACCTGGATATCGCCATTGCCCGCTACAACCTGAACATCGCCGACACCGACGTCTGGCGCGCCAAGTCCGGCTCCAACACCCTGCTGGGCGTTAATAACGGCGTCGTGCAGAACACGCCCGGCGGCGGCATACGGAGGTCTCGGCACCCAAGTCGGCTCCGGCCAGGGCGGAACCTCAGTGGCCGCAGGCGGCGCCGGAGTCGGTTCAGCCGGCTTGGTAGGATCCACCTTCGGCAGCGGCCCCAACATCACCAGCTTCGATCCCATTCTTACGGGCACGTTGCAGGTCGACCACAACAGTATCCTCTCATCCAGTACTTTCAGTCCTCCTTCGCCGTTTAACACCACCACTGGAAACTTCTTATACCAGCAGGGGTTTGCTTGGGGTACAAACGTGGCGGTAGGTTTTAACAACACTCGCCAGACGTTTGGAGATGCGCCTTTCACTACATTGAGTCCGCAACTTAATTCCAATTTCCAGTTCAAGTTGACGCAGCATTTGTTGCAAGGCTTCGGATTCGCCCCAACACTCGATTCATTCAAATTGCCAAGAACAATCGAGAGATCTCAGATGTCGCCTTCCGCCTGCAAATCACTACCACGGTCGACCAGATCGAGCTTATGTATTGGGACTTGGTCTACGCCTACGAGAACGTCAGAGTGCAGCAGGAGCAGTTAGCGTTCGCCCAGAAAACACTCTCTGACAATCAGAAACAAGTGGAGATTGGAACTCTGGCCCCGATCGAAGTAGTCCGCGCGCAGAGCACGGTTGCCTCCAATCAGCAGACCCTGACCCTGGCGCTGACTAATCTTCGAGCTACAGCAACTCCTCATGAAGAATGCGATCAGCCGGACGCTCGTCGATCCCGTACTGGCCGACGCCGAAGTGGTTCCCACCTCAACCATGGAATTGTCCGCGCAGGAAGCGATTGTCCCCACACAAGATCTGGTGAACGATGCGCTCAGTCATCGCCCCGAACTCGCGGAACAGCGTATCAACCTCACCAATACCGAGATCAGCAACAAGGCCATCCGCAGTGCCCTGTTACCCACTGTGGATCTGTTCGCCTATTACGGCGGCCAAGGTCTCGGAGGGTCGCAAAATCCGACGAACCTCTGCTCAAATCCGAACTCTGATCCCGGCTTTTGCGCCGGGCCACCTGCCCGGCCAGATATCCCAATTGCTCCTAATACAAGTTACGGCAGCACCTTAAACCAACTCGTCAATTCGACGGCGCCGGACAAGGGTGCAGGGATTACCATCAACATCCCGCTCCGCAACCGCGCCGCCCAGGCCACCCAGGTGCGCTCGGAATTCGAATACCGGCAGGCGCAGTTGCGCATCCAGCAGATCGAGAACCAGATACGCATCGAAGTACGCAACGCGCAGTTCGGAGTGCAGCAGAATCGGGCCAGCGTCGCATCCGCTCAGGCTGCCGTGGATCTGGCACGCCAGTCTCTCGACGCTGAACAAAAGAAATACGCACTCGGCGCATCCACCTCGACCCTGGTACTGCAAAATCAGGCAGCCATGACGCAGGCCGAAGTCACGCTCGTCTCCGCCAAAGCTCTGTACGAGAAGGCGGAAGTCGAACTGGATCGCTCCATCGGTCTGCTGCTTGATCACGCCGGAATCCTGATCGCCGACGCCGAACGCGGCCAGGTCACGCAGACCCCGAACATTCCACACGTGGCACCGCGGCCAGCGGACCAGTTAATGCCGGCGAACCCTCCGGCGCAACCGCAACAGTAGCGCGCTAACGAACCACGGAGCGCCGGGCACACCTGCTCGGCGTTTCCCCTTTGCACCCGTTTTTCTTTTGAACGCCGCCGCCGCTCGCGTATCCTCTCTCCGTGAAGCTCTCGGGCATCGGCAGGAGTCGCACGTGATCCTCTCCGTCGTCATCATCACTCACAACGAAGAGGCCAACATTGGACGCACGCTTGCCAGCGTGCAGCCGCTGGTCATCGAAGGCAAGGGCGAAATCATCGTCGTCGACTCCGGCTCAACTGACCGCACCGTCGAAATCGCAAAATCTTTCGGCGCGAAAGTCTTCATCGAAGAATGGAAAGGCTACGCCGCGCAGAAGAACTCGGCGATCGACAAGGCGGAGGGTAAGTGGATTTTGAGCGTAGATGCAGACGAGGAACTCTCCGACGGCCTGACAAAAGAAGTCGAGGAAATCTGCCACGGGCCCGCCGAAGACGGATTCGGATCCGAAAATGGCTATTGGCTCAAGCGCCAGAACCGATTCCTTGGCCGCGCCTTGCGACACGGAGGCTTCTGGCCGGATCCCAAGCTGCGACTGTTTCGACGCGGCACGGGCCGAGTGGAAAACCGGGCAGTGCACGAAACGTTTCAGGTAACTGGACCCTTAGGAACGCTCTACTACCCCCTTCTCCATCACTCCTACCCGACCCTCGCCGATTACATCGACCACATGAACCGCTACTCGTCCCTCGGCGCGGAAATGGCGGTCGCCAAAGGTCATCCGCGCTTCAGCCTCTTCAACATCGTCCTGCGCCCGATAGCCACTTTTATCTACAACTACTTCTTCCGCCTCGGATTCCTCGATGGCCGCGAAGGCCTGCTCCTGCACCTCTACCATGCCGTCTATGTTTCGTGGAAATACGCAAAGGCATGGGAGTTCACGCGCAAGAAGTGAATCACGTAGAAACCGAGCTTGCCACGTCTCAGGCGGTCTCCACCTGAAACGTAATGCGCATGATGTCATACTCCACCTCCACCGACCGCTGCGGAAACGTCGACTCCACATAAGCCTTCACATCGCCGACCGAAGGAATCCCCTCCCGTCCAGTCAGCCCGCGAGCGTCATCGAGCAGAATAACGTGGGGAAACGGATGGCTCAGAATCATCTCCAACTCTCCCGATAACCTCTGCTGATCGCCCTGCTTGCCCACCCAGCCGTAGTAGCCGGCGTCCAACCAGAACAGCGCCGGACCTTTCAATAATGCCAGCACCTCGGGCATGACCACGCGGCTGTCTCCACAAAAGATCCGCACATGTCCATCGCCCGCGAACTTGCGCGTGGCCCGCGCCGCCAGCGCCGGAACAAATTCGATGGAATAGATGCGATCGAAACGGCTTTTCATCGCGGCGACCATCTCGCCGTAATACGTTCCGGTCTCGACCAGCGTCTTAAGCCCCAATTTTTCGCCGTAGGCGCGCACCACCTTCTGCTTCAACAGATGTGGAGATCGCGATGGCCGCCCGCGCAATATCCAATACCAGTAGTCGGGATAGTGGCCTAGCGCCTTATACGCGCCATATAACGGAGTCCGCTGCAACAGCCGCCGGAATGCTTTCAGAATCCCTCCACGGGAAGAAGACCAGCATAGGTGCCCAAGAAAACAAGCGTCAAGCGCCCACGGTTTTCTCTGTGACCCCGTGTTCTCCGTGGTCAAGAATTTGACGTTGACTCTGACTCTGCCTTTGACTTTTACCAACCGCTCGGTCGGTCGTGCCATTTTGCAGCATGGCGATTGCTCCTCTATCATCAAAGCCAGAGCGGGGAGTTCGATGCCAGAACAGAAGCCGAAAGCCAATCTGAACAAGACTGTCGCTGAGAGCCCAATCTCCGATGTCTTTGAAGGTCGTCATCCCGCCGCATCCGAGAAAGAGTGGGCCGAGAAAACGCTCGCGCCGACCCTCGAAAAGGCCCCCGAAAAACCAATTGGCGCTCCCACCGGCACCAATCTCGACGAGCACGGCCACGCCCGTTTCAGCACCATCTCGAACGCGCCCATCCGCCGCCTCTACACCCAGGCCGATCTCCCCGCCGACTGGAACTACGATCAGTACCTCGGCTATCCCGGTCAACCCCCATATACTCGCGGCATTCACTCCACCGGCTACCGCGGCAAGCTGTGGACCATGCGCATGTTCTCCGGCTTCGCTTCGCCCGAAGAAACTAATCAACGCTACAAATATCTCCTCCAACACGGCGGTGGCGGGCTTTCCGTTGCTTTCGATCTGCCGACGCTCATGGGATACGACTCCGATCACCCGGCCAGCGAAGGCGAAGTCGGAAAGTGCGGAGTGGCCATCGACTCGCTCGAAGACATGGAGATTCTTTTCGACGGAATCCCCCTCGACAAAGTCACCACCTCGATGACCATCAATTCACCCGCCAGCGTGCTCTGGGCGATGTATCTCGTCGTGGCGGAAAAGCAAGGCGCCGATTGGAAGAAGATCTCCGGCACACTGCAGAACGACATCCTCAAAGAGTACATAGCGCAAAAGGAATATATCTATCCGCCAGCGCCTTCGATGCGCCTGGTGATTGACACCTTTGAGTTTGGATCGAAGTTCACACCGCGGTTCAACACCATCTCCATAAGCGGCTATCACATTCGCGAAGCGGGATCGACCGCCTTGCAGGAACTCGCCTTCACCATTTATGACGGCGTGGAATACGTCGAGTGGGCGAGCCGCCGCGGACTCGATGTCGATGATTTCGGACCACGCCTCAGTTTCTTCTTCAACGCGCACAACGATTTCTTCGAGGAGATTGCCAAATACCGCGCCGCACGCAAAATCTGGTATCGCCTGATGAAAGATCGCTTCGGAGCCAAAAACGATCGCACCCGTCTGATGCGCTTTCACACTCAGACCGCGGGCGTCTCGCTGCCCGCCCAGCAACCGATGAACAACATCGCGCGCGTCGCCCTTCAGGCCCTCGCGGCGGTGCTCGGAGGCACGCAGTCGTTGCACACCGACGCTTACGACGAAGCACTCGCCCTGCCCACTGAGGAAGCCGCCCGTATCGCACTACGCACGCAGCAGATCATCGCCTTCGAATCAGGCGTCGCCCAAACCGTCGATCCGCTCGGCGGAAGTTACTTTGTCGAGAAGCAAACTCTCGATATGGAAAACGGCGCCTTCGATTATTTCCAGAAACTCGACCAGATGGGCGGCATGGTTAGAGCCATCGAGCGCGGATATCCGCAGAAAGAAATTGCCGAAGCCAGTTACCAGTACCAGCGCGCGGTAGAGGCCAATGAGAAGATCACCGTCGGCGTGAATGATTTCGTCATTCAGGAAGAGTCGCCTCACATCCTCTACATCGGCGAATCGGTAGCGCGAGCTCAGGAAAAGAAACTCAAGGCTTTGCGCGCCCGCCGCTCGAATGAAGAAGTCGAGCGCCGCCTCGAAGCATTGAAGCAGGCCGCAGCTAAGACTCCCACCGCCGGCGCCAACGGCAATATCTCCGATGTCAACACCATGCCCTTCATAGTGGACGCCGTCCGCGCCTATGCGACCGTCGGCGAAGTATGCGAAGCCTTGCGGCAGGTGTACGGAACCTATACGGAAGTGAGCATCACGTAATCTCTCCACTTGAGGTTGCAAATTGCAACCTCAAGATTTGTTCCTGAGTCCTGCGTACTCCTTCGGATTCATGCGGACCATCGAGCTTCGGTTTCATCACATTCTCAAAGTTCACCCATCACTGCTCGCGCCGGTCGCAACCGCTACGATGGCAGGTATGACAATCCACTCAACAAAACTCGAACCAACGCCACGACCAGCACCTCGCCGAAGAGGGGCCGTCGTCTCTATCGAATCCAGAATAACGATCTTGCGCCATCAGAAAGTCATCCTCGACACCGCTTTGGCCCAACTCTACGGAGTCCCAGCAAAGCGTCTCAACCAGCAGGTGAACCGCAATCGCGAGCGGTTCCCTCCCGACTTCATGTTCCAGGTAACTCCCCGCGAGTTCACAATCTTGAGGTTGCAATTTGCAACCTCAAGATTGAGACATGGCGGCCGGCGCTCCCTACCCTACGTCTTCACCGAGCACGGCGCGATCATGGCGGCGACCGTGCTCAACTCCAAACAGGCCGTAGAAATGAGTGTTTTTGTTGTGCGCGCTTTTGTCCGCTTACGCGAGATCATGGCTACCAACAAAGAATTCGCCGACCGGCTGAACGAATTGGAAGAGAAGTTGGAGACGCGCGACGGCACGATTCAGGAAATAATCCGCGCCATCAGAGAGCTAATGAACCGGCCGCCGAGCCGCCGAAGCAAGATTGGATTCAAGCTGCCGAACCGGACGGCATAGTCGCTATTTGAATTCCCTCAAGGGGTCGGCGGTTTCTGTCTGACTCCCGATCTTAGAATCCCCATCTTGAGGTTGCAATTTGCAACCTCAAGATGGTGAGGTTTGTGGAATCAGACGCAGCGTAGGGCAATCGGGATAGATGCCTTTCCGAACTACTTCATACGATTGCGATACAAGCTTCCATCCACTTGCTGAACCATGGCCTCGATCTTAAGTGGGACCTTCAAGAATGCAGCCACTTCCTCGGCGACTGCCTTCGGTTCACGCAGCACGCGGTGATAGTGCACGCGCAATACCTGAGTGTTCGGCTGGCTGGCGAGCCACTGATTCACCTCGATCAGGTGGCGCTGAAACGCCTCTTCGATCGCGGATGTATCCGTGATCGAATCCGCATTGCCGCGGCGTCGCAGCATTTCGTCCTGCGACTTCAGCACTTCAGGCAGCGGACGCTGCATAAACACGATTCGATATTCGTGGCTCGAGGGCAACGACAAGATCAGTTGCGAGATGACTTTCACGACCTTGCCTTCGCCCTCCGCAATCAGACTCGGATCTTTCGGGAGTTGCTTGATCCGCTCCCACTCCAGGTATCCCTTGGGATTGTCAGTGTCGGCCTTGCGCTCACCGTCAGAGAGAACCGGCAGCCCGCCCGCATCCAGCATTTGCATCATCAGTGACGTGCCCGATCGCGGCAGTCCCGAAACGATGGTGATCATCAGTGCCTTTCCAGAGACGCAAAATAGCAGAGGCGAAATCCCCTCCTCGGATCTCTAATCCGTAATTGGAATAATAGTTGGAACGCAGCCCTCAGGCAAAGATAGGAGCAAAGACGAGGACAAACTGACGCTACAATAGCTGCAACATAAATCCTAAGTCGCGAACGTAATCCTTTGACAACCCGTGTTGGCACAGTTATTGTTACATTCATGGAGATGTCGTGGTGAGACGAGGAGTGTGGATGTTCGTTCTGCTCCTGCTGGGCGCAGTAATATGCGTGTCTGCCATCCCCCAAACTGACCTCCCCGAAACTTCCTATAACGAAGTTGACACTCCCGTAAATCAGACGCCTCCAGTGGTTCCGGGCGTCAAGTTTGTCCGCCCCGCCGTTGCCCCAGTGATTCTACCAAGACAGATTTGTGAAGCCTTGCGTGGCGTCACCGCCCAAGCGCGCGAGCGAAAGTCGGCCGTCACTCCGGTTCGGCCTGATCCGCGTTCTCTCCAAGATCTTCTCTGCACTTTCCTGATCTGAAATCTCCACTCCAGGCTGACAACCTCGCCCGGGCTATAGGGTGTTCGTTTTGATGGCGTGACGCCCATGGCGCAACGCCGATTCGAATGCTTCAACCAATCTCAGGGCAACCAAATCGCCACAAACCTCTACTTCGGAGCCGGGATTGGCTGGCGATCGATGAATCCATCGTTGAAATTGACCCTGACATTGATATCTGACAGACACAATCGCCGCCGCATGATGCGAGCGCAGAAAAGAAGGCACTATGGACAAGCTAAAACGGCTTCCCGATCCAGTTACCGGACACATTCCACCGGCCTCGGAGTATACGACCCATTTCGATTCCAAAGTTCACATCGCGGACACCAAGGTGGCCCGCCTGCTCCTCGTCCTGCACGAAATCGACCAGGCGGTCGCGGGATTGGAAGGCTTGCCGCAAACCGAACTCACGGAACTTGTCTCCAGCGCGATTCTGGCGTGCGGTTTTGTGGACGGAACCGAGGCGCGGCACGCGATTGTCGCGGTTTTGGAGGCGGTCGAAAGGCACGACCCTATGCCGCAGAGCTCCTGATAGCGGAGCAGCGGATAGGCACGACAGATAAACCAAGCTTGCCCGGCGCCACGTTTCTTGCTCTCCGTTAGACGGCGCCGAGCGCGGCGAAGTGTCCGATCGCTTTCGGGTGGACGCGCCATTTGGCGGGGGACGCCACCCGGGGGCGGTCGGACACAGTTGCCGTATCCCTACACCAGACTCCCCTGCGCCGGATAATATTTCTGGATCATTCTTCCCGTCATCAGCCCACCTTCATATTCCGGAATGATTACCTCATCGGCGCCTGAGTTGCGAATCGCGTTGGCATAGCGCTGCTGGCCGGCGCGAGTAATGATCTTCGCCTGCGCATTCAACGAACGTGCAGTGACCGTGATATATAGATTGTCAGCGTCGCTGTCGATCACAATGCAAATCCCGCGCGCCCTCTCTATACCCGCCTGTAGCAGCACGTCGTGGCGCTTGGCATCTCCCTGGATCACCAGCATCCCGCCGTTCAGCAACTCACGGCACATGCCTTCATTGGTCTCGATCAGCACAAACGGAATCTCCAGGCGGGTGAGTTGGTCAACCACCGTCCGCCCCACCTGACCGTATCCGCAGATGATGAAATGGTTCTTGAGCTTTGCGATGTTAGCGTCGTTGACCATGGATTTCCAGGCCTCCAAACCTTGCCGGTTAAAGATCGTGACCAGTACCCGCTCCGCGATCCATACCTGGAAGGCAAATACCCCCACGTAAACAAAAATTGAAAACAGCTTGGTAGTCGTACGAACAGCGCGGTAATCAATGGCATGCGGATGAAAGATCCAGAAGAACGCGTCGACGACGCGCAAGCCCTCCAGTCGCATGTACACCGCGATACAAATCAGGCAGAACGCACTGAACACCAGCGCGGGCAGCCACAAGCGCCGGAGAAAAAGAATCGCGATGCGAAACATAAATTGACGCGGCTCCTGTGTTCAGCTTCCCCCCCGGGGCGACCGACCGGTCGGTCACTATAACTGCCGCTCCAGAGAATCCGGGCAATATACCAGAGAGCTGAGTATCGCGAGACGACAATTGGTGAAGGATTGATTAGAAATTCTTATCGGGCCGGTCGAGCGGTCTGCGCAAGCGGTAAAAGCTCGCAAAATCCCCGCCCCGTGGCCATTGCGCCTCGGCAAGCGTTCTGATAACGTCCCTGTCATCTTTGCTGTCGTCTTCTAGGAGGCCCTGTGGCTTTTTGTCCGACCTGTGGAACCCAGATCGCCGATGGAGCGAGTTGTCCGAAATGCACAGCAGGTGCTGGACATGCCGCCAGCACGCCCTCAGCCGCCGGACTCACCGACAACGTAGCCGGCGCACTCGCCTACGTAACCATCATTCCGGCGATCGTGTTTCTGGTTGTGGAACCGTTCAACAAAAAGCGTTTCATCCGCTTCCATGCCTTTCAGTGTCTGTTCTTCGCCGTCGCCTGGACCGTTCTCTGGATCGGCTTATCGATCATCGCCCACCTTCCATTCCTGGGATGGGCAACCGTCCTGATTTGGCCCCTCATTAGTCTGGTCGGGTTCGTTATCTGGCTGATTCTAGTGCTCAAAGCCTATCAGGGACAGATGTTCAAGCTTCCCGTAATCGGGGACATGGCCGAACAACAGGCTGGCGCATAAACCTTTTCTCTCCCAACACGTCAATCCGGTAGACTAATAATGACGACTAGGGAGTGACATGTTTACCGGTCTTGAGTCCGGCTTTGAGCCCGCGAATTCCGGGTTTCGGCGTTATCGGGACGTAACCGTGTCCGTGGCCGCGCACCTGGCGCTGTTGGCCGCGATCGTGTTCCACAATCCCAAGCCGATAGACTTGACCCCAAGCTGGCTCGCCTACGGAGACGGCGCTCATACGTACCAACTGATTTACGTCGCTCCGGGCACGGACGATCCCAAGCCTCCCGACGCGGCCAAACTACTCTTCCCGCCGCAAGCCAGCAAGCCGCATCCCCGCCCGCTTCCGAAGCCCGAACCGCCCAAAGCGGCGCCGGAGCCTCCGCAGGAGATGGCCAATGCCGACGCCGAAGCCGCCGACCACAACGCCAAAGCCGGATCTCCGCTGGGCACGATGATTAACGGACCGATCGTCGGCCACGAAGTCCACGTCGCCTATCCAACCGTCTACCCCGATCCTCCCGTGGATCGCTCTGAGCTTCCCCGCGACCTGGTCGGCGACGTCGTCATCGAAGTAACGATCGACTCTCAGGGAAACGTAGTCGAAACCAAGATCGTGCAGTCGATCGGCCACGGCATCGACGAAAAGATCGAAGCCACGCTTCGCCGCTGGCACTACCAACCAGCGACGCTAGACGGCACGCCCGTAGCCTCGCGCCACGACGTACACTTCCACTTCCCCTCGTAACAAGAAATCGTAAATAAGATTTGTCATCCTGAGCGAAGCGAAGGACCTGCTTTTCCCATCGTAAATAAGATTTGTCATCCTGAGCGAAGCGAAGGACCTGCTTTTCCCGCCGTAATAAAAAGTTTTGTCATCCTGAGCGAAGCGAAGGACCTGCTTTTCCCGCCGTAATAAAAAGTCTTGTCATCCTGAGCGAAGCGAAGGACCTGCTTTTTCCATCGTAAATAAGATCTGTCATCCTGAGCGAAGCGAAGGACCTGCTTTTCCCGCCGTAATAAAAAGTTTTGTCATCCTGAGCGAAGCGAAGGACCTGCTTTTTCCATCGTAAATAAGATCTGTCATCCTGAGCGAAGCGAAGGACCTGCTTTTTCCATCGTAAATAAGATCTGTCATCCTGAGCGAAGCGAAGGACCTGCTTTTTCCGCCGTAATAAAAAGTTTTGTCATCCTGAGCGAAGCGAAGGACCTCCTTCTGCTCGGAACTGGCCGAGTGGTGAATTCGCCATCCATTCGCCCATATGCTAACATTTCCCCGGCAGCTCAGGAGCAGCCACGATGCACAAGGCGAGGACACAAAAGGCAAACCACGCATCAGCCACCAGGCATCTGAAGAAGTCCGACCCCATACTGGCCGCGATCATCGAGCGCGTCGGCCCCTGCCGCCTCCAGTTTGGCGAGCCCACGTTTCACGCGCTGGCGGAATCGATCCTCTATCAGCAGTTAAACGGCAAAGCCGCCGCGACCATCTTCGATCGCTTCACCGCCGCTGCCGGAGATCCGCTGACCCCGCAAGGCATCCTGAAACTCACCGACGCCGAAATGCGCGCCGTTGGACTATCGCGGCAGAAGACGGCATATCTGCGCGATCTCTCCGAAAAGACCGCCGCCGGCCTGCTGGAGTTCGCGCGGCTCCCGGAATTACCCGAAGAAGAAGTGATCGCGCATCTCACCCAGGTCAAAGGCATCGGCGTCTGGACGGCGCACATGTTCCTGATGTTCACCCTGCGCCGTCCGGATATTCTGCCCACCGGCGATTACGGCGTGCAGGCCGCCATCAAGAAGCATTACAAGAAACGTAAGTGGCCAAAGCCGGCAGTGATGGAGAAGATCGCAAAACCCTGGGCTCCATATCGCTCGATCGCCTGCTGGTATCTGTGGAAGAGTCTGGATATCAAAACGGTAGAAAAATAAAAATAGGCGGCGGGTGACCCAAGCCGTCTGAATCATTCAAAGTCACGAGGGTGCCCCGTCCAAGCTCCGCTTGGGCGGGCCCGCGGCCGAAGACTTCCGCACGGTCAGAAAGATCCCCATCCGCTCTCTCCGACGAGCCGTCCACTGCGACTCGATTTCTACTCGCCCGACCAGACCATCTGAATAGTGACGGAAGCTGCTCCAGACCCAATCTTCAGGACGCGCAACTAACCCGCGCGTTACCGGATTCCAGTGAATATAGCGGAGCTTCTCCACAAACTTGTGCTCGCTCCAAACGTTGAAATCGTAGTATCGAGCCTGCCAGAACGGATCCGCTGCTCGTAAGGCCAATGTCCGGGCGACGGACTGCTTCAGCGATTGCATAACTTGCGACAGCGAGCCTTGCTCTGGTTCATTTACCAACATGTGGATGTGCTCCGGCATCACGACGTAGCCATAGACGCAAAGTCCGTAGCTTCGTCGCACCTGTTCGAGAGAAGTCTCGAACGTTGTCCGCGACGGAGCGTTCGCGAAGTTTCGTCGTCTCCTGTAACAGCTACAGGTGAGAAAGTGGAGGTGGCCAGTTTCCTGAAAACGCCGCAATCCCCAGGGCATGGTGACAACATATCCCTGCGCCGCTTCTCAGTCAGTGATGGTTGACCTCTGAGTTTGTGATGAAACGCGCCCGCCCAAGCAAAGCTTGAACGGGGCACCCTCGAGTTGGGGGGTAGGTCGGGCCCGCCATTCAGCGGTTCGTTCCCATTTCAGTTTCCAAAGAGTAGCTTGTTTATGTCTTCGTGGTCCTCGTCCCCGCCAACGCTCTCCTGCCGCATTATCACCCACATATCAATCAAGGCTTCCCTCCCTTCGCTTGTGCACGTCTGACTTCCATGCCCAACGAAGTCGGCGAGCGCATGAACAACTGCCTTGCTGCCGTAAACCCCGATTCGGGCTTTCGCGTCGGCCAAGATGGTCGTGCCGTCGCGTTCCTCACCACGACTGGCCTCGTCTCTAAGGCCATCTTTTTGTGCAACGGCGAGTTTAGCGAATCCGCGCAGGAAGTCCACGTACGCGGCAGAGCGCAATTCTTGAAGATGCTTAAACCTTTCTGTTCGTCGGGTGAGGAACGCGCCAAGAAACGCGCCCACGGTTGCTGCGACGAATGTGACGGCAGTTTGGGCGATAAGCTGTGTGACGTTCATGGTCAGGAAGTCCTCTTAAAACAACGTCGGTATTCTAAGTTTTTCGGGTGGCCCGTGCCATCGCAATCACCCTAACTCACGAGGGTGCCCCGTCCAAGCTTTGCTTGGGCGGGCCCGCGGCCGGATGCTTCCGTACGGTTGGAAAGATACCCACCACCGCGACGGCGCGATGGGCATTTTCGTCACAGCCCAATAAATCGAGTTGACATCAAGGACTATAATAGAACTTAGTAAGTAGCCCAGAGCGGCCGCAGCCAGTTCAAGTTCTTTGAAATCTAAATCGCGCTCGACTTAGTAAGTCGAACTCGTAGGTCGAACCATGCAGGGTCGAATTCATCGATCCCAGGGAGCCCAGGTCTCCAGGAGAAACTCTCCAGAGACAGACCTGTAACTCCTCCCGTATCAAGATTTTGCAAAATTAGCCCTTTAAACTCAAAGATTTAGCGGGGATCGCGAGCGTAAATCCATGATTCTAAACGACCCGAAAATTATTTTTCTCCACCGCTCCCGATGAGCTCGCAAGTAGGTTGGCCAACGTCTTTTGCCGGAGCTAAGTCAAAGTTTTCCCCTAACTCCTTATGCCGCAATACTTTGATATAAGCCCTTTGCTTTCAAAGACCGAGTCGAAAAATTCCCGCTAACTCAATGATTCCATGAGGCAGGGGGGGGGGGGGTGGGGGTACCAACCAGTAAACTTCCGACGTTCCCGCCCCGGCAGATTCAGTCGGCCTTGTGGTTGCCGCATCGCTAAAGCGAAGCCCTGATACGAACCTCGGGAAGCACAATCCTCCGCCCCAAAGAAAAAACCCTCCCCACACTTATGAGAGGGTTTGCGAACTGGTTGGAGAAATTTTATGCTGCTGCTCGCACGACGTTGCCCGCCTGGAAGCCTTTCGGGCCTTTGAGCAGATCGAACTCGACGGTCTCGCCTTCGTTCAGCGAGCGATAGCCGTTCTCCTGGATGGCCGAGAAATGCACGAACACATCCTCGCCGGTGGAGCGCTGGATGAATCCGTATCCCTTCGCCCCGTTGAACCACTTCACAGTACCCTTCTCTCTCACAAAGAAACTCCTTTCGCCTCTGCTAAGAATTATTCTTTCGCCGCTTGTCGGTTTGCCCGGTTCACAGGCATCCCCCTCGAACGGACGAAAGAACTATTTACTGGCGTCGCCGCGCGCAGACGAAAGCACACCAAACGGAAACGGCTCCCTGGCATTTCGCCGGGCGGTTGCCCGCGACGAAACACTGTGGAGCCGCGAAGACGAAGGCGCGATATCGCACTGCTGACACACAGAAACGTCAATCCTGATCTTTGTTGATTCGCCAACCGGGTCTGGCCAGCGAAGCACCAGATAATAGCAGGAAGACTCCAGTTGGCAAGAACGAAATTCATGGTAGCGAAATAAAAATGAACGTGACTTGCGGCCTCAGTGGCCAGCCGCGGACTTCGAGACCCGGAATCAGACGAGGAATCGGATGAGAACCGACGCGAAGATGAGCTGAACCAGGTGAGGCGCGCACCACTCAGACCTGAACCTGCGTTCCTCGACGGGAAGCCGTAAGTATTTGATAATATTTGAGAAACCAGTGTCCACCATCACTCCCATCAAGCCGAAAGGCAAGACCAGCGCGGCTGAGTTTCGCGCGGCCCCGGCTGCGGATTCGGCTCAAGGCCCGCTGCGCTCGACCGCAGGCTATCTGCTTCAGACCGACGTCCACACCTTCGCCTTCTCGGTTGCGGCCAACGCCATTCTGTCGTTCTTCCCTTTCCTGCTGTTGCTGATGACCCTGATTCGCTACGTTTTTCATTCCCAGCTGATGTACCACGTCGTCGAAGACCTTTTGCGCGACTACATTCCGACCGGCCAGGAATTCGTGATCCGCAATCTGAATGTGTTGGTCGGGACGCATCATCAGGCAAAAGTGTTTTCGCTGGTCATGCTGCTGATCACTTCCACGGGAATTTTTGTGCCGCTCGAAGTTGCGTTGAATCGCGTCTGGGGATTTCCGAAGAACCGTTCGTACCTGCGAAATCAACTCGTGTCGCTCGGCCTGGTGTTTGCCTGCGGATCGCTCGCCCTGCTCTCGGTATGGTTGACCGCGAGCAACGTAGCCGTCGTGAAGAGCGCGCTCCATGGCTATGGCGCGTGGTATGTGACGCTTGCGGATTTTGCGTCGATGAAGATCTTTGCGATTCTGGCCAGCATCGCCATCTTTTTTCTCGTCTACTGGCTGTTGCCGAACGGCAAGGTACCGGCCCGCGGAGTGCTGCCCGCAGCGGTGCTCATGGGATTGCTCTCCGAGGCGCTGAAGTACGGTTACATTTATGCTCTGCCGCGGCTGAATTTCGCCGAGGTATATGGACCGTTCGCTATTTCGGTCAGCCTGATGTTCTGGGCGTTTCTGTCGGGCATGCTGCTGCTGACGGGAGCACATTTGTCGGCACGGAGGTTGCGTGAGTTATGAGTTGGCGGCCGCGGAGTCCGTTCTCCAGCCCAGAGGAGGCTGCGAGGAATATGGTGGAACTGCTCGCCAAGGAGGCAGAGAAGGCAGGGACGCCACTAACCGATCATGAAAAAGAAACCCTTCTTCAGGCTAGCTCCGAATCGCCGTCTTCAGTTTCAGAAGAGTTGCGACAAAAAGCCAAGACCCTAATCAGCAGAATATTCGAATCCGAATCTCCGGAGGAATTCGATAGGGATCCCAGAGGTTTCTCAGACTCCATGCTTCAGGCAGGCGACACAGCCTACCCAAACGTAGTCGCTCTGGCCGAAGAGGTCTCCCGTGACATTAGAGAGATGGGATATCCACCGCTCCGAGGTTGGAGACGAGCCAAAGACCGCATGCAACTCGTCGGCTGTGGCTGTCTGGTGGTGCTCGTAATGTTCGTGATGGTGACAATCGCTGGCTTCGTCTTTCACTGGAAATAGATAGCTGGAAAGTAGAAGCAGGATTTTCTTGTCACCCTTTTTGGAATCACGGTTTCCAGCGAGTCGCCGATTTCGGAAAGCTCTTCTCAATAAATCCAAACACCGTCTGCGGACGCACCATGAAGATTGGCTCTTTCATGCTACGCGGATCCATTTTGTATTTTTTCTTATAAGCGGCTGCGACGCGTTCGAGCGCGGCTTCATCCTCGAGTTGAGTAGCCGAGCCGTTGACGATCACCGCTTCTTCGCCATGGTCGTTCGTGACCGTACACGCGGAGTTGGCAACTAGATTCTGACCTTTGCGGGAGTTGCGTCCGGTTGAAAAGAAGAAAGCGTCATCAAGCCACACTCCCCAGATAGGCATGACATGCGGACGGCCGCTGCCCGAGTGACTCGCGTAAATCGTGGTCAGCCAGAACGTGCGGCAGCGATTCATTTTCCTCGCCACCCAAGCCCAAGGCAGCAGACCTTTACCGTCCTTCGCGCCGACAATACCATAGCCCGGAGCAAACGGGCGATCCGCCTTGGGTTGCGGCTTCGCGGGACGTTTCGCAGTTGTCGTTCGTTTCGACATACTAGTTCCTCTTCAACTCCTGCACGGCACGGTAACCCTGATCGATGGCGCAATCGGTGTAGGCGTATGCGTCGGCGTCTGCGTTGGCGATCGTCAGCCGTCCGAATGGCTTGCGCGCCACCTGGCACGGGGTCTCGCCGCCTTCCAGCCAGAACTTGTCGAACAGCGAATTGTATTCGTAGGCGTAACCGTGAGGCCAGCGGTTGACGGTGATTTCCAGGATGTCGCGCGCGGGGTCGAATCCGCCCGGACCAAGTATCCGCAGAAGTTGCTCACGAATGTTGCGCTCGTAAGTTTCAAACGTCGTGCTGTAGAGCTGGATGCGTCCCATCCTATGCTGCTCGCGTGCAGGGAGCCCAGGCTTGCAGGCGGCTTTCATCATGTGCACCACGATCGGGTCGTCCGGATTCTTGGTGCATTCATAGCCGCCGATGCTGACCGGAATATCGAGGTTGACGCTGGTGTGGTACATGCCAGGAGCGTAGATTCCACTCGCGCCCAGCTTCTGAAACGCACTCCAGTTGCGGATCAGGACGTTGGTGTAGAGCAGGGGAACTTTCTGCGCCGATGTCAGAGCTTCTTTCTGGGCGTCGGGCAATTCCTGCGCGATGTACGGAATCACCACATGCCAGCACGCCAAAACGCAGTTGGCGGCACGCACCGTCTTCAGCTTGCCCTCGGTGAAGTAGCTGACCTCCACTTCTTTCGCTGTCGATGGGTCGCCCTTGTGGTTTACCTTGACCACGGTGCTGTTCAGGCGGATACGGACGTTTGAAGACGGCTGGTCGAGCTTGGAATAATCGGCCTTGGCCAGCACCACGTCAGTGGCGGAATTTCCCGGAATCGCCGCCGGAATCAGCTTGCGCACCAGCAGGCGCGCGATCGAAGCGTTGCCGTCGGGAAAATGGAAAAAGTATTTGTCCGCCTCCTCATTCGGGATGCAGTCGCGATTCATGCCCTTGCCCGGGCCGGGATCGAGTTTGAGGCCCTTGAATCCCGGCGCGCCCAGACCCCACGCGTCCTGTGCAGCGACCGCGTCGAAACCGACACCGAACAATGGGTGCGGAAAGGCCTGAAGCATCTTCACAATTTCGTCGCTCACACCGACCGTTTCGATCAGGTATTTCGCATAGGGAAGGCGAGCCAGGCGCGCCTTCTTTTCGTCGGAGCTGAGACCGGGGAAGTAATCTTTCTCCTCCGTCATTAGACGCTGAAGGTCCTCTTTGGCTTTCGCCGAGAGCGGCGCTTCACTCAAGAACTCTTTCATTCCCGCTTCGCGGATCGCATCGGTAGAACCGCTTTCGTCGCTTCCAACGCGCAGGAAATTCAAAGCCAGCTTGTCAGTTCCGAAAGTTTCCTTATCGAAGAAAATCCGCGGCTTCAAACCGAATGAACTGTACAGATTCTTGTTGACGTACTTGGGATAGGAAGGCACATCGATGCCAAGCTCTTCGATCACACCCTTCGCGACTGCGCTGTAGGGCGCGGGGCTCTCGATGGAGAAAGTGCCGCCGAATCCCAGGTTCATCCGATTACCGGTATGGAATTCATTGCGCTTGGCGTGTCCGCCGAAATCGTCATGGTTTTCGAGAATCAGGACGCGCGCGTTATCGCCGGCAATCTTACGGAAGAAGTGCGCCGCGGCGAGTCCGCTGATGCCTCCGCCCACGATCACCAGATCGTAGGATTCGCCGGTGTCCACGGGCTTGGGAGCGGTGTCCCAAAAATCGCCGTCGCGGACTTTGTGCATGGTTTCGAAGGAACCGACATGGCTGCCGCGCAGGCCGATTTTGGCGGGAGGATAATAACCGGGGACGTTCTGGGCTTCAGGTTGAAGATCGGCGGCCGCGGCAGCCCACATTTCTGGAGGAATGATGGAAGCGCCCGCCGCAAGCGCAATTCCGTTGAGAAAATCGCGGCGCGTGATCCGCGCGCCCATTCCCAGTACTCGATCCCGTTTACTTCTTTCATTAGATGATGAGAATTCGTCCGACACGATGGCCTCTGGCGAGGCAGTGTATCACTCTTTATCGTTCACTACGGACTCAGTCCGCCGCCGCTAAGGCCGTGTCCCGCGGTCATTGCCGCGATCATTTTCGCCGTCGCCGCCGCGAAGACTGGCTGCCTCGAGCCCGGACTGCGCGGTCGCTTCGAGAACCTCGTCCCAGAACGAAGTATTCGGATCGACTGCGGCCACTCCGATTTGACCCGCAGTCGGAGTGTCGTCTTCTCCGACCCGCACGACGCGAAACTCTTCTTTCTTTTGCAGGCGCGCGAGAGAAATTTTGTCGCCCAGCTTGAGCATTCCGTGGATGCCTTCCAGCAGGGCGCCACGCCGGCTGATATTGACGGTCATCACTCTCTGGTCCAGCGGACGGCCGCTGACATCGACACCGCTCAGGAGCACCGGCAACGCCAACTCGATCCGCGGGTCGCGGCGCTTGCCGAGGCGCTGCGCTCGCAGGTCGTTCAGAAACTGCTCCATGGTCAGCAACGTTCCCTCGCGAACCAACTCCAGAAGCGGATCGGGTGAGTCGGTGTCCTGTGCCGCGTCGGCCGCCGCATACGCCGCCGCGCGCTGACCTTCCTTCTGGCCTTCCTTACGCCCGACGAAAATTTTGGGGACTTCGCGACTGCTAGTCAGCCGGCCGATCAGTTCCTCCACCTTCGTGCGTAGATCGTGCGCTGTCGCGCTCATGAACTCGACTCCCATTCCGGTTCGCTCGTGCGATACCCGCACCAAGCCTTCCAGCAGACACTCCGCGTTCAAGGCGCGAATGCTCAACACCACCGGAGTATCGGCGGGAAACGGCGTCGTCGACTCCAGATAGCAGGCGCCAGCGCTGATGTCGGTCAAGCGCCAGCGCGGCGCGCGAGCCGGTTTCGCGGCTGCGCCTGGCTCTGGCTCTGAGCGCTGGTCTTTTTCTATGGAAGGAGCAGGCGCGGGAGGCTCCTCGATTTTCCAATCCGAAGGCGCGTACTCGATGCCCCAAAAGTTGCCGGGCACCTCGAGCTCCAACCCGACCAGCCAGGTCTCAGGATCACCGCCGAGTGGGACCACCTCCGCCACTCGCGCGGTGGTGTGCCGCTTTGCCGAAACGATTTCAAGCCTCACCTGAACGCCGTGCCCAAACTCGCGTGGAGTGATCATCCCGCATCCGTGCGCGTTGAC
This sequence comes from uncultured Acidobacteriaceae bacterium, assembly GCA_963826845.1. Taxonomy (GTDB): domain Bacteria; phylum Acidobacteriota; class Terriglobia; order Terriglobales; family Acidobacteriaceae; genus Acidiflorens. The sequence goes on from CAWGYS010000017.1 coordinate 182,852, forward strand.
GAGAGTGGTGTTGCACTGCTCGGAAAAGAGCTGAGCGGGGTCGAGGCTGGTCACGAGCACGGGAACTTCCAGCGGCAGCCGCGTGCTGCGCCGAATGGCGTGCTGTGTTTTTTCCGAAGGGCCCATAGTGTTAGCCGGAAAAACATACTTCGGCCTGAAAGCGCCGCTTGGCAAACCAGCGCCCGGTAAGTCCTGCGACAATTGTCCATCCATCATGCTAGATCACAATAAAGCCGCGGGCACATAATTTCGCTTGCCCGGTTTACAGTTAGGCACTAGCCTGACCTGCCCTTGGGATCGACCTCGGTCAGGAATGCCGGTGATGGAACCCGGCGCCTTTCAGAATTCGGCAGAGCCGATTATCATGACGACGTGACTCGACTCATTTCTGTTTTCTTCCTTGGCTTCTACCTGGCGTCGGTTCCGGTCCACGCCCAGAATGATGCACCTAAATTGCGCCTGCCCGTGACCGTGCGTCCAGAGCGGTATTCGGTCGATCTGCGAATGACACCGGGCGAAGATCGCTTCACCGGCTCGATCATCATCGAACTGGAGATCACGCAACCGGTTTCGACGTTCTGGCTGCACGGGAAAGCGCTGACCTTCGATAAGGCGACGATTCGCGTGGCGGGTCGCGACGAACCGGCAACGGCGACACCCGCCTCTAATAACAGCGATACCGATTTTGTTGCCATCACCACGGGCGAGACTCTTCCCGGCAGGACATGCGACCTTGCAGATTGTCTACAGCGGAGAGGTCAGCCGCACGCTTACCGACGGCGCTTTCCAGCAGCAGCAGGACAGGGACTGGTACATCTTCACCAAGTTCGAGCCGGTCACGGCGCGCCGCGTCTTTCCGTGCTTTGATGAGCCTTCGTTCAAAGTGCCGTGGCAATTGACGCTACATGTGCCGAAAGATTTGAAGGCTTTTTCGAACACGCTTCCGGTATCGGAACAGGACGAGGCGGACGGAATGAAAGTGGTGCGCTTTGGGGAAACCAAGCCACTGCCCTCTTACCTGGTTGCCTTCGCGGTCGGTCCGTTCGATGTGGTCGAGACTGGACCGATCGGCAAGAATCGGCGGCCGAGCCGGATCATTGTGCCTCGCGGACGCGCTTCCGAAGCCGCGTACGCTGCTTCCATTACTCCGAAAATGATTGAGTTGCTCGAAGACTACTTCGGCACGCCTTATCCCTACGAAAAGCTGGACCAGATCGTGGTGCCGATCACGGCGGCGTGGGGCGCGATGGAAAATGCCGGAATGATTGCGTACGGCGATTTTCTGCTCTCGCCCAAAGCGCAAGACACCGATCTTCTCCAGCGGAGGCGGGCAGAAGTGATGGAGCACGAGATGTCGCACCAGTGGTTTGGTGACTTGGTGACCACCGCCTGGTGGGACGACATCTGGCTGAATGAGGCTTTTGCCAGCTGGCTCTCGAGCAAGCTGCTCAATGAGTGGAAGCCGGAGTGGAACATCAAGGCGGAAGCCGCGGGATCGCTTAATGTGATGCGCAGCGACAGTCTCACTACGGCGCGGAAGATTCGCCAGCCCATCGAGGCTCCGGGCGACATTGCCAATGCTTTTGACGGAATTACTTACGGCAAGGGTGAGGCCGTGATTGGAATGTTTGAGAACTACATGGGCGCGACGGAGTTTCAGCGCGCGATCCGGCTATATCTGCTGCAGCACGCCTGGGGGAACGCGACGAGCAGCGGATCTGCTCGCCACTCTCGATTCGGTTTCTGGGCAGCCCATTGGCGCGGCGTTTTCGACGTTTCTGAATCAGGTGGGGTTCCCGGTTATATCGGTGAAGCTCTCTTGCTCCGCGGCCGAAGGTCGATCGTCAACGTCAACGTCAATGTCTCAGTCTCTTCCGGGTCGAATAGAACTGGAGCAACGACGTTTCCTTCCGGTCGGCTCTCCCGGCACGACAGATGCGGTCTGGTCGGTCCCGGTTTGCACTAGCTGGGGCGACGATGCTGGGACCCACGGCAAGTGCTCCTTGCTGACGAAAGCCACTGACCACTTCGATTTGGCAGGCGCCAAGGGCTGTCCGGCTTGGCTCTTTTCAGACGCCAATGCTGCGGGTTACTACGCGGTGTCTTATGACGCGGAGCTGGCAGATAAGCTGATCAAACAAGGCTTGCCTCATCTCAAACCCGACGAATCGGCTGCTGCTCTGCGTGATATTCAGCTGATGTTTTCTTCCGGCGATTGGGGATCCGGAACAGGAGCTTGCATTCGTGAGCGAGTTCAGCCACAGCTCCGATGCCGGACTGGTGCGGCAGACTGCCCGGCACCGTGGGCGGACTCCGCGACTTTGTTCCGTCCGATCTCAGCCATAACTACGCGCGCCTTATCCGCTCGCTTTACGGCAGGCGTGCGCGTGAACTGGGCTGGAAACCGCAGCCTGGCGAATCGCAGAACGTTCGCCTGCTGCGGATGGATATTGTGCCGCTCGTCGCCACTTACGGCGAAGATCCGGAGCTGTCATCGCAAGCCGCGTCGCTGGCACGTGAATGGCTACTGAATCATCAACCCAACGATCACCAGTCTCTGGACCCGGACATGGTCGAGCCCATGCTTTCCGCGGCTGCGTGGAACGGTAATCGCGCATTCTTCGACTTGCTGGTGGATGAAATCAAGAAGGACAAGATTCAGCGCGAGCGATCATGGATGATCGACGCGCTGACTTTCTTTCCGCGATCCCGCAATCACTCGCGCACGGCTCAACTGACACTCGGCAGGGGTATTGACCCAAGAGAACTGCAATACACTCTTTTTAATGCTTTGCCGGAGACGCGCGAAATTGTGTGGGAGTTTGTGCAGCAGAATTTTGATGCGATCAACTCGACGATCGCGGGCGCTCGCGGCATCCCATTCGGCGCCTTGCTTCCGCTTACCGCCGCCGGCTTCTGCGACGCGGCGCATGGGCAGCAGGTCGAAGACTTTTTCCAAGCTCGTATCGCGAAGCTGCCTGGAGGCGCACGCTACCTGGCGAATTCATTGGAACGAATACGGCTGTGCAGCGCACGGGCGGCTGTAATCAAGCCGGCAATCGTCAACTGGTTGAGCAAGCAGTGAAGAACCGGACGCGCACGGTCTCGAAGATCAGAAGGATCTCGAGACCTGGGCACCCGATAAAGGACGATCGCGGAAATCATTTTCCTGCATAGGTTCGCGGTGAACCGATGCCGGCGCACAAGTCCCAGCCGACCTTGCACTGCGACGCGCCCGTAGTGATGTCGTTGAAATCGGCCGAGTACTCGGTGGGATTGGCTAACTCGTCGTACATCATGGTCAGCTCGTCGACAGTCGTTTTCTCCAGGCTGCCCGCGGCATTTACTATGCCGGCAAAGGTCGGCGAGGCCCAACTCGTTCCTGCCACCGAATACCAGGCGCCCTCAACGTAGATAACGGCGCAGCAGAAGTCGGAGGCCACGTCGGGGTATCCACGGTGGGTCCCGACGATGCCGGCAGATGCCGCTCTGGTAGGTAGGAATAGGCTCGTAGGGACTGATATCTCCGCCTCCGCCGCCGTAAACCTCGTTCTCAAAAGCACCGGTTCTGGGGTTCCGGTTGAAATATGTTCCCCCGACCGATACTACATTTGGAGACGAGCCGGGATAGATGCTGACGCCTATTCCTGAATCGCCGGAGGCAGCGAAGAAAACAACATCCTTCTTGTTAAAGAGTTTGTCTTGCGTGGCTCTCCGTGCTCCACTCCGCATCGCCCCAGCTCATGCTGACCACGCCACCGCCAGCTTCTTTAACCAGCTTGGCAGCCAGCGTCACGGCGTCCCAGAACGGATCGGTCGCGCATGTTCCCACGTTGCACAGCTTTGACACTACCAGGTAGAGCTTGGCCTGCGGCGCCATGGCGTGGGCCCACTCAATGTCCAGGGCTTCTTCGACTTCCCAACCGGACTCTACCTCAGGCTGCTTCTTGCCGGGCCAGACCTGCGTAAATTCAGGGGGTGCCGGAATGCCAAATTGAGCATCGAACGCTGCCAGATCGGATGCCGCAGTCGGATAGTAACCAGCGTCCACGATGGCAATCGCGCCAATGCCGCCGTTCGGAACGTTCGTGCTGGTGGCAATCGGACAGCCGGCTGGGCCGGTGACTAACTGATAGACGCAGGCCAGGGATCCGGGCGTCTCATTGCCAGCAGGCGGTCCGGGCTGCGGTTGGTCGGAATCGACGAAGAAGTAGTTAGTGTGATGGCGGCCTGCCTGCGGAATGCTGGAGGCGGGGTAGATGATCCTGTGTCCGTTGAAAACTGACTCGACTCGTTGAGCGGAAACTGGAGAAGTGGCGGCGCAAAGAAAGAGCGCAATCCCGATAGTGGTAACACCTACGATCCTGAACTTTACAAGCTTAGAGGCCAAAGAAAGACGCTTCATTCGCTGAGACTCCTGGTAGGGTTTGACGACTGTGCACCGTCGCTAATCATGACCGGTGCGTCGCGCGAATGCAAGCCCGAAGGTTGGCTAGGGACGCGGCTTTCGCAATCATTTGCACACTGGAGGTTGAGGTTTCCGCGGCCTCGCCATCGAACGAAACCTCGGAGTGGCACGGCTGAAGCCGCGCCCTTCTCCAAGGTTGGTGACGGTAGCTTCTAGTGACTGCTGGCGGCTGCTTTCAGGTCCCTGCGGATCAAGGCGAAATCGAGCAGGAAGCCGAGGCCGGCGGCGAGTGGCACGATGCCGATCGCTACTGCTTTCCAGGCGTCCGGTTCCGATCGCGCGATCAGCGCCATCATCACTATGTAACCGAGCGAGATGGCAGCCAGCAGGATACCCCAGCGCCGCGAGTGGGCGGCTTCTGAGAGATCCGGCTCCATGGCAACATTCGCCCCGCGCGCGATGGCCGCCAGCCGTTCCTCTGTCCGCAGCCTGCGGACGCGGTAGTAGGTATACATCGCCGCCAGTGGAATTCCGAAAAACAGTGTCACCGCTACTAAACCGATGAAGTTGCCGTCCATTTGTGCGCTCCTTTGCGGGGCTTCGTCTGCGCCCGGCCTCGTCTGCTGGTAGATACGCAGAAACGTTGTTGGAAGTTCCCCGGCAGGCGGGGACTTCTGTGCCGAACTAGTGGCTCCGTCCCGCCGTTCTCGAAGTAGCCTGTCCACTCTTGAAGAAAAATCGAGCTTCCGCCGAAGAGAAGCAGCAGGGGAGTGCGCGGGCCTCGAGGCCCAGGTCTGCGCTTGCTCGCTTAGCCGGGCCGCGGGAGGCTCATGTTGGTCGCAGGATTGAATGTCGGCGGGGCGGTTTGGCCGAGACCTTGGACTTGGACTCAGCCTTCGCCTTGGAATTCGCGGCCTTTACCGCGCCGACACAACCTCGTCAGCCCAGGTTGGCTAGTCATGTTTCTTCTATTTGCGTTTGCGGTGGCCGCGACCGCCCAGCAAGACGCGCAGAAAGAAACGACCGACCTCGGGAACGCCAGCCTGGAAGAACTGGGGAACGTAAAGGTTTACAGCGCCTCGAAGCACTTGCAGAGCACCAGCGACGCGCCCTCGTCGGTCACGATCGTCACGGCGGACGAGATCCAGAAATATGGCTACCGCAACCTGGCCGATATCCTGCGCAGTGTGCCCGGCTTCTATGTCACTTACGACCGCGATTACACCTTCGTCGGAGTGCGGGGCTTTGGACGCCTGGGAGATTGGAACAGCCGGATCCTGGTACTGATCGACGGTCATCGCATCAACAACAACGTTCTCGGCCAGGCGATGCTGGGCAACGAGTTCCTGGTCGATGTGGACATGATCGAACGGGTGGAGATCGTCCGCGGGCCCAGTTCTTCCCTCTACGGCGCTAACGCTTTTTTCGCGGTCATTAACGTCATTACACGCACTACAAAGCAAGTGAAGGATTGGGAGCTTTCTTTTCAGGCGGGTAGTTTTGGCACCTATGAGGGCAGAGCTAGTTATGGGCATGAATTTCACGGGCTGGGTGTGCTTCTGTCCGGCACTTTCTACGACAGCCAGGGGCAGACGTTATTCTTCCCCGCGTTCAATAGTCCTGCTACCAACAACGGTATTACCAGCGGCACCGACTATGAATCGTATACGCACATTCTGGCCACGCTTACTTTTCACGGCTTCACCCTGCACGGACTGTTCAGCACACGAGATAAGGGAGTCCCGACAGCCTATTTCGGAGCCGTATTTAACGATTCCGGCGACTTCAATATTGACAGCCATCAATACCTCGACCTCGGGTACCAGCACGCGATCGGCAAATGGCAAGTGGACGCGCATACCAGTTATGACCAGGCCCGTTTGCAGGGTCCGGTTCCAGAGGCGCCCGCGACGGCCGGCGATCCGGTGGTGCTGGATACCTTCTCGTTCCGCGGAAACTGGTGGACCGGAGAAGTCAAAGTCAGCCGCGATCTCTTTGAACGAAACCACCTCACGTTAGGCACGGAGATCAGGGACAACCTGCGACAAGACCAGGGCGATCTCCTGAACCCTCCCAACGCCTTCACCGCGGATAACGGCAGTTCCTTGATAACCGCTGTCTACGCTCAGGATGAATTCGGCATCACCAAACGTCTCACGCTCAACGCCGGAGTGCGTTATGACCACTATTCCACTTTTGGTGGAACCACCAATCCGCGTGGGGCGTTGATCTACCGTCCTGTCGGGAAAACCGCCCTCAAGCTGCTCTATGGCAGTGCCTTCAGCGCTCCTGACGTTTATGAAACCACCCCGGACTTCGGAATTTTTTACGACGACAATCTCAAACTACGGCCCGAGCACATTCGGAGTCTGGAGGCGAGGCTGGATCAGGGACTGGGACAATACTTCCAGCTCTCCGGGGGTGTGTATCGCAACCGGATCAGTGATTTAATTTCGCTCGCCTTAGTTCCGGCGGACGGGGACTACCAGTACCAAAATTTGGGCAGTGCGCTAGCGACGGGAATGGATCTCGACTTCAGTGGACGCGCACCCAACGGGCTACAAGGTAAGGTCAGCTTAGATTACGTAAACGCTTATGACGACGGTGCCGGGCACCCGGAGCTGAATAACTCACCCCGCCATATGGCGAAGTTGAATCTGACGGTCCCGCTGCTCGACCGATGGCTGTTTGCCGGAGTCGAGGGGCAATTCCTGGGGAGACGGCTGACCTTGCAGCAGAATTCCTTAGCCAGCTATCAGGTCTTCAACGTCAATATATTAGGACATACGATCGGAAAACATTTGGACGTGGCCGCCAGCGCTTTCAATATTCTGGGCAAGAAGTATTTCGACCCCGGCCGGCCAGAGGATCCTGAAGACGCAATTCAACAAGATGGAAGAAGTATTCGGATCAAACTCACGGGCAGGTTTTGAAGATCAGAATGCACTTCTCGGGCAAAGGCGGAAACGAAGACGAGTGGCTTCCCCGGCGCCCGCCGACCCGGGCCGTTCTGGGGATTGCTCTTGCTCTCCTGGCGCTTCGGCTTGCTGCCTGGGGGCAACAGCAGATTGCTCCGGAAGACCAGGTGAAAGCTGCCTATCTTTTCAATTTCGCGAAACTGGCGGAATGGCCCCGCGGCGTTCTGGCGGATGGTCCGTCACCTCTGGTAATCGGAGTTAGCGGCGGGGATGAAGAATTCCTCGACGTCTTAAGAGCCGTCGTCGCCGGGAAAGTGATCGGAACCCATCCCGTGCAGGTCAGATCACTAAGCGATGGAAATGACATGAAATCTTGCCACATAGTTTTCCTTCGCGCGTCCGAGAAGCATACCCAGACCGCCATCGCAGGTCTGGCGCTGGCAGGCGTGCTCATGGTTGGGGAGGATGAGTCCTTTCTGGGTCAAGGCGGGATGATCAATCTGGTGCGCGAGCATGGAAATATTCGTTTTGAAGTCAACCCTGACGCGCTGGACCGCTCAGGAATCCATTTCAGCTCGAAAATCTTGGCCATGGCCAAGGCTGGCTATGAGTCTTCTCCGACGACGGTGTCGAACGTGCCAACGGACGCGACGCGGCGACTGGAACGCGGCGTCCCCCCGGAGTACCCGGCGATCGCGGAGCAGATGCACCTAAGAGGAACAGCGCAGGTGCAGGTGCTGGTGAAGGCGGATGGAACGGTGAAGGAAGTAAAGGTCCTCGGCGGGCATCCGCTGCTCACAGATGCCCTCGCGCGTGCCGTCAAACAGTGGAGGTATCAGCCGGGGCCCAAGGAAACAGTGGAAATAATCAAGTTTAGTTTTAGTCCACCGTGAACCGCTAGACCGCGGGCACTTAGCTTTTCTAAAGCTTTGCGGCGACTGGGCGGGCGGTTCTGCGATAGCGCCACGCGATCAATGCCACGCCCGAACCGAGCAACAACATGGTCGGGGGCTCGGGAGTCACCGGCGGTTTATGTTTGTGCTTGCACTGCCCGTCAACGACGGTCTCTCCGGCGGGGCAGTATCCGGAAATCATTGGCACCGCGAATGGCACGTAGGGGAAAATAAAGCCAGAAGCGAAAAGCTGGGGCGGAGTCGGTTGGCCGGCGGGCAAGTCGGCCGGAAGAGCAACGGCCGAAGCTCAGGATGGTGCAACGGGGACCGCCGCTACGGGCTGATCGAGCACATCTTCGGCGGGCTCTTCATCGGAAACATCGGGCATGGGTACTTCTGAAATCTGGTTACCGCATCGTGCCCGTGCGGTGATGTTGCCGTCGGTCAGCAGCAGTTCGCCGGGCTGCAGGCGGATTTTTTTGCGCGTCCAGAAGACGGTATCGCGAATGCGATACGAAAGATAAACTTGTTGGGCTTCAGTGGCGCGTACCAAACGGGCATTGTTGAAGTTGAAGTGGGCGAAATGCCGGCGAACGATAGCGTCGCGCAACGCCGCATAGCGGAGAGCTCCGGGGTCCTTCACGCCTCCCGGCACGACGGAGTAGGGATAAATGCCGGGAATCCGCCTTGGAGATTTGACGGGCTTGGGGCGACTGCGCGGCCACCAATGCCAGATTCTTGTGGATTTCCCCGGGTCCAACGAGCGTCGGTGCAGGCCTGGGAACAATGCACGGCAGGCGACGAAAAATAGCTGGCCGCATTCTGCCAGAAAGCTAAAGCCACGAGTGATCCCGGCGACCAGGCAAGCAGGGTTCGTCGAATGCGCAGACGACGCCGGTACCAACTCCGCCTTATGCGGACACGTTTTCCGGTGGTTCCGTCGTGCAAAACAGGGTCGTTCAAAACAGCACTCCTACCCATAGGCCTGGGCCGGCAGCGGCAGAGGGAGAGCCAATCTTATAGAGCATTTCTGCGTCCACAACCTCGGCTTCGGAACTGGCTCGGACACAGAAACTTAGCACTAATGATCGCTCGTCCATGCAGAGTTATTGCAACGAAATTCACTCAAAGGGACACTTCGAGCGTCGGCACTCCCAATTGAAGATACTCCGGGTAGGGGGTGCGCGATAGTCCACTTCAGTGGGGGTTACACCCGTTCCTACTGGCCTGTCTCGGCTCTGATTCTGGGGGTCCCAAAATGACAATTTTGGGCGGGATTGTCCTGGCTCACCGGGTGGCTGGTTGGCAGTGCGACGCTTGCCGTTCCGGGCGATGAGTTCGAAACCCTTGGAACGTGCGCTTTTTTCCGTTTCCTCAAGCCGTCTGCGGCCAAGAGGCAGGATTTTTTCCTTGCAGTTGAATTTCGCCGAGGGCAAGGGAGGCTTCTAATTCGATTCGAACAAAGCCCAGTTTATTGGCTTCCATCATCGCATCGCGAGCCAGTCTCTCGGCTTCCGGCAAGTCTTTTGCCGCGGCTCGCGTATGGGCGTTCTTGAATCGCGAGTGGGAGGCGGACAGTAACATCGCTGCTCTTTTTCGACAGTGTGAGCGCTCTGTGCGATCGCCTGTTGGGCATCTTCGAGCTTTCCCTGTTGCCGAAGCGCTCTCGACAGCAGGGCTTCCGCCTGAATTTCTCCGTCTACTTCCTGTTCCGCGCGAAATTCCTGGATAGCCGCCCGCGCAAGGGTCTCTGCTTCCGAGGGTTGGCCAGAGTCGCAATCAAGTTCTCCCAGAGCCATCTGTGTCTCGGCTGTCGTGCCTTTTTCTCCCAGTTGCCGGCGCAAGGCGAGTGACTCTTCATAGCTTTTCCTGGCCCCATCACTATCTCCCTTCTGCCGCCGCAGATCTCCCACCGAGACGAGAGAAGATGCGTAGTAGCTTTTGTCGTCAATCTCGCGTTGGATGCTGATGGCTTGCTGGAACATCTGCATTGCGCCTTGTAGATCTCCCTGATCGGCGAGGACATCGCCGATGAGCTTCATGTCAATGGCTTCTGAACTCTTGTGTCCTATCTCGCGGGCCAATACCAGCGCGTCTTTGTATTCCGCGAGCGCGTCTCCCAGTTGTCCCTCTTCATAAAAGATGTCACCGGTATTGGCGGTGACTACCTCCATTCCGTGCTTGTCGCCAATATCCCGGTAAGCTTCGAGGGCCTCCGCATACATCTTCTTGCTGGTCGCGAAGTCCCCTTGTTGCATGTAAATCACACCCATGTTTCCGAGTTCTCGAGCCGTGGCTTTCTTGTCGCCAGTTTGCCGCGCCAGGGCGAGAGCTTGTTCGTACAATGTTTTTGCCGTTTCCAAATCGCCCTGATTGATTGGGCACTTCGGCCATGTCATGCAGGGCTCCGGACTCGCCAGCCAAGTCTCCGGCTTCGTGAAAAATCCGGCGACCTTCTTCGCAGTCGGCGGTTGCCTGCTTGGGTTGCCCGAGAGCGGCCAAGGCGCGGCATTGAAAAATTTTGGCTCGCGCTACCAAAAGCCTGGCTCCCAAAGGATTTGCTTTTCTGATAGCTACGTCGGCAGCGGCTACAACGCCTTTATTGTCCGACAAAGAATGGTCCGCCCAAGCTTCGGCCATATCAATACGGGGGTCCTCTTTCGCTTCCGCGGACAATCCCCGCAGCCTCGCGATCGATTTCAGGGCGTCGCTCCCGCGCTCTCCCGCGATCTGAGCGTTGGCGAGAGCGAGACCATATTCGATGTTGTCGGGAGAAGAGTTCGGACAGGGTTCGATAAACTTCAATCGCCTTGTCCCAATCCTTGTTGGCCTCGTAGTAGCCGGCTTCTACCAACGAGTGATCTTCTAGGGAGAGCTTGCCGGAGAGGTCCAAAGCCTTCTTCGCTTCCTGGAGTGCGTTGGCGTTGTACCCGAGTGCCATCCATGCTTTGGCCAGTGCGGCGTGCGCCAGCGGGTAGGTAGGATCGGAGCTGACGGATCGTGTCAGCAAGTCGCGAGCGGCGAGTGCATCAAAAGTTCGCAGCTTGGCCAAGCCTTCGGAGTACAGGCGCATGGCTTCCGGATTGGATGCGAGGGAGGCCCGTATTCCCACCGACTCCTCCTGGGAAACGTCGGCAACTCCCAAGGCCTCGCGCAACTTTCTTCCGACGCGGGAGACGAGATCCAGCAACTGCGCCTCGGTACTGGTTTCTGAAACTGTGGCGATAGTTTCTCCCTTAGCTGTGTCTTGAAGACGAACGTCAAGGCGAATTTGGCCTCCGGAGTCTTTTCCCAAGTCGAAATAGGAACCGACCACGACGTAGTCGCTGCCCAGATTTTTTCGGATCGGCTGGAGAGCTTGGGGAGCGAGGCTTTCCGTGTCGGGAAGTCCGAGGTCAATCTTCATGCGCGCAACTGTTTCTCCGGGAACGGTGCGCAACTTTTCTCCCGCCGCAAGTTCGGTCGCCAGCATCTCGGACAACGCGGTTGACAACCAGGCGGTGTCGGAGCGATCGGAAAGATTCTTGAAGCCGAAGATGGCCACGGAAGGCCGCGCTTGAACTGGACGTTCCCGGCTTGCGACGCGCCGGTCGCGACGGGCATTTTGACGTGAGACCCGGTGCACTTGCCAGGCCGCTATTCCCGCCACGATGCCGAGAACCGACCAAGGCGGCAGCCAATGATTCCTTGTGCCTCTGAAGGAATCTGCCGCTGCGATAGGCGATGGTGGGTTTACGGGCCCGGACCGGCATGCCGGTCAGATAGCGCTCGATGTCCTGTGAGAACTCCTCGACGGAAGCTATAGCGGCGTTCGGGCTCCTTGCGCAGCGCCTTCATGACGATGGTGTCGAGATCGCCGCGCAGCCGCCGTTGCAGTTCCGCGGGCTGCAAGCCGCGCTGCTTGCTCACCGACTCCGGAGTAATTGCAGCTCGTGGCTCGCCATCGCGAGATGTCTTTTCTTCTATCCGCTTAATGGCAGTGCTCGGTTTTTCGGGCTCGGTTTCGCAAACCAGCCGCTCCATTTCCAACAGAGACTGGCCGGTGGAGCGATAAGGCCGATGGCCGGTCAGCAATTCGAAGAGCAATACTCCCAAGGAATAGACATCGGTTGCGGTCGTGACCGCGTGCCCGCGAATCTGCTCCGGGCTGGCGTATTCCGGGGTCATGGGACGCCAGTCGGTTCGGGTGACCAGCGCAGTTTGGAAAACATTCGGGATTCAGCAGTTTGGCGATGCCGAAATCCAGCAGTCGGGGCACGCCGCCTTTTGCGATCAGAATATTGCCGGGCTTGAGGTCGCGATGAATCACCAGCTTTTCATGCGCGTACTGCACCGCGGAACAAACTTCGCGAAAAAGGCGCAGGCGGTCGTCGATGGAGAGCTTGTGAAGGTCGCAATACTGGTCGATGGGCAGGCCTTCCACATACTCCATCACCAGATACGGGAGAACCATCCTCACTGCTGCCGCCGTCGAGGAGCTTCACGATGTTGGAGTGGTCTAGCGCGGCGAGCGTCTGGCGTTCGTTGCGAAAGCGCTGCAGGACTTGCTCGGTGTCGATTCCGGGCTTGACCATTTTTATCGCAACTTGCTTGCGATAGTTCTGGTCGTCGCGCTCGCCCAGATAAACCACTGCCATGCCGCCCTGCCCAATCTCGCGCAGGATGCGGTAGGCGCCCATCCTTTTTCCAGTCATCGTCACGCGATTGCGCCGACAAAAGATCGGCGGCGGCGGGGTCTTCAAGAAAAGCAGGGGCGCTATCGTAGCTCGACAGCAGCGACTCGACTTCGGCGCGCAGGGCGTCATCGCCGGCGCAGGCTTCGCGCAAAAAGCTGCTTCGCTCCTCGGGATCCCGCTCTAGCGCTAAGGCGAACAGCTCTTTTACCTGGTCCCATTTTTCAGGCATCTTTACCGTTTGCCCTCGCCCGATTTGTCCTCACGCTGCCTGCCGTCGCGCGGTTCGCCTTTGCGCAGTTCACGCGCCAGCCAAGCCTTGCACAGGTTCCAGTTGCGTTTGACGGTGGTGCGGGAAACTCCCAGGACTGCGGCGGCCTCTTCGATGTTTAAGCCGCCGAAAAAGCGCAACTCCACGAGGTGGGCTTGCTGCGGGTCGAATTCGGCGAGCCGGGTGAGAGCTTCATCCAATTGAATGACGTCGGCCGCCTTGCCTTTGGAAACGACTTCGGCTTCTTCCAGGAAAACTTTTTCAAATTCGTTGCCGCGCTTTTTGGCATCATGGCCGCGGCTGTAGTCAACGAGGATGCGACGCATCAGTTGCGCCGCGACGCCCATAAATTGTTCCCGGTTCTTCCAGTGAACATCTTTCTGATCGGCCAATCGAAGATAGGCCTCATGCACCAGCGCGGTGGTTTGCAAGGTGTGATCGCTGCGTTCCCGGCGCAAATAGCGGGAGGCGAGACTCCGCAGTTCCGAGTAGAGCAGCACGACTAACTCGGCGGCCGCCTTGTCATTGCCGGCAGTGAGTCCACTTACAAGAGTGGCTGGATCGATTGGCGCATCCATAAGATTCTCGGAACTAGATCAGCGAAACCAGCGGATATAAATCGACACCGCGTATCGCGATCATAAGAAGCCAGGAAACTCGGAAAAGAAAGATATAACGAGGGGGAATGCGACTCGATCTCGCGAATAATATCAACTCACCCCAAGGATCGCGCTCTTTAAGGCCAAGAGTATATACCCAGTCTGATGCCAAACCAACGCGCTTTGCATCGGAGCCAGGCTCCATATTTCGTCCGCTGGAATAGCGGCACGCGGCACCGTTTTGAATGCTTGAATGATTTGCTAAAGCTAGCCGACGGAATTACACAGAAGCTATCGCTGGGAACGCGGACACGGGGCCGGTGATCGATGCGCTGTCGGGCGCTGTGGCCGCCCGCGTACAGAACTGCGACCAGGTACAGATTCCGGCCGAAACGCAGTTGGATTGCTGGTCGCAACAGCGGCACCGCTCGCGGCGATCCTACTTGGGAGCCTTCGGTGGGCAATGTGCGTCGTAAGTCACCTGCATCTGCCTGAGTTTGAGCACGCCGTAGAGCACGGTAGCTACCATGGAAAGAACTAGAGTGCTGGAGAACTTTCTTTCTAAACCGTAAGCACCCTCGCGATTGGCGACATAACTGGCGAGGATCAGGCAGAAAATACCGATGTTAATGGCCCAGTTCACCGGCTTCGGCACGACGAAGTGTAGAGTGCCAAAACCGGCGAGCTGATAGAGCATGAACGGGAGAATCGCCACCATCGGCAGGAGTTCGGAGGCGCCGAGCGCAACGTCGAGAGCTCCAGGCGCCGTCGCGTGCAGCAACCTGCTGTGCGCCAGTTCATGGAAGAGGGTCGGCACGGCGGCCAATAAAGGCACCACGGCGAGCAACTCCATCACCAGCGACCCGCTCCAGGTACCGATCTTGGACGAACCATCAGCGCCCGTATCCGATGATTGCGTACCGATGTAGAGTCCACCGACGATGGCCGCCGCACTGGACAGCATCAGCAGCTCCACCGTGATACCAAAGCTCGTCGGTTCGCCCGCCTTGATTAGCAGCATGGCCAGGAAACCGGGGGTGTAAAACATCACGCGCACCAAGCGCGCCCAAACCCGCGCGTCGCGTTCGGGCGGCAGGATAGGGAGAGCAAGTCCGTCGGTTCCGATGGTTGGTCTGACTTTCGACATTGCGAATACTCCTATCGAGCCGTGGATCGTACCGCATTCTTCGAAGTTTGCTTCGTCATAGAATTCTCAGGTACAAAAACGTAGCTCTGGGCCGCAGAGAAGGTGGCAGGTACACCCAAAGGCGTGCCCAAGATTATGTTCGACGGTCTTTACCCTGTCAATGCGGACGGTTGACCAGCAGAAGTTGTCGCCAACCCTTTGAGAAGATTGGTGGAGCTAGTCGGGATCGAACCGACGACCTCATCGTTGCGAACGATGCG
>CAWGYS010000018.1:0-438262 GCA_963826845.1 uncultured Acidobacteriaceae bacterium
AGCAAAACTCGTTCGAGGATAGACAAGGGGTGGACAAGACGCAATCTGCTATCGCTTGCTATATTATTGGATGATACAGCCATGATTACGCTCGACGATTACGTAGTGGATGTGCTGATGCGCGACCTGGTGGGACACGACCGGCGTTTGGTGAGTTTCCTTGTGTATTTGTGGTTTGCGGCCGAGCAGCGGCGAGGCGAAGTGGTGGCGGCGAGCTATCAGCAGATAGCGGAGTCGATTGGAGTGTCAAAGAGTTCGGCGCAGGCGGCGGTGGGATGGCTGATCAAAAGAAAATTGCTGGCCTCGACAAAAGAGACGGTCACAGCGACGCCGCGGTATCGAGTGCTGGCCCCCTGGCGCCGAGCGTGGGAGCCATGGCCGGCGGCGGAGTGAAAAATAGTTTTTAGGCCAGCACAGGGCTGACGCGAGGAATTGTCTTCGATGGCAGCTTTTCGCGGGCAGGGGGACCGCGCCACACTGGCAGTGCCACACAATCGAATCGCACGATTGCAGCCGTCCTTGCGTGGCGTTACTGTTCAGCAATTGCGGCGCACCTTTGTACCATTGGCGCTGGAAAACGTTTCGGCATATTCTCGGAGTGATCCCACAACAGGTTCAGGTTGCAACTTTCGATGATTACGCTTCGTCTCTATACATTTGTATTGTGCGCGGCTGGTGTGGCTTTGGCCGGCTACGCGTTGCTGCGAGCGCAAGCCGAAAACGGCGGAGGAAGTCGAACTGGAGCGCCGCACCTGGCTAAACACAATTGGCTGAACCACCGATGGAACCGTGATCGATGTGCAGGAACTTGCCGACGACGGCCAGCGCTCGGCGACCATGCTTATTTATCAGTACGACGTGGCGGGCGTTTCCTATGAAGCGTCGCAGGACGTGACCTATCTGCGGCAGTGGATCAATCTGCACTCGTGCCGGCTCGGACTGCCGACTTCGGTGAAGTTCGATTCGCGGAATCCCGGGAATTCGATGGTGATTTCGGAAGGGTGGACGGGGTTGCGGCAGTAGTTTCCCTCTTGTGCTGTCGGCGAAAAACCTTTAACCACGGGGTACGCTGGGTCGCACGGGAGAAATCTCTTAGCTCTCTGAAAATATCTCTACCAGCAGGCTGAAAGAGTATTTTCGGGGCGCGAGTTCCGACCTCAGTGGCTAAAGCCGGCACTTAAAACGGGGCCACTTATCGCAGCGGTGAACCGCTGCGCCACCCAAAATCAACTCTCGGCCGAGTTTTCAGCAACTTGCTAAGCTTTTCCGCAGCTTTTTAGAAGACCGCTGGCCAGATGTTTGCTGCGATCAGGTAGGCGGCTTGCGCGGTGGCGAGGCCGATCCAGATGCGGCGGCGGATTTTGGAGCGGCGAATGTCGCGCAGAAGATCGGCGGCGCTGGGGTCGCGCGACAAAGCTGGTTGCGCTTCTATCGGCGCGGGCGGGGGCTCGGAGTGAGGGGCCGCGCAGTCTCGGCTGGCTTCGGTTTATCGGGATAGAAAATCTTCGGGCCGTCGATGGTCTCAGACCACATCGGCAGCAGTATCCAGGATTTCGGAATGATGTCGGGGATGGGCTTGGCGGTAAGCTGGAAGAGAGGGCAAGAGATTCGGGCGCGACGCGATCGGCCAGATTGCGCAACAGCGACGCCCACCACATGTGACTGAGCTGGTCGGTGATCAGTTCGCCGACATCCACGGGGCGCGATTCCAATTAGAGCGGCGGCAGAACTTCGGGCGAGAGAACGTCGCCGATGTTGGTGAACACGGTGCGATACCAGGGCAGGCGGAGCCGGTCGCCAGAGGAATCCCGACGTTGACCGGGCGCGAAGTGAGCTGAAGAGGCGGCGGTTTCTCGGGCGCGAATGTGTCGCGCAGATTGCCAGCAAGCGAGCGCCAGAGCGGGCGGCTCAGTTCGGGCGGGGGGAAGAAGATAGAGAGGAATGCCCGGCAGCTCAGCGTTCGCTGGCGGATCGGGATACCATGCTTCGGCCGCGTTGGATTGATACGTCATGAAATGAGGCGGTGGATTTCAGTTGCGCAAGAAAAGGCAGGAGAGTCGCCGTCCCCACAGAACCCACACTGTTTTAATCATAGCCTAATCAAGGGCGGCGGGCGAGGACGCCCGGCGGACGCCCGCTCGGGCAGCCGACGGAACGCCGGTGCTAGTCTCAAGCCTGGTTTTTCAGCAGGCCGGGTAAGACAGGTTGAGGAAAATCAATCTCGCGAGGTGAAGCGGGACGAAAGTTCCGCCACGTGGTTTGAGGGAGGCACGATGGTACATGCACGCTGGTACATGTACGAAAGTTTGTTGGAGGATTTGGGTGGCTTGAAGCACAATCGCTGGGAGGTGGACGTGCGCATTTCTTCCCGCCTTACGTGGTATTCGCAGTCGGCCCGATTAGTACCCGGAACTGTAGTTTTTAGCGGCTAGAACTTGATCTCGGAAATTGCCGGAGAACGGGTTGTCCCTCAGGGGCTAAAGCCCGCGTCTTTACTGGCTTGGGGCGGCACGGCGAAAGCCCTGCCCTCCCCAAAACGCTTATGAGATAAATTCTAGCCGGATCGAACACGACCAAATTCGTACGCAACGCGCCGGGAAACGCCGGATTAAGGAAAAAGAACGGATTGAGCAAAACCGCACCAGGCTCGGAGGTATACGCCCGCGTACGGCGCTTCCCCGCTATCGCTATGATGCGCGCATACAGCTTTCGGTGTTTCGCGACGGTGTAACCACATCTTTGTGGGGAAGGACGAGCGAGTTTGGAGGCGATGGCCTGGGAGCGACCCTCACCGGCGAATTCCACGTGGGAGAAGTGGTATCGATGGAGTTTGCGATTCCCTTCCCGCCGATGGCGATCAAGGCGCGGGCGATCGTCCGGTACGCCAGCGGGATGCGGTGCGGTTTTCAATTCCTAGTATTGACCAGCGAGCAGCGGACAGCGGTTCAGCGGCTTTGCGATTTGCTGGCCACGGAGAGCTGAAGCGGCCTCTCACCCTCCAATCCATCGGGCCGTATCTTTCGGGGCGCCCAGCGCGATTACTGGCGTAATTACCGGCGGGAAATCTCCCTCGCATACGATGGAATGTGGCCCTTCAATACGCATTGAGGAAGGACTGTATGCGGGAGAAAGACGCCGCCGGGGCAGGACCTGGAAACCTGCCGCAGATCAAAGTGCGGACGAAAGCCGAGAGCAACCAAGCATCTGGCGAAGCAAGCGGCACGCCAGCTCCGACCTCCACGCTGTGCGAAAAATGTTCCAGCTCGGCCACTATCGAGCAGGCCTATTTCGAACAAATCATCGAAAACGCTCCGGAAGCGGTCAGCATCATTGATGCGAAAAAGTGTGTTTTTCGCGTCAACAACGAGTTCGCCCGGCTGTTTGGCTTTCCGGGCGGAGATTGGCCGGTCAGACGATCGATCCGCTGATCGTGCCTCCGGACCGCTATGCGGAAATCGCATGGATTGCGGAAAATCTTAAGAGCGGAAAGAAGCTTGCGCTGGAGACGCGGCGGCGGCGGCAGGACGGCTCGCTGGTGGAAGTGCTGCTTTCGACTTCGCCGGTGATGCTGAACGGCAAAACCATCGGCGCATGCGCGTCCTATCGCGACATCACCGAACAGAAGCGGGCGGAGGAATTGAGCGCGGCGCTTACGCGATCGCGGCGCGCAGCCAGTCGGCGGAGGATCTTCAACAGTTTTACGCGGCCATTCACAACATCGTCGGCCAGTTGATGTACGCGCGCAATTTCTACATCGCGCTGTACGACCCGCAATCGCAATTGCTGAGCTTCCCTTATTTCGTCGACAAAATGGATGACCCGCCAACCCGAAGCGGTTGGGCCGCGGCCTGACCGAGTACGTAATACGAACCGGAGAACCGTTGCTAGCGACGCCGGTAGTGTTTGAGGAACTGGTACGCACGGGCGAAGTGGAATTGATCGGGGCGCCGTCGCTTGACTGGCTGGGAGTTCCGCTGAAAAGCGGCGGCGACCAGCATCGGCGCGCTGGTGGTGCAGAGCTATACGCAGAACGTACGCTTCGGGGAGCGGGACCGGGAAATTCTCCAGTTCGTTTCCCAACAGCTGGCGGCGGCCATTGAGCACAAGCGCTATGAGGAAGCGTTGCGGCGATCGGAGGCCCGTTACCGTTCGCTGATTTTGAGCGCCGTATTCGGAATTTACCGCTGCACCCTGAGCGGACAATTCCTGGACGTGAATCCCGCGCTCATCAGCATGCTGGGTTACGGATCGGCGGAAGAGGTGCTGCACTGGACGCGCGGCACGATGTCTACGTCAACCCGCAAGAAATCGACCGGCTGACAGAAGAGTACGGCGCGACGGGAAGTTTGAACGGGGCCGAAGTGCAATGGAAGCACAAGGACGGCCGCATCATACGGTGCGGCTCAGCGGCCGTGCCGCCAGCAGCAGGGAAGAGCAGGAAGAAGTTCTGGAGCTGATCGCCGAAGACATCACCGAGAAACGCCAGCTGGAAGAGCAATTCCGGCAGGCGCAAAAGATGGAGGCGGTGGGCCGACTGGCTGGAGGCGTGGCCCACGACTTCAACAACCTGATGATGGTGATCAACGGCTACACCGAGGTGCTGCTGGAGAAGATGGAAACCGGCAGCGAGATGCACCAAAAGGTGGAATCGATTCAACAAGCAGCCGACCGGGCAGCGGCATTAACCCGCCAGCTGCTGGCGTTCAGCCGGAAACAACTGCTGGAACTGAAAGTGGTCGATGTGAACACGGTCATCGGCAACATGGAGCGCCTGCTGCGCCCGCTGATCGGCGAAAACATCGAACTGGTGACGCGGCTTTCCTCGGAGACTGGACATACACGCGCCGATGCCGGACAACTCGAACAGGTCATCATGAATCTGGTGGTCAACGCCAAGGATTCCATGGCGGAAGGCGGGAAGATCACCATCCAAAGCTCGAATGTGACTGGTGCGGCCGAACATGGGCGAACATCGATTCATTCAGCCGGGCCTATTCGGTGATTTCGGTGTCCGACACCGGTCATGGCATGGACAAGGAAACGATCTCGCGGATCTTCGAGCCTTTCTTCACGACGAAGGAAAAAGGCAAAGGCACCGGCCTTGGGCTCTCCACGGTGTATGGCATCGTCAAGCAGAGCAACGGATACGTGATCGCCGAAAGCACAGTGGGCTGGGCACAACCTTCTACGTGTACCTGCCGCGCGTGGAGGAGACTCTGGAAGAAGCCATCCCGACATGACGCGGGAAACGGAAAAAGGCGGCTGCGAGACGGTGCTGCTGGTGGAAGACGAGGAGTCAGTGCGAGAACTGGTGCGGGTGACGTTGAGTGCCCGCGGCTACAAAGTGCTGGAAGCGGAAAACGGCGAGGCGGGCTGCGCCTGGCAGCGGAAACGAAAGAGCCGATCGACATACTCGTCACCGACGTGATGATGCCGGGCATCGGCGGGCGGGAACTGGCGAAGAAGCTGACGATACGCCCGGGTATTTGTGTGCTCTATCTTCGGGTTATACCGAAGATGCGGTCGTCACACCGGGAGCGCTGGGTCCCGGCGCGGCATTCTTGCAAAAACCCTTCACACTGCAGAATCTCGCCAAGAAAGTAAGAGAAGTGCTGCGCTCGAAGGAAATGCGAAATCGGCCTCGGCTGGGAGCTAAGAGTCGCCGCGGTATCCCTCCAAGTGCGCGAACGCGCAACAAGCCTGCCCGGTCCGTTCTTCCTCCCATCTTTGTGAAGCTGCGCTGCGGCCCATCGCATCCAAAGACCTGATTGGAGGTTTCTATGTACGTTGTTCTTGGAGCAAGCGGCCACACCGGACAGGTTGTGGCTAAGAATATTCTTGCTGCGGGACAGAAAGTCCGCGTCGTGGGAAGAAGTGCCGACCGTCTACAAAGCTTGCGGCCAAAGGTGCGGAGACTTTCGTCGCCGATGCGAGGGATGCGTCTGCCCTCACCAAAGCTTTCAAAGGCGCCGAAGCCGCCTACGTGATGATTCCACCAGACCTCACCAGTAACGAATATCGCGCGTCTCAGGATCGAATGAGCGATGCGATCGCTGCCGCGATCCAGAACGCCGGAATCAAGAACGTCGTCTCATTAAGCAGTTAGGCGCCGATAAAGCCAGCGGCACGGGGCCGGTCGCCGGGCTCCACAACCTTGAACAGAAACTCAACCAGATCGATGGCGCGAACGTGCTGCATCTGCGCGCGGGCTATTTCATGGAGAATACTCTGCCGCAGGTTGCGGTGATTCGCATGATGGGTGGCATGGCGGGACCGGTGCGACCGGATCTCAAGCTCGGCTGATTGCGACGCGCGACATTGGAGCTGCGGCGGCCGACGCGCTCTGCGGAAGGAGTTTCGCGGCAAGCAGACGCGTGAACTGCAAGGGCATCGCGACTTCGATTACGTGGAGATTGCCGCGATCATCGGCAACGCCATTGGCAAGACCTCGCTCGGGTACGTACAGGCGCCGGACGAGCAGCTTCGCGCCGCGATCGTGCAGATGGGGATGTCGGCCAATTTCGTGGGCCTCATCCTCGAGATGGCGGGCGCTCTGAACTCGGGACACATGAAGGCTCTCGAACCGCGGACGGCGGCGAACACCACGCCAACATCGTTTGAGACGTTTGTGCAGGAGGAGTTCGCGCCGGCGTATCGAGAGCAGGTCGCGGCGTAAAAGCAGCCTATGTGGGGGCAGACACTCTTGTCCGCCCCGCAATCCTCATGTCTTACTTTGATATAATGTAAGACATGAACGATTGTTGCGCTACGGTTACGTCCAAAGGCCAACTTGTCGTCCCGGCGGAGCTCCGCCGCAAGCATCGGATTGAGGCGGGAACCAAGATCAGATTTCTGGAAGACCAATTCGGCCGGATTGTTTTGCAGCCGATCACGGAAGACTATGTGGATCGCGTCCAGGGATGCCTGGCCGATGGACCCGACCTGCTGGCGAAGTGGGAAGTTGAGCATCGCAAGGAAGAAGACAGCGACGGCGCGGGCAAGCACGAACTGTGAAGACCTACGTGCTCGATGCCAGCGCGTTGTACGTGTTCCTCCAGAACAAACCTGCGGCGAACAAGGTGAACCAGTTACTGAAGGAGGCGGTACGGGAACGCGCCGAGATCCTGATGTCGGCGGTGAACTACGGAGAGGTCTACGGCGCCATCCTCCGCGAGCATGGCCTGGAGCGCACCGCCGCAACCATGAGCGCCGTCCAGCCCTTGCCGATCCGGCTGGTGGATGCAACTCCCCAGAGAGCTGTTCACGCAGCCAGCGTGAAAACCAAATACAAACTCTACTACGTCGACAGTTTCGCCGCCGCCCTGGCGATCGAGTACAAGGCCACGCTGGTCACCAGTGATTCCGACTTTCGCAAGCTCGGGCACGGGGTTGCGGTGGTTTGGCTGAAGGCGTGAGGGAGCGCTCAGCCTGCTGGGCGACGCATTCAATGCCGTTCGGGAACTCAGCATCCGATTTGGATTCGGCTAGAACGGGAGCAGCACCTTGTCTGGGCCTTCGATTTCGTTCTTGGCCTCGAGGAATTCTTCACTCCAGGGCTTGCCCGCGCACTCGGGGCACTCGTCGATCGTATTGCCAACAGCGAAACAGTGATAGCAGGTCCCCTTGGTGCTGGTACCCGGGAACTTCTTGCATTTCTTGCAGGGCTTGAAGAATTCGCTTTCGAGCGCTCGATGCTCTTCCCACAGTTCGTGTTCACAAACGATGCACATCCTTCTCCTCCTTCCGTTCTCCTGTCAATCGATGTATAACGCCGCTGGAGGCAATCGAATGGCTGCGGAAGTTTCTTGCTGTGAGCCGGAACACGGTTCGATGGTGACGAAACGGCAAGAGACGCGGGCAGGACGGTCCCTACCACAGTGGCTGTGCCAAAACGGAAAAGGCCAATCTGATTTCTCAGACTGGCCTTTATTTAATGCCGGCAACTACCTACTCTCCCACACACTTTCGCGTGCAGTACCATCGGCCCAGCGGGGCTTAACTTCCGTGTTCGGGATGGGAACGGGTGGAACCCCCGCGGTAAGATCACCGACAACTTGCAGTCGTCAGTCGTCAGTCATCAGTCGTCAGTAAAAACCTGCTGACCGACCTTCCCTCGACCTGTCGCTTCGCGACAAACTTGTAAAAGAGCCTGAGGACGAAGCCTCACAACTGAATAGATTGGGTACTGCTTAAACACTTGGCATATCGTTTTCGTCGGCGCGCAGTCGTCAGTATCGTTTGCTTCTCAGTCATCCAGGTTCTGAACGACATCCTAACAACATTGCTGGTTCCAGTTCAGGTCTAACTTCTGTTTCTAACTGAAACTGAGAACTGGCAACTGAGAACTGACAACTGCTTTTCTGCACCGAGTAAATTTTATGGTCAAGCCGAACGGGCGATTAGTACAGGTAAGCTACACGCGTTACCGCGCTTCAACATCCTGCCTATCAACCAGGTAGTCTACCTGGGCCCTTCATTACCCTTAAGGGTTGGGAGATCTCATCTTGAGGAGTGCTTCCCGCTTATATGCATTCAGCGGTTATCACAACCGAACTTCGCTACCCAGCGATGCCATTGGCATGACAGCTGGATCACAAGAGGTTCGTCCATCCCGGTCCTCTCGTACTAAGGACAGGCCCTCTCAAATCTCCTGCGCCCACAACAGATAGGGACCGAACTGTCTCGCGACGTTCTGAACCCAGCTCACGTACCGCTTTAATAGGCGAACAGCCTAACCCTTGGAACCTTCTACAGCTCCAGGATGCGATGAGCCGACATCGAGGTGCCAAACCGGAGCGTCGATATGAACTCTTGGCTCCGATCAGCCTGTTATCCCCGGCGTACCTTTTATCCGTTGAGCGATGGCCATTCCATACAGAACCACCGGATCACTAACGCCTACTTTCGTACCTGCTCGACTTGTAGGTCTCGCAGTCAACCACGCTTATACGTTTGCATTCAGCGGCTGATTTCCAAACAGCCTGAGCGTAGCTTCGCGCGCCTCCGTTACAATTTAGGAGGCGACCGCCCCAGTCAAACTACCCGCCTTACTATGTCCATTTCCCGGATCACGGGAATATGTTAGAACCACAGAACTCGCAGGGTGGTATCTCACCGGTGGCTCCTCCAAGTCCGAGAACCTGAAATCAAAGCCTCCCACCTATCCTGCGCAGCAAGTGCCATAGTTCATAGTAAAGGTATAGTAAAGGTGCACGGGGTCTTTCCGTCTAGTTGCGGGCAACCGGCATCTTCACCGGCACTACAAGTTCGCCGTGCCAGTTGGCAAGACAGTCGCACTTTCGTTACGCCATTCGTGCAGGTCGGAACTTACCCGACAAGGAATTTCGCTACCTTAGGACCGTTATAGTTACGGCCGCCGTTCACTGGGGCTTCAGTTCAAAGCTTCGCCTTGCGGCTAACCTCTCCCTTTAACCTTCCAGCACCGGGCAGGCGTCAGCCCCTATACGTCGTTTTCGACTTAGCAGAGACCTGTGTTTTTGTTAAACAGTCGCAATGCGCATTTCTCTGCGGCCTCTTCGGGCTTGCACCCTAGTGAGGCACCCCTTTTCCCGAAGTTACGGGGTTAATTTGCCGAGTTCCTTACCAACTGTTCTCACGAGCGCCTTAGAATATTCATCTCGTCTACCTGTGTCGGTTTGAGGTACGGATCCCATGTCTTCTCCTTAGAGGATTTTCTCGGCAGTGTGGAATCATCAGCTTTCCCCCATACGGGGTACTGTTTTGCGTCTCAGTGATAACTTCCCAGCGGATTTGCCTATCGGAAACACCTTACACGCATCAACCGTCATAGCCATAGGACGGCCTGATTATCCTTCTGCGTCTCCCCATCGTGATAACGACTACACGGGAGGTCCGGAATATTAACCGGATGTCCATCAGTTACGCCTTTCGGCCTCACCTTAGGAACCGCCTGACCCTGAGCGGATTAACCTTTCTCAGGAAACCTTAGACTTTCGGCGCGGAGGGTTCTCACCTCCGTTATCGCTACTTATGCCGGCAGGGTCTCTTCTCAACAGTCCACCAGTCGTCTCCGTCTGGCTTCAAACCGTTGGGAATGCTCTCCTACCACGCACCACAGTTAAGTGATGCATTCGCTGCTTCGGTAACAAGCTTAAGCCCCGTTAAATTGTCGGCACCGGACCGCTTGACCAGTGAGCTATTACGCTTTCTTTAAAGGATGGCTGCTTCTAAGCCAACCTCCTGGCTGTCTGGGCGTTCCGACTTCCTTTCCCACTTAGCTTGTATTTTGGGACCTTAGCAGGCGATCTGGACTGTTTTCCTCTCGACAACGAAGCTTAGCCCCCGCTGTCTGACTGCCGTACTGGTTGTTCTATGGCATTCGAAGTTTGATTGGATTCTGTAAGCTGGAAAGCCCCATAGTCCATTCAGATCTCTACCACCACGACAAATCATACGACGCTAGCCCTAAAGCTATTTCGGAGAGAACGAGCAATCACGGAATTTGATTAGCCTTTCACCCCTACCCTCAGCTCATCGGAGCTTTTTTCAACAAACAGCCGTTCGGCCCTCCATTAGGTTTTACCCTAACTTCAGCCTGGCCAAGGGTAGATCATCCCGCTTCGCGTCTATTCCTGCCAACTGATTCGCCCTATTCGGACTCGCTTTCGCTACGGCTCGCTTTCGCTTAACCTTGCTGACAAGAATAACTAGCCGGCTCATTATGCAATAGGCACGCGGTCAGACTTTCGGCTTGCGCCGCATAGTCCTCCCACCGTTTGTAGGCACACGGTTTCAGGTACTATTTCACTCCCCTCGCAGGGGTTCTTTTCACCTTTCCCTCACGGTACTGGTTCACTATCGGTCAGAAGAACGTATTTAGCCTTACGGGATGGTCCCCGTAGCTTCTCGCAGGGTTTCTCGTGCCCCGCGATACTCAGGTACCAGCTTCGAGTCCGGATGATTTTCGCCTACGTGGCTATCACACTCTATGGCGCCTCTTTCCAGAGGGCTTCGACTAACAACCGGATTGGTAACTCTACTGTTGCTGGCCCTACAACCCCTGTGTCACCCGAAGGTGAAGCAGGTTTAGGCTGTTGCGATTTCGCTCGCCACTACTATCGCAATCGAGGTTTCTTTCTTTTCCTCCAGGTACTGAGATGGTTCACTTCCCTGGGTTCGCTCGCACCCGACTATGGATTCGTCAGGCCGTACGGGGGTTTTACCCCCGTGGGTTTCCCCATTCAGAAATCTCCGGATCAATGCCTGCTTGCGGCTCCCCGAAGCTTATCGCAGCTTGCCACGTCTTTCTTCGCCGTCTTCTGCCAAGGCATCCACCATGCGCCCTTAGTAGCTTGACCATAAAATTAACTCAGCACACGTCGTCCGCTTCGTCTCGCTGTCATCCAGCTGAGCATTAGTTTCGCAAACGCGATTGATGCGCAGTCGAGGGACCTTAGTTTTCAGCGGCACCACTACACACCGAATAAACTCTTATAGCGCCACCCTGCTCCTCGCACGCTTAGACATGTTCACTTGTAGCGCCAACTACAAGATCCCTCGCTTCGCTCGGGATTCACGATCTGGGTAAGATGTTCAGCCGATCGAAGAAGTCTTACGTACACCAGCAGGTACTGCGGCACTCATAAAAATTTACTTCGCCTTGTATTTGCCCAATCTATTCAGTTGTCAAAGTTCGTCCTCGCCAGCTTGCGCTGGCTGACCCGCCTGAGCGGGTTTGGGAGTTCGCTATCAGCTTTCGCATTCGACTCAAAGAAGACCAAATCGAATACAACTGCTGGAGCACATCCAACCCAATGTTCGGCGTCAAAGCGACTTTCTTTGGACCGTGAACTGATTCACGGTTGTCGCATTTGACGCCCAACATCAGATTGGACTATGCAACTATCTAACCAAAATCTCTTAGGCCAGCCAAGAAATACTTCTGATCGATGTAAAAACAGCCGCAAAAGCGACCAAGAAAATCTAGACTTATCGCAACGAGCAAATAGCTGTTAAATAAGCTCCATGGTCCAAGAATCAAACTGCAAAGATCCGGCCATGACCTGACATGCACCAGCGGATCGCGATCCAATACGCTATCGGGGTGACAACAAGTGCCTGGATTGCCACGATCAGCAGCGATTTAGTACCGTCGCTTCATTCGAGAGTTAACATCCACATCGCAAATCTTGGTGGAGCTGACCGGGATCGAACCGGTGGCCTCCTGGTTGCAAACCAGGCGCTCTCCCAGCTGAGCTACAGCCCCTTGAGCTCCGCTCTCAGTTTTCAGTCTATCAGTAAATCTCTAAGAACTGAAAACTGACGGACTGATGACTGAACAACTGATCTTGGTGGGCCTGGGAAGAATTGAACTTCCGACCTCACCCTTATCAGGGGTGCGCTCTAGCCAACTGAGCTACAGGCCCGGTTTCCCCATTGTACCCTGAGAGCCCGAGCGTAAAATCGGCCTTCAGCTATCAGCTTTCAGCTGTCAGTTAAACCGCTACTAACTGAGAGCTGATAGCTGAAAGCTGAGAGCTTGATTTCTTTCGAGGAAAAGGTTGAACGCGCGACCGGGCTAAGCCCAGTCTGACGGTTGTGACAAATGTTCGAGCAAGAGAGGTCTGACCGTAAGCTCCCTCTGGTCTCTTCAGGTTAGTTTAGAGATTTCGAGGGGTACATAGCAACATTCACTGCCGAAGCAGCAATGCTATGACGTTCTCTCTTAGAAAGGAGGTGATCCAGCCGCAGGTTCTCCTACGGCTACCTTGTTACGACTTCACCCCAATCATGAACCATACCTTGGACGGCTGCTTCCCTTGCGGGTTGGCACACCGGCTTCTAGTGCAGTCCACTTTCGTGATGTGACGGGCGGTGTGTACAAGGCCCGGGAACGTATTCACCGCAGCGTTCTGATCTGCGATTACTAGCGATTCCAGCTTCATGGAGTCGAGTTGCAGACTCCAATCCGAACTGAGGCCGGCTTTTTCCGATTAGCTCCACCTTGCGGCTTTGCGACGGTTTGTACCGACCATTGTAGCACGTGTGTAGCCCTGGACATAAAGGCCATGAGGACTTGACGTCATCCCCACCTTCCTCCCCGTTATCCGGGGCGGTTTCACTAGAGTGCTCGGCATTACCCGGTGGCAACTAGGGATGAGGGTTGCGCTCGTTGCGGGACTTAACCCAACATCTCACGACACGAGCTGACGACAGCCATGCAGCACCTATACAGCAGCCTCTTGCGAGGAAAGGATATTTCTACCCCGGTCTCCTGCATTTCGAGCCCAGGTAAGGTTCTTCGCGTTGCGTCGAATTGAACCACATGCTCCACCGCTTGTGCGGGCCCCCGTCAATTCCTTTGAGTTTCAGCCTTGCGACCGTACTCCCCAGGCGGATTGCTTATCGCGTTAGCTGCGGCACAATCGGATTGGGTACCGATCACACCAAGCAATCATCGTTTAGGGCTAGGACTACCAGGGTATCTAATCCTGTTTGCTCCCCTAGCTTTCGCGCCTCAGCGTCAGTAGTGGTCCAGTGCGCCGCTTTCGCCACAGGTGTTCCTCCCGATATCTACGCATTTCACCGCTACACCGGGAATTCCACGCACCTCTCCCACCCTCCAGCATTGCAGTTTCGCCTGCAGGCTCTGAGTTAAGCCCAGAGGTTTCACAGGTGACTTACAATACCGCCTACGCGCCCTTTACGCCCAATAATTCCGAACAACGCTCGCACCCTCTGTATTACCGCGGCTGCTGGCACAGAGTTAGCCGGTGCTTCTTCCACCGGTACCATCATTATTTTCCCGGTCGAAAGGAGTTTACGCCCCAAGGGGCTTCATCCTCCACGCGGCGTTGCTGCGTCAGGGTTTCCCCCATTGCGCAAAATTCCCCACTGCTGCCTCCCGTAGGAGTCTGGACCGTGTTTCAGTTCCAGTGTGTCCGTGCGCCCTCTCAGGCCGGATACCGATCTTCGCCTTGGTAGGCCATTACCCTACCAACTAGCTAATCAGCCGCGACCCCCTCCAAAAGCGGATTGCTCCTTTGATCTTGCGATATTATGCGGTATTAGCCTCGGTTTCCCGAGGTTATCCCCCACTCAAGGGCAGGTAGTCACGTGTTACTCACCCGGTCGCCACTTTACTCATGGATTGCTCCACTTTCTCGTTCGACTTGCATGTGTTAGGCACGCCGCCAGCGTTGATTCTGAGCCAGGATCAAACTCTCATTTGAAACCTGAGCCTGTCTGGGTAGACAGGCAACCACCGCCAGCTGAGGCGATGGTCCATCTTGTGAGTACGTTCAGACTTGAGCCCGAACATTTGTTTCTCACGACTGGCACGTTCAACCTTTTGTCAAAGACCGAATCGCTTTCCGCCTGAGCGGTGCGCTTTCAGATCTGCCGTGATCTCTTGCAGAGATTTAGGCGTCCTCGAAACTTGTGGTACTAAACTTGTTGTAGCTCGGGCTTGGGCTTAACTCCTCAACCAAGCCTGATAAAGCTACGCGTCCACCGGAGTGCTGTCAACCCTCTGAGATCACAGGATTTCCACCTGATTTCAACAGCAGTGCGCGGAGCTCTTAGTTCGCGAGTCTCAGATTTGGAAACTTCCCAGACGGACGAAGCTCATTTTAGAGCGCGTCCGAAAACGCTCTTCCCTTCGGACTCGCTATAGACACGACGCCGAACAAAAATCCGGCGCAGGCCGAAGCAGAAGACAATTCAAAAATTAAAGATCGCTTGGAGGCTCTGCTTTTCGCGGAAACCCTTCAGGGAACCTTGTCCCCGAATGCGAACCCCGGAAAGGGGTCAGTTGGAGGCTTACTGAATTTGATGCCGAAAACCGCCGGGAGGATTCACCGGGCAGTTTAGACACTTGTTCACTTGTCCTCGACTCGATTTGTTATACCAAACTGATCGGGAATGTGCAAGGGGGGAATAAAAAAAGTTACGAGGCCGCATTTTAAAGCGCGGTTCGCAATTATTTCGCGCCCGATGTGCGGGCGAGCCGCCCCGTCTTTCGTTTTACGGTGCGAGGTGGCTTGGTCGATTTACCATATTTGTTGAACCGACCATCCTTGCGCATTTCCCTAAAGATCGGCCAGTTCGATAGCATTTCGGGCGTAATTTTTTCAGTCCTCATTAATTTAGGGAGGGATCTATAAAAAGAGTCGGCGTCATCTAACAACGCTAGCCGTGCCAGCTGGTAAAGGTCATCCTTGGCGCTGAAATCGGAGCCTTCCACTTCTTTGCGGACCGAATCGAAGCCCCCTTGCCACTTCACACTCTGCCAATAGTTCAGTTGCGCAATAAGACGGTCTTGCTCCGGGATTTTCTTGTCGTTCAAGGTGAAGAAGCTCAGACCTTCCGAAACCAACCAACGGTCGGCCTTAAGCCGTTCAAACGCGACTTCGTTCATCACTTTAGCCCGTTCCCCGTCATCGGGCGACAAGCGTTTCCAAAGCTCTGCTGCAAATAATACAAAGTTTCGCTCAACTAAATCGATTGCTTTTTCCAGGTATACAGGCGAAACACTCAACGAATCGCCGGGCGAAATGTTTTTTCGGAGGCTCGGATCAACTCTCTTCAAGTAGCTCGAGTGCACGATTCCATTATTGTGGACCATTACATTGCGCCGCTGAAAAACCTCGACCAGTGCCGCTCTATGGGGGCCAAGATAGCTGGCCGAGAGTTTTACAGTACCTGTCAAGAATTTTATCCAGTCGTCGAAGCTTCCCCACATTATCTCGTCAATCCGTAAGTCAGTTAGGTATTTCCGCGCGTCTTCCACTGATCCCAAGGACCTGAGGTCTTCTAACGTAAGCGTTTTACCTTCGGCACCGGAGGCCCCCGGAACCTTGTCAAAGTATGCTCGGATCACCTGCGAGAGGAACCACTCCGCAGAACTAACGAGGCTAATCAAGGAACTGCGATACAAAAGCGCTTTGTGCTTACTGTCAGTGAGAAACAACTCCACAACCGGGATTGGGCTCCACTTTGAACCGCTCACGGTTACGGTCCACGACTTCTGCTGCTTCTCGTTTTCGATAGTTTCGACTTGAATGTTTCCGGCAAACTCGCTTTGGAGCGCCTTAAGTTGCTGCTCTGGGATTGAAAGGGAAGGCTCGATTTTGCTCAGCATCAAGAGAAGAGGGGCAATATCCTTACGGTGTTTACGCGCCAACTCCTGTTTACGCTCGTCCAGAAGTGAGCCAACCAGTTGGACGAAATCGCGAAGTGCGGAGAGGTTAGCGGCAAACGTTCGTGTTGCGGATCCAAGCACGTCGTGCCCTCAAGGTACGAGCGCCATTGTATGCCCTCGGACGAGCGATCACAAAAAAAACGCCCCCAAATCAGTTTCGGTGGGTGGCTAACTTTTGCAGTTGGTTTTTGAACGTTGAATACTACGAAAAGGGACCCACTTCTCGCGCTGTTTCGAGGGGCCGCAACGAGTGACCCTGTCCGCCACCTCTTATTAAATCCGGAAGTCGTTTTCAACGTCCTCGGTAATCCAATCCGCAGGCTCGAGACCGAAATCCAATATCCTCCACACATTTTTCTTGGGAAGGTGCTTTTGGCACCTGATCCAAAAATATGTCTTAAATACTTGATGCTCACGCAAGACAGAACCGTGCTGAGAACAAAAGTATCCTTCGCACACATGACAGCGCCGATAATCGGTGTTTTCTGCGATTACAACACAACTGCAAATGTGACATGAGCGCTTTCTCTCTTCGTCAAGGCGGCTCTTTCTCTCGTACTGTTGCAAAGCATCTGCGGCCACCGCTGAGTGGCACTCGTCGCAAAACCATCCTGACGCCGCTTTGAAAACCGCCAGGTGGTCATTGCACACACCTCGAAGGCACCTGCAACACGTAGCTACCGCTCCCTCTGCACATCTATAACAAAACATTATGGGTGGGTGGCACCCTTCTCCGGCATGCGATTATACCGCCGTCAGCTTCTAGCGTTGATAATATCAAGAAGGGGTGCCGGGGGTGCCCCATTTCGCGCGCTTTTCGAGAGGTGGGCCGGCGGGTGGCCAACTTCTCCCGCCGAAGTATGACTCCAGTGTTTTGAACCGCAGAAAGAACCAACTCGGGTGCGCCACTTCTCGCGTTTGAGAAATGGCCCCGCCCAACTGTCGATCCCGAAGGGGGTTTCACTCCGCGAGACATCGGTAACAACTTCAGGGAATGAAATGTAGGTCTCGTTCACCGAGCGATTCCTCGGCGGGTGGCCAACATCTCCCGCCGGGTATAACTCCAGTTCCTTGAATGTAGAACAATAATAACTGTGGGTGCGCCACTTCTCGCCTCTGAGAAGTGGGCCGCCCAACCGTCGGGTCCCGAAGGCTTTTCCCTCCGCCGAACACCGCATCTCAACATCGGATCTCTCAGAAGGCGATTTCCCCGCATTTTCGTTCTATTAAGCAGCAGGCCTTGCAGCTGAAGTAGGCCTGGCGGGAGGTGCTGATCATGGATATTTTTAAGGGAAAATATCTTCTGGGCCTGTTGGTGACCGCGGGAATCGCGACCCTTCTCGTCTCGGCGGAGGAACGCCAGGACTATCTGACCGCGCAGGCCAGCCTGGTCGCCATTCTGCTGCTCTTGTCGTTGATGGTTTGGGATTGGTGGAAGGCGAACCACCACCCCCGTCAATTGACCGGCGACGCGGATGTCTACGATCGAGCGACCGACAAAGTCCTGGTGTGCGTGGGCATCGGATTCGCTGCCGTCATATTAAACGCCAACCGCTGGGACCGCTGGAAGTATGGCGCCGTGGCCCGGTCAATCGGCTACGGAGCGCTGGTGGCGGGAGCTTTTTTCATCGCGGGAGCGCTGTTAGGTTATCTCTTCGGTCTCCGGCCAGCCAGCGTTTCCAAGGACGGAATCTCGAACTCACCCGCGACGCCTCACACCAATCTCGAGGAAATTGCGGACTGGCTGACGAAGCTAATTCTTGGAGCCGGTCTGGTCGAGTTGACCCGCCTGCGTTCTCCGATTGGAGACTTTGCCCGCTTCATGGCTACAGGGGTCAATCCGCCTTTTTTTGTACGAGGTCAGCAAAATGAAGACCCCGGCAGCCCGGCCATCGCTTTGGCCATTATGAGTTTTTTCTCCGCCAGCGGTCTTCTCTACGGCTATCTATGGACGCGGTATCAGCAGGCGCTCAAGGACTCAGACGCGAAGGCGGTTGCGAATCCAGCGCTTACACCTCCGCCGCAGGAAGAGGAAGTCCGCGACCGGGCCGCCTAGCGAGGCCTGCGACAACCGCTAGCCTCAGCAAAGTGCAACTGACCCGCTTCGTCGGATCGCTGGATCGATCGAAGGTTGAGGAATTGGACCGGGCGATCAAAATGGCCCTCGCTTGGAATGAGGGAATAAGCTGACCAGGCGTGCGATCCCGTTTCCCCTCGCACCTGTTTGCGTTCGCGGAATTTAGCGGACAGGAGTGTCCGCTCTACACAATGTGAAAGCGTCGCGCTCTGCGCTGTAGAATGCTTTCGTGAAACCTGACTCTGGCCGTCGGCAGTTCTGGTTCGTTGGCCTGGGGTATGCCGCTGTGTTGGCGGTTTCGGCGGTCATAATCCTTGCGAGATACCTGCAGGAACGCTTTCATCGCGCGGATATGGCGGCCGCGGGCGGTATGTCCGCTTTTGGCGACCTGGTGCTCGGCATTTTCATCGTCTGCCTCTTCATGATCCCGACCACCTATCTGGTGTGGATCATGGCCAAGTATGAAAGCGCTTATACGACGTATTCGCAATTTCTGCTGGGTCTCAGCCTGAGCGCGCCGGTTTGTCTTGGTCTGTTTATTTTGAAGGAAAAGTATTTGGGGCAGAGCTTGCACACCGTCTGTGTGATTAGGCTCGCGGGGTCGCCTTTCGTTTTTGCTGGAATCGTTGTTAGCCGGTTAGTGGCCCGATTTGATCGAGCAAAACGGCTGACGTCTTATGCGCTCCTCATCGAGGGGCTGACCCTCGGGATTGCGGTTGCGCTGTTGCTTCGCGGCTAACGATTCCTCGCTAACGTCGTACGCGAAACGTCGTCCCATCGGTATTCATCATTCATTGCAGGCCTATAATTTCAATAGCAGCATGATTTCTGTCGTCCAACTCGGTCAGGTTGATTATGGCGAAGGGCTACGGCTGCAGCGCAAGCTGGTCGATCTGCGCAAGACTGGAGAGGTCGGCGACGTGTTGCTACTGCTTGAACATTCTCCCGTCATTACGCTTGGGCGCAATGCCCGTGCTGCTAACGTTCTCTTTTCTACGGACTCGCTGGCGGCTCGCGGTGTCGAGGTGTTTGAGTGCGATCGCGGCGGCGACGTGACATTTCATGGGCCAGGGCAGTTGGTGGGGTATCCGATCTTTGATTTGCGGACGCATGAATTGCTTTCGCTTGATGGTGATTTGCGTTCGCAGAAGTTCGCGGACAGGAGTGTCCGCGCTACACAAACACGCAAAACACTCGGGGCTGTCGACTTCGTTCGGCGGCTGGAGGAAGTGCTGATTCGCACTTGTGTGGATTTCGGTATTCCCGCTCGACGCGTGGCGGGGCTTACGGGAGCTTGGACGGGGGCGGAGCCTTCAGCGAAGATTGCTGCCATCGGCGTGCATATTTCTCGTTCGGTTACCTCGCATGGATTTGCTTTGAATGTGAATTTGGATCTTGGCTACTTCGACCTGATTGTGCCTTGCGGGATTACCGGGAAGACGGTGACTTCGATGCAGAAAGAATTAGGACGAGAGCTGGATATGGATTCAGTGGCGCAAGCCGTTTCGCGCAACTTTGGCCAGGTGTTTGGGAGCCAGATGTTTTGGGTCGACACTCTGGATTCCTTGCTGGGAAATGTCGTTGGTGTTCCGCTGAAGACGCCGGAATCGTTGCGGCGGATTCGCGGCGAAGACGAGCTTTTTCTTGGCTGAAGCGCTGCGTTATTTTCGCTGCTGACTTGTCGCGGACAGGAGTGTCCGCGCCACACGGTGTTAGCATATCTCCCGGACTGTCATGCCTAAAAAACTCTACTGCCAAGACGCAGGTTGCAAAGAAGAAACTCGGCCCGATTCTCCAAAGCCCGCTGCGAATGCCGGGATCTCCGCAGCTACACCATCCGCGATTATCGGCTGGAAAAGCCCACTTTCACTGTGCGCCAGGTGCGGGTTGGGGATGATGTTCGGTATGAGGTCGAGAGCGGCGATCTTGTCCGCGCCTGCGCCTCCGATTCGCGATTCGAAATATCTTCGCCGCGAGCAAGTTGATCGAAATCTATCGCTGGATGCTGCTGAACCGGCGCATGGAGACGGCGCTCGAGAATCTGTACAAGCAAGGGAAGGTTGTCGGCGGCGTTTATTTTGGGCTGGGGCAGGAGGGCTGCTCCTGCGCCTCGGCCTACGCTCTGGGAAAAGACGACTGGCTGGGGCCGATGATTCGCAACCAGGGGGCGCTGCTGGTGCGTGGGTTTCGCTCCCGCCGACATCATGATGCAGTACATGGCGAAGTCGGGATCTCCGACGGGGGGTCGCGACACTACCTCGCACTTTGGCGATCTCAAGAAGCGCAACGTGGTCGCGCCCATTTCGATGCTGGGCGATCTGATTCCGGTGCTGGCGGGGGTGGCGCTGGGGGCGCGGTTGCAGGGCAAATACGTCGCGGTGATGACTTACATTGGCGATGGCGGGCAATCGACCGGCGTGACTTATGAAGGGCTGAATTTTGCGGCGGTGCAGAATCTGGGACTGGTGCTGATTGTCGAGAATAATCTCTGGGCGTATTCGACTCCTTCCGACATGCAGTTTCGGGTTGAGGATCTGGCGGAACGCGCCATTGGATACGGGATTCCGGGCGTGATCGTTGACGGCACCGACGCTTGCCAGGTTTATGACGCGTGCCATGAAGCTTGCGAGCGGGCGCGGCGCGGCGAAGGTCCGACTTTGATCGAAGCGAAGATGATGCGAATGAAGGGGCACGCTATTCACGATGGTGCGGAGTATGTTCCCAAGCCGCTGTTTGAGTATTGGAAGAAGCGCGATCCGATTGCGCGGCTGGAAGATTATCTGTTGCGCAAGAAAAAGTGGCTGACTGCCGCGGAGAACGAAAAGTTGATCGCCGACGTCGAGCGCCAGTTGGAAGAGGATCGGGAGATTGCGGTGAATTCTCCGATGCCGACTCCGGAATCGGCCGCTGGCGGCGTTTATTGCGACAGCGGATGCCACGAGATCAAGCCGAAATACGCGATGCCGAAGACGCGCGGCGGCTCGGTGGGGCCGAAGCGGTCGGAGGCGGCGGTGCATTTGAAGTAGACATCCCTGTATGTTTTCCGTGCGGAACAATTCGGAAATGCTGATTGTCCTGAAATATTTCGGGCTGGCGTTTAGCGCGCTGTTGCCGCTGGTCAATCCGCTGGGGTCGGCGCTGGTTTTTCTGGGGCTGGTTGGAGTTGCGCCGCCGGATGTGTTCCGCACTCTTGCCCGGAAGATAGCCGTCAACACGACGCTTTTCCTGCTGGTGGTGGAGCTGGTCGGCGCAACTTTATTGAACTTCTTTGGTATTTCTTTACCTGTCGTCCAAGTGGCCGGCGGTTTTGTTCTGGCTGCGATGGGTTGGGGGCTGCTGCAGGGACAGGATGGGACCCAAGAAGGCGGAAACCCCTGCGGCTAAAGACGATTTCCGTTCTTTGGAATCGCAGACATTTTATCCCTTCACCTTCCCGATAACGGCGGGCCCGGGTTGCATCGTGGTCATGCTCACGGTGAGCGCTCACGCCTCGCGGACGGCGACTCTCGAGGATATTCTTGGTCACATCGGTATTTTGATAGCGGTGGTCGCGCTGAGTCTAACCGTATATCTCAGCTACCGGTACGCGCCGAACATCACGGAGAAAATCTCTCCCCAAACTGTTCGTGGGGTCCTGCAAGTGATTGCGTTTATTCTCTTGTGCATTGGGGTGCAGATTGCATGGAAGGGAATGGAAATGCTGATTCAAAGTGTGAAGTGAGTCTGCGGCTGAGTGGTCTGGGCCGCTACGCTTCCAGCAAACTGATAAAATCGAGTTTCGTTATGGCTGCATATTCTCAGCTTATTCAGATTGATCTCGGTCCGCCGATCCGCAGCCCGAAACCTTCGTGGCTCAAGGCCAAGGCTCCGGTGGGCGACAACTTTCATAATCTTAAGAAGTTGGCGCGAGGGCTGGGACTCCATACGGTGTGCGAGTCGGCGCAGTGTCCGAATATTGGAGAATGCTGGGACCATCACACGGCGACCTTCATGCTACTGGGCGATATCTGCACCCGGCGCTGCGGATTTTGCGCGGTGCCTAAGGGGCGTCCGGAGGCGATTGACTGGGATGAGCCGCGGCGTGTGGCTGAAGCCGTCGCTACATTAGGACTGCGGCATGCGGTGGTGACCAGCGTGAACCGCGACGACGACAACGTGGGCGGCGCCCGGATTTTTGCGGAGACAATTCGTCAGATTCGTGAACTGGTGCCGGACTGCCGGGTTGAGGTGCTGATTCCGGACTTCCAGGGGCTCGAGGAACCGTTGCGCATTGTGCTCGATGCCAAGCCTAACGTGCTAAATCACAATACTGAAACCGTGCCGCGGCTCTATCGGGCGGTGCGCTCGGGAGCGCGTTATCAGCGGACGCTTGATCTGCTGGCGAATGCCAAGCAGTGGGACCCGGCTACCGTGACCAAGAGTGGCGTGATGGTGGGCATTGGCGAGGAGACTTGGGAGCTGATTAACGTTTTCCGCGACCTGGGGGAGTGTGGCGTCGACATCCTCACGATTGGGCAGTATCTGCGGCCTTCAAAAGATCATCTGCCGATGACGCGCTATTACACTCCGGCGGAATTTGTGTTGCTTAAGGAAGAAGCGCTTCAGTTTGGATTCAAGCACGTTGAGTCGGGGCCGCTGGTGCGGTCTAGCTATCACGCGCATGAACAGGCGGATGTGGCGGCGGGGTAGACGACTTCTCGTTGCTAGAGCTCCGAAGACGTCAGCGGAAATCCCCTACTGCACGTTTCTGCGGAATCCCACCCTAGCGCAAAGAACGCGCTAGGATGGGGCACCCTCGTTTCCTCGCTGCCGTTTTCGTCACCGCGTCCCTTACCAGACCCTGCATGCGTTCTGATTCACCATCGGCGCGGTTGCTGCGCAGTGATAGGCTTCGCGGAATTCTGGCATGTTGGAGATGGTTCCGTTCACCCGGTATTTTGGCGGTGAGTGAGGGTCCAGAGTGACCAACATGCGGGAGAAGGCGTCGGTACGGCCCTGGCACCAGACGTTGGCAAATCCCAGGAAGAAGCGCTGCTCGGCGGTGAGGCCGTAGATGGGCGCAGGTTCTTTGCCGGCAAACGTGTTCAACATGGCCATGTAGGCGATACGGAGGCCTCCATTGTCGGCCGTGTTTTCGCCGAGAGTGAGTTTGCCGTTCACCTTCAGGTCGTCGACCGCTACGAAGCTGCCGTACTGGTCCCTGATGCAGCCGGTTCGCTCTTCGAATTGCTTCTTGTCGCTCGCCGTCCACCAGTCGCGGAGATTGCCGGCAGCGTCGAACTGGCTGCCCTCGTCGTCGAAACCGTGGGTGAGTTCGTGTCCGATCACGGCGCCGATGCCGCCAAAGTTCAGAGCGTTGTCGGCGTGGTTGTCGTAGAAGGGCGGCTGCAGAATTCCGGCAGGGAAAGTGACGTTGTTCTGGGTCGGGTCATAGGTGGCATTCACGGTCATCGGCG
The DNA here is from genome assembly GCA_963826845.1 of uncultured Acidobacteriaceae bacterium. Classification (GTDB taxonomy): domain Bacteria; phylum Acidobacteriota; class Terriglobia; order Terriglobales; family Acidobacteriaceae; genus Acidiflorens. The sequence continues at coordinate 23,717 of CAWGYS010000018.1, forward strand.
GATAAGGCCATTCGCTCTTATCGAGCGGCTTGCCAATCTTTTTCAGTCTCCACTGAAAATCGTTCTGGTTGGCGCGCTGCGAGTTGCCCAAAGCGTCGCCGCGCACGATCTGGAGGTTCGAGTACTCGCGCCACTTGTTGGGATAGCCGATACGGTTGGTGATGGCTTTCAGCTTCACCAGAGCCTGAGCTTTCGTGTCGGCGCCCATCCAGGGAACGTTCTTGATGTCTTCGCCCAGCGACTTTTCTAGAGCGTCGACCATCGCCAGCGTGCGTGCCTTGCCTTCGGCTCCGAAGGTTTGCTCGACGTAGATCTGGCCGACCAATTCGCCGAGGTCTCCGTTGGTGTAGCTGACGCAACGCTTCCAGCGCGGGCGCAACTCTTTGGTGCCCTGCAGGGTCTTACCGTAGAACTCGAAATTCTCATTGACGAACGCTGCCGGGAGTTCGGTCACGCTGCCGTGCAGGGCGTGCCAGCGCAGATAGGTTTTCCAATCTTCGAGCGAGTAGGCGCCGATTACTTCCTGCATGTTCTTGATGAATTCCGGCTCAATCACGTTGAGCGAATTGAAGTGGGGCGCCGCCACACCTTCGAAGTAGGCATTCCAGTTGAAGGCTGGACTCAGAGCCTCGAGTTCCTGATTGCTGAGCTTGTGATAAATCTTCTGCGGATCGCGGCGGCTGGTCTGGTCGAGTGCACCCTTGGCCAATGCGGTTTCAATGTCCATGACGACTTTGGCTTCGGCGGCTGGCTTTGGCCTCGTCGTCGCCTAACAGCATGAACATCTTCGCTACATGCGCGACGTATTTCTTGCGCAGCTCGACCGATTTAGGGTCGTCCTTGAAGTAGTAGTCGCGGTCGGGCATACCCATTCCGCCCTGATCTACCTGGGCAATGATCTGAACTGGCGTTTTTGAAATCGGATCCGGAATCGAAGCCAAATAGCACATCCGCGCCCTGACCATGCAGGCGAACGAGTTCTGGCGCGAGATCCGCTTTGGACTGCATCGCCGCGATGCTGTGGAAAGTCGCGTTCTAGCGGCTTGGTGCCGGCTTTTTCGATCGCGCTTTCGTCCATGCAGCTGGCATAGTAGTCGCCAATCTTCTGCTGGCTGGCGCTGCGGCCCGGAGCATCGACCGACGCCTTTTCGAGGATGTCGCGCACGATGAATTCGCCGCGCTGCTGTAGTTCGTTGAAGCGTCCCCAGGAGGAACGGTCGGCGGGAATCGGGTTCTTCGCCAGCCACTTGCTGCACGCGTAAGCGTAGAAATCGTTGCAGGGGTCGATGCTCTTATCGAGCATGTCAACCGAGAAACGCACTTTGGCGGGGGGCTGAGCTTTTTCCTTGTCCTGAGCGAACAGGGCGGAGGCAAGCATGGTGGTGATGACAAGCAGCATCAAGAAATTACGCATGAGATCCTCAAATTGAGATGTGGAACTGGCAGTGGTTAGACTGAACACACTGACCCATTGTATTGGACGAAGGCTTGTGAAAACGGTCAACCGGAATCCGCTGGACGCGTTCAGAATACCTTTTCAGAATACTTTCACGTGGAACGTCAGATATTTCTTGGGGTTTTCGCGGATCGACTTTACCAGTTCACGCGTTTCCACCAGCATCTGATTGCTGTTGTTGTAGAGCGCGGGATCCTTGAACAACATTCCCGCTGTGCCCTCGCCTTTTTCCAGGCGATCGGAGAGCGCTGACAGGTTGGACATCAGTACTTTCAGCCGGTCGGCAAATTCCTGATCGTGCGTCATGGTGCCGAGCACGCCTTTGCCGGCATTAATGTCGTCGGTCAACTGGCGCACGTTGGCAATCGCCTTGTTCGCGTTATCAAACAGCACGGGATCTTTCAGCAGTTTGCCGGCCGTGCCTTTGCCCTGCTGCAGGTCGTCCACCATCACGTTGATCTTGTCGATGGCGGCGATCACTTTCTTGTAGGCCTCGTCGTTGGTTAGGAGCGGGCCGATCGAACCCTTGCCACTCTGGATGTCGTCCAGCAACCCCTTGAATTCAAGCACCGTCGCATTGATCTGGTCATACATGGCCTGACTGTAGATGACTTTTCCGATCGTGCCCTGGCCGCTTTCGATGAAGGCCACGATGCGGTCAACGCGCTTCAGCAGCGAGTCCATGTTCTGCAACGTGCCCTGGCTGGCGCGGACGACGTCTTGAATATCGGGCTGGTCGCGAGCGGCGAGCGTGTCTCCATCCACCACGGGTGGGCCCTTCGCCGTCGAGCTATCCACGTCTACAAAAGTTTCGCCGAGGATTCCGGCCGTGCTCATCAGAGTCACGGAGTCCTTGCGCATATTGAAGGAGTATTTGGTGTTGACCTTCATGGTGACTTCGACGGGCGTCATCGGTTTGTTCTGCACGACCCGGATGCCGGTCACGTTGCCGATGTCCACGCCTGCCAAACGCACGGGCGCGCCCTCGCGCAATCCGGAGGCATTATCGAAGTACGAATACAGCGTGATCTTGCGGGTGAACCATCCGCCGGTGCCGCTCATTACGAAAATGAGGACGCCCAAGGTGATGCTCGCGAACAGGACGGTGAGTCCCACGCGTAGTTGCGACCATTTCAGCTGTTTCTGGCTAGGCAAGGTAGTCAGTAAACGACAGAACATAATAGCAAACGTTGTGGAATTTCAGTGGAGAAGATTATTGAGCGGGTGAAAAGAAGTGCAGCAGGGTCAAAAATGAGGCTCCCACTCACCCGCGTTGCGGCGTGGGGAGTGGGAGCCTTTTGAGGAGCATGTTTATACGAACAGGACGATTCAGTCCGCCAGTTCAGCGTTGGTCCTCATGGTTATTGTTAGGGTGCTTCTGTTCGGCTTTGGCTTGTTTATCGGCTTTCTTCTGAGCCTGTTTCTGTTGCTTCTCGGCCGCTAGTTCTGTTTATCCTGCTTCTCAGCCTGCTTATTCTCCTTCTCAGCCTGCTGCTCCTGCCTGTTGCCTCTCACGTTGTCGTGGTAGGGCTTCTGTGCCTGGTTTTGCGCTTCATGGTTCTGCTGATGCGCCGCGGCGTGGTCGTTATTGTTGTTGCCATTGCCGTTGCGATTGCCTTCAGATGAGGCGCGGGCCTCCTGCGGGGACATCTTCGGCTGGTGATACTCGCCTCCCGCCGCGTTGGCTTTCACCACGCCGTGTCCCGAGAACTCGCCCGGCTTGGCCGTAGCTGCGATCTCCGGACGTCCATGATTCTCGGATGCGAACAATGCCCGGTTCTGGCTGGCTGCACGTTCGTGTTCTACCTGGGCTGAGAGCGCCGCGGTATGCTGCTCGCGCCCATAGGCTTCCTCTTGCGCAGTTGCCCGCGCTTCGATTCCGCCGGGGCCGTTGAAGCTGGTGTGGACATTGTTCACGACTACGGTTCTGCTGTAGACGTTGTGAATGTTGGTGACGTTCACGTTCATCACGGCGCGGTTGTAGAAGAAAGCGCCGCCTCTCCACTCGCCGCCGCCGAAGCCTACGCCGCCGTATCCGAAGCCGTAGTTAATGCCGCCGTAGAAACCGACGTGGGGTCCCCAATAGCCGCCGTGCCAGCCGTAGAAGCCGCCCGCGAAGCCCCAGTAGCCGGGGGTCCAGAGCATGCCTACCGGCGCGACCACCCAGGTGCCGGGCACCCAGTAATAGCCGCCGTCGTCATTCCATCCCCAATAGCCCGGGGTCCAGAGATAGCCCGCACCGGGACAGATGGGCTGCGCATACACCGGCAGCGCCGGCGGACCGATTCGCACCGAGATGCCAATCCCGATCTGCGCAGAGGATGCGGTCGAGAGCGACAGCACCGAAACCGTCAACATCAAAACTCCTAATACCAGCGCGAAGGCGCGCCTACGAGGGGAGCGTTTCATTTTCTTCATTGCCTTTCCTTTAACTCAATTGTTTGGGTTAAGGCCGGTAATCTGGCCTGACTACGTTCCGGCTATTTAAACCCGAAACCTTCTCGGTTGTTGCGATGGTGCAGAAATTGTTTTGAATGAGCAGGTTACTGGGCTGGCTGAGAGCCTGAAGTTAATTCTCCAGAATGACATGGGCCAGCGCTTGCTCGGAGGTGTGGGTAAGCGAGAGCGCTATATTTTTCGTGCCGAGTTTGGCTGCGACGGCTGCGGCCTCGCCGTGGAATTGAATAGTGGGACGCTGGCCTTTCGGGCGCACGACTTCGATATCGCGCCAGCGGATGCCGCGACTCCATCCCGTACCCAGGGCCTTCATGCCGGCTTCTTTGGCGGCGAAGCGCGCGGCGTAGCTTTCGAAGCGGGTGGCTTTTTTCTCGCAGTAACGGATTTCGCCTTCGGTGAAGATGCGATGAAGAAAGCGGTCGCCGAAGCGCTCGATGCTTTCGCGGATGCGTGGAACTTCGGCGATGTCTACTCCGGTGCCGAGGATCATAGAGACATTGTTAACTGCTAATTTGTAATTGGCAATTGCGCGCCGGAACCTGCCCGACAAAAATTCTCAAAAGAGATTGTCGCCACGATAAATCATCTCACCGTTGATCACGCGCGCTTCAGGGGTCAGTTTATGCGGCCGTGGCGGACCCTCGGCATCGATATGCAGAACTTCGTGGCCATGCGCCACCAGCCAGTCGGAGACGATCATGCGATGGCAGCGGAAGTAAACACGCTCGGCGCACATGTAGGCGGTGCGCGAGGCGCTCGCGAGTTGGAGCAGTTCGGTTATCGCGCGCTCGAACTCGGGCGTCAAGGTGTAGTCGGCGTAATTGCGGAAGCTGGCATTTCGCAATGCGGTGTGAGGCGAATCCTTGCGAGTTGCTTTGCGATATCCGCCTAGAGCTTTGATCCAGATGTAGTGGATGCCTTGCTGCTGAAGGGAATGCTCCAGCGCCTCGCGATTGAAGTGCGGCAGACGCCGCGACATGGGGAAGGCGCGGATATCCACGCAGAGTATCGATGCCGTGCGCTTTCAGAGCCGACACCAGCTCATCGAGCGTGCGGGTGGAGTGACCGATAGTGTAGAGGGTTGCCACGGGATGCCTTCGTTACTAGCTTAGGGATGCTAGCGCAGTGGCAAGATTTGCATCCTGCTCTGGGAAAACTGTTCGCAAATCTAGCAGCACGCGGCCTTCTTCGACGCGGGCGATTATCGGCGGAGTTGACGCGCGGAGACGGGCGTTCAGTTCGTCGGCGCTGAGATCGGCATGGGTCAGACGCGATCAGGCGCGTGGGCAAAACCGCCGATGGGGCAGCGCCGCCGCCGATAACCGATTCACCATCGCGGAGTTCCAGCTTGAGGTGAGCGGGCTGAACTCTCAGAGGCGATTTTCTCCGCGCGGTGGGCGATTTCATCTTTTGACAGGCGCATCATGCGCAACACCGGCACGGCATCGTGGTCGCGTTTGACGTAGGCGAGCAGCGTGGCTTCGAGCGCGGCGTAGGTAAGCTTATCCACGCGCAGGGCGCGGAAGAGCGAGTTGGAGCGCATGCGGGCGACCAGATCGGCGCGGCCGCTGATCAATCCGGATTGCGGACCGCCGAGAAGTTTGTCGCCGCTGTAGGTAACTATGTCAACGCCGCGCGCAGGCTGTCGAGCACGCCCGGCTCGCCGGTGATTCCGACGGAACGCAGATCGAAGAGCGCGCCGCTGCCCAGATCTTCCATGAGCGGGAGGTTGCGACGGCGGGCTAGCGCGACCAGTTCGTCGAGGCCGGGCTGCTCGGTGAAGCCGGTGATTTCGAAATTGGAACGATGCACGCGGAGCAAGAGACGGGTGCGATCGTTGATGGCCTTTTCGTAATCGGCGATGCGGGTGCGGTTGGTGGTGCCGACTTCGCGCAGCGTCGCGTTCGACTTCGACATCACATCGGGGATGCGGAAGGAGCCGCCGATTTCCACCAGCTCTCCACGGGAGACGATGACTTCGCCGCTCTTCGGCCAGCGAGTTCAACGCGAGCAGGACGGCGGCGGCGTTGTTGTTGACGACTATGGTTGAGACGGCCGGGGCTGAGAGGGCTGGGGGTGGACCGCCCGCGGATTCGTCCGAGAAAAGTTTTTGGAAGAGGCGGTCGACATGGACGTCACGCTTCCCGCGCTCGCCGGTCGATAAATCAAATTCGAGATTGGAATAGGCGCTAGCAGCGGCCTGGACGTGATCGAGTGCGGTGGCAGCGAGCGGCGCGCGTCCGAGATTGGTGTGGAGAATCACTCCGGTGGCGTTGATGAGCGGCAGCAACGAGTAACTCAGCGACTGGCGGAGTTGACGTTCGATGGCGGTGGACAGGCCGCCGAGTGCGAGGTCCAGCGATTTCTCGTCGATCGTGCTATGAGCGACCTCCTCGCGAAGGCGGGAGAGCACAATGCGCACGGCATCGGTCACAGCAGCGGGTCCATGGCTATTTACGAGCGGAGCCAAGGATTCAGCACGCAGCAACGTGTCCACGGATGGCAGTTTAGACAGAAGCTCTGATCTCGCTACACTTTTCATCGAGAATCACTCCAAGCCGATATTCGCATCCTTTATTCACAGATACAGACGGGGCGTCTTTGCCGGTATTTGACATTGAACCGACCTTCAAGATGCCGGTTGTTGAAATCGACTACATATATGCCCCAGATGTGGCTCTTGGTTACTCTCAGCACCTGAAGGTCCGCTTTGATTGCTTCCTCGCAATTTCCACCATGGTCGCACTTCCGGCCAGTGACTTTCCCCATTGTTCCCCACCAGGTATCCGGCACTTCCACGAGAGGCAACCTGCCTCTGAACAAGGTCACTCGAAGGTCGTCTTCGCCGTTGTTTTGCCGGCCTGCTCTGGAAATCGAGTGAAATGGAATTCCGTCATATCACAGCAGTTGTCATACCAGCCCTTCGCATAACCGCGGCGAAGCTGGCTTGCCGAACCGACGAGGAGAACCATGGAGATGGCGATGAGCTCGCGACAGACAGCCAAATGCAGCCTCCTTTACAGCGTGTGCAGATACGCGAGCAGGTCTTTGATCTGCTGATCGGTCATAACGCGGCCGAAGCCTTCCATTTTGGCTCGTCCATTTTTGATGATTTCGCCTACACGCTCGTCGTTTGCGGGGAGTCCGCTTTCGGATAGATACTGCCGCTTGAAAACACCTTTCAGGCTTGGGCCTTTCTTGCCGCGCGACGAGTACGGTTCGTGGCAACGGTCGCAATAGTTGTCGTAGAGTTTTCTGCCTTCGGCCTGCTGCGGGTTGAGGCCGAGTTCGGCATCGGATTTGCGGCGCTCGACATCGCAGGCGGCGAACGTCAAGAACGCGAGCAATACCAACGCGAGTAATAGCGATGGAGACACGGAGGCACGGAGAAATGTGGTTCAAGGCGTTCATGATGAGGGCAGCGCCGGCTGCAAAACCCGACTCAACTCGGCGCAAAGGTAGGATAATGCAGGGTAGGATAATACGGAAATCATGAGCGTTGTGGTCAAACGCGTTTACGAGGCGGCTTTTTCGTCGGACGGGATGCGCGTGCTGGTGGATCGTCTGTGGCCGCGCGGGCTGACGAAAGAAGACGCGGCGGTCAAGCTCTGGCTGCGCGAACTGGCGCCTTCGGACGAGTTGCGGAAGTGGTTCCATGCGAATCCGGAGGGATGGAGCATGTTCCGGAGACGTTATCTCAAGGAGTTGGCCGGGGCCGAAGCTTCGGCGGCGGTCGACGAAGTTGCACCATCTTGCGGAAGCTAAGCGGCGGCTCACGCTGCTGTACGCATCCCGCAACCAGGAGCGCAACAACGCGACTGTGCTGAAAGAATTGCTGGAAGGGATGAAGAAGCCTCCATCGAGCGTGGGGCGCGGGGCGCTCGGGCGCGGACGGATTCGGAAAGCTAAGAAACAGTAGCCGGTTGCCAGTACCCGGTACCCAGTAGAACCGCGGTGCCCGCCGAAGTGGCAGCCAGATCTGAGTGCTGCGTGCTGGGTACTGTCCTCGCACTATAATTTCCCAGTCATGTCCAGTTCTGCCAATAAGAAAAAAATCGAAGTTCTGCGCGAAAAGATTCGGCGCCACGAGTATCTCTATTACGTCCTCGACAATCCCGAACTGACTGACGCCGAGTTCGACAAGCTGATGAATGAGCTGAAGCGGCTTGAGGCGGAGCATCCCGAGCTGCTGACGCCTGATTCGCCTACGCAGCGCGTGGGGGGCAAGCCGCGCGAGGGATTCGTCAAGGCTAAGCATTCTTCGCCGATGCTATCGCTCGACAACGCTTACTCCGAAGATGAGTTGCGCGACTGGGAGCGGCGGGTGCAGGAGCTTAGCGGGCGCACCGACCTCGAATATATGTGCGAATTGAAGCTGGATGGAATGTCGCTGGCGCTTGTTTACAGCCAAGCATCCGGCGACGCACGTCTGGAACGCGGCATCACGCGCGGCGATGGCAGCATTGGCGAAGACGTGACTCTGAATGTGCGGACGGTGCGGTCGATCCCGTTGGTGATTTCTAAGGACAAGTTGAAGAAGGCTGGGATTCCCGCGGACTTTGAAGTGCGCGGCGAAATGCTGATGCCGCTGGCGGCTTTCCGCAAACTGAATGAAGAGCGGGAGAAGCAGGGACTCGCGACTTTTGCCAATCCGCGAAATTTTACGGCGGGGACGGTGCGACAGCTCGAGCCTTCGATCACGGCACAGCGCCGCATGGATTACTTCGCCTATTTTTTGTTGAAGGATGGGCAGCACTTATTTCGACCGCCAATCCAAAACGATGGATGCGATGGAGCTGGCGGGGTTCAAGGTGAATCCGAATCGCAAGCTGGCGAAGAATCTGGGCGAGGTCTGGAACTTCATCCAGAGCTGGGAAGGCAAGCGCGACTCGCTGGCTTACGAAATTGACGGCATCGTCATCAAGGTGGATAAAACTTCGCTGGCAGCGGGAACTTGGCTTTACTGGGAAGGCTCCGCGATGGGCGATTGCTTATAAGTTCGCGGCGCGCGGAGCGGTGACGCAGATCGAAGACATCGTGCCGCAGGTCGGCCGCACCGGCAAACTGACTCCGGTGGCGTGGCTGAAACCGGTTCCGATTGGAGGGACGACGGTTTCGCGCGCCACCTTGCACAACATGGATTTTATCGACCAACTTGGCGTGAAGATCGGCGACTGGGTTGAGGTCGAGCGCGGCGGCGATGTGATTCCGAAAGTGGTGAAGGTGGTCGAGGACAAAGATCATCCGCGCGGCCACAAGCGTTTGAGATGCCGGAGCATTGTCCGGTGTGCGGCGGGAACGTCGTGCGCACGCCGGGCGAGGCGGACCATCGCTGCGTGAATGCGAATTGCCCGGCGAAGCTGCAGGGGACGATTCTGCATTTTGCTTCGCGGCACGTGATGAATATTGACGGGCTCGGTGAGGCGCTGGTGAATCAACTTACGGAACGCGGCCTGGTGAAGAATGTCTCCGATCTCTACAAGCTGACGAAAGACGATCTGCTGAAGCTCGAGCGAATGGGCGAAAAATCGGCGGAGAACGTGCTCGGCGGAGATCGAGGCGTCGAAGAAGTTGCCGCTGGAGCGGGTGATTTATGGGCTCGGGATACGGATGGTGGGCGAGCGGACGGCGCAGTTTCTGGCGGAACACTTCGGCTCGCTGGACGCGATCATGAAGGCGAGTGCGGAGGAACTTGAGGAGGTGAACGAAGTCGGGCCGCGGATCGCGGAGAGCATCGTGGAATTTTTCGGCGATGAACACAATCGCAAACTGGTGAGCGACCTGCGCAAGGCAGGGCTGACGTTCACCGGGCAGAAAAAAGAAAAGGGGACGAAGCTGGCGGGAAAGACGTTCGTGCTGACGGGCACGCTGACGCGCCACACGCGGGACGAAGCGAAGCAGATGATAGAAGATGCGGGCGGACGCGTTTCTGGGTCGGTGAGCAAGAAGACGGATTATGTGGTGGCGGGGAGCGATGCGGGATCGAAGCTGGATAAGGCCCGGGAGCTGGGCGTTAACGTGATTGGGGAAGAGGAATTGGAAGGGCTGGTCGGTTAGGTGGGGAGGCCCAATCACAAGCGCAACCTTGTGGTTGCGTTTTCTCCGGTATTCGAATAATATGCACCCTAGAGGTTGCCTAAAATGAATGATCGTGTTGAAAAGCGCATCGAACTCAAGGCGCCGATTTCGCGAGTCTGGCGTGCGCTTACGGATTACCGTGAGTTTGGGGAATGGTTTCGGGTGAAACTGGACGGACCGTTTGTGCCGGGGCAAGTTTCGCGCGGCCAGATTACTTATCCGGGTTATGAACACATCAAATGGGAAGCGGTGGTGCAGAAAATGGAGCATGAGCGGCTCTTTTCCTTCACCTGGCATCCCTATGCCATCGATCCCAAAATAGATTATTCGAAAGAGACGCCTACGCTCGTTGAATTCACATTGGAAAGGACCAAGACCGGCACACTTCTTGTCCTCACCGAGTCCGGCTTCGACAAGATCCCCAGCGGCCGGCGCGTCGAAGCATTCCGCATGAACGATGGCGGTTGGACGGAACAAATGAAGAATATTGAGAAACATGTTGCGCAGAAGTCATAGCGGCGGGGCTGGTAATCGGCGGACGCGCGCGGTCGTCTTTGCGGCACTCGGCGACGAGACGCGGCTGGCGCTGGTGGCGAAGCTTGGCCGGAGGCGGCCTTATTCAATCTCGCAATTGACACACGGGTCCAAGATGACCCGGCAGGCGATCACCAAGCATCTACGAGTGTTGGAGAGTGCAGGAATCGTGCACAGCGTTCGTTCGGGGCGCGAGAGCCTGTTCGAATTCGATCCGCAGCCGATGGAAGGAATCAAAGAGTATCTCGACTTCGTTTCCGCGCAGTGGGAGCAGGCATTGCCCAGGCTGAAGTCGTTCGTCGAAGACTGAGGGGACGGGCGAGGGCGGCCCGTCCCTTTATCATCGCTATTACTTCTTCGCGGTCGGCGGCAACAGGCCGTTCAGGCGGAGATACATTGAGGCTTCGGCATAATGGTCGGCCCAGCTTCCGGCAAGGATCAAGGCGCATCGGGCACGCGAGAACTGCTGACCGCCGTGGCCCTCGGTAATCTCACCCAGTTTGGAGTCATCCATTTTCGCGAGCGCGTCGCCACAGAAAGAGAACGAATCTTTGAGCGCGGTAACCAGTTTGTCCTTTCCGTCTGTTTCCTTGGCTTCCTCCACCTTGGGGGCGGGGACGGCGGCAGCTTGGCTGCAAAAAGCATTATTCGATTCGACCATGTGGGCGACGAGATGACCGAACGTCATCTGGTCGGCGGAGGGTTTGTAGTTGAATTTGTCGGCGGGCATGGCTTCAACCGCGGCAATGGTGTTCTTCTGACGGCTGGGCAGGCTGTCTCGCAGGGCGCTGCTGACGGGATTCTTGATGGGGGCGGCTGGCGCGGTTGGTGCAGGCGTTGTTTGCGCAAACGCCGACGCGGCGACTAAGAGCAGGGCTGCGATCGCGAGAAGCTTCTTCATTCTTGTCCTCCTGAATTTCTTCCTGACTTCTTCCTGACTTTCTTCCTACGAGTGCGGTGAGAAGGATAGCGCGAGGGACGGGGTTTGCGCCACCTTCGGTTGTTGACCATGCGTTCGACGAACAAAGTCAAACGCTGCCGACAAGAGTGTCCGTGCCACACGGCTTGCGCTATCCTAGTAACATGCACGGGCACGGCGGACACGGGCATTCTCATGGGACGGGGCGGGTGCTGCGCATCTCGCTGGCGGTCACCATGCTTTACGTTGTCCTGCTGGTGGTGGCTGGCATCCGTGCGCATTCGCTGGCGTTGCTTTCCGAAGCCGGACATAACCTCTCCGACTTTCTGGCGCTGCTGTTGTCGCTGCTAGCGGTTTTTCTGGAAGGGCGGCCGCCGAGCGCGACCAAGACTTATGGATACCGGCGGGCGGGAGTGCTGGCGGCGCTTGTGAATGCGCTGTCCCTGGTGGTGGTGTCTTTTCTTATTTTCTACGAAGCGCTTCGCCGGCTACAGAATCCTGAGCAGGTGCAGGCCCGGGTGATGATTGGGGTGGCGGCAGCGGGTGTGGTGATGAACGGCGTTATCGCGCTGCTGCTGTGGCGTTCGGGGCGCGATGTAAACATCCGGAGCGCGCTGCTGCATGAGGTGGGCGACACGCTCTCGACTGCAGCGGTGATTGTGGGAGGTCTCGCGATCCTGTGGACGGGGCAGTACTGGATCGACGCGGCGCTGTCGTTCGGGATCGGTGCGCTAATTTTGTGGTCGAGCTTCGGGATCGTCCGCGAGACGATGAATATTCTGCTGGAGGGAACTCCGCGCGGGATGAGCCTGGAGGCGGTGGAGTCGACGATGCGCACGATTGCGGGCGTGAGCGATGTGCACGATTTGCATGTGTGGAGCATTGGGTCGGAGAACCACGCGCTCTCGGCGCACGTGAAGATTGCGGATATGGCGACTTCGGAGAGCGATTCGATTCTGCGCGAAGTCAATGAGCGGCTGGGGCGGGATTTTGGGATCCGGCATACGACGATCCAGTTGGAACATGTGGTTTGCGAGACGGCGCATAGTTGCGTGATTGCGGTGCGGGACGAAGAGAGCGAACACGATCACTCTGAACACGAGCACCGTGGACACGCTCGCTGACGCGAATCAGTCGATGGTCTTGGTCGTTAGTCTTTAGCGAGCAGGGTTTGCCAACGACTAACGACCAACGACCAACGACTAGCGACTAGTGACCAACGACGGTTTTCACGAGTGCTGTTGCTGGTAAATTTCTTTTACCGTCTCGATGGTGTCGGCATCTTCCGGTTGCTTGTCCGGGCGCAGGCGTACGATTCGCGGGAAACGCAGAGCGTAGCCACTCTCATGACGCGTCGAGCGCATCATGTTGTTGAACGCGACCTCCAGCACGATCTTCGGTGCGACTTCTAGTCTTAGTCCTTGTGCTTGCTCGGTGATTTTGTGCGCGAGGAACCATTGCGTCATTTCGGCGATCTCGGCGTCGGTTAGTCCTGAGTACGCTTTCCCGATATTCACCAGGCGCTCGCCATTCCATACCGCGAACGTGTAGTCGCTTAGCACTCCGATGCGCTTGCCGTGTCCGTACTCGACAGCGGTCACGACCACATCGAGCGTGGCGAGCTCGCGCTTCATCTTCAGCCACGATTTGCCGCGGCGGCCGGGCGTGTAGAGAGAGTCGAGATCTTTGATCATCAGGCCTTCGTTGCCTCGATCGCGGGCGGCGGTGAAGAGGGTTTCGAGGTCTCGCGCCGAAGTGGCCGTCGCTACGGGAGCGCGGAGCAGGGGCGCGGGCGGACTTTCCTCTGGATCGTTTGCATCGGTGAAACTAAGGCTGGACTGGGCCTGATGCTTGGAAGCGACCGATGTGCGCTTAGCGGCGAGTAGTTCGTCGAGAGTTCGGGCGCGTTCGCTGAGGGGCCGGTCGAGGAGAAGATTGCCGTCCGCGTAAAGAACGTCGAAGACGATGTAGGCCACGGGGACGTCGCGCATGATTTTGAAGCTCACTTTTTTTCGTCCGAGGCGCTGTTGAAGCGTGCTGAAGGGCAACGCTCGGCCGCTCGGAGGCGCGACGGCTGCATTCCCATCCGAGTTCCAGGCAACGATCTCGCCGTCGAGGATCGCGTCTTTAGCCAGGCCAGCGAGCGCCGGCGGTAATTCAGGGAACGACTCGGTGATCTCATCGCGAGTGCGGGAGAAGAGGCGGACTTCGCCTCGGCTGATATGGGCCTGGGCGCGGATGCCATCGTATTTGTCTTCAACCGACGCATTCTGAAAACAGCTCAGCGCTTCTTCGGAAGACTCAACCGGGCTTGCCAGCATGAAGTCGATGGGATGGAAGAGCCGGAGGCGCGCATCCGCTAGTTTTCCTGCGGCGGCCAAGCGCAGAGTTTCGCCGAGATCGCCGAGCAGCATGTTGGCGCGCTTGACGTGATCGAGGGGAGCTTCGAACGCGCGGGCGATGGCTTCCTCGACGAGACTCTCCTTCAGGCCGATGCGAAGATCTCCGGTAATGATTTTCACAACGTACTTTGCTTCGAGCGGCGTCGCGCGCTCGAGAAGTTGGCGCAGAAGAGCGGCCTTCGCGGCGGGGCCACGGGCTGCGGCGATGCCGGAGAATGCCTGCTGCACTTCTGTGAGCGAGAGGCCGGATGCGGGCTTTACGGGAAGCGCCTCGGCAGCTACGGATCCGGCGTCTCCGTGGCGGCGATAGATCTCGGTTAGTTCCCGTTCGGATTTTCCGGATAGCTCGCTAATGACGCGCCAGAGCAGCGCTCCGCCTACCTGCAAAGTCGCTTGTTCGTACGCAGGAAAAGGTCGCCCGGAAAGAAAAATTGCAGCCGTCGCTGCTTCGCTCAGCGGAAGTGATCGCAAATAGGCGGCGACCAAGGCTGTTTTCTCCAACTTCTTGGTAGTGGCGGCGATCGCGTCGCAGGTCTGGGCGAAGGGCAGCATAGTGGATTGAATTGTACGTGCCAACGTCGCGATTTTGGCCATCAAACCGGCCTCAGTCGCGGAAATAAACTTGCAGCTTAATTGCTTACAAATCAAGGAGATACGTGTATTAGTCCATGCCGCGAAATGCTTCGTATTATTCCAATTTATGGTACTCTAGAGGTTCGAGTCGTCCCACCTCGAGGCAACATCCAATCACTATGCTACGTTGGCGGCAAAACTTGCGTTTTTTGGCGGCAGTGCAGTTGCTGCCAGCTCTCGAGAGCGGTGAGGAAACCACCCTCGTCGGCGGGCAGGCGGTTCTGGAGGGCGTGATGATGCGTTCGCCGCATGCCTGGGGCATCGCGGTGCGCAAACCTTCGGGCGAGATTGTTTCGCACAGCGAACCGCTGGAGCGGCCTTCCGAACAGCATAAGTGGATGGGCTGGCCGGTGGTGCGCGGAGTGATGACGCTGGGGCACGCGATGACGCTCGGATTCCGCGCACTGAAGTTCTCGGCCAATGCGGCGCTGGAGGAGATATCCGGCAACGGTGGCGCGGACAAAGATCCGCAATAAAGATGCGGGCAAGAAGTTTGAAATCAGCGGATGGATTGCAGGATTGAATATGGCGTTTTCTATCGCCTTCTTCATCTTCATGTACAAATACCTGCCCCTGCTGGCCACGACCGAACTGAAGCGGGTGAATCCGGTATTCGGACAGCAGTTTGTGTTTAACCTGGTGGACGGGCTGATTCGGATCACGATGTTCCTTCTGTTTGTGTGGGGCGTCTCGCTGTGGAAAGACATCCGGCGCGTGTACGAATACCACGGGGCCGAGCACAAAACGGTGTTCGCGTTCGAGAATGGTGATCCGCTTAACTCTGCGGCCGTGCAGAAATATACGACGTATCACCCGCGCTGCGGGACGAGTTTTCTGATGACGGTGATGATCATCTCGATGTTCGTGTACATGGCGATCCCCGTACAGACTTTCTGGGGTCGATTCGGGATTCGAATTGCGCTGCTGCCGTTGATTGCCGGTGTGTCCTACGAGATCATTCGTTTCGCGGCGAAGCATCGGGGTTCGCTGTTCGCGCTGATGACGGCGCCGGGGCTGTGGCTGCAACGGATCACGACTCAGCCTCCGGATGACAGGCAGGTCGAGTGCGCGATTGTCGCGCTGGATGCGGCCATGGCGCTGGAAAAGCAGCACGGTGGCGAATTAGTGATTGCTTAGCGGTGCCCACCGCGAACTCTTGTTTTCTTCCTTATTCCACCTAAAATCACTTGAGTTAGAGTAAGACAGAGTAGAGACGCGGCTTTTCGCGTCTTGATGGATGAAAATCATGTTTGAACGCTTAGACCAAATCGAAGTGCGCTACGAGGAACTGACGCAGGCGCTGTTGTCGCCGGATATTACCAATGATTCGGCGAAATACCAGAAGACTGCCAAGGCCCAACACGAAGTCGCGGGGATCGTCGAAAAGTATCGCGAGTACAAAGACCTGAAACGCGGAATCGCCGAGAGCCGGGCGGTGCTGGTGGATGAAAAAGATCTCGAAATGCGGGCCTACGCCGAGGAAGAGCTCGCCAAGCTCGACGCGCGAATTGTGACGGTTGAGGAAGATCTCAAAGTCTTGCTGCTGCCCAAGGATCCTAACGACGAGAAAAACGTCGTTCTCGAAATTCGCGCGGGGACGGGTGGCGATGAGGCCACGCTATTTGTGGCGGAAGTCTTTCGCATGTACAACCGCTATGCCGAGACACAGAAGTGGAAGGTGGAAGTGCTCTCCACGTCAGAGTCCGGCGTGGGCGGGATGAAGGAAGTGATCGCTCTGATCGAAGGCGACCGCGTCTTCTCGCGCTTGAAGTATGAGAGCGGAGTGCACCGCGTGCAGCGCGTGCCGGCGACGGAACAGCAAGGGCGCGTGCATACGTCGGCGATCACCGTTGCAGTGCTGCCCGAAGCAGAAGAAGTGGACGTCAAGATCGAGGCTAAAGACCTGCGCATCGATACGTTCTGTTCTTCGGGACCGGGTGGGCAGTCGGTGAATACGACTTATTCGGCGGTGCGGATCACGCATATTCCGACGGGCACGGTGGTGAGCTGTCAGGATGAAAAGTCGCAGATCAAGAACCGCGAAAAAGGCATGCGCGTGCTGCGCTCGCGGCTCTACGAAGTTGAAATGCAGAAACAGGCCGACGCTCTCGCGAAAGAACGCAAGCAGATGGTTGGGTCGGGCGACCGCTCGGAGAAGATCCGGACTTACAATTTTCCGCAGAACCGGCTTACGGATCATCGCATCGGTTTCACCATTCATCAGCTTGAGCAGGTGATGGACGGGAAGCTGCAGCCTATTATCGACGCCCTCACCACGCACTATCAGGCGGAGAAGCTTAAGCAGGAGTCGGTGGGGATGGCTTGAAGGGGATTGCAGTAGGTCAGATTGCAGAAGTAATCAAAGACCGCCTCTGCAATCCTTCCGTCTCCGTGGTGAAATAGGGTCGTGCAACTTCGTCAGGCTTTGAATATCGCGGTCGAGCGGCTGACTTCAGCGGACGTTCCTTCTCCCCGCATGAATGCGGAACTCCTCATCATGTTCACGCTCGACTGCGACCGGGCTTATCTCTATGCACATCCGGAGCGGGAGCTTACTTCGGATGAGACGCGGCGCTACGACGAGGTTCTTGCTCGCCGGGCTTCCGGCATGCCGGCACAGTACATCACGGGGCACCAGGAATTCTGGGGGATGGATTTTATTGTGTCGCCGGCGGTGCTGATTCCTCGTCCGGAGACGGAGCACCTGGTGGAGACGGTGGTGGAGATCATCTCGCGGGGCGGAACGAGGCCGGGGCAGCAGCAAGAACAAGAGCAAAATCAAGGTCAAGATCAAGAGCAAGAGCAGCGGACAAGAGTGTCCGCTCTACACGATATTGTTGATGTAGGCACCGGGTCGGGGGCTATTGCCTTGGCTCTTGCCACGGAGCTCCCCGCGGCTGAGATCCATGCCACTGATATTTCTCCTGATGCGCTCGACGTCGCCCGGGCCAACGCTGCGCGGCTTGAACTTACTTCTCGAATCGAGTTCCATCAGGGCGATTTGCTGGACGGATTTTCTCCCGCTTCGTTCGACTTTGTGGTTTCGAATCCTCCTTACGTTGGCGAATCGGAAGAGGATTCGGTGCAGCTCGAAGTCCGCAAGTTCGAGCCGCGCGATGCCGTGTTTGCGGGACCTACTGGCCTCGAGGTCATTGAGCGGCTGATTCCGCAGGCGCGCCAGGCGCTCCGCCCCGGCGGGTGGCTGGTGTTTGAGATCAGCGGGACGATTGCGGATCACGTGCGATTGTTGCTATCGGATTGGGACGAGGTTGCGATCAAAAATGATTTGCAGGGGATTGCGCGGGTAGCAATTGCGAGAAAAAATCAGGGGAATTGAACTCTAAGGCTCACGAATCCCACGGGTCGCCGCGCTCCCTAGTATGCGCTTGGCCCAGCCCCTAAAGGGGATTTGGTTTCGCCGGACTTCGGCATCGCTAAAGCGATGCCCTGATACGAAGCTCTTGCTCCCAAAGTGATGCGCTGAGCGAGCTGGTCCGCTAAATGATGCCAGATCTCTTGCTTTCCGCAATCCGCTAGAACGTTACTCGTACGCCGATCTGTGCGGCGAAAGGAATTCCTACCGTGGTGCCGGGGCCGAAGAAATCTCCCAGACGCGCCCTCGGGTATTTCCAGTTGTTTCAGGCTGGTGATGGGCACGGAGTTTCCCTCCGGACAATTACCGGCGCTCGCGCCCGGACAGTAAGTCGGTCACGTTCGTGATTCCTTGTGCATTGGGCTGCATCTGATCCGCGGGTACCGGGAGCTGAGCTACATTTACCGCGAAGTTCGCACCGGGATTATTGCGGTTGAAAATATTGAAGAACTCGATGAATGGATTGACGTTGACACGCTCTCCGATGTTGAAGGGGCGGGTGACGCGCATGTCTACCTGGATGTAAGGTGTGCCGCGGAATTCGTCGAGACTGGTGGGCTGTCCGTTGACATAAATGCGGTCGGTATTGGCGAGGTTGGTGATGGTGATGGGGCGGGCGCTCTCAAACTGCGAGATGCTGGTCAATTCGAAGCCGCCGGGAATGTGCACTGTGCCCGCGAGCACAAAGCGATTGCGAACGTCTTCGCCGGACGGGCCGTAGTCACCGGGACGGAAAGGGTTCAGCGGATCGCAGACTCCGTTTACGTAGTCAAAGAGTTCGCCGAGGAGGCATCCCCAGGTTTGAGCTTTGGAAAGCGTATAGTTCGCGACCAGGTTGAAGCGGCGCATATTGCCTTGCGCATGCACCATCAGGGCGTTATAGCTGGAGCGGTTGTCGGAGCGGAACACATTGACGTTCGGGACAACGGCAGCCTGATCGGCGTTATAAGTCGGATCTGAAGTGGGAATGAGCGGCGTGAAAATGTCGCCGTTACCGGTGCCATCGTCGCTCGCATAGCTGTAGGCGCGGTATCCATGATTGCCCTGTTCGTGGACGTAATCAGCGCTTGCCAGCCAGTGCTCGTTGAAGGCGTGCTGCACGCCGCCGGTAAAGTGGATCGCGTAGGGTGTTTTGTAGTTGGAGCCGATGAGGTTGCCACCGGCCGTGTTACCTCCCTGAAGGCAACCCGAGCCGACCAGCGAATAATTGCCGGACGTGCCGGTAAGGGCACAGGGGCCGCTGACCGCGTTTGTGTTATTCACGCCCTGGAATGCAGTGGCCCAGCCATTCTGCGCGAGATCGTTGTAGAACATGCCAAAGCCGGCGCGAATCACGGTATTCTCGCTGCCTCCCGGAGAGTAGGCGATGCCGAGGCGAGGCGCGATCTGCTTGCGGTAATCGTTCGGGACGCTGGGCGCGATCGGTATCTGCAACGCCTGCATGGTGACGAATGCGCTGTTCTGAAGCTGACTTCGGCCCGAGCCCTGGAAGAGTCCGAAGGTGGCCTGATAACGCAGGCCGTAGTTGACCGTGAGGTGGCGAGAGACGCGCCATGAGTCTTCGGCATAGAGGCCGAGTCGCTGCACGTTTTGGGAAAAGCTGCCGTTGCCGGCCGGAGTGTAGGTGGTTTCCGGGCATGGCGGGTTGGGCGGTTGGTTGATAGGGAGCGCGGGATTGCACTGAACAATTGCGCCGAACGCCGCCATGTTGCCCGGACTCTGGACCCAGAACGTGGGGTCGCTGGGGAGCGCGTATAGCGTCTCCTGGTTCGACGCATACGCGCCGCCGAGTACTGGCTCGTGAATGAAATCAATGCCGAACTTGAGTGCGTGACTTCCCATTACGTGGCTCAGGTCATAGCGCACCTGGTATTTGTCTTGATTGCGCAGGTCGGGAAAAAGAGTGATGGGAGTAGCGAACTGGTTGTCGCCGTAAGTTTCGAATCCGGAGACGGTCAGTGCGGTCACGCTGAAGGGAAATTGCAGGGCGAAACCGAGATCCGAATTGCGGGTCTGGGTGAGGTGCAAAAGACTGGCATCCAGAACCAGAGTGCCCAGCCACGTGGGACTGAAAGTATAAGTATTGCCGAGCGCGATGTTCCAGTAATTGTTGTGCGTGGTCAGTCCGGTGGAGGGCAGCGTGGCCTGCTGCACCAGCGCGTTGTGCGTGAGGTAACTGTCCTGCGACGCGCGCAGGAACCACTGCGATTTCGGAGACTGCGCGTAGTCGAAACGCATGGAGCTGATGTAATCGCGGAAGGGGATGGGGACGTTTGCGGGAACCGGGATGGAGGAGACGCTTGGAATCAGGCCCTCGGCGGCCAACTGCGCCAGCGCGTTGAATTGCTCGGTGCTGGCCGGGCTGTAGGCGATGCTGGCATTCTCCCGGACGTACTCGAATGAGGTGAAGACCCACACCTTGTCCTTTGCGATCGGGCCGCCTACGGTGCCTACATAGTTCTGGCGGGAGAACGGCTGCTTGGGGTTGGGCGCTGGATTCTCAATGGGGAAGCGGGCATTGAGATCCGCGGCGCGCTCATAGAACGAGCCGCTGCCGTGCCACTCGTTGGTGCCGTGCTTGGTGGTGATTACGACGGACCCGGCGGTGGTCCAGCCGGTGTCGGCCTCTTCGTTGGAAGTGCGCACGGCGAATTCCTGAAGGCCGTCGGGAGAGAAGTTTTGCAGGAAGCCGCCGATCCAGTCGTCGGAGTTGTCGGCTCCGTCCACGGACAGTTCGTTATTTAGGCCGGAGCTTCCACCGGTGGAGACGGCAGTGATGCGCGCTTTGGTCGGATCGGAAGGCTCGACGGGTTCGGTTCCGGGCACGAGGTAAGCGATGTTGGCGAAGCTGCGGGCCGGGAGCGGAAGAGTTTCCAGATCCTTGGTGCCAACTACGCCTCCGCGAACAGCGCTTGCCGTATCGATCGTTTCGGTGGTGATAGAGGAAGAGCTTCCCTGGACATTCACTGTCTCGCGTCCGCTTGCGGGCTTGAGCGTGACCGCGATATCACGCACGACGCTGACTGCCACATTTACATCCGCTGTGGCCTCAGCAAAACCTTTGGCGGTCACGGTGACACGATAAGAGCCGGGCAGCAGGCCTTCGATGCGGAACTCTCCGCGCTCATTTGCCGCGGATTCACGAGAGGTGGCAGATCCCTTCGACTGCAGCGTGATCTGGGCACGCGTCACAACGGCCCCGGTAGCATCCTTGACCTCGCCACGGAGCGTGCCGCTCGCATTTTGGGCGTGGAGGAGCCCGATGCGGAAAACGAACATCAACACGAAGACAGACAGGAAAATGGCGAGGATAGCGCCGCAGAGCGAAATCTGCGTGAGCGCGGGAGACCGGAAGCATGGGTAGCATGAAGAACCGTCCGTTGAACAAAGGATTGCCGCGCGGTTCAGACCGGTACAGGGAAATGGGCTGCGCGGCGAAACTAGCTCCACCGAGACTAACGGGGCTCGCGAAGTACTACCAGCGATAGTGGTGTCACACAGGCGTCGGGAAGAACACTGCGCAGGGAAGCGAAGAGCTAGCGGACGAGCCACTCTGTCACCTCGTGCGTCAATGACAGAGCAGGGCCGTACGGTGGCAAAGAACAGGAGAGAACTACGAGAGCCGGCGGAACCACGTGCCACGGTCGCACTCGCATTTGGTGAGCCTTGCCGGCTTCGGCTTCATTCCAAGCCAGCAGGCGCGCCACACGGGCGCTGATGGATCCGGTGACGAAGCCGACGGTGCAGACCGGAGCAGCTTCGACAGGAACGAGGCGGGAGAGTTTGACCAAGGCCGCAGCCAGATCAACAGCGTCTTCCAGATTTGAGACTGCGGAATCGTCGGCGGACAGTTCGGCGGCTTGAGACCAGGCGCTTTCCAGCTTGGCCATGCCGGGAAATGGACAAAAACGGAAAACGAGTTTTTTCAGGTTGTCGCAAGACTGCATGTGCGCGAGTTCATGTTTCAGCGCGATCTGCAGTTCGGCAGGAGTCAGAAGGGAAACCGTAGCTTCTGAAACCAGCACTCTTGGTTTGCGGACGCCGATCAGCGTGAGTGGCGGCGCCTCGCGGCGGGATCGGAACGTGACCGCCTGGGCTTCGGTTAGCACCTCGGCATCTCCATAGAGGACGCGCGCCGTCAAGCCAGCGAGCGACCACTTTGGACGTCCGGGTCTGGGCGGTGACCACCCGGAAGCAGCTGCAGGCAATCAGAAGCAGTGCGCAGATGCCGAGCGCAAACGGCGCCGTGCCGATGCCCTCGTCAATATTGATATTAATCGATCGGGGCTCCAGCAATTGAAACGACGGCACCACAAAAGCGAAGGTGATGACAATGGAAACTACTAGCGGAAGAATCCGCAACGCAAACAGCAAAGTGGCCACGCGCTGTTCGGTCGCATGCAGCAGCTTCAGCGAGCGCCAGGCGACTGCTACCAGCGCTGAGAGCAGACAGTAGAGCGAGAACAAAGAATGTGAGTGAGACGGCGATTCCGCGCAGGGCAAACATCAGCGTTGCTCCGGGGCACAGCTTTCACGGCTCTGTTTTTCGGCACTCAGTTCTTGACGTTTACGTTCCACCAGGAGTTGCAATTCATCCAGCAGTTGGGCGTCATGCGCGCTGAGCGCTTCGACAAGTACGAAAGAGGCAGCAGGAAGCGTCGCCAGACCCCAGCAATTGCTGATGCCCTCGAGTGCCGCGACCCGCTGCAGTTCCTGGGGAGTGTGGCGCGGAATGTAGCGGAACGCCCTGCCCTCGGCGACGCGGTCCAGCAGGCCCTTCTTGTAGAGACGGTCCATGGTGGTCATCACCGTGGTGTAGGCCTGATGGATCTTGCCATCCGCGAGTAGTTCGCGAACCGTGGCGCTGCCATGCGACCAAAGCTTATGCAGCACCTGCTGCTCGAAAGGACCGAGTTGCGGCGTGGAACCTCGACCGAAAATTGAGAATTCTTTTGTCATTCCAAGTGCGGACGGTGCAACTGCTCGCCTGCAAAGAATACCATCGGCTGGGGCTGCGTCCTGCATCAGCAAACGAGGAAAATCGAAGAGCGTGATCTCTTTCAAAAAAAGGCGCGGGGTTGCGACCGCGCAGTCGCCGGCCCGGTCTGGAGTGCATAAGGACGGATCGGGAAAGGACGTAAGTCGCAGGCAGCGGAAATGAACCGCGGTGGCGGGTATCATAGTATTTCTAACCAACTGATAAAGAAAGGGTTACTAACTCGACTGCCCATTCCGCCTCTTTCTGGGACAATAGACATAGACAGCAGGTCACCGTAGCGGCTTTCGGTCCCCGTCGCACCGCGAATTGCGCCGCGCACCTCTTATACGCACCTCTATATAAGGATAGACGAAGAGCCAACGATAGAAAGCTGGACCCTATGGAAACCGCAAACCTTCTCGCGCCATCGCCGACGCCGTCCGCAGCTAAGCGATCTGAACAAGTCGCTGCAAGGGTCGGTGCTGGTGCTGATCCAGTTCGACGTCTGTGAAGAGATCAAGCTTGACGCCTTGCGCGACATTTTTGGCGCCCGACGGCAGGAGGCCAGTTTCAAGCATCCTGCTCCGGGGTACGTGCGCTTCCAGCGGGCTCCGGTGGTGGAGCCGGTTGAACCGCTGATTCTCGAAAGCGGCGAACGGCTTGACGTCCAGATCAAGTACTACGATTACGGCGTCCTCAGCGTGGTCTTCGAGCTGCCGTTTTCGGGCGACTGGGACACGCTGGTGCGGCTGGCCAGCCGCTGGGTGTGGGACACGGATTTCACCAGCTTTGCCCAGAAAATCGTTAAACAGAAAATCGAGCGCGCGCGCCCGCGCTGGTGAAGCTTTACGACAGCTGGCTGCATGAAGATTATTTCGTTTTCCACGTGCGCGATATCGCGGGGAATCCGTCGGCGGCGGAACTGCTCGCGACCGAGGGTGGGCGTATCGCCCAGATCGTGCGGGGCGAAAACGTTCCGCTGTCGGATGGCGAGCAGCAGGAAATCATGCAGTCGAAGATTTCTTACTATCCGAACGATCTGGCGGTGATCAGCTGGAATGGCGCGTTTCTGTATGACACTTCGAGCGGCGCGGAGACGGTGATCCAACTACTGGAATACGCCAACTCGCAGCTACTGGAATTTCGCCATTATGACGAATTGCTAACGCGCGAACTGCAAAGCGTCTACGATTTCATGGACCACGGTTCGGCCGGAATCTGGGCCCGCTGGCGAACTGCGAAGCGCGCCAGGCGATTGCACACCGTCCTGCTGGATGTGGACGAACTTACCGAGCGCGCTGACAATGCGATTAAATTCTTGAGCGACATGTTTTCCGCGCGACTTTATAAAGTTGCCGCTTCGAAGATCGGAGTTACCGATTACAAAGACCTGGTTAACCAAAAAGTGCACACTGCCGAAGAACTTTACCGCTTCATGGTCGATCAATTCCATCAGAGCCGGGCGTTTGTGCTGGAGCTGATGGTGGTGATTATTCTGATCATTGATTTGATCTGGCTGTTTAAGGGGAAGTCTCCGATCTAAGAACAGGTCTTAGGTGTTAAGTCTCAGGTCTCAGAAGAACAAGGACCCGCCCAAGCGAACCTTGGACGGGGCACCCTCTAGAGTTGGGACGGACCGCTACTTGATTGTTCCCGCCAACGTCAGATCGATCGGGGCGTTGCCTGCCGTATATGGGGAAGTGGACAGTACGGTCAGGACTCCGGTGCTGGGATTGATACCGTAGCCAAGGATTTGACTCGCGTTGGCTATGTAGAGGTACTGGCCGGAGGGATCGGCGGCTATTCCGCGAGTGGGTGCGTTTCCTGAAAATGGCGAACCTTTGAGGGCGGTGAGTTCTCCCGTGGCGTTCGCGATTGCGTAGCCGTCAATGGTGCTGTCGTTGTTGGTCATATACACATAGCTTCCCGTCACATCGGTAGTGATGGCCCATGGTAAGGCGCCGCCGGCAAGCACGCTTCCTGCGAGGGTCAACTTGCCGCTGCTTGCGTTGACGCTGTAGGCGGCGGCTCCTCCGGTGTTGGCAAAAGCCACATAGACGTATCGGCCGCTGGGATCGACGGCGACCGCCGAGGCCCCAAACGCTCCCGAGGGTGGCAGAAACGGAGAACCTTTCACCGCCTTCAGCTTGCCGGTTTTGGCGGTAATGGTGTAGACGGTGATGCCCGAGGTATCCCCACAGCAGTCATTGGCCGCCATCAGGAAGCGTCCGGTGGGGTCTACGGCTACCGAATCGGGGGCGATGATGTCGGTGGTGAAGGGAGATCCTGCGATCGCTTTGAGCACGCCAGTCGTGGCATTGATGGCGAAGGCACAGACGGCGTTGGTGTCAATCGCTACGGCGTACACAAAGCGGCTGCTGGGATCGACCGCGACCGAGTAGGGACTATCGCCGCAGGGTATCCGTTCCGACCGAGGTGAGAGCTCCGGTGGCGGTGTCTACGGTGTATTCGCCGATGGTGTTGCTGCCATCGCTGTTCGCGGTATAGACGAATTGCCCATTCGCCGATACCGCGATGGCGCGCGGAGTTCCGGTGCCGAAGGGCGATCCAGTGACTGGGGTGAGCTTTCCTGAGGACGGGGTTACCGAAAGTACGGGAACGGATCCGGAAAATCCCTCGAAGTCGGCAACGAAAGCATAGCTCGGCGTGTAGGTGATGGCGGTCGTTCCGGAACTGACCGCTACGGATGCTGGACTCTTGCGCGCCCGAACCGGTCCGGGCACTAGGGCGGTAAGCGCGCCACTGGTGCTATTGAGAGCGAAGCCGGACACATCGTACGACTTGGTGTTACCGGTGAAGACAAATTTTCCGCTGGGATCAACCGCGACGGATGCGGGCGTGGTGCCGGCGTTTACCGGCGAGCCGGAAATGGCGGTCAAGACTCCGGTGGATGAACTGAGAGTGAATTCGGAAACATTGTTGGAGCCGGAGTTGGCTACGTATACGAATTTCGAGAGAGGATCAACAGCTACTGCGGCGGGCTTGGTGCCGGCGGGGAATGGCGATCCGGAAATTGCAGTGAGCACGCCTCCGGCGGTCAGGTTATAGCCAGAGACATTGTTTGAGCCTTCGTTGGCTACATAGACAAACTTTCCTGACGGAGTGACAAATACTCCCTCGGGCGTGGTTCCGGCGGGGAAGGGAGATCCGGTGATGGGTGTGAGCGCGCCGTCGGAGCCAGTGACGGTGTAGGCGGAAACGTTGCCCGAACCGCTGTTGGCTACGTAGAGAAACTTGTCGGAGGGATCAACCTGTAGGGCGGCGGGACTGGTTCCGGCGGTGAAAGGCGATCCTGAAACTGCGGTGAGGGCTCCGGTGCTGGTGTTGATGGTGAAGGCGGAAATATTTCCTGAAGTCTTATTGGCTACGTAGAGGAATTTTCCGGCGGGATCGGCGGCCAGGGCGGAGGGTCCGGTTTTCGAGGTAAATGGAGAACCGGCTACGGGCGTCAGAGCGCCGTTGGTCGAGATTTACGGAAAATGCCGACACGTTGCTCGAACCGGAGTTGGCTACGTAGAGGAACTGTCCGTTCGGGGTAACGGTCACGGCTACCGGCTTCGTGCCGACGAGAACGTAACCGTTATCTCGCAGTAATCCGCTGGAGGCAATCACGGTGTAGATCGAGACCGTGTTGTCGCTGGTATTCGCTACGAACGCGAACCTCGGAACCACGGCGCAGAAGGCGCCAGGATGAGCGTGGAAAACAGAGAGCACGTCAGAAGGGCTGCGGAAAGTTTTCTGGTGGATTCGCATCTGGGGACCTCCCGGTGCGGGGCTCAAAGTATAACCCAGTTTGCTTGGTCTGAAACAATGGGAACTGGCGCTGGTCGCGCTATTTCGTGGCCGCGCTGACACCCACCCCTTGCGATGACGCCGCAAGGAGTGGGCCACCCCAGTTTGGTCTAGTCGCGAAAAATGCCCGGGATTCTTGCGAATCCCGGGCATTTTGTTTTTACTTAGAGATCGTTGTCAGACGATCCGGTCGCTACCTAGACAGCGGTAACGTTCTCCGCTTGCCAGCCCTTGGGGCCCTTGGTCACGTCGAACTGCACGGTTTGGCCTTCTTGCAGGCTCTTGAAGCCGCCAGCTTGAATAGCGGAGAAATGCACGAAAACGTCTTCGCCATTTTGACGGCTGATGAAGCCGTAGCCCTTGGCGTCGTTAAACCACTTCACTGTTCCTTGTTCTGCCATTGATGTTCCTTTTTCTTGATTCTTGAAATGTGCTGAGAAGATTCGCTGCTGTAGAGGGGGTGACGCTGGTTGGCGGTACCGGCCTGCAACTGCTTGTGAGTCAAACTTAGCGATTTCAAGTGTAGCACGATCGGGCGGAAAAAGCTCGGAATTTTCGGTCGCGGTCGGGCGACATTCTGATAAGTCTTTGCTAATCAGTTGATTGGGGTCTGCCCGCGGAATAAATGTGCCGGCATCGCAGGCTTGAGCGAGCGGAAGCGCCTCTTGGCTCAGTTACGGTATACATTGGCATTGGCATCGCTCATGATTGCCTTCCTTACGCTCGAACTCCGCATCGAAGCGGCGCACTCGCTCAAGGACAAGCGTCAGGTTACGCGCAGCCTTAAAGACCGGCTGCGCTCTTCGTTTAATGTTGCGGTCGCTGAACTTGATCCTAGCTTGCTGTGGAATCAGGCGACGATCGGCGTGGTCAGCGTCTCGCACTCGCGCGATTATCTGGATGGGCTGATGAAGAATGTGGAGCGCGCCGCTACTGCGCATCGCCAACAACGCGGGGGCGGAGGTTACGGACTCGTTTGTGGAGTTTCTGTGAAGAATAGGTCAGAGCGTTAGAGGTCAGGATTGCAGAGGTAAGAACTTCAGTTTCGTGAGTTCCTTAACTCTACAATCTGACCTCTGACCTCTAACCTCTGCCTGCATCGCATTTCTGATATGCTTATGGGTTTTCCTCCATTCGAGGTGGGCCTTGGAGCATCGTGGGCAGAAATATCATCGCGGGCGGCTGAGCGAGGCTATTCGCGAGGAGATCGAAACCATCCTCGAAGGCGAACTGGGCGATCCTCGCATCGGGCTGGCCAGCGTCAGCGCGGTGCTCATGGCTGAGGACGCGCGTTCGGCTCGCATGATGGTCACCGTTGCGGGCGACGAGGCCGAGGCGGAGCGGACGCTCGAAGGGCTTGGCTGCCGCCAAGAATTATGTCCGGCACGAACTGGCGGAACGGTTGCGGCTGCGCCGGCCTCCGGAACTTTATTTTCAGATCGACCGTGCCGATCAATTGGAGAGCCGGGTGGACGAGCTTCTGAGCCGCGCGAAGAAACGCAAGAAGAAGAGTGCCGAGCCCGGCCCCTAAAGGGGCGGCTGATTCTGGGCCACTCGCGGCATCGCTAAAGCGATGCCCTGATACGAATCCTTAGGATCTAAGGCTAGAGGCTGAGAGCCGAGAGCACTCCATGCTTGACCGGGTTTTACAGGAAATTCGGGGGCGTCACCGTTTCGTCGTGACTTCGCACGCGCGGCCCGATGGAGACGGCATCGGCTCTGCTCTTGCCTGCGGGCAGATTCTGCGGGTCATGGGCAAAGATGCGGAAGTTGTCATGCACGATGGCGTCCCTCGGATTTATCAGAACCTGCCGTTCGCCGATCGCGTCATTCAGGCCGATGCTGTTCCTGCGAATGATGCGGTCATCATGCTGGAATGCGACAGCATCCGGCGGGCACTGCTGGAGGGGCTCGAAGAGATGTTTCCTGATCAATATCGACCATCACGCCAGCGGGCGCAATTTTGCCCACATCAACTGGATCGATTCCACGGTGATGGCTACCGCCGAACTGGTTTATCGGCTGGCGCGGCTGGCCTGCGTGCCCGTCGATCGCGACATTGCCACCTGCCTCTACACGGCGCTCATGACCGACACGGGGTCGTTCATGTTCGAAGGCACCAACGAGCACACGTTCACGGTGGCGCGCGAACTGGTGCTTGCCGGGGCCGATCCCGCGCTTTGCGCGCGGCATATTTATTTTGGACATTCGACGGCCAAGATGCGTCTGCTGGGCGCGGCGCTCTCGAACCTGCATCGCGAAGGTGCGCTGGCCTGGATCTGGGTGACGCAGGAACAGATGCAGCGCTTTGGCGCGCGCGAAGAGGATTGCGAGGGACTGGTCAACTACGCGCTCTCGATGGCCGACGTGCAGGTGGCGATTTTCTTTCGCGAACTTCCCGATCGGCGCTATCGCGTCAGCCTGCGCAGCAAAGGAGAGGTGAACGTCTCGAGCGTGGCCGAGCATTTTGGCGGCGGCGGCCACAAATGCGCCAGCGGTTGTTCGATCGACGGACCGCTGGCCGTCGCGGTGTCGCGGATTGTCGAGCGGTTGCGGGCAGGGACTGCGGGATCGAACGCGGATTGATCGACTGGTCGTTGGTTGCTAGTCGTTGGTTGTTGTCGGCAGTCGTTCGCGAAGCTGAGACGAATGATGCAGTCCGTGCACCAGATAGAGACAAATGAAGCAAGGAACAAGTCCGCGAAATCGCACTGACTTGCTGTTGCTGGTGGCGTTCTGCGGGTTTCTTTTCTTCTATGGTCTCGGAGCGTTCGGGCTGGTCGGCGCCGACGAGCCACGCTATGCGCAGGTGGCGCGTGAAATGCTCGATCGCTCCGATTGGGTTACGCCTACGCTTCAAGGCAAGCCGTGGCTTGAAAAGCCGGTGTTTTATTACTGGCAGGCGATGCTGTCGTTCCGCGTCTTCGGCGTTACCGGTCAGGCGGCCCGTATTCCAGCGGCGTTTGACGCGGCTCTTCTCGTCGCGGTTATTTATTTTTTTCTGCGGCGCTTTCGTTCCGGTAGTGAACTCGATGGGGCACTTATCGTGGCCAGTTGCGCGGGCATGATTGGATTTGCCCATGCTGCGGCGACCGACATGCCGCTCTCCGCCTGCTTTGCCATTGCATTGCTCGGATGGTATGCGTGGTACGAAAGCGGGTGGAGAGTTTATCTCGCCGCCTTCTATGTTTTTCTGGCGCTGGGAACTTTGGCCAAAGGGCCGGTCGCTCCTGCGCTCGCCGCCGTCGTTATCTTTCTTTTCGTTGCGGTCAAGGGCGACTGGCGGGCGGTCCTGCGCACGCTCTGGGTCCCCGGCATCGCGCTTTACTTTGCGGTTACGCTGCCTTGGTACATCGCTGTCCAACTGCGTAATCCGGAATTTTTTCGCGTCTTCATTCTCGAACACAATCTTGCGCGCTTCTCCGCGGATGTCTATCACCACCGGCAGCCTTTTTGGTTCTATCTGCCGGTGTTTCTGCTGGCCATGATGCCGTGGACGATTGGGCTCATTTTCGCGTTCACGGAACAGGTTCGCTTGATCTGGGCCGAAGGCAAACAGGCTTTCTCGAGTTCCGAAGATTCCTGGGGGCTCTTTCTTCTCATCTGGATGCTTGTGCCGGTGCTGTTCTTCAGCGCATCGAAATCTAAGCTGCCGGGCTACATTCTGCCTGCGGTCCCGGCTGGAGCGCTGCTGGTTTCCGAATATTTAGCGGCGCGCGAGGGCAAATTCTTTAACGCGGAGGGCACTGAGGTCCCGTTGAGGCCGCGGGACGGAGCCAAACTGCCGCCGCTGTTTGCTGCTGCTCACGGGATTCTCTGTGGACTGCTGGTGTTCGCCGCCCTTTGCGCTGCGTCGGTTGCGCTAGATCACCGCTTGCTGTGGGGAATGGGAACTTACGTTGCTGCCGCGGTTGGCGGCATGTTTGCGCTTGGCACCGGCACGGCGCTTTTCTCCCGCGCGGGACTTCGCTTGTTCAGTCGCGCCACTATGGTCGCCGTGGTTGTAGGCGTTGCCGCGGTGATTCGGTTCGCCGCGCCGGTTATCGATGCTACCCAATCCGCCCGTCCGATCGCCGAAAGCATTCAGGGCTTTTCACACGAAGCGGTTCCGATCGCGCTCTATCATGTGAAGCGGACGCAGGAATATGGACTCGAGTTTTATCTCAATCGTCCGGCCGAAAAATATGAGGATGGAAGCGTCCCGGCGGCGGCGCATCTCGTGGTCGCCGCACAAGGCACGCAATCGCAAGTCGCACAGCTGGTTCCGGGACGCCGGGTATCATACTTAACCAGCATCCCGGAGCAGAAGTTGGATTTGTACTGGGTGGCGAAGTGAAGAAAGGTCTCAGGTGTTAGGTCTCAGGTCTCAGGAAAAACACATAGCGCTTACTCCCGTTACCTTCTTTGGATCTGGTGCTGAGAGAAAACACCGGAAACCTACGACGTTCTTTTATGGAAATTCTTGATCTCCGACATTTTTCTTCCGCTGACCTTCGGCCGCTGCTGGAAGACGAGATCGCCACTTGGGGGCGCCTGCTCTCGTGGGACTACGCCACTTCGGCCGAAATGATTCTGCGCTACATGGACGCCAAGATTCTTCCCGGTTACGCCGCTATTGAGCGGGGCAGGATCTTTGGCTACTCCTTCTTTGTTTACGAGCAGAGCAAGGGCGTCATCGGAGACCTGTTTGTTCGCGAATCTCCTGGTGACGCCGCTCGGGGTCCAGAGCGGCGCGAAGTTGAAGAACGGTTGCTGACCCACGTCATCGAAACCTTGCAACAGTCGCCGGGCATCCATCGCGTTGAGGCGCAGTTGCTGGCGCATCAGACTGGAGAGGTTGCGCGACCCTTCCTGCAGCAAGGCTTCAGCCGGCATCCTCGCGTGTTTATGAATTTTGATATCGGCAGACATTCAGAGACAATTGCAAAGGCTTCGCCGCCGTTGCCTGGCGAGTTCGAAATTCGTCCGTGGTCGGAGCAGGAATATCAATCGGCTGCGGCGCTGATCACGGCCGCCTATCGGGGACACGTCGATTCCGAGATCAACGATCAGTACCGGACGCTGACCGGTTCGCTGCGTTTTCTGAATAATATTGTGCGCTTCCCCGGCTGCGGGGCTTTCGACGCGCAGGCGTCGTTCGTGGTCTTCCAGCGACGCACGCGGATATTGGTTGGGCTCATTCTGTGCTCGCTGGTGCGTCCCGATGTTGGGCATATTACGCAGGTTTGCGTGCTCCCCGAATATCGCTCGGCCGGGCTTGGCGAAGCTATGCTGGCGGCGTCCACTCGGAATCTTCGCGGGCGGGGATTTCGTTTTATCTCGCTGACGGTGACTGAGGCCAACGACCGGGCTATCGCGCTCTACAAGAGGATTGGGTTTGAATCTGCGCGGGTGTTTGATGCTTTTGTGTGGGAGGGGTGAGAGAAGACAAAACAAAAAACCTCCGCGTCGTCCTTCCCCGCGACGACGCAGAGGATTCATATGGAAACCGGAGTCTCGATGCAGTTCGTCGCGAGCCACGGACCCTTTTTCTCAGTTGGACGCAAGCACATCGCCGAGGGGGGCAGGCTCTGAATCCAATCCAAGTTGGCTTCCTCCTAGTAAAACGAGAATGCGCGGCAATTCCCTTCAAACTGGACAGGAAAAGTGTAGGTATTTTCATTTTGTGAACATCTCGACTTGATTGCGTCTCGCGTATTCGATTGAGGGTAAAGCTGTTACGGTCGCAGAAGGTTCTTTGCGATGAAGAGAACATTGGCCGGGCGCTCTGCCAGCCGGCGCATAAAATAGGGATACCACTCGGTGCCAAAGGGGATGTAAACGCGCATTCCCCAGCCTTCTTTTACCAGACTCTGCTGCAGGTCGCGCCGGATGCCGTGGAGCATTTGGAATTCAAACGCGTTGCGGGGAATGTTTTCGCTTGTAGCAAAAGCCTTCGCCTCATTAATAATGGCCTCGTCATGCGTCGCTAGTCCGTGATAGACGCCGCTTTTCATCAGGATCTTCATCAGCTTCACGTAGTTTGAGTCAACCTCGGACTTTTTCTGGAAGGCGATATCCTCGGGCTCTTTGTAGGCTCCCTTGCAGAGGCGGATGCGGATGCGCTCGGAGAGGAGCTTCTCGATGTCGTCCTCGGCGCGCCGCATGTAGGACTGGATGACCGCTCCCACTGAGCCTTCGTTGCCTGGAACCTGGTGGAGTTCGTGCACGAAGTCTAGAGTGCGTTGAGTGTAGGGCGAGCCTTCCATATCTACGCGGACGAAGTTCTTGGGGGTCATGCTGGCTGCTTTGGCTACCAGGCCGCGGACGATTTCGTAGGCCATTTTCTCGTCCACGTCGAGGCCCATGTGGGTCAGCTTCAGGCTGACGTTAGCGTTCAGCTTGCGGGCGGCGATTTCGTCCAGCAGGTTGTAGTAGAGCTGGGCGCTGGCCCGGGCTTCGTCGGCGTTGGTGACGTTTTCTCCGAGGTTGTCGATGGAGACGCTGGCGCCGATTTGATTCGTGGCGGCGGCGGCGCGGATGGCGTCGGCTACCTCTTTGCCGGCTACGAAACGGGCGCTGGTGCGCTGACCGAAGCGGGAGCGCTCGGCTATGGCGCGCAGGGAACGGCTTTCGGACAAGGCGATGAAGGCTGCCCTTAGCACGGGGCACCGGATTGTCGCCGATGTGATTGTCGCCGGTCCGGACTGCCAGGGGCGTTCATTACACGGGCATTCATTAGAAGAAGAGCTGCGGCATGACAGTATTTTTTACCACAAACGTGGGGCGGGCTGCCGTGGTCGCTCTTTTTCCAGCGCACCGATCCCGCCGCTCACGAAATATTCTCTGTGTCTCTCCTCTCGTTCCTAGACGGCGCGCGTAGGCGAGAACCCATATCCAGAATGGAGACGGCGCAGTCTTAGAACTCTAAGTCGGCAATCAACTTCAATAGTCGAAGAAGTGTGGTGCGTTCTTCCGGAGTCAGTTGTTTTCGGAGTTTATCGTCGGCAGCTATCCTCGCACTGATCAGGCGTTTCCTGTAGTTGTGGCCTTTTGGCGTCAACGTAACGTGAATTGCTCTGCCTGATTTTGCTTTTCTCTCCGAGACAAGCCCTTCCTGAACCATTGACCTGATGGCTCGGTGCACGACAGTTCGGTCAAGACCGAGAAGTGTGGCGATTTGATTCTGATTGAGCGCGGCGCCGCCCCGGAGTGTGGATAGGATGAAGCCACGAGTCGCAGAGCACCGGGTTTTTCGTTCGAGTCTCTTCCCGACGGAAAAATAGGCTGCAACAACGTGGGCAAGTACTGAGTCCCTCAGGATGTCTTCAGGAATATCCTTTTTTGGAATTGGAACGATGACTTTCGGAACGAGGATCATAGGACGGTTACCGTGGCATCGAGGGGTCGCCGCCACTGAGGCGGTTCCGCATAGGCAGGCGATTTCTTCCCGATCGCAATCACCATCACAATTTCATGATACCGGGTTGAGAGCCCGAGAAATCTGGAGAGTCTGCGGCCATCGAATCCTTCCATGGGGCAGGTGTTGAGCCCCAGCGCTTCGGCGGCAATCATCAGATTCTCACAGGCCAACGATGTACTCTTCGTCGCCCACTTTAACTGGTCCTGTCGAGACACTGGCGGCATCCCGATCGTTTTCCACAAATTCACCAGTCGAAAAATCGCCCACTTAACCACGCCAAAAATACCGAACGGTCCTGGCATGAACAGGATCCGTCCGATTTTTGCTTTCCGCTCGTAGTCTCGGACTTTGGCGTGGCTGAAGCCGCTCCTGCGCATCCACTCCAACTGTGCTTGCGAGGTCGCTGCCAACGAGCCGATGTCGGCCACCGCAACCACGAGGGCCGACGCCGTTGCCGCAGGCATTTGTCCAAGGCAGAGTTTCGCCGCGGTTGCTTTTCTGGGCGACGATTCCACCCAAAAGAACCGGTACGGTTGCGAATTGAAACTGGAGGGAGCATGGCGGGCTGCATCGAGGATTTGTTCACGCAGTACCGGTGGAATTTCGCCCGGCTCGAAGGCCTTCACTGCCCGCCTGTGGAAGAGCGCTTCCAGGATTTCGCTCATTGGGGACCTCAATGTTGCTATTACAACATAGGCATGTTGCAAACGCAACATAAAAAAATGCAACCGCGGCGCTGGGTCTATACCGCGTTACGCAGAAAACGATTCCGGGCCCGAAGTCGGCTTGTGGAAGCGACTGCTCCGGGCGTTGATGGGTAAAGTGGAAATTGACGCGCTCCTACGGCCACGCGCCCCATTGCACAAACCCGTAAGCTCCGGCATAATAATGGTTTGTCTTTAGTCTTGACCTCGCTGGTTACTCCGCCGGACTCTTCCGGACAAAGGATACTGAAGTCTGTGTTAATGATCCGACTGGCGCGCTTTGGTGCGCGCAAACAACCGTATTATCGCGTCGTGGTGATTGAGAAGGAACGGGCACGCAATGGGCGTCCGGTGGAAGTGGTGGGGACGTACAATCCACGCACCAATCCGGCGACTTTCGACCTGAAACGGGAGCGCATTGAGCACTGGGTTTCGAAAGGCGCCCAGCTTTCGGACCGGGTCAGGAAACTGGTTTCTTCTCCGGCACCGGCTGCGGCCGCTTCGGTTGCGTAGCAGCAACTCCACTCGCCAATTCAGGAGTCAGAAATGATCGAGCCGAGCGCCAGTCCGCGCGCCATGATTGAATACATCGCCAAGGCGATCGTCGAGGCCAAGGGCGAGGTTTTTGTGGACGAATACGTTGACGGAGACGAAACCGTCATTGAACTCGAAGTGGCCGAGGCTGATTTGGGCAAGGTCATTGGCCGCTCCGGGCGCGTGGCCCGAGCTTTGCGCAACGTGCTGAGCGCGGCGGGCTCCAAGCTGGACAAGCGCTACGCTTTAGAGATTATTGAGTAGCAGGGCCGCGGAGTAGCGAGCCAACAATGGCGCCACCGGACGCGAGCGGCGAATGGATTACCCTGGCGGTCGTCATCAAGACGCAGGGACGTCGCGGAGAAGTAGCGGTCGACTTGCATACCGATGTTCCCGATCGCTTTCGGCGAGAGATGCGGCTGTGGGCGCTAGGGAAAGACGGACAGCGCCGCGAAGTGACGGTCGAGGATCTCTGGCCGCATAAGAATTTTCTGGTGCTGAAGTTTCAGGGGATCGAAACGATTTCCGATGCCGAAGCGCTGGTGGGCGCAGAGCTTCAGCTTCCGCGCAGTGAACGCGCACGCTTGGAACCGGGTTGGACTTATCTCAGCGACCTGATCGGCTGCACGGTGTTCGACGGACAGCGCGAGATCGGCGAGATTGACGACGTGCAGTTTGGAGCAGGGGAAGCGCCGCTGCTAGTGGTGAAGAGTGGATCGAAGTTGCCTTACGAAATTCCCTTCGCTGAGGCGTTCCTCGAGGAATTGGATCTGGAGCACCGGCAGGTCCGCATGAAGTTGCCGGAAGGCTTGCTGGAA
Source organism: uncultured Acidobacteriaceae bacterium (assembly GCA_963826845.1). GTDB lineage: Bacteria > Acidobacteriota > Terriglobia > Terriglobales > Acidobacteriaceae > Acidiflorens. The sequence goes on from CAWGYS010000018.1 coordinate 59,818, forward strand.
GTGAATGCGCCGGAGGAAAGGAGCGATTGAGTCAATGACTAAGAGCATGCGACTGACGGCTCCGCAATGAAGATCGACATCTTAACGATCTTTCCCGACTTCTTTCGCGGACCACTGGATTATGGGATCGTACGCCGGGCGCGGGAAACGGGCCTGGTGGAAATTAGCATTCACGATCTGCGGGCGTTTACGAAAGACAAGCACCGCACCGTGGACGACCGCCCGTTTGGCGGCGGCGAGGGCATGGTCCTGAAGCCGGAACCGATCTTTGAATGTTTGGAGTCGCTGGGCGACTTGGCGTCGCGTGAAGTGCGGTTGAGTGCGGGCGCTACGCAGTCGGTGATTCTGCTTTCCGCGCAGGGTCGGAGGCTTGACCAGACGCTGGCGGCAGAACTTTCGGCGCTGGGTCGGATCGTGCTGATTTGCGGACGCTACGAAGGTGTTGATGAACGCATCAGCGAGCACCTGGCGGATCGGGAAATTTCGATCGGCGACTACGTGTTGAGCGGCGGCGAACTGGGTGCGGCGGTGATTGTGGACACGGTGACGCGGCTGATCCCGGGCGCGGTGGGCAACTCGAATTCGACGCGGCAGGAGTCGTTCACGGAGTCGCGCACGGAGACGTTTCCTGAGGTGGCCGGGGCTGCTCCGAGTTCGACTTGTGTTTCGGGCGGATTGCTGGATTATCCGCATTACACACGTCCGGCGGAGTTTCGCGGGATGGCGGTGCCGGAAGTGCTAGTGAACGGCAACCATGACCAGATTCGCAGCTGGCGCCGCAAGACGGCTTTGGCGAAAACGCTGCGCAACCGTCCGGATTTGCTGGAGCGGGTTGCGTTGACGGCGGAAGACAGGGAATTGCTGGACGAGATTAAGCGGGACCAGGATAAGCCCGGTCTCTGCTGAGGTTAATCAGGAAGGAAATGTTTATGCGCAATCCGATTATTGAAAAATTGTTGGCGAAATCGCGCCGCACCGATATTCCGAAGTTTGGCCCCGGCGATACGATCAAGGTGCTGGTGAAGATCAGAGAAGGCGAAAAAGAGCGCTTGCAGGCGTTCGAAGGCGTCGTCATTGCGCGGAAGCGAGGCGCGCAGCCGAGCTTTACCGTCCGCAAGATCAGCTTTGGCCAGGGCGTGGAGCGTATTTTCCCCATCGACTCCAAGGTCATCGACAAGATTGATGTGGTGCGGTCCGCCAAAGTGCGCCGCGCCAAGCTGTATTACCTGCGCGCGCTCAAGGGCAAGGCCGCGCGGCTGAAAGAAGTCGAACAGCAGTAGGCGCCGGTTAGTTTTCTACGCTTGGCATCCTGAACGAAGTGAAGGACCTCATGTGTGGCGCGGTCAACATCCATGAAGGTCCGTTCGCTTCGCTCAGGATGACAGTTTAGATTTTGCCGCGGCACTCGTGACGCGAGGCCCCCAACTCTGCGCTTGCTTCCTGCGAGTTCTTCGGCGAAGATGCTGAGCAGAGTCCGTGTCCAGATCCACATCCACATCGAAGGCTGCGAAGACAGATGGAATTTCCGCCTCGGCGGCGAAATTGCGTCTGCTGAAAAAACTGCGCTGCACGCTTAAGTTTGAAAAGCGGGCTTGGGCTGCCGGCGCTCTACAGGTTGCCGGAGTCGATGAAGTGGGCCGCGGATCGCTGTTCGGGCCGGTCGTCGCTGCCGCCGTCATTCTTGATCCGGCGCACCGCATTCGCGGCTTGCGCGATTCCAAATTACTTCCGGCCGAGCGCCGCGAAGAACTTGCGCTCCTGATTCGCGAGCATTGCATCGCGTGGGCCGTGGCCGCTGTGGATTCCGCCCGCATCGATCAAATCAATATCTACCACGCTTCGCGTCTGGCCATGCTGCGCGCGGTCCAGCAGCTGGCGCCTGCGGCCGGCTTATCTTCTGGTGGATGCGGTGCGACTCGATTGCGAAGTTCCTCAGCAGCCGATCATTCATGGCGACGCGCTCTCTGTTTCCATCGCTGCCGCTTCTATCATTGCGAAGGTCGAGCGCGACCGCATGATCTCTGCCTGGGATCCGGTTTTTCCCATGTACGGGCTGGCTTCGAACAAGGGATATTGCACGCCGCGCCACTTGGCGGCACTGCGCGAGTTCGGGCCGTCGCCACTGCATCGGCAGTCGTTTGCGCCGGTGTGGAGCGCGCCGATTCCGCAGGAAGTCTTGGGTTTTATGCTGGAAGAAACCACTCCTGAGGTTTTTCCCGGCGACGAAGAATCGGCGGCTGCCATCTCGGGAAGCGGCCCCTAAAGGGGCATCGACTCCGGGATATGTTGCGGCATCGCTAAAGCGATGCCCTGATACGAACCCGCCCGGCGCGAAATTCCCTACACCTTTTACTTTGCCTTATAGATTTCCGACAGCAGATCGGGCTTTGACTCGTCTCGCACCAGGTGGGGATATTTCTCGCCACCGTGATAATCGAGTTTTACAACGCGGAAATAATCCGTATTTTCAACAATGAGCTCGATCGGCGATGGACTGGTCTTGGCGGCTCGAATGGCGTCGTGCCAGGCATCTGTCGAAAACCTGCGGCCGTTGACAGCCACAATCTTCATTCCCGGTCCGATCCCGGCCTTGGCGGCGATCATGCCCTCAACTGTGTCCCGCACCATGCCGTCATTCCCGAGAAAAAGTCCGACTGAGTAATGGGCATTGATTTTTCCCTCGTCTTCGGCGCGATCGAGTTCGGAAAGCTCCTCGTCGTACACCAGTTTCCATCCGCTGGCCTCGACTCCGGTGAGCGGAGCGCCGGGGCCATGGTTCGACAGTCGCTCCGTCCAGAAGGCGCGCCAGTTGTTCGGGGAGACCTGGGGAGCGATCTGGTTCAGCGCGTTTATCACGTCGTCCAGGGTGTAGGTCTTCACCGTGGGTGGACCGCTGGGCGCTCCGTGGAACAGTTTGCAGAAATCGTCCAACGACTTCGTGCCTTTGGTTTGCTGACGAATAATTACATCGGCCCACAGCCAGTCGAGGACGCCCTCGTCGTAATAATCCAGCCCGCGGCGATAATCTCCCCACGCCCTGGGAGCGGCCTGCATGTCGGGGACGCCGTCTGCCGTGTCCTGCAAATTGCGCCAGACCCGGCCCGAACGGTGATCGAGATCCGCCGCCGCCTGGGCCAGCGCATCGCGTGCCAACTCGGGGGTGCGCTCACCGCTGCGCGCGGAGAGCATATCTCCGAGATACTCTGTCAGTCCCTCATATACCCAGAGCAAGTCGGTCTGCATTGGCTGCTCGTAATCGGGCGTCGCCAGATCCGCCGGACGCCGGTACTTTCCGTTCCACGAATGCACGTATTCGTGCGGCAGGAGTCCGGCGCTTGTCTTTCGTCCGTCTTCTTCAATCAGCGCACGCTCGTCGATGCGGCTGTCATTCGATTCGTGATGCTCCAAACCGTAATGCGCGACGTGATCGCTCAGGGTCAGCAGGAAGTGATAATCGGTGTAATGTCGCGCGCCAAACAGGGTTCCCGCCTGCTTCACCAGATTCCGGTAATGCTCCCAGACTTCTTCCGGAGCATCGAGCGCGGCGGCGCTATCGGCGGCAACGTCGAGTTCGGCGGGAGGTCTTTCATTGGCTGTCGTCAATGCCACAACTTTGAAATATTCGCCCGCAAGGACGGGACCATCCACCAGCATGGTCAGCGAAACCGGCGCAAAGTGGATGTTGTTATCGTTATTGTTGCCGGGCTGATCGGAAAGATGCAGCGACGTGCCGAACTTCCATCCCGCGGGCAAGCGCAAACTTGCACTATACGTAAGTTGATCGGAACTGTAGCCGGCGGGATAGAGCAAAAGAGTGTCCCAGTCGACGATGGCCAACTTTGCGGTGGCACTCATTCCGGCGCTGGATCCGTGCTCATCCGACACGGGTGAAGCATAGTCGAGATTCGCGGTGACTTCGTTCTCGCCCTCCGGAACTTCCACGTGAAACGTAAAACCATCGAGCAGATCGCGCCGCCATTTCAGGGTCTTGCCGCTCGCCATAAACTTCAGTCCGGTCAAATCGGTGATCGGGCCGTCCGGCCCATGGTCGCCGGGGATCCATTTCGGGTAGTAGAGGGTGAGGATGCCGGGCTTGGCTGGAATGCGCAATTGTGCGTGGAAAATCTTGCGGGGAGCTTCCGAGGCGTCCACGGAGAGCGTTATGGTTGGGGCATTTTCTCCGAATAACGAGAATGATGACAAGAGAACAATTGCGAAACAAAAAAAGTACCTCACGCTAAAACGGGGGCCTATTCCCATTTCCCCTCCGGATTCTGGATTCGCCGCGATGCTCGTGAAATCGACCATTGAATATAGCAGCCTCGGTACTTAGATGCCGCTTGCGGCCTGCTATCATCTCGGTCGTGCCCGCGCGCGGAAAATTTATTACTTTCGAAGGCCTCGATGGCAGTGGCAAGAGCACGCAGGTCGAGAAGTTGGCTCGGTCCCTGCGCGCCCATGGGCTTTCGGTAACGATCACACGTGAACCGGGCGGCACCTCCGCGGGCGAAAAGATTCGCGAAGTGCTGCTACACTCGGCTACTTCGGGACTTTCTCCGCTGACGGAAATGGCGCTCATGTTCGCCTCTCGCGCCCAGCATATTCAGGAAGTTATTCTTCCCGCGCTGGCTGAAGGACGCATCGTGCTCTGCGACCGCTTCACCGATTCGACCGAGGCTTATCAGGGCGGAGGACGCAAGCTGGGAACGAAGCCGGTGCTCGAGTTGCATAGAGTCCTCTGTGGCAACCTGCAACCCGACCTGACCGTTTTACTGGACAATGAGGTCGCGTTCAGCGTGGAGCGGGCGCGGCGTCGCAACCGGCAGCGCAAAGGTGCCCGGTCGGAAAAAGGTTCTGAGAAAGATGAGAACCGTTTTGAGCAGGAGAGCCGGGCATTTTTCGGACGCGTTCGCCAAGCCTACCTGGCCATCGCGCATCGCGAGCCGCAAAGAGTGCAAGTTGTGAACGCTCGCGGCACGCCCAGCGAAACGCATGCGGTTATCCTGGAGTTGGTGAGGAAAAAGCTGAAGATTTGACGTTCTCGGCGGAGAAATCCGCAGTTCGCTGTTCGCGTTTCGCCAAAGGCCAAAAGCGAGAAGCGAATAGCCAACAGCGATCTTTTATGCCATTTTCTGATTTCGCCGGCAATCCGGAAACCATCCATCGCCTGCGCGAGATGCTGGCACGCGAGCGTTTTCCGCACGCCGTGATTCTTTCCGGGGCGCAGGGGTCGGGCAAGTACACGCTGGCTCTTATGCTCGCCCGGGCGATGAATTGTCTGGAGCGGCCGACGACAGTAGGTACGGATGGCGTCGCGTTGCCCGATTTCTGCGGACACTGCGCGAACTGCACCCGCATCGCGCAGTCCGAGGACCTCGACTCGCGCTTTGCCGAGGCCGTTGAGGCTCGCGAAAATCTGCGCGACACGGACAAGAAAGAAACGCGGCTGTTTGTCCAGACTCATCCCGACGTGCTTATTATCCCGCCCGATCCGCCGCAAATGATGATCAAGGTGGACCAGGTTCGGCGGGTGATTGAGACCATCTACTACCGGCCGGCGGAAGCCCGGGAACGGGTTTATATCTTCACCGGTTCGGCGTTCATGAAGGAGGCTGCCAACTCGCTGCTCAAGGTTCTCGAAGAGCCACCGGAGTTCGCCAGCATTTTTCTGCTCACTGAAAACGCCGGTGAATTGCTGCCTACGATTCGGTCGCGTTCCATGATCTTCAATCTGGGGGCTATGCCTGTCGACGAGATCGAGAACCGGCTCGCCACGCTTCGTCCCGATTGGAATGCCCGGCAGCGGGCGCTGGTCGCGCGCCTTAGCGAAGGCGCCATTGGACGCGCTTTGTCATTTAATCTCGAAGGGTATGTTGCAGCTCGCAATCACGCGCTGGTCATGCTGAAATCCGCGCTCGGCTCCGGCGATCACACTGAGTTGTTCAAGACCACCGAGAGCTACCGGCCGGGCGCCGAAGGGCGCGAGAAAATCGACAATCTTCTTCGCACGCTCTATTCGTTGCTGGAAGACATTATGTTTCTGCAATCTGGTGCGGGGCAGTTGGTGCGCAATACGGACATTCTGGGCGAGCTCAGGAAAATGTCGGAAGCGGCTGATTTCGCCTGGGTGCAACGCGCTGCGGAGGGCCTAGGCGAGGTCGAGCGCGGGCTGCGGCGCAATCTGCTGCGTTCGTTATCGCTTGACGCCTTCGCGACCGCGCTGGAGCGGGTTTCCTGAGTTCGCGGGCTGGGCGAGGGTCACTTCAGCCCTCAAAGAGGCATACAACCGTATCGAACCCGGTACACGTCGGGCGGTTGCACACAAGACACTGCACAAAATATTGTCATCACCTGCGCGCTGTGATACCGTAACCCTCATTAACCCTCTGGACCCACAATTCATGCTCAAGTTTTGTGGCATATTCCGCCCGCCCGGCGCGCTAGGTGGTGCGATTTGAAAGATACGCTCGACTCTATGCCAGCCGAACCAATTTCGGATCAGGAAAGCTTCGCGAATCGCAAGCTGATCCGTCCGACGCTTGCGCGAACCGATCATGGGAACAATAGCCACGGACACAACCACGTGCCTGCGGAACGTAGAGACAGAGATCGCGACCGGGACAGGGACCGCTCTTCCTCGGGCGCTCCGGCCAAGAAGGTCGCGCCCAGCGAGCAGACCAACGCGGAGAATTTTTATTATCAGAAGCAGATGCAGTCGAAGACTCCCATGGTCATAGTCCTGCGTGATGGCGAGGAAGTCCACGGCTATATCGAGTGGTACGACAAGAACTGCATCAAACTGAACCGCAACGGCAACACCAACCTGATGATCTACAAGCCTGCTATCAAGTACATGTTTAAAGAAGGCGAGAACGGGCGGAAATTGGAAATCCGCAGTTAGCATTCAGCATTCAGTTTTCGAATCTTGATTCTGCGCGACACTCGCCTCACTCACTGCTTTTCGAGATTGCCCAACCTGACCTGCGCGTCCCCGAAATCAGGCGCTAGTTTTAGCGCGGCCCGATAGGCCTCGGCGGCGGATGGGAGTTGTCCTTTTTCCTCGAGAACCCGACCTTGCCAGTAGAAGGACAGTGGTGATGCCGCAACCTGTGCGGCCCGCTGAAAATCCTGCAAGGCGGCGTCCAGGCTGCCTTGTTGGTTCTCGATCATGCCTCGGCCCAGTAAGCTATTCTCCTCATAGGGATTCAGCGCCAGGGCCTTGGTGAACTCGGCTAACGCGTCGGTCTGGCGTCCGAGTTGTGCGAACAAAACGCCAAGATTGTTGTGGGTCTGCGCGGCTTCGCGCTCGTCTGACGAATACGTCAGTGCTAGTTGGTATTCCTGCTGCGCCCGATCCAGTTCATTCTGCCGCTGAAGCAGGGTGCCCAGGTTGTAGTGCGCGGTCGAGAGCGTGGGCATCAACTGGATGGCACGTTCAAGGTGTGGTTCGGCGAGATCGGGGCGGCGCAACTCCATTAGCGCCGATCCGAGATTGCCTTCGGCGATCGGATTAGTGGCGGTCACTTGAATCGCGTGCGCGAACAAGCTGTAGCTGTCGCGCCAGTATCCAATCTGGCTGTATGCGACTGCGGAATACCCCAGCAGGACGGCCAGAGAGATGGCAGCCTGGGCGGCGCGGCTTAGCTTGATTCGAATGGCGGCTTCGGAAAGCAGCCAGACGGCAATCACGAACAATCCCCAGAGCGGGAGATACGCGTAGCGGTCGGCCCAGGCCTGGCGGCCGACCTGGACGATGCCGATCACTGGGGCCAGCGTTCCCAAGAACCACAACCAGCCGACCAGCAGATAGCGGCGTTCGCGGAAATGCCAGAACACGGCCGTGATGGTGATCAGGACTGCGGCTGCGGCCAGCACTCTCCAGAGCGCTAGCGAAGCCTCGGGATGGGGATAGAAGACCGCGAGACGCGACGGCCATGCGGTCTTCTCCATATAAATGAGATAGGAGTAGATGGCGTTCTTCACTCGCAGTCCGAGCGGCAGGAGGTTGGTCGAGCCGACGGCGCCTCCTGCGCGCTGCGCGTAGAGCGTGATTGCGGCACTGGCGGCGGACAACGTCAGGAGGGGAATTTTTTCGAGAACTAGCTTTGAAAATGGCGTTTCCGGAAAACGCTGCAACGGCCAGAAATCGAGCAGCAGCAGCAGGAACGGAAGCGTGATCACCATGGGCTTCGCCATCAGGCCGAGCGCGAAGAATAGCGCGACCAACAGATAGCGATTGAGGCTTGGCCTTTTTACGTACCAGCCATAGACGGTAAAAGTCAGGAGCAACAAGAAAGTGCAGAGGACGGTTTTGCGTTCCGCTACCCACGCGACAGATTCCACGTTCAAGGGATGAACAGCGAACAACGCGGCGACTGCGACGCTGCGATTCACGAATCCGGTCGCCTCCGCTAGCAGGAGGAACAGCAGCACCACGTTGACGGCGTGCCACAGGACGCTCTGGGCGTGGTGTCCTGCAGGGCGCAGATCAAACATCTGCACATCGAGCATGTGCGAAATCCAGGTCAGCGGATGCCAGTTGGCTTCCGCGGTCGAGGTGAAGGCCCACTTCACGCTGTGCGAAGTGAGGCCCTGCTGAACATTCCAATTCGAGCTTACATAGGCGGGATCATCGTAGTTAACGAATCCGTTTTGCAGCGCGGGATAGTAGAGCGCCAGAGTGCCGAGGAAAAGCGAGAGAGCGATAAGCGCTACAGTGGTTCGCTGCTGCGGCACTCTTATTTTCTAGCAGGCGGGCGAGGGACGGCGATAGTCTTCAATTAGTGTCTGACCCTAAGCAGACGGCCGTCGCTCCCTCGTATGACCGAAAAGCTGCCTACAGTTTCGGCAGCACGATGCCCTTCTGCGCCTGGTATTTTCCTTTGCGATCTTTGTAGCTGGTCTCGCAAACTTCGTCCGACTGGAAGAAGAGAATCTGGCACAGGCCTTCATTGGCGTAGATTTTGGCCGGCAGCGGAGTGGTGTTGGAAATCTCCAGGGTGACGAAGCCCTCCCACTCCGGCTCGAAGGGTGTGACGTTCACGATGATGCCGCAGCGCGCGTAGGTGGACTTGCCTACGCAGATCGTCAGCACATCGCGCGGAATTTTGAAGTACTCCACCGAGCGCGCGAGCGCGAAAGAATTTGGCGGCACGATGGCGACGTCGGCGTTCACGGAGATGAACGAACGCTCGTCGAAATGCTTGGGATCGATCACGGTGCTATTGACGTTGGTAAAAATCTTGAACTCGTCGGCCACGCGCAAGTCGTATCCATAACTTGATACGCCATAGGAAATCACTCCTGCGCTCACCTGCTTTTCAGAGTACGGATTAATCATGTCGTGTTCTTGCGCCATACGCCGAATCCAGCGGTCACTCTTGATCATGGAACCCCTTTTGGAATTTGTGATTGGGAATTTGCGGTTAGTAATTTTGCGTTGAGATCGAAATCCGAATGCGCAGGGTTTTTCAATCACAAATTACAAATTACCAATGGCAAATTTCCCGCGGCTGGTGCAGTCATCTTACGAGACAACAGGCCCGGTTGACAATCCGCCCTATCCCCCTTAGCATCAATAACTTGAGGAACACCAAATCCTCGGGAGCCGGGAGATACCCGTGATTAAGCTCGACATCATCAACGAAGTGGTCAATCGCACCGGGATCACCAAAACCAAAGCGGAGCTCGCGGTTGAAACTGTTTTTGAGAGCATGAAGAAGGCGCTCTCGACCGGCGACCGCATCGAATTGCGCGGTTTCGGCGTGTTCAACGTGCGTCCGCGCAAGACTGGCATTGGACGCAATCCGCGCACCGGCGCCGAAGTTTCCATTCCGCCGGGCAAAGCCGTCCGCTTCAAGCCGGGCAAGGAACTGCAATCGATTGACTAGGTGCTACCCGCTAATTGCAGAGGGCAGAGGTCAGATTGCAGAAGTAAAAACACCTCTGCAATCTGACCTCTAACCTCTGACCTCAGCGTTTCCTATGTCTGAACCCACACCTGCTTTTCCGACGTCCTCGAATGGGAACAGTTGCCCGAGCCACGGGTTTGGGTGGTGCGGCCGCCGCGCCAGCGCTGGTGGCTCTATGGACTTTTCTTGCTCCTGACTTTGTTCAGCACGATGGTGGTGGGCGCCCGCATGGAGGTCAACTTCCTGCGCCGACACCCGGCGTTTTCGCTGGAAGAGGACACGCTCTCTCTGTTTCCCGTTGGCTGGATAGCGCGGCATCCCGCGAACCTTTTGCATGGGCCTTCCTTTCTCGCTCACGCTAATGTGTATCCTTTTTGCGCACGAAATGGGACATTACCTCTATGCCCGCTATTATCGCGTGTATGCGACGCCGCCATTGTTCATCCCCTGTCCGTATCTCAGCCTGATTGGGACTCTCGGAGCCTTCATCCGCATTAAGAGCCCGATCCCCTCGCGCGCCGCGCTCTTCGACATCGGAATCGCAGGGCCGATTGCAGGGTTTATTCCGGCTGCTTTCGCTTTGATATACGGGCTGTCGCTCTCGCAGCCTATGGTCGGTCCGCCAACGCCAGCACTTCAACTAGGATTTCCGCTCGTCTTCGTCCTGGCTGCACGCCTGCTGCACATTGCCGCGCCGCTTTCCGCGCTCGTGCTCCATCCAATTGCTGACGCCGCCTGGGTCGGGATGTTTGCCACCGCGCTGAACCTGTTGCCCGCAGGCCAACTCGACGGCGGCCACATCGTCTCTTCTATCTCGCCTCGTTGGCATCGTAGGCTCTCGCTGGCCACAGTCTTCGCTCTCCTGCCGCTTGGAAAGTATCTCTGGATGGGCTGGTTCGTCTGGGCCGTGCTGTCTTGCCTTGACCATAGGGCATCCGCGCGTTCCCCGTTATCCTGATGTCTCCGGACGCCGCCGCATCCTGGCAATCTGTGCACTGGTCATGCTCGTGCTGACGTTCACTCCCGCACCCCTGAAGAATGGCTCCGGACGGGATGTTTGGCGAGAAGGATGGCCGAGCCTGCGCGACTGGGGAGTTCAGGGAGTGCACTTCCTTCGCGACAAGGTTCACCACCCGCAGCATCCGAAATGATTTCTAGAGGCCGGGACTAAGGGCGGATCTTACTGGAGCTTTCGGCACGGCTGAAGGCGTGCCCTGATACGAATCTTTCTTCGGAACCAGGTTTTGAGCTAAGAGCTAATGGCTAAATGCTAAATGCTCCTTTGCTACATCAGCCATACCGCGTCGACATCTACGATTATCTGAGTGCGCGGAATCTTTCGTGCGGCGGCTTCCGCCAACATGGCTCGCAGAAGAGCGTTCATCTTTTCGCGGCTGGGAGATTTCAGAATGAAGTGGTAGCGATAATCGCGCTTCAGGCGCGTGATGGGCGCGGCCGCTGGGCCGAGTACGCGAATGCCTTCATGCCTTGTCTTTTCAAACCAGCGGCCGAGTTCGCCTGACCAGGTCAGCGCTTCGTCCAGTTTCTCGCTGCGGATCAGCACGTTCGCAATTGCGCTGTACGGGGGATAGTGCATCCAGGCGCGGAATTGAAGTTCTTTTTCGTAGAATCCGGCGAAGTCGTGGCGCGCCGCAAACTGCACTGCGTAGTGATCCTGAAAATAAGTTTGCAAAATAACTTTTCCTGGAGTCTGTCCACGTCCGGCGCGTCCTGCTACTTGCGTTAGCAATTGAAAGGTTCGTTCGGCGGCGCGGAAATCGGGTAAGCCCAGCGCCATGTCCGCTCCGACCACTCCTACCAGGGTCACGCCGTGGATGTCGTGGCCTTTTGCGATCATCTGGGTGCCGACCAGCATGTCGAGCGCGCCTTCATTAAGCGCGTTCAGCGCGTGCTCGAAGTCTTCACGGCCGCGGACAGTGTCGCGATCGAGGCGTCCGATTCTCGCTTGCGGAAACATGCCGTGCAGCAGTTCTTCCAGCTTCTCCGATCCTGTGCCGACAAAATAAACGTACTCGCTGCCGCAATGCGCGCACTTGTCGGGGATGCGCGCGACATGCCCGCAGTAGTGGCATTCCATCTTGCGCTCGCGCTTGTGGTGGGTCATGGAGACGGCGCAGTTCTGGCACTGCAACGTCTTGCCGCAAGCGCGGCACAACACGACGGGAGAATATCCGCGGCGGTTGAGAAGCACCATGACCTGCTCTTTTTTTTCCAGGCGCTCGCGGATTTCCTCGGCCAGCTTCCGCGAGATTACTTGCTCCTGCCCCGTCTCCTGAAACTCCTGCCGCATGTCAACGATCTCAACTTCGGGCAGCGGACGCTGCTCGACGCGGTCGGGTAATTCCACGAGCGTGTATTTATTTTTCTTCGCGTTGTAGTAGGACTCGAGCGATGGCGTGGCTGAGCCGAGCACTACGACTGCTCCCGCCATTTTTGCGCGCATTACGGCTACATCGCGGGCGTTATAGCGTGGCGTTTCTTCTTGCTTGTAGGACGAATCCTGTTCTTCATCGACGATGATGAGCGCGAGATCGCCCACGGGTGCGAATACCGCCGATCGCGTTCCCGCGACTACCCTTGCCTCGCCGCGACGGATGCGATGCCACTGCTCTGTCCGCTCGGCATTTGACAGGCCGGAATGCAGGATGGCAACTTCGTCGCCGAAGACCTGGTGAAGATCGGCCGCCACCGCCGGCGTCAGGCCAATTTCGGGGACGAGCAGGATCGACGAGCGGCCCTTTTCCAGCACCTCGCGCATGCAGGCTAGATAGACGGCGGTTTTTCCGGAGCCGGTGATGCCGTGCAGCAAGAGGCCGGCGAACTTGTGCGAGGCCACGGCTTCGTCGATCTTGGCGCGCGCGTTTTTCTGGGCAGCGCTGAATTCGAATTCAAATGGGGACTGGCGCGGCTTGAGCTTTGAAGTTGTCAGGTCTTGCGGTTCATCCACCAACTCGATCAATCTGCGCCGCACCAGCGTGCTGAGGGTGGTGCGCGGAACGTCCAATCCGCGGAGCGCCTCGACTGGAACGCGCCCGCCTGCGGCTACGAGAGTTTCGACAAGTGCTCGCTGGTTTTCATTTAGCTTCTTGGTGCCCGTCTCTCCGCTTTGCAGGACTGCTACTTTCACCAAGCGCGCTGCATCTCGCGCCGCCGATACGTCCTCGCGCGCAATCCATTTCTTGCGCACCATCCCGCTTAGCAACGCTTTTCCAACTCGCGTTGCTCCGCGCAAACTCTCTTCGCGCACGCTCTCCCGTTCGGCCAGATGATCGAGCACGCGGAATTCGACCAACTGCTGTTCCGGGGTTCGCTTTGAACGCGCAGGAGAACCCGACATGCCCGCCAGATGCAGCGCCATTCGTCCCTCATCGGTGATGCGGTAGGTGATGGCGCGCTTGAACTCCGCCGCTAGCGGCAGCATGGTGCGAAAAACTTCGCCGAGGGGCGCTAGATAGTAATCGGCGATCCACTTGCCGAGCTTCAGCAGTTGTTCGTCGAGAACGGGCGAGAGATCGAGGGCCTCGATCACTTTTTTGGTCTTTACTTGCGGAGGACGGTCATGCAGCTCAACCACAATGCCCGACATGCGTTGTTGGCGCAAGGGCACCAGCACTCGTCCGCCTACGACGGGCTCCATGCCGGGAAGGATGGCGTAGGTGAACACCATGTCTAACGGCACGGCTAGGGCGACGTCGCAGAAGAGGGGCATGTGTGGCGAAGAAACTCCCAATTGTCATCCTGAGCGTAGCAGAACGTTTCGCGAAGCGGATCGTTCTACGGGCCCGCTGACTTGCTGGTGAGAACTCCCTGCGACGGAGCGGGCAGCGGTTTCAATGTAGGGATCCTTCGACTCCGCCGAGCCAGTCGCTTCGCGCTTGGCCCGGCTGCGCTCAGAATGACAAGATCTTGAGGGCCATGGCGAGACGACGATGTTATTTCCCCGTGTACAGATCCGGAAACTGTTGTTGCAGGTGAGCGACTTTTGGCGCGTCGTTGTAGATGATATAGGGATTATCGGGATGACGGGCGGCGTAGTCCTGGTGATAGGCCTCGGCGGGATAAAAGGCTTTCAATGGGACTACCTGGGTCACGATCGGACGCGGGAAAACCCTTCCTTTGTCGAGTTGCGCGATGTAGGCCTCGGCGATTCGCTTCTGCTCATCGTTGCTGTAGAAAATTGATGACCGGTACTGGGTGCCGGTGTCTGGTCCCTGACGATTCAATTGCGTCGGGTCGTGGGCGACGGAGAAGAAGACTCGGAGCAGTTCTCCGTAAGTGATCTGTGAGGGATCGTAAACGATCTTGACCGACTCGGCGTGACCGGTGTCACCGTCGCTCACTCGTTCGTATTGCGCAGTATTCGCGGCACCGCCGGAATAGCCTGAGGTGGCGCTGATTACTCCCTTCACGTGCTGGAAGACGGCCTGAATTCCCCAGAAGCAGCCACCGGAGATCACGGCGGTTTGCTCGGACTTGGCGGTTGCGAGCGCGGCATCAACGGTTGGGCCGGGGATGGTGACGGCACGTTCGCCAGCGTTGCATGCGACTATGCCCACGAGGGTGACCATCCAAATCACAGCAGATACGCGTGATGAGAAACTAGACATTATGAACCCTTTCGATCGGCTCGCCAGTCGGCATTGAGCCCTAATTAATAGAGTCGTCAGAGCGGCGAAAAGTTTCGTCTCTTGCTGTTGGAATCGGCACCTGCGTTCCAGCAAAGAGTCGGCGCGGGGTAGTTCGTCCACCACTTTTGTGCCATTTCTGTCCGATTGTCCACAGGTTCCACCGGGTTGCTACTTGCATTCCCGCACGCAAGTTCAGGATAATCATTAACAAGAGTTGACAGCCGTGTATCGCTACAGCCGCGCAGACTTGCTGCGGATTCTTCGTCTGGTTCCTCGCCAGCTTCAGACCTGGGAGAAGGCGGGACTGGTGACGGCGGGCGAAGAGTATTCCTTTTTCGATCTTGTGCAAATCAAGAAAGTGCGCGACCTGTGTGCGCAGCGAGTTCGTCCAGCCGTTATACGGCAATCGCTCGAGGCCATGCAGAAACAGGTTGCGGGCATGGAGAATCCGCTGCTCGAAGCGGGCTCTTATTCTTATCGCAATCAAAGAGGGCAACGCATCGCGTTCCGGCATGAGGGACGGCTGGTGGAGCCCATTGCCGGACAGTTCATGTTCGATTTCTCAGCCGAAGAGAGTAAAGTCGTGACCAGCCCGCCCCGCAACGGACCGGAACTGGTGGTCACCGACGTTGCCGATTTGTTTGCGCGCGGGATCATGCTGGAAGAAAATCCCTCCACGCAGAGCGAAGCGATTACAGTCTATTTGAAGGTTCTCGAAATGGATCCCATTCACGCCGCGGCGCACATCAATCTAGGCACGCTCTACTACAACCGTCAGGAATACGGGCTCGCCGAAAGACACTACCGCTCGGCGATTCAGATCGATCCGCGCTACGCGCTCGCCTATTTCGACCTCGGTAACGTGCTCGACGAAACGGGACGCGTCGAGGAAGCCATCAACACTTATAAGACCGCGATTCAACTGGCACCCACTTACGCAGACGCGCATTACAACATCGCGCTCGCCTACGAGAAAATACGCGAGCCGCGCAAAGCGCTGCAACACTGGCGCGCCTATGTGAAGCTCGACACCACCGGGCCATGGACGGTGCACGCCAAACATCAGATCCAGCGCATCCTGCAGGGCGATAGCCTGAAGCTGGTGCATTCCCGCAAGGCGAATTAGACGCGCGCCATCGTCGATTGTGGCCTTCGACTGGCCGCCACGGAACTCCCGCCACTCTTTAACCGTATCCTCCCATGTCGTATTCTGCCAGCAGGTTCGGCCCGGAGGTTTCTTGAAGCTCACGATCGATCATGTCAGCAAGCGCTATGGTGCGCACACGCTTGCGCTGCAAGATTTCAGCCTGGAACTTGGGTCCGGCATACTTGGTCTTTTGGGCCCGAACGGCGCGGGCAAGACGACGCTGATGAGCATTCTGGCCACGATTACGAAGCCCACGAGTGGGACCATTCGTTGGAACGGAACGGATCTCGCTGCGGATCCAAATGCGATTCGCAGCGTGCTTGGATATTTGCCACAAGACTTCGGCGTTTATCCCAACCTGAATGCGGCCGAGTTCCTGGAATACCTGGCTGCGGTGAAAGGCCTGGACGCAGATTCGGCGCGGCGGCGAATCGATGAACTGCTGAACCTGGTGAATTTGACGGATGTCCGCAAGCGTCCGCTGGGCGCGTATTCGGGAGGAATGCGGCAGCGGATCGGAATCGCGCAGGCGCTGTTAAACGATCCGAAGCTGCTGATTGTGGACGAGCCCACGGCGGGGTTAGATCCGGAAGAGCGGGTACGGTTTCGCAATTTGCTCTCGGATCTTTCTGGAGATCGCATCGTTATTCTCTCAACCCACATTGTTTCGGACGTCGAGGCTACTGCAACCGACATTGCGCTCATCTCGCAAGGCAGGCTGGTGGCACATGCGGCGCCTGAAGATTTATTGCGTGCGGTCGAGGGGAAAGTGTGGGAGTGGGTCGTCCCCAGCTCGGAACTGAACGCTGCCCGGCAGCAATACCTGATCAGCAACACTACCCGGCGTAGCGACGGCGTGCATGTCCGCCTGCTTGCTTCGCAGCCTCCGGCGGGAACCATGCCGGTTGCTCCTACGCTCGAAGACGCTTACCTGTTCTGCCTTTCGCAGCACCGGGCTGGAGCGGCGGCATGAACCAACATTTTCGCGTTCTTTACCACATGGCGAAGGCCGATTTTCTGGAGCGGGTCCGGAGGTACAGTTTCCTCGTAATCCTGGCGGGGGCTCTGTGGATGGCCTACGGGGTGATTGCAGAGAAAGTCACGATCGTTGTGGGCGACGGCTATCGCGGCGTGTACAACTCGGCGTGGATCGGCATGCTCATGGCGATCAACTGTTCGACGTTTTTGTCCTTGTGCGGCTTTTATGTCGTCAAGAATTCGATTGAGCGCGACTCCACGACGCGGGTGGGGAGGATTCTGGCGGGTACGCCAATGCACAAGGTCTCTTATACGCTCGCAAAAACTTTGAGCAATTTTGCGGTGCTTGCATCCATGGTGCTGGTGCTGATGGCTGCCGCGGTTGCGATGCAGTGGCTGCGCCCGGAGGCGCGTCCGATTTCTCTGTGGGAGCTGTGGTCGCCGTTTCTGCTGATTGCGTTGCCGGCGATGTTTATAACGGGCGCTCTCGCTTTGCTTTTCGAGACTTTGCCGGTGTTGCGCGGCGGCGTGGGCAATGTAATTTATTTCTTCGTGTGGACCTTTGCGTTGGCCGCCGGGGCGCAGACACGCCTGGACGACGTAAATGGCATTCACATTCTGACGAATAGCACGCGCCAAGCCCTCGAAGAGTTGAACCTGAGTGACGGCAAGACCTCGGCATTCAATCTCAAGATTGGAGGGGATCACGCGTCGCGCACGTTCCTCTGGAACGGCGTCGATTGGACGCCGCGTTTGCTGGCATCGCGACTGATTTGGGTGGCGGCGGCCGTGGGAGTGGCGGCGCTGGCGTCGGTCTTCTTCCATCGGTTCGACCCGGCGCGGGAGAAAATCAGGGAGAAAAAAGTAAAAGTGAAACGAAATGCGGCGGTGGATGATCCCGCGATCGCGCTCGAAGCGGGTGCGGGTAAGCCTGGTCATGCAACGTTGACTCCTCTTGGGACACGGGGACATAGCCGGTTCGCGAGTCTGGTGCTCTCAGAACTTTCGCTGATGGTGAAAGGGCTGCGGTGGTGGTGGTATGTGGTGGCTGCGGGGTTGCTGGTGGCGGAGTTCGTGTCGCCAACGGCGCAGGCTCGGGAAGGCGTGCTGCTCGCGGCGTGGCTCTGGCCGGTGCTGGTGTGGTCGCAGATTGGTTGTCGAGAGTCACGTCATGCGACGCAGTCCCTGATTTTTTCGGCGGAGCGGGTGGTCTATCGGCAGTTGGCTGCTGTCTGGGTGGCGGGAGTTCTGGTCGCGCTCATCACTGGTGCGGGCGCGGGGATCC
Organism: uncultured Acidobacteriaceae bacterium; assembly: GCA_963826845.1. Classification (GTDB taxonomy): domain Bacteria; phylum Acidobacteriota; class Terriglobia; order Terriglobales; family Acidobacteriaceae; genus Acidiflorens. The sequence goes on from CAWGYS010000018.1 coordinate 77,788, forward strand.
GCTTGCTTATCGGTGCAGACTGGCAGGCGGTCGCCGCTTGGCTGGCGGGAGCACTATTCATTCCGAGTCTGGCGCTCGCGTTGGGCGTGTGGAGTGGCTCCAGCAAGTTCTTTGAGGCACTCTACACGGTGTGGTGGTATGTGGGGCCGTTGCACCAGATTCCTTCGCTTGACTTCATGGGTGGGTCGCGCGCTTCGAGCACACCTGGCTTGTATCTGAGTCTGAGTGTGGGTCTGTTACTGGTGGCGTGCTTTGGGAGACGGCGGCAGGTTGCCTACGCGTGAATCGAAGCTAAGCCGTCGGCGCTATACTAAAGCTTCACTTCTCGATGCGGGAGACCACAGATGAATATCCAACTGCGTATTTTGACACTGGGTCTTGCGATCACGATGGGCGCGGCCGCGATCTCCTTGAGTCAAACGGTTAAAGCCGAGAATAATATTTACGACGAGAAGGCGGATGCTCGCGCCGAAATCAAGGATGCGCTACAGAAGGCAAGTGCTGAACACAAGCGCGTCATCCTGGTCTTTGGCGCAAACTGGTGCTACGACTGCCACGTGCTCGATAGGGCTTTTCATAGTTCGGAACTGGCGCCGATCATAGCCGCCAACTATGAGGTTGTGCACGTGGACATTGGAAAGGGTGAGAAGAACCAGGATCTGATGGCAAGTACGACGTTCCGATGAAACGCGGCATTCCGGGGCTGGCCGTGCTTGATGCCGATGGGAAGCTGGTATACAGCCAAAAGAATGGCGAATTCGAGAATGCGCGGGCGCTCACCCCAGGGGATTTTCTGGCATTCCTGAACAAGTGGAAACCGGGAGCATAGGACCCGCTGAGAATCTATATCCTCGAGGGTTCGAATAGGGTCGTTCGAAAAAAAGGCGCGGCTTGCGCCGCGCCCCAGGAGAGAAATTCACTTCGTTGTTCACCAGTTAGTCCACAACCAACTTGTTTTCGACGCTGAATGCGCCCGGTACGGAACTCGCCCGCATTCCGGCAATCTTCTTATCCATCGTGCTCTGCACCGATCCGTACAGCGTCACGTGTCCGTTATCGACCACGATGCGGATGGGATGCACCGGGTCGCTCGCGTAGCGGCCAAGCACCGAGTCGCGATAGATCGCGCGCGCCGTGCGTGCCCGGATCGAATCGTCGAAGCCCGAAACCGGCAGCACCGTCACGTCATTGACAACGTCCTTGACTCCGGGCGTACGGCTCAAGATGGCGAGCGCCGAATCTTTGGCTACATCGCAAACGGTGTCGCCGTTAAGCGTGACTACGCCGTCTTTCACGTCGAGCGCAAGATAGTTGAACGTGTTGTCGTAATATCCGACGCGGTCATAGGCCAGCTTCTTTGCCAGTTTCTGCTGAAGTTGGCTATCGGGTACGGTTTCTCCCGCGACCACGATGTCGTTGCGAACGCCGGTGACGTTCGCGAGCTTCTTGATTTTCTTCGCGGCGTCGAGCTTGTCCTGATACAGGTTGACCGTGCCCGTCAGGGTCACGATGCCATCTTCGACGCTGGAGCTCGACGCTCTGCAGTTGCTTCGTCTTATGGATCTTCTGGCTGACGGCCTGCTGAATCTGCTGATCGTTTCCGCCGGTGGCGGCCATTGCAGTCATGCTGAGCAGGACGAGCAATGCCAAGGTCGTCATTAATGCGGATAATTGCTTCTTCATGGTTGCCATCCTTTATGTGAATTCCGGTTTCCACGGTTATTAACCGGTTAGTTAAATAGATGCGCGTCGAGTCTGTGGAGATGCGCCCGTGAGCGAGGTTTTACAAACTATTACAAGCCAGGATGTGAGCCAATGTTTGCAGATGTTTGACAGATAGTTGTCATAACGACTAGTCTGGGCGTATGACTCGCGGCCTGCAGGCGGAACTCAAGCAGAAAATCCCATTCGCCAGCCGCGAGCAGGAAGCCTATCTTTCTCTGTTGCGTACGGCCGACGCGCTTGCAGGCGCAGGTCGAGGCCCGGCTCAAAGACTTCGGGCTCACCGGCACGCAGTACAACGCGCTGCGCATCCTGCGCGGAGCCGGGCCGGAGGGCTTGCCGTGCCGCGAGATCGGCGAGCGCATGATCACGCACGATCCGGACATTACGCGTCTGCTCAATCGTCTGGAGGATCGCGGCCTGGTCGAGCGCACCCGCGCCAAGCATGATCGCCGCGTCATCTATGGAAAGATCACCGCGGGCGGACTGAAGCTTCTGCGCGAAATGGACGCACCGATCGAAAAATATGGGCGAGAGATGCTGCGCCATGTCGGACAGGAAAAGCTGAAGCAGTTGATTGAGTTGCTGGAACTGGTGAGGGGCAGGAAGGCTGTTCACCGCCGAAACGCCGAGAGCGCCGAGTGAAAACTTTTCAGCGCTTGCTGTTCCGCTTGGCCCCTTTCTTCTCTGGGGCTGTCTTTCTTAGGCCGATCTTTCCCGGAAACACCCTCGCGAAAATCTTGTCGATGTTCTTGAGTTGGCGCTTCAGGTCAAAAGCGCGTTCGATCTTCGCCCGCGGCACTCGTCCGCTGATCTCGGGATCGTTCACAATCAGCTCACGGAAGTCGAGGTCTTCGCTCCACGCGCGCATGGCGTGACTCTGTACCAGACGATAGGCGTCCTCGCGGGAGACGCCGCTTTCGACCAGGTCGAGCAACAACTGTCCGCTGAAGACGAGGCCGCGCGTGCTCTCGAGGTTTGCTTTCATGCGCTCGGGATAGACGAACATGGTCTCGATCAGGTTCGCCGTTTTGTTCAGCAGATAGTCGGCGAGCGTGGTCGAGTCGGGGATGATGATGCGCTCGGCCGATGAATGCGAAATGTCGCGCTCGTGCCAGAGTGCGACGTTCTCAAATCCGGCCTGCGCGTTTGATCGCACCACGCGGGCCAATCCAGAGATCTGTTCGCTGGTTACGGGATTGCGCTTGTGCGGCATGGCCGACGAGCCCTTCTGCTTTTCGCTGAAGAATTCTTCGGCCTCGCGCACTTCGGTGCGCTGCAGGTGGCGGATTTCGGTCGCGATCTTGTCGAGCGTCGACGCGATCGTCGCCAGCGTGGCCAGATAAAAAGCGTGGCGGTCGCGCTGAATCACCTGTGACGACACGGCGGCGGCTTTCAATCCCAGGCGCGCGCATATTTTCTCTTCGAGTTCGGGCGTGAGGTGGGCAAACGTTCCTACCGCGCCTGAAAATTTCCCCACACGCAGATCTTCGGCGGCGGCCTTGAAGCGCGCGATGTTGCGCTGCGTTTCCGAATACCAGTTGGCGATTTTGAATCCGAAGGTGATCGGCTCGGCGTGGATGCCGTGGGTGCGCCCGATCATCGGGTGTGTCTTTGAACTCCCACGCCCGGCGTTCGAGCACGTCGGAAAGCCGGTCGAGATCGCCCGCAATCAGGACGGATGCTTGCTGGATGAGCAAGCGCCTGCGCCGTATCCACGACATCGTTCGAAGTGAGGCCGTAGTGGAACCAGCGGGCGTGTGGGCCGACGATTTCGGCTACGGCGGTGGTGAAGGCGATAACGTCGTGTTTGACTTCGGCCTCAATCTGGAAGATGCGCTCGACGTTGAAATCGGCGCGCGCGCGGATTGCTTTGGCGGCATCTTTGGGTACGATGCCGGCGGCGGCTAGCGTTTCGGTGGCGGCGACTTCGACCGCCAGCCAGGTGCGGAAGCGGTTTTCGTCGCTCCAGATGCGAGCCATCTCGGGCCGGGTGTAGCGTGGGATCACGGCGCTGTCTCCTGAAGGGGAACTGGGGATTGTAAATCAGGCGGGGGGGTGCGTGCAGTGCGGGTGAGAGGTCAGAGGTCAGATTGCAGAGGGAATCAGAATCGCATCTGCCGGCCAGAGGTGGGGGGCCAGTGGGCTTACCTTTGCGATCTGACCTCGAACCTCGGCCTCCGCTCTAATCCACCGTGTGTTTTGCGGTGTAGCCCTCGCGCGCGTACACGACGCACTTCACTTCTTTGCCCTTCTGATCGCGAACTTTGAGCGGGCCGCCGTCCGGCGCCTGGAGCTCGACTTTTAATTTGCGATAAGTGCCGTCGAGGTTGGGGTTGGTGGGGTGGTAACTGATGGTGTATTGGTTGCGGATATCGGCCCCGATGTCGTGAAAAATCTCCGGCAGTTCGCCCTCAAAGCGCGGGAAATAAGCACGGCCACCGGTCAGGCTTGCGAAGGTCTTCGCTTCGTTCTGGCCTTGCAGGTAGTCCATGTGGCCGGCCGGAACCGGCCCGCGACCATGGCAGGGGTGGACGCCGCACCAGCCGGCGGCAAGATCAGCGATATCCGTGACATAAATCGTGACGTCTTTTGTGGACTTGACCTTCTTGAGGATTTGGTCGAGGTTAAGCTTGCTGAAGCTGTCGACCCCCGTGGTGACAAGAATGATGTATTTCTTGCCTTCGATACGATCGATTCTGTCGAGGGTGTCAAACAGTGCGTCGAACATGTTGGTTTCCGAGAAAGTCGGTGTGAAACGCATTTCGTTGATTGCCGCGTAAGCGGCGCGCTTGTCCTGCGTAAAGTCAGCGAGAATGCGAGTTTTCATGTCATAGGAAATCACGGCCACCCAGTCGTCCTTTTGCAGAGTGCTGGCAAGTGTAGACGATGCATTCAAGGCTTCCACATAAAGTCAGGATTCGTCGAAGCGAACTCGACCAGCAGAACGGCCGTGATCGGAGCCACGGTCTGATTGAAGGTCGCAATCTTCTGGGGCTGACCATCTTCGAAAATCTTGAAATTTTCTGCCTTCAGCCCGGGGATGGTCTGGCCGTCTTTGGAGGTCACGAGCACGTCGAGGCTCACCACCGGTACGTTCACGCTGATCGAGTAGTCGGGCATGTTCTCGATTTTTTTTGGCTTCTCTGCAGCGGGAGGGGGCGGCGCGTCCTTTTTCTTGGGGACGACATAGGGTCCGACGTCGTTCTGTGGACCGCCGGCTTCAGGCGGCGCCTCCTGCTGGTTGGGATTCGCAGGAGCCTGCTGCGACGTGTCTTGAGCTCGGGCCGAGAATGGGGCGGCCGTCATGCCGAAAAGAAGAAACGTCAGCAGGATCAGAAGCTTACGGGGGCCCAACCGCGCCGGATTTTGACCGCGAAAGATGCTGGGAAACATGGGGAAGTCCTCAAAAACTCCTGTGCTAGTATAGATGCAAGTACTCTGCGGTTGGGATATTTTGCAGGCCTAAAAAAGCGCCGCCTCTCCTGGCAAAACCTTCCGACAGGCGCGCGGAGTCTAAGTAAGCAAGGGTCATTCCTTGACCTCCGGGGTTGTTCATGGGTAAAGTTGCGCGCTCACTCGCGGTGCTTTTGTTGTTTTCGTCCTTGGTCTGGGTCCCTGCGCAGAACGTTCCGGTGCACGCCGAACCAAGGCCCAGCGTCAGTTCTCCTGCCGTCGTTCTTCCTGCAATCATCCCGCTCGATCAGATCCACGAAGGGATGAAAGGCACGGCGCTCACCGTGTTCCAGGGGGTGAAACCGGAATCCATGGACGTGGAAGTTCTGGGCGTGATGCATAACGTGAACGGCCCCAAGGGCGATATCATTCTGGTCCGCCTGCATGGCACCAAGCCTGAATACACGGGCGTGGTGGCTGGTATGAGCGGCAGCCCGGTTTATTTCGAGGGCAAACTGGCGGGTGCACTGGCGTTCCGCATCGGCGAATTTTCGAAGGAGCCGATCGCAGGAGTAACGCCGATCGAGGAGATGCTGGAGATCAGCGCGCTCGATCATAGTTCGGGACGGAGCTCTGGGCCGCTGCACGCTAGTCTTCCGGCCGCCGATCCTTCAAATCAGAGTTCAGCCTCGCGAACTGCGAGCCCCGGCGAAAACTCAGCGCCTCCGGCGGAGAACTCCGTTCAGAGCTACAGCAACTATCTGAAGCCGATTGAAACGCCTCTCGTGTTCAACGGTTTTTCTGACGAGACTTTGCAGCGCTACGGTTCGCAATTTGCGGCCGCGGGCATCATTCCGGTGATGGGAATTGGGTCGGCGAGCGATGGCAAGCAGCCGGAACCGATCGAGGCGGGATCAGCTGTCAGTGCCGTGCTGGTTCGTGGTGACATGGATATTGCCGCGACCTGCACCGTGACTTACGTCGATCCGCAACGCTTGCTGGCGTGCGGGCATCCGCTGCTGCAGTTTGGCGAAGTGGACTTGCCAATGACGAAGGCCACGGTGTTGGCTACGCTGCCTTCTCCGATGAATGCGTTCAAGATCGTCAATACAACCGAGACGGTTGGCGCGTTTGTGCAGGACCGGCAGAACGGGATCATGGGTGTGCCGGGACGTGAGTCGAAGATGATTCCGGTGACGGTCGCCATGCACAGCCTCGGGGAACACGGAACGGCGACCAAGGAATTTCATTACGAAATTCTTAACAACGCGCGGTTGAGCCCGCTGGCCATGATGGCCACCGTTTTCAATGCGCTGCACGGCACCAATGAATACGGCGAAGACATTACTTACCGCATGAAGGGCGTGCTCAGCGTGAAAGGGTATCCCGACGTCACGCTGCGGAACATGTTCGCCCCGCTCGACAACGGGCAGCCAGCGGCAGCTTTGGCTGCGGCGACTATCGGCGATCGCTTTGGACGCATCTATAGCAATGCCTTCGACGCTCCGGATGTGGAGGGTGTGAAGCTGGATTTCGACCTGGTCCGCGAGCGCCGCTCGGCGCGTCTGGAAGCAGCGCGCACGGACGTGACGGATGCTCGTCCGGGCGACCAGATTATGGTGGAGACGGTGATTCGTCCTTATCGTGGAGAGCGCTTGGTGCGGCAGATTCCGATTCGGATTCCGACTTCCACTTCGAAGGGAACGCTGCGCATCCTGGTGAGCGATGGAGACACGCTCGACCGCATCCATCGCGGGACGCCGATGATGAACCGGGGTCTGGGCCTCGCGCCGACGATCGCTTTGCTGAACAAAGAGCGTTCCAATGATCGTGTTTACGTTTCGTTGATCGAGTCCGATCCGGAAGCCATGGTGGCCGACAAGGTGATGCCAACGCTTCCGCTCTCCGTCATGAATGTCATGGACAACATGCGCGGCACGCAGGACATGATCGTGCTCGGGGAATCGTCGGTCAGCGAAGCGTCGACGGATTCGCTGGACTATGTTGTCTCCGGCGCGCAGATGCTGACGATTAACATTAAGTAGATTGGGGCAGGACGCAGCAGCGCAAAATCCAAGCCAAACTGATGTTGTAATCTAAGTAGCTTGAACCGAGGTATAACTTTGGCTCGTAAGACGTTTGTTCTATTAGCAGCACTTATTTTTTCCACAATCGCCCTCGCCGAGGGCACTCGCACCTGGGAACAATCCAAGTTCGAAGAGCTGACCAAGGGCACTGCCAACGGCATTGCCTTGCGCAGCGAGGGCGGACTCGAGCTTGCTCCGGCGTTCAAAGCGCTTGCGACTACACCTTCGACCTACATCTGGTCGATCGCGTCGGACTCGGCGGGTAACATCTATGCCGCTGCGGGATCTCCAGCGCGCATATATCGCATCACGCCCGATGGTCAAAGCACGATCATTTTCGAGCCGCAGGAATTGCAGGTACAGACTCTGGTGGTCGGCAAAGGTGGCATCGTCTATGCGGCCACCGCACCGGACGGTAAGGTCTACCGGCTGGAATCCGCGAAAGGCGCGAAGGCCGACGTAAAGACATCCTGGAGCGCGACACCCTATTTCGATCCTGGTTCCAAATACATCTGGGACGTCGTTCTCGACAGCGCTGGAACTCTGTATGTCGCGACTGGCGACCACGGGGAAATCTTCAAAGTCGCCGCCAACGGCCAGCACTCGCTCTTCTTCAAGAGCGATGAAGTGCATATCCGCGTTCTCGCGCTCGATCCCAAAGGAAACCTGATCGCCGGCTCCGATGGCAGTGGGCTGATTTATCGCATCGCACCGAACGGCGAGGCGTTCGTTCTCTACAGTGCGCCCAAGAAAGAAATTACCGCGCTTGCCATCGACAGTGCGGGCAATATTTATGCCGCCGCCGCGGGCGAGAAACACGGCGGAGCCACGACCTCGCAAATGGGCCTTATGCTGGCGGGTCAAGCGCAGAACGCGCCCGCACCCGCCGGCAATATCACCATTACTGCTGCTCCGGCCCAGCCTGCTCTATCTTTTCCCGCTCCGGGAGCGGGCGCCACCGGGGGCTCTGAGATTTATCGCATCGCGCCTGACGGCGCCCCGTCACGTTTGTGGAGTTCCCGCGAAGACCTCGTCTATGTTCTCGGTTTCGATCAGCACGGACGACTGCTCGCTGGCAGTGGCAATCGCGGGCATATTTTCGCCATCAACGGAGTCGACGATTTCACCGATTTGATCAAAGCCAGCGCCACGCAAATCACCGCTTTCGCCGCCGCGCCGGGCGGAGGACTTTACGTCTCAGCCAGCAACCTGGGGAAGATTTTTGTCCTCGGGCCCGGTCTGGAGTCGGAAGGGACGTATGAAAGCGACGTTTTCGACGCACGCATCTTTTCACTGTGGGGACGCGCCAGCGTCCGCAGCTTGGGCGATTCCGCCGGCAAATCCAATATCGAGCTCTACGCGCGCAGCGGCAATGTCGACAACCCTGATCGCAACTGGAGCCCATGGACGCGCGTCGATCTTGCGGCGGGCGCCAGCTCCGAACTTAAGATTCCTGCGGCCCGCTTTGTGCAGTGGAAAGCGGTGCTGCATGCCGGCAGTCCCGTGCCTCGGGTGGACGATGTCCTGCTGAACTATCTGCCCAAGAATGTTGCTCCTGAGATTGACGAGATCGTCGTGCAGCCCGGATACCATTATCAGGCGATTCCTCATGTAGCGGGCAGCGAAGCGCCCGGGCAAGGCCAGGGCCAGCCGCGTTTCGATCCTCCGCCTCCGGCGGTGCGCGATCGCGACTCGATCGGCATTCGGTGGTCGGCGCATGACGACAATGAGGATCAGCTGGTGTACACGGTTTACTACCGCGGCGAGGGCGAATCGCGCTGGCTGCTGCTAAAGACGAACCTCTCCGATCGCTACTATTCTTTTGACGCCAGTCTTCTGCCAGACGGCGGCTACATGGTGAAAGTCATTGCCTCGGATGCGCCTTCGCATTCGCCCGGAGACGCGCTTTATGCGGAGCGCGTCAGCTCGCGCTTTGAGGTTGATACTACCGCTCCCGTCATTAATAACCTGACGGCCGATAACCTGACTGCGACACTCGATGACAAGCAGACCGGGAAGCAGATCCATGTGCGCTTCCGCGCTAGTGATTCGTTTTCGCCGATTAAGCGGGCGGAGTATTCACTCGACGGCGGCGACTGGCAGTTTGTCGAACCTGTGGGCCAACTGTCGGATTCTAAAATGGAAGATTACGATTTTCGCTTGACGGTGCCGCGACCCGAAGCTGCGCCGCCAACGATGGACAACAACACGGCGAACGACCATGTCGTCGTGGTTCGCGTCTACGACCGTTTCGACAATCTCGCCACAGCAAGAACGGTGGTTCGAGGGAAATAGAGCTCGCGTAGGAGAGCGCGCGAAGAGTCTTAAGGTGGGGGACTCGAGAGTCTGCTCTGATTGCAGACAAAGGGATCCAGCCTCAGCGCGCCGGCGAAACGCCCGGCTCTCCACCTCTATCCCATCTCGACTATCCCATCTACTGTTTCGCGAAGATTATGGACGCATTCGGATTCGGAGGCGACGTGTCCTCATCGATCATCATGAAATCCTGTATCGCGCAGAGCACTCCGCTTTGTTTGGTGCAACCTGCCGTGTCAATCGCGTAGATTGCGTAATTCGGAGTCATCGCCCCGGTAATCGGCGCTATCACGCCGTTACCCGCTCCGGTCATCGTGTACGTCCCGGCCACAGCTTGGGGCCCTGGGTACTGCGTTATTGACACGTCGTTGACTCCGCCCCCCTGTGAGGTCAGCAGCAGGTTGGCCGCAATCGGAGTGACCGCGGAAGTGCCGCTGCTAGTGGTTGCCGCGGCGTAGGTACCCGGCAACTCCGAAGGGCCGAAGAACCCGCCCCCTTTTCCCTGTTGCGGACTCATGGTTCCGGTCATCACCGACACACTGGATTGATCCAGCAGGAATCCGCGGTTCTGTCCACTGGCATAGAGGACGAAGGGAAGCGGAGGTACCGGGGTGCTTGGAATCGGATTGCCCAGCATCGTGAAGATGTAGCGCCCGGTTGCGCTGGTGCTGGAGACGTACGTGTTCAAGAATTCGCAGCTTTTAGGCATGCAGGTTCCAGCCGACGGATTAATTATCGGCACGGTAAGAACTGATCCGGCGTTGTTCTGGTCGAAGTTGCCGAAGAAGTCGCCCGTCCCTCCCGTTCCGCTCGAGGTGCCGTCGGTCACGCCCAGCGTCAGCGATACATTGGTCGTCCCAGGGACAATCGCCCCAGTGGCGTTCGTCCCGATCCCCGTCAGAGCCGAAACGGAGGTGCCATTGAAGGCGGCGTTGTCGTATGGCAGGGCAGAAGAATCCTGGAGCACCATGGATCCTGAAACGGCCGGGTTCGTCGGGAAATCCGTGGAAATGGCATAGAAAGTCAGTGGGGTGGTTTTGCTGGTCGAGCCGGACGCTATATAGAAATCGAAACTCATGGCTACGGGAGCGGTGAGCACTATGTTGTATGAGCCGTTGCCGTTTGCAGTGTATGTGCCGGTAACCTTGCAGGCCGCGCCTGGATTGCAAATGGTGTTGGTGGTCTGGCCATTGTCATTCACATCCATCGAGCCGCCGGTAATGTTTCCGAAACCGTCCATCGGGAGAAGCCCAACATACCCGACGCGGTTGAAACTGGAGTCCACCCCGGTGAAGCCGAACGCATAGACCTGGAAGCCTTTAAAGGACTTGGATCCGGCTGATATCTGCGCGAGGCCGGAGCCGCTGCCATGGCCGTCGGATTCGATCATCGACAGGTCGCCGGCACTATCGAGAACGACCTGATATTGAGTGGGGTAAACACCGGCGGGCAAATTCAATTTTAGCGAGCCGGCGTTGTTCGAGTTTCGGGTCGGAGGCGGTAATGGGAGTGTAGGAACCTCCGCTAATCAAGTTCTGTTTCCAGCCGGCCGAAGTGAGTTCTTCTTCCGTGCCCGAGGTGATGGTTCCATTCGATGCAGTGAAGGTTCCAACCACGGCGGTAGCGTTGTTGCTGCCGTCGTACCCGGAAAACCGGAACGCGTATGTGCCGCTTACGCGGGAGGCGACGAGCGTGCCCGTGCCGACAGAGCAGTTCTTTGAAGTGCTGCAGCCCGCTGGATCGAGCGGGGTGATTGCCGATATCTCGATACAAGTGCCGCTGCAGTTATCCTGCGCGGTGTAATAGGCCAAGCCGGAGATATTCGGATCCTGAACAAAGTTCGCGCACGGCCCGCCGTTCTCGGTGCAGCTCCATGTAAATGTTTGGGGCGCATAGTCTGGGAGGGCGATGGCGGTAAATTGCTGTTTCAGTCCGTTGCCCACGTTCGGTGTCAACGGCGCCACTTGGGTGGTGATGTCGACAACGTCGAGCATCAGAGGGCCCGTTATCGAGGTATCTGAGACCAATGTGGCCGTGACCGTCGACTGTGCTCCTACCGTGTCTGGGGCCAAAAAGGTCGCAGTTGCCGAGGTCATGGTGGCCGCGTCGGGCGGGGTGGTCGCTGTGATCGTCCCCGGTCCGCTCAGTGTCCAAGTAACGGCGGCAAAGGCCGGAACCGTGGTCACGGCCGTAAGAATCACGGACTGGGTCGGATATATCGCGTGGAGCGTTAATGTCGTGGGAGCGCTAACTGTAACGGTTACCGGTGGAGGAATAATGCCGTTGCCGCCCTTGGCGCAACCGCCAGCCAGCACCAGACTAGACAAAGCCACAACCAACAGAAAATTCTTTATCATGATTGGATCTCTTTGACTCAACTCGGACTCAACCCGGTAATCAACTCTGTTTGAACCAGCCCGCTGGGAGTCCGTTGCCCGGAAACCTCACTTGAAAACGTGCCTTTTACCGGGAGGTATGCCAAGATTAACAGCAGCCATAAGGCCAATGTATTATTCAAATCAGCAAGTTACAATGTATCTGAATTCATGGCACTTGTCTGTGAGCGGTGGGTTACAAAGGGCGGATACTCGAGTCGTTTGTGCAAGGAATTGCAACTTTCTGAGGAAGTTCCCAGTTCTCGGTTGCCTGATTTTTACACCTCAGCGGGAACGAGTTGGTTTCCACTGAGGGCTGAGACTCTGGAACCGGGAGCAGATTCCGCTCGAACGGTTTCCATCAGTGGACGCAACTCGGCGGCGGTGATTCCGAGGGTTCCTCCCGAGAAGCCGTCAATGTAGGCGGAATTGATGCCTACCACTTCGCCGCGGAGGTTCAATATCGGTCCTCCGCTGCCTCCGCGCGCCGTGGGCGCATCGTAGATCAGTTTGTCCCCGGTTACGTCACCGATGTGGCCGAAGGTCGCCGAGGGCCTGATCAGGGACAGGGCCGCCAGTTCGCCGGCGGTATCGGCGTTATCCGGATGCAGCGAAAGTCGCTCGTAGACTACTGCCGGCGACTTGGCTACCATGCCCGTGATTCCCATGGGATAGGCAAGCACGGTTACCGACTCTCCCACATGGGGCGGCGCCTGGCAGAGAGTCAAGGGGCGAAGCTTGTTAGTGAAGGCGGTGGCTGCAAAGCGCGCCACGGCGAGGTCTCCGTGCGTGGAGAGAGCCGCGGTTTCGAGTTTGATGGGAAGCGGCCAACCCGGGAAATATGCTTCCAGCTTTTCCAGCACGGGCGTGCCGCCATTCCGCAATGCTGCTTCCACTTCGCGGTCGCCGTACCAGGGTTCGGCCACGTGGCGGTTGGTGGCCAGCAGACCGGGCGCTACTACGAAACCTGTTCCTGACACGCGGGCGCGAATGGTTTGGGCGCGGCCGGACACGTGATAGATCCCGTAGATGTAAGCTACCGACGGGCGCGCGTCATCCACTGCCGCTGACGCAAACGATTGCTGGCTTTGCAGATCGGCGACCTGGCGCGAGAGCTGGTGGACTTGCTGCTCGAGGCCGGCAGTTTCTGGAGGCGCGTAGTAGTGGGCCATCACTCCGGCGCCGACTAGCGCAAGCACGCCCAGCAGACCCTGCACGAACCGCTGCCAGGTTTCGACCAGTTCGGTTTCGCCGTGATCGGAATTGAACATTAGCCTTGTCCGTTAGCCGTCGGGCCCGGCAGGCGGGGGATTACCGGGTAGACACTATCCTGACGCATTCAGGCCAAGGCTTATACGGTACAGAAGACAGGTTGGAGACGACCGAAGGTAACTGAAGAAGGCTAGGGCTCAACGCCGAGGCGTTTGGCCATCTCTTCGTAGCGGAAACCTTCGCCGGGATCGTAGGGCTGGACCCATTCCCCATCGATCACAAACTGCGGGATGGCGCGCTTGCCGGTGTGCTTTATGACCTCGTCGGCGGCTCCAGGAGTGGTCTCGATGTTGATGTCGGTGTAGGGAAGATGGTGCTCATCGAGGAAGCGCTTGGCTTCGCGACAATCAGGACACCATGGTGCGGAATAGACGGTGATTTCCATCCGGGTCAGGTTTCTAGAGTTTGGAGGTTGAACGGCTTTGTGTCAAACCCGCTCCAGTTCGCGCACGGTGCGCTCGTTCACGATATTGCCGGTATTCAGCGTGTTGGAGGGTTCAAACAGCAGGAGCCAGCATTCTTCGTCCGCCACGGGACGGTGTTCAACGCCGCGTGGTACCACGATAAACTCGCCTTCTTCGATCCATTCATGACGGTTGTTATCCTGACCTCTGAACTCCATGCGGAAGCGGCCTTTGAGTACCAAGAACATTTCGTCTTCGTGTTCGTGATGGTGGAAGATGAACTCGCCTTTGAGCTTGTCGAGTTTCACGGATTGGCCGTTGAGTTCGGCGGCGATGTAGGGCTTCCAGTATTCGGTGATCTTGGCGAATTTTTCGGCGAGGTTGACTTTGGGCATGGAACCCTCTTGTTGGTGTGGTAGCTGCGTTCTTACTGGATGATGTGCTTCACTTGGCGGTCGCAGAAAAATTCAAAGATTGATCTGCGGGCAGAGGCAAAAGCAAAACAGCCGCCAGCGCTTGCTGACGGCTGAATGCTGATTGCTGACGGCTTTTTAGAATCCCGCTGTTCCGGAGTTCGGGTGTCCGCCGCGCAGCGTCATGCGGACGCCGCGTTGGCTGTTGACTTGAGTGGTTGTGGTCCAGTCGACTTCGTCGGCGCTGACCACGCCGGTGCCGCCACTGGCTAGTTCGTAACTGATGCGGCCTTCTTGATAGGTGTAATTGCCTACTTCCAACACCATGCCCGACTTCAGGATAAATACCGGCACACCCGGAGCAGTCCCTCCATTCGCCGCACCTTTGGTGACGTAGCTGGCGTAGGCGACCTGCACCTGCGGAATTTCCGGATTGCTGGTTTGCTCACTGGAGGTGACGCTTACGCGGCGCACCGTCAACTGAGGAACGCTGCCGTAATTGTCTTGCGACCTGGCGCTAGTTCCCTGATAAGAACCCTGATAAGAGCCCTGCTGATAAGAGCCCTGATAATAGGCATCGTTCTCCATCCGCGGACGTCCGAAGAAGTGCCAATCGGGGCCGTTGGTGGCGGAGACTTGCGGGATCTGCACGTCGTCCATGAGGCGCAGTTCGAGCATGCTCTCGCCCTTGAGCGTCGGACGCGGACCGCGCGCCGGCAGGGTGATGATCTTCCAGGGCCAGAGCGGCGGAATCATCCACTCGACGATATCGCGCTTGGCGTGGCCTTTGCCGTCGATGGCGCCGGTTTTATCGACTTTGAAGCCGCGGGTCGCGATCACTTTGGCGTCAAGCGGCATATCGCCATTCGGCAATCCGATGCGATCGAACACCAGCTTCATGTTGCCCTTGCCCCAAAGATGGCCGGGGTCTTGAGCGGATTCGAGATGGCCGACGAGGTAGGCTCCGCGGGGAAAAGTTTGCTGGCCGAATTCGGTAACCGAGTGCAGATGACAGAGCACGGGATCTCCGACGGCAACGGTCGCCGAAGAAAAGTTCGGTTCGTTCATGGTGCATTGCAGAAGGGTGCCGGCGGGCAGGACGGTTTCCCGCGCGCTGGCACTAAGTGGTAAGAGTTAAAACAGTTAAGGTTAGGAGGGATATAGCGAGAACTACCTTTGAGCTGGACTGCATAACGCACCTCGGTCTCACGCCCCTGGAATTCTTAGTACGTATTCCAAACTACTTGCGTTGAGCCAGCCCCGATGATGGAGTTAAACATAAGTTGACAGTTGGGGTCAATTGGACTTTGCGGAACAGAGTGTGTCTTTTCTGCAACAAGGGCGCCGCGGAGCCGTCACGGACACCGAACCCGGAACTCGGAATCTGTTACTGGGAACGCTCGTCTCCATCAGCCAGCAATCCTCCATCTTGCCCTCGTGCAACTCATTATTGGGCAACAACTTCACTATGCGAAAACCACATTTCTCGTAGCAACGGATCGCGCGTGGGTTCCTGGCTTGCGGGTCAATCACGATTTTGCACGCTTTTTTATGGCCGAACAAATATTCCAGCATGAGCGTCACGGCCCGGGTTCCCAACCCCTGATTCCAACGCCCCGGTTCTCCGATGAACTGGTCGAAGGCGTAAAGGCCGGTCACATCGTGGCTGGCATCGAGACCGTATGCGGCTTTGCTCTCGTCGTTCACGGGATAGTACTGCATGTAGCCGACTGGCTGGTCGAGGAGGGCAAGCAGGCAAGGTGTAACGAGGTCGGCGGCGAGTATCCGGGGAGAATACTTTTTGATCGCGTCTGCAAGAGAGAGCGGATGGTCGCGGCCGTCGTAGAACTCCAGCACGCGAGGATCGGACAGCCAACGGGCCAACGCTTCATAGTCCGCTATGTCGTCTCGCATCAGACGGATGGCTAGGTCGGCGGTGCGGATGAGTTCGTCCATTTGGTTCGCTCGGCTTGGACGGACGAATGCGTCCGTCCCACACGACCAAAAACAAAAGCCGCCAGCTTTCGCTGACGGCTGAATGCTGATTGCTGATTGCTAACTTTCGTACAGCAGCACGCCTTCGGTTTTTTCCGCATCCACTGGACGGTAGTACAGCTTGTTCGACTCGAGGAAGACCTCGATGAACGCCGGCCTGGTGGTGATCGTGCCCTGAATCAAAGCCTCCGACAGCGGATCTTCTATGTACTTCTGCAGGGCTCGACGCAGTGGACGGGCTCCGTAACTGCGGTCGGTTAGCGTTTGATTCAAGATCCATCGCTTCGCTTCGTCGGCGACGGTCACGGTGATCGAACGCTGGGCCAGGTTCTGGTTTAGCTGGCTCACCATGAGCTCGAGAATCTGGATCAGGTCGGCTTCGCTGAGCGCCATGAAGAGGATGATTTCGTCCACGCGGTTCAGGAATTCGGGGTTGAAGGTGCGTTTTACTTCACTCTTCACCAGGTCTTCAACTTTCTCGGAGACCATCTCGTCTTTTGAGTGCTGGAATCCGAGACCTTCGCGCTTCATCAAGTGACGCGCGCCGATGTTTGAGGTCATGATGATGATGGTGTTCTTGAAGTCGACGGTGTTGCCGAGGCCGTCGGTCAGTTGTCCGTCTTCAAAAACCTGCAACAGGATGTTGAAGACGTCGGGGTGCGCCTTCTCGATTTCGTCGAGCAGAACTACGGAATAAGGTGCGCGCTTGACACGTTCTGTCAGCTGTCCGCCTTCTTCGTAGCCTACGTATCCGGGAGGCGAGCCGATCAGTTTCGAGACGGAGTGCTTCTCCATGAACTCCGACATATCGAAACGGACCAGAGCTTTGTCGCTGCCGAACATGAAGTGGGCGAGAGTGCGCGCTACTTCGGTCTTGCCTACGCCGGTCGGTCCCAGGAACAGGAACGAGCCGATGGGGCGATTCGGACTTTTTAACCCGGCACGACTGCGGCGGATGGCGCGGGCCAGGGCGCTGATAGCTTTTTCCTGCGAGATGATGCGCTTATGCAGCTCTTCTTCTATGCGCAGGAGTTTCTGCGTTTCTTCTTCTTTGATCGAAGTGATGGGTACGCCGGTCCAGCGGCTGACCACGTCCTCGATGTCCTCGCGACCGACTACGCCGGTGGAGGATTCATCGAGGTGGTATTTTTCGCGAAGGGCGCGCAGGTTCTCGCGCTCCTTGCGTTCTTCGTCGGAGTAGAAGCGCGCCTTCTCGAACTCGTGGTTCGCGATGGCGTTCTCCATGCGGTGGACGATGAACTTGATGCGCTTCTGGACTTCAGTCAACTCTTCGGGCAGCGTGGTCTGGCGCAGCTTAACGCGCGCGCCGGCTTCGTCGATCAAGTCGATGGCCTTGTCCGGCAGAAAACGGTCGGGAATATAGCGGTTCGAATGCGACACGGAAAAATTGATGGCGTCGTCGGTGTAGGTGACGGCGTGGAATTTTTCGTAGCGTTCTTTGATGCCGAAGAGAATCTTCACGGCGTCGACTTCGTTGGGCGGCGGAACCTTCACGGCCTGGAAGCGGCGCTCGAGCGATCTGTCTTTTTCGATCGACTTGCGGTATTCACCGGGCGTGGTTGCTCCGATGCACTGAATCTCGCCGCGCGACAAGGCCGGCTTCAGGATGTTGGCGGCGTCGAGCGAGCCTTCGGCGGAGCCCGCGCCTACGAGGGTGTGCAGTTCGTCGATGAAGATGATGGAATTCTGCGACTCCATCAGCTCTTTCATGATGGTCTTGAGGCGCTCCTCGAATTGTCCGCGATACTTGGTGCCAGCTACGATCAGGGAAAGATCGAGAGCGAGAATGCGTTTGTCGGCTAGGAATGATGGGACTTCGCCGTCCGCTATGCGCTGGGCGAGACCTTCTACTATGGCGGTCTTGCCTACTCCGGGCTCGCCTATTAGTACGGGATTATTTTTGGTGCGGCGGCACAGGATCTGGACTACGCGCTCGACTTCGCCATCGCGGCCAACCAGCGGATCGAGCTGGTTGTCCATGGCGGATTGAGTGAGGTCGCGGGAAAACTCGCTGAGCAGGGAAGACTCGCGCTGCCCGCGCTGGGGTGATGCTTTTTCCTGGCTGGTGCGGGCGAGTTCTTCGCGGATGGTGGAAAGGCGCAATCCGCGCTCGTGCAAAATCTCAGCCGCGAAACACTTCTCTTCGCGGAGCAATCCCAGCAGCAGGTGCTCGGTTCCAATATGTTTGTGCGAAAGGCGCTCGGCTTCTTCCGAGGCGTAGGCCAGCACACGCTTGCATTCATTGCTCAGGGGCAGATCGACTGAAGTGGAAACCTTTTCCCGAATGGTGGTGTGACCCTCGATCTGCTTGCGGATGGATTCCACCGAGGCATGAGAGCGCAGAAAACGATTGGTCAGGGCCTTATCTTCGCGGAGCAGTCCGAGCAGCAGGTGTTCGGTCTCAATATAAGGAGAGCCGAACTGGCTGGCCTCGTACCGCGCAAAGAAGATGACGCGCCTGGCTTTCTCCGTGTAGCGTTCGAACATAAACCAATTCCCCCCGAGTTCCTGCGGAAACGCCTCGCCCTCCGCCAAACCCATGACCGTACTACTTGATTATGCATTCATATCGCCCAATGTCCCTAGCGATATTCACCTTATAGTAACCGGTGCACTCTTACTTTCGGGTGCCCGGCTTCTTCAAACTTTAGTTCTTCGAGTGCCTGTTCTGTCTTTGGTCTCTTCTTTCGTCAAGCCGGAAGTGACTCCGGCGCGACTTCTTCTATTTTGCCCTGATCCAACCGTAAAACGCGATGGCACCGACGTGCAAACGCCAGATTGTGGGTGGCGATCAGAGAGGTTAACTGGTGCTCCCGGTGCAAGCGCGCGACCAGTTCAAAAACCAATTCGCCGGTGCGGCCGTCTAGATCGCCGGTTGGTTCATCGGCCAGCAAGACCTGCGGCTGGGTGATTAGAGCGCGCGCTAGCGCCAGCCGTTGCTGCTCGCCTCCGGAGAGTTCGCCGGAACGATGATGGCCGCGGTTTTCCAGTCCTACTTCGCGGAGCCAGCGCGATGCCTCCTTCTCGGCTAACGACAGCGGTTGGCCGCGCGTCAGCAAAGGCATCGCCACATTTTCCAAAGCGGTGAATTCCGGCAGGAGGTAATGGAATTGCCAGACGTAGCCGATCTCGCGGTTGCGGAACTCGGCGGCATCATCTTCGGAGAGCGCATTCACGTGAGACTTGGCGCAGTATACGGCACCGGCCGAAGGACGATCAAGAGCGGCAAGGATGTGCAACAAGGTACTCTTTCCCGCACCCGATTGTCCTACGATGGCCAGCATCGTTCCCTTTGCGACCTGAAAAGACAGATTCTCAAAGAGCACGAGCTCGGCTTCGCCTGAGCGAAACTTCTTACCTAACCCTTCGACCCTCAACAGAGGATCTTGAGCGATTAGATGCAAACTCACCCTCCTACGAATCAAGCGCGCTGGCCGTCTCACGCTGCAACGCGGAGAAAAACGGCCCTTGATCCATTAGATCATGAGGAGGAAGGGGCTATGCGAACGACTGTATACCTCTGGAAAATGATTGCAACGTGACTGTGGTCACGAGGAGGGCTACTCGTACCGCAAGGCCTCGGCGGGCAAGATTCGGGCGGCTGACCATGAGGGATAAATCGTGGCCACAAACGAAATCCCGATGGAGACGAGGGCTACGATCACGCCATCCATCAGGCGCGGCGCGAAGGGGACGTAGTCGATGGAATAGACTTCGGGCGAGAGAGAGATGAAGTGGTAGTGGCCTCCGGCCCAGGAGATGGCGTAGCCGAGGATGAGGCCGATGGCGGTGCCGATTACTCCGATCAGGACGCCTTGCGCTATGAAGACGCGCCTGATCTGCCGCTTCTTCGTGCCGAGAGACATGAGTACCGCGATATCTTTTGTCTTCTCCATGACCATCATGATCAGCGAGATCAGAATGTTGAGCGCGGCCACGAAGACGATCAGGCCGATGGTGATGAAGGTCACGACTCGCTCGAGGCGCAGGGCGCGGAACAGAGGCTTGTTCTGTTCCATCCAACTGGTGGCCATGAAGCCGTGGCTTCCCGTAAAAAGATCGGCGGCCTGTTCGAGGGACTTGCGCCACGTCTCCCGCGAGGTAGATGTCGTCGAGCTTGAATTGGATGACTGAGATCACGTCGCCCAGGCCGAACAACTGCTGCGCGTCGGAGAGACGGATGAAGGCCCAGGAAGAGTCGTAGTCGAAGAAGCCGGAGTTGAAGATTCCGGCGACGTGGAAGCGAATGTACTTGGGGACCATGCCAAAGGGAGTGAGTTCACCCTGGGGAGACGTCACCAGGACCACCGAGCCTACGGTCGCTCCGATCTCGTCGGCCATGTCTTTGCCGAGGATTATGGGAGGCATCGCGGCTACGCGCTGTCTGCACGCCGGCGAGGTCGTCGGGAGATCAGTTTGAGTAGAGCGGACACTCTTGTCCGCTGCAGTTGCGATTTGCTTGTGAATTTGTTTCCGCGGCCGGGAGGTCGCGGGTTGTTCCTCCAGCGCTGCCGCTGATCCTAACGTCACCGAATTCAGCAGATCGCTGACTTTGCGCTCATACTGCGGCAGCATTCCTTTCAGCACCGCGCCGCGCGCTCGCGGACCGCGCGAAATCAGCACCTGCTCGTAAATCGCGGGAGCGGCCGCTACCACGTGCGGCTGTTTCGATAATTTTTCTAGCAACGGACGCCAGTCGCGGATGCCGTCACTTTCCACCCGCAGCAGACTGATGTGCGACGTCGAACCCAGCAGGCGGGACTGCAAATCCTGGCGGAAGCCGTTGTTGACGGCCAGGGCTACGATCAGGGAGGCAACGCCGGCGGCCACTCCGAGGATGGAGATACCCGTGATGACGCCGATGAACGCCTGGCGGCGTTTGGCGCGAAGATAGCGAGTTGCGATGAAGAGTTCGAAGCGCATAAAAGCAGCTGTCAGCTCTCAGCCTGTCAGCTTTCAGTTACTGCGGATTATAGCTGGCGGTAGCCAACCGGCTGCGTGGGTCGATGGGTTTACTGATAGCTGACGGCTTGCGCCTGCTATTCTTTTTCCTCATGTCCCCGATACTGACCAGTGTGCTGCTGGGGTTGACGGCGGCGGGCGCTAATGTGTTTGGCGGCGCCATCATTGTCCAACGGAATTGGGAACGCTCGTACCTGCGCTATTTTGTCGCGCTGGGCGCGGGGTTCATGCTGGCTACGGCGCTGGTCGAGATGGTGCCCGCCAGCATTCAGCTGCGCGGGCCTTACGCCGGGTTTCTCATTCTGCTTGGATATTTGCTGGTGCATTTTTTTGAGCACACCGTCACTCCACATTTTCATTTTGGAGAAGAAACTCACGCTGACGAGTTTGTGCATGCTCACAAGGGATATTCGGTTCTGATCGGGTTGCTGATTCATACATTTTTTGATGGCATTGCGATCGCTTCGGGATTTTTGGTTTCTCCGAAGCTCGGCTGGATTATTTTTATGGCAGTTTTTCTGCATAAGATTCCGGAGGGATTCACCATTTCGTCGGTGATGCTGGCGAGTGGGCGCAGCCGCGCGTTCGCGTGGGGAGCATCGGTGTTGCTGGGGCATCGCGACCGTGGCTGGAGTGATGACGATGGCGGTCTTCCGCTACGAGGTGAGCTTTGGATTGCCGCTATCGGCAGGAGTTACGATCTATGTTGCTGCGTCGGATCTGATCCCGGAGGTGAATAAGGAGCCTGGCGTGAAGATGGCGCTGCTGGTGTTCGTGGGAGCGGCTTGCATGTTTTTGCTGGACCGGTTTATGCATGTGCACTAGGGCGAGTGGGGAAGTTGGTTCCCGCGGAAGGTGTCATCTCAGCGGCTAAAGCCGGCGCTCAAATGAATGTAATTGATCGCAGCGGTGAACCGCTGCGCCACCCAAAAGCCGACCCCAAAATCAAGTGCGAGCTTTCTTCCGCCGCCCACTCGGGTCAAGAACGGAAGACTCCAACGTTTTCGATCATGCGGTCGCAGATTTTGATGCAGGTTTCGCGCATCTCCTTGTTGGTTGCCGTGTCTCCTCCGACGGTAATCAGAGTCGCGGTGCCGTGGCAGAGCAGGAACAAGGGCGTCGAAAAGTTGTTCGTAATCTTCGGGCTGGCCGCCAAAACGCGCGGCCATTTGCCCCAGCGTCCAGACGCGTCCGAGACGCGGACGACCGGGCGAAAACAACTGTGACCACGACAAGCGGAGCAACTCGTGCTCGTGTGGATGGGCCTCGGCATGGGCCAGATATCGCCGGTATATTTCCTCCACGCGTGAGGACTTAAACATCTCTTCAAACAATTCCGAGCGGACGTGGATGGCCAAGGCCAGTTGGATTGCGTCTTTATTTCGAAACCGTTTGTAAACGGTCGGAGTGGTGGTGCCGGCGGCGCGCGCCACTCCTCGCAAGGTGAGACCCTTCTCACCGTGCTCGCGCCACAAGCGGCGGGCAGCCATCAGGATGCGTTCTTCCAATTGCTGGTCGGGAATCGGGGGCATGCGATTGCGCCTCCAGTGAGAGTGAGTGCTGTTTATACACCGTACAGCTTAATAGTCTATAGCCAAAGAACAAATTTCTGCCATCGAGTATATCTCTATCACATTGATTGTAAATACCATAAATAGTCATATCGGCAAAGGCTAGCGGATTATTGCTTGACAGCGTAAATTTAACAATGTTAAAGTATCATGAAATTGTGCTACGGGCCCTCCCCCGCCCTCCCGCGGAATCCAAATTTCAGGAGTGCAAGAAGATGTTCTCATGGAGTAAAGGCGACGATCGCGTCGCCATTGTGCAGATGAACGCAGAACTGCGCCACGCGCAGCTTGAGTTGCTGAGCGCGGAGTGCGCGGCGGACCGGCTTCGGCTCCGCTTTTCGGCAGAGGATATTGCGCGTTATTCCGAGCGCAACGTATTGCGCAAGGCATTGGCTTCGGCCACCGCGTTGCGGGACTATTACGGCGAAATTGCCCGGCTCGTCTCCGACGCGAGTTTTATGGCGGCGCCGGGAGTTTCTGCGTTTCCGGAAGAGAAAGTGGTGGCGGGAATTGACCTGGTTCGCCAATACTTTTCCGAACAGCGAAAAGAATATCGTCCCCAGGGTTTGCCGCTGGGCGCGGACCAGCGCGCGGCGATGAATCCTTTCTTTCCGGCGGCCATACTGGCGGAGGTCAGGGTTGTGGTGCTGCGGGATCACCGCGTCAGTAATCCTCCTTTTTATGCGGAGGCAAAGGCTCTGGGCCTGACGAACTTGCCTGAACTGGCGCACATGGCTTCTTTGACCTACGAAGATGTCGTGATCTTTCCTGGCGAAATCAGCGAGCGGCGCTTGTTTCACGCTCTAGTGCACACAGTGCAGTCGAAGATTCTGGGGCTTGAGCGCTACACCGAGCTTTTCGTGCGGGGCTTTTTGCGGACCCGTTCCCACGTCAGCGTGCCGCTCGAGATGCAGGCCTTCAGCTTGGAAGCTAAGTTCGACGAGAATCCGAGTGAAGCTTTTTCGGTTGAGGAGATGATTCGGCTTTGGATTCGGCAAAATCGGTACTGAGTACCAGGCACTTTTTAACCGCTGTGCCTGATGTGCATCACGTCGCCATCCTGCACGATGTACTCTTTGCCTTCGAGGCGCAGGGTACCTTTAGCTCGGGCGTTGGCTTCGGAACCCGCTTCCAGCAGCTGATCCCAGCGAATGGTTTCGGCGCGGATAAAGTGCTTTTCCAGATCGGAGTGAATGGCGCCGGCGCCGTTTTGCGCTCGCGTATTTGCCGGGATCGTCCAGGCTCGGCATTCGTCTTCGCCGGCGGTGAAGAACGAAATCAGTCCCAGCAGGTGATAGCTCTTGCGGATGAGGCGCGAGAGGCCGCTTTCGGTCAGTCCATAGCTACCTAGAAATTCCGCAGCGTCTTCATCGGTCATCTCCGCTAGTTCGGCTTCGACTTTGCCGCAGATCGCGCTGGCTCCGGCGTTTGGGCGGGACGCCACTTCGGTCAGGTTATATTTTTCTACCGCCGCTTCGAGATCTTTGCCTAATTGCGTGCTCTCGCCGATATTGAGCACGTAGAGCATCGGCTTCTCGCTCAGAAACATGAAGCCTCGAATGCGCTTCTTGTCTTCGGATGACATTTCCATTTCGCGCAAGGGCTTTTCGGTTTCGAGAAAGGCTTTGGCCTTGATCAGCAGCTCGTTTTCTTTTTCGAGATCGGGCGTCTTCATCTTCTTCAAATCTTTTTCGAGGCGCTCCAGCCGTTTTTCGATCTGGCCCAGATCGCTGACCATGAGATCGAACTCGACATTCTTGATGTCGCGCAGAGGATCGATGGCGCCGACGTGGGGGATCTCGTCGCTTTCAAAGGCGCGGAGAACGTGAATGAGCGCGTCCACCTGGCGGAGATGGCCGATGTAGGCCGTCTCTTTGAGGGCGTCCTGGCCGATGGCGCCTACGTCCACGTACTCGACCGAGGCGTGGGTCAGTTTTTTCGGGTTATAGAGCGCGGCCAACTTGTCGAGGCGGTCGTCGGGCACTTTGGCGACTCCGATGTGGGCCTCGCGCGGGTTGGAATAGGCCTGCTCGGAGAGATGGACTTTCGTCAGAATTCCAAACAGGGATGTCTTGCCGACTTGCGGCAGACCGATGATGCCAGTTTTCATGGGTCAGGTCTCAGGTTTAGGTGTCAGGTCTTAGGTCAGTCAAAAGAATAAATCAGTTGCGGCGGATGCGTCTTGAGTTCAGCGGAACGCCTGGGCGGTGGTGTACAACGCTACCAATCCCAGAAGAAGCACAGCCTCCTCGAATTTTTCTGACCAGACGTGCAGACGGTCGAATTCCCGGCGCTGTAGGTTGTCTGGAGGCAGGTTGTCGATGACTCCGGCCTCGACTCCAACTTCGGCGCGAATGGCGTGCATTCTTGGGGAGATGGCGAATTGCGAGATCACGGTCAGCAGCAGCATCAGCGCGATCAGAAGATGGCGTGCTGCCATTGGGCGCGCGTCTCCGACGCCGATCCGGTTGTAGAGCATGGAGGCGGTCAGGAAAACGATTCCGGAAATGATGGCCATGTAGTGCAGTATGTCGAGCGAGCGGCCGATGATTGATCCGGCCATTTGGCGCGTGGGGAGGAGGCCGGGCGAGAAGACGGTGGGCGCTTCCACGAATGCTAGAAAGATCACGCCGCCCAGCCAGACTACTAGCGACAGTAGCATCAGGAACCGGAGAAAGGACATGGGCGAGATTATAGATGTGTCCGTGCGGCGCCTAAAGGCGCATTCTTTTTTCCAGCAATTTTGGCATGCCTGAAGGCATGCCCTGATACGAATCGCTGATCCGCAGTGGCCGCCGGGGTTTCGACAGGTCGGTCGCGACCCGCCGGAACAGTTATCCACAGGCCGAACCAGCGCTGTCACTTTTTCCTTTACGCGCAACTGGTTACCCTCATCCTTCCTCATTGTCCGGAAGGAATCATCCAAATGCAGCGCTCGTTGACGGCTAGTGACGTTAATTTTGTTGCTTTGCAGTCGGCAGTATTCTGCGTGCAATGTGAATTGCTCAGTGACAACAACACGCCGCGATGTCTGGCGTGCGGCAGCGGCGCGGTGCTGAGTCTTTCGCGGGTGCTCGGTGGATCACTCCACGGGCAGCAGACGGCGCATCTCATCGCGGACGCAGAACTGGATCGGCTGGTGCGGTCGCTGCTGTATACGGTTCCGCAAATTGCGGAGGCTGAGCAGGACGAGCACCGAATTGGCGAAGGTATCCACGAGCTTCCTGCGGCGGCAGTCTTTTTCCAGCCGGCACCGTATGCGGCCTCGCCATCACGGACCGGTTGCCGTTCCGCATGACTCTGATCAATGCCGGAGAGATCGATCTGGAGCCTGGCATCAGCATCATCGCGGAAAAGGCGCAGGTGTTGACCGGCGCTACCGGAGCCGCGATTGCGTTGCGGCGGGGCAACGAAATTGTTTGCCGGGCGCGCACCGGGCGTACTGCTCCGGATATTGGAGTGCGTCTGCAAACCGATAGCGGGCTTTCGGCCGAATGCGTGCGCACGGGCGAAGTGCTGCTTTGCGATGATGCGGAGTCGAATCCTCGGGTGGATTGGGCTAGTTGCCGGCGGATGGGCGTGCGCTCGATTCTGGTTGCTCCGCTGCGGCATTTTCGGCGGACGCTGGGAGTTTTCGAGGTGCTGTCGTCTACGCCTCACGCGTTCGATAATAATGATGTGGCCACTATGCAGTTCCTCTCCGGGATGATGGTGGCTACGATTTCGCGTCTTTCGAGTTTGCAGCCGGCTCCGCCGGTGGCTTCGGGCGAGTAGGGGCACCGACAGGTCCCGCCGTCCTGGGCGGCCATCAAACAAAATTCTCGAAGTCGTACTTTTCGAAATTATGAGACAGTTGGCAGCTGTTATGGCGACCAACTGCAGATCCCTCGCTTCGCTCGGGATGACAAGGTATTAGAGTATTTTTATTGGATTGTTTCGCCCGGCACCTACACCGGAACCGGCACGCTCTCGACGATCTCGCGCAGAACTTGCTCGGCTTGCTCCGATTTTCTCAGGGTAGAAGTGTAGAGCGAACTTACTACTACGCGGTGGGCGAAGACGCTCACTACCAGCGGCTTGAAATCTTCGGGAGTGCAGTAATCGCGGCCTTCCAAGAACGCCATGGCTTGGGCGGCGCGGTAGAGCATTTGCGAGCCTCTCGGAGATACTCCGAGAGAGAGATACTCGGACTCGCGCGTTCTGGTGACTATATTCAGCAGGTAGGTGATCAGGGATTCATCCACGTGGACCTGCGCTACGGCTTGCTGGATTTCTACTACGTCGGCGGCGTTTAGCACGGGGCGCAGATTTTCCAGTTGCGCTACTCCAGCTTCGGCGCGCAGGATCTCGCGCTCGGCGTTGCCTTCGGGGTATCCCATGCGAACCCGCATTAAGAAACGATCGAGTTGCGACTCGGGCAGAGGATAGGTGCCGTGATGCTCGATGGGATTCTGCGTGGCTAATACCAGAAACGGCTGCGGCAATTGATACGAGTGCGCGTCTATGGTGACTTGGCCTTCGTTCATCGCTTCCAGCAGCGCGGACTGCGTTTTCGGAGTGGTGCGGTTGATTTCATCGGCCAGGAGGACGTTGGCGAAGACCGGTCCACGCTTGAACTCGAATTTCTGCTCGATGGCGGAGTAGATCGAAATGCCCAGCACGTCGGAGGGCAGCATGTCGCTGGTGAACTGGATGCGCTGAAAGGTGCAATCGATGGCGCGGGCGAGGGCCTGGCCTAGCGTGGTCTTGCCGACTCCGGGGACGCCTTCGATCAACAGGTGACCTTTGGCGAAGATGGATACCAGGGCGAGCCGCAGCACTTCGTCTTTGCCGCGGATTACGCGGCGGAGGGATTTTTCCAGCTCGGCAGCGCGGCTGGCGGCAGCGATCGCCACATGACTCGACATTGTTTGAATTTTACTATGCGGACAAGTGGGGGAAAGCGTTACCGGAGTCACCAGCCTCGGCCCGGGACGGAGATTGTCGCGTCCTTATTCATTCTTAATTCTTACTTCGAATGAGGCTGCGGTGCTCTCCTGACATCAACTACGATCGTCTCTGCCAGGCGGTCCTGGGCACACATTCGGTTGCGATCCCAGAAGAACTGCAAGAAACCGAGTCCTCCTTCGAGGACTGCCGCCCCGTAGCCAAGGGCCCGCTCGATCGATTGCCATGCCCCCATTCGCGCACTTGTAAGGGACACTGCTCTGGTTCGCGCGACCCATTACCCGGGGTTTGGCCATTTCCCCAATAATTTCCTAATCCCCAATAGATCAGGGCGACAACGATGTTTCCGACCTCGTGGAAATCCCATCTGAGGTTGATGTCTTGTTGGTGCAGAATAAAGCGCCGCCAGACGAACTCTATTGGAACCCACAGCACGACGGCCAAAGAGATCAATCAAATATCCCAGCGCTCTCTGCCAGAAGGTTGCCAGCGGAAATCCCTCCAGTGCAGTGGCGTAAACACTTTCATGACTTGAAAAGTCCATCTGGCCAGACTCGCAGGCGATTCATGACGTAAACTGTAACCTATCACGGTGGAATCAGTCATCAGCGATTCGCGGCGGAGGGATTTACACTTATTGGCCGAAATTGGCGGGCCTTCCGGTCAAGCGCTCGATTCTCTTTGCGGTTGGGGGATGGGTCGAGAAGAGGTTGGCGAAATTCATTCCTCCCAAGAACGGCTGAATAATGAAAAGATGCGCGGTGGATGGGCTGGCAATCAGCGGGCGCTGCTTGGAGTACGCATCGATTTTCGCCAGCGCGCTGGCCAGGGCGTAGGGATTGCCGGTCCAGTGGGCTCCGGTGTCGTCGGCTCCGTATTCGCGGGAGCGGGAGACGGCTAGCTGAATCAGCATGGCGGCAAATGGAGCCAGGAAGATCATGGCGATGGCGGCGATGCCACCGCCTCCGCCGCGATCGTCGCGTTCGCCTCCTCGCATGCCGCCGAAGATCATTCCCCAGCGGGCGATCGAGGCCAGCCAGGTGATGGCTCCGGCTAACGTAGCGGCGATGGAGCTGATTAAGATGTCGCGATTGCGCACGTGGCCGAGTTCGTGGGCGAGCACGCCTTCCAGTTCGTCGTCGGTGAGCAATCCTAGAATGCCCTGAGTTACGGCTACGGAGGCGTGGTTTGGGTTGCGTCCGGTGGCGAAGGCGTTGGGCGAGTCGGTTGGGATGACATAGACCTTGGGCATCGGCAGGCCGACTTTTTGCGACAGGCGCTCGACGATGTTGTAGACGCGCGGCAGATCTTCGCGGCTGACGGGTTGGGCGCGGTAGGTGGCCAGAGCGATCTTGTCGGAGAAAAAGTAGGAGACGAAATTCATGACGGCGGCGAAGGCCAGCGCCATCAGCATGCCGTTTTGTCCGCCGAAGGCACGGCCCGCCAGCATGAGCAGCAGGGTCATGGCGGTGAGCAGGAGCGTGGTTTTGAATATGTTGCTCATAATCAGTGCCTCGGTTCTTCGCCTCAAATGATTAGATGCCGGGCGATGGTCGTTGGTCTCGGAGCGACTCGCGTGTAGGGCGGCACTCTTGTCCGCCGCTTTTGAAGCGGACTGTTTTGGCGCAGGACAATCAAGATCAACACCAAGGTCAAAGGCGGCGGACAAGAGTGTCCGCCCTACACGGGCGAACTCTATCATTGTCGTTTGAGAGCCCGGTCCAGCGTGTGGTCGAGGGCGGCTCGGGCTTTTTCGTAGTCCTCGGGCGTGATCTTGCCTTGTTTTTTTTCTATCTCCAGTTGGAACAGTTCTTCTTTCAGCGCTTCCAGCAGCATCGACGATCTGGCGGTCGGAGTGCTGGCCGCGGGAGCCGCGGATGGCGGAGTTGGACGGAGCACTGCGCCGTGCTCGATCGATGGCGTGCCCGGGTTCGCAGGCGAAGTCGCTACTCCTGCTGTTGTTGGGCGTTTCGTTACTACCCAGCCGCCTATGGCTAGCAGCACGGCAAATACGCCGAGGATGGGCCAGCGGTATTTCTGGAGAGCATCGGGCGCGTCGATCGGGACGCCGAGGCCGCCGCCGGGCCGGTTGTCATTGGAACTAGAACGACTGTCGCGTCCCTGAGATTGCGCTTGCTGCTGCTCTTGCTGCTGATCCTGCTGCTGGGCGCCGCCGGAGGCGGTTTCTCCGGGCGACTCGCTGATGACTCCGTTGCCTTTCAGGGTGAAGCTGAGCGGCTGGCCGGGCTTGGCCTGCTGCGCGACTTCTACCTGGCTGTCGCCCTGGCCGGGCTCCTGCATGGACTGGAAGGCGGGCGGATTCGCCGCCTTGAACTGCATGGTCTTCGGAAGAACGACGACCAGATGCTGCGCGGGATAGAGCGGCTTGGGATCGATCTTGATCTCGCCGGTGTAGGGCAGGGTGAACTCCACCTGAAACTGGGTTTCTCCGGGACGAAGCGGGAAGACGATGGCGTAGCGGTCCTTCTCGGCTTGCGGAGCGGCTTCGGCCTTGATGGGCTGGCCGTTCGGGGCGCGGGCTTGCACCTGCTCAATTTTTGCGCCGGGGGGGAGAATAGAATTCGAAGTTGTGATCGTTCATCTGCGTCTTCGCGGGAGAAGACGCGTTATCGACGACGAACAGGCGCACGCCCTGCATGGTTCCGCTATCAGCCTGGAAGCGAATGACGTCGGCGGTGACGTTGAGGCCGGTGACTTTGGTCGCTACATCATAGACGTTGACTTCGACCGAGTTGACGCCGGGAGGGGCCATTTGGTGGTAGGTGACTCCCTGATGGACGGCGCGGATCAGGTGCGGGGCGGGGGCTCCGGTGAGTGTGAAGCTGAACTTGCCGGCGCTGTCGGCCTTGGTGGTGGCGGCTACGTTCATGCCGGCGCTGAAGTCGATGAGTAGGACTTCGTCTCCGGCGGCAGGCTTGTTGGTGGTGCCGTTGGTTACGGTGCCGGTCAGGGTTTGGGCGGAGGACTGGGCTAGGGCTAGCGAGATGACTGCGGCTAGTAGGGCGGACTTTGCGAGTTTGGTCAAAACAGCTCCTGGGTGCGACCGTTCTGCTCTTCGTCTAAAGCGCGCTGGACGTCCGTGTCGAGGCGTCCGGCGGCGAGATCGGGTTGGACGCGAGGGTCGATCGGCGGCGGGTAATGTTGCTCAAGCCATACGTACAGTTCTTCGATTTCGCGCGGCGTGAGCGCTTCGATGGCGCGTTCGATTTCCTTGATGGTGTTCAGCCTCATGGGACTTTATTCTAGCCGCGCCGAGGAGAAGTCATCAGAATCTGAAAACGTAGAGTCTTCGATCGCGGACCTGAGCTCAACGGCTCGTTCCCGGTTCGTCACGGCTTACACGTCCAAATGTGATTCACCCTCTTTAACTTTATTTCATCTTCGCCGAGGTCCGCGATTTTTATCCTGCCGAGGAATGAAGTTTGACTCAGAGTTCCGTCTATTCTGACGAAGTGCGTTTTTACGATTTCCTTTTTCGAAGGGTATTCGATGAGGTGCTCAATCCAATTTCCAGCGATGGTCAAAGCCTTGCCCGAAACATTGCCTGGTAAGTCTATGCCGTCGCCGACTGCCGAGCCCTCATATATATACAAAAGCGCATCGACGGTACCGTCAGGATGTTGCTTTATGGCCAGTTCAGTACCAAGAAGATCGCCAGTTTCTTCATGAACATAGGCACTTGAATAAATGCTCATGGATTTCGTCTGAGTACACCGATCCGGCGACGTTTGAGCTAATGCAATCAAAGAAGCGACTGAGAAGAGAATGGACGTTAAAATTGCGGATTGGATTCGAGCCCACATCATAATCTTACTCAAGATTGCCTACGTAGTTTGACTAGCCACCAACTCCAGCCGCGCAATCTCGGCCATGATCGCGGCTGCTTCTTCCTCGAGCGAGGTGCGCATGGATTGATAATCCACGTCGGGAACTTTGCCGGCCTTGTATTCGAAATTCAGGTCGCGCAGGTTTTCGTAGACCGCTTCCTTGCGCTCGCGGAGATAGCCTAGGCGCGTTTTTTCTTCTCCGGCGTAGACTTCGCCGGGGAAGAAGAAGACGTAGTAGAGCGCGGCCAGGGTGAAGACGGCGCAGACGAAAATGGTCATCGGGCGGTCTCCTTCCATCCTGGCTTCGTTACTCGATCGCGGCTTTTCGCGGACAGGAGTGTCCGCGCTACATTTCGATCGTCATCATCATTGGTCGGTCTCCCGGCGCGCTTTTCTTCGGAATTCTTCGAGTTCGCTGCCTGGTGGGATGGCTATGCCATCGGCCAGGGCTGGCGTCGGACGGTTCTTCCATGAGCGCACTACGTAGATGACGAAGGTGATGCCTAGCGCCAGCACCGCGAAGGGCATGATCCAGGCTACGCGATTGAAGCCGGTGGCGGTGGGCGCGGCGATTACGGTTGGTCCGTATTCCTGGACGAAGCCTTGCAGGGTGAGGTCGTCGTTATTGCCTTTGTCGAGCGCGGCTTGCAGTTGGTCGCGCATTTTGTCGGAGTAGGTGCAGCCGACGTGATTGCATTCGAGCAGGATCTGGCTGCATCCGCAGACGCACATCATGCGATGGCCGAGGTCTTTGAAGCGGGCGTCGGTGTCGCTGGCGCCCATGAAAGCGAGGATTGCCAGCGCGAGCGCGGCGGCGTGCAACAGTCGACGCGGGCAGGTGCTCATCTCGCGGCGACCAGCAGGTCCTTCGCTCCGCTCAGGATGACAATTGCTATAGGTTTCATCATTTCAGTCACCTGCTCCCACCTGCGCTGGAGTGCGAACGGGCGCGGTTGCTGCTACCTGCACGGCGGCGGCATTCGGCACCAACGCTACTATGGTGCCGAAGACCATGATGATCAGGCCGATCCAGATCCAGGGGACTAGCGGATTCAGGTGCGCTTTGATGATTGGGCGTCCGGTGGTTTCGTTCTTGCCTTCATAGACCAGATAGACGTCCGTCACCAGAAAAAAATCTTCGCGGAAGCTGGGATAAATTCGCGGCAGAGTCTGCGGTTGCTGGCTGGCTTTGTAGAAGCGGCGTTCGGGATACATGGTCGTAATCTGCTTGCCGCCGCGGAAGACGTTGATGATCGCCCACTCGTTGGCGTAGTTGGGATTGTCGTCCTGCGTGTAGGACTGGCAGACGAGCGTGTAAGGGCCGATGTTGATTTTGTCGCCGAAGGCCATTTCTTTTTCGACTTCTTTGTTGAAAGGAGTGCCGAGGATTCCGATGACTACCAGCGCTACGCCGAAGTGGACGATGTAGCCTCCGTAGCGGCGGGTGTTGCGATGGCAGAGTTGGACCATGGCGGAGAGCAGATTTTGCTGGCTCTTGCCGGCGATGACGCGGCCTCCGCGGAGGAATTCGGAGATGACGGTGAAGATCACCAGCGCCGCTAGAACGGCCGCCAGGGTGGCGTAGAAGTATGAAGGATCCTCCCAGGGACGCACGCCGAAAAGGATCATCATGCCGCCGATCGAAAGCGCGCCGATGGCGGGGTAAAGGAAATTTCGTTTCAGGCTTTCGAGCGACGTTTTACGCCAGGCTAGCAGCGGTCCGATGGCCGTTAGCAGCAGGAGCAGCAAGGCCACCGGAATGGCTACGCGATTGAAAAATGGCGGGCCGACCGTGACTTTGTGGCCTTGAACGAACTCCGACAGGATGGGGAAGAACGTGCCCCACAGAATGGTGAAGCAGACGGCCAGCAGGAGCACATTGTTGAACAGGAAACTGGATTCGCGCGAGACTACCGCTTCCAGTTTGTGTTCGCTCTTGAGGTGCGAACGGTTCAGCACCAGGAAGTACGTGCAGACCGCGAGGGTCAACGCGATAAAGACCAGGAACCATGTGCCTATCGAGGATTGCGCGAAGGCGTGCACGGAACTGATGACGCCGGAACGCGTTAGGAAGGTTCCGAGCATGGAGAGCAGGAAGGTCGCGAAGATCAGCGACATGTTCCAGACCTTCAACATGCCGCGTTTTTCCTGCATCATGACGGAGTGCAGAAATGCAGTGCCGGTGAGCCATGGCATGAGCGAGGCATTTTCTACGGGATCCCATCCCCAGTAGCCGCCCCATCCGAGGACGGCGTAGGCCCAGTGCGCGCCGAGAAAAACGCCTATGGTCAGGAAGCACCAGGTCACCATGGTCCAGCGGCGGGTGATGTGGATCCATTTTTCGCCGGGATATTTCATGATGAGCGCTCCGAGGGCGAAGGCGAAGGGAACGGTGAAGCCGACGTATCCGAGATAGAGCATGGGCGGATGGATGACCATCTCGGGATATTGCAGGAGCGGATTCAGGCCGGTGCCGTCGGGGGGAAGTCCGCCTTGCATGATGGCGAACGGGTGCGCGGCGAAATTCAGAATCAGAAGAAAGAAGACCTGCACCGCGGCGATGATCATTGAAGCGTAGGCGAACAGGCGCTGGTCGGTCTTGTAACGCAGGCGGAGAACGAATCCGTAGCCGGCTAGCAGCAGCGACCAGAACAGCAGCGAGCCTTCCTGTCCGGACCAGAGCACGGCGAACTTATAGGCAGCGGGCAGGTCGCGGTTGCTGTGATGGAAGATGTAGGCGATGGAGAAATCGTCGTTAAAGGCGGCGGCTACGAGAACGATGGCCGCGAGCAGCACGGCGGCGAAGGTGGCGATTCCGGCGCGGCGGGCAGTTTCACCGAGTCGAGCCGAGGTGGCATTGCGTCCGAATAAGGCCACCAGGCCTGCCAGAAAAGAGTACGCACTCAGGCTGAGCGCCAGCAGGAGCGCGAAGCTTCCGATTTGAGACATCGCGGGGGACCCCACAGTACCGTTCACCGTATTTTTTCAGAGAAGCGGATGGTATGCAATCTACCATGCCCAAAGGAGCTGCGATTTACCTTCACTTCTCCAGCGGATAGCCTCTTTCGCGCCAGTCGCGGATTCCGCCGTCCATGGAGATGACCTTGGTGTATCCCATTTTTTGCAGGTTATCGGCGGCCAGCGCGGAACGGAAGCCTCCGCCACAATAGAGTACGAGTTCGGTTTGCAGATCGGGATACCTGGCCTCGATGTCGCGCTCGATGATGCCCTTGCCGAGATGGACGGCTCCGGGGAGGTGGTCGGCGTCGAATTCGCGGTCTTCGCGGACATCAATGAGAGCGAAATTCTCTCCACGATCGAGCCGGGCTTTGACTTCGTCAACGTTGGTTTCGCGGACGCGCTGCTTGGCGTCTTCGACAATCTTCAGAAAGCGCGGCGGATGTTTTGGAGCCATGGTCGCTCGCCCTCCAGTGGCTGGATCGGTGTCGTTCGTCAGAATGATAGCAGGAGCTTCGGCTGCGAGCTTCGAGCTGCGAGGAAAAGCAATGTCCCGTAGCCCGCGGCGCGTAGCTCGAGCTTTCCCGACGACAACAAAAGCGCGATTCCAGATAAAATCTGACTACAATCTTTTGTTTCTCAGACCCTATCAGGATCTATGACGCTCATCATTCGCCAGTCGCGCATTCATTCTTATGGTTGCTACACTACGCGGCCGATCCGCAAAGGGACGCTGATCGTGGAGTATGTGGGCGAGCAACTCACGCACGAGCAGGCGGACGACCTCTACGACGATTTCCAGAGCACGTATTTGTTCGGGCTCGATGGCGGCAAACGCA
Source organism: uncultured Acidobacteriaceae bacterium (assembly GCA_963826845.1). GTDB lineage: Bacteria > Acidobacteriota > Terriglobia > Terriglobales > Acidobacteriaceae > Acidiflorens. The sequence goes on from CAWGYS010000018.1 coordinate 112,914, forward strand.
TCATTGACGGTTACGGGGTGGCCGCGTTCGTCAATCATTCGTGCAAGCCGAACTGCGAGACCGATCAGATTCGCGGCAAGATGTGGATCATCGCGCAGCGCGATATTGCGGCTGGAGAAGAATTGACTTACGACTACAACCTCTACGATGGCGACCAGGACGCGCCCTGTTTGTGCGGGGCGAAACGCTGCCGGGGAAGTCTGTATTCGTCGGCGCACTTGCGCAAGCTTGCCAAGAAGCGGGCCAAGGCTGCGGCGGCAGTCTGCTGCTTCGTGATCTGCGCCGCAAGAGACACAGAAATTTCCGATGCTACAATCAGGTCTTTCCAGTCGCATCCGCGATTCTGGAGTCCAGCCTTGAACCGTGCTTCCGCAGGCCTCGAAACCATCGTCGCCAAAGCTCTGCATCGCGCGCCGGCGGACGAGAGCGCGTTGCTGGCTTGGCCGGTCGTGTGTGGCAGCGCGGTCGCTGAGCGGACTCGGGCGCTGAGTTTTTCTGCTGGCATTTGCTAGTGGAGGTTGCAGATCTGGGATGGCGGCGAGAGCTCGCCCACTTGGCGCCGCGGTATCTGGCCCTGATCAACAAGTATTCAGCGACCTCGGTGAAGCGGATCGAATTCGTGGTCAAGGGCGAAGTAAAGAGGTGAAGTGAAGCCGTGAAAGTTACTGACAAAGATGTTGCCTACGTGGCCGATCTGGCAAACCTCGAACTGACCGAGGAAGAGCGCGCTCGCATGCTGCGCGATCTGAATTCCATTCTTGAATATGTCGATCGTCTCAGCGAACTGGAGACGGACAAAGTTGCTCCCATGGCGCAGGTCTCGGATCGCTATGGCATAGAACGACAAGTCGCGGCAGGGGAGCGAGCGGTTCGCATACGCCATCCGTGAGGACATTAAGGATGGTCTGCGGAAATCGTTGCCGCACGACGTTGCGGTGCGGAATGCTCCGGATACTGACGGGACATTTTTTGAGGTTCCGAAAGTGATTGAGAGATAGTGACTGAAATAGTGATTGAAGAAGATGGCGCCGGATTTGACGATTGACGGTGTTCGCACGCGATTATCGAGGAGAAAACTACTGCGACCGCGCTGGCTCGAGGATTTCTACAGCGCATCCGGAAAGAAGACTCCGAGATTGGCGCGTTTTTGACTCTCTGCGAGGAGCGCGCGCTGAGACAAGCCGCGCTGATCGACCAGATGGCCGCGGAGGGCCAGCCTTTGCCGCCGCTGGCGGGAGTTCCGGTGGCGATCAAAGACGTCATGGTCACAGCGGCGTGCGCACTACCGCCGGTTCGAAGATTCTCGACAATTTCATTCCGCCGTATGACTGCACGGCGGTGGCTCGCCTGGAAGCGGCGGGCGCGGTGATTCTGGGCAAGCTTAATTGCGATGAGTTTGCCATGGGCTCGTCCACGGAGAACTCGGCGTATGGCGCGGTGCATAATCCGCGCGACAAGAGCCGCGTGCCGGGCGGATCGTCCGGTGGATCGGCGGCGGCGGTGGCCGCGGACATGGCGGTGGCGACGCTGGGCTCCGATACTGGCGGATCGATTCGGCAGCCGGCGTCGTTTTGCGGCGTGGTCGGATTGAAGCCGACTTATGGACGGGTGTCGCGGTATGGGCTGATTGCGTTTGCTTCGTCGCTCGATCACATAGGGCCGTTTGCCAAAACGGTGAAGGATGTTGCGCTCGTGCTGCGCACGATTGCGGGACGCGATCCCATGGATTCGACCTCGGCTGAGGTGCCGGTGCCAGATTATGTGGCCGAACTTGAAAAGCCGGTTGAGGGCTTGAAGTCGGCGTGGCCAAAGAATATTTCGGCTCGGGACTCGATCCGGAGGTGCGGGCGGCGGTCGAGGCTGCGATTCAGAAGCTGGCGGAGTTGGGATGCGAGGTCGTGCCAGTGAGTTTGCCGCATACCGAGTTTGCGATTCCGACTTATTACATTGTGGCCACGGCGGAAGCGTCGTCGAATCTGGCGCGCTATGACGGCGTGCGCTACGGCTTTCGGGCCAAGGCGAATACGCTTTCCGAAATGTATCGGCTGACCCGCGACGGCGGATTTGGCATCGAAGTCAAACGCCGCATCATGCTCGGCACTTATGCGCTAAGCGCGGGATACTACGATGCTTACTATCTGAAGGCGCAGAAAGTGCGCACGCTTCTTACGCGCGACTTCGACGAGGCGTTCAAGAAAGTCGATGTGATCGCTGCGCCGACTTGTCCGACTCCGGCTTTCAAGTTAGGCGAGAAGGTCAATGATCCGCTGGCGATGTATCTCGCCGATATTTATACCGTAACTGCGAATCTGGCGGGCATTCCTGGGATTTCGGTTCCTTGCGGCGAGAATCACGAAAAGTTGCCGATTGGGTTGCAGCTGTTTGCGCGGCACTTTGATGAGGGCACTTTGCTGCGGGTGGCGCATGCGTATGAGGAGTCGCGAAAGACCCCGTAGGGACGGTCTCTCCGGCAGTCGGGTGGACCCAGCGCTAGAGAACTTCGTAGTACTTGTCGCCCGCGCACGCCTTGCAAAGTACGCGCCCATCGCGCACAACTTCGCGGTGGAAATTGATGCCCTCGCCGCACTCGGCGCAGACGATGCGATCGCCTTTGTATCCGGGAAATTCTTCGGCTGGGAGTTCTACCTTTACCCACTGCTTGGTGAATAAGTCGTCCTCCGGCATCTCGCGATAGGCCAGCATCTGCTGCTGGTTCTTGTCTGCGATTTCGGGATGCATTTCTCGCGCCAGCTTCTTCGACGATTCTTTCGCGGCTATGCGGATGGCGCGGTACCCGTGGTCGGATGCACCCGCGGGAGCGAGGTCGACGAAGGTTGCGGCCATCTTCCCCCAGTCGCGAAACTTCAGGGCGCGCTTGCCTAGACGGCATCCGGTGACGACGGCTATGGCGTCGGTGGCGCAGCGGTCGATTTCGACGAAGGTGACCAGACGCTTGCGATCTTTTCCGCGGGGATCTTCGATGCCCAGCTTTTCAAGTCCTAACATGGCCAGGCGGACGCCCAGCACTTGTCCGGCGCAGAGATGGCCGTGGGCCTTTTCGGCTTCGCTTAGGTATTCGTCGAGGGAAAGCATAAAAAGCAGCTTTTAGCAGTTGGCATTTAGCCGTTAGCTCTAAAGCTTACGGCTTGTTAGGAATTATGCAGAATCTCTTACTTTCTTCTCCAGCGTACTCCTTCTTTTGTGTTCTCCACGATAATGCCGGCAGTGATCGTCTCAGCGCGGATCGCGTCTGCGAGTTGAAAGTTCCGCGCTTTTCTTGCCGCTTCCATTTGGCCAGTTTTTGTTTGACCTGTTCGTCGCTGAGCTGTGCGGATCCCGCGATCGCCAGCAATTCAGGGCTGATTGCTTTTCTTTTCCCTGCCCTCGGCTCGGGCCCAGTCCAGGATCGCTTTCATTTTGGGCTGGTCGTCATCTTTCAGCACGCCGAATATTTCATCGAATTTCTCGAGCGCTCCGAGCAGGGGCTTTACGTCATCCTGGCGAAGTTCTCCCGCATCCAGCGCGGTGTTGGCTTTGCGCAAGCATGTCGAAGATGGCGGCTTGGGCTTCGGCGGTGTTCAAGTCGTCGTCGAGCGCACTTTTTATCTGCGCGATCGTGTCGGCCGCGAGTTGCGCCATGGCTGGGGTTGCTCCAGACGGGGAACTGCGCGCTGGTCAGGCGGAAACGGAAGTTGCGCAGTTTCTCCACCGAACTGGCTGCGGATTTCAAGCCATCGAACGTAAAGTTCAGCTGATTGCGATAGGGGACCTGCGTCAGCAGCCAGCGGATCGATGAAGGCTTATGCCCGAGCAGGACGAGGTCGCGGATGGTGAAAAAATTGCCGAGGCTTTTCGACATTTTCTGGCCTTCGACCAGCAAGAAGCGCACATGGAACCAATAGCGCGCAAATTGCTGTCCGCTGAGCGACTCTGACTGCGCGATTTCATTTTCGTGATGCGGAAAAATCAGGTCTTCGCCGCCGGCGTGCAGGTCGAAGCTTGGGCCTAGTTCCTCCATGGACATGACTGAGCACTCGATGTGCCAGCCGGGACGCCCCGGACCGATCGCCGTGTCCCACGAGGCTTCTCCGGGCTTGGGGGCTTTCCAGAGGGCGAAATCGCGGGCGCTATCTTTTTCATATTCGTCCACGTCTACGCGGGCGCCGTCGGTCATACCGGCAAAATCTTTTTTCGAAAGCTTGCCGTACTCGGGGAATTTTGCGATGCGGAAATAGTAAGAGCCATCTTCGGTGCGGTAGGCAAAGCCTTTCTTCTCCAGCTCGGCAATGAACTCGGCCATTTCGTTGATATGTTCGGTGGCGCGCACCAGAATCGGCTGCTCGATGCTTAGAGTGGAAGAATCTTCCAGGAAGGCTTCAGTGAATTTCGCGGTGTACTGCTGCACGGTCACGCCGTCGCGGGCGGAGTTGCGAATGATCTTGTCGTCGACGTCGGTGATGTTCATGACGTAGCGGACGTCGTATCCGCTTTGGCGCAGGAAGCGGTAGAGCAGATCGACGGCGATGAAGGTGCGGAAATTGCCGATGTGGCCGTAGTCGTAGACGGTCGGTCCGCAGGCGTACATGCGGACGCGGTTGCCGTCGATGGGATGGAAGTCTTCGATCTTCCCGGAGAGAGTGTTATAGAGACGCAGGGCCATGATGATGGATGAGGTCGCGAGCGTGGTGCGAATCTTTCATTCTAGGGGCGGGCCGGAAAGGGGGTCAAATGGGCGGTCGTGGGTCAACTTGTGAAACCGTCTACCACCAAGGGCACGAAGGGAACGACTACTCAGACTCGGACTGCTGGCCGTGGCGCGGGCTGGTGCAGACGGTGCTGCACGAGAAATGCGTAGTGCACGGCGGAGAGAATGGTGAAGATGAAGGTGGCGCGCAGGAAGGTGATGCGCGCGATCCAGACCCAGCGGACAGGTTCGACGAGCAGCAGCAGCACAAAGAAAATCGCGGACACTTGGGCGAAGGTATTGGCTTTGCCGAAGATGCTGGGGCGAAAATCGCGGAGGCCGGCGATCATGAACAGCACTCCGCTGAGCAGAAGGATGGAGATGTCGCGGCTGAACACCACGACCGTGTATTTCCAGGGAATCAACTGCTCGATGGAAAGGACAAGAAACATAGTGCTCATCAAGAGCTTGTCGGCGATGGGGTCGAGATATTGGCCGAGTAGCGTTTGCTGATGCAGGGTGCGGGCGAGGAGGCCATCGAGGCCGTCGGTTACTCCGGCGAGAACGAAGAGCACGAGCGCCCATTTGAAATCGTGTTTGACCAGGTTGATGACGATGAAGGGCAGGAAGATCATCCGCAGCAGGGTTAGCTGATTGGGCGCAGTCAGGATCTGGCGGAGGTTCACCGCTATTTTTCTCCGCCGGCTTTGCCTCCGGCATCTCTCGCAGAGTGTGCCAGAAATTCGCTGACTAGGAGCGGGGCCGGATCCTGTCCGGTTTTCTCGGCAAAGCGCTGGGCCAGCGAGAGGAGGTTGCCTTCGGGAAGGTCGAGTTCCATTCGCTCCACGCGGTGCATGGGAAAGAAGACGACTCCGGAGGTGAAGGGATCGCCGTTCTTGATCTGGGTGGCCAGATCGTCGAAAGATGCGACGTCGACGCCGCGCAGGCTGACGCCTTCAGCACCGAGATGGAGAATCGCACCCCAGAATTTTTCGCGCGGGCTGGTCAAGGTGGCGATCACGAGCACTCCCTGACGGAAAGGGCTGACGGCTTGGGGTTCCTGATAGAAGCTGGTGCTGGGCACGATTTGATTGTCGTCTGTTAGAGCGGGAAATTGCAAACGGACGTGGCATCGCATGCTGCAAATTGGCGACGCAACCGCAATACTCATGATGTGCCGCGGTCACCCTCGTTCTTGACTGCTTTCAGGTCGATCCCCACCTGCTCGGCCTTCTTATAAAGATGCGAGCGCTCGAGGCCGAGCGCCCGCGCCGTGTTTGAGATCTGGTAGCGATTGCGTCTGAGTTCGGCCAGGATGGTTTGTTTTTCGAAGGCACGCACGCGGTCGGCCAGACGGGCCGGTGCCGGGCGAGGCAGCATCAGGCGCGGCGGAAGCGGGCAGAGCCTGCGCTACGGTTTCAGCCGTGACTTCATCGGATGTTGCCAGCAGCATCAGGCGCTCGATTGCGTTCCTGAGTTCGCGGACATTGCCGGGCCACGAATGCTCTTGCAGCGCGGCCATGGCGTTGGCGGTGAAGCGGACGGGCTTCCATCCATTGGTGGCGGTCACTTGAACAGCGAAGTGCTCGATCAGCGCCGGGATGTCTTCGCGGCGTTCGCGCAGCGGTGGGAGGCGCAGGGGGAAGACGAAGACGCGGTGAAATAAATCCTGGCGAAATTTGCCGTCGCGTACTTGCGCTTCGAGATCGCGGTGGGTGGCGACCACCACTCGCACGTCCACGGTGATGGCGCGCTCGCCGCCAATGCGCTCGACCTCGCCTTCTTCCAACACGCGCAGCAGTTTGGCTTGCATGGCGAGCGGCATGTCTCCGATTTCGTCGAGGAAGATGGTGCCGTGCTGGGCCTGCTCAAACTTGCCCAGATGGCGGCCGGCGGCGCCGGTGAACGATCCTTTTTCGTGGCCGAATAATTCGGATTCGATCAGCTCGGCCGGAACCGCGGCGCAATTCAGTGTGATGAACGGGGCACCCGCCCTTGGGCTGCGCTCGTGCAGCGTGCGCGCCACCAGTTCTTTACCCGTGCCGGTTTCGCCGAGAATGCAGACGCGGGTTTCGCTTGCCGCTACACGTTCGACCTGCGCCATCACGCGACGCATGGTCTCGCCTTTCCAGACGATCTCGTGTTTGCCGAGACGGCTCGCCAGGTCGCGGTTTTCGCGTTCAAGACGGCCGAGCTTGAGCGCGTTCTCGACGGTGAGCAGCAGTTTGTCGGTGGAGATCGGTTTTTCGAGGAAGTCGAGTGCGCCGAGGCGCGTGGCACGCACGGCCATCTCGATGTGCGCCTGGCCCGACATCATTACTACCGGAGCGGGCACGCCTTGCGCTTTGAGTTCTTCGAGAAAGGTCAGCCCATCTTTGCCGGGCATGACCACGTCGGAGAGGATCAGGTCGAAACTTTGCGACTTGGCCAGGTCGAGAGCTTTATTTGCATTGTCGCAGACGACGGCTTCGTGGCCTTCCAGACGAAACGCCCGCGACAGAGAGGCCAGCGTGTTGGCTTCGTCGTCTACGATCAGCAAGTGCGCTTTCTGCGCCACGGTTATTGACCTCAACTGAAATGCAAACCCAAATCTACCGCAGAGACGCCGAGTACGCCGAGAAATCGCACGGCAGCTCAATGTGAAACGTCGTCGCTTTCTCCTTCGTGCTCTCGACGGAAATCTTGCCGCCATGATCGCTCACCACCGACTGCACAATCGCGAGGCCAAGCCCGGTGCCGTGCTGCTTGGTCGTGTAATAAGGAGTGAACAGGCGTCCGCATTCTTCCTGAGTGAGGCCGGAACCGGTGTCGGACACGGAAATTTCGATCCGATCGCCTAAAGTTGTGGTGCGAATTGTCAACTCTCCACCCTGCGGCATGGCGTCGATTGCGTTGAGTACGAGGTTTTGCAACGCGCGATGCAGCAGATCCGGATCGGCGGAGATTTCGGGCAAGGCTTCGGCTAGCTCGGTATGCAAGGCAATCGGATTCTTGTTGTCCTGCAATTGTGCCTGGAAGACTCGCAGGACCGAGCGCACTACTTCGTTCACCTGCGTCGGCTGGCGCTGGGGCTGGGGCATTCTCGAGAATTCGCTGAAACGCCCGATGATGGTTTTCAGATTGTTGATTTCCGCCAACAGTGTCGTCGTTCCTTCCTGAAAAACTTCCTCGAACATCTCGGGCGATTTTTGTCTGGCGCGCATCAGATTTTCGACGGTGACCTGCAAAGGGAATAGAGGATTTTTCAATTCGTGGGCCAAACGCCGCGCCAGTTCGCGCCATGCCGCGACGCGTTCGGCCTGCAGCGTTCGGTCTTTTTGCTGCGCCAAATCTTCGGTCATGCGGTTGAACGCCGCGGCCAGTTCGCCTAGTTCATCGCTTGATTCAACCTCTACCTTGGCGCTGAGATCGCCCGCGGCGACCCGGCGCGCGGCTTCGGCCAGCGAGACGACCGGCCGGGTGACGCGGGCCGCGAACCACAGGCTGGCCAGCACCGATATTAAAATTCCTATCCCGCCGACCAGCATGGCGGTGGAGATGACCTGCCTTTGCAATTCGATCAGCGGCCGCCGCGAACTGCCGACCAGCAGAATGCCCATCAGTTGCTGATTCGCGATGTTCAAATTCGCGCCGTTCTGAATCGCCGGACTGAAGATGGGACCGGTTAGCGGGATGGCATGAAAAACTTCAGCGTCAGCGGGATCGGACGTCCAGTGGATTACAGCCTGAGATTCCTGCGACGTGTCGCGGACTTTTGCGACCAGGGGAGAGAGTTTGTCGACGCCCGCGGCGGGTCCGTTCAAGTCCAGCAGCGATTTTGGATTCCATTTCGCGTCGAGATTTTGATACAGCAGCACGCGGGTCCCGGTCGGAATGTCGAGCGTCGAGAGGAAGCCCTGGTCCAGCCGTTCGCCGCCAATCAAGTAGAAGGGCTGTTCTCCGACGTGGGCTGCGCGCACGGCGAACAGGCCGAGGGTTGCGCCTTCGGGCAGTTCTTCGCGTTTCAGGAATGCTCCGGCTGGGTCAGCTGGCTTAGCTTCGGAGATGGCGGTTTCGGAATATCCGAATTTCGCCTGCCACTGCGCGGAGGAAAGAATGGTGCCGCGATAGTCGACGAGTTCCAGAAAATCGAGCTGCTGCTGAGCGGCGAGGGTGCGCGCTTCACCCACGTACTCGCCAGAGTCGGTGACGCCGCGGTCTATATCAAGCGCGATGCGCTGCACGGTTTCGCTGGCGGCAACCGACCCAACTTTGCGCACAACCTCCGAGCCTCGGCGCTGGAATTCCGATCGAAACTGAGCAGCGACTGCATTGGCGCGGTCTTGGTCCGCTTGCTCGAACGAGCGCCTGATGGCGCTGTATACCGACGCCGAAATGACGGCGACGCAGAGCAGCACCGTCGCCGCAAAGAGCAGAAGAAGTTTCTTGCGGAAGCTCATCGCGAAGGCGCCTCGGGCTGTGGACCGTATGGTCGCGAATCAGCTTGCTTCTGATCCACCAGCCAAATATTAGCCAGCGAAGATCCAGCCTCGCTCCACGTCCCCAGACGATCGGGCTCCCACTTGCGCACTCGCGGACCGGCGGCGGTTTCTACCGGCAAATGAAAAAGCGGGATGACCGCGTATCCATTGAGCAGACTGCGCTCGGCTTGGTACACATCATCCACGTCGAAAGAGTTGCCGTGAAACGTCAACGGGAGTGCGGGTTGCGGCAATCCCAGCTGGCGCGCCGCTTCGCCGAGCGACGTCCGGGGGTCGGGGCTCGGCAGAACTACGCGCATGAGGCGGATGTCTTCGGCTCCGGACAACGACACTTGCACGTTGACGCCAACTTCGCCGGCGTTCAGCGCTATACGCTCGGCGATCAGTTGGGCTTGTGGGTCTCTGGGATCATAGGTTAGACCGTAAGTCGGATTGAGCCCAGGTTGCCGCGAGTCCGCGAGCAGAGTGCGGGCGCGTTGCAGGTTCGCCTGCGTGGAAAACACGGCGCTGTAGCCAGTCATCCAGTTGGGAAGAATGCTGGCAGCGGGCTCTCCGGCGCCTTTCAGGAGCACGGACTGGATGGGCTTGCGATCGATGGCAAGCGCTAGCGCTTCTCGCAGGCGAGGGTCCTGCGCTTTTGAGTTCGCGGAGAAAACCAGCGCCAGTAGTTCCACCGGCAACGAGACCGATGACGACGCGCCGCGCCGACCTGATACGCTGGCCGCCTGCGGAGCTGTTTCGATTATGTCGGCCTTGTCCAGTTCTAGCGCGATGGCCTGATCGCGCAGCGATTTGCCGAATTCGATCTCGACTGCATCCACAAAAGGACGCCCTGACCAACTCTCTTCATTCGCGGCGAGCCGTAGCAACTGGCCCGACTGCCACTCAGCGACGAGGAAGGGGCCCGTGCCTATGGGAACGCCACTCGCATTGTGCTTGAGCACGAGATTGCGCGGCAGTTCGAGTTCGGCGAGCAGCGACGGCAGCGGCGTCTCGCTGTCGATCGTCAGCGTCATTGGATCTGCTGTTGCGCGCACATTCCAGGTGGGATGGAGTGCGCCCATAAGTTGCGCTATGGCTGCGGGCGACGCCGCGCTTCCGTCATGAAACTTCACTCCCCGGCGCAGTGCGAATTGCCAGTGCTTGGCGCTTGGGTCACTCTGCCAAGCCACGGCCAGTGCGGGCTGCGGGCGATCTTGCGCGTCGAGTCTTACGAGCGTATCGCCGACGAGCGAGAGCGTCCGCGCCATGTCCCAGTAGTCGGCGGGCATGGCGTTCGGAGGGAGTTCGAGCACGGCCGGGGCGGATTGCAGCATGACGCGCAGGGTTCCACCGTAGTGCGGACGGGTCTCGGCGGTCGCTGTCGTCGCCGCGAAGATTGCCACGGACGTTACCGCGACCAGTGATCTGATCAGGGCTCTGCCCAGCAAGCTAATTGCTGCACGAAATCGATATGCGATACGCGTCATACCATCCTGTGTCTTTTCGTTTTACGATTGCCACCGCGCTGGTGCCGCTGCTTTCCGGCCACAGCGCTGCGATTTGCCCGTCGAATTCCAGTGGGGAACTGGCGGCCACCGGATCGCGATCGGGAATCTCGAATGCGCGCAGGGCGTCGCGCGCTGAGTCTCCGCTCTCGGAAACGAGCAACTGCGTGCCCACGCCGCAACTGGAGCGAACCGCGGCCAGATCGTTTCCCCACGTTGATTTTGCGCGGATCGCCTGGTCGGTCACGCCATCCACGAGATGGAGCGATCCATCTACCGCGGCGAACACCCATAGCGTGTAAGCCGGTCGCGGAAGCGCGGCGGCTGAATAGAACGAAGGAACGTTGGAGATTTTTCCGATGGCAGGGGAAACGGCTCCGGTGAAGAAATTGCGCGCGGCCGCATAGAAGGCGCGCACGCCGTTGTCCTCGGCCGTCAAGGGCCACGGGTCGTCGCTGTTATTACAAGACAGAGTGAGCGGCGTGCTGGAATTCGTCCGGCAGAAGGTGCCGGGCAGGTAAACGTCGAACAGGTGATCGCGGCGGAGCAGCAAGCGCCCGCGCAAATCGCGGGGAAAAATGCGGGAGTGCGTTATGGGCAACGAGACTTCGAGTTCCCAGCGTCCAGCGGGATTCGCCGGGTGATGATAGACGGAGGCTGCATTGGCGTCGAGCACGATCAGGCGAGATCCTCCGGGCATTTCGATCAAGGCGGCGTCTTGCATTGGTTGTTCTTGCGCGAAAAGAAGAGTTGCTTTCAGGGTGATCGGCAACGCGGCGGTGAATGGCGCTGCGGTTGGCGGTCTGGTCAACGACACCATCGCGATCTTCTTTTCGTCGGATCCGATCATGATTTCGGCGGTCCAGACGTATTCGCGCAGGCTCTCGGAGAGAACGACCTCGATGGTTCCCATCGCTTGTTCGGCCTTGGAGGCGTGCACGCCTCCGCTGTACAACTCGGCTTCGAGCGCGCTGCGCACTTCGTTGACGGACTTTTCGTCGAGCGACGACTTGTTCGTGACTTCTAGTGCGAAGGCTCCGGGACCAGAGGCGGCGGCGATCTTGTGCGCCAGTTGGCGGGCGGTGTCTCCCAGGGACGACGCGCATAAAGAAGAGGGAAGAAAAACTGTCGCAATCAAGAACGAAGCCAGCCAACCTGGCCGCAGACCGCTGGAGGTTTGCGCTCGCATGTGTGGAATGGGCTGATTATAGCGCGGGACGGAGGGTGGACCGATCATTGCATCGCCTCAGGAAAGTCAGAAGGTTTTTCTGAGAACTGAGAACTGCTCCACGACTATCGTTGGCCCTTTCCTTCGGACGCCGTCTCCGTGCCCTCCTCCTGGCCAGCGGCGCTCTGTGCGTTCATTCCGTGCAGTATGTCGTTGAAGAAAATCTTGCCGTCGGCTGGGACCATCATGATCTGCAATTTGTCGGAGAGGCGCTCGGCCACGATTTTGTTGATCAGCAGCGGATTCTGCTTCAGGATCGCGGCTTCGCTCGACATACGCTCGGCATCGGCAGCGGCGGTCAGGCGGATGCGCTCGGCTTCGGCTTGGGCCAGAAGCTTGCGGCGTTCGCCCTCGGCTTTACTGTCGATGAGCTTGGCTTCGCCGGCCGCCTCGGCATTCTTGACCGTCGCTTCCTTGCGCGCCTCGGCTTCGAGTTTCGACTGCTCAATCTGTTTCTGTTTCAGCGGCAGCGTGTACTGCATGGCGTCGGATTCGCTCTTGGCTTGCAGCACTTTCACGGCAGCTTGTCCTTCGGCCTGCTTTACTTCTTGAACCTTGGTCGCTTCAGCGTCGGCCTCTGCGATTTTCACTTGCTTCTGGTGGATCTCGGTTTCCACGCCCATGCGGTCGTTCTCTTGCTCCTTCAGCAGCAGCGACTCGAGTCCTTTGGCATATTCCTGAGGAAGTTCGATGTCGCGCAGCATGACTTCTTTCACCACGATGCCGTCAGCAGCCAGCCGTTGGCGAATCAGTTCGGCCGAGCGTTGGCGAACTTCTTCGCGCTTGGATGAGAAAACTTCGCGGACGGTATAGCCGGGCACCAGTTCGCGCCAGGCGGTGGCAACTACGGGCGGCACGATTTCTTTTTCAAGAGGCTGCGGCAGATTGGCTTCGATGTAGTCGAGACGCTTGGGGTCAATCTGGTACCGGACGGTGATGGCGAGGCCGAGGGTGAGTCCTTCTTTAGCCTGGACACGCAGAGCTTGGCCATTCTGGGCTTTGTGCGTTCGCTGCGTCGCCTTTCGCCGCGCCTTTGGCGACCAAGTCTTCGCTGATGCCGGTGGTGAATAACTGGTCGCGCGTGTTGAACAGTTCGACGCGCTCGACTAGCGGGACGACAAAATGCACGCCCGGATACAGGGTTCCAGCAAGCGTGCCTTTGGTCTGGCTCACGCGCACGCCGGCCATCCCGCTGGGGACGATCACGATGCCGGCCGATATCAGCAGCGGCGCCCAGGCCAGCATCACGAGCGCAACCGAAGTGCGCCAGCGGATGGCGGGCGCCAGGCGAGCGCCGAGCGCGGCTGCTTCGGGGTCCGGATGCAATCGTCTGCGCTGCCAGACGATCAGCAGGTAAGCGTCGTAGGAGAGAATTCCGGCGGCGATCACGAACATCGCGACTCCGGCACTCAGCAGCAAATACTTCAGCAGCAGCATGGTGGTGCTCCTTTCAATTCTTGGGCGTCAATACCTGGGCGCGGCTTTAGGAATTTCCGGGCGGCGGGCGAATGCCGTGCGGACGATTTGTCCGAAAATGAGTTCCTCGATTAGTAAAGACACCGCCAGGGAGAACGTCAGACCGCCGACGATTACCAGACCTTGCAGCATTGCTTCCATGATTGCCTCCGGGCGTTCGATGGAGGAAAAGCAAGCGGGGAGCCAGAGCCAGACCATTGAAAAGAATGGAACTAGTGTTGGGACGAGGCGAGATTGTGTGTCTCAGCAAATGCGGGTGTGTGCAGAGTGACACGCAGGAGACGCGGCGAGCGGAAGGAGTTACAAGCAAGAAAAAAGCCGCCATCAGATTTTCGCTGATGGCGGCAATCAACGGAGTACGAGGAAAACTTGACTTGCGAAAACTTTAATTACCAAACTCGGTTTTGGGGCGCATTTTGCGCCGCACAATTCCAGCGATCCCGATCAGGCCGATCGAGAGCAGCAACAAACTGCCGGTTTGCGGAGCGGCGGAGACGTTGGCGCTGGGGTGACGGAATGTCGCATCCACGGCGGCGGAATTGGCCGAGGCCAGCGTAGGAAGTAGCAGGGTTGCAACCAGCGAGAAGAAGAAGCGGCTAGGCAAGGTGGATCCTCCCAGAGCAAATCCAGATATTCTAGTTTCGCCAAACTTTGCTGAGTGGAGCATACAGGTACAAATGCAACCCTGATGCCAAGCAGGTGCGGCCGTCCATACTTACGGCTGCAATCACTTGACGGTTGCTAAAAAGTGAAAAGTGAAAAGGTTTGCACAGTGCCTGCTCGAGGAAAGGGCTAGCTGGTGCTAGTAATGACGATTGGTAACTCCTAGTAATCGGAAGGAGGTAACGCCCATGCCGATGCGTCAGGCTTTCAGCAGTTCCCATCCCAGGGCAATTCCGCTCGAGATGTAATCGCGCGTGGAGCCTTCGCCCACGTGCATGGCCAGCATTCGAGCAAAGGAGCGAGGGCTCGACTGGAATACCTGCATGGTGCGCTGTCGCAAATACTGGTGCTTGGCCAGGAAGAGCATCATGCCAGCCATCACGGTGGGGCGACGGAGCAACGCGCGATGACCTTCTTGATAACGCTCGAGGTCCCCGGTCGCCAGGCAATCGCCCAGCAGCGCGGCTTCCCGAAAGCCAAGGCAAATACCTTCTCCGGTGATGGCGTCCACTCCGCCGGAGGCGTCGCCCACCAGCACGGTTCGGTCACGATAGACGCGCCGCAACTTTCGCGTGGTGGTGACTGCTCCCCGTTCGCTGGATGCGAATTCGGCGTTTTTGAGACGCACTGCAAGTTCCGGGAATTCATCTAGCGCGTCTTCGATACGGAACCTCGGCTTCGGGCCCGACGAGAACTTGGACGAGACATCAGCTGACACCAGCGCCAGACAGACTTCTTCGCGGCTGACGGGCGTGACGTAAATCTGGCAGTCACGGCCCCAGTGCAGTTCCATAAAATCGGACCAGGGCGCGACGCGGTAATGGCGGCGGAACCCAAAACGCCGACTGTCTTTCTGGGTTCCGATCAGATCGGGTTTAGTGAGCTGCGCCCAGCTGCGGACGCGCGAACTGGTTCCGTCCGCGCCCACTACCCAGCGGGCGCGCACTAATTCTCTCGCGACAATCGCGCCTTCCAGATGAAGGCCGGTGACCGGCGCCTGCCACAGCATGTGCACGCCGCTTGCTGCCGCGTGCTCGATCAGGACGCGGTGCAACTGTGTACGCCGGATTCCGTATGCGGTTCCACGCGGAAAAACCGCCTCGGCTGCTCTGCCGTCGCTTACGAAACGAATGCCGCGGAAGGGATACGCTTCGGCCTCGGGAATTGTGATGCCGAGCTGGTCGAGAGCCAGGATTCCGTCCGGCAGCAATGCTTCACCGCACGGCTTGTCGATCGGTGGAATCGCGCCATCCGCGAGTACCACGCTCATACCGTGACGGCGCGCCGCGATGGCCGCGGCCAGGCCGCGGGTCCGCCGCCGACTACGAATACATCCACCGGATTCGGAACGCCGTTTGCCAAGGTTCTTCCGCCAACTTCTTACGCGATGATGTTTTTCTTCTTGCTGCGACTTCCCTAAAAATTGTATGCCGGTTAACAGAATTTGGATGCGGATGGTAAAGTTGGATTTGTAAAATCTTGGTAAAACTGGATCAACAATGAAATTCGTCATCGGACTGCTGGTCGGCGTCATCCTGATGCCCCTCGGGTGCTACCTCTATTTCGCGAGCGGCAAAGCTCCGGTTGCCACCACCGACTCGGCCATGCCTTTCGAGGAATTCCTGGCAGGCAAAGCTTTGAGCGCGCGCATCACGAAAGACGCGCCGAAGGATGTCCCGATCCAGCCGAGCGAAGCCAGTTACCTGGCCGCCGCCGAGCTTTACAAGCAGCACTGCGCGGTTTGCCATGGCGTGCCGCTGTCGTCGAAGACGGCGATTGCGTCGGGAATGTATCCGCAACCGCCGCGGCTGCTGGAGGGAAAAGGCGTGACCGACGATGAGCCGGGCGAAACCTATTGGAAGATTTTCAACGGCATTCGCCTGACCGGCATGCCCGGGTTCAGCAAATCGCTTTCTGAAACTCAGATGTGGCAGATTGCGCTTTTGATGGCGAATGCCGACAAGCTGCCAGCCTCGGTAAAGCAGGCGCTGGTCACGCCCATCGGCGCGAGCTCATCGACCACGAACATGCCGCAGGTATCGCCCGTGCCGCCGCCGCCGGCATTTCCTGCGATGACGCCGGCAAAATAAGCCGATTGAAATCGCGACGAGTTGCTGGCCCCGTCTCGCGGGCGTGGGCATCTGCATCCATCGGCATCTATGATGTAGACATGGCGTTTGGGCGTCCCAGGAAACTCTTTACCGAAGCGGAATTGTACGACTATGCCCTGGGTGCGCTGGCACGGCGCATGCGCTCGGTTGCGGAATTGAAGCGTCTGCTGCGTGGTCGGGTGGAAACCGATACGGAAATCGGCAAGACGCTGGTGGAGTTGATCGTCGTCCGACTGAAAGACCACGGATACTTGAACGATGCCAAGTATGCGGCGGCGTTTTCGTCGTATCGCCGCGACAACGAGAAATTCGGACGCATGCGCGTCGTGAACGACCTGAAGGCGAAGGGAGTGCACGGCGACGTCATCGAGAAGGCAGTTTCGTCCGTCTATGACGATGTGAAAGAAGAGACTCTGGCGCGAGCCTACCTCCGGCGCAAACGCCTGCAGAAGCCGAAGGACAAAGACCAGAAACAGACCGCCCGCATCTTTCGAAATTTGATGCGCGCCGGATTCGGATCGAAGACGATCTTTGCCATCCTGAAAAAATGGGACGTGGATGAAGAGACGCTTAGCGAACTGGAGGACGAGACTCCGGAAGTGTAGCCAGGTTTCAAAAAACCTCTGAAACTTTGAAGCCAGCTTCTTTACCCCGTGTTCCCCAGTGCCCGCTGTGGTGGAGATTTGTCTTTCATTTAGAATTAACCTTCCATGCTCACAGGATCCGAAATTCGGCGCAAGTTTCTGGACTTCTTCATTCAGAAGGGACACCGCGAGGTGCACTCGTCGTCGCTGGTTCCGGCGAATGACCCGACGCTGCTCTTTACCAACGCCGGGATGAACCAGTTCAAGGACGTATTCCTCGGCCACGAAAAGCGCGACTACAACAGGGCAACGAGTTCGCAGAAGTGCGTGCGCGCGGGCGGCAAGCACAACGATCTGGAAAATGTCGGTTTCACTAATCGTCATCACACGTTTTTCGAGATGCTGGGGAACTTTTCGTTTGGCGATTACTTCAAGAAGGATGCCATCGCCTACGCTTGGGAGCTGATCACTTCTCCACAGTGGTTTGGGATTGATAAAGAGAAGCTTTACGTCACGATCTTCAAAGGCGAAAACGGAGTTCCGCGCGACGTTGAAGCCTACGATTTGTGGCTCCGGCATGTGCCGAAAGAACGCATCTACGAATTCGGCGCGAAAGATAATTTCTGGCAGATGGGAGACACCGGCCCCTGCGGGCCATGCAGCGAGATTCACTACGACATGGGCGTCGTGGCTAGCGATCAGGGTCACGCAGACTGCGCGTTTGGCTGCGACTGCGGACGTTATGTCGAACTTTGGAATCTGGTGTTCATGCAGTTCGATCGCGACGCTTCGGGCAAGCTGACGCCGCTGCCTAAGCCGTCGATTGATACGGGGATGGGCCTGGAGCGACTCGCTGCCGTGCTGCAGGGCGTGATTTCGAACTACGAGACGGATTTGTTCACGCCGCTGATCAAGCGCGCGGCGGAGTTGACGGGGACGTCGCTCAAGAAGGAACTCGACAAGGAAGCACACACGAAGTCGGCTGCTTCGTTGCGTGTCATTGCCGATCACTCGCGGGCAGCGACGTTTCTTATTTCGGACGGTGTGATTCCTTTGAACGAAGGGCGCGGCTATGTGCTGCGCAAGATCATCCGGCGCGCAATTACTCATGGACGACTGCTTGGGCAGACGAAACCGTTTCTGTACGAGATGGTGTTCGCTGTGCGTGATCTGATGCAGGATGCGTATCCGGAATTGAACGAGTCGGCGGAGCGCGTATCGAAGGCTGTGTTGGCGGAAGAGAAACGGTTTGCCACACGCTCGATCTGGGCTTGAGCACGCTCGAACAAGAACTGTCGCACGCTAGACTCGATGCTGCCCAACGTACGAAAGTGGGAAAGTCGGTCGAATCCACTTTGAGAAAAATCGGAGTCGACGGAATTGCGTCAGCAGTTTCGGCGAGCGCAGTGTTAATCGGTGCGGCGGCCTTCAAGACTTTATGACACGTTCGGCTGCCAAAGGACTTTATTGAAGACGCTGTCGAGACCAAGGCATCGGTTTCGATCAAGTCGGCTTTGAGCGGCAATGGCTGAGCAGAAAGCCCGTGCCCGTGCCTCCTGGAAGGGCGCAGCCAAGCAGACCGCCAATCCCGCTTACCAGCACCTTCCGAAATCAGAGTTCGAAGGCTATCGCCAGACGCGCTCCAACAACTGCGAAGTTCTTGCCATCATCAAGGGCAATCATGGCGCGCAGGAACTCAGGCCCGGCGAATCCGGCGAGGTTATCCTTGACCACACTCCGTTCTATGCCGAGTCTGGCGGACAGGTTGGCGATCGGGGATGGTTCTACTCCGACGATCACAACACGGTCGTCGCCGAAGTGACTGGATGCTACTACCCAGTGCAGGGCGTGCGCGCGCATCAAGTCATCGCGAAACAACCGATTCGCGTGGGACAAAAAGTGGACGCGGTGGTCGATACTGCGGTTCGCGAATCTACCATGCGGAATCACACGGCTACGCATCTGCTCCAGGCGGGGCTGCGCGAAGTTCTCGGCAAGCATGTTAAGCAGGCGGGATCGCTGGTTGCTCCCAATCATCTGCGGTTTGATTTTTCTCACTTTACCGGAGTTGCCGACGAAGAGCTGCAGGATATCGAAGACCTCATTAATAAAGAGGTCCTGCGCAACGAGCGCGTCGAGGTCATCGAGAATGTTCCGATTGACGTGGCTGTCAACGAATATCACGCTATGGCGCTGTTTGGAGAGAAATATGGGGACCGGGTGCGCGTGATCAAGATTGGAGATTTTTCCACGGAACTCTGCGGCGGCACGCACACGGCGCAAACCGGCGAAATCGGACTGATCAAGATTTTGAAAGAGGGAAGCGTGTCATCGGGCGTGCGGCGCATCGAGGCGGTTACAGGCGAGGGGTCGCTGCGCCACTTCCGCAAAGATCACGAATTAGAAGGAGTGGTCGCTGCGCCTCGTTGGGCCCACCCTTACGCAGAAAACGCGCAAGGATGGGACACCCTCAGGCGGTGAAGTGTCGGCTTCTCCGGCTGAGGCTTTGAAGCTTGAACTGGAGAAGAAAGACGCTGAGATCAAGCGCCTCTCTCGTGAGCTCGATCAGGCGCGGATGAAGTCGGCATCTTCGAGCACGGCTAACATCGGCGAAAAAGTTAAAGAAGTTCGCGGCGTCAAAGTGCTTGCCCATCGCGTCGACAACCTGGAACGCGGACAGATGCGCACGCTGGTCGATCAGCTGCGCGACAAGGTGGGCTCGGGCGTGGTCGTGCTGGGCTCAGCGTCTGACGGAAATGTCTCGCTCATTGTCGGTGTCACCAAAGACCTCACGAGCCGCATTCAGGCGGGGAAAGTAATCGGTCCGGTGGCGCAGAAAGTTGGCGGCAAAGGCGGCGGGCGTCCCGATCTGGCTGAAGCAGGCGGCAAGGATGCGGCGGCGCTGGATTCCGCGCTGGGTGAGGTTTACAGTGTCGTAGAGTCGCTGTTGAGTTAGAAACGCGAGCCACAATGGACGATCCCATACGATTTATCGAGCACCGGGGCAAGCGGA
Organism: uncultured Acidobacteriaceae bacterium; assembly: GCA_963826845.1. Taxonomy (GTDB): domain Bacteria; phylum Acidobacteriota; class Terriglobia; order Terriglobales; family Acidobacteriaceae; genus Acidiflorens. The sequence continues at coordinate 132,641 of CAWGYS010000018.1, forward strand.
TTTTGCAGGCAGATTTTTCGCACGCCAATGAGCACGACATGCTGCTGCTTCTGGAGGAGTTGCGTGTCGTCGTGGCGCAGGAGCCGCGCGCTTCGCTGGTTACATTTTCTGACTGGACCGGAGCCACGGTAGATCACGCGGTGGCGATGAAGATCAAAGAAGTACTGACGCTCGACCGTCCCTTCGTGAAAAAGACAGCATGGGTGGGGACCGAGAGTATCCCGCATGCTTTCATGGAAAACTTCCACACGTTTTCGCAGCGCGAGATTACGACATTCAAGACGCGGGAAGAAGCGATGGACTGGCTGGTCGCGGAGTAGGTCTCCTGTCAGGAATTGGTGCCGGAACCGGGACATATCTTTCTCAGCTTCTCCACTCGGAGGTGCTTCATGGGCCGACCCCTGGTGAATAGCGAAGCGGTTCTCTACGGCAAGCTGGTGCAGGGCGCGTACGCGCTGTTCAGACGCGAGCCCGGCAACCTGAGACCCGAACCTCAGCCTGGCGACATTCCGGATCCGTATGAATTCGTGGCTTGGATCCGAATGTCAGATTTCATTCCCTTCCGCTCGGAGCCGAAGTTTTACGGCTACGTCGCCCGCAATAAGAATACTCAGCAGGATTTCGCGATTGCCATTCGCGGCACCGAAGGCTGGGCCGAATGGTGGGACGACGCCTCCGCCTATCTCGTCCCTTTCGCGCAAGTTCCGCACGCGGGCCTGGTGGCGCACGGCTTCGATAAGATTTACAGCACACTGAAGCTCGAACAGCATCCGCGGACTGCCCCAAGTTTCATGGAAGCCGGCCCGCCGCCTGAGTTGCAAGGATCATTTGGCGATCAACTTGAGCAGTTGCATTTGCGGTTGGAGAGAAACAGTCCGAGAAGAGCGGCATTTAACGAAATGAAAGGTCGGCCCGAACGTCCTTACATCGTTACCGGCCACAGCCTTGGGGCGGCACTGACTACGCTGTTCGTGATGGAAAATGAGGAAAAGAAAAAGTTTGATATCACGACGTCATGTAAGTTCGCCTCGCCCCGCGTCGGCAATCTGTCTTTTGTGCAGGCGTTCAATACGTTGCCCATCGCGTCATGGCGTATCGTCAACTCCAGCGACCTGGTGCCCAAACTTCCGTTTGATATTCCGCCTCTGTTCGCGTATCAGCACGTCAATACGATTTATGAATTTTCCGCCGAGGGGATGGTGAAGCCCAACGCCGGTTGCTGGCATTCGATGGACACGTATCTGCACTGGCTGGACCCAAGCTCGCCGGTTGATCCTGCGTGCAAGCCATAAGTTAGGTCTCAGGTGTCAGGTTTCGGGAAAAGCGCAACCTTAGACCTTGCCGGAATTGCCGACACCTTCCTCTTTCAGCTTCTCCACCTTAGCGTTACCGGTCCACTCATCGGATGCTGGAATTCGCCGCCATTTTTCTTAACGTCCAGCATCGCGCTCTTCAGGCCGAAATACCACTTAGCGGGACGGTCGGCGTCATCGATCAGCATCAGGTGCGGGTTGTGTTTCAGGCCCTCGGACTGGAGTTCCATGGTGCGGCGGTCCTGCTCTACGAATTTTGCGAAGACGAATTTCAGCAGCTGCGGGCCGAAAGGAATCCAGCGAAATAGATTCCATGCCGCCACTACGTCGATGCGGCACTGGCTGCGCGTGATCGGAGTAACCGTGGTCAGGCTGGAGAACCAGTATTTGCCGGCGCGAATTATTTCCGAGCGCAGATTGGGCAGGACGAAGTCTATGGTCGTGGTGATCGAATCGGCGTCGGCGTAGAGGCGCAGAAGTTTGTAGGGCGCGCTGTTGGAGCTGGGTGTGTGCGCGCTCATGCGAAATCCGTAGGGGATGGGTTCGAAGTTCTTCTGTTTTTCGTGAATTGAATTTCTGCGAGCGCCACCACCATGCCTGATGGACGAACGGGCCGTGTGCGGGATCCATCAGTCCGATGATGCCGTGATCGACGGAGCAGGGCAGATCGGCGGTCAGGATAGGCGAGTTTGTAATGCTCGCTGAATTTTGGAATCTCGGGCGCGGGAGTGGGCGCGGGCTCGGGCTTTGAGAATCCGGCGCCGGCTGGGCTGGGATCGGGGATGAAGACCCAGATGAAATCGTCGCGCTCTTCGCAGGGATAACTGCCGGCGTAGATGCGGTCGATCTTCAGAGTTTGCTCGGGGACTAGCGACGGGATCAGCTGGCACTGGCCGGAGTGGGCGTCGAATCTCCAGCCGTGGTAGGAGCATTCGATTTGCTGGCCGTCGAAGTGTCCGCAGGAAAGCGGCATGCCGCGATGCGGGCAGGCGTCGCGCAGGGCGAAGGGCTGGCCTTGCTGGTCGCGTCCGACTACGAGCGGTTGTTCGAGCAGCATGGTTTTGGCTAGCTCTCCGCGACGGAGTTGATCGGCCGGCAGCGCGCGGTACCAGAAGCCGAAGAGCATGAGCGCGTCGGGCGTCTGGGACTGGAGTGGGAACTCGTCAGGCATAGTCGCAAGCTCGGGACAGGTGAGGATACCGCAGTAGATCAAAAACTTGAACCGCCGAGACGCCGAGGACGCCGAGAGAAACGGAACACTGAACGAACAAGAGCAACCCTACAGCAGTCTAGGCGCGCTGTCCGGAGCGGAGGCGCGTTCTCAGATGGACATACGCTTCGCCGGCCACGCCGGGCTGTTCGATGTGAGTGAGGAAAAGCTTGCGCAGAGCGGCGGTGGTGAGGCGGCCTTCGAGGTAGGCGTCGTAGAGATCGGTGCCGGTGAGATATCCGAGTTGCTCGGCGACGTATTCGTACTTGCGGCCGGTGAAGGTTGGGGCTTGCGCTGCCCGAGGATCGCGATTGGCGGTGCTGGGTCAGGAAGTCGAGAGCCTCGACGGCGTCAGCGAAGGGAAGCGAAGTCTGGTGTTCGAGGTCTTCGCGCGTCACGTCGAACAAGTCCGCAACGTCGCTGTCGCGGAATGCGGGACGCGCGGGATGCAAGATGCGCGATCCGAAAAAGGCGAGCGCGTGTTCGAAGACGGTCATGTAAAAGGCGTCGTCTTTATCTTGATCCAGCGATCGGGCGCTGGCGCGGCGTGGGTTGCGCCGGGTTGACGCCGGAGCCCTGCCGTTCGAAAGATTCGGCAAGCCGCGACAGGCTTGATGCAGGAAGCGAGTAGCGTCCTCGGCCGCGAGTGCTCATGCGAAATTGGCGTACGTACACGACATTGATGGGTGTGAGGTAAACACTGCCGCGCTCGCGGACCTGGCGGAGCAGGGAGCGGCGCTGCGTTCGGCCGTGAATCCTTTGCGCGATAGCAGGCGCCGGAGAAGCGCGTCAGAACTGCGCGAATAGACTTCGGGCATGAGGTCAACCAGAAGTTTAGGTTGCGTCGTGTTGTGCGGGGAGTACTGGTTGATGCCAAGAAAACGCACCATGCCGTCGATCAGGTTGTAGAGGGTTGGGCCGAGGTCGGGTGCGCTGTGGTCTTTATCGCTGCGTCCCCAGCGGTCGAGGCAGAGGCGGTAATTCTCGTATTTTTCGAGGGGCGTGGCGTTGAAGACGCAGAGAACATTTTCTTGGTCGGTTCTTGCAAACCTGGACGGCTTCGACGTGGTCGAGAGCTTCTCCGGCGGCACGCCAGTAGAGCGCGTCGACGTTCTGCAGAACGGTGAGAATCGGTTCCGCCGGAAGTCGCTGCTGGAGCAGCGCGGGCAGATGCTGGGGTGCGAGGTGCGACTCGCCGAACAAGACGACGATGAGCGCGTCTGGATGGCGGCGGCGAAGTTCGGCAATTTTGTCGGCGGCGTGGCGGTCGCGGGCTCCAATTTTGCGCAGGTCTTCGCGCGGCATGCAATCGAGGCCGATGAGCGATGCTCCGTGGTCGCGGGCGGCGGAGAGCAATTCGTAAAATGGAGCCCAGTCGTATCCCCAGTCGAGTTCGAAACGGATGCGCTGGCGGAGTTCTTCTTCGTCAATTTCGCGGCGGACCCATTCGTCCAGAATGTGCTGGTCGCGAGAAAAAATGGTTTCGACTCCCAACACGACTGGCCGCTGGTGAAATTCGAAATCGCGGAGGAGCGAGGCCAGGTAGCGCTGCGAGTTGGGCAAGGCGTGATAGTCGCCGACCAGGACGATCCCGGCTTGGGCAATCTCATGGCGCACATCACCGGGGCTTAGGACTTTCTGGTAAGAGGTGTAGGCATCGCGAAAATCGCGAAGGTACTTGCGTCCGGAGGCGGAATCAATGGCGCGAATTTCGCGTTCGACGCTGGCGATGGCATGGAGCTGAGCGGCACTGCGCCGTGATCGTAGGATGCCGGTGGTGGCCATAAATGCGTCGCTAGTCGTTTGTCGTTGGTCGTTGGTCGCTTGCTACTTCTCGTTCCGCAGGCTGCTATCCTTGACTTGCTTTTAGTGCGTCCCTATCCTCAGGTTTCTAGGCCGTCATTGGACGCCTCGTGGAGTGCCAACGTTGCCCTTGCTGCCAGAAAACCTGACGGTCGCCACTACCGGCGCCAGTGGATCGATATTTCTGAAGCACTTTCTGCTTGCCGTGGAGCGCGATTCTCGGGTAAAGACGGTGAACTTCATCGCTTCCGACAGCGCACTGCGCGTCATGGCCGAGGAACTTGGGGTTGAAGGCCGCTCGGACCTCCTACGTCAAATCATCGGCTCGCCTTCCGCAAAGATTCAGCAGCAGTCGAACGCCGATATCGGAGCGAACGTGGCCAGCGGGTCGTATCCTTCGGACGCGATGGTCGTGATCCCGTGCAGCGTGGGCACGCTCGGCCGCATCGCCAACGGCACCGCTTCGCACCTGATCGAGCGCGCTGCCGACGTCACGCTTAAGGAGCGGCGGCCGCTCGTGCTGTGCGTTCGCGAGACGCCGCTGAATAAAATTCATATCCGCAACATGTCGCTGGCGGCGGATGCCGGGGCGACTATCTTCCCGCTGATCCCGACGTTCTATAACCACCCGTCGAGCGCCGATGCCATGGCCCACGAATTCGCGAACCGCGTGCTCGCGCATATAGGACTGGCCCAACCGGATGCTTATCGGTGGAAGGGCTGAAAATTGTTGAAAGATCTATGACTTGGGGACTTGGGGGAAGCCTTTCCTGCGTTGCAGGCATGTTCTTAGTCTAGGGAAGAGCTAGTACCGAAGGTAGGTATCTGGCGGGCATGTACTGCGAGTGCCGACACGAATCGAGCCCCATCAACTAATGACGTTCTGCCGGTTGGGGCGGTTTTTCCTGGTGATGCTGCCGACGGTCTGATACCAGGCGACCACCCAGGGAACGATCAGGGAGAAGACCAGGCGGGCGGCCAACGTGGGTATAGACGCTTTTCGAACTTCGCTCCAGTCCAAGCGAAAGGCGAAATAAAGCTCGAGCGCGAGCACACACAACAGCGGGATCGGCGAATAGACGAGAGAGAGAACGGCGAGAATCTCGGCGAGGCAGCGAGCAAGGTTTCGCGCCAGGCGGGCCGGGCGTTCTCCGACAACGCCGTCGGTTACGGCATAGCTCACCATCTGGCGGAGAGCTGAGCGAAAAGTAGTGGCGCGGCTCGTAAGCAGCCTTGGCGCGTTCCGCGAAGGCGGGGGTCACCAGTTTCCGCACTTTGGAATCGAAGGCGGTGTCTTCTCCGAGGAAGACGGTTTCGGGGAATCCTCCGGTGCGTTGCCAGAGCTCTTTGCGGAAGGCCATGGAGCGGGCGGTGCAGGATTTGGTCGGCGCGTCGGGGTTTAATTTCACTCCGAAGAATGGCGCGGAGGCAACATCCCAGACCGTGGACTTGGTTGCATCGATATGCGATCCGCCAACGGAATACTCAGAGTCACCCGCGAAAATCGGAGCGGTGAGGTTGGCGAGCCAGCCGGGATGGTAGGTGCAGCCGCAATCGGCGCAGGCGACAACGTCGGACGAGGCCGCAGCGATTCCAACATTGCGGCCACGCGCGATCGGTCCGGCCGAACGCTGCAGGCTGCAACTCTCATCGCGGATCGGAATCAGCGTCGGGTATTTTGACTGGGCGGCTTCGAGTCGTTCCCAGGTTCCGTCGGTGGAACCGCCATCGACGATGACGACCTCGGCAGGAGCGAGAGTCTGTTGCATCAGGCTCTCGACCAGTGCGTCGATGTCGTCGCGCTCGTTGAGGACAGTGACGGCGACGCTCACGGCTGGCATGTTGAGTGCGACTCCAGAGTGATGGTTCTCATTCGGCGAAACCAGTGTAACCGCGAACCGGGAACTATTGCTTCTTCCGGCACATCCCATCGGCGCCGTTGACTCCGGCTCGCCTTTTTTTGTAATCTGCGATTACACCGGAAAGGAGGTGGTCGGATGATAAGTTCTGATTCACATAGTAGAAGTATCAATACTAGACCAGGTGAGGTGGCTGAGTCTTAGGGCGGTTGCTCTAAGCGGAGTTCTCGAAGAGCCTTTGGTCGGGCGAATCGGGAACATTCTCTCGCAAACAATCCGTGAATTTGGGCTGATCCGCCGGTCGCAAGTTGTGCCCGGCACCGGAACGAGCGAGGGGCCACGAGAGTGACCACCTCAGTCAATCCCAAACAGTCCACCGGGCAGCCCGCAGGCTGAAAAGCTTGCGGGCTGTTCTCTTTTCAGGGGTCAGGTCCATCACTCGGGATGAACCTCACGATGAGTGGCGGACTCCCGGCGTCTGACTTATGAATCCGGGCCGGTGATCTCGGCCTCAAAACAGGTTGGCGATGTAACCATGATTGAATCTCCTGATATTTCTTCTGACCTGCCGCTGACGAAAATACCGCTCAACCACGGAGCCGGCGACATACCCGCCCTCGGCTTTGGCACTCTGATTCCCGACCCTGCCCTGACCAGAACTGCAGCCAGAGACGCACTGGACGCCGGATTTCGCCACTTCGACTGCGCAGAGCGATACCGGAACGAGCGCGAGGTAGGGGAGGCCTTACAGGCGGGTCTTGCCGCGAATGGCCTCGCGCGCGAAAACATGTTCGTCACTACAAAGTTATGGAACTCGAATCACCGGCCGGAACGCGTCGAACCGGCTTTCGAGGCGAGTCTCGACCGACTCAGGCTCAGCTATCTGGATCTTTACCTCATTCATACTCCCTTTGCATTTCAACCCGGAGATGAGCAGGACCCGCGGGATCAAAACGGCAATGTCCTCTATGACAGCGGAGTGGTTCTGCTCGATACCTGGAGAGCGATGGAAAGTCTCGTGGACCACGGCCGGTGCCGGGCCATCGGACTGTCCGACATCGGCTTGAACGAGCTGTTGCCCATCTACGAGTCTGCAAGAATCAAGCCAGCCGTGGTCCAGGTCGAGGCACATCCGCACCTGCCGGAAACAGAGCTTCTGGAATTCTGCAAAGAAAAGGGCATTGTGCTTTTGGCTTTCGCGCCATTGGGTCACGGAATGAGGCCGGGGCTGCTCGAAGATCCTGTCATTTTGGCAGTCGCCGCACGAGTAGGAAAAACGCCGGCGCAAGTGCTGCTGGCATGGGCGGTGCAGCGCGGCACAGCTTTACTTACCACACCCAAAACCGTGGCTCGCGCGCGCGAGAGTTTTGACATCTCTGCCCTTCCAGAAGATGCGTTGGACGAAATCAATCGCATTCAGACCAGGCAGAGGCTCAATCAAGTGGTGAAAACGGGCGTCCCTGGTTTCATCGCACAAGGCAGTTGAGCATCGCAGATAACTGTGTCAGGTCTCAGGACAGGCGTCTCGGTCTGGGCTCGCTAAGACCTAAGACCTGAACCTCAGTGGCTCTTCGGTGGTCCGACCGCATCGAGTATGGCGTCGTTGATGGCATAGTCGGTGCCATCAGCGCCGATGACCGTCGGCGTATACGCTTCGCCGATGCCGGTGGAAAGTTGGATTTTCTGCGTAAACGAGTTGGTGGTTAGATCCCAGCGATAGAGGATGCCATCTTCGCTGTTGGCGAGAATCGACTTGGTGACGGGATCGACCGCCGCCGTATTAATGCACCACTCCTTAACTCCTCCAGGACAATCCGGGTCCGGAGTTACTCCTAAGATCGTAATGACCTCCTTCATCACCAGTGTCGCGGGGATGATGGGGTCGTGCTCGGTAGCATTTGGGTCGAGGACGGCGATTTCGTTGTGTCCATTGCCGGTGCCCGAGCCGCAATAGTTGTTGTACTTGGTCATGAGCAGGTAGCTCGACGTTCCCGTATAGCTTGAGACCAGCGAGGCGGGAACGACGGAGGGCGTGTCGTCCCAGCCAAAGCTGCCGGGAATCTTGGTCTGTGTCAGAGCGCTGTCGTAGTGCAGCAGCCAACCCCGGTCGTTGTGATTTGGGAAAGGGTTTTCAATCACGCCGAAGTACACATCGCCGTCGGGCCCAACGGTCGGTGTGGCGGAACTGGCGTTGAAGATCAGAGCTTTCTGACCGGAGGACGGATCGATCAGACGCACGCGATTGACGAGGGCGAGGGTGGTGCTGTTCAGCTCCAGCAAGTAGCCATAGTTTCCATCGTCAACCGCCACGTACAAAACGCTGCCGTCCTGCGACAGCGCAGGAGCGCAACTCATGGAAACCTCGATAATCGTTGGGTCGCCGCTGACCGTTGCGGCTGAGACCCACGTTCCTGTTCCATCCGGCGCAACGCGTGCGATGCCACTTTGCAGGTTCAGCGGAGTGGAGCCGAGGACGACAAATCCGAAATAAAGGTTGCCAGCGGCGTCGGTGGTGAGCGGAGTATTGATCTGCACGTTCTGCTGGTAAGTGGTCGGACTTTTCTTGTAATTCTTTACGCCGTAGAAGTACAGACGAGTGACCGCGCCTTTCTTTGAATCGGGATCCTGCCGCACCAGCACCCGGCCGGCAATGTCGGGAACGAAAAGCTGGCTTCCCGAGATGGTTGGACCCAGACCCGGGATGAACTCAGCCTCCGGCGCCTGCCAGCCTGTCTTCCTTGTCCAGAGGCGCTTGCCGGTCGCGCCGTTGATGGCCTCTACGCGAAAACTGTTCGTACCAGTTTTTACGGGGACAATTACGGTGTTCGCCGCGGTGACCAGGGGTGAGCCGTAGTGGATGAAGATTTCTCCCTGCGGCGGGAACAAGTCCACGGGCACATGCCAACGAATGGCGTCTAGCGGTTGCGATTCCACGGTTGAAAGCGCGGTGTGTTGCTCGTCATGCGAGTGCGTCAGCCAGGCTCCGGTTTGAGCGGAGGAAGGGGCCGTCAGCATCGCGGCAATTAGAGTCAACGAAATTGCGAAAAAAAGCGTGGCAAGTGTCCATCGGGATTTAGGTTTGATCACTTTTCATCCATCCTGTTTTCCGTCGATCCAGCCTTGCTCTGCGGCCAGGGGCGCGGGATTTGAGTTGCTGCCAGCAGCAGCCTAGCATTCTACCTTCTCGCGGTTGTCAACGGCAGGTAAAAATGGTCGCCGAATTCGAGGATGGAGGGGCGAAACGTCCGTCGCTTTGCTGTCACTCTTTTTCGGCGGGGGCGAAGAAAACCAGGAGTTCGAGTTCCTCCTGGATATCGTAAATGATTCCATGACAGTGTCGGCACCCGCACCCGGAGTAAAGTTGGTGGTGGCAAAACCAACCAACAGGCTCGGGAGAAGGAGCCGAACGATGATCATTATAGGAGTAGATTTCCATCCCGAGTTTCAACAAATCGCTTTGCTCAACACCACGACCGGAGAGGTCGAGGAGAAACGGCTGGCACATCCCGAGGAGGCGGAGAAGTACTACCGTGCTCTCGCGAGTGCGGGCGAAACAGTGCGCATCGGCATGGAAGCCAGTGGGCACGGACGGTGGTTCGAGCGTCTCGCAGCCGAGTTGCAGTTTGATTTGTGGATCGGCGACGCGGCCGAGATCCGCGCGAAGCGGGGGCGGAAGCAGAAGACGGATCGCCAGGATGCGCAGCATATTCTGAAGCTGATGCTGAAGGATGACTTTCCGAAGATCTGGGTGCCGAGCTGGGAGAACCGGGATCTGCGGCAACTGTTGTGGCATCGGCATCGCATGGTGCAAGCGCGCACGCGAGTCATGAATCAACTGCAGGCGGTGGCGTTGAACGAAGGTTTGCACTGCAAGAAGAAGTTGTGGCGCGAGCGCGGACGGCAGCAGTTGGAATCGTTCGCGCTGGCCCCGTGGGCGAGCCGGCGACGACGCGATCTGCTGGACTTGCTGGACCGCCTGAATCCATCGATTGCGGAGCTGACGCAGGCCATCGAACGCGAAGTGGAGAACTACCCTGCGGCGCAGCGGCTGAGAACACACCCTGGAGTGGGCGTGCTAACGGCGCTGGCGTTTGTGCTGATACTTGGCGACGCGGAACGCTTTCACTGCGGCAAACAGGTGGCGAGTTATCTGGGACTGGTGCCGCTGGAAGACTCCAGCGGGAATCGCCGGCGCCTGGGACACATCACCAAGCAAGGCAGTTCGATCTTGCGTTTCCTGCTGGTGGAGGCGGCGCAGGTGACGGTACGCAGCCTGCCGGAGTGGCGCAGCAAATATTTTCATATGGTGCTGCGGCGCGGACGGAAGATTGCGAAAGTCGCCATGGCCCGCCGCCTGGCCGTGCAGTTGTTCTGGATGATGCGCAAGCAGTGGGATTACGAGCAGCTGAAAAAGTTCGGTTCGCACGCGGGACAGCCCGGACATCGCGATGGTGTGCAGTCGAACACCGAGTAATTGATTGGGCGTCCCGCTCCTCTTCAGTGAGGAGTTCGAAGTAGTAATCATGATCGCAGTACGTGACCGAAGAGATGCATGGGTCGGACCGAGAGTCTGAACCTGAAAAACGATTACGAGCGAGCCTGTGGTTGGTACGGCCATTTCAACAAGAGCGAAATGGCGCTCTTCTCCGAGTGCACGGATAGGTATGCTCAAAAGTTGCTTGACACGGCCGACATTGTCAGAGATGCGATGTTCCAGTTCCGCCTCGACGAAAATGACTGAACCAGGGTTTACCTCGGAGTGGTCGGAACCGATCTGCACGCGGGCGCATCAGCGGACGACATAGTACAACTCATCTTCGCGGTGCGGCTTCTGGGGATCGGTGCCGCCTTTCGGCAGCACATAGACGCCGGCACTCATGGCCGGGACGCGCAGGAATTCGAGGTAGAGTTTATTTTTTTCCGAGCGTTCGCGAGCCAAGTCGTCGATGTGAAAGAAGTGGGTCATACAGTTTTCCGTCGAGAAACGAGAGCGGAGAACCGGGAACTATCCTCCGATTGCTCCATGGAAGAAAATATCGGTGTATTGCTGCACCAGCGTTTCTCCCGTTAGTGAACCATCGGGCTTATACCACTGATAGATCCAGTTGATCATGCCGACGAGGGCAAAGGCGGCCGCGCGCGGCGTGACCACTGACGGGGAATTGCGCTTGCGTTGGGCATTGCGCTGTACTTCGGCGATGAGGTTTTCGACAAAATGTACGTAATCCTTCTTGCGTGCGTTGATCTTGCGGCGGAGCGCTGGCGGCAGCGGATGGTTCTCGTGCAGCATGACCGTGATCTCGCGGTCTGCGGGACTGAGCACAACCTGGATGTGCAAGCGGATCAACGTTCGCAGACGCTCTTCGGCCACGTCAACGCGGGCTCCGGCAGCGCTGGCTCCGGCAACGCTGGTTCCATCAATGCGGCGCACCACGTTGATGACTCGCTCCTCGGTGATCTCCATGGCGTGCGACATGATGTGGAACAGGATTTCGTCTTTCGACTGAAAGTGGTGATAGAGGCCGCCTTTGGAGAGTTTGAGGGCCGCGGCGACATCGTTCATGGAGGTGGCATCGTATCCGCGCTGTTGAAAGAGGCGGGCGGCGGTGCGCAGGATTTCCTGGCGAGGTTCCTGCCGGGGTTCATGCCGGTTTTCGTGCCGAGGTGCAACGGTAGCTTCGCGAAGCATCACCAGAGATGGTATCGCGGAATGGATTTCGGCTCCACTGGATGCACTCCACTGTGCGCATTCCTCGAGTGATTTTCAATCACGCCGCCATCGCGTACAGGAATTCCACGTAGGAGCGCACGGCTCCGTCCATGCTCTGCACTTTCGGATTCGCCGACTCGATCAGGAAATATTCATTTGGAGCGTGCGCCCCGTCGCCGTGTCCCAGGCCGAATCCTCCGGCGGGCAAATGCAAGGGATCGCCGGTGAAAACGTAACCCGGCCACGATCCTGGGCTGCGCGGCAGAACGATCGGATCGATGCCCGCATTCCGATATACCTGCAGCTCGGTCTTGATAATGCCGGCGTCGGCAGATGTGCTGTTGGGATCGTAGCCGCCTGTCATGTTGACTTCGATGTCTCCGAATCCCTGATCGGCGAGACGCGCTTTCAAAGCGGCCAGAGATCCAGCGGCGGTCATGTCGGGCACCAGCCGCAAGTCGATTTTCGCCACTGCGCGATGGGGAAGAATCGTCTTGCCGCCCGGCCCGGTGTAGCCGCCAACCAGGCCTTCGATATTGACCGTCGGACGAGACATCAATAGTTCGAGCGATTCCTCCCAGCCCACGTCGCGCATCCAGCGCTTCACGCCAAAAGCTTTCTTCGCAAGATTTTCATCCATCCGCTTCGCGGCGACCTGAATCATCTGCTTCTCAGCCGCGGAGAGCGGTCGCGCCTTGTCGGCGAATCCAGGAATAGTGGGATCATTGCCGTCTGCCGAGACGAGCGTGTTGAGCGCATGAATCAAATGCCATGCCGGACTATCGACGCGCGCCTTTTCGCTGGAGTGAACATCATGGTCGGGGCCGCGTCCCCAACGCTCGCCGCTAGAAACCAGTTCGAGTTCGACGACGCCTTTAGCGCCGAGTTCGACGGTAACGCTGCCGTCGAGATCTTGTGCCGCGTCGGGTAGGAAGATACCTTCCGACTTCTTCAAAGCCGCAATCACCTCGGGCCGGTGCACAATTTGCGCAAAATGCGGCGAGCCAATCTCCTCCTCGCCCTCAGCCACAAGCACAAGATTCACAGGAAGCTTGCGTCCAGCGCCGCGAATCGCGTGCAATGCGGCCAGGAACGTAGCCTCAGGTCCTTTCTGATTCACCGCGCCGCGGCCGACGACGATCTTGCCCAATCCCGGTTTATCAACCAGCGCCGCTTCAAACGGAGGCGAAGACCACTCGGCTGGGTTGACCTGCTTCACGTCGTACATGAAGTAAACGCCGAGCGTGCGTGGGGCTCCGGCATCGAGCGTTGCAAAGATCCCCGGCTGGCCGTCGGTTGGGACCTTCGTCACCGACTGGAATCCGGCGTCGCGCAGCATCTGCATCGTCAGGTCGCAGCCTTCGTTCACGGCACGATTTTCGGCGGCGATGGAGGACTGGCGAATCCAGGTTTGCAGCCGTTTCACCGATTCGTCATGACGCTTCTCGATCTCCTTCCAGATGGGCTGGAGGTCGGCTTGGCTTGCGCTGGCCTGACTCGCACCGACTTTATCTGCGAGGGAAAGATGTGGGTTTGACAGAACTGCGGCCGCAGCGGCGGCACCTACGAGAAAAGTTCGACGGTCGGTATCCATGGCGAGGAGGGTATCGCGAATCGGGAAAGGCTGTCTAGAGTTTGGCTACTTGGAGTTTGCCTGATGGTCGTCTGGTTGAAGAGCCGTTTCGCTTCGATGGCCCAGCTCCGCGCCCGGTGTCGATCGCGGTGACGTTGTGAGTTGTTTCTGCGTGGGAGTTCTTCCCACTTCCCAGCCTCAGGACCGGAGGGCAGAGGTTGCGGCGGGCATCGAGATAATGTGCTTTTCGGAGGTGAGCCTGCAGCGCGACTGCGCGGAGTTCGGCAAGAGGACGACGGTTTTCAAGAAGGTCGAAATAGACAACCTGCAGACTGTCTTTCTGCAGACTGTCTTTCCGCCTGCGATCTGCCGCGCTTCGCAGACGGTCGATCCTGGACACAGCACGGTCGATGACGCGGGCGAGTTCAGCTCCGAACTCCGGCGTTCGGTCTTTGATCAGACGCTGCCGCGCTTTTTCCGCGGGAAACCAGGTCGGTCGGCGGTTCGATTCCTGGGGCTTTTCTAAACGATCCACTTCGCAAAGGTGGGCAGCAACGGTAATATCAATATCAACTTCCGGCTGCGTTGATCTCGAAGCAGCCTGGTCGGGCGCACAACGAAAATATCGCGCGAAGGGAATTTCTTCGATCCGGCCATGAACGCCGGCCTCTTCAAAAGCCTCAAGCGCGGCGGACTGCGCGCGAGTGAGGCCAGGTTCGACGCCGCCTTTGGGGAATATCCAACGCCCGCTGCGGGTCTGGACCAGCAAGAACTCGATGCCGCCTGTGCCGATGCGGTAACAAACGGCGGCGACCTGCTGGCGTCTTTTCGAAAGCCGTGACCTTCGCAGAGACTTTGCCGATGAATCAACTCCCATGGCACTTAGAGTGCACGCTGCTATCCGCTTCTGGCTAGAGCAAAGCTTGGTTCGGCGCTGTGGATAATGCGAGCGTACTGGCGGGAATCCTTCTACATACTTGTGCCAACGGCGGCGGTTTGGAGACAGTAGCGTGAATAGATCTTGGCAACAATCGGGGACGGGACTTTTGGATAACTTGTATTGCCTTCGCTGCAGCCGGGAACTCGAGGCCGGACAAAAATCGGTTGGCGTGTACTTGTTCGCGCAGACCGTGGGAGTCAGGCCGCGACAGAAATCTTCCGCCCAGCGCATCTGTTTCTGCCCGCAGTGCTCGGTTTCACTGGCGATGGGTCCGGCACCGGAGGGCGCTCTCAATCTCGCCGCATGGCACATGATCCGCGACATTGTTGGAGCCGACCCGGCGCTGACCGAGGCCGCCTGGGAAAGTCTGCATGGAATTGAAGAAGGCTTGCTCCCAGCCACGGGAACCGGCGGCAATACGCATCCTGCACGTGCTGGCGCTTACTTCGAGTTCTAAATCCTTTCCGGACCGAATGATGCGCTGGAATTTCCTCGAAAGACTCCTGGGGTTGACACCGAAAGGTCCATGCGGGTAGCATTTCTTAAACCGACCGATCGGTCGGTTTTGCTTTTAAGCATGATTCAGCATTTCAGCCCACATCCATAACGGAGTTTCCAGTGGCCAAAGTTTTCTATCAAAATGATGCCAATCCTTCCGCTCTGAAGGGCAAGACCATCGCCGTTTTCGGCTACGGCTCGCAGGGACACGCGCAGGCGCAGAATCTGCGTGACAGCGGATATGACGTAATCATCGGGCTCGATCCCGCGCGGGGTTCGGCCATGCAGGCGCGCGCGGATGGAATGGCCGTGGTCGCTCCCGCCGAGGCCGCCAAGCGCGCCGACTGGATTCAGATTCTTACGCCCGACGAGACCCAGGCTGACTTCTACGAATCGGCCATCAAGCCACATCTGCGCAAGGGAAAGATTCTCGGCTTCTCGCACGGCTTCTCGATTCATTTCAAAACCATCAAGCCTCCGAAAGATGTGGACGTGGTGATGATCGCGCCGAAGAGCCCCGGCCATTTGCTGCGGCGCGTCTATGCGCAGGGCGGCGGCGTGCCTTCGTTGTTGGCCATCCACCAGGATGCCAGCGGACGAGCGCACGAATTCGCGCTTAGCTATGCGCACGGCATCGGTTCGACGCGGGCCGGCGTGTTGCAGACGACCTTCAGGGAAGAAACCGAGAGCGATCTGTTCGGCGAGCAGGCGGTGCTCTGCGGCGGTTTGACTTCGCTGATGCAGAAAGGTTTTGAGACGCTGGTGGCAGCCGGGTACGCTCCCGAGATCGCGTACTTCGAGTGCGTGCATGAGGTGAAGCTGATCGTCGACCTGATCTACGAAGGCGGACTGAGCCGGATGCGCTATTCGATTTCAAACACGGCCGAGTATGGCGACCTGACCCGCGGCGAAAAAATTGTGGGAGACGACACCCGCAAAGCGATGAAGAAAGTGCTGAAGCAAATCCAGAACGGCGACTTCGCCAAGGAATGGATTAAAGAGAATAAAAAGGGTGGCAAGAAGTTCGCCAAACTTCGCGAGAGCGCGAAGCAGCATCCCATTGAAAAAGTAGGCGAGCAATTGCGCGCGATGATGTCGTGGCTGCCGTCGGAGAAAAAGAAAGCCACCGAGGCGAGGCCGCCGGCGAAAGTGGTAAATGGCTAGAAGAAAATTCCATGAGTTCTGAGTTCTCAGGAAAATGTTTTCACTGGGACTGAGAACAAACTTTTTCCATCAGCTAAACTGTCCGCATCAACCCCATGGACATCGACCTCAAACACCGCAGTCGCGGCATCACTGACGGACGCGATCAGGCTCCGGCGCGCGCCATGTACAAAGCTATCGGCTTCACCGACGCCGACCTCGCTAAACCTTTGATCGCCGTTGCCAACACTTGGATCGAAACCATGCCCTGCAACTTCCACCTGCGGCGGCTTTCGGCCAGGGTAAAAGAAGGAGTTCGCGCGGCAGGCGGCACTCCGATGGAGTTCAACACCATCGCCATTTCCGACGGCGAAACCATGGGCACCGAAGGCATGAAGGCCTCGCTCGTGAGCCGCGAGGTGATTGCCGACTCCATCGAACTGGTCTGCCGAGGGCAACTTTTTGACGCCGTGGTCTGCGTTGTTGGCTGCGACAAAACGATTCCCGCCGCAGCCATGGCGCTGGCGCGCATGAACCTGCCCGGCCTCGTGCTGTACGGCGGAACGATCGCGGCTGGGAAGTTTCGCGGCAAAGACGTGACCATCCAGGATGTGTTCGAAGCCGTCGGCGCTAATGCCGCCGGCAAGATGAGCGACGCCGATCTGCTGGCGCTGGAGAATGTCGCGTGTCCGGGCGCGGGCGCATGTGGCGGGCAGTACACCGCTAATACCATGTCCACGGTGATGGAACTGATCGGGCTATCGCCCATGGGATTCAACGGGATTCCGGCGATGGATCCGCGCAAGGACGAAGTCGCCTTCCGTTGCGGCGAAGTGGTCATGAATCTTCTGAAGAGCGGGATTCGTCCCAGCGATATTTTGACCCATGCGGCATTCGAGAATGCGATCGCGGGCGTGGCAACGACGGGCGGCTCGACCAACGCCGTGCTTCACCTGCTAGCGATCTCGCGTGAGATGGGGCTGCCGCTGGAGATTGACGACTTCCAGCGGGTCAGCGAACGTACGCCGTTGCTCGCCGATCTGAAGCCTGCGGGAAAATTCGTAGCGGCGGATGTGGATGCGGCCGGCGGAATTCCGGTGATCGCCAAGCGGCTACTCGATGGCAAATATGCCGATGGCTCGACGATGACGGTGACCGGGAAGACCTTTGCCGAAGAGGCGAACGCGGCGAAAGAGACTCCCGGGCAGACGGTGATCGCTCCTTTAAGTAAGCCGCTGAAGACGACCGGCGGGCTGGTGATCTTGAAGGGGAATCTTGCTCCGGGCGGAGGGGTTGTGAAGATGAGCGGCCACGAACGGCTGTCGCATACCGGGCCGGCGCGGGTGTTCGATTCCGAAGAAGCGGCGATGCAAGCCGTGACCAGCAAGCAGATCAAGGCTGGGGATGTGGTGGTGATTCGCTACGAAGGCCCGAAGGGCGGGCCTGGGATGCGCGAGATGCTCAGCGTGACTGCGGCTATCGTTGGCGAGGGTCTGGGCGAGAGCGTCGCTTTGATCACCGATGGACGCTTCAGCGGGGCGACGCGCGGTCTGATGGTTGGTCACGTGGCTCCGGAAGCGGCTCTGGGCGGGCCGATTGCTGCCATCCGCGAAGGCGACCGCGTCACTATTGATACCAAGATCCGACGGCTGGAGCTGGAGATTTCCGACGCCGAGATTGCGCGGCGGCTGTCGGAGTGGAAGGCCCCGGCGGCGCGCTATAAGACCGGCGTCTTCGCCAAATACGCGGCGCTGGTACGGTCGGCTTCCGAAGGGGCTATCACTACGCCCCGACTCTCGTAGTCCTCCAAAAGCGAACGTTTTGCGATAGTGTTCCACGTGGAACATTTTGTAGTGGTCGTATTGTACGTACACTTCTATGCGTACTACAGAATTCACCGCCGTGCGTTACTCCTTTCAAGTTATTGATAATGCTCAGGGTCGTTTGTGGTTAATCAGGCACAATCGGGTATTTCTTACGCTGTAGTTATTACGCGGTGCGTTATTTCGTGGTGAGGAATCCCAGCTCGGTTGGATTGACACCGGCGGGTGCCAGCCAGTATCGTCTTGCGGAAATGGAAAGTCGGAGGCGAAAAGTGTCTTCTACTTCTTTTCCGAAAGGAAGAATTATGAGCGACGATGCGAAGAAGGACTTGGTTTCGCGGCGCGGTTTTCTGGGGATGGGGTCGGCCGCGTTGGCGGCTGCCGGGATCCTTTCGGCGGCGGATGCTTCGGCGCAGGAACAGCATCCGTATCCTACTAAGGGTGATCGAAGTTCCAGCGCTCCTGGTCCGGGGAATCCTGCGATTGACTCCCAGAACCCCGATTCTTTCTTACCGCCGCAGACCGACGCGGGCGGGGTTCAGGCATTCAAATATCCTTTTGGAATTTCTCACAAACGAATGCAGGAAGGGGGATGGTCGCGCGAAGTCACGGTCCGCGAGCTTCCGGTTTCGAAGTCAATTGCCGGCGTGGATATGCGATTGACGGCCGGAGGCATTCGAGAGTTGCACTGGCACACGGCGGCCGAGTGGGCGATTATGCTGTACGGAACTGCGCGAATCACGGCGGTGGATTTAGAGGGCAAGAGTTTTGTCAGCGACGTGGCGGAGGGGGAACTGTGGTTTTTCCCTCCCGGAATTCCACATTCGATTCAAGGGCTTGGTCCCGACGGCTGTGAATTTCTGCTGGTATTTGACGATGGAAATTTCTCGGAATACGAGACGGTGCTGCTCACCGACTGGATGGCGCACACTCCGCATGACGTGCTCTCGGCCAACTTCGGCGTGAGCCAGCAGGCGATGGAAAAAATGCCGCGGAAAGAGAAGTTTATTTTCCAGGCCGCTGTTCCCGGCTCGCTGGCTGACGACCAGAAGATGGCCGCCGGCTCGATAGGGCCATCGCCGCAGGATTTTGCCTTTCGGACGGGACAACTACCGGTTACCAAGCGCACCAAGGGTGGTGAGGTGAAGATCGTTGATTCGAGCAAGTTCAAAGTCTCGACGACGATGGCGGCGGCGATTGTCACCGTCCATCCGGGAGGGATTCGCGAACTGCACTGGCATCCCAACGCCGATGAATGGCAGTACTACATCAGCGGCTCCGGAAGAATGACCGTGTTCGCCACCGGAGGCCGGGCGCGCACCATGGACTTTCAGGCTGGAGACGTTGGCTATATTCAGAAAACGCTGCCGCATTACATCCAGAATATTGGTGACACAGATCTGAAGTTTCTGGAAATGTTCAAGGCCAGCGCATATCAGGATCTTTCACTCTCGGAGTGGCTGAGGCATACACCACCGGAGTTGGTATTGGCGCATCTCGGCATCGATCAGGCCACGCTGGACGCCATGCCGAAGGAGAATGTTGCGGTGATGCCGAAGTAGACGGGCACAACGGGCCGCTTCTCGAAAAGCGCGAAATGTGGGGCAAGACCTCGCGAATTCGTGGTCGTGACCATGGTATAATGACTATGTACATAAGAGGTTCGGTATGAAAACCATGGCCGCGGGTGCCTTTAAGGTGCATTGCCTTAAGGTGATGGACGAAGTGCAGGCGAAGCGCGAGACGATTGTGATCACGAAACGCGGCAGGCCCGTGGTGAAGCTGGTTCCGGCAGACGCGGAGAAGGACGATATTTATGGCTTTCTCAAGGGCAAGGGGAAGATCGTTGGGGATATTGTGTCGCCCGCGCTTACTCCGGAAGAGTGGGGCGATCTCTATTGATCCTGCTAGACACGCACGTTGTGGTTTGGCTGGCGCTGGAACCTGAAAGAATTTCAAAGGGAGCGCAGGCTGTGATAGATGAGGCGCGAGGGAAAGGGACTGGCCTGGCAATTTCTGCAATGACCCTGGTGGAAATAGTCACCCTTTTCGGCAAGCGGCGCTTTAATCTGGCAGTGAGCCTGGAGTCTTTCTTAGCCGAGCTTGAACGCAGGTTTGTGGTGCTGCCGATCAACGCTCGGACATGTGCGCGCATGCTGTCATTGCCTGCGGGCTATCCGAAAGATCCAGCGGACCGGGTGATTGGGGCGACGGCGCTGGTGGAAGGTCTGGGTCTGGTCACGGCGGACCGAGAGATTCGGCGGGCGAAGGTGGTCAGGACGATTTGGTGACAGTTGCCAATACTATGTGCCCCGCGGACTGCGGGCATGGCGACTGAAATCGCCTGATAGCGTCAACTATCTTCAGGTTCTCCCAGTCCAGTCCTGCTATAGTGCGGCGATGCACTGGAAGTCAACTCGAAAGGTACTTGCTGTTTTCCTCGCTTCGGCGCTCACCTCAGCTTGCAATGCTCAGCAACCCCCCCAGGACTGGAACGGTACATGGAAACTGAATCCCTCAAGGGGCAACTTTCAAGGCCCGATTCTTACTATCTCAGTTTCAGCGGATGGTGAGTATCGCTACGACGATGACAGTTTGAGTTTCACCTTTCGCTGCGACGGCAAGGATCGGCCGATGGAGAAAAATCGTACACGAGCTTGTGTGAAAAGCAGCGCCACTGTTTTGGACCTGACGCAAAAAAAATGGGGTAAAGACGAGTACGAGTCACTTGGAACTTTCGGCTGACGGGAAGGTTCTTACGGCGACGGCCACTGCGTTTCGTCCGAGTGGACCCATTATCACAATGCAGCTCGTCGCCTCGCGGATGTCGGGTTCTGACGACTTTGCTGGCCGGTGGCGGGATGGAAGCTTCATTCAGCGGCATGCCGATATGACGCTTAGCCTTGACAGTCAGACCTTGCATATCAGCTATCCGAGCGCCGGGCAGTATATTGACGCACCGTTAAGTGGAGTCGACGCGGCGGTGCGTGGGCCTCACGCCCCAGAGGGAACGACCTATGCGGTACAGACGATTCGACGACGCGAGATTTTCACTCTGACTAAGCGCAATGGCAAAGCTGTCACCCAAGAGTCTCTGGAATTGAGCAACGATGGAAGAGTCATTACCTACTCTTGGTGGAGTCCAGATCGACCAACTGACAAAGGTACGTTCGTCTACGAGAAGAAGTAGAGGCGCTTTGCGCCCGGCCAAAAGGGTCAGTTGTTGTTAAGCCGCGATCACGCTCATTCGCGCGCAATCGTTGTTGCCGCCAGCGAGAGGATTAGAGCGTCTCGCTACTCGACCGTTACTGACTTCGCCAGATTCCGCGGCTGATCCACATCACACCCGCGCCGCACGGCGATGTGGTAGGCGAGCAGTTGCAGCGGGACGATTTCCAGAATTGCCGACAGTTCTTCCGGCGCCTCCGGAACGAAGAGCACGTGATCTGCCTCTTCGATGATTTCTTTGTCGCCTTCGGTGGCGAGCGCGATGACGATTCCGGAACGCGCTTTTACTTCTTTCAGGTTCGACATGGTTTTTTCGTAGCGGACCATGGACTGCGGGCTGTTCAGGTCGCGCGTGGCGATGATGACCACCGGCAGATTTTCGTCGATCAGGGCATTGGGGCCGTGTTTCATTTCGCCCGCGGGATAGCCTTCGGCGTGAATGTAGGAAATTTCCTTGAGTTTGAGAGCGCCTTCGAGGGCGATGGGATAGTGGATGCCGCGTCCGAGGAAAAGGAAGTCTTGCGCTCGTACGTACGTTTTTGCCAGGTCTTCGCAAGCCTGATCGTGGGTGAGAATTTGTTCCAGCTTGCCGGGGATGCGCATGAGTTCCTGCACGGCGGCTTTCGCCTGTTGGGGAGTCATCGCGCCGCGCACCTGCGCCAGATACATGGCGAACAGATAAAGAGCGGTCAGTTGTCCACTGAAAGCCTTGGTTGATGCCACGCCAATTTCGGGGCCGGCGTGGGTATAGACGGTTCCGGCGGCTTCGCGCGTGATCATGGAGCCGACTACGTTGCAGATGGCCAGCGTCTTCGAGCCTTTGGACTTCGCTTCGCGCTGGGCGGCGATGGTATCGGCGGTTTCGCCGGACTGCGAAATCAGCATCGTCATCGTATCGGGCCCGAGGATTGGATCGCGATAGCGCCACTCGCTGGCGTAATCGACTTCGACGGGAACGCGGGCGAGATTTTCGATCATGAATTTGCCGGCTAATCCGGCGTGCCAACTGGTACCGCAGGCGGCGATATTGATTTTCTTCAGTGCTTTGAACTCGGCGTCGCTGACCTGCATTTCGTCGAGGAAGATGGCGCCGGTATCCTGCGAAACGCGGCCCAGCGTGGTGTCGCGGACGGTGCGGGGCTGCTCATAAATTTCCTTGAGCATGAAGTGCTTGAAGCCGCCCTTCTCCGCCATGATCGGGTCCCAGGTGATGCGCTGCGCTTTCCGCTCCATCGGCTTGCCGTCGAAGTCCGTGACCCTCACTCCGTCCTGTGTAATCACGGCTAGATCGCCATCGTTCAGGAAAAAAAGATCGCGAGTGTGATCGAGGAGCGCGGGCACATCGGAGGCTACGAAATATTCGTCTTTGCCCAGGCCGATTACTACGGGTGGTCCATTGCGCGCCGCGACGATCTTGCCGGGCTCATCGACGGCGATCACCACCAGCGCGAACACGCCGGTAAGTTCCTTGACGGCTTTGCGGACGGCTTCTTCGAGGAGCGGCTTGTGTCCGTTGCCAGTTTGAAAGTAGTGCTTCTCGATCAGGTGCGCGATGATTTCGGTGTCGGTCTCGGTGGTGAATTTGTGGCCTTCGGCGATCAGCTTTTTCTTGAGTGAGAGATAGTTCTCGACAATGCCGTTGTGCACGACCACGATTTTGCCGGTGCAATCGCGATGGGGATGGGCGTTTTCTTCGGTGGGGCGGCCATGCGTGGCCCAGCGCGTGTGTCCGATGCCGTAGGTGCCGTCGAGCGGCTTGAGGCGGATGACTTCTTCGAGGTTGCGCAGCTTGCCTTCGGCGCGGCGGATCTGCAGGCCGGTGCCGTTGCCGGCGACGGCGATTCCGGCCGAGTCGTAGCCGCGGTACTCCAGCTTGCGAAGGCCCTCAATGATTACGGGGACGACTTGCTTCTTGCCCACATATCCCACGATGCCGCACATTGGCTAGTTGGCTCCTTGATGAATGCTCGGTGGGGACCGGTGGCAGCCCCTAAAGGGGCGTTTGATTTCGCGGAACTTTCGGCATCGCTAAAGCGACGCCCTGATACAAAGCTCTGATACGAAGCACTCCGATATGGAGCGCTATTTTTCGCAGCCACTACTCTTCGAGGGAGAAACGAAACTCTTCAATGACGGGGTTCGTCAGAACTTCGCGCGCGATCCGCTCTACTTCGACTTGCGCTTCGTCCTTGGAGATGCCGCCGTTGAGAGTAATTTCGAAATACTTTCCTTGCCGCACATCGTGCAAGCTCTTATAGCCGATTTTTGTAAGTGCGCCGTGGATGGTTTTACCCTGCGGATCCAGAACGCTCTTCTTCAGCGAGACGTAAACGTAGGCTTTCATCAACTCTTTCATCAACTCATCGATTATACGTCAGGCGGCAAGGAGCAGGACTGTGGTTTTCGTTATAGAGGGCATATGGATGTACCGCTCACTTTGGTGACGCTGGGTCAGTAACTTGTTCAAAGGAAGACAGTTGGCTGTCCAGTTCGGCGATGGCCTGCTCCAGCATCTGGCGGTGGCGAGGGTTGCCGGCGACGCGCAATTGATCCGCGAGACGTCCTCGGGAAAGGATCAGGCCATCGCGTTTCCGGTTGCGTTGCTGTTTGGCGGGCGAGATCGGGGCGCGGACGGGTCTGGCGCTGCTCCGCCATTTCTTCTTGTTGCTGCTCTACGGACTTACTCTCCCAGCCACGTGCCATATGAGGAATCTTACCTTGAAGTTTCTGGATGACACCAAGAAAGAACTTGCCAGTGATCCGGAAACGGAGTAACAATACGCTTTCCGGAGAGCACAAATCCGGAAAAACGGTGTCGCAGAACCTGAGGGGGCTCCCCGACCGGGGAGAATGAGATCGGTTCCCATGTAAAGGAACCGACATCTGCGACACGAGGTCGAACTAGTCCCGCAGCTTGGCAAGCTGCGATGGCCCTCAGTTCCTGCTCAAGAAACTAGCTACACGATTCGATTGCATGAAGCGCGTGCAGGAGGATGTGTGCATGTCCGAAAACAAGCCGGGGGTCGAGGGGAATTCCTCGCCCGAATACAACCGCTATCGTCTGCTGCTCGAGATTACGGACTTAGTAGCGAGAGCCAAGAGCCTGCCTGAAGCACTCAAAGAGATTGCGCCTCCGGTGCTGGACATGACGGGAGGCGAATTGCTGAATCTTTCCCTCCACGATGCGCGCCGGAATTGCATGTTAACTCACTATTGGAAAAGAAACCGCGAAAGTGGAGAATTCGGCGCCCTTCCTGTGGACGGAGCGGCGACTGGTTGGGCGTGGAAACATCAGGAGCCGATCGCAATCCCCGATACGGAGCGGGAAGAGCGCTTTCCAGGTTGCGTGCCGGTGTTGCTCAATCACGGCGTCCGATCGTACACCGTTCTTCCGCTAAGCACGCCTTCCGCCCGATTTGGAGCGCTGGGGCTGGGCAAGAATGTTCCGGAGGCGTTGGATAACGAGGATGTTGAATTCCTCTCTCGCGTCGCGTTGATGGGAGCGCTCGCGCTGGAGAAGGAAAAGGCCAACCGTGCGTTTGAGGAACAGCAGAGCCTGGTCGCTATCAGTCGCGAGCTGAGTTCCAGCCTGGAATTGGAAGAGCTCTTGCCAGCCATTCTTTTGAGCCTGCGGAGCATCGCGCGCTACGAACGGGCCATCCTGTCGTTACTCGACGAGGAAGGTAAGAACGTGCACCGCTATGGAGATGCTCTGGAGTGGGAGCCTCACCTCAACCACGGGGCGACGGTTGCGCTGGAGCAATCACTCTCGGCGCACGCGATCCAGACGCAAGGCGTTAGTTTCTTCACGGCGAGCGATTTGCGGAATGTGAATGATCCTCTGGCGAAAACAATGTATGAAGTGGGGATTCAGTCGGTTTGCAGCGTTCCGCTGCTGGCGGGGAATCGGGTGTGGGGAACGCTGAATCCGAGCAGCGTGGCGGAGGATGCGTTCGGCTCGGCGGAAGTTGAATACCTGCAGCAAGTCGCAAACCAGATTGCTTCGGCGCTGCAGAACGCGCATGCCTATCGCGAGATCGCACAACTCAAGGACCGCCTGGTCCAGGAAAAGCGCTATCTGGAGTATGAAATTCGGAGCGCGAATCGGTCCGAGGATATCGTAGGCAGCAGCGCGGCTTTGAAACGTGTGCTGGACTATGCTGCCATCGTCGCCGATACGGATTCGACTGTCCTCATCACCGGCGAAACTGGGACGGGCAAAGAACGCATCGCCCGGCTGATCCACGGCATGAGCCGACGCAAGGAACGTAATTTTATTAAGGTGAACTGCGCCGCCATTCCCACAGGACTGCTGGAAAGCGAGCTATTCGGCCACGAAAAGGGAGCGTTTACCGGCGCGGTAAGCCAGAAGCTTGGCCGCCTGGAGTTGGCGGACAAAGGAACTTTGTTGCTTGATGAGATTGGAGAAATTCCTTTGGAGTTGCAACCTAAGTTGCTCCGCGTTCTACAGGACCAGGAATTCGAGCGCCTGGGAGGAACAAAGACGATCCGGGTGGACGTGCGGCTGATCGCGGCGACCAATCGCGATCTGGCTCGCGCGGTCGAGGAAAAAGAGTTCCGTGGTGACTTGTTCTATCGCTTGCACGTGTTCCCGCTGCATATACCTTCGTTGCGCGACCGGCGCGAGGACATTCCGCCGCTGATTCGCCACTTCGTCGAAAAATGCGCTGTCCGGCTGCACAAGCAGATCGACGTTATTCCCGACGAGGCGATCGAAGCCATGATGCATTGGGCGTGGCCGGGAAACATTCGCGAGCTGGAGAATTTTATCGAGCGCTCAGTGATTCTGTCGGAAGGCAACCGGTTGAACTCGCCTTTGGCAGAGTTGCGCGTGGAGATCTCGCGGCAGCCCTCCGATTCCGAAGTCACGCTGCGCGACCGTGAACGCGAGCACATCGTCGAAATTCTGCGGCAGACGCGGGGAGCGCTTTCGGGTCCGTCAGGGGCGGCAGCGCGGCTTGGGCTGAAGCGGACTACGCTGCAGTACAAGATGCAGCGCCTGGGAATTTTGCGCACGGATTACTTGCGCTAGCGGCGGCTGGCTTTCTGCGCGTCTATCTGCCGAACTGTCGGCAGCTTCGTCAGTTTCACGGCATCTTTCTTTTGCGCGCCAATCTTCAAGACCATCCTAAATAGTTACATCAAATCCACTTAGTGCCCATCGAGAGAGTGGCCTCCGGTGTGCAATATTTTTCAACGTGGTGCATTCTCGCTCCCCCCGGCGGAAGATTCCACCAGGCGAGTTTTTGGCCAGCAGGAGTTTGCCAATGGGAGTGCCGCGGCGCTTCGCGATTCTGAACGACTGTTTAAGCTGCACTTTGAGACGAACATGCGACTTCTGCAATTTGCCTGAGCCTCTGATGACAGCGTTCAACGGGCTGGGACATATAACCCACTATCCCTCCAATGCGACTCTGCTGACGGAGGGACAGATGCCGCGCGGCGTGTATATCCCCTGTTCCGGCCGGGCCAAGCTGACGGTCGAATCGCGCGAGGGCAAGACCATCATCATGAAAATTGCCGGGGACCGGCAGGTACTGGGGCTTAGCGCCCTCGTCTCCGGCGTGCCATCCCTGATCACGGTCACCACCATTGAGCTCTGCCAGATCAAGTTCATCGAAAGCGACAGTTTCTTGCGTCTGATCGAAAGCGACAGCCACGCCGCACTGGCGTGCGCCACTATGCTCGCGCGCGAGGCCGCGACCGCATTCGACGATGTGTACGAACTTTTGCTTGCCCGCAGTTCAACTGAAAAGCTCGCCCGCCTGCTGCTTTCATGGATTTCGGACGAGCCTCGCAATCGAGAACTCCGCGTCACCAGG
Organism: uncultured Acidobacteriaceae bacterium; assembly: GCA_963826845.1. Lineage (GTDB taxonomy): Bacteria > Acidobacteriota > Terriglobia > Terriglobales > Acidobacteriaceae > Acidiflorens. The sequence goes on from CAWGYS010000018.1 coordinate 159,584, forward strand.
GAATTCACGCACGAAGAAATTTCCCAGATGATCGGATCGTCGCGAGAAACCGTAACCCGTTTGTTGAGCGATATGAAACGGAAAGATCTGATTCGGCTTGAAGGTGCAACGTGGGTGATCCCCAACCGGATCGCTCTGCAAGCGATTGCGTCCTGAGATCCCTCCCCTGGGCGGACGATGCGGTCTCCGCGTCCGCCCATTTTTCTTGTTCTTCAGAGGTTGAACAGTTCGCGCAGGCGGCGGGTCTGGGCGCGGCTGACTGGGATCTCGGTCTGCTTCTTGTCATCCATGCGCAACTGGTATGAGCTTTTGAACCAAGGGACAACTTCGCGAATGTGATTGATGTTAACCAGGAAAGAGCGGTGCGCGCGCCAGAACAAATTGGGATCCAGATTGTCAAAAAATTCTTCCAGCGTGCGGCAGTTCGAATGCCCTTCCATACCCGCGTGGCCGCTGGTGGCTACGGTGATGACGCCATCTTCGATGGTGGCGTAGCAAATATCTTTCGGATCAGCCAGGAATAGTCTTCCTGCCGTCTTAATCAGAACCTTCGCGGTTTGCGGACTTTTGCGACTCCAGCATCCGCACCAGGGTTTCCAATTTATCTTCCGGGGCGGCGCCGGCTTCGATCTTGATCCGCGCGCGCTCGATGGACTGTGCCACTCGCTTCTTGTCGAACGGCTTCAGAATGTAGTCGACCGCGTTCACCTCGAACGCCTTCACCGCATATTGATCGAAGGCAGTCGCGAAGACAATCTTGGGCAGAGGAACCTTGCGGTCGAGCAGCTTCTTGATGACCCCGAAGCCGTCGAGGCCCGGCATTTGGACGTCGAGAAACACCAGATCCGGATTGTGCTCGCGGATCAGGCTAACCGCTTCCAAGCCGTTCTTGCCTTGTGCGATCACGTTCACGTCGTCCAGATTCTTGAGCAGGTAAGCGAGTTCGTCGCGCGCCAGTTGTTCATCGTCCACAATGACCGCGGAGAGCGGCATTGGGCTTCTGGCTGAACTGGTGGAACCGGTAGTTGCGGCGGCGATGGCCATATCCTTACTAATGAGTATAACGAGCGGAGTGGGCAGGCCGCCAGTTGCATTTCGCTCCGTGGATCTCGGGGCTGCCGCGATGCTCATCGCGTCCCTCAAACGTCGAGAGTGGCCAGGGAGTGGCGGCCGATGGCGACGATGCTCGATACTGGGCCGCGGTAAACTAATCCTCGTGAATATTCTCTACGGAATCAATACGGTAACGGAAGCGCTCAAGGCGCGGGGGCGGAACTTCGAGTGGGTGGGTGTCGCCAAGGAGCGGAAAGACATTCGTCTGCGGCGGGTGATTGACGAGTGCCGCAAGATTGGCGTACCGGTGCGCGTTTTGTCGCGCATGGAGCTCGACGAAATTGCCGGTACCGCCGCGCATCAGGGACTGGTGGCCGCGACCTCGGCGAAACAATATAGCGATCTCGATGACATTGTGGCTTCGCGGCGCGGCGAGCACTCGCTGATCGTCGTGCTCGATGGAGTTGAAGATCCGCACAACCTGGGAGCGATTCTGCGCACGGCGGACGCTGCCGGGGCCGATGGTGTGGTGATTCCGGAGCGGCGCTCGGCCGCGGTCACGGCGGCGGTGGCGAAAGTTTCTGCCGGCGCGAGCGAACACCTTCCGGTGGCGAAGGTCACCAACATATCGCGCGCGCTCGAGGAGTTGAAAGAAAAGGATCTATGGGTGGTTGGATTAGACGAGCGCGGCGAGCAGACTTATGACGCGGTGGATTACAAGATGAATTGCGCCATCGCGCTCGGAGCCGAGGGCAAGGGCCTGCACGACCTGGTGCGCAGACATTGCGATTTCCTGGTGTCGATTCCGATGCTGGGGAAAGTGCCGTCGTTGAATGTGTCGGTGGCAGCGGGGGTGGTGCTCTACGAAGTTGTGCGGCAGAGACGGCTGGGCGCATCGAAGGGAATATGAAGCTTCTCTGTGTCCTATGTGTGCTCTGGGGTTCAAGCTTTTATGCCGCCGGCCTGGAGCGAGAAGCCTTCACCATAACGAAATACGATTTGCAGATTTCGCTTGAGCCCGCACAGCAAAGGCTGGGTGCGCGCGGCAAGATCACTTTGCGGAATGACTCGGCCCAACCGCAGAAGATTGTTGCATTGCAGATTTCTTCGTCGCTTGATTGGCGTTCGATTCGAGTGGACGGCAAAGCGCTTCAATTCGTCTCGCAACCTTACGTTTCAGATATTGACCACACCGGCGCGCTTTCAGAAGCCATCGTGACGTTGCCGGCAGAGGTCAAGCCGAAGGACTCCGTTGAACTCGAAATCGGCTACGAAGGCGTGATTCCGCTGGATACAACGCGGTTGACGCGGATCGGTGTGCCGGAAGGAATCGCTAAACATTCGAGTTGGGACCAGATCAGCCCATCGTTCACGGCGGTGCGCGGCGCGGGATATGTGGCTTGGTATCCGATTACTACTGAGTCGGCGGATTTCTCGGAGGGGAACAGTTTGTTTGAGGTTGCCGATCGATGGAAGGCGCGGGAAGCGGGGAGCGAATTCAAGGCTTTCGTTAGTCTGGGCGGCGAAGGTGAAACAGGACCGCCGACCCTTCTGTGCGGGGCCAGCGGTGGTGGTTCGGCTGAATATGGGGAGGTCTGGTCAGCGCTTGGGTCTTGCGATCAAAAGCGGCTCGGTACAATCACTCCGACTCTCGTATCGGCGAGATATGTCGTCCTCTCGAAACCTCCTTTAACTCTGTTCAGCCTGCGGGGCGACGAGAATGGCGCCGTCACTTATTCCAACGCGGTTGAACCGGCAATGAAGTTTGTGAGCGGATGGTTTGGCACGCCGAGCGCACCGGTTGCCATCGCCGATTTTGCCGATCCGAATTCTGCTCCGTTTGAGAGTGGAACCTTATTGATGGCTTCGATGGCCGCGGAGGACTCGAAGCTTGCCGGGACCAATCTGGTTCATGAGTTGGTGCATTCTGCTTTGCCGTCGTCCCGGCCGTGGGTGTACGAGGGCTTGGCTCACTTTGCCGAGGCGATGTATCGCCAGCAACAAGGGGGACGCGAAGCGGCGCTCGATCTTCTTGGAGCGCACCGGGCGGAGTTTCTTGATGCGGAGAAAGAATTGTCAGCCGCGCTCCAAAAGAACGCGAGTCAGAAAGGCCTTGGCCAACCTCTGTCCGTCACGTTTGATGAGACGTACTATCGCAGCAAAGCGGCTTACGTGTGGTGGATGCTGCGGGACATGGTTGGCGACGATGCGCTGAAGCAGGCCATCGGCAAGTATCGGGCCGAGGACGATAAGGATCCCAAGTATGTCGAACGGTCAATCGAGGCTGCTGGCAAGCGCGACCTGGGCTGGTTCTTCGACGATTGGGTGTATCAGGATCGAGGTCTGCCGGACTTCCACGTGCAGTCGGTGCATCCGTGGAAGACTGAGAAGGGTGCGCAGATGATTACCGTGACGCTGGAAAACCTTGGCAATGCGGGGGCGGAAGTCCCGTTTACGATAGTGTTTGAAGGCGGTGCGATCACTCAGAGGATAGAGGTGCGCGCCAAGGGCACGGCGACCACGCGCGTTGAATTGCTCGGGGCGCCGAGCGAGATCAGAATCAACGATGGCAGCGTTCCGGAAAGTGATCTGACGAATAATGTATTCCAGATTCCGGCGTCTTGAACCCGCTGTTGGCTGTTAGCCATTGGCTTTTAGCTAAGAGCTGGCGCGGCTTCTGGCGAGATCGTTTCTGCGACATCGTTTCTGCGAGATCAATGAGTATTGCCTATGACGGAAGCAGAGTTCAAAAAACATCTTGACGCGGCGGAGAAGAGTCCGAAAGAAATTGCAGCGGCCGTTTCTGGTTTGCCGGAAAGAGTGCTGCGCTGCAAGCCTTCTCCTGAGAAATGGTGCGTGCTGGAAGTCCTCGGCCATCTTGCGGATGTCGAAATCGTTTACGGATATCGCCTGCGGCAAATGCTGGCGGATTCGAAGCCGGTGATCGCTCCGCTGGATCAGGACGCATGGGCGCGCAATCTGAACTACATGGATTCGCCGCCGTCGGAGTTGGTCGCGTTTTATGGGTTGGGACGTCATCACAACTTGCGTTTGTTGCGCAGCCTGAAGGCTGCTGATCTGTCGAAGTCGGCTTTTCATCCGGAACTGAAGCGAGAGGTGACTGTGGCTGACCTCGTCGAGAGGATCGGGGGGCACGGTGCCGGGCATCTGCAGCAGATTGAGAAATTGAAAGCGGCTGCGGGCAAGAAGTAGGTCGGAAGATGGAATCAAGTCGGAGCCTTAGCCGCACTAAATCCCGACGAAGATGCTGGCCGTTCGCGGTACGCTACTCGATCGAAAACACCGCGTAAACTGTGGCGTCGTTCGTCACCTTCTGCGGGAACAAGGTGAGCTTCGGGGGTGGAGGCGGGGGGGCGACCATCTCCGACTCGGCGTTGACGATCACACCTCGCAACATTTTGTTCGCTGGTGCGCGATTACTTGCATAAACCAGTTCCCCCAGCTTCGTTCCCAAGCCCTTTGCCATTTGATCGGCGATAGATCTGGCCTTTGCCAACGCGGCACCGCCCGCTTTCGCTTGCAAAGCCACGGGATCGACCACATTCCATTCCACGTCGCCCACTTCGTTCGCCCCGGATTTGACGGCGAGATCGACCACCGTCTGTGCCTCGGATGCGGGTACCGTCACGTGCCAAGACTGTGCAGCCGTGAATTGGCGTTCCTTCTTCATGTCGGCGGTCCATTTCTCATCGATCTCCGCGCGTGCTAGCTGCAGTCTCTCAGTCTCGATGTTCGCTTTGGGTATCTTCGCATCCAATAATGCCTTTGTGATTCGGTCGGCGGCGCGGACATTTTCTTGAAAGGCAGCGTCCTGCGTAAGCCCAAAATTGTGATACCCGATTGCCAGCACGGCTACTTCGGCGTCTGCCGTCGCGGATTCATCGGCTGTCACCGAAATCGTTTTGTTTTGACGATTCACCTGGATATCCTGGGCGAAAAGCAAACCGGTGCTGGCGATGATAGCGATTGTGAGTAAGCAGCGCTTCACAGAGTCCTCCGATAATTCATTACACGGACTTTGTACTACAGAGTGAGTAAGTGGGGAAGAGCAATCGTACTAATTCGAATTGGTGAACCTTATCAATGCTTCCAACTTGCCTTCCGCTGCGCCCGAGTCGACAGCCTTCGCGGCCAACGGAACGGCATCGCGCAGATGATCGGAGTGTCCGGCGGCGACGAGGGCGGCGGCGGCGTTGAGCAAGACGATATCCCGGCGGGCTGATTTCTTCCCGGACAGCACTTCGCGAATCAGCGTGGCATTCAGCTCGGCATCTCCGCCGGCGATGTCTTCGAGCGTGGCGCGGGGCAGGCCGAATTCTTCGGGCGTGACTTCGTAACTGCGAACTTGTCCGTCGCGCACTTCGGCGACGCGGGTGGGACCGGTGATGGTGATTTCGTCGAGGCCGTCGCTGCCGTGGACCACGAACGCGCGGCGCAAACCTAACATGCTGAGCGCTTCCGCGAGTTTTTCCACGAGGTCCGCGGAATAGACACCCACGACTTGACAGGTGGCGCGCGCGGGATTGGTCAGCGGACCTAGCAGATTGAAAATCGTCCGCAGGCGTAACTCACGGCGGGCGGTCTGCACCTGCTTCATCGCGGAATGCATGGCGGGAGCGAAGAGAAATGCGATTCCCACTTGTCGCAGGCAGGCCGCGATCTGCGCGGGCGGCAGATTGATGTTCACGCCCAATGCTTCCATCACGTCGGCGGAGCCGCACTTCGAAGTTATGCTGCGGTTACCATGCTTGGCGACGCGCACGCCGGCTCCGGCGACTACGAAGGCGGTGGCCGTCGAAATGTTGAAAGTGCCGCTGGCGTCGCCCCCGGTGCCGCAAGTGTCAAGCAACGAATCGAGCAGCGCGTCGCGTCCGGTCCCGCCGGCATCTAGAACCGAGCCGGCGCCGAGTTCGAGTGGAACGGCGGCAGCGCGGATGGCTTCGGCGAATCCGACTATTTCTTCGACGGTTTCGCCCTTCATGTGCAACGCGACCAGCAGCGCCGCAATCTGCGCGTCAGAGCATTGGCCACTCAGGACTTCAGTCATCACCGCGTGCGCTTCTTCGCGGGAAAGCGACTGGCGGTGATTGGCAATGCGATGGAGGGCGTCGAGGATCACAAGACCCAAACTACAGCAGAGAGGAGATTTCTTTCAAACCGGATTACTTCTTTTCTGGCTGCGGAGGAGCGAGATTCTGAGGGAAACTTCTGAGCACGACCTCGCTCGAGTGGGACGAAGCTTTCTTGGCTTCGTCGATGGTGTTCTCGATCAGAGTTCCCTTCAGCACGTAATATGCCTCGTCGGCCCGGCTCTTACCCTCGCCGCGGTCGATGGTTCCGCGAAATTCGAACCACTCACCCTTTGCAGTCTCGGTCGTGAACGTCAGTTGATTGCCGTCCAGCTTGCCGGACTTGAAAAGTTGATCGAGAAAACCACCATCGCCTTCCGGGTCGGCGTAGCGCGAAACGAGACCGATGACGCGTCCCTGATCTTCGACGGTGATCTGCACGAACTCGCCTTCGCGCAAAAAACTGTACATGCCGGCGTACTCGGAGCCCGGTACTGCGGGACGGGGCGCGCTCTTGGGGGCCGGGTTGGCCTGCGCGGCTGCAAGCATCCAACTCAGAAGAACGAAACCCGCAAGCTGCAGGGAACGATAGCGGGTTGGGCGGATCGGCATGCTTACCTCGGAACACAGTATAGCGGCTATAGCCGGGGCGCGGGCGAAACCCGGCACTGCCCGGCAATCGGTCAGCTATAATCCTGTAACGTAGGGACAGAGCAGCCGCCCGCGGCGTGCTTCCGTGTCGAACCAGCGAAAGCGCCCCGGATCCCGCCTTCCGGAGACACCGTCGTAGTTCGAAAGTAGTCGGAAACAGGAGTTGGCTAGAGAATTACTTGGAGCGAGATGGAATTCCCGGGGAAAAAACTGTTGCGGCTTTTGGTGGAACGGGATCCCGCGAGCCCGGAATTCTGGGGCGAAGTCCGCGCGGTGATTCGCCCCCATCTTCATCCGGCACTTCGCCCGGCACTTGGCTCGGACGCGGGCGCCGCAGACTTGCCTGGCGACAAAGGAGCAGATTTACGCGGTAACTCCCGGAATAAGGACGAGTTCGGTCTTTGGCACGATGTCTTTGTCGAGCAAGAGCTGCCGTGGAGGCGGTTTCTGCAATCCGCACTGTTGCATGGGGCAGCGGTTGCGTTGATCTGGACCACTTCGCTGGCATGGATTCGGCAGCAGAAAATCCTGGATCATGCTGCGTTTGACCGGTCTTCGCTGGTGACTTATACGCCGGACGAATATCTGCCGCCGCTCGACACCGGCGCATCCCAACGACCGAAGGCGCAAAAGGGCGAACCGGCGTACGCGAAGCAGCCGATTCTTTCGGTTCCGGCGGAAGCGGACAACCGGTCGCAAACCATTGTCGTGCCGCCCGATGTAAAGCTTGACCACGACGTTCCTCTACCTAACATTGTTGCGACCGGAGCCGTCGCTCCAGCGGTCCCGCTGGACGCTACCCGAGCTTCTTCGAGCCGCGTAGTGGCGCCGGAGACACAAGTGGTGGCACCCGCGCCAGACGCGGAGTTTGCGCCTGACCGCGTGGTTCGAGCGGCGATGAAGTCGGATGTGATTGCGCCGCCTCCCGAATTGGCGCAATCGACAAAAGGACGCGCCGGGTCAATGAATATCAGTCCGAGTGACGTGGTGGCGCCGGCTCCGCAGCTCACACTGGAAGCGCAGCATTCGGTTTCGGGACATGGCGGCGGACATGCACTTGGCGGTGGCGTGCAACCGGTGGGGCCTCCCCCGAGCATGCCCGCGTCGGGTCGAGGCAGCGCTGACGGACGCCTGACTGCGCTGGGTATTCATCCCGTTGCGCCCACCGGCCCGGTGGCTGTGCCCGCAGGCAATCGACGGGGAACATTCTCGGCGAATCCGCACGGGAAACCTGGCGGCTCGGGAACTCCCGACTTGGCAGGATCGAATTCGGATTCGAAGGGCGCGGGCGGCTCGCGCAATAACGGCTCTCTGCCCGGCGGCTTGCATGTTGGCGCGGGAGATTCGGGCGACGCCAGCGAGATGGCCAGTGCTTCGTCACCGGGAAGCCGGCCTGGCGAGCATTCGGGCGCGCGGGTGGCGACTGCCCTCGCCGATGACAAAATCACTGACGTGGACCGCCAGGTCTTTGGCGGCAAGCGGGTCTATGGCCGGACGCTCAACATGCCGAATCTGAATTCCTCGACTGGCAGCTGGGTGATCAAGTTCGCGGAAATGGGTGGGTCGAAGAAAGATGGGGACCTGCTGGAGCCGGTGGCTACGGAAAAACCGGATCCGGGCTATCCGCTGGAATTGATGCGGGCGAATGTGCATGGGGTGGTAACGCTCTATGCCGTCATACACGCGGATGGAAGGGTGAGCGACATACGAGTCCTCTACAGTCCCGATCAGCGTCTGGACGCTTATGCGGCAAAAGCCCTGGCGGGCTGGAAGTTTGTGCCCGCGGAAAGAGCAGGGAAGCCGGTGGCGCTGGAAGCAGTGGTGGAGATTCCCTTCAGAGTGCGGCGAAGTTTCTAGACGGCTAGCCCTGGCTTTTGGCCGACGCGGATTTTTCCGCGGGCAGGGCGGCATACACGGCGGGATTGGCGCAGACTTCGTAATAGTAGCGGTCGGTCCAACGCAGAATGGATAGATCGCGGACCTCGACCTGGGCGATGCGGTTCTTGCGGATGGCAATCTTGCGAAATACTCCATTGGCGATGGGAACGGTGCCGACGAAGAACTCGCACTGCTCGTCGATCCATTCACTGGTAAAGCCCGGTCCACTCGGATTTGCCGGCCAGGAAGAAAGCGAAATCTCCCGCTGCAGTTTTATGAAGGCCCGTTCACTGAGACAGATCCCACCGACGTTGTAGTTAAGGCGCATTTCTTCGCCCGCAGTTCCAGCTTCGGTGCTCGCGTTGTCGTTGTCATTGCTATTACCGCCGTTATTACCGCCCTCGCCTCCGATCTGCACGGAGTACACGCGAAAGACGCCGGCATCGGGCGCGATTTTCTTGCGGATGCGTTTATTACAAGACGACAAGCGGTCGCTATCGTTGATCGCATCGGAAATCATGATGCGGTGCTCGCCATCCATGAGGTAGAGCGGAGCTGAATCCTGGTAAGCGATGCCGAGGCCGACTTCCATTGGAGGCAGACCGGAGCGCTCCAGAAGTTCGTTGTACTCGCTGAGCAGGTTCACAATCTCCCACGCCAGGACACAGGTGCGGCCGACGCTGAGCATGGCCTCACCCTCGCGCTCCAGCAGCGCCACGATGATGGCGTCGCCTTCCAGGAAGACTTTGGTGGCGCCGTGTTTTGCCAGCAATTTGTTGACCGGATCGTAGAAATTAAGGCTGAAGTAGGAGGCGGCGTTCATGCCTTTTTCCATGAGCGAGCGGGTGAGGCGGGAGGAGTCGCGCACGTCGGCTTTCAGGATGACGTGATGAACCACGCGGTCTTCGGCGGGCTTCTGGTCTTCTGGCGGCAGAAACTCGTAGAGCATGCCGTTGAGGGTGGAGAGTTGGCGGACTTTCTCGTCGCTGACCAGGTTGATGCTGTCAAAACCGGCGCTCAGGGCTTCCAGTCCGCGCAAGTCGCGGTGATAGCAAAAGAGGTCATGGAGGAGACGCGCGGCGAAGCGGCTGCGCTCCGAGCCTCGACAGGAAGCTACCCGCCCGATGGCGGCGAACAGGCGGTCGGAGTGGAGGCGGCTTTCGGCAATGATTTTTTCGACGCGTACGGCTTCCTCGCGGGAGATGAGAGCATTCTTGATCTGCTGCGGATTCACTCGCGGTGCATACTCCTCGAGCAGAGGAACGGCTTCATAGGAGGCGACGACGTGTGAGAGAACACCTTCGCGCTGCAATATCCGGGTCCAGATGTCGAGACGGTCGTTTCTATTGCGGTCTTCCGGTGTTGAGTCTTCGCCATTGCCGGTGCCCACAAGCGTGGCGGCGTTTTCGGGAGCGTTGAGCGCTTGTTCCAGATGCTCATCGTCGACTGCTTCCACGTATCCGAGTTCGCGCAGAAAATTCAGCGCGAACTGCCGCAGACTTGGGAAACGGTCGGGATCTTTGTCGAAGTTGCCGAACATGTAATAGTGCTCGGCGCAGAGATAATCGTCGCGGCCATCCTCGGTGAGCACTAGCGGATTGAGGAACAGGCGATAACCGTCGGCGGGCAATTCGCCGAGCAGCGAGCGGCGAGTGCGGGCCAGCGTTTCTTTTTCGATTTCGCGAAGCAGACGAAATAGTTCCTGCCCGGCGCGGCGAAGGATGATCTTCTTGCGCACCTGGAACGAGGAGACGAGTTCCTGCGTCTGCATCATTTTTGCTTGCCGCACCCCTTCCAGCGCTTTCGATTTCATGCGGCACTGTTCGAGAATTTTGCCAAACTGCGATTGCAGTTCGGCGCGTATGAACTTGAGCACGGCCAAACGGCCGAGCATGTCAACCGACGGATTGCCTTCTGCCTTGGCGCGATTCAGGATCGCGAGATGAATCGAGACGAGCAGAGTTTTCAGGTCGGCGGGGCCCGGCTTGCGCAGTTGAGTGTTGCTCTCGGCGGCGCGTATGAACTTGGTTTGGGTGGCGGAGGGGACGTCCATATCGAAGAGCGATTGCACCTCTCCGAAGCGGCAGATGTAGCGGGCAAGATGAAAGCTTAAATCCGCGGTGATGCGCGGGCTGAGAAAAACGTCGTAGCGGAGATTGTCGACGCCCAGCTGCAAACCGCCGAACGCCAGCGTGATCCCGTAGTACCGGAGATCGGGAAGACTGGGTGGTTCAGAATTGCGCAACCGAAAAATCGGGAGCTTGGGCATCGCCTCTAATCTCTAGCTTGAGCTGCTCGCAAAGCGCTGAAAGTGCGACAGTAAGCAGCAGGCTAGCACGGTGACGGGAGGGGTCGAAAGTTACGCTGGTGTTAGGCGCGGACTGTTACGCCAACCGTCAACGGCGCCCGCCTGCATTGCAGCGCAAGCGTTGAGCGATATTTTGACCCTTGTAACTACTGGAGGCTAGCCGTGAACGTAGCACTATCGCCGTTACAGACGGGCGTGTTTGGACTGCAAGATCCAGTCCCGGTCACCATGCCATTGGAAATCGTGCCGCCGCCAGTGAACTCAACGAAATTGCCGTTGCCGTCGCCGGCGACGAAAACCAGGGTGAATGCTCCACCAGCGGGAACCGGGTTGGCCGACACTCCTATCAGAACTCCTTGACCGTTCGAGGAGCTACCTATTCCTGCTCCAGAGATAGAGCCTTGACCCGAGTTATTGTTAGCGATAAAACAAACGGGTCCTTGCACTGAGAACGTACCCACTGGGGTAGTTACGCTACAGGGACTCGAAACCAACGCCACCTGGTAAGTATGGGCTGCATTCTGCGTACTAAGATTCCCAGTTGCAGTCCACGTCCCTTGCATGGACGTTCCGGGTCCTCCGGTGCTGTTGCTGGAGTTGCAACCAGCGGCGAAGACGATCAGAATCACAATCGAGATCAAGATCAAGCTGCGTTTCATGTTTTGCTCCTTGGCTTAAGCTCCCACCACGGAACCGTGGGATTGGTTGTCGTTTTTACTCTACCCCGCGAATTAGCGAAACTACGATGGAAGCAGCTCCAAGGGCTTGGCATGGTGCCCGCGACCCGGGTGGGAGTGCCCAGGAACTTGGCGCTCCTTGGCCCGGTTTTCTGCCATCTCCAGAATTCACTGAAACACAAGCGCCTTCCTTTTCATTGCGTTTCCCCCGGAGCGCTAACTTGCCCCGCGTTCCCGATGGGTAGGTGCAGCTCGACTGCCATTTATCCTGACGGCGATGTCAGCGAGGTACCAGTACAGGTCGGAGCATTCTGAGAGGCTGGCGCGAAACCACTTCGGTGACCACTGTCATTTGTGACGGGGCACGATAATCACGGAGACCGGATTTCGAGACGAGCCGGATAGTTGTTGCAAATAATGAGTTTACGCTCTGCGTCGCGCAGTCTATCGAATCAATTTCCTGGTAGCGCGCTTGAAATTTTCCCGCGACCGCGGGGTCAGTTTTTCGAGCCTCAACCAGCGCGGAAGTCGCGGACTTCTTCTCCGGGTTGAAAGATGGAAGGGATCGTGATCTGCTGCGTGGCGGCGAGCTTGCGGTTGATGTCCTCTATTTCCTGTTTGACCCATCCCACGCTGCTGATTTCGATCTGGCCGTCTTGTCCGATTAGGAACAAAGAAGGGACGTTGGTGAGGCCGTAAGCATTCGATACGGCGTAGCCGTTCGGATCGTCGAGCAGAGTGCGGAAGGTAACGCCGTACTCTTTCAGAAATGCGGCTGTGTCGCGCTGGTCATTCTGTGAGATGCCCACGATCGTGATTGTCTTATCGCCGTGCGCTTTGTGCAGGCGTTCAAGGAAGGGGAAGGTGTATTGGCAAGTCGGACACGAAACCTTGAAGAAGGCGGCGAGTACCGGGCCTTCTTGGAGGGTGGACTGCAATGAGAACGTGCCGCCATTAGAGACGGCGGGCAAGGAAAAGTCAGGGGCTTTGGTTCCGGCCGGTAATGCAGCCATATCTCTCGAACCTCCGAATAAACGATCAAGCCATTTCATAGAAGAAATGATTTACGGTATTAGATGATGCCGTCCGCCTTCAGGATTTTCCGCGTCAACCCGGTGATGGGGAGTTGCGGGATGAGATCGGTTGAGATCCACTTGCCTTTCGCTGCGGGTTTCAGCGTCGTGTCCCGTAGTACATGAACAGTGTAGTCGGTGACGGTGATGGAATGGCGAAATGTGCGCCAGTGCGATCCCGTCGGTAATGGTCGCGGAGCCTCGGACGATTGCGGCAGTTCCCACATGCCGGGCATTAGCGAGGCTTTCCTGAGACGTTGCACCAGCCGGATTTTGCCGCTGGCGTTAGCTTTACCGTTGCCATTGCTATTGTCATTGCGCAATTCCAGCGCACACCAGATTTGTTTTTTGTTTTGGCGGGAGGGTAGCTTCGCGCGGGGAACTTCTCCTTGAGTCGCACACCATTTCCGGATCGGGCACGCTTGGCAGCGGGGCGCGCGCGGCAGACACAGCGTGGCGCCGAGTTCCATCATGGCCTGATTGAAGTCCCCCGGGCGGGATTTGGAGAGCAACGTCTGCGCCTGTTGCCAGGTTTCGGGCACGGTTAGATTGATGCCCTTGAGGCGCTGCAACACTCGTTCGACATTGCCATCGACCACGGCCACCGGCTCGGCAAAGGCGATGCTGGCGATGGCGGCGGCGGTGTAGCGTCCGATGCCCGGCAGGGCGAGCAGGGACTCGGAATTCCGCGGGAAATGTCCGCCGTATTGCTCGACGATTTGCCGCGCGCACTGGTGCAGCATACGCGCCCGCCGATAGTAGCCGAGACCGCTCCAGGCGGCAAGCACGGCGTCTTCAGAAGCTGCGGCGAGCGCCTGCACATTGGGGAAGCGTTCGAGGAAAATCCGGTAGTAGTCGAGTACGGCGGCCACGCGCGTCTGCTGCAGCATGATTTCGCTGAGCCATATCCGATAGGGATCGCGAGTTTCGCGCCACGGTAGATCGCGACGATGCTGGTCGTACCAACGCAGCAGCGCACGCCGGAACGTGCCCAGATTATTGGTGTTCGCGGGGGCCGCGGCGAGTCGCGTCTCTACAGAGATATTGCTTGAGGCGCGCATCATTAATTACTGGCTTGCGCTGGGTTGACTGACGCTATGCGCGATGACGACCCATCCCGATTTTTGCTGCTGCCAGACGGTCATCATGTGCTGCGGCGTCGAAGGGAGTGGTTGCGAGCCGCCGGATCCATTTGAGGTGACACCATTCAGCGTAATGGTGTAGGTCACCACGATGGTGGTTCCGTTCAACTCGGTTTGCAGGTCGCCCAGCGTAAAGCCTTTTAACTTCCACCCGCGATATTGCTCCACCGTGGCGGAGCGATCGAGTGAGCCGCCGGGGGTTACGCCCGCGTAGTTCGACGCGAGAGCGCGCTCCACCTCGACCCAGTTCGCCGCCTGCACATTTTTCCAAAAGACGCGTTCGAGACCCTCGCCTCCAGTTGCTTCGGACATGGTTCGCGCCGGACGTTCCCCGAAAAAGGTACAGGCTGAGGTGAACGTCAGTGCAGACATCAAGGCGAAAATCAGCATCAAAATCAGAGAGGCCGGTGGAGATTCGACAGCTATCCTCGGACGCATGGCGATGATTGTATCGTGACCCAGCGCGATCTTCGCAAGCGGAACAAGTGCCGGGGCAGATTCTTCCGGATTGACCGCTGCGAGCGCGCCCCCGATAATCATGAAGCCTGGTAACCGCGGCAGATGCGTGAACTCTAACCCGAACCGACAGGATGGATATGACAGAATTCGACCGCAAGGTGGAAGAGGCTTCCGCGCGCTTCAATCGCTCAGTAGCGAATATTGCAGAGACTCTGGAAAAAGAGACCGCGGAACTGGTGACCTATCTGAACGACGAGGTGGTGCCGGCGGTTCGAACGCATTCCTCGAAGGCACTGCGAACAGCGGCAGGGAAACTCTCCCAGTTCGCGGACTTTCTGGAAACGCAGAGCAAGAGTTCTTGAACGGCTCTGCTGCGAGCTTCGCGCTAAGCAATGCACGTCGGCCGCTCGCCCGATGGCCACGGGCTTACGTTCTGTTCCTTCTTCTGCTGGGCAGCGCACTTCTGAGCGGCTGCGGGCATAAACATACGCAGGCGCAGACACCGCCTCCGCCTCCGCCGCCGCAAGAGAAACCAGCCTCGACTGTGCCGGCTCCGGCAACGCCGAACGAACAGACGACTGGGAACGACGAGAAAATTCAGGTTCCCGCGGGAGCGCAGCCCATCTTTGAACAGACCGGAATGGCGAGCTGGTACGGGGCTCCTTATCACAACCGGCGCGGGTCGAACGGCGAGCTTTATAACATGCACGCGATGACGGCGGCGCATCTTACTTTGCCATTGGGCTCGATCGTGCGCATCACCAATCTGAAGACGGGACATTCGGCGCTGGTTCGGATCACAGATCGCGGGCCATTTGTCGAAGGACGCATTGTTGATCTTTCGCTGGCCGCCGCGAAGGCCCTGGATGTGTACTTGCCGGGCACAGCTAAAGTCCGGCTGGAGGTATTGCAAGCGCCCGTGCCGCTCGATACTGGTGGACGCTGGGCGGTCCAGATCGGATCGTTTGCACAGCAGGAAGCGGCCGCTGAATTAGCCGCGAAGCTGCAGAAGCGTTACCAGACAGCCAAAGTCATAAAGTTTAAAAGCCCCGTGGGGGTCTGGTGGGTGCGGGTACGAGTGCCGGACGATGACCGCCAGCGCGCCACCGCTCTGGCCCACGAAACCGAGACCGCGGAGGGAACGGTATTCTTGGTGCGGCTCGACTGACAACAATTTCTTGCAACACACTTCTTTACAAAACGTGGTTAGCAGGGATGATATTGTTTCTGCCTGAGATAGCGGGAATGTATCTGCGTGTTACTTGCCGGATGATCGTAATTCCAGGCAAGAGGAGGCTTACTTATGGCGGATTGTTTATTCTGCCGTATCATTCGCGGCGAAGTGCCGTCCAAGAAAGTCTATGAAGACGAACACACTTTTGCCTTTGAAGATTTGAACCCGCAAGGCCCGACGCACGTGCTGGTGGTCCCGAAAAAACATATAACTGGCTTGAAAGAAGCCGCTGCGGAAGACGCGGAATTGGTGGGACGCTGTCACCTGGCGGCCGCCCACATTGCGCGGCAGCGCTCGATTGAAGATGGCTATCGCACGGTGCTGAATGTGGGGCCGCGTGCGGGGCAATCGGTTTTTCATCTGCACGTACATCTGATCGGCGGCCGGTCGCTGCAATGGCCGCCGGGGTAGCTTCGTTCGCAACGAATTCACGACCTTTGCCTGGATCATGTCCGCCGTTTGAATCACGCATTCACCGCGCAATCTCTGGCTTACAATCCTAGGATGGCAAACCTGACATTGGTTTACGGGCTGCGTCTGCTGCCCTCCGACGAGATCGAAAGTGTTGGCGAGGCGACGATCAAGCTGAAGAACGGACGGGACGCGCACGTCACGATGCACACTCTTGAAGGCAGCAAAGACGAGATCGAGAAGCAGCTCGAGACGAGTCTCTCGGCCTTTTTCGACATCTATCCTGAGATATGACGGCATAGATGGACTCCGAATCGGGCAATTGAATGCGACTGATTTCTTTGGAACTCGAGAGCAAGCTGCGCGAAAAAGGGCTCTGGCCACAGAGCTGGATCGCGTGGGCGGCGCTCTACGTGCTCGCGCTCGACCTGCTGCTGGTTGCGGTGCAGTGGCTGACGCGCCACGCGAGCCCGGTAACCTCGGCGAGCCTGCAGGGTTGGGTAATTTTTCTCAGCCTGCTGGCGATTGTGTTGCTCGCCGTCGCCGGGTTCCGCTGGCTGCGCTCGCAACTGCTTTGGCGGCTCCGCAACCGGTTGATTGTTACCTATGTTTTTATTGGCGTGATTCCGGTTTTTCTCCTGGTGGTGATTTCGCTGATCGCGCTTTATCTTTTTGCCGGCCAGTTTGCCAGCTTCGTTGTGACTTCTGATGTCGCTACTCATCTGCGCAGTATGGAGGCGGCGAACCGAGCCATTGCACATCATCTGGAAACGCAGATTGCGGCTGGTGGAAAGCTGGATGCGGAGATGCTCGCACGAGTACGTCCGCGTCGTGCGGAGTGGTCGCAGCGGCAGGTGTGCGCGTGGTACAGGAACCAGCCGCAGCCTTACTGCTCAGGGCCGGAAGGCGCAACTGGGTTTGCTTCTCCGCCGTTTATCACGGGAGATTTCCGCGACCTCGTCAGCGACCACGGCAAACTCTATCTGCGGACAGCGACGGTGCTGGCGGCCGATGCAGGGTCTTCATCTTCGTCATCATCTTCGTCATCATCCTCGTCCTCGTCGTCCCTGCGCGTGATTTTGAGTGAGCCATTTGACCAGAAGTTTGTTGAGACGATCGCGGGCGATCTCGGCCGGATTACGGTGTATGGGACAGAATCCACAGCTGCGGGGACTTCGACCGCTCCTGCGCAGCGAGACGCGTCGCAGTCCTACCTGGTATTTGGCGACGGGGGACAGCGCGAGCAGACTTTTTATGCAGGGACAGTTCCACCAGCTGGCAGCGCGTTCGATCACGAGATCACTCTGAGGATTCCTCTGCAATTGGTGGATTGGGCCACGGGGGAACCACAGCGCGTGGGCGCGCTGGCGGAGGTTGAAACTCGGTCCTCGGTGCTGTATGCCAGACTCTTTGCCGCGCGCGGGGACTACGCCAAGGGCGTGGAATATATTCTGTTGTCGATTGCGATTATCTTCGCGATCATCGAACTGCTGGCGTTGTTCGTGGGCACTAAACTGACGCGCAGCATTACGTCGGCGGTCGGTCAGCTCTACGAAGCCACCAAGCACATCAATCGCGCCGACTTCAGCCACCGGATCACGGTCCAGTCGAACGACCAATTGGCAACTCTGGCCAACTCGTTCAACTCGATGACTACTTCGATTGAGAAGCTGGTACAGGAGCAGAAGGAAAAGCAGCGTCTGGAAGGCGAACTGGCGATTGCGCAGGAGGTGCAGGCGCAGCTCTATCCCAAGCTGATCACGCAACTGGAGACGCTCGAAGTGCACGGATTCTGCCGTCCGGCGCGAACGGTGAGCGGAGACTATTACGATTTTCTCGGGCTGAATTCCGACAAGCTGATGCTGGCAGTCGGCGACATCAGCGGCAAAGGAATTTCAGCGGCGCTGCTGATGGCGACGATTCACTCGGCGGTGCGCGCGTACAGCATCGAAGATGTGCCGGTGCTGCGCGAACCTGCTTTGGTGCGAGCGGCAGGAGGCTCGGGATTGATGCTGGCTTCTGAATCGCGGGGTGCCGACTCGTCTCCAGCGATGCTGCTGTCGCTCTTGAACCATCAGCTTTACGAAAGCACTCCGGACGCAAAGTACGCGACTTTATTTCTGGGCATCTTCGACGGAGCTACGCGCCGGTTCACTTACGCGAACGGCGGTCACCTGCCGCCGATTCTGATTTCTGATGATGGATCGTCGCAACTGTTGAGCTGTGGCGGAACCGTGGTCGGCCTGTTCGACAATATAAGTTTTCCGGAAGCGACCATACAACTCCGGCGCGGCGATTTGCTGGTTGCTTACAGTGATGGAGTGACCGAGCCGGAGAACGATTATGGCGAGTTCGGCGAGGAGCGGCTCATCCAACTCGTGCGCGCGAATCGGCACTTGCCGCTCGAGCGCATCACCGAAATTGTCATGGCCGCCGTGGCCGACTGGATCGGTGACGACGAACAGCCGGATGATGTGACGCTGGTACTGGCTCGGGCGCGGTGAGAGACCGAGGCTCTGCTTACCGGCGCGCCGCCTCGATCTCGTCGACAATCTGATTCAGGTGGTACACCTTCCTCAGCCCTTCGAGAAGCGCGCGGCTGTCCACCGCCACCGCCCGGTTCTTGGCCGCATCATAGCCATAATCGCCACCGAGAGAGAAAATATTTCCGTCGAAGATCAGGCCGACAACGTTGGCGTCCCGGTCGATGAGCGGGCTACCGGAGTTGCCTCCGATGATGTCGTTCGTGGTTGACAGATTCATCGGCAGGGACAGATTCAGAGTTGGTTTGGCCTTGAGCCAGCTTTCGGGCAGCACGTACGGAGACGCGCCTGTGGCGCGCTGGAACAGGCCTGCGATCGTCGTATATGGCTCTACGAATTTTCCCTCTGCGTTTTCGAAACCTTTCACACTGCCATAGCTCAGCCGGGGGGTAAAAGTTGCATCGGGGTCGACGCTGGTGCCGTAAACCGCAAAGCGCGCTTTTGCAATCCTTTCCGCGGCAGCCCGCGTCGGGGCATCCACACGCGCCTCGTAGTCTTTGCGCGCGGCGAGACGATCGCTGTCGAGCGACGCGGCGAAGATGATCATCGGATCAGTCGATGCGGCCAGCGCGGCGTGGCCGCCGTTGTACAGATCCTCCCTTGTCTTTGGATCTTCCAGATGCGTGCCAGTCACCAGCCTGTGCGCCAACTGCGCCGGGGACTCGGTGCCCAGCATCTTGCGCACAAACGGATCGTCCGTTCCCAGGTCCCGTCTTATTTGGGAAAACATCAGGGTCAGGTTGAGTTCTTCAAGGTCTTTGTAAATTGGGACCGCCGCCGTCAACTCCTGCTGCACGTTGACCAGGGATTGGTCGGTGTATTCCGGCAGGCGCTCTGAGTTGGGCTTGGAGCGTTCGGCCGAGGCGCGAACCAGTGTGACCGCGTAACCCATCAGCCCCGACTGAAAAAAATAATTATCCAGGCTTTCTTCCCGTGTAAACAGTTTTTCCCGCAAGTGCTGTATTTGCGCGATGTCGTCCCATGCGGAAGCATCGGCGGCGAGCTTTGGATCAGCCGCGACGGCGGCACGCAGTCGCTGCTCCTGCTGTTGCTTGCCGGCGTAGAATTGCGGATCGAGCAGCGCTCCCTGCCTGCCGAAATCGGCCTTGAGATCATTTTCTACAAAGAACAGTGACTCATTTGCCGCGCGCGCCTGCTCTGGTCCCCGGGTTACGAACTGCTCGAGTTGGCCGCGATATTCGGCGCTTTCCGGGATTTCGAGGGGGAACGCGGTGTCGCGGACAAAAGCCAGTTGCGCCGTAGTCAGTTGCCGGCTGGTGCCCCCGGGATTCCCGGATACGAACACGAGATCTTCATCTTTCGAACCGTTCGCGCTCCAGCGCAGGTAGTCGGGAGTGACGGCGGGTTTGCCGTTTTCATAGGCGCGCAGGAGGCCGATATCGAAATCGAAGCGGGGAAAATTGAAATTATCGGGATCGCCGCCGAATTGCGCGACTCCAAACTCCGGCGCAAAGACGAGCCGTACGTCGGTGTACTTCTTGTAGCGATATAAATCGTAGACTCCGCCGTGATAGAGAGAAACCAGGTCACAGCGCACGCTTGGGTCGGAGCCGCAACTTTGCTGCAACTCCGCTCGTTTCGCATGAAGGGCCTTGTTCGCGTCGTCGCCCGTTTTGCCGGCCATTGCACTCTGGACCTCTTGTGTGACATCGCGAATCTGCAGCAGTTGATCGAGTTCAAACGCGGGGCACTTCCGCTCATCGGCAACGGCGGTTGCGGCGAAACCGCTTTCGACAAGGTTTTGCTGCGGAGTCGAAAGTTGCTCAACGCACTCGACCACGCAGTGATGATTGGTCATGACCAGTCCCTGCGGAGAAATGAATGACGCGGAGCAGCCGCCGGCGATTCGCAACGATGATGCGCGCACGTGGTTGAGCCATGATTGCGAAGGTGCGAATCCGTATTTTGCTGCCACCGTCTTCGAGGGGAAATTGTCGAAGGTCCACATGCCTTCTTCGGCCTGTATCGACTGAGTAAAAGCCACGCATATCACGAGCAAGCTCGCTACGAGGCCCGCACACTTCGACAGATTCTTTACATGCATTTTCATTGCATCCTTTTTGGAGTTATGAAGTTCGATCTTTGATTGCCACACTTGAGTGGGAATCGCCTCAGACATCATCGTCTGGCACTAGAATTCTCGTCAAGGCAAGGACTGGGAGAAGTGAAGTTTGCCCGTTTAACCTCGGAGGCAGAAAGAAGCGGAATCGTAGTCCATCACTTCGAGCGCTTGGGCGGATACTCTTTGAGTAGCTTGGTAATCGCCTTTTCTATGCGGGGCAGCGCCTTTGCTACCTCGGGATCGATATCTTCTGTGGCTGTTCCTCTCCAGACCATCTTCTTCTGGGCGCGGTCAACAAATTGCAGGATGAGGGTTCCTTCTCCAACCAGTGGCGCCGTAAGGATCTGAGGATCTTCTTCCCCGGCCCAAAAGGCGGCGTTCATTTCCGCCGCTGGGGGCATGTTGTAACCAAACCCTATTCCGCCCGCGGCAACCAGAGTGAGATCGCCATCCTTCTCGGTCCGCTGAAGGCCTTTGGCTTTTAGTTCCTGGTCGATCTGGTCGACCATGTTTTGATACAGCATCGGATGAGTGACCGGAAAGGCCGGTTTAGCCCAGGTGTAAGTCTTGTATTTCGAGAAATCGACGCTCTTGTCGTAGCCGACTTTGATCTTCTGAGAGAAACCGGATGTAGCGACAATCAGCACGATGAAAGCCAGCATGCAATAACGGCTATTCTTCATTTCTTCTTCCTCTGTGGGCGGCGTCCGCGTGCCCGGGCAAGTTTCTAGAATTCGGTTAGACGATTCCCACGGTAGAGGAAGAATGGCGCCAGCAGAACTGTCATTCCTGACAGGTCGCCTCCGCAAATGAAAAACGCGGGAAGGATTGCTCCCTCCCGCGCTTTCTTTGAAATACCTGCTTGTAAGCACACCGTGCTCAACTACACTAGGCCCTGATCGAGCATCGAGTTCGCGACCTTCAGAAAGCCCGCGATGTTGGCGCCGTTCACCAGGTTTCCGGGGGTGCCGTACTTCTCGGCGGTTTCATAACAGTTCTGGTGGATGGCGACCATGATCTTGTGCAAACGATCGTCCACTTCTTCGCGGGTCCAGGACATGCGCATGCTGTTCTGCGACATTTCCAAGCCGGAAGTTGCAACGCCGCCGGCATTGGCGGCCTTGGCCGGGCCGTAGAGGACTTTCGCATCGAGGAACATGCGGGTGGCTCCGAGAGTGCTCGGCATGTTCGCTCCCTCGCTCACCAGCTTCACTCCGTTCTTTATCAGATTCGCCGCGTCCTTTGCGTTGATTTCGTTCTGCGTGGCGCTCGGGAAGGCGCAATCGGCCTTGATGTTCCACAGCCAGTTGTGGTCGAGCTTTTTGTCGGTCGCGCTGTAGATGGCGTTCTTGAATTTGTCGGTGTAGTCCTTGATGCGGCCGCGGCGGTTGTTCTTCAGCTCCATGACAAAGGCGAGCTTGTCGCGGTCGATGCCGTCGGCATCGTAAATGGCTCCGTCGGAGTCGGACAGAGTCACCGGCTTCGCGCCCAGGTCGAGCAGCTTCTCGACCGTGTATTGCGAGACGTTGCCGCTGCCGGAGACGAGGCATACTTTGCCCTCGAGCCGGTCTTTACGGGTCTTCAGCATTTCCTGGGCGAAGTACACGCAGCCGTAGCCGGTGGCTTCGGGACGAATCAGCGACCCTCCCCAAGCCAGGCCTTTGCCGGTGAGAACGCCGGTGAATTCATTTCGCAGGCGCTTGTATTGGCCGAACATGAAGCCGATTTCGCGTCCGCCCACTCCAATGTCGCCGGCGGGAACGTCGGTGTCAGGGCCGATGTGGCGCTGCAGTTCGGTCATGAAGCTCTGGCAGAAGCGCATGACTTCGTTGTCGCTCTTCCCTTTGGGATCGAAATCGCTTCCGCCTTTGCCGCCACCCATGGGCAGCGTAGTGAGCGAGTTCTTGAAGACTTGTTCGAACGCCAGGAATTTTAGAATGCCGAGATTCACCGAGGGATGGAAGCGCAGTCCTCCTTTATAGGGACCGATGGCGCTGTTCATTTCGATGCGGAAGCCGCGATTGACTTGCACATTGCAGCGGTCGTCGAACCAGGGCACGCGGAACATCAGGACCCGTTCGGGCTCGGTGATGCGTTCCAGAATTTTGGCTTCGCGATACTCAGGGTGGCGTTCCAACACGGGCCTCAAGGATTCGAATACTTCGAGAACGGCCTGGTGGAATTCCGGTTCGGCGGGATTTTTGGCTTTGACTAAGTTTAGAACTTGATCGACATATTCCGGCGCAACATTATGCTTGGGCGGTTCCATCACACTCATCTAGGCTTGCCTCCGAATTTTATTCTGATATGCGGAACGGATTGTCAAAACGGAATGTCAGAACACGAGACGCCGCAGAATTGCGACTGCAATAAAAAGGTTACTTCCGAGGAGTGGGTTTTACAACCGTGACTTTGTTGGTGACCTGCTGGCCTTTTTCCATGCCTCCTACGATGACCAGTCCGTTGCGAGTCGCCAGCAGGCCGCGATGATCCATGGTTGGCGTTGGGGCGGCCTCGGGACTATCGTCCTCGACGTTTTCCCACTCTTCGGTGTAGATGTTAAAAGCGAAAGTAACCGCGGAAGGCTCGGCGGGATGGCCGTTGTAGCCGATGCCGTCGTAGTTATAGGGGTTGTCGGTTCCACCGGAAAAATAGATTCTGCCGGCTCTTTTTTCCGGTGGTCCCGCACCGGCGGCGATGCGAAAGCGCGCGTTGCCGGGATGCACGGGAATGTTGGTCCATTCGATTTTCCGGATGTCGGCCTTCTTCGAAGTGGGGATTATGCCCATCCAGCATTCGCGGGACGCGAGGAACCTGGGACTGCCGAAGCGGTTCTTGTAGGCGCCGTCCACGTAAACGATGGTGTCGCCGAGGATGGCGCCGGCATGACCGAACACGGGCGTGCCGGGAATCGGAGTGCCCTGCATCCAGGTGTCGTTGTCGGTGTCGTATATCTGGACATTGGTGACGGCCTCGCCTTTTGATCCCGCCGGTGCTGACCATCCTCCAATGAGGAAAATGTAACGATCGCGAAAGAGGCCGACCACGGCGTCGGCGACGGGCACGGGAATATCTTTGCCGCGATAGTAGCGGTGTTCAATGGGGACAAAGACGTTCAGGTCCGAGACGGTAGTCTGTCCTCCCTGTGAGTCTAGGACGTAGCCTCCGAAGATGAACACCTGGTCGTGGAGCGCGACGGCAGATGCTGCCAGTCGCCCGGCCACCCCCGGTACAGGACGCTCCTCCGTCCACTTGCCGGTGGTGGGATCGAGTTCGTAAGCGCTGGTGGAGACTGCATCCCAGGTTTTTTTCGGCCCCATGCCCATGAAGGAATAAATCTTTGGTCCCCCCTGCTCATGCGAAATGGCAACCGCATTATTCGTGAGCGGCGCTGGGAGTGGGCTGGGCTTCGGTTCCTCGGCGGCGTGGAGGCGGGCCGCCAGGAGAAGGCAGAAGAGAGCCGTGAGAAATTTGGTCGCTGCCGATTTCATTGCTGAAATGATAGCAGCGGGGCAGGTGTCAGGGGGCAGGTGTCAGGTCTCGGGTCTTAAGGTCTTAGGTTTTCAGATTTCTGGTCTTGCTGTCTTTCGTGAGACCTGACACCTGAGACCAGGCGCCTCAGAACCAGGTTCGCTTGCGGTATTCGCGATACTCGTCACCGAACTTTGCTTCGAGGACGGCGGCTTCGCGGCGCGCGCGGATGATCTGTAGGGGCACGAGCACAAGAAAAATGGCCAGACCTTCCGGACGCCCCATCATAAGGATTGCCCCGCCGATGAAAATCATTCCCGAAACATAAATTGGATTGCGGATTCGCGAATAGATTCCGGTGGTGACAAGCGCGGTCGCTTTAGGAGCTATGGAAAAAGACCGGCCCAGCGTGTAGCGAGCGAGAATGACACCGGCAAGGCCGATCACGCCGAGCACCAGGCCGATCCAGCGCAGCGGTCCGTGGGGCACGCGTTCGGATTGAAATAACTCTCCAAGAGCGAACAGCCCTATGACGAGCGGTAACCAGACGCGCCATATTGATCCACGGTCCATTGTTTTCTACTCCCGTTTTCTACTCCCAGTTTTCGCTCCGCCTTTACTCCACGAACCCCCGGCGCACGGCATGGATGAAGTCGGTGTAGGCGGGCTCCGTGCCGGCGTCGCGCATCTGCAGAGCGATCTGCCCGCGATGATACGCCGAGTGAAAGAGGACGTGGGTCAATATGTCTTCAACACAGCTGGACCAGACTTCGCCCTTGCTGTTGCGGTATTCGACTTTATCGTCGAGCGATCCCGGCGCGAACTGATTTGCAAGCCGCGTGAGATAAAGTTGCCACGCCGACGACATCTCGTCGGCCAGCGCCATGCAATCCTCGATCGTTGATGCGGGCCATACCGGCATGCTCTGCGGTTGTTTCAGGATGCGATCGAGCCAGAGCTTCTGCGCTGAAAGAATGTGCGCCATTCGTCGGATGGTATCGGCAGGAACGGGTTCCGCAGCACGCATCGCAGCCAAGCATTCGCGATTCGCCCAGTCATCGTAGGCAAACATCCGGAGAAAATCTTGGGCTGGCATAGAAACTCCCTTCGAAGCGTTGCGACTGGCTCCGCTAAGAGAATACGATGGCAGACAGCACGATGCTAAATGATGAGATGACGGGGATGACGGCGCGCCACAGGTTGGGCATGCGGATAGGCCATTTTATCCGTCGCGGTTTGACCGCAGCGGCTAAAGCCGGTCCTCAAGCGGAGCGCGCAATCGCAGCGCTGAAGCGCCGCGCCACCCAAAATCTGGCTTTGGTCTTTGTGGTTGTTGCGGCAATGTTGTTTTTCAGCGCGTCGGCGCAGACTCAGAATCAGACCCAATCCCAAGTGCGGCAGCAACTGTCGCAGGAGCTGGATTCGGGCCAGTTGCGTGATGCCGTGCTGCTTGGCCAACAGGCGGTTTCGCGTTGGCCGCGGGACGCGCAATTTCGTCATTACTTGGGTGTGGCCTACTTCAAAATGGGCGATGCCAAACAGGCGCTGGAACAGCTGACGCGCGCACGAGAGCTGAACCCGAGAGATTCGGCCACCCATTTTGATCTGGCGCTGGTGTTATTGAGCCAGCAGGATTACGCGGGGGCCTCGGACGAACTCGGCGCCGCGATCAAGCTTGATCCTTCTAACGCGCTCGCGCATGTGCTGCTGGGGCGAGCGTATCTGAATTCGAATCGCAGCTTGCAGGCGATCGAGGAGTTCAAGACCGCTCTGAAGCTCGATTCGTCAATCAAGCTCGGACACTATCATCTGGGGTTTGCCTACTCCAGCCTCGGGCGCAACGACGAGGCCATCGACGAATATAAAGAGGAGCTGCGCCGGTCGGGGGAGAGTCCTGCGGTGGTGTACGAGTTGGGCCGATCATTGCTTGCCGCCGGAAAATATGAGGCGGCCGTGACTTACCTGCAGCGTGCCTCGGAACTGGATTCTGCGAATCCCGATGTCTGGTACGAATTAGGCAAGGCTCAGGCGCTCGCGGGGCAGGAGGCTCAAGCGGAGTCTTCTTTGCGGAAGGCGATTGCACTGAATCCGAAGGACCCGAGCCCGCACTATCAGCTCGCGCGCGTTTTGGAGAAACTCGGAAAGACAGACGAAGCCCGCAGCGAGCGAGAACGCTTTGCGGAACTTAAGAAGGCGCAACCGGCTACTTCAGGCATGGCCACCGGGCGGGATCAGTGATGCAGATTCCGCGAGTGAATAACCTCTACTTCACGATTGTCGCGTGCGCACTGTTGGTGGCGTTGAGCGGCAGCTTGATTTTGTTGGGGTCGGCTCAAACTACCGCGCCGACGAAAGCTCCCACGACGAACCCTGCGACCGCCGCGCACAGGCCGGTGGTGCAGACGAAGACCGGCGCGGTTAATCCACCGTTGTTTGTTGACGTGACGCGCGCCGCGGGAATTGACTTTCACCTGACCTGCGGCAGCCTGGAGAAGCTCTACATCGTCGAAACCATGTGCGGCGGCGCGGCCGCGTTCGACTACGACAATGACGGATGGATGGACATTCTACTGGTGGATGGTTCGACACTGGCCGACTATCGGGCCGGCAAATGCCATCCGCCACGCCTTTATCACAACAATCATGACGGCACGTTTACCGATGTGTCGGCAAAGTCAGGTCTGAATTTTTGCGGCTGGGGTTATGGCGTGGCCATCGGCGATTTCGACAACGATGGCTGGGAAGACGTCTACATCACCGGCTTCCATGGTTCAGCTCTCTACCGGAACAATCATGACGGAACTTTTACCGACGTGACCGGGAAGGCGGGCGTTGCCAATGCCGATCGCTGGGGAACGAGCGCGGCCTTCGGCGACTATGACAACGATGGCAACCTCGATCTCTATGTCGCGAACTACGTGGACCTCGATATCAACCATCTGCCGAAGTTCGGCAACGGGCCGTTTTGCCAATATCGCGGCATCCCGGTAAATTGCGGGCCACGTGGATTGAAGGGCGCGCGCGATCGTCTCTATCACAACAACGGCGACGGTACCTTCACCGATGTCACGGAGAAGCTTGGCATTGATATCGACAAGGACAGTTATTACGGGCTCGGCGTCTTGTGGCTGGATTACGACAAAGACGGCTGCCTCGATCTCTACGTGGCGAACGACTCTTCGCCGAGTCTGCTTTATCACAACAATTGCAAAGGTGGATTCACCGAAGTTGGTGCCGAGGCCGGCGTGGCCTACAGTTCAGACGGGCGCGAACAGGCCGGCATGGGCATTGACGCGGCGGACTACGATCGTGACGGCTGGCCCGACATTGTGAAGACTAATTTCTCAGACGATGCCAATAATCTCTATCACAACGATCACAATGGCGAGTTCACCGACGTCGCGGGCGCGGCGGGCATTGGAGGTATCAGTGCTCCCTATCTGGGTTTTGGCGCGAAATTTCTCGACTACGACAATGACGGCTGGCCCGACATTTTCATCGTGAATGGTCATGTGGATCCGCAGGTTGGAGGACAATCTTTCGGGGTGGGCTACGCCGAGCGGCCGTTTCTGTTTCACAATTTAGGTTTCCCCTCAAAGATCGGAAAGTTCGAAGAGGTCGGCGAGAACGCAGGCGGCGCGCTGGCGAAAAAGTATGTGGGCCGCGCCGCCTTAACCGCCGATTTCTGGAATCGCGGACGCCAGGATCTGCTGATCACGAACCTTGACGCCTCTCCCGTTCTGCTGCGCAACGAGGTTCCTTCGCCCGGACACTGGCTGCGGATCAAGACCATTGGCAGCAAGTCGAACCGAGACGGTTTCGGGGCAAGAGTCGAGATCACGGTCGAGGGGTCAACCCGCTATGCCGAGATACGCGCCGGGAGCAGCTTCGAGAGTTCGAACGACCCGCGTATCCATTTCGGCCTAGGCACGGCAACCAGAATTGATGCGATTGTCGTGCGCTGGCCGAGCGGGCAAGTAGACAAGCTGGGACCGGAGGCGGCGGATCAGGAACTCGTTGTCCGGGAGGGAACCGGCGTTATTGCAAGAGACCCGGCAAGGACTCCGGCAAGCAACTCGGAAAGAGAACTGGAAAAACGGCCGCCGATTGCCGCCAAGCACTGACTGGCGCGTCCTTTGACACGTGCGGAGTCGAAGCCCGAAGAATCTACGGAATTTGGAAGTTTGGCATATTTCAATCTTCAGTTACTCATAGAGAGGGCAGCGAACGTGGCTGTAAGTATCTGAAAAATTAGGCACTGTCGTTTGGCGCGACAAGTGCGACTCTAGCCCAAAAGCACTAGCTGTCAATGTCATCGGTGCGGATGTTTTTTTACGGTTTTTCACCGGTTACAGTCGTCATAACGTTTTAATGCATTTCGTGCACACGATACAACCAAGTGCCAAGATTTCCAGGGGGTAGGTAAATGAAAAGACTGCAGTTTTGCCTCGTGTTTGCCGTGCTGGCTCTAGCCGTGAGTGCATTCGCACAGGAGAGCGGCCAGTTTTCCGGTACCGTGCTTGATCCGACGGGCGCCGCGATTGCGAACGCCAAGGTTGAGGCCGCCAACGCGGCGACTAGCCTGAAACTTACCACCACGAGCAATGCCAGTGGCAACTACGCGGTGAAGGATGTGCCGCCGGGAGTCTATAAGATCACGGTGGAGGCTGCCGGGTTCAAGACAACATCTAACAGCGGTGTTACTGCGAACGCGGGTACTATCTCGCACGTGGATTTCAAGCTGTTGATCGGCAAGACTTCGGAAGTGGTTGAGGTGTCGGCTGAAGCGGCCGCCGTCAACACCGAAGATTCCAAGCTGTCCACGACGGTCAACGCTACACAGATCAGCAACTTGCCCCTGAACGGCCGCAACGTCTATGACCTCATCCAGTTGGTGCCGGGCGCGGTCAACGTCGCCGGCGTCGACATGGAAGCCGGCCACAACACCGTCGTCAATGGCGTTCGTGAGGATTTCAACGGCTTCCTGATCAATGGCGTTTCGAACAAGGACCTCAGCGGCGGCGTGGTAAACGTCCCCATCGAGGACACGGTCGAGGAATTCCAGCAGTTGCAGTTGAACGTCTCTGCCCAATACGGCAGCAGCGCGGGCAGCATTAATAACCTGATCACCAAGTCCGGGTCGAACGCTTTTCACGGTTCTGCTTGGGATTACTTACGCAACAACGCTCTCGATGCCAACAGTTTCTTTCTTAATCAGGCAAGGAGTGAGCAACCCGCCCCTGCACTTCAATCAGGTCGGGGGTACGATCGGCGGTCCGATTCTTAAGGACAAGCTGTTCTTTTTCGCTGCCTACCAGTATGACCACTTCAACTCTTCGGGAACGCCGGAGACTCTGCTGGTCGAGTCACCGCAGTGGGAACAGGCAGTGATCGGGGGCGCGCCCGATTCCGTAGCGGGCGCTGCTTTACAGCAAGTTCCCGCCGGCAATTGCCGGATCACCCTCCGTCAACTTGAACGACTACTGGCTGGGACAACTGGGACAGGCTGCGGGTGGAGTAGCCAACCTGGCTATGTCTGATCCGAGGCTTCCGCCTGGGTTCAACGGTGGTCCGCTGTGCCAGACCTTTAATAACGTTGGACTGAAGCTGCAACCTATCTTCGGCGTGACATCTGCCGAGTATCCCCTTATGGGTGGACCCAATTGTCCCCTCGCGCCGCAGTTCGCCGGCGGGCCCGGGGTCGGAACGGTGGGGCTTCGCGATCCGCGGCGACCCCACGTCAGCGGGCAACGTGTTGCCCTTCGAGAACCTTACCACCGCGATCTTCGGCACGCAGACACAATCCCTGGGCAACCTGTTTAACGGGAACGAGTGGTCGGGGCGAGTTGACTATACTCCGAACTCCAACAATCGTTTCTTTGCCCAGTTCAACTGGCTGCATGAAACCGATTCGTACGGCCCCTGCTACTCGTACTGCACGCGCGGGTTTACCAACCCCGCCGACAATCACTTCCCGAACGGGCAGTTGAGCTGGGTGCACACCTTCAATCCTAAAATTCTCAACGAATTCAAGGCTGGGTACGTGCAGAACAACACCGGGACGTCGACAGCGGTTCCGGGTGTGCCGGCGATCGGCTTTAACGACGGAACCGCCGCTTTCGGTTCGTACAACGGCTATCCGCAGTTCTTCAAGGACCACGAGTACACCTACTCCGACATGGTTTCGATCAGCCATGGGAACCATAGCTTTAAGATCGGAGCGGACCTTCGCCGCAATCTGGAGAACAGCCAGTTCAACGTGGCGCGACCGTCTTACGTATTCAATCGATCCAGCGTACTTCGCGGCCGACTCACCTTTCTTTGAGATCGCGGGCGTGAATCCGGAATTTGCCAATGGAGGCAGCGGATTTGCGCAGCTTGAAACCAATATCCGCCACTGGCGCAACTGGGAGGTCGGCGCATACTTCCAGGACGACTGGAAAGTCAGCAAGCGCCTGACCCTGAACCTCGGACTGCGCTGGGATCTCTACACGCGCCACACCGAGCTCAACAACCTAGCCACGACTTTCATACCCGGAGCGGGCAACGGCGCTGGTCGAACAAATCGAAAACGCCAACGTTGCGCCGGGTGACACGATCTTAACCGGACCGAACGCAGGACAGACTTGCCCCAACGAAAGCCAGGTGGTTTTGGCAGGAGTCTGCGGTTCAGGTGGATTTGCTCCCACGAATCGCCTGGGACCGAATCACTTTAAGGATTTTGGACCTCGCGTGGGTTTTGCCTGGGATGTGTTCGGCGACGGCAAGACATCGCTGCGCGGCGGCTTCGGCGTCTCGTACGAGGGCACGCTGTATAACCCGCTCTCGAACTCACGCTGGAACCCTCCCTACTACTCGTTCAACCTCGAGGCTAACCAACTTGCCGGCGGCACCGCAACCGTTGTTTACGGGCCGACAACCTGCACGACTACAAGCTGTTCACCGTCGGGAGCGACGCCCACCTACACCGGCCCCGGGACAAACCCTGGCCAGGGCACGTTGGGCAATCAGGCAACCGGAAATATAATCGGCTATGCCGGATTCAATCCAGACACCGCTTACTTGACGGGCATCGTGCTGCCGCAGGGTATTTCTGATCCTTACGTTTACAACTACTTCTTCAGCTTGCAGCGTGAAATCATGCCGAAGCTGGTGGTGCAAGCAGACTACGTGGGTACGGCTGGCCACAAACTGTTCCGGGCGGAAAACATCAACAGTGCCCCGGGCGCGTTGCTGCCAGAGGGAGCCCAGGTCGTAGATAATCTGGGAAGAACGCTGACCGGACTGGGAGGCCTTCCGAACGTTAACTATGGAAAGCTGCGCACCTGGGAAAACTCGGTGAACTCCAACTACAACGCTCTGCAACTGTCGGCGAAGAAGCAGATGGGGCAGATACCGAAGCTGGCCGGGACAAGCGTCCTGCTCAACGCCAACTACACCTATAGCCACTCTATTGACGATGGTTCAACGTGGCATAGCGGCGCAACCACTGCCAACGGCGGGGCCGCTGGCGAGGGATATACGACGGACCAGACGGACCCGGGGCTGGATCGGGGCAACTCGATCTACGACATTCGGCAGCGTCTGGTACTCAACTATGTGATCCAGTTGCCCGGTCAGAACATGAAGGGCGCTATGGGTGCCGTGCTCGGCGGCTGGTCGTATAACGGGATTTGGGCGTTACAGAGTGGTGCCCACTGGGAGCCGTATGCTCCGGACGGTGTCGGCGCCAACCTGGTAGAAATCTCAAATCCTAATAACGCTTGCGTGCTCGCCGATTTTCAGGCTCCTTACGGCCCAACCAATCCGAACTGCGTCAACACCGGCGGAGACTTCAACCTGAACGGTGTCAATAACGACCGTCCAAATTCAAGCGCGCAGCACATTACGTTCTCACGGAACACGTGGGCGAATGGCTGGTGCGGGGGCGGATACAACTTCGGGGCTTCTTGCGCGGGTCAACCTGCCGTGCTCTCTGCGCCGTGCCTGGGATGCACCGGCAACCTGGGCCGCAACAACTTCGTTGGCCCGGGCCAGTGGTATGCCGATATGACCCTTGCCAAGGTGTTCACTATCACCGAGCGCTTTCATCTGAAGTTTGAGTGGAACGCGTTCAACGTGTTTAACCGTCCGAATTTCCTGTTGGCGGTGAACGGCGGTGGCGCTCACAACTCGATCACAGACGGGCTCTTCGGGGCAGCCGCTGGCACGCTCAACCCGCGTCAGCAGCAATTCGGCCTGAAGCTCATGTTCTAGCAGAACGGCTTAAAAGGGGGCCCGTCCTTATAGATGAGGACGGGCCCTTTTTCTCTTTAGAGTGAAACTCGGTAGTGAAACCAGGCAGTGAACTCGGCAGCGAATCTCATGTTCCGCAGACTCCACGCACCGATCGTAATTTGTCTGACCTCCCTGTCGTTCGGCCCGTTGTTCGGGCTGTTGTCCGGTTTTGCGGTTGCGCAAGAAGCAGGCAGGATTACCGGCCAGATCCACGTCACCAAGGGAGACTTCCCGGACCATCCCATCCTGGTGGAGCTCCAACTTCGCAACGCTCCTATCACCACCGTGTATGCCGATTCCCAGGGACGTTTTGGCTTTTACCAGCTCGAAAGCAATCCTTATCACGTGATTGTGAATGACGACGACTATTATCCGGTCGACGAAATCGCGAATGTGAACCTGGCCGTCTCGCAATTCGCGATGGTGCAGATCCAGCTTCGGGCGCGCGAAAAAAAGAATGAGGATCCTTTAGCCAAGCAAGCGGCGGGAAGCAACCCTTATATCGTGGATCTGAACGATTACAACAAACGCTTCCCCAAGAAAGCCGCGAAGGAATATGACAAAGGACTGGAAGCTGAAACAAAAGACGAGAAAGACAAGGCCATCGAGCACTATGAAGCAGCACTGAAAATCGCTCCCGACTACTATCCTGCGCACAACAATCTCGGTAGCCTCTACCTGGGCAAGTCCGATTTCAAGTCGGCGGAAGAACAGTTTCGGGAAGCAGTCCGCCTCGACCAGAATGAGGCGCAGGCTTATTTCAACCTGAGCAACGTACTCATGCTGACCCAGCGCTTCACCGAAGCTGAAATCACGCTGGCCCAGGGTATGCAGCGCCGGCCTGATTCCGCCTTCGGGCATTTCCTTCAGGGATGTTTGTACGGGCAGACCGGCAAGCTGGCCGAGGCCGAGAGCAGTCTTCAGGATGCTGTGCGCCTGGATCCGAAGATGTCGCAGGCATACTTGAAACTGGTCAACTTGTATCTGCGGCAAAATCGACGCCAGGACGCGATCACGCAGTTACAGGCTTTTCTGAAAGGCTTTCCGAATGCAGCCGCTGCGCCCAAAGCTCAGGAAATTCTGAACAGACTGCAAAAAGAAGATGGAGCCGAGAAGCGCTAGGCAGGCTACCTGGGGGTTGCGACACAGAATCTAACTTCCAACTGGCAAGCGGTTGCGTATTCGGCCCGGGCGTCGCTGAGTTTCCCGAGGTGCTGGTAGGCGAGCGCCAGGTTCAGGTGCGCCTCTGCCAGCTTGGGATCGAGTTCGATGGCGCGCTGATGCTCGTGGACGGCCTTCGAGAGCTGATTGGTCTGGCTGTAACAGATTCCGAGGAAGTTATGCAGACGCGCGTCTTCGAGGCCCAGCGAAAGCGCCTTTTCAAGATGGGTAACGGCGGCGGCGTAATCCTTCTGCTGAAACAGCGCCATGCCTAGCTCACGCTGGCCCGGGGAGAAATTGGGTTGGATGGTGATCGCTCGCTGGAAGGAAGACAGCGCTGCGGCCGGATCTTTCGTAGTCTGTGCATCCAGCAAGCCCACCTGATACCAGGCCCGGTAATTCTCGGGATTAATTTGAAGAGCTTTCTGCAGCCAGGTCCTCGCCTCGTCCGTGCGACCAAGCTTCGCCAGGGCTCGAGCCAGGCCGGTCATGGCGTTGTCGAAGTTGGGATTTAGGGTGAGGCTGCGCTGGAGTTGCTCGGCTGCTGCCCTGAAGTTCTCGCGCCGCAAAGAAGACTCGCCGAGCATGAAAGGGATCACGTAGAGTTGTGGGTCCTTTTGCTCGACCTCGGTGAGAATCGCCTCCGCCTGATCATCCTGACCGCGCTGGAAGGCGTCCGTGGATTGCAGAATGGAGTTAAATTCCCAGAGCTTGTCTTTGGGATCTGCGAGCCCAGCCTTCAGCGACTCGGCGGAAACTGCGGCACGAAATCCGAAGTAGCCGAG
Organism: uncultured Acidobacteriaceae bacterium; assembly: GCA_963826845.1. GTDB lineage: Bacteria > Acidobacteriota > Terriglobia > Terriglobales > Acidobacteriaceae > Acidiflorens. The sequence goes on from CAWGYS010000018.1 coordinate 193,880, forward strand.
AGCGCGTAATTTTTCCTGCGCCTCGGGACTCAGGCTTACTGCATTCGCATCCTGACGGTTGAAGGGATTGTGGGCGAGAAGCGCCTGCAGCTTTTCCCGGAGCACGGCGACGGTGGCGGGCTGTTCGGCGGCGATGTTCCGGGTTTCTCCGGGATCGGCTTCAAGATCGTATAACTCTGGGCGGGGAGCCTCGATAAAGTGAAAATGCTCACTCTCAAGCGCGTGCAGCGGACTCCATCCAAAAGAACTGAGGGGGTAAAAGGTCTCGCTGTAGGCCGGATCTTTTTCTGGCTGACTCGCGGGCTGACTCTTGCCTGACAATTTGTCTAACAACGCACGCCCCTGGAATTGTGTATAAATCGAGTCCGCCGAATCCCGCACGCCGGCCAGTTGCAGAAGCGTCGGAGCGACGGTCGTGGTCTCTACCGGCTCGCGGCGCCGGCCAGGCGGAATGCCGCTCCCAGCAGGCGGTTTCACGATCAGTGGGATATGCACGGTCGCGTTGTACACGAAGAATCCGTGTTCATCTTCACCGTGTTCTCCGAGAGACTCGCCGTGATCACTTAGTACAGCGATCAGGGAAGAATCGTAGAGGTGGTTCTGCTTGAGCCAGGCGATCAGATTGCCGAGTTCGTGATCCGCGTAGGCAATTGCGCCGTCGTAGGGATGGCTGCGGTACTCAGATCGATAAGGTTCCGGAGAATCATACGGACTGTGCGGGTCGTAGAGATGCAGCCAAAGAAAAAACGGGCGCCGCGGAGTTTTCTTCAACCATGCGATGGCATGGGCGACGCTCTCTTCGGCACGACGGTCCACGAGGCCTGTGTCTTTCTTCTCGAAAGTCTTCGCCGAAAACGCATCGTCATAGAAATCGAAGCCTCGCGCCAGACCCCAACTCCGGTCGAGAACGAAGGCGCTCACTACTGCTCCGGTGGCGTAGCCTGCGTGCTGAAAAGCCTGGGTCACGGTGCGAAATTGCGGTGCCAGCGGCTGCCCGGTGAAATCCTGCACGCCGTTTTGAAACGGGTAAGTGCCGGTCAGGATCACCGCATGGGAAGGCCAGGTAAGCGGAACCTGCGAAATCGCCCACTCAAACACGATGCCATCGCGAGCCAGTGCGTCCAGAGTTGGAGTCTTGACCATCTGCGCTCCATAGCAGCCCACATGATCGGCGCGCAGCGTATCGATGGTGATCAAGATAACGCTGGGCTTTGTGAGGCGAGGTGCGGGATGAGGTTTTGCCTGCGCTGGCGTAGTCGCTGCGCCTGGGAGACACGGCACGAGCGCGAAAATAGCCAGCAGAAGTGAGAAACGGCGGAACATGCGTCTATTGCGGCGCCAGTTGCTGTGCGCGCCGCGTCTCCTCGTCTGCCTCCGCCGTAAGTCCTTTGGCGGTCAGTGCCTTGGCTAACGACTCATGCATGGCAGGCTCTTGCGGAGCCAGCTCCACGGCACGGCGCAACTCCGCAGTCGCATCGTCGAGTTTGCCCTGGTAGAGCAGGGTCTCGCCCAGGGCGCGATGTCCACGCGCAAACTCCGGATTGATCGTAACTGATTGCTGGAACGCTGCGGCCGCCGGATCCAGTTGTTTTTTCTGGAGGAACGCTACTCCCAGATTGAACGCAGCTTCGAAATTGGTGGCATCGAGTTGCAGAGTCTTTTGCAGCGTCGCGATGGCGGCATCCATCTCGCCGGCATGGGCCTGAGCCATGCCCAGGTTAAAAAAGGCGAGCGCGTAGTCTGGACTTAGCTGGACCGTCTTCTGCAACTCCACCTCTGCTTCGGCAAACATCTTGAGATGGTAGTAATTCAGTCCCTGCATGTAATGGCCGGGAACGGAGTTGGGTTCGGTTTTGATCACACTCTTCAGTTTTTCGATCGAATCCTGATAGCGGCCATGCTGACTGTCGGCGATGGCGTCGGAGATCAATTCGTAAGTGATGACGCGGTCTTTGGGATCGGGCAGATTGCGGCTGCTGATAGTCAAATCTTTGCTTCCGGGGTCGCCACCCCCAGAAAACCCCGCATACCCCAAGGCTTTCAGCCGTTCCATCAGAGCCGGGTCCAGGCTGGTCTTCTCGGCCATCTCCTTGCCGGCGCTGTAATCGCGGATCAACCCGGCGAGCTGGGCGCGCATTTCGTCCGCTACAGCCGTCTTTTCTGTAAACAGATTGTGGACTTCACCCGGATCTTTTGCCAGATCGTAGAGCTCGGGACGAGGCGCGTCGATGAAGTGATATTTTGTATTTTCCGAGCCGCGCAGTTCGCTCCAGTTGAAGTGAATCCGCGGCAAGTAAGTCTCTCCATAGAGGACGCGATCGCGTGCGGCTTTGTCGGCTTGTTCGCGATTGGCGGATTCGCCGCGCAGCTCGGGAAGCAAACTGCGTCCCTGCACTTGCGACGGAATCTCCAGCCCGAGGACGCCGAGCATCGTGGGCATCAGATCGACCAACGAAACCGGATCATCAACCGTGTGCGCCTTGACGTTCTCCGGTACTCGAATGATCAGCGGAACATGCATGGTCGCGTTATAGATAAAGAAGCCGTGCGTCTTTTCACCGTGTTCTCCCAGGCTTTCTCCGTGGTCGCCGCAGAGCACGATCACCGTGTTCTGGTAAATCCCCTTCTCTTTCAGAAACCGCACGAGGCGACCGACCTGTTCGTCCGCGAAAGCAATCTCACCGTCGTATGGGTGCGTGGCGTATTCGCTGGCGTAGGGCTCGGGCGGATGATAGGGAAAGTGTGGATCGTAGAGATGCATCCAAAGAAAAAAATTCTTTTCAGAATTCTTTGCCGACGAGCCCTTTCCCAGCCAATCTTTTTCCAGCCAATTCAGTGTCACGTCGGCCACGACATTACCGGGACGCTCCATTTCATCGAGATTCACTTCATCAAGACGGCTGAATTCGAAATGATCGTAATAAAAATCGAATCCCTGATTGAGGCCAAACCGCGAATCCAGCACCGCAGCGGCGACCACCGCTCCCGTCTGGTACCCGGCCTGCTTCAAAACCGAAGCCATGGTGGGCTGAAGCGGGCTCAGCTTGTTGCCGCTAAAGTCGTGCATCCCGCTCAACATGGGATAGGTTCCGGTCATGATCGAGCTATGCGAAGGCAAGGTCACGGGGACGACGGCGAAGGCGCGGTCAAAGCGCGTTCCCTCCGCAGCCAGCGCGTCAATGTTGGGCGTTTTGATCTGCTTGTATCCGTAGCAGCCGAGGTGGTCGGCACGCAGGGTGTCAATGGTGATCAGAACCACATTCAGAGCCGGCTTGGCGGGCGTCTGCGCGGCCACAGGAAGCGCGGCTAGAGCCAACAGAATGATAATCAGTCGACGACAAAGGGGTACCATCGGTGGGTTTAGTTTATCGCATGGAGGCCGTCAGTAACTCTGTGTTGCCCTTGATTTTGGATGGCGTGGTTGGCGTTCAGACCTGCGTACTGTCTGTGATAGGCTGGGCACTTATGAGACGGTCGGCAACTCGCCCAGGAATCATCATCCTCCAGATATTTTTAGGGATCGCATTACTCGGAACCGTGGCATGGGCCCAGACCTCCGCCCCGAATAACTCGCAACCCGACGTGTACCTGATCACCATCGACACCTTGCGCGCGGACCACGTCGGCTGCTACGGCTACAAGCAGGTCGAAACTCCTGCACTCGACGCGCTGGCTGCCGATGGTGTCCGCTTTACCGAGGCGTTCACGCATAGCCCGATCACGAATACTTCGCACATTACGATTCTTACCGGACTCTTGCCCAGCGTGCATGGCGTGACCGATTTCGGCATCCCGCTTTCACCGCAGCATGTGACGACTGCGGAACTGCTGAAGAAACAGGGCTACCAGACTGCGGCGTTCATTGGCGCCGTGATTCTCGACAGCAACTCGCTCGCTCCCGGTCTGGATCGCGGCTTCGATTTCTACGATAACTTTCCCGTCCATACCGATACGAAAGAGCGCTGGGGACGCGTCGAGCGCCGCGGCGTGGAAGTGGTCGAGCACGCTGAAGCCTGGTTCGACAAACACCGCACCGGGCCTCACTTCGTGTGGGTGCATTTGTATGATCCGCACGATCCCTACGAGCCGCCGCCCCCGTTCTCCGAGAAATACAAAGACCACCTCTACGATGGCGAAATCGCTTATGCCGATTCCGCGGTGGCGAACTGGATTGCGTTTCTGAAAAAAGCCGGCGTCTACGAACGTGCCATCATCGTCGTCACGGGTGATCACGGCGAAGGTCTCGGCGAGCACGGAGAAGACACCCACGGCCTGTTTCTCTACGACTCGACCTTGCACATTCCACTCATCCTGAAGACATCGGGAGCGGCTCACCACGGCACCGTGATTGAGTCCCAGGTACGCACCACCGACATCCTTCCAACCATTCTTTCGGCTACGGGCGTGGCTCCGCCGGCTGAGTTGAACGGCGAGTCGCTGCTTCCTCTAATCGAGCAAACTTCGAAGGCAAATCACGAGCTCTTCGCTGAAACCGACTATCCTCTTCGCTGGGGATGGGCCTCTCTGCGTGCTTTGCGTGCCGACGACACGAAGTGGATAGAAGCCCCACGACCCGAACTTTACAACCTGCAAACAGATCCGAAGGAACTGAAGAACCTCTATCCCGCTGACACCTCCAAAGTACAGAGCATGCAAGCCGAGATGGCAAAGTGGAAAGCCAAACTCCCGCCGCAGAGCGCTTCCGGCAAGCCCGGGGAGACTTTGCCGGATCCCAAAGACAAAATCGAAGTGCAGAACCTCCTGCACAATGCCATGCTGGCCAGTGACGACAATCGGTCGAACGATGCGCGTCAGTATCTGGAAAAAGCGCTGCAGCTCGATCCCACCTCGCCGACTGCGCTCCGCCAACTCGGCGAACTTGAGCTCGCGGCCGGAGATTTCGCCAAAGCCGCGGTCCACTTGAAGAGGGCAAGTGAAATACGGTCTGATGACGCCACCGCCGCCTTCGAATGGGGCGATGCGGCGGAGAAGTCCGGCGATTGGCCCGGGGCGCGCGCTGCGCTCGAATTAAGCTTGAAGCTCGCACCCAGCCAAATGTCGGCACGGCTGCTGCTCGGCCACGTTTACCTGCAGCTCAAGGATGCGAAGAATGCGGAAGACCAGTTCGAGGCAGCCCTGCTGGTGGATTCGAACAACAGCGACGGCCGTCTTGGACTGGCGGAAGCCCAAATTCAGCAAGCGGACTTTAAGGGCGCCTTGCCCGATCTTGAAGCGTTCACCAAGACTGATCCGCAGAACGCCGCGGCTTTACGTTTACTCGCCCAAGCCTATCGCGGCCTCGGCCGTGCGCAGGACGCCAAGCGGGCTGAGGCGCAGGCCGCGACCCTGGAAAAGAAGTAATCAGGAGGTTTGTAGGGCCTTCGGCTTCAGCTGCGCATATTGTCTTCAAGACCAGGTGGCGGCTCGCGTTGGTAGCGCATGCAGTCTCGCGCTAACCCTTCTCCGCGAGAGTTCTTTCTCTCACCGCTTGGCAAAACAGGCGCCACGCTGCGGGCATAAGAAACACCAACCTTAAAACCGGTTGATATATCGTTTCGCGAAATGATAACCTTTGCCCGCGGAACTAGGGTTTTCTTGGATAACCGCTGTCACCTCACCCCAGACAGCACCCCGGAAACTTGCAGCCGGGCTGATTTGATTCGCCTCTGCATGCGAAATTCAAATTGAGGTTGAGCTATGGGCGCATTCTCTTTTCTCGACCGCAGCCACTCCGTTGCCAATCCGGGATTCAGCCGTTGGCTGGTGCCGCCGGCGGCACTTTCCATCCACTTGGCCATCGGCCAGGTCTATGCCTTTAGCGTTTTCAAGAAACCGCTGAACTATCTGGTGCAGGTTTCCACCTCGGGAGGCGGCCTCAAGCCTCTACCCGGCGTGGACAGTCCGAACCCGCTAGATTGGAAGTTCACGAGCCTGGGCTGGATTTTTAGCGTAGCAATTGTTGTTCTTGGTCTTTCGGCGGCGGTGTTTGGCAAATGGCTGGAGAGGGCTGGGCCGCGCAAAGCCATGTTCACCTCGGCGGCTTGTTTCGCCACGGGATTCTTTGTGTCTGCTCTCGGTGTCCAACTCCATCAGCTGTGGATCATCTATCTGGGCTACGGCGTGATTGGCGGTATTGGTCTTGGCCTCGGATATATCTCTCCGGTTTCAACTCTGATCAAGTGGTTCCCCGATCGCCCAGGCATGGCGACTGGGATGGCGATCATGGGGTTCGGCGGAGGCGCGCTTGTCGGCTCTCCCCTGGCCACTAACCTCATGGCGTACTTTCATACCGATCATAACCTGGGGGTGGATAAGACTTTCCTGGTGATGGGCGGCCTCTATCTCGTCTTCATGATGTTCGGCGTTTTCACCGTGCGGGTTCCCGAAGCCGGATGGAAGCCCGAAGGCTGGGTGGCGCCCGCCAAGCCCAAGGCCCTGGTCACCAGCCACAGCCTTGAGGTCAACGCCGCTTTTCGAACGCCGCAGTTCTGGCTGCTGTGGGTGGTGTTGTGCATGAACGTGACTGCCGGAATCGCGATCATTGAGCAAGCTTCGCCCATGATCCAGGAATTGTTCAAAGGCAGAATTACCGCGGTCGCGGCTGGCGGATTTGTGGCGCTGCTCAGCTTGTTCAACATGGGCGGACGCTTTGTCTGGTCCTCTGTCTCCGACTACATCGGCCGCAAGAACACTTACTACATCTTCTTCGTGCTAGGGGCGATCCTTTATTATCTTGCGCCACGCACGGGTGTCAGCGGTCTGAACAGCATTCCGCTTTTCGTTTCGATTTGCGCCGTGATTCTCACCATGTATGGCGGCGGTTTCGCCACCATCCCGGCCTACCTGCGTGACCTGTTTGGCACCATGGAGGTCGGCGCGATTCACGGACGTCTGCTCACGGCCTGGTCGGTGGCCGGAGTTTGCGGGCCCGTGCTGACCAATTACATCCGCGAGTATGAAAAGAACCACGGCGTCCCGCTGGCGGACGCTTATTCGACTGTTCTGTATGTCATGGTCGGATTGCTGATTGTGGGGTTCATCGCCAACGCCGCAGTGCGTCCAGTGGATCCGCGATACTGGTATAAGGCTGAGAACGCGGGCAAACAGATGGCGACCACTTAGACGTCCGGCAGTATTTTTGCGGCAGTCCGGGCACGATGTTTCGCTGGATCGAGCGCCACATGGAGTAACGAATGGAAAGTCAAATCAAGAAAACGCCTGCGGTATTGGTCCTATTGGCATGGCTGTTTGTCGGGGTCCCCTGGGGATGGGGGATCACGCAACTTTGGAAGAATGCTCAGAAGCTGTTTCAATCTCCTCCGGCATCGACCGCACCTGTGGCCCCGAGCCCCGCGACTTCCGCACCGAGCAGGTAAAAGGGGGCGCGCGTGAATTCGTAATGTGGCCGCCTCGGAGACTGCGTTCAGTGGGGATTTGCTCCTGTGCCGCCGCACGCCGGATTCCACATCAAAGATGTTACGATTTTCCTGACACGCGTTGTTGGGGGGCCTATGCCTATATCTATGAACTCTCGTTTGACCCAGCCGCTGGTGCGCGAGAACGGTTCACATCGTCCCGCTACGTGGGATGAAGCCATGGACCGCGTCGCGGCGGCGTTCCGCAAGTCGATCGCGAAGAAAGACCCGCGGGACTTTGGCATGTTCAGTTGTTCAAAGACGATCAACGAACTGAACTACGCGGCGCAAAAATTCGTCCGCAGCATTATGGGCACGAACAATATCGATAGCTGCAACCGGACTTGACACGCCCCCAGCGTCGCCGGTCTGGCGGCGGTATTCGGAGCAGGCGGAGGGACCAGTTCGTATCGCGAAATTGAAGATACCAACGTGGTCCTGCTGTGGGGGTCGAATGCCCGGGAAACGCATCCGATTTTCTTTCACCATTTGCTGAAAGGCATGCGCAATGGAGCGGAGCTCTATGTAGTGGACCCGCGGCGCACCAGTTCCGCGCGCTGGGCCAAGCTGTGGCTGGGCCTGGACGTGGGTTCCGACATTTCGCTGGCGAATGCCATGGGTCGCGAAATCATCGCCGCCGGGCTGGCGAACGAGAAGTTTATTCAAAACGCCACCAGTGAATTTGAAGCTTACAAAACGCACGTGCAGAAATACACGCTCGAACGAGCGGAGCGTGAAACCGGCGTTCCCGCTGAGGCGATTCGTGCGACGGCCCTGGCATACGCACGCGCGCCGCGCGCCCAGATCTGCTGGACTCTGGGGATTACCGAGCACCACAACGCCGTGGATAATGTGGTTGCCCTCATCAATCTCGCGATCCTCACCGGGCACGTGGGCCGCTACGGCAGTGGTGTGAATCCGCTGCGTGGACAAAATAACGTGCAGGGCGGCGGCGATATGGGCGCAATTCCCGACCGGCTTACCGGCTTTCAGCATGTTGAGAACGATGAGCTGCGCGCCAAATTTGAAAAGGCCTGGGGCGCGAAGATTCAACCCAAACGTGGCTGGCACCTGAGCGATATGTTTGAGGCCATGGATCACAATCACGACCACGGGCGTCTCACTACTTTGTACGTACTCGGCGAGAATCCCGCCGACTCGGAAGCCGACCGGCATCGCGCCCTGGAGCGTCTGAGCGGGCTGGAGTTTCTTTTGGTGCAGGACCTTTTCTATACCAAGACTGCGCAACTCGCCGATGTTGTGCTGCCCGCCGCCGCCGGCGCGTTTGAAAGCGAAGGCACGGTGACTTCGAGCGAGCGGCGAGTGCAGCGCGTCCGGCGCACGGTGCCGCCTCCCGAGGGCGTACGCGATGATCTCGATATTATTTTTGATCTGGCTCGCCGGCTCGGCCATGACTGGGGAACGCCGGATCCGGAAGCAATTTGGAATGAGTTGCGCCCCTTGAGCCCGATGCACAGCGGCATGAGTTACCGCCGGCTGGAGGAAATGGGCGGAATCCAGTGGCCGTGCTATGACGAATCGCATCCCGGAGAAATGTTTCTCCACGGACGCCTGTGGAGTGAGCCTGTGCTTGGCCCGCGCGCTCCGTTTAGCATGGTCGAATTCGAGCCGCCCGTGGACCAACTCGACGAGCAATATCCTATACGCCTGACTACCGGCCGCCGGCTCGACGATTACAACACCGGCGTCCAAACCAGAAAATACGCTTCGCCGCTGCGGCGCAGAGAAGCGCTGGATGTTTCTCCGGAAGACGGCCGGCATTACGATTTGCGGGAAGGTGAAGAGGTCCGTGTGACGTCGCGGCGGGGTTCGCTGCTTGCTCCGGTGCGCTTTGATTCGGCTTTGCGGCCGGGGCTGGCGTTTTTATCAGTCCACGCCCACGATCAGATAGCAACGAACGAATTGACGATTGACGCGGTGGATCCCAGATCGGGCACCTCGGAGTTCAAGGCAACAGCCATCCGTATAGAAAAAGTGTAAGAGGGCTTGATTGGACCTTCATCTAACCGACGCACAGGCAACAGCAGAAGAGCGCGCATCCGTTGACTCCAATCTGGGCGATCCGGAATCAAGTTGGCAGGGTGGTCAGCAGCAGGGTGGCGGACGACTAATCGGCGACACCCGCTCGGCGCTCGACGTTTCCGGTGGCGATTCGCATGGCCGGCGGCATCGTCTTCTACCCGTGCTCCATGCCATCCAGAACCGCATCGGCTGGATCAGCCCCGGCGCTCTCAACTATGTGGCATTGCGGTTGGACGTTGCTCCCGCTGAAATTCATGGCGTGGCCTCATTCTATGGAATGTTTTCCCTCCAGCCTCGCCCCCAGATCGTCGCGCACGTCTGTGATGACATTGCGTGTGTGACGCGTGGCTCGGAGAAAGTTTGCACCGAATTGGAGCGCAAGCTCGGTCCGGCAGGGTCACCTTGCTCTGGCGGACGCGCGATCTGGCTCCGCAGCCAGTGTCTGGGCCTGTGCGAGCGCGCTCCGGCAGCGCTGGTGAGCGCGGCTGGAAAAAAATCTCATGAACGAGTGCTGGCCCCGGCGACGGTGGACGCCGTACAGTCGTTGGTAAACGATGCTATCGAAGGCCGCCTGCCCGCTGCGCCAGATGTGCTGAACGTTCAAGCCAGCGTGCCCCAGGCAGGTCAGAATAGTGCCCGCGATGGTGATTCCTTGCCACTGCGACTTCTTCGTCGCATCGGCCAAGGCGACGCTGCAACGTTGGAGGCTTATCAAAAACTCGGCGGCTATCGCGGTCTGCGCAGAGCTTTTGACCTCGGTCCTGAAGGAACGTTGCGTGAGTTGTCCACTTCAAAACTGCTGGGCCGCGGCGGGGCGGCATTTCCCACGGCCAAGAAATGGGAGGCGCTTTTCCTGCAAAAACATCTGTTGCAGCAAGAGCCCAGCCGTGCGCACTACATCATCTGTAATGCCGATGAATCCGAGCCTGGGACTTTCAAAGACCGCATCCTCATGGAAGGCGACCCCTTCGCGGTCCTCGAGGGCATCACGATTGGCGGCTTTGTCACCGGCGCGCGGCACGGTTACATCTATCTGCGCGGAGAATATCCACTCGCAGCCGAGCGTATGCAACGGGCAATCGAGTCGGCCAACGAAAACGGATTCCTCGGCGACAACATTCTGGGCAGCGGGCTGCAATTCAACATTGAAATTCGCCGGGGCGCCGGCGCGTATATCTGCGGTGAAGAGACCGCGCTCTTCAATTCGATTGAAGGCTACCGCGGCGAACCGCGCAACAAGCCGCCATTCCCGACGCAGTCCGGGCTTTTCCGCCAGCCGACCGCCGTCAACAACGTGGAAACCCTGGTCAACGTTCCCGGCATCATCCTCGATGGCGGCGTGGCTTATGCCAAACTCGGAACGGAAAACTCCGCCGGCACCCGGCTCTTTTGCCTTTGCGGACACGTGGCGCGGCCCGGTATCTACGAAATCGCCATGGGAATCACTTTGCGCCATCTCATCGATCTTGCCGGAGGAGTTGTCGGCAGCGGCACGCTACAGGCAGTTCTTCTCGGCGGTGCGGCCGGAACTTTTGTCGGGCCGCAGGAATTGGATACGCCACTCACCTTTGAAGGCACGCGCGCTATCGGAGCCACGTTAGGCTCCGGAGTGGTAATGCTGTTTGACGACACGGTTGACCTTCGCCAGATACTGTTGCGCATCGCCAGTTTTTTCCGCCATGAAACTTGCGGTCAGTGCGTGCCTTGCCGCGTCGGTGTGGTGCGCCAGCAGGAAGCATTGCAGCGCCTGGTGAACGCAAAACCCCTCGGCTCGGTGACGGAGGAAATTGCCATGTTGCGCGAGATGGCGCAAGCCATGCGAGACGCCTCAATCTGCGGTCTGGGCCAGACCGCCGCCAGCGCGTTGGAATCCGCAATGCAGCGATGGAGTCTGTTCGCATGACTCGATCCATTAGCGAAAATTTGCAACCGCTCAACGCGCCCCGGCCGACCATTCCGCTGCCGCGAGGCCCCGTGCCGCACGCACCGCCGGAGCGCGAGCGCCAGTCCATTGAAATCAAGATTGATGGCAAGCCGGTTTCTGTCCCCGAGGGTTCCACCATCCTCGACGCCGCCAGGAAGGTCGGCATCGACACTCCTACCCTCTGCTTTTTGGAGAGCCTCACACCCGTCAACGTTTGCCGCGTCTGTGTGGTGGAGTTGGAAGGCTCGCGCACGCTCGTTCCCGCTTGCTCACGCAAGGTGGAACCGAATATGTCGATCAAGACGGATTCCGAGCGCGTCCGCCTCAGCCGCCGCCTGGTGCTGGAATTTCTGGCTTCGTCCGTGGACCTTTCCACGGCGCCCGCGATGCAGGCGTATATGGACCGGTACGATGCTCATCCGGAGCGCTTCGGTATAACACGCGCCACGGTCGCCCAGCCGGTGAAAATTGACAACGAGCTTTACGTCCGTGACTACTCGAAATGTGTCCTGTGCTACAAGTGCGTGGAAGCCTGCGGCGTGGACGCGCAAAACACGTTTGCGATTGCCGTGGCCGGTCGCGGCTTCTCCGCTCACATTGCCACTGAATTCGACGTTCCTCTGCCTGACTCGGCTTGCGTCTATTGCGGCAACTGCATTGGTGTCTGCCCCACGGGCGCACTCATGTTCAAGGTCGAATATGACATGCGCCAGGCCGGCACATGGAATGAAAACCAACAGACCCAGACGGACACGATCTGTCCTTATTGCGGTGTGGGCTGCGACCTCACCGTGCTTCAGCAGGATGGTCGGATCGTTCGCGTGACCTCGCCCCTTGACCATAGCGTGACTCATGGCAATCTTTGTATCAAAGGGCGGTTCGGCTGGCAGTTTGTGCAGATCCAGCCAGTCGGCAAGCAAGAAGAATGATCTCCTTGCGGGGGAAATCATTTCGGGCGGGCTTCCTGCCAGATAGCCGACCACTCGCCCGGAATGGCGCTGGTCTGGACAAATCGTCAATACCGTGGGTGCGCTCTAACGAATTCCGACCTGTCCTCGCACGCTCTCAATCAACTTTTTGGAATCGTAGCCAATCCCGGCCTTAAACACAGTCTCGACGTTCTCGATATCGTCGATCCGTTTTGAGGGATCGCCTTTGATCAAAACCAGATCTGCCTGTTTGCCAGGAGCGAGGGTTCCAATTCTATCTTGCTGGCCGAGATATAAGGCGCCATTCTGCGTGGCGATCTGAATTGCTTCCACGGGAGTGAAACCGGCTTCCACGAGCAGCTCTATTTCACGCTGATCGCCGAAACCCGGCAGCACGCCACCGTTTCCGGTGGGATCAGGCCCGGAAAGCAGCAAGCCTCCGGCCTTGACGAATGCCACCTCAAAATCCATCTCTTTGCGCAGCAGAGCCGTCATCGGTGCATCCAAAGCCACTCTGGCACGAGCGGTGAGGTAGCTTTGCGCCGATTCTGCGGACATTGCATCCAAGGTGCGCGGCTGCAGCGCCGGCCGCCCCGCTGCCCCGGATTCAAATACCGGCAGCGTCGACGTCACCGCGACGTGATGGGATACGAGATTGCGGATTATTTCCTGCACCTGCGCTCCGTTCACGTCCTGTTTGGCCCAACTGCTGCTGCCACCACCTGTGGGGCAAACGTCAGGCTTCTTGTCTGTGACGAATTCGGTGTCCGTAAACACCGGGCCATGCTCGAAATCATCGATTCCAAGGGCTATCGCCTCCGGCCAGGTCACGGAACAGAGATGACCTGTCAGTTTCAGCTTGTGCGCATGCGCCTGCTGGATCGCCACCCCCAGCTCTTCGCGCGTGATGTTCATATACGCTTTGTACGACGTCATGCCTTCTGCCGCCCAGTAGTCCACCATGCGTTTCGCATCGTCCGGTCCGGTCAGTTCATGCATCTGCGCGAATCGGGTCGGCGCGCCTTCCAGGTATGGTGCGGTGGCGTCAATACTTGGCCCTGGCATCAGGTTCGCGTCAATTCGACTCTTGACCTTCAAGTCGGTGTAAGGCTCTAGGCTCCCTGTCGTGCGCATTGTGGTCACGCCAGCCGCCAGATAGAGTCGCGGTGCCGTGTAAGGAATCTCCGCAATGAATAATCCCGGCTCGCCAATCTTTCCGCTGATAACTTGCACGGCATAGGAGTCGGTGTAGTAGAGATGGTTGTGCATTCCAACGATACCGGGGATAACGGTATAGCCAGAACGCTCAATTCGTTGCGCTCCCTCAGGGATTTGGGCGGACGCCTCCGGGCCGATGAATTGTATTTTTCCGTTCGCGATCACAATGGCTTGTTCTTCCTTCGCCGGCGCGCCCGTTCCATCGATAACTCGGACATGGTCGAGCACGAAAACTGGTGCATCGACGCTTATAAAGTCTGCAACGCCGCTCGGCTTCTGTGTTTGCGCAACCTGTGTTTGCGCAACAGTGATCGCCGCGACCAGCAATGACCCGAACAAGAACAAGAGACGCATTTCTCTATACCTCACAAGACCGACCTACGAGAATCGGCAGGAAGCCAGAATTGTACCCCAGCGCTCTCTAGCGGCGTGACGCGCCGTTTTACTTGGAGAGGAACGCAATTCCACCCGACGCTTAAGCCGCGCGTGTTTCAGAAAACGGCCAAAGTCAAGTGGCTTTCGCCGCATCATCGATTTTGTGATCGCGTTGCATTCGCCTCCGGAACCCGTTGAAACCGGACTATGTGCCTGCCCTCCAGAGAAAGAGGCTCGAAAAAGCTGGCTTGGGAATTCAGAGGGCGACTTTCTCCGGTCGGGTTTGAAAGCAAGAACCGCTGAATTGCGGGCATTTCTCGCGATTTCTAGAGCGATCCAGGCCGATTTCTCTGTACTGCAGACTGTGTGGTAGCGCTACCGGGAATCGAACCCGGGTTTGAAGATTGAGAATCTTCCGTCCTAACCCCTAGACGATAGCGCCCCTCGGGTGGATGCGACGAATTCCGATTATAACAAAATCGCACCTCATCAAGCCGAGCAGGGCCAATCGATGTTCCGCGATTTTTTTTGTGGCCTAGGAGCGACCTGCAAAGCATTGTAAATCTTAAAGTTGCACTTCCGGCTCATGATCCGTGCCGACCCACTTGACAACCCCTGGCCGGAATGAGATCCTTTTATAGGCGAATAAAAAGCGAATAAACATGTTCGCCTGGGCTGATGTTCTGCCCTCCTACGTTCCCTGACAATTGCGAGATAGTTATGTCTGCCTCATCGGCTTTTTCAGCGGCGGCCACTGGCCGCCCTTTTATTTTTTCTCTGCGGTCTGCGCCGCGCTTGCCGGCGGAGATTTTGTCCCAAGTGGGAGCCATCCCCAAACTTGCCGCGGTTGTTACCGCTTCGCGCCTCGAGGTGCGCCCGGCGCCGGAAATGGTTTCGAGTGGCATTCCGCAACTGGACGCGCTGACCGGCGGCTTCGCTCGCGGTTGCCTCACGGAAATCTGCGGCACGGCTTCCTCGGGAAGAACCAGCGTGTTGCTTTGCGCGCTGGCCCGCGCCACCGAGCGTGGAGAAGTTTGCGCGCTGGTGGATTCGAGCGATGCCTTCGATCCGTCATCGGCGGCAGCTGCAGGCATGGAAATGAGCCGTTTGCTGTGGGTGCGCTGCGGAGAAAAATATCCTTCGCGCAAAGATAAAGATAAAAATCATGCGACTGCGGGCAAAGCAGGCCGCGGAAGAACGGAAGACTCGTATCACGCAATGCCGACAGGCAGGTCGCACGATTCGTATCAGGGTATGCCTTCAGGCATACCGCGAGTCGCTGGAAAAATTCGGCTTTAGCCGCTGGGAAGCACAACTCGGGCAAATGCTGAAAGTCACCGACCTGCTATTGCAGAGTAATGGTTTCGGAATGATCGCTCTCGATCTCGGCGATGTTCCGGCGGCGAGCGCGCGGCGGATTCCTTTGGCATCGTGGTTCCGTTTCCGTCGCGCGATTGAGCACACACCAACGGCGCTGCTGGTTTTGGAGCAGCAGCCGATTGCCGGGAGTTGCTCGTCGGTGCTGGTGAAGGTGTCAGGTGTCAGGTCTCAGGTCTCAGGAAAAAAGCTATCAGCTGTCAGCTCTCAGCTCTCAGGAAATCCGGCGTGCATTCGGAATTGCCGCATTCGGAACTGTTAGATCAATTCGAGATCACCGTCGAATTATTGCGCTCGCGGTTGGAAAGAAAGTTGGAACGCAAGCCAGTGCAATCAACCGCAAGTTTCAACAGTCGAGCCGCCTGGGCGAGACTGAATTGACCTGAATTGAGCCTAAGAACGAGACCTGAAGACCTGAGATGTTCCATGTTTGCCTGCATCTTCATCCCCGATTTTTCCGCGCAAGCAATCCTTCGCTTGGAGCCCGAGTTGCGCGCCCGCCCGGTCGTGGTGCTCGCCGGACGGCCTCCGCTGGAAAAGGTCGTGGCGCTCAACGAAAGAGCGCGGCAAGCGGGCGTAGAGATAGGCGCGATCCAAGTCGCAACTGGAAGCATGGGAGAACCTGGTGCTGCGTGCGCGCTCGGAGTCGCAGGAGACATCGGCACACGCTGCGCTGCTCGATTGTGCGCAATCGTTTTCTCCGGAGGTGGAAGACACATCGCCCGGCACCGTGCTCCTGAATCTTGCCGGGCTAGAGCCATTGCTAGGTCCACTGCCGAAGATTGCTCACGATTTGGCGCAGCGGGTTTCTCAGATGGGACTGGAAGCGAACCTTGCCGTGGCCGCGAATCCGGATGCTGCCTTGCTCGCAGCCCGCGGTTTTACCGGCGTGACCTTGATTCCCGAAGGGCGCGAAGCCGAGCGGCTGGGAGATCTGCCGGTGGATGTTTTGCTGGAAAGTTTTTCTTCCGATGCGGAGGAGGCCACACGCTGGGTGGAAACGTTTGATCGCTGGGGCATTCGCAAGCTGCGGGCGCTGGCGGCTCTTCCCGAAGTTCCGGTCAGCGAGCGTCTGGGGCAGCAGGGAATCCGTCTGCAAAAGCTGGCGCGGGGCGCGGCATTGCGCAACTTACGCGTGCTGGAACCGCAGCCGATTTTTGCCGAGAGTGTGGAGCTGGAATATCCCATCGTGCTGCTGGAGCCACTGGCATTTTTGCTGAACCGCATGCTGGAGCAAGTGTGCGCGCGATTGCGAGAGCGCGCGCTGGCGGTGCAGGAGTTGCATCTGAATCTGGAACTCGCGACTGCGCAGTCGAATGGTGACGCGTCCTTCACGCGCACTTTTGTTCGCACTTTGCGGCTGCCGACGCCCATGCTGGATGCGAAAATTTTTCTGAAATTATTGCAGCTTGATTTGCAGGCGAATCCGCCGCGAGCGCCCATCGTGAAGATTCATTTGTCGGCGCATCCGGCGCGCCCGCGTGCTCTGCAGAGTGGATTGTTTCAGCCGATTTTTCCCGAGCCGGAAAAGCTGGAGCTGACTCTGGCACGCATCGCGCGCATTGTCGGCGAAAAAAGAGTGGGGTCGGTGGAATTACTGGATACACATCGCGAAGGCGCGTTTGCGGTGCGGCACTTCGCGCCTGTGGAACCTGAAACGAAGCAGTCTGGAAACCCACAGAGGAAGAAGAACGATATGCCCATGCCGGAAAACGACAGTGCATGGCTCGAAAGACAACGCACAAGAAAAAATGAGCGCGGTAATTGCCCTGCGGTCTGTTTCGTCCGCCGCTCGGCGCGAGCGTCACTGTGCGTGAAGCGAAGCCGGTGCGGATGCGCTGCCCTGAGCGCGAGGACATCGCCGGCGAAATCGTCTGGACCGCCGGCCCCTGGCGATCTTCCGGCGACTGGTCGGAACAGGAAGGCTGGTCGCGCGAGGAGTGGGACATCGCCGTGTCCGCCGAAACCGGACCTCGTGTTGTATCGCTTAGTGCAAGACAAGCTGAGTGGAAACTGGTTTGTAGAAGGGATGTATGACTAGAAAAAGTTCGCAGTTCACGATTCTCAGTTCTCAGTCTGAAGGACTTGCCGAGAGCTGCCGACTGAGAGCTGAGAGCTGGGGAACCGATGTACGTTGAACTCCATTCCCGCTCCGCCTTCAGCTTCCTCGAAGGAGCTTCTGTTCCCGAGGAACTGATTGCTGTGTGCGCGAACCTGGGAATGCCGGCGATGGCATTGCTCGATCGCGATGGAGTATACGGCTCGCCGCGCTTCCATCTCGCCGCAATAAAAACGGGGATCAAAGCGCATATTGGGGCGGAAGTGACGTGCACCGCTCTCTCCTCTGTGCCTCCGTGTCTCCGTGGTGGATTTAGACTCCCGCTTCTAGTGGCTTCGCGCACTGGCTATCAAAATCTTTGTCGCCTGATCACGAAAATGAAGTTGCGAGTCGGGCGTAAAGAAGGAGCTTCCGCATCGAGTCAGGATTTTGTCCGAACATGCCGACGGGTTGATTTGTCTGACCGGCGGAGAAGAAGGGCCGCTGGCTGCGGCGCTCACGCAAGGCGGACCACAAGCGGCGTTCGAAACTGTGAAACGTCTGTCGAAGATCTTTGGCAGGTCTAATGTTGGCCGATCTAATGTCTACGTCGAATTGCAGCGACATTTTCATCGTGAAGAAGAATATAGAAACCGGGTTGCAATCGAGATCGCGGAGGCTCTACAACTGCCGCTACTCGCGACCAACGGCGTCAACTATGCCGCGCCTCGGGAGCGTGAGTTGGCGGATGCCTTCACTGCACTGCAGCACCATCGCACGCTGGCCACCGCCGGACGTTTGCTGGCACGCAATGCTGAGCGCTATCTAAAATCTCCCTCGGCAATGCGAACGGTCTTTTCGGATTATCCACAAGCCATTGCCAACACGATTGAACTTTCTTCACGGCTTGAGTTCACGCTGAACGATCTGGGATATGAGTTTCCGCGCTATCCCGTACCCGAGGGACAAAGCATGATTTCATTTTTGCGGGAGCGCGCGTGGGAAGGATGGCAGAGCCGGTACGGCCGTGCCGACGCGGAGCTGAAGAAGCGCGCACGGCGGCAGATCGAGCGCGAGTTGAACTTAATCGACCATCTGAAGCTTGCCGGATATTTCCTGATCGTCTGGGACCTGGTGCATTTTTGCCGCGAACAGAAAATTCTGGTGCAAGGACGCGGATCGGCTGCCAACAGCGCGGTTTGCTACTCGCTTGGCATCACGGCGGTGGATCCGATCAAGATGGAATTACTGTTCGAGCGATTTCTTTCCGAAGAACGCGGCGAGTGGCCCGATATCGATCTCGATTTGCCCAGCGGCGACGAGCGCGAACGCGTGATCCAACATGTCTATCAAAAATACGGACAACGGGGAGCGGCCATGACCGCCAACGTGATTACATATCGCAATCGCATGGCCGCACGCGAGATGGGCAAGGTGATGGGGTTCGACGCGGAGACGTTGAAGCGAATTTCGGCGTCGGTGGCAACCTGGGAATTCAAAGACGAGAATGATGCGCTTGATCGACGGCTGCGCGATGCCGGACTCGATCTTAAGCATCCGCGGATTCGTAAATATTTCGAGCTGTGCCTCGCTGTTCAAGATTTGCCGCGGCATCTAGGACAGCATTCAGGCGGCATGGTTATTTGTGAGGGACGGCTGGATTCGGTCGTGCCGCTGGAGCCTGCTTCCATGCCGGGGCGCGTCGTGGTGCAGTGGGATAAAGAAGACTGCGCCGACATGCGCATCATCAAAGTCGATCTGCTCGGACTGGGCATGATGGCGGCGCTAAAAGATTCTCTCGAGCTGATTCGGAATCATTACCCTCACGATAAGGACAAAAACGAAGAAGTGGATCTGGCGCATCTTCCCGCGAACGATCCCGTTGTCTATTCCACGCTACAAAAAGCCGACACGGTCGGGATGTTTCAGATCGAAAGCCGGGCACAGATGGCTTGCCTGCCGCGCCTGAAGCCGGAAAACTTCTACGACATCGTCGTGCAGGTCGCGATCATACGGCCGGGACCGATCGTGGGAAACATGGTCAATCCATTTCTCAAGCGGCGGCAGGGTCGCGAGGCGGTCACGTATCCGCATCCATCGCTTGAAACGGTGCTCGGCCGCACGCTAGGTGTGCCGCTGTTTCAGGAGCAATTGCTGCGCATGGCCATGATCACCGCCAACTTCACGGGAGGTGAAGCGGAAGAGTTGCGGCGCGCCATGGGATTCAAACGTTCCGAAGCAAGAATGAAGCCGATCGAAGAAAAGCTGCGCGCCGGCATGACGCGCAACGGAATCCTTGGTGAAACGCAGGAGCAGATCATCCAGTCGATTACTTCATTTGCTCTTTATGGATTTCCGGAGTCTCATGCAGCGAGCTTTGCGTTGCTTGCATATGCCAGCGCTTATTTGAAATGCCATTACCTGGCCGCGTTCACGGCGGCGCTGCTGAATAATCAGCCGATGGGTTTTTATCATCCGGCGACGATTGTGAAAGATGCGCAGCGCCACGGATTGAAAGTTCTGCCCATGGATGTGACGCGGTCGGATTGGAAGTGCACGTTGGAGCTCTCAGCTGTCAGCTCTCAGCTTTCAGTACGGCTGGGGCTGAACTATGCTCGCGGATTGCGCGAACCGGCGGGGCAGGCTTTGGTTCGGGAGCGCAGTTTATCTCCATTTGCTTCGGTGCAGGATCTGGCTCGTCGCGTTCCCGAGTTGCGCAAGGATGAGTTGACTACGCTGGCCGAGATTGGCGCGCTGAACGCAATTTCTACTGAAGGCCTTCATCGCCGCGATGCGCTTTGGCAGGTCGAGCGGGCGGTTCGCTGGTCCGGGCCTTTGCTGGATGAGCTTCCCGGAAGTGGATGGAGAGTCTCCGCTGGCGGCCATGACCGACGAAGAGCGGCTGGTAGCGGATTTTCGTTCAACAGGGCTGACGGTCGGGCCTCATCCCATGCAGTATCGCCGTGAAGAGATGAAGCGGATGGGAATTTATCGCGCATCCGATCTGGCGCACCTTCCGCATGGGCGCCGATTGCGAATTGGCGGATGCGTGATTGCCCGCCAGCGTCCGGGAACGGCCAAGGGAATGATGTTCATGAGTCTGGAAGATGAAACTGGGATCGCCAATGCGATCTTCAGTCCGGATCTATTGCAGAAGAATCGTGTGCTGCTGATCTCCGAACGCTTTGTGATGATTGAGGGAATTCTGCAGAACCAGGACAACGTGATTCACATCCGTGCGGAAAAAATTTCACCGCTGCGCGTCACGCGGGCCGAGACAACGTCGCATGATTTTCATTGAACGGGTCTGCAGATATTCCTACGCGGTCGAGAGCTTCCTGGCATTGTGGCGCAGCGAACGTCCCTCCGATAGACCGTAGACTTCTTCAGCGAGATTCTTCGCGTGATCGCCGATACGCTCAAGCGCCTGGGCAGCTAGGAGGATATCGAAATTCTGCTGGCCGGTCGGACTGTTCGGCTCGGCCAGATGCCGGTGAAACAAGGAATGGCACAAGCGGTCCACTTCCGGATCGGATTGCAGAACGCTCTGTGCGTACGATACATCACGCTTTACGAAGCCCTGATGAACCTGCTCCAGCATTTCACGAAGCAGAGAAGCCATCTCAATGAGCTGACGTGAATCCGCCGCAGGCAATTTCTCGCGACGCGCTTGCAGTTGCATCACCGCACTATAGGCTAAGTCCCCGATACGTTCGAGGTCGGTGATAAATTTCAGACATGCCAGCAGTTCACGCGCTTTGGCCTCGCCCACGCGCGTGATGGCTTCGGGAAGTTGTTCATCAATCTTGCGTTCGATCTGGTCGAGTTCTTTTTCGCAATCCTTGATCGCAAGAAAGGCGAGGCGCGAACCATCGGAGAGAAAGTCCCTGACATTAAAGACCGCGTCGCGGGCGATCAGGCAACCGCGGACGACTAGGGCAGACAGCTCATCTTCGACGAAATTTTCATTACTGACGCGGGTTGCAGCAGGACGAGGCCGAGCTTGCGTCGTCGTCGAACGGCGCTTCACTCTTGGAGTCCGGGACTTTTGTTTTCTGGCCATCAGACACGCGCCTTCCGGACGATCTGCCGACTGCAACGAAACTAGCATAAAACGGAAATGTGAAAGGAGTGTAAATGCGCGGCGCTGGCGAAACTCGTTACGCGGCCAAGACTATCGCCCCGCCTTTTCTAACTCCCGCGCCGCCGACTCGATCAGCGCCGACTCGTTTTCCAGCGCTTTGCTGACGCGTACAATCTCCTGCTCCGCTTCGGCATAGCGCTTCTGTTCGATTCCCTCTCGCACTCCCGGAACCGTTTTCACTCCATAGCCTGAGTAAACGCCCGGAGCGTACAGCAGATGCTTGTACCACGAACGCCGCGGCAATCCGTCGGCATTGGTTAACCGGCGCTCGCTCTCGATCA
Organism: uncultured Acidobacteriaceae bacterium; assembly: GCA_963826845.1. Taxonomy (GTDB): domain Bacteria; phylum Acidobacteriota; class Terriglobia; order Terriglobales; family Acidobacteriaceae; genus Acidiflorens. The sequence continues at coordinate 215,624 of CAWGYS010000018.1, forward strand.
GTTCGCGATTCAGAGCGCCAAGCTTTGCTGCGACCGCATCGTCTCCCAAACTCGCCTGTTTCTGCGCTAACGCCTCCTGGTAGTGCTTGGCGCTTCGAGTGAGAGAGTCCGCAGCGTTTTGCATCGGCGCAAAATTCAGGTGCGGCGGAACCTCTTCCCGCATCGGCGCGACCGTCGGACGCCTGGGATCGAATGTCGCTTTGAACATTCCCTCGTCGATCTCCTGGTTGCGCTCGCGAATCTCTTCTTGTTTGTCGGCGAGCAACTTCTCCAGATTCTTCGTGTACATATTTACCGTATCGGCGAGATTCACGAAGTCGAAACGGCAGCACTTCCGCATCCGCCAGGCGCATCACCGACGTTCCTATGGTTTGCGCCAAGGCCCGCCCATAGACGAAGTCCGTGTCGGAGAAATGCGTGTACCAGTAAAAGTCGTCGTAAACGGAGTGATAAATTCCTCCCTCATCCTCGCCCTCGTATGCCAGGTTCAGGCTGGCGATGCCGAGGTGATCGAGGTAAGCCGTGAAGTCCGTTCCCGATCCCAAAGCCTCGATGCGTAGGTCAGCGCGCTCGCGCAATTCTTTCTTATCGTCTGCGGATTTTGCTGCGGCGATCGCGCTCAGCTGGGCCCGCTGCCACACCGTCATCTTGGTTTCCGGATCTTCGATATCGCGCGCGACTCCGTTGATGAATTGCTCCAGGCTGTGCGAGCCACCCATACTAAAAATGCCGCGATCATTGCCGTCGGTGTTGATATAGACTGCGGCGTGCGCGCGCAATTCATCGGCATGCGTTTCCGCCCATTCAGTCGAGCCCAGCAGCATGGGCTCTTCGCCATCCCACGCGGTGTAAATAATCGTGCGCCGCGGCTTCCAGCCCTGCTTCAGCAGCAGACTCAGCGCGCGCGCTTCTTCTAGCAGAGCGACCTGACCCGAGACCGGATCCTCGGCGCCATTCACCCACGCGTCATGATGATTGCCGCGAATGATCCACTCGTCCGGAGCGACGCGCCCGGAATTTTCGCGATCACGTCATAGACCGGCTTGATGTCCCAATTAAATGCGACTTTCAGATGAACCAGCGCTGGCCCCGGCCCGACGTGATACGGAATCGGCAGCGAGCCGCGCCACTCCTCCGGCGCCATCGGCCCCGCCAGCGCGGCCAGCAAAGGTTGCGCGTCGCCATAAGAAATCGGCAGCACCGGAATTTTTGTAAGGCTCTTCGCCTCGTTCAGCGGCAGGCGCTTGGCATCGGGAGTTGCGCCGACCCCGGGCGTCAGCGGATCGCCCGGGCTTGCCGAAGCAAAATCCATGACGCTGCCGCGCTGCACTCCATCCGGAGGCCGCATCGGCCCCAGCGGAAACACATTGTCGCGGGAGTAGCCATCGTCCTGCGGCTCTGAGTAGATGAGGCAGCCAATCGCTCCGTGCTCGGCCGCAACTTTCGGTTTTACGCCGCGCCACGAGTGCAGATACTTGGCGATTACAATCGCGCCCTTCACCGAAATGCCCAGCCGGTCGAGCTTTTCGTAGTCCTCGGGCAAGCCGTAGTTCACAAATACCAGCGGCGCGGTGACATCGCCGTCGATTGAGTAGGCGTTATAGGTGGGCAACTGTTCCGACTTCTGATTCGAAGTTGGATCGACAGCCAGCGTCGGCTCTTCCAGCTTGGCCGTGAACTTCGTGGGCGCAAGCATCTCCAGCACGCGAACCTTGGGTGTCGGAAACAGAACGTCGAACCTCTCGATGTGCGCGTCGAGTCCCCATTCCTTGAAGTGGGCGAGAATCCATTCGGCGTTGTCTTTGTCGTAGGGCGACCCCACATGATGAGGACGCGCACTCAACCGCCGCATGTATTCCCGCAGAGTTCGCCGGGTCGGGGATGGCGCGGAACTTCGTTTCCCAGTCACGCTCGCTCTGACTGGAGCGTGGCGAATACCCCACGAGCCGCAGCTTGATTGGATCCGGCTTGGTCGGCACCAAAAGATCAAAGATGGAATGACAAGAGTAAGGATCAACACCACCGCGAAGAAGGGTCGCATGCAACTCTTCAGCTCCTTATTGTTAGAGCGGACATTATATAGCCGCGGGGCGCGGGGGGCCTGGGATTCGAGGGGTACTCCGGTCATTGCAAAACGCTTGTTTTGCCGGTCGAAAAGCGCCCTCCCTGTACAATAGAGATTGCTACGAAATTAGTGGCGAAACTATCTTCTGGAGCTTTTGTTTGCCCTGCTGGCCAAGGAGTTTTTGCAGTTTTCTTCTGTTGACGGTGGTCTTCGTTTGCGGGCAGGCATCCCCTATTTCAGCCGAGCCAAAACAGCAGGCGCTTCGAGTCCCTACCGCTTGCATTTTTTCCACACCCATACTGGAGAGCGCCTGAACGTCGTCTACCGGGACGACGCAGGCTACGATCAGGAATCCCTGACGCGCCTGAACCGTTATTTGCGGGACTACCGCACCGGCGAAATTCGCGAGTATGATCCCCGGGTATTCGATCTCCTGCACGATTTGCTTACCGCGCTCGGCAATCCCAATGCTGAGATTGATGTCATCTGCGGTTACCGCACACCTCACACCAACGAATTCCTCCGCACCCACGGACACGCCGTCGCTCGTCAAAGCCTGCACATGCAGGCGATGGCCATTGACATCCGAATACCCGGAATCTCTACCGCAAAATTGAGGGATGCCGCCCTGGCGCTGCATCGGGGCGGTGTGGGCTACTACGCGGCTTCGGATTTCGTCCACGTTGACGTGGGTCGCGTCCGGCGCTGGTAGTTCAGATCAGGGATAAGGATAACCCTTGGCCAGCGCGGCTGCGAGCGTGGCGTCGTGTCCGTAAATGTCTTCGCTGAAATAAACCTGGCCGTCGGCATGGGCGAGTGCCGTTCCATAAACGATGAAGACTGGAACTCGCTTCACCAGATTCACGGTGACGTTGTCCGGTCCGCTCTGCATTCCTTGCTTGACTCGCTCTAGCGTCCATCCCGGATTATTGCGCAGCACCCAAGCAGCGAGTTCAGCGGGCTTTTCGACGCGAATACAACCGTGGCTGAAATCACGGCGGGAGCGTGAGAATAAATCCTGAGAAGGCGTGCTGTGAAGATAGACATTGTTCTCGTTCGGGAAAATCAGCTTGACCAGGCCGAGCGCATTGGTAGGGCCTGGCTTCTGCCGCACCGCGAGTTTTCCCGCGCGAAGTTGTGCCAACACGTCATCTGAAATAGTTCCTGAGGTGACGACTTTCCCGTCCTGAGTAGTGACCTCGTAGTTCTTGCGAGCAATGTAGCCGCGATCACGCTGGATATTCGGAACAATCTCGCTGCGGAGAATGCTGGGAGGCACGTTCCAGTACGGCCGCAAGACCACATAGATCATATCGCGCGAAAAGACAGGCGTTTGCGTGCGCATCGCTTTGCCCACCACTACGCGCATATCCATCGCGACGTTGTTGTTTTCATCGAGGGCGCGCAGCCGAAAATCGGGAATATTCACGATGATCGGCGGCGCGGAGAACTCGGCCGGCAACCAGCGAAACCGCTCCAGAGTGAGCTGCAATTGCAGTATCCGGTCCGCCAGCGGCACGTTCAGTTGTTTTAAAGTGCCAGGGCCGAGACGACCATCGTCATCGAGGCCATGGCGACGCTGGAAGCGTTTGACCGCATCCGTCAGCGGCCCACCGTAAATTTGGGGATCTCCCGTCAAGGTGGCATCCGCCGGCAGATCGCCCACGAGGCGCAAGAGGCGCGCCAGACGCGGCACGCCAGCGTAGGACTGGCCTGGGCTCGATGGGTTTCGTGACTGCGGGAAGCTTTTCCCCGTCATCGGTGCGTGCAAGTTCCGTGTAGTGCGCCAGCGCCTGCTCGGTGCGGCGATACACAGGGAACGGAGGTTCCACGCCGTCCATAGACCGACTGCAGGTTCGAAGCGGGCATGATCTGGTTGCGCAAAAACTCGGCCAGGTCGTACTTCTTTTCTTGCACGCTCAGTCCAAACTTGAAATGCGTTGGATTGATCCGCCCAATGCGCAGGTCGGAGATGTAGCGCATCGTGGAGACGGTGAAGGCCACATCAAAACGAGCCACCGCCGCGCCATTCGAGCCTGATGTCGACGAGGCTTGCAGCGCGCGGATTCTTTCTTCCCAGCGCGAAGCGTCATAAGCCTCCGGGTCGAGCCCTTTCTTTCCGGCATCTTTGAACAGCGCGATCAGCGCCAGGGCCTGCGGTGTCGGTTGCGACCCCTGCACCCAGGCAGGAGCGAACCCTGCCGGCCCGTAGAATTTCTGGAGCCAGGTGCGATAGTCGCTGAAGTTCGGCCAGCGCATGCCTTCGAGGTTTCCGCTGGCGACCAGATTCTGGATGTCGGCTTGTTGTCCAACGCTGAGACAGGCCAGGCACACGACAATAAGCGCGGTTCCACATGCGAAACGTATTCGACGGCCAGCCACGTGCACTTCGTTGCTCCCTTCCCCGGAACTGTGATCAGCCAAAAAGGAACATTACCAGATTGTGGAACATTTACCAGCCGCAAATATCATCCGATGCTGGATGCTCACGTCATATTAGTCACATCGGGAATTGCGTGGCCGAGGGTGCCTCGACGAAAGGCAGCGCTCGAAATCGGCGATAATTGTTTTTCCGCAAATAGTCGTTGCGCAACACGATACCGGAGGCCAATGCAGCCGAGTCCGACGAATGTGGGGCCACCCGGGTTGATCGAAGATCATTCCGCCCAACCCGATGCTGCCGTCTTCCAGCAAGCGACTGCTGCCGTGGCTCATCGCGGTGGCGTTTTTCATGGAATCGCTGGACACCACGATTCTGAATACCGCGGTGCCGACGATCGCGGCGGCACTACGCGTGGCTCCGCTCAGCATGAAGTCGGTTCTGGCAAGCTACACGCTGAGCCTTGCCGTTTTCATCCCGATCAGCGGATGGATGGCAGACCGCTTCGGAACCCGCCGAGTGTTCGCGTCCGCCATCGGCATCTTTACGCTGGGGTCATTTCTCTGCGGCATATCGAGCGACATCCATGTGCTGGTCGCGTTCCGCATTCTGCAAGGTTGCGGCGGCGCCATGATGGTGCCCGTCGGCCGCCTCACTCTGGTGAGAACGTTCGCCAAGTCGGAACTGATTCGAGCCATGAGCTTCGTGGCCATCCCCAGTCTGATTGCGCCCATGCTGGGACCGCTCACCGGCGGCCTGATCGTCGGATACCTTCACTGGAGGCTTATTTTCTTCGTCAATATTCCGATTGGCATCGCTGGGTTGTTCTTCGTCTACCTGCACCTGCCGGACTATCGCGAACACACCGATCCGCTGGATGTGGCGGGACTGATTCTTTTCGGATCCGGCGTCGCCCTGCTTTCCTACGTGCTGGAGGTATTCGGCGAACATACGCTGAGCGGGCGCGAAATTCTGGGGCTTCTGGCAGTTTCCGTCCTTCTTCTGGCGGCCTACGGATTTCACGCGACTAAGGCGGCACATCCGGTGCTGCGTCTCGCTCTGTTTCGGATTCGCACATTTCGCGCGGCAGTGAGTGGCAGCTTTCTGACTCGCCTTGGCATTGGCGGCATTCCATTTCTCTTCCCGCTCTTGTATCAGGTTGGCCTCGGGTTCACGCCGATTCAATCGGGCCTGCTCATGATGCCGCAGGCCATTGCCGCCATGAGCCTGAAGCTGACCATGCCGCGAATTCTGGCGCGTTTTGGATATCGCGCGGTGCTGATCTCCAACACGCTGATCATCGGACTGCTGATCATGGTGTTCGCGACCATCGGGAAAGGCACGCCAGTATGGCTGATCGTGGCAGAAGTGTTCTGCTACGGATTCTTCACGTCGCTGCAATATACCAGCATGAACACTCTGGTCTACGCCGAAATCACGGACGAGGACGCAAGCAGCGCAAGCTCGATCGCGAGCACGATGCAACAAATGGCCATTAGTTTCGGTGTCGCTTCCGCGTCGCTGGTGACTGCTTTCTTCCTCCCCGATCGGTATCGTTCCGATCCTACGCAATTTATTCACGGCATTCACAGAGCGTACCTTGTTCTTGGCGGGATGACCGTGCTTTCCACGGTCGTTTTCCGCGAATTGAAAAAAGGAGACGGCGACATAGTGAGCCGGGGGAAGGAGCTACACGCTGGATAGACCACAGACCAAAGTCGACGGGTGATCGGAGTGCGCCGGGATAAACCGGCATGTTGTAGGGGATGCAAGAGCCCTACAGGAAAGGAAGTAGCGAATCCATCCTGGCCTCGAGTCTTGCAGGGGACATCGCGAGGTGTTTCTTGAAGCGGAGACAGAGGCATCGGTGGGCGGGGCTATTGAGCTGCGAAAAGCCCGTAGATCAGGATGCCGACTTCATTCCGAGTAGGAGGAAGGCAACACGACAGCCACGCTAATCGCGAGTGGACTGTCGGTCCTGCGTAGTCTAAGAACCCGCGCACGCTGAGAAACAACATGCACGAGAACCGGGAGATCTCCAGCACGCCTTGGTCTGACGGTCAAGGCCGGTCCGCGAAGGCCAAAAGCCGCACGGCGGACATGCACGTGCCGGAGAAGTCGGACTGTGCCGCAGTACCTGTGAACCAGCCGAACAAGGAAGGGCAACCTTCCACGGAGGTTGGGGAGGAAAGGGCACAGACGAGGGAGAACATCGTTCAATCGCACATGCACCCGACACAGAGCGGGAAGCGCATGTCCCAGGGGTTGGACGGTGTGCGGAAGGCAGCAAAGGAAAGAAAGCAGGAACGGTTCACCGCTTTGCTCCACCATCTCAACGTTGATCTACTCCGCGACAGCTTCTTCGCGCTTCAGCGTAAAGCTTCGCCCGGAGTGGACGGCGTAACGTGGGCCGAGTATGAAACCGGGCTGGAGGATCGACTCGTCGATCTGCACAGCCGGGTGCACCGTGGAGCGTACCGGGCAAAACCTTCAAGACGAGTCTTTATTCCGAAGGCCGACGGGCGGCAACGTCCGTTGGGCATCGCGGCGCTGGAAGACAAAATCATTCAGCAGGCCGTGGTGACGATCCTCAACCAGATATACGAGGTCGACTTCAAAGGCTTCTCTTACGGGTTCCGTCCCGGTCGCAGCCCGCATCAGGCGCTTGATGCGCTGACGGTGGGCATCCAACGGAAGCGGGTGAACTGGGTGCTGGATGCCGACATCCGTGGCTTCTTCGATAACCTGAGCCACGAATGGACGATGAAGTTCATCGAGCACCGGGTGGCCGATCGGAGGATACTTCGCCTGATCCGGAAATGGCTGAAGGCGGGAGTATCGGAAGACGGCCAATGGTCGGAGACGAAACTGGGTACGCCGCAGGGAGCAGTGGCATCACCGCTGCTCGCCAACGTGTACCTTCATTACCTCTTCGATCTCTGGGCTGATGTCTGGCGCAAGAAAGTTGCAAAGGGCGATGTGGTTGTCGTCCGCTATGCTGACGATCTTGTGGTCGGCTTTCAGCACCGAACGGAAGCTGAGCGTTTCCTGAAAGAGTTCGGGGAACGACTGGCGAAGTTCGGCTTGGAATTAAATCCGGCCAAGACTCGACTGATCGAGTTCGGGCGGTTCGCCGCTCGCGACCGGAAGCAGCGGGGAGAGGGAAAACCAGAGACCTTCACCTTCCTGGGCTTTACCCACTACTGTGGGCAACGCCACAAGAGCGGAACCTTCACCGTATGGCGGATCACTGCGAAGAAGCGAATGGTTGCGAAACTCAAAGCCATCAAGGTTGAGCTTCAACGCCGGATGCACGATCGCATGGCCGAAGTCGGTGCGTGGCTCCGGAAGGTCGTGCTGGGTTATTACCAATACCACGCTGTTCCCGGGAACACGACGCAGTGCGCATCTTCAAACTTCGCGTGTGCAGGCTCTGGCAGAGTGTTCTGGTCCGCCGGAGTCAGCGCGCACAGATGCGGTGGGAACGTTTTACCCCAGTCTTGAACCGGTGGATTCCTCCACCCCGCGTTCTGCACCCCTATCCCGATGCACGCTTCTACGCCACTCATCCTTCGTAAGAGCCGTATGCGTAGACGCGCTCGTACGGATCTGTGCGGGGGGCGATCAGTGATGATCGTCCCTACCGCGACAGCAATCTACTCAGCGCCCAACCTTTGCATCGTGCCGTGAACGCCTCCTCCAAGCCCGATTTCGGCCACAGTCCGCCCGAAGATGTTAAAGAAGATGCTAAATTGGAAGGTTCATGTCTGCCCCGGACTCTCTCTTTATTCGCGCCGCCAAGGCTCTGCCCACCGAACGGACCCCAGTCTGGTTCATGCGTCAGGCCGGACGCTACATGCCGGAGTATCGCGCCGTCCGCAAGCAATATTCCCTGATCGAAATTTGCAAGAAGCCGGAAGTCGCGGCCCAGGTCACGATTAAAGCCGCCGAGATTCTCAAAGTCGATGCGGCTATCATCTTCGCCGATCTTCTGCTCCCGCTCGAAGTCATGGGACTGCCCTTTCACTTCGCCGCCGGTGAGGGGCCAGGCGGCAGCGGCCCGAAAATTGAAAAGCCGGTGCGCACCGCCGTAGACGTAGCTCGCCTTCGAACCGATCGCGCCGCCGACCTAGGCTACGTTTCTGAAGCCGTGAAGTTGGTTTGCAAGCATTTCGGCAACAAGCTCCCCGTCATCGGGTTTTGCGGCGCGCCTTTTACCCTTGCCAGTTACATGATCGAAGGCGGAGGATCACGCAACTATATTTTCACCAAGAAAATGATGTATTCCGCGCCCGCCGCGTGGAATGAACTGATGAGAGAAGTTGGTCGCGGTGACCGCCGAGTATTCCGCCGAGCAGGTGCGCGCGGGCGCCGATACGATTCAGGTTTTTGATAGCTGGGTTGGATGTCTGAGCGTCGAAGATTATCGTCGCTATGTTCTGCCGCATGCGACGGATCTGGTGAAACGTCTGCAAAAGACCGGCGCTCCCGTCATTTATTTCGGTACCGAGAGCGCCACGCTTTTGCCTTCGATGCAGGAAACTGGCGCTGAAGTCATTGGCTGGACTGGCGCATTCCGCTCGATACAGGATGGGAAAACCTCGGTCTGAAAGGTGCCGTGCAAGGCAATCTCGATCCGGTGTTGCTTTTCGCCGATTGGAAAGAACTCAAGTCGCGCGCCGAAGACATTTTGAGGAGAGCGGCTGGCCGCCCCGGCCATATCTTCAATCTCGGCCACGGTATTCTTCCTGAAACTCCGGTGGAGAACGTGAAAGCGCTCTGCGATTTCGTCCGCGAGCACTCGGCGGATTTCAAGATGGAGTTCAAGACAGAGCCTAAGACAGAGCCGAAGACGGAACGCAAGTGAGCTTCGTATCAGGGCATCGCTTCAGCGATGCCTAAAAGCCGCTTTAATGGAAGCGCCTTCATGCGCTGAGGTGAGTGAATCAATGACGTCCTGCCCGCTGGGCCAAGCCGTCCAGTGCTATTGCGCCGATCGCGTGAACTCGTTCGCCGCGTCGGAGCCCGCTAAGACCGCCGTACTTCTGCTGGCCCACGGCAGCCCCGAGAATCCCGATCAGATTCCTGAATTTCTAAGTTATGTCACCGGTGGACGTCCTTTGCCACCGGTAGTCATCGAAGAAATCCGCCATCGCTATTCGCTGGTCGGCTTTTCGCCGCTCGCCTGTTGGACGTTGTTGCAAGCCGATCAACTTTCGAAGTTATTGAGGATGCCCGTCTTCGTTGGTATGCGCAACTGGAAGCCCTTCATCGCCGATGCGGTGAAAGCCATTGCGAGCGCACGATTCGAACATGTCATCGCCGTTTGTCTTGCCCCGCAGAATTCGCGCACCAGCGTCGGCCTCTATCGCAGTGCCGTTGTGGGCGATGGAAATCTTCCTTTCCAGATGGATTTCGTCGCTGAATGGCACGATCATCCCTTGCTGGTAAAAGCGTTCGCCGAGAAGCTGCGCTCCGCTTGGGAAAAAGCCTGTGCAGAACACGGAGCGCGACTGCCTGTAATCTTCACCGCGCACAGTGTTCCGCAGCGCACCATTACTGAAGGAGATCCCTACGAGAGGCAATCCAAAGAAACCGCCGAGTTAGTAGCAAAAGCGACGGGTCTGGGACCCGACGATTGGACGTTCGCTTTCCAGAGTCAAGGCGTCTCCGGAGGCGCGTGGATTGGCCCGACGGTAGAGGAGACGATCAAGGACTTGAAGGCGGAAGGCCATCGCGGCGTCTTCGTACATCCCATCGGATTTCTGTGCGATCACGTAGAGGTGCTCTACGATATCGACATAGCCTTCAAACAGTTCGCGGAAAAAGAAGGTATGCATCTATGGCGAGCCGAGTCGCTAAATGGTTCCATGACGTTAACCACAGCCTTGGCGGAAGTAGTAAGGAGCCAAACAAAAGCGCAGGGCCTCTAGCTGAGTGCTGATTGCTGACCCATGAAACGCATAGCCATCATCGGCGGCGGAATTTCCGGCCTTTCGGCCGCCTACACGCTCGAAGAAAAGCGTCAGTCCGGCACGCCAGTCGAATACGCTTTATTCGAATCCAGCCGGCGACTGGGTGGAGTGCTCCGCACGGAGCGCGTCGACGGCTGCATCATCGAAGCCGGACCCGATTCGTTTCTCACCGAGAAGCCCTGGGCCGCCGATCTCTGCCGCAAGATCGAACTGGGAGACCAACTCATAGGTTCCAACGACTCCGAGCGCAAGACCTACATCGTGACCAAAGACAAGCTAGTGGAGATGCCCGATGGACTCATGTTCATGGTGCCCACCAAGATCATGCCGACGGTTCGCTCGCCGCTTTTTTCTCTAGGCACAAAAATTCGCATGGCTGCCGAATGGTTCCGTCCGCCCCGTCGGTCATCCGAGGACGAAACCGTTGCCCAGATGGTAGAACGCCACTATGGTCCCGAGATGGTCGAGTTGTTAGCCGATCCATTGCTCTGCGGAATTTACGGCGGCGACGCCTCGCAGTTGAGCGTGCGCGCCGTGTTGCCGCGCTTCGCTGACATGGAATCGAAACATGGCAGTCTGGGCCGCGGGATGATTGCAGGCCGCAAGAAGACGGCAGCAGCGGCCAGCTGTTCCCGTGCGGCCGCTGTTCACTTCGCTCAAACAGGGCATGCAACAGATGGCCGATGGCTTGGTCGCGCGTCTCGACGCGGACTCGTTAAAGACATCTGCGCCCGTGCAGTCGGTGATCCGTCAGGATAACGGCTGGACGGTTTCCGCCGGATACAAGACCGACCACTTTGACGCCGTGATCATCGCCCTCCCGGCGCACATTGCGGCCGACGTACTGGAAAGTACGGATGAGAGCCTGGCCCGCGAACTCAGCGAGATTCCGTACAGTTCCTCAGTGACGGTCACGCTCGGTTACGACGAAAAGGTGCGTGCCGCGCTTCCGCCGGGCTTTGGATTTCTGGTTCCGCGCAGTGAGGGACACCGTATGCTCGCGGCTACTTTCGTCCATAACAAATTTCCGCATCGTGCGCCGGAGAATCGCGCCCTCATCCGCTGCTTTCTTGGTGGCGCGCGCGACGAACAAATCCTGCAAGCGAGCGAAGAAGAAATTTTCACCATCGTTCGCAACGAACTGCGGAAGATCGTTGGTATTGGGCTCCATGTCGAACCTCTATTCGCGCGCGTCTACAAATGGAAGGCGGCCATGGCGCAGTATTCCGTCGGCCATCTCGAACGCTTGCGGCGCATAGAAACACTCCGCCAGAAGCTTACTGGGCTGGCGCTCGCCGGCAACGGCTACAACGGCATCGGCGTTCCCGACTGCGTTCGCTCCGGCGCCGAAGCGGCCGGCAAAATCCTAGCCGAGATGGGAATGTGGTCGTCTGCCTAGTGTCGGGCACGTACGGAGTCAGAGGTCGCCCGGCCTCCATCGGCCAGTTCGGGCAACGCGAGATTACCTGCGTAATATGCCGTCCGGATTGCCCGTTGCGCGAAACTATGAAGCTGTAGCAGGGTTAGTACAATTGCCACATTATGGGTTGGGGGACCGTTATGAAAACTCTGTTCGCGCTGCTTTGCCTCGCGGGAGCGTTCTGTTTCGCGCAGCAAAATTCTTCGCAAGACATGAAGGGCATGAACATGCCCGGACACGACATGTCGCAAATGTCGAAGCAAGAATCCGGAGAAGACGCGGACGCGAGCATGCACGCGATGAGTTCCATGGAAGGTCATCACATGGATATGGGTCCGCACATGAAGATGACCGCGCTCCGCACCCCGCAAGCGGGCGACGCCGAGAAGGCCGAGAAGATCGTGGAAGTGGCCCGCGGCGTGATGGAAAAGTACAAGGACTACCACGTCGCGCTCGACGAAGGTTTCAAGATTTTTCATCCCGAAGTGCCGCAGAAGCAGTATCACTTCACCAACTACCGTTACGCGTTCGCGGCGGCGCTCAAATTCGATCCCGAGCATCCGACCTCGCTGCTCTATGAGAAAAATGGCGATAACTACCGCCTGGTGGGCATCATGTACACCGCTCCCAAGCGTTTCACCGAAGACGATTTGAACCAGCGCATTCCGCTCAGCATCGCGCAGTGGCATGAGCACGTAAATTTCTGCCGCGCCCCCGAGGGCCGCAGGCAGGAAATGGTGGCGCCGAATCCCAAGTTCGGTCTGCGCGGTTCCATCACCACCCAGGCAGAATGCGACGCCGCCGGCGGGCAGTTTTATCCCATCGTCTTCAACTGGATGGTGCATCTCTATCCGCTCGAGAAAGACGCGGCCCAGGTCTGGTCGGTTGATCGCCAGCACGCCGACTGAGGCCCGTACTTCCGCGGTGTCGTTGAGACTTGCCTTGTCGATCGCCGGTGTATCATCGGGTGGTCATGAAATCGGCGACCCTGTTTCTTCTTTTCGCGCTGGCTGTTTCAGGCCACGCTCAGACCTCTGCAAACGCTGCGGCGAGTTCCAAAGAAGTGGATGCCGTCTATCCCGCCGCCCACGATTTTTACATTGATCTTCATCAGAATCCCGAGCTCTCCTCGCACGAGACTCAGACCGCATCCAAACTCGCCGCTCGGTTGCGCAGTTTGGGTTATGAAGTCACAGAAGGAGTCGGGGGCACCGGAGTTGTCGCCATCCTCAAGAACGGCGCCGGGCCCACGGTAATGCTGCGCACCGAACTCGACGCGCTTCCGGTCGAAGAGAAGACCGGACTTCCCTACGCAAGCAAAGTCCACGCCAAGGATGACTCAGGACGCGACGTTCCGGTGATGCATGCCTGCGGTCACGATCTGCACATGGCAGCCTTGCTCGGCACGGCCGAAATCATGGCCCACAGCAAAGAAACCTGGCACGGTACGCTGATGCTGATTGGCCAGCCCGCCGAGGAGACCATTTCCGGCGCCAAGAGAATGATCGACGACGGCCTGTTCACGCGATTTCCGAAACCGGCTGTCGGCGTGGCTTTTCATGTCGGCAACGAACTTCCTGCCGGCCAGGTCGGGATCACTCCCGGCATCTACAATTCGAATGCCGACTCTTTGCGGATCACGATCTACGGCAAGGGCGGTCACGGTTCTGCGCCGAACACGACCATCGATCCCATCGTAATCGCCGCCAAAACGATTCTCTCTCTGCAAACTATTGTCTCGCGCGAAGTAAAGCCCGGAGAGATGGCGGTCGTGACGGTCGGCTACGTCCGGGCCGGCACAAAAAATAACATTATTCCCGATCAGGCAGAGCTCGGCCTGACCGTACGAAGCTATAAGGCAGACGTGCGGAAACAAGTGCTGGCGGCCATCACCCGCATCATCAAAGCCGAGTCACTGGCGGGCGGCGCGCAGCAAGAACCTCTCATCGAGCACTACGAGTGGACCGACTCGGTATACAACGACCCCGGTCTCGCCGAGCGGCTGAGAGCGCCGCTCGAAGCTGTGCTCGGAAAGCAAAACGTGATCGCCACCGAACCCATCACGCCGTCCGAGGATTATGCCTTCTTCGTGGAGCAGGGCGTTCCCTCGCTATACATGAGCCTCGGAGGCGCTGATCCGCAGAAGTATGCCGAAAGCAAGAAATCCGGCAACCTGCTGCCCTCCAATCACTCGCCGTATTTCGCTCCGGACGTGGATCCGGCGCTGCGTTCCGGCATCAAGGCAGAAGTCGCGGTGCTGCGAAACCTGCTGAACGGCCCTTCACAGTGAATGGGGTCATCGACTGATCGGGCCATCTGTTCATCGAGAGTCAAAGGCATTTGAATTCAGATGGCCCGATGACCAATCACCAGACGACCCGATTCCCTTGCCCTCTGATATTCTGAGTTTTCCCCACTCTCCGATGAGCATGCCACGCCCGCGAGCCGATGGAAGATTATGGTTGCCTTCGGCCTCGTCTATGTCTTCTGGGGCTCGACTTATCTGGGCATCGGCATCGCAGTGGAGCAGATTCCTCCCGGCTTCATGTGCGCCGCGCGCTTCTTGATCGCGGGCGTATTGATGCTCGCCTACTGCGCGCTGACCGGACGCAGAATTCGTTTTTCGGCGCTCCAACTCAGTCATTTTGCAGCGGTCGGCATTCTGCTTCTGATGGGCGGCAACCTCACGCTTTCTTATGCGGAGCGAATCGTCCCCACCGGCCTGGCGGCGCTGCTGATAGCGGTTACGCCGCTCTGGTTCCTGGTGCTCGACAGCCTGTTGCTCGGCGACCATCACATCTCGCGCCGCGGCAAGGTCGGCTTGGCTATCGGCATCGTCGGAGTGGTAGTGCTCATCTGGCCCGATCTTCTGCATCCTAATTCGCTCGGCCGCCGCGAGCTCTGGTGGTCGCTGGCGCTGCAACTCGGATCATTCAGCTGGGCATTCGGTTCAGTGCTCTCGAAAAAGTGGCAGACCGCAGCCGCCGATCCGTTCAGCGCCATCGCCTGGCAGGTGTTCTTCGCGGGAATCGCGAATCTGATTTTCGCGCTGCTCGTCGAGAAACCTTCGAACGTGACTTGGACCTTCCGCGGAGTGGCCGCGATTCTCTACCTCGTGGTGTGCGGTTCCTGGATCGGCTACACCGCCTACATCTGGCTGCTGCAGCACGTTCCGACCTCGAAGGTTTCAACTTACGCTTATGTCAATCCCGTGGTCGCGTTGTTTCTGGGATGGCTGGTGCTGCACGAGCGCATCGACCGCTACATCGCGCTCGGAAGCGCGATAATCATTGCGTCGGTGGTGCTGGTGACGAGCGCGAAGGTGTCCAGTCGGAGTGCGGAGGAAGAAGTTCCGGCGGTCGAGGCTGCGGGAGATTGAGGTCGTACCTCGTGACGCCGCGAGTTACTCTTCCGGTTCTTCGGCGTCGTTAACAACGTCCACGACGCGGCTTCGGATGGAGAACACCAGCTTTTGTTCGTCGTCGGGCTGAAAGGTGACGCGCATAGGGGTGCGCTCCCACACTGGCGGCGGGCACTCCGAATCGGGGTCGTCGCCTCCCGCGGGTTCGCCTGCATCTTTTTTCAGGATCGGCTTGCGGCGCCCGACCTGGGCGACGACCGCGTACAGCTTCTTGCCATCTTCGGAGACCCCGCAGTAGGCAATGTAATCGCGATACCAGCTCGCAGACGAATAGAAAGGATCGAACTCAGGCAAGTTGAGTTGAGAGACGCGTCCGGTGAGGCGGTCGACGAGCAGCCAGCCGCCGCGCTGCCATTGCCAGTGCGGGGCGATGGCATTAACGTTCGTATTCTCGCTGGGCAGCGCATCATTCACGCGAAACGCCCGCCGCACCACGAACAGGCGGTCCGTCAGTTCGTGCGGAGTTCCGGTGGTGTATTCCTTGAGTCGCGCATCCACAAACAGCGGACGCACTTTCAGATCGAGCAGCTTCTGTCCGGTTGCGTTTGGCCATTTAGCGGAGGTCCATTTTCCAAAAGCGATGACGTGTGGCTTTGGTGACGGCAGCACACTCGCTCCCGGCGAAGCAAAGCGCGATGAACAGCATGACGACGCAGGTCCGAACGACGCGCGTCGTGACAGAAATCGACAAGAGTGTCCGCAGCATGATGATGAAAGACTGGCACGGCCGCGGAAGTCGGCACAAGGACGCATGAACAGGGAAAATGTTCGGTTTTGCGGCAGCGCTTTTCCTAAGACCTGACACCTGACACCTGACACAAAGACCTGCCACCTGCTCCGCTGGCGCAGTTCCCGCGCCTGTGGGAAACTGAGAACATGAGTCTTCCGCCGCGACCCCGCCGGACAACCCTTTCTCCGCATGCGAGTTCTTACGCGAGTATGGGCGATCTGCTGTCAGGGCCGCCGGAAGCAATCGATTCTGGTGGTTGACGACAATGCAGCGAATGCGGCGCTGCTGAGGGAAATGCTGACGAGCCACGGCTATCCCACGGTCGCCGTGCAGAGCGCGGCTGCCGCCGAGGCGGAAATCCGGCGCGAAGCTCCAGACCTGATTTTGCTCGACGTGGTCATGCCCGGCAAGAGCGGCTACGAACTCTGCCGCGAACTCAAAGAGGATTCGAAGACGCGGCTGATTCCGATCGTCATGATCACCGGCCTGAGCGATCGCGAAGACCGCCTCAAGGGAATTGAAGCGGGCGCCGACGATTTTCTGACCAAGCCGATTTATTCCGAAGAGTTGTTCGCGCGCGTGAGTTCGTTGCTGAAGTTGAAGGAATTCACCGACGAACTGGAGACCGCCGATTCGGTGCTCTGCACGCTGGGGCTCAGCGTGGAGGCGCGCGATCCGTACACCGAAGGCCATTGCGAGCGACTGGCGCGCGATGCCGCGGATCTGGGGCGCTTTCTCGGCGTGGATGAAGAATCTGTTGTCGCTCTGCGGCGCGGCGGCTACCTGCACGACCTGGGAAAGATCGTCGTGCCGGATGAAATTCTGAAGAAGGGCAGCGATCTGACGCCGGCGGAGTGGGAGATCATGAAGCAGCATCCGGTGACCGGCGAGACGATTTGCCGTCCCTTGAAGTCGTTGCGGCTGGTGCTTCCCATCATTCGGTATCATCATGAGCACTCCGATGGCAGCGGCTATCCCGATGGGCTTCGAGCACGGCGAGATTCCGCTGCTGCCGCGCATTTTGCAGGTCGTGGATATCTACGACGCGTTGCGCACGGCGCGTCCGTATAAGCCGGCGCTTGGCCACGAGCAAGCCGCGCTTACCATGCGCGCCGAGGCGCGAGGCGGACTCTGGGACGAAGAGTTGGTCGCGGAATTCTTCAGCATGCTCGACCAGCGCCAGCAAGTGGCATGAATTATTGAGTCATTGAATCATTGAGTCATTTGAATCGCTGTCGCAATCGATTCAATGGCTCAATGCTTCAATGATCATGATTCAATGACTCAATGTCTTTGACCTACACCATCGTCATTCCCGCCTACAACGAAAGCGTCCGCATCCGGCCGACGCTCGATGAAGTGCTTCGCTACTGCAGGAACAAAATTGGGACGCTGAAATTCTGGTAGTGAATGACGGCTCGAGCGACGATACTGCGCAAATCGTGCGCGAGTACGGCAAGTCGCATCCGCAGGTTCTGCTGCTCGAGAACCCCGGGAATCGCGGCAAAGGGTACAGCGTGCGCAACGGGATGCTGCATGCCCGCGGCGACATTTGCCTGTTCACGGACGCCGATCTTTCTTCGCCGATCACCGAGGCGCCGAAACTGTTCGACGCGATTACTCTAGGCGCCGACATCGCGATCGGATCGCGCTGGCTGCGTACGGAGCTGCAGACCGAACGGCAGCCGCTCTACCGGCAGGCGTTTGGACGAATCTTCAATCTGGTGCTGCGAGTGATTCTCGGTTTGCGTTTCGCGGATACACAATGCGGCTTCAAGGCGTTTCGCAGAGACGCCGCGCAACGCATATTTCCCTTACAGAAAATTGAACGCTGGGGATTCGATCCTGAAATTTTGTTTCTGGCGCGGCGCGCCGGCTTGCGGGTGGAAGAAGTTCCGGTGCTGTGGGCGCACAGCGAGGGAACGCGGCTGCACCCTTTCCGCGACGGGCTTCGCATGTTCATAGAGGTCTTGCGGATCCGGTGGAACGCGATCACCGGGGAGTATGCGGCGGCGCCGGTGCCTTCTCCCGGCAAACTGTAGGGACTACGTGTCGGGGCTCCGCCTCTACGACGCCGCTCGATCCTTCGTCGTCGCTGCCAGGCGCACAAATTCAGCGATCTGCGCGCCCATCTCCTCGGTCGATACGGTGCGCTCACCGGACGCGCCAGGTCGCGGGTGCGAAAGCCTCCCATCAAAATCGAGGTGACGCCCGCCTCCACGCACGCGGCTTCTTGCGGCAGATCGAAACTGTGGCGCAGCATCAAGGCGACCGAGAGAATTGCGCCCAGCGGATTGGCGATGCCCTGGCCCGCAATGTCGGGCGCCGATCCGTGAACCGGTTCGTAGAGGCCGACCGGACCTCCGATGCTGGCCGAGGCCAGCAGGCCCAGCGATCCTACGACTCCGCCCGCCTGATCCGACAGAATATCGCCGAACATATTTTCGGTGAGGATGACGTCGAACTCGGCGGGCTTGAGTACGAGCGACATGGCCGCCGAATCCACGTACATGTGAGAGAGCTGAACATCGGGAAAATCGCGGCCGACGCGAGTCACAACTTCGCGCCAGAGACGCGAGCACTCCAGAACATTCGCCTTGTCGACGGAAAGCACGCGCCGCCGGCGGCTGCGCGCAAGTTGAAAGGCGACGCGGGCGATGCGCTCGATCTCTGGCTCGCTGTAGCGCATGGTATTGATCGCCTCGCGCGCGCCTTCACCCTCACTTTCAATCGACCGCGGCTGCGCCGAAATACAATCCGCCGAGCAGTTCGCGCACGATGAGAATGTCGGTGCCCTTGACGATTTCTTCCCGCAGCGGCGAGCACGCAGCCAGCGACGGATAAAAGACTGCGGGACGAAGATTGGCGAACGCACCAAGCTCCTGGCGAAGGCGCAACAGTCCAGCTTCGGGGCGAAGTTCGCGAGGATTGTGATCGAAAGCCGGGCTGCCGACGGCTCCGAGCAGCACCGCCTGTGAGGCGAGGCAGGCCTGAATGGTGGCGTCGGGCAAGGGATTGCCGAACTTTTCCAGGGCAACGCCGCCGATTTCTTTTTCGTCGAGCTCAAGATCGTGGCCGAAACCGTCGGCTACTTCTTCCAGCACACAAATGGCTTGCGAGGTAACTTCAGGGCCGATTCCGTCTCCGGGTAGGGAAGTGACGCGGAGTTGCATGGGGCGCGCCTTTCATTTCCGAAAGGAGTTTCAGGAAGGATAAACGAGCACTGGCCGCATTGATAGCCCATTCTCGGGCGTTCTGCAGCCTTTCAATTACCGTTCATAGTAGCGAATAATAATGTAGTACTGACTACACACCCCACAGATAATCTTCCTGTTCGCCGTGATGGTCTGCGAAGGGAATCGATACCTGCGCCTGGCCCGCGCTGCCGGATACGTGAGCCGGGTGCGAGTCATTGCTATTGCCATTGCCTCCCGCGGCGACGGACGCGGCACGCGGGAAGGGCAACGAAACCGCAGCCGGCGGAAACTTCTTGCTCTGGCTTCCGGCGACATCGCCGGAGAGGACGCCTTTGCTGACTTCCTGAATCAGTTCGAGCAAATGGCTGTCCTGAACCTTCTTGATGCGGTCGGCAAGCACCACAAACTTGCGATAGACCTCATCGAGTTCGCGGCGTTCAAACTGGTGTCCCAGTTGCTCGCAGCGTAGAGCCAGCGCATGCCGGCCGGAATGCTTGCCCAGCACCAGCCGCGAATCCGGCACGCCCACCGATTGCGGCGTCATGATCTCGTAGGTCAGCGGATTCTTGAGCATGCCATCCTGGTGAATTCCAGCCTCGTGCGCGAACGCATTGCGGCCGGTGATCGCCTTGTTCGGCTGAACGGGAACGCGCGTGATCTCCGCCAGCATCTGGCTTGAAGGATACAGGTGCTCGCCAGCGACCGCGGTTTCGTAAGGATAACGGTCAGGGCGAACCCGCATAGCCATCACGATTTCTTCGAGCGACGCATTGCCGGCGCGCTCGCCAATGCCATTGATGGTGCACTCCACCTGGCGCGCACCCTGCTGCACTCCGGCGAGCGAGTTCGCGACCGCCAAGCCGAGGTCGTTGTGGCAGTGCGTGGAGATCGTTACTTTCTCGATGCCGGCAACCTTCTCGCGCAGCGTGCGGATGAGTTGGCCATATTCCTCCGGCATGCTGTAGCCGACGGTATCGGGAATGTTGACGGTGGTGGCGCCGGCGGCGATGACCGCCTCGACCACCTGGCAGAGAAACGGGACATCGGTGCGAGTGGCATCTTCGGGGGAGAATTCAACGTCGGCGCATAACGACTTGGCGTGCCGAACCGCTTCGCGCGCCTGTTCCAGGCACTGCTCGCGCGTGATGCGCAGTTTGTATTTCAGATGAATGTCAGAGGTCGCAAGAAAAACGTGAATGCGCGGACGCGCCGCTCCCTGCAAAGCCTGCCACGCCCGGTCCACGTCGCCGGTACAGGCGCGAGCCAGGCCCGCAATGATCGGACGCCGCACCGAGGCGGCGATCTGCTGTACGGCTTCGAAGTCGCCATCGGAGGCGATCGGGAATCCGGCTTCAATCACATCGACGCCGAGGCGATCGAGTTGCTGGGCCAGGCGCAACTTCTCCTGCACATTCATGCTGCAGCCCGGCGACTGCTCGCCGTCACGAAGCGTGGTGTCGAAGATGGTGATGCGCGGCCGATCCATGGATAGCGTCCCTCCAGAAAGATTGCTTCTCTACTTTATCGGCAGACACGGACCAAAGAGAAGATTATTATCTTTACAGTAGCATTAGTGATGTTTATAGTATTAGAAACACTTATGGACTATCGAGATTGAACAACAGGTCTCGGTGCCCGCGTCAGCTAATATTGCCTGAATGATCCTGCCGCACCTAAGACCTGAGACCTGCTCTATGGACATATCCCAACTCGAAGTCTTCCTCACCGTGGCCCGCGAACGCCGTTTTTCACGCGCCGCCGAAAAATTGTTTCGCACGCAATCGGCGGTCAGCCAGACCATCCGCAAACTGGAACTGGAAATCGGCGAGCCGCTCTTCGACCGCTCTTCGCGCGACGGAGTGCTCACCGACGCCGGCCGCGTTCTGCAGGAATATGCCGAGAAGCTGCTCAATCTGCGGCAGGACGCGCAGGCGGCGCTGGTCGAAATGCGCGAGTTGCAGAAGGGCAAGCTGGCGATTGCCGCCAACGAATTCACCGCGCTCTACCTGTTGCCGGTGCTGGGCGAATTTCGCCGCTTGCATCCCACCATCAAGATCACGGTGCGGCGCTCGCTCGGCAGCCACATTCCCGACGACGTGCTCAAGCACAACGTGGAACTCGGCGTTCTCTCCTTCGATCCGCAGGAGCCGCAGTTACGTCAGCAGTGGTTTATCTGGACGAATTGGCATTGGTCGTGCCTCCCGGCCATCCCGCTGGCCTCGGCGGGCGAGGTCAGTATTAAGCAGCTGGGCGCGGAGTCGTTCGTGGCCCACATCGTGGCGTCTCCATATCGCGACAAAGTGATCGAGGCGTTCCGCCGGCACAAGACTCCCCTGCACATGGACGTGGAACTGCCCACGCTGCAGGCCATCAAGCGATTCGTCTGCATGGGGAACGGGGTGGCGCTGGTGCCCGAGATCAGCGTGGAGAACGAAATCGCCGCGGAGACCTGGTGCGGGTTCCGGTGCGCGATCTGCATTTTCAGCGCAAGCTGCGGCTGGTGTATCGGCAGGAATCCGCGCTGTCGCATGCGGGGAGAGCGTTTTTGAAAGTGGCGGAGCAGGTGGCCAAAGACCGAGGCGGCCGTTATCGCTTCCAGCGCGAGAAGTAGGACCTTATCGGCGCTAAGCCGAATGGATTTCTTCCTGAACCATCGCCGTCATCGCCTCGGGCACGCTGCCGTAAACATCGAACACCGATACCAGATTAGTGACTTCGAAGAGGTGTCGGACCGATTTGCTGGGGCTGGCAAATTTCAACGTGTGTCCGGCCGCCTCCGCCCACATGTGGGTGAGCACCAGTTCGCCCAGACCGCCGCTGTCAATCGAATCGACTCCCGCCAGATCCACCACCATGCGGCCGGCGGCCGGCAACACCTCGGCCACGATTTCCGAGAGCGCTCGAGCCTCGCCGTGGAAGAACGCCCGTCCCTGACAATGCAGCACCACGGCGCTGCCGCAATGTGCGGCTTCCAGCGTCAACAGTAGCTTCTTTTCGTTTCTCTTCTCGCGTGCCGAGGACTCGCGCGCCATCGAAGCACCCGATACCGCTATTAGATTTTCGGGTTTCATGGCTCCACATTAGTTGCGAACAGGAAGCCGTTGGTTGCGCGGAGATGAAAGTTCAGTAAATTCAGTGGGAGAAACTCCCTGGGCGAATTCTCGCTACTTTGAATCTTTGCGGCGGGATGAATCCGCAGGTACGATCGCCCGTCGCGACGGCACAATCGCGCCTTTTGCAGGATCGGCCGCCGCTGAGGCACGCGCGAGCACCTCGTGCTGGATGTACTGCACAAACTCCTGAATCTGGTGCTGCATTTCTTCCATGCGTTCGCGCATTTGCAGAATGATGGCCATGCCGCTGATGTTGACGCCCAGAGTCGCGAGCCAGCGAAAGAATAAACTCCAGCCGCTGCAAATCTTCATCCGTATAGAGCCGGGTGTTGCCTTCGGTGCGGCTCGGCTTGAGCAGTCCTTCGCGCTCGTAGAGACGCAGAGTCTGAGGATGAATCTCATACATCTCGGCCACCGCCGAGATCATGTACGCGCCTTTGGATTTACGCTTGGTCATCTCGTAATTGGAACTGCCGTCCCCATCATCGCACTTTCGATCTGCAAAAACTAGCCACAAAAGAAAAGAGACTGGGTAAGCCGCGTCATCTACAGTGGAGATTTCGGCGAAGATTGTTAAACAGCAAAGCTACGCCGCCATCTCCGGCTTCGGCTGAGCCGGAGCCCAGCCTGCCGGCTTCAGCGCATGATTGATCAGGTAGGCAACCACGCCGCGCCCATCAGAATCAGCCCAAACAAGAACGAGCTCATGCCCGAGCACAACTTCGTGCTCGCTGCGAAGGACGGCGAATCCGAGCAGCAGCACCGGAGGAATACCAACAGCAATCGCTCCAAACAGCCCGCCGGGCACCCGGAACGGCCGCTTCAGTTCCGGCTCGCGAATACGCAGCGCAAATCAGCGCCACAAACTCCAGCGCCAGGCTGGCGCCGTAAATCATGATGTCGAGCGTGACCAGCCGTTCGAAGCCAAGATTCAAGCGCAGACCCCAGCCAACCGCCAGCGCCAGAATCGCCACCCAGGGCGCGCGCGATTTCGGATGCAGCTTGGCAAAAACTTTCGGCAGCATGCCATCCTGCGCCATGGCCAGCGGCAGCCGCGAATAGCTCATCACCAGCGCGTTGAACATGCCAAAGCCGCTCATCATGCCGCCCGCCACCAGCGCGATCCGAAGCACCGGGCCACCCATCAGCTGCGGCGATGTCAGCCCAGGCGCCGGTTTCCCAGGCGCTAGGCCGGAAGGCCAGTCATCCACATGGCGGCAAAAGGCAGGACGTAAGTAGCGCAGACAATCACCACCGCCCCAGCATGGCCCGCGGATAAGTCCGCTGCGGCCGCTCCACCTCAGTGGCGATGGTCGAAGCGTTGTCCCATCCCATGTAGTTCCACATGCAGATGAGCAGGCCGCCGAGAATGTCGACGTTCGAAGTAGTCGGCTTGGTAACCGCATTCGCCAGCGCATGGATTTTGAACGGAGCAAGCACAAAGATCGCCGCGAACGGCGCCGACAGGGCAAAGAACAGCCAAAGCGAAGTCGTCGAGACGACCTTCACGCCGACAATATTAAGGACCGCGCACAGCGATCACCACGCCGAGCGCCACCAGCCACGCCGCGATGGTTCTCCTGGAACCACGGAAACATGCGCGTGAGGTACGCGACAAACAGCGTGGGGTAAATCGCCATATCGAAAATGGACGCTACCAGCGACAACCAGGCTTCCTGAAATCCCCAGAAGTTTCCCATGGCGCGGCGCACCCAGGCGTAGTAGCCGCCTTCAAAGGGCAGCGCGCTCGAAAGCTCGCCAATCATGAACGCGGTCGGCAGGCTCCAGAGAAGCGGGGTCAGCAGCAGGATGAGGATCGCCTTGCCGTAGCCGGCGCCGTGCACGATGTCTTCCGTGCCATAGGTTCCGCCCGAGACCATAAAGAAGGTCGCGGCGACCAGGGGCCACAGCGTGAGGCGGATGGACTTTTTCGCGGTTCTTGGAGCGACGTGGGGGCGACGGCAGGATCGAGCCAGTCTGCGAAAGGTTAGCGGTGGGTGCGGTAGCTGTTGCCAATTTCTATGGCTTCCTCCTCAGGCGACTCACTCTCACCACCGCGTCTCCCTTGAAATTTGCTCTCGCGGTTCCCGGGTTGCCAGCGATTCCCGGGCATTTCGGCGAAGTTAGTTCGCATTTGTGAGATTACGGGAAATTTCCACAGATGCAAGAATTTTTTTCAAAAAATTGAAGATTTTTGTCAACGACGACAGGTACGGAGGTAACGGCGGAAAATGGCGGCGCGAGGTCGCCGCAGCGAGATGGGCACTTGCACGAAAATCCGATTAGCTGTTCTCACGCAAATTGTTGTATAAATCTGCGCGGGGCCCTCAGCAGTTCAATCCGAATAGGAGAAATCGGCAATGCGGAAATTCATGCTCGGAATTCTGTTGCTTTTCGTAGGTGTATTGCTCGCTCAGCCCGGGACACGTCAAAATGCATTCACTCCCAGCCAGATCAAGTACGGACCGCCGCCACCGTTCGTAGCTCCGGGCGCGCAGTTGGCCGTACTCGAGGGAGATCCAACCGCCAGTTCAGGCGACTTCACCATCCGCCTCAAAATGCCGGACGGCTACAAGATCGCCCCGCACTGGCATCCCAATCGCGAAAACGTGACCGTGATCTCCGGCAATTTTAAGGTCGGCATGGGCGACAAATTCGACGAGTCGAAGATGATGACTTTCCCGCAGGGAAGCTTCGCCTACCTCGATCCCGACATGCATCACTACGCCATGGCATCGGGAGAGGCCGTCGTCCAGGTCCACGGCATGTCGCCGCTGCAGTTCAACTACGTGAATCCAGGGGATGATCCCAGTCACAAAAAGTGAGATGTCAGCAGTGGGAAGTGACAAATAATGACAGGCGGCTAACAGACCGAAGGCAGTCGCGTCCAACCAGACAATAATGAAGCGACTGCTTGTTGTCTTTTTCGTATTGCTGCCCTCGCTCTGGGCTTCCGACGTACTGCCATCGACTCCCAACGGACAACTCGTCCGCCAATACCTCGATGCGTTCAACGGTGGCGAGACCGCTATGCGCGCGTTCATGGAAAAGGCCCCAACCGCCACGCCCATCGACGAGCGGATGGCGCGCTATCGCCGAATGAAAGCGGACCTCGGAACCCTCACCCCGGTGCGTTTCGTCGGCGAAGATGACGCCAGCCTCCAGGTGATCGTTCGGAATGCTGCCGGGGATGAACTTTCGCTTACGGCTGATGATCGGCGGCGACAACCCGACAAAATAATGATCGCCGGCCTGCGCCTCGAGCCCGTCGACAACGATGCGCCGCAGAAACCCAGCGGGCCGCCGGAAGAAGAGGCCAAGGTTTTCCGCGAGGTTCAGGATCTTGTGGGGCAGAAAGCCAAAGCCGGCCAATTCTCAGGCACGGTTCTGATTGCCCGCCGATCGGACATTCTGTGGCAAGGCGCCTACGGCTTCGCCAACCGCGAGGCTCATATCCCCAATCAGGCTGATACCCGCTTCGACGTAGGCTCAATTGCCAAGTCGTTCACCCGCGTAGCCATCGGGCAATTGCTGGAGCAGGGGAAACTGAAGCTCACTGACAAGGTTGGGGTCTACTTGCCCAGCTATCCCAATCAAGCCGTCCGCGAACAGGTGACGATCGAAGAGTTACTCGATATGCGCTCCGGGATCAGCGACTTTTTTGGCGAGAAATTCCGGCTCGCGCCCAAGGACGGCATTCGCACCCTGCACGACTATCTTCCGTTCTTCGCCTCCGATCCGTTGCAGTTTCCGCCCGGCACGCAGCAGAAATATTCCAATGGCGGCTACATCGTTCTCGGCCTGATCATCGAGAGCATCACCGGCCAGAGCTACTACGATTATGTGCAAAAGAACATCTTCGAACGCGCGGGCATGAGGGATTCGGCCTTCGCGTTTCGCAATAGTGGAGACCCGAAACAAGCCATCGGCTACACCACAATGTCGGACGCCGGCAAGGAATCTTCCACCGAAGAACGTCATCCCAACCTCGCCCTGATGCCGGCGCGAGGTAGTTCGGCGGGATCCGCGCAATCTACCGCTGCGGACCTTCTTCTTTACGTGGAGGCGCTGTCTGCGGGAAAGCTGATCTCGGCGGCGACGATCGAGAAGCTCGACCTCCATCCCGACGGCATGGGGATTGCCGGAGGTGCTCCGGGACTTAATGCCGCCGCTCGACACTGGTATTCCCGGAGCAGGCTCAGTCAGCTATGCGGTGATTGTTATGTCTAATTTCGATCCGCCATCAGCGGAGCGGCTGAGCGAAGAGATTCGCGGTGAGCTGCGGCGAGCGAAGTAATACGAGAATCGTAAAAGAGACCAAAACGTTTAGACGCTCTTCCAGAGTTCTTCGCGCGGGTCTTCAGGGTTAAGCTTGGCCAGCTCCCGCAGCAGCTCTTTAGTTTTTTCGTCGCGGGGCATCGGCACAGTGATCTTGACCTCAACGATCTCATCCCCGCGGACCCCGTCCTGAGTCGCCGAAGGCACGCCTTTTTCGCGCAGCCGCAGCTTCTGTCCCGACTGCGTCCCTGGAGGAATCTTCAACATGCTCCGCCCATCAATCGTAGGTACTTCAATCTTCGAGCCCGAGCGCCGCTTCGAACGCCGTCACCGGCACCGTGATGTAGATGTCGTCGCCCTCGCGCTTGAACAATGGATGCGGGTCAATGCGGATGATGACGTAAAGATCGCCAACCGCGCCGCCACGCAGCCCGGCATTGCCTTTCCCGGCAATTCGAATGCGCTGCCCGTCGCGCGTTCCAGCCTTGATGCGGATCTCCAGCGGAGCTGTGCTCTCAATGCTGCCTTCGCCGTGGCACACCGGGCAGGTCGAAATATTCTTGCCCGTCCCATGGCAGCGCGGGCAAGTGACGTTGAACTTCATCCGCCCGCCGGTTTGCTCGATCGTTCCCTTGCCGTGGCATTGCGGACATTGCCCCGGAGCCTCAATGAACCCATTGCCGTGGCAGTTTCCGCAGACGTCGCGCCGCGTGATATTGAGCTTCATCACCCCGCCGCGGATCGCGGTCCAGAACGGCACGTTGACCTGATACTCAAGATCGCTGCCCGGCTCGGGTCCCTCATCGACCGGCTCACCGCGCCCGCCGCCAGTAAAGATGTTGGAGAAGATATCCTTGAATCCGCCGCCACCGCTGCCTGAACTCTTGCGACCGCCAGCGCGCGCGCCTTCGAACAGATCCGAAAAATCAAACCCGCCGAAATCAACATTGCTCGGCCCACCGGGCTGACGGCCTCCCGAGAAGCCCCCGCCAAAGTCCGCCGGGCCGGCCCCAGGCTGCCCGCCGCCGCGCGCATAAGCCTCCGCCGTAGCCGGATCGATGTTGTCGGAGTAGAACCCAAGCTGATCGTAAATCTTCCGCTTCTTGGGATCGCTCAGAACGTCGTTGGCCTCAGAAAGAGTCTTAAACTTTTCTTCAGCAGATTTGTCGCCAGGGTTTACGTCAGGATGATATTTGCGCGCAAGTTTGCGGAACGCCTTGCGGATGTCGTCGGTGGAGGCCGATTTCTTTACGCCAAGAACGCCGTAATAGTCTTTATCTTTGGTCTGGGTGGCCATGGTCTAGCTGTCAGCCATCATCTTCCTGATGGCTTGTCATCCTGAGCGTAGCACGGCCCTCGGCAAAGCCGAGGGCCGCGCGGAGTCGAAGGACCTCTACTTCACCACTTAGTTCACCACTTCCTTAGCCTGCTCGTCCTGCTCGACGGTAAACGCCCCATATGGAGAAGCGTCCATCGACACCGGAATCTTCTGCATCCCCGTCGCAGTCGGAGCGTAGCAAAACCACCGTCCCTCTTCGGGGACGAAGTTCACAAAAAACATTTGTCCATTGACCTCAAATCTCATTTGACTTCCTCTTTCTGGCCCAACCTGCACACTAGTTATGATGCAAATGGGGGCGCATTTCGCGCCCCCACTCGAAGTGCCAGCACTGAAGCAGCAAGCATTACTTCTTGTCCTCGACATCCACGTACTCAGCGTCAATCACGCCTTCGTCTTTCTTCTGCCCGCGCCGTTGCTGCCGGATTCGGCGCCCGGCGTTGGCCCCAGCGCCCGCTCCCGGAGCCGCCTGCGTAGCCTTATACATCTGCTCCGCCAGCTTGTGCGAAGCCGCAGTCAGCTTCTCGCGAGCCGAGTCCATCGCCGACTTGTCGCCGCCTTCGATGGCCTTCTTAGCGTCCGCCAAAGCGTTCTCCACGTCCCCACGCTCGGAGCCCGAGATCTTGTCGCCATGTTCTCTCAGCATTTTCTCGGTGTTGTAAACCATCGAGTCCAGCTGATTCTTGGCTTCGATCTCTTCGCGCCGCGTCTTGTCTTCGGCCGAATGCGCGTCGGCTTCTTTAGCCATGCGCTCGACTTCTTCCTTAGACAGCCCCGAAGACGAAGTGATCGTGATCTTCTGATCCTTGCCCGTGGCCATGTCTTTCGCAGTCACGTTCAGGATGCCGTTAGCGTCAATATCAAACGTCACTTCAATCTGCGGCACTCCTCGCGGAGCCGATGGCAATCCCGTCAAATGGAATTTGCCCAAAGTCCGGTTCTGCGCTGCCAGCGGTCTTTCGCCCTGCAGCACATGCACCTCAACTGAAGTCTGGCTATCGGCCGCGGTCGAGAACGTCTCCGTCTTCTTCGTCGGAATCGTAGTGTTCCGAGGAATCATCGGAGTCGCCACGCCGCCCAACGTCTCAATCGACAGAGTCAAAGGAGTCACGTCCAGGAGCAGCAGGTCTTTCACTTCGCCGCCCAGCACGCCACCCTGAATCGCCGCGCCGATCGCCACCACTTCATCCGGATTGACGCCCTTATGCCCTTCGCGTCCAAACAGATCTTTCACAATCTGCTGAATGCGCGGCATACGAGTCTGTCCGCCGACCAGCACCACTTCGTTGATCTTCGCGGCATCGACGCCCGCATCTTTCATGCACTGCTTCGACGGCCCAACCGATCGCTGCAAAATGTCTTCGACCATCGATTCCGAGCTTGGCGCGAGTCAGCTTAATGACCAGGTGCTTCGGACCGGAAGCATCCGCCGTAATAAACGGCAGATTGATCTCCGTCTCCATCGTGGTCGAAAGCTCAATCTTCGCGCGCTCGGCCGCGTCACGCAGACGCTGCAAAGCCATCTCGTTCCCCTTGCCGCGCAGATCGAGTCCTTCATTCTTCTTGAACTCATCAATCAGCCAATCCACCAGCCGCTGATCGATGTTGTCGCCGCCGAGGTGCGTGTCGCCGTTGGTGGCCTTCACCTCAATGACGCCTTCGCCAACTTCAAGCACCGAAATATCAAACGTGCCGCCGCCAAAGTCATAAACGGCGATGGTCTCGTCCTTGCCCTTGTCGAGCCCGTAGGCCAAAGCCGCCGCCGTAGGCTCATTGATGATTCGCTTCACGTCGAGCCCGGCAATCTTGCCCGCATCTTTCGTAGCCTGCCGCTGCGCGTCGTTGAAGTAGGCCGGCACGGTGATGACCGCCTCGGTAACTTTCTCGCCCAGGTAATCTTCCGCCGCCTTCTTCAGCTTCTGCAAAATCATCGCGGAGATCTCCGGCGGGGTGTACTTCTTCCCCTGCGCCACGATCACCACGCCGTCGCCATCCTTCTCGACCTTGTACGGGACCATCTTCAGTTCTTCGCTAATTTCGTCATAGCGCCGTCCCATAAAGCGCTTGATCGAAAACACGGTGTTCTCCGGATTGGTAATGGCCTGCCGCTTAGCGACCTGCCCCACCAGCCGTTCGCCGGTCTTGGTAAATCCAACGACGGAGGGCGTAGTCCGCCCACCCTCTTCATTCGGTATAACTTTCGGCTCTCCACCCTCCATAACCGCCACGCAGGAGTTGGTCGTGCCGAAGTCAATCCCAATAATCTTTCCCATAACGTATCCTCCAAGCCTATCCTTAAAAAGATAAGTGCTTTATAATCAGTGTCATGATGATTACGCTTCCGGCCATGCTATAACCTGAGCGAATCATTGTCAAGGTTTAGATGCTCTTGGGAGAGAAGAAGTTGCGGCGGTTTTGACGCGAGGGGGCAGGATCAGCCTCGCCAGCCCTTGTCATCCTGAGCGCAGCCAGATCACGCGCGAAGCGCATGAACCGGCGTAGTCGAAGGAGCCCTACTCCCCCTAATGAGGGAAGCTAACCAGGAAATACGGTCTTATAAATTACCCGCGCGATGACAGCAATCGTACGAGCAGCACGATCGCGAAAACAATTGCCAGAGCCCAGAAGACCCACGACCATGACTGTCTTTTTCTGATCAGTTGGACGGAGTGGCGCAGTGAGAAAACCGCAGCGATAGAGCCGAACGGAATAAGAGCGAAGGCAGGCAAGAAAGCATCGAGCTCACCCGGTCCCTTGCATCCATGTTGCAGGCAGTAAACAGAAGCCGCCAAAATCGAAAGAATGTAAACGCCTGCAACGAAATACGAAATTGCGAGGCCCACTTTGCGAAGCATCGACCTATCCTCAAATCGCATCGCCACGTTAGCACAGAGCCCTTAGCAGTGACGGTGGCCCATTCTAAATTTCGCGTTTTTTGTGAAATTTAGAGTGGGGATGTTGACTTCAGATCAGGAGAAGCGTATAATCGCGAAATTCCAGGTTCTACTCTCAATCTCACCTAAAACGGAGGAGAAGCCATGTCCCACCATTATTCCGGTCCCGATTTGGCTTCCCGCACGGAGACGCCCGCCTGGACTTCACTGATCTGTATGCTTTCCCGAAGCCTGGGGATCGGCCAAGTCGATCCTGATTATGAACGTCTCGTCCGCCGGCGTGAACCCGCCCGGGCCCACCACCGCCGACGCCTTCTCGCCCGAGGCGATTTACGAACTTAAGATTGATACGAACGGCGACAACGTCCAGACATCACATACCAGGTGCGCATCACGTCCTCCAAGGACGGGGCGCAGACCGCGACCCTGCGCCGGGTTGAGGGCGCGCAGGCTGCTGGGACAGGTGACGGCGGACAGATCATTGTCGAGGGGGTGCCGGTCTCGACCGGGTTGGAGCAAGCGTGGCAGAGGCGGCGCATTCCGCTTCTCTGCCGATGGCGCAGTCGATCGTTTTTCTTCGAAAATGGAGCCTTGAATGCCGAGTAATTCTCCGCGTTGATTTTCCGAAAGGCGTTGCAGCATCGCATGAAGTGCCCAACTTGCTCCAGAAGCAAAAACCCGAAATCTCGAGGGTGCCCCGTCCGAGCTCCGCTCGGGCGGGCCCGTCGGCACACATCCTAACCCGTCTTCTTTCTCTCGTCAGCCATAACCTTCCGCAAAGCCCGATTGATCCGCGTCTGGTACCCGCGCCCGCCACGTTGGAACCACGCCAGCACATCGGCGTCCAGCCGCAACGTCACCGGCCTTTTCAGCGGCCTGTACATGCCCGCCAATTCCTCCGGCAGGTACTGCGGACGCCTCCGAGACCGCGCCGACGCCTCAATTTTAGTCACTTTTCGCGATGCCCGAGCACGCTTCGTAACTCGTTTTCGTCGTTTCATTTAGCTCACCTTGTAAGTACATAAATATACTAATACAAACACCTGCATAGTGTTCCACGTGGAACATATCTCAAAAATCCAATCGGCGGCGTGCCATAAGTATGGAACGTGCTGACCGTCTGCAGTCCCCACGCCTGACCTTTGGCCCGTTCTTCTTTCTCCAGACCACCGGCTGCCATTCCGGATCGAGGATCAGGTATCCGCCCGCTCCAATCTCGAAGCGATTGCCTCCCGGCTCGTAGCAGTACAGAAAAAACGTCTGCCCGATGGAGTGCTTGTGCGGCCCCGTCTCAATGAAAATATTATTTTCGACCAGAATGTCCGCGGCTCGCAATACATCTTCGCGGCTGTCCATAAAGTAAGTGAAATGGTGGAATCGTCCGTGCGCGCCGCTGTGGTCCTTGGTAATGGCCACATCGTAGGACTTCAGCGTCGTGGCCAGCCACGCTCCCATCTCCCCTTCCGGAAACACGATCTGCTCGGTGACCCGCATGCCCAGCATGTCGCGAAAAAAAAGTCGGCACAGTCTTGACGTCATCCGCCAGCAGGTTGACGTGGTCAAGTCGTCGCGGCGCAATGCCCTGCGCAATATACTTCTGCGGCTGGTTCTTGAAGTAAGGGCGATTCTCGTTCGGCGGAACGAACCGCTCTGCTGCGAAGTACAGTTCCAGATGATGGCCATCGGGAGACAAGAAGCGGAAAGCACGGCCATGTCCAAAATCGCCATCATGCCATTCGCCCGCGACCCCATTCTCCAGCAGAAACCCGACCATCGACTCAAGCACCTCCGCACTTCGCGTGCGAAATGCCAGGTGGCCAAGGCCGGCCTGCGGGCGAAGCGGTGAGTTTCAACGTATAGCGCGCGTAATCTCCCCAGGCCCGCAGGTAGACACTCGATCCGGAACGTCCGCTCTCATGCAAGCCCACAATGTTCTTGAAGAAGGCCACGCTCTCCTCAAACTTCGGAGTGAAAAGTTCGACATGCCCAACATGCGCAATATCCTGAAAAGAGGGTCGGTAAGTCATGGGAATCTCCTGCCTGGATTTCTATGGCTTTCAATGCGTCGCGGTAGAAGTGTAATACGTGGCGCTCACGCGGGGTCTTCGACTTCTTTCAATTCTCAATTCTCAATTTTCGACGACCGACAAAATCTCCAACGGCTCAGGCCGATCGGTGTAGTCCTCGTTAGCGGAGGCGAACAGGATGGTGCCGTCGCGGTCGATCACATAGGCCGCAGGAATAGGCAGTTCCCAACTGGAGTCTCCGTTAGCGAAGGGCAGGTTGACGAAGGTGCGACTGTAGAGCGCCTGCTGTTCTTCGGGAACGCGGTACACCAATCCGAACTGGCGAGCGAGCTGGTTGCGAGCATCCACCAGCAGCGGGAAGGCGAGCTTGTGCTGGTCGTGCATGAAGAATGCCTGCTTCACGGTCTGCGGAGAAACGGCAACCAGCGAAGCTCCAGCGGCGACAATCTGTGAGGCGATGGAGGACATGGCCTCCATCTGCCCAACGCAAAATGGACACCACCGCCCGCGGATGAACATCAGGACGAGGCGTCCCTTGGCAAGAAGATCGGCGGAGGAGACGAGTTTGCCGTTGTGATCCGGGAGTTCGAATGCAGGAGCACTTCGCGCCAACTTTGAGCGAGTTGCCTGCGATCCCTTGAGTCTTGAGGCCAGCGATGGCGCGGAGATGGACCGCTTGGACGTCAGCCGGAACGTACTTGGCGATGGATTCTCTGCGCTCAGCAAAAATTTCGCGCAGCGAGCGCGTGTCGGTGGTAGGGGCCGGATTCTTGAAGAGAGCGCCATTTCATAGCCGTTAGCACTTAGCAATGAGCGTCCAGACAAATCGATCGATCGTTTGCCTTCGCTAAATGCTAAGTGCTAAATGCTAATGGCTGAGTGCTGAGTGCTTCCTCACATCCCCGGAAACTTCATCCCCGCCATCCTCCGCGCAAAACTCGGCTTGCCCATCTGCTTGAACATTTTTTTCATCTGCGCGTATTGCCGAAGCAGGTTATTAACTTCCTGCACGCTGGTGCCGGAGCCGCGAGCGATGCGTTTGCGGCGGCTGCCATTGATGGATTCGTGATGGTTGCGTTCGAATCCGGTCATCGAGTTGATGATGGCCTCGACCCGGTTGATCTGTTTCTCGTCAACTTTGTCGGCGGCTTTCTGCAGCCCGGAAAATGCGCCAATCGCTCGGCAACATTCCCATCAGGCTTTGCAGCGATCCCATTTTGCGGACCTGCCGCAGTTGATCGCGAAAGTCTTCCAGCGAAAAGCCGTCGCCGCTAGAGCACCTTGGTGGCAAGTTCGTTGGCCTTCTTCTTGTCAATCTGCGACTCGGCTTTTTCGATCAGCGACAGAATGTCGCCCATGCCCAGAATGCGCGAGACGATGCGGTCGGGATGGAACGGTTCCAGCGCATCGTATTTTTCGCCGATGCCGATGAACTTGATCGGCTGCCCGGTGACCTGGCGAATGGAAAGCGCCGCGCCGCCGCGAGCGTCGCCGTCCATCTTGGTGAGCACGACGCCAGTGAGTGTGAGCTTCTTGTGGAACTCGTCCGCCGAGTTGACCGCGTCCTGTCCGGTCATCGAATCGGCGACAAACAGAATTTCCTGCGGATTGAGCAGCCGCTTGAGCGACTGCATCTCGTCCATGAGTTGGTCGTCGATGTGGAGACGGCCGGCGGTATCGACGATAAGCACGTCGCAGCCAGTGTTAATGGCTTCGCGGCGCGCTTCCTTGGCGAGCCGCTCGACGGTAGCGGTATTCGCTTCTCCGACTTCGCCTTCATAAAGATTCGCCTTGATCGCCGCCGCAACCACTTTGAGTTGTTCGCGCGCCGCCGGCCGATAAACGTCGACCGAAACCAGCAGCGGACGGTGTCCGCCATTCTTGAGCCAGTTGGCGAGTTTGCCCGAGGTCGTGGTTTTGCCGGAGCCCTGCAATCCCGCCATGAGCACGACCGTCGGCGGCTGCGAGGCGAACTTTAACTTGGCCGTATCTTTGCCAAGCGTTGCGACCAGTTCGTCGCGGACGATCTTGATGACCTGCTCGCCGGGCGAAAGCGCGGTCAGCACTTCCTGTCCAACGGCCTTGGCCTGGATGCGGTCAATCAGGTCTTTGACAACCTTGAAGTTAACGTCGGCTTCAAGCAGCGCCAGACGAATTTGTTTCAGCGCTTCGGAAATGTTCTCTTCGGTGAGGACGGCTTGTCCGCGAAGGGATTTGAAGGCGCGCTGGAGTTTTTCCTGAAGATTCTCGAACATAGCGTAAGCAGCTATTTTAGCAGTCGCGGGGTCGGTGTCGTTGGTCGATGTCGCTGGTCGTTCGCGTCCTCGTCCCAAAACTCGCAGTGTCATCCTGAGCGAAGCGAAGGACCTATGCAGTTTTGCGCTCTTCACCGCACACGTTGAGTCCAGCTGCTACTCCACCTTCGGCCGCACCATCTCAAACCGCTCGGTGGTGCGCGTGTACTGCATTCCGCCCATGCGCCCGATCAGATCGAGCGAGTTCCGGTCGAGGCGGCCTTCTTTCAGATGACGGTCGTTGATGTGAATCGAGACGATTTCGCCAATCACCAAACTGCTGCCGTTCGGGACTCGGGATTGAAGTCGAGAATCTGATGCAGCTTGCATTCGAAGCTCACGGGAGACTCCGCCACGCGCCCAGGCCGCACGATGGTCGACGGCGCCGAGGCGAGCTTCGCAACGTCGAATTCGTTGACGGACGCGTCATATTCGCCGCTGGTCAGGTTCATGGCTTCAGCCAATTCGAAGGTGACGATGTTGACCACGAATTCTCCCGTCTCGCGAATATTTCGCAGCGTGTCTTTGTGTTCTCCCCCAGACTTTCCTGCGAGTTCGGCTTTCTTCGGCGAGCGCATTGACGGAGAAAAACCCAGCAGTGGAGGCTTCACGCAGACGACATTGAAAAACGAAAAGGGCGCGAGATTAGGTTGTCCGGAAGAGCTGAGGGTCGACACCCACGCGATCGGGCGCGGCGCGACGGCGTTGAGAAGGATGTTGTAAACCTCGCGGTGCGCAATCTCAGAGGGGATGACGTCCATAGCGTCGAGTATATCGAAATGCTTCGTTGGCACGCGTTATCAGCCCACGTTGTTAGTTCTTCGCCGAGAACGCTTCTTTCGCGGCAATCACGGTGTTGCAGTGAATCGTTACCGTATCCTCGACATTCCGCGCATAGCCACCGGCAAAGGTCACCATCACCGGAATGTTTCGAGCGCGGGCGACGCGGAAGACGAGTTCGTCGCGCTTCTTCAATCCGTCAATGGTGAGCGCCAGGCCGCCGAGTTGATCTTCGCGGTAGGGATCTGCGCCGGCAATGTAGCAGAGTAGCTCCGGATCAAACTGACGCAGCCCGGAGCTGAGCGCGTTGTCGAGCCACGCGAGATAGTCCTCGTCGCGCGTTCCGTCGGGGAGATTGACGTCGATCGAAGAAGGCGGTTTCCACGCCGAATAGTTGCTTTCCTGGTGGAGCGAGATGGTGAACACGTCGCCGGCGTGGGCGCCAGGCATCTTCGTCGTTGCTGTGGTTTTGAACTCGGACGCGGGCGCCGACGGCAGCGGCGCCCTCGTGGCAAGAGCGCCGCCAAAAATTGCAGCGGTGCCATTGCCTTGATGGACGTCGCAATCGACAGTCATGGCGGTGCGAATCTTGCCGTCACGCTGCATGCGGCGAATGGCGACGGCCACGTCGTGAATCATGCAGAAGCCTTCGCCGTGATCGGGAAACGCGTGATGGAATCCTCCTCCAATATTGACGGCGACTCGTTGGCTCAGTGCCAGCTCCGCTGCAAGAATCGATCCGCCCGCCGCCAGCCAGAAGGCTTTCACCAGCTGCGGCAGAAAAAGGGACTTCGAGTTCCATCTGCTCCCGCGCTGTCAGCGTGCCGGTCTTTAATTTGTGGACGTACTCCGGCGTGTGGACGAGCAGCACGTCCTGATCGGTTGCAGGATGAGGGGCGACAAAATCGGAAGGCTCGGCTGTGCCGGAGGCGAGCAGCCGGTCATGAATGCGCTTGTATTTTTCAGCGGGAAAAACATGGGCGCCGATGGGCAGGAAGTAGTCGTCGCTGTAAACCAGCTTGAAGGGCAGCATTCGGCACTCAGCTTTCAGCATTCAGCACTCAGCATTCAGCCTTCAGAACCAAGTGCGGCGAGTCTGGAATTTTCATATGATACGCGGCCGCCGGAAATTTGGTGGAGAGTCGTTAACTGTTAAACTTGGCTCGTTGCCTGCCAAGAAAAAATCTCCGCCGCTAGAGAACGTCCCACCCCAGCCTTTGCCCGCTTCGGCTGAGGGCAAGGGCCGTATTTTCCTGATCGACACGATGTCGTTCATCTTCCGCGCCTATCACGCGATGGCGCGGCTGCGGTCGATGACTACGAAGGCGGGGGTTCCAACCGCGGCGACTTATGTTTTCGTCAACATGCTGCGGAAACTGCGGGACGATTTTTCTCCCGAGTACCTGGCGGCGGTGTTCGACGTGGGCGCGCCTACGATCCGAAATCAGCAGGCGGAAGCGATCACCACCATCCGCAAGTTCGATATCAAGACGCAAACCTTCAAAGAATCGCAATACGACGGCTACAAGGCGAACCGCGCCGAGATGCCCGGCGACCTGGTACAGCAGATTCCTTACATTCGGCGAGCGCTGGAGGCGTATCGCATTCCAATTCTGCAGCTCGAAGGTTATGAAGCCGACGATGTGATCGGAACCCTGGCACGGAAAGCGGCGGCGGAATCGTATCCCGTGTTTGTAGTGTCGAGCGACAAAGACATGCTGCAACTGGTGAACGACAAAGTACAGGTGCTGAACCCTCCGAAGGACAACCTGATTTGCGATGCGGCGAAGGTTGAAGAGATTCTCGGCGTGCCTCCGTCGAAGGTGGTGGATGTGATGGCGCTGCGCGGCGATTCGGTGGACAACATTCCGGGAGCACCGGGGATCGGCGACAAGGGATCGGTGGAATTGATTCAGCGCTTCGGCAGCGTGGAGCAGGCGCTGGAGCGTGCGTCCGAGGTGGAGAAGAAGACGTATCGAGAGTCGTTGCAGAACAATCGCGACAACATTCTCTACAGCAAGCAACTGGTCACGATTGATACCGACGTAGCCGTCGATCTGGATGTTGCCGCGATGAAGGCCGGAGAACCGGACATTGAATCGCTGCGTGCGCTTTTTGCCGAACTCGAATTTACTTCTCTGCTGAAAGAACTGCTTCCGGTGGTCGAGGTGAAAGAGGGCGACTATCGCGAGATCAAGTCGAAGGCTGACTTCGAAGAATATTTGAAGGGCGTGAGCGAGAACGCGCCTCTGGCGCTGGCCATTCAGTCCGAGAACGCGGAAAGCGTGGAAGAGGAAGACGAAGAGCCACAACCAGCCCAGAGCGGTTTTCTAGCACTGCAGCCTGCGGGCTCAGAGCAAGAAAGCGCCGAAAGCCGAAAGCCCGTTGCGGTTTCGAATGCGCCGGGCGCCGGTGCGATGGTAGCGTTCGAAGACGCGGCGCTCGCCGATCGAATAAAGAGCGTGCTCGAAGACGCCGCCGTGCCGAAGACGGTTCACGATCTCAAATCTGCGCTCCACTATTTCGGCGAGCAGGGAATCGCGCTGGCGGGATTCAGGCATGATCCGATGCTTTATTCCTACCTGCTCGATCCGACGTACTCGTCGCATTCGCTGCCTGAAGTTGCGCTGCGACGATTCAATCTGAAATTGAGCGGCAATCTGGCGGAAGCGGCCGATGTAACCGGCAGGCTGGCGAGTGCGCTCCGTAAGGAAGTGGACGATCAGGGACTGACCTCGGTATACGACGAGATCGACGCGCCGCTGGTGCCGGTGCTGGCGCGTATGGAAGACGCGGGGGTGAAAATCGATCCGACGGCGTTGGGCGAGATGTCGGTGAAGTTGCAGCGCGAGGCCGAGGCCAAGGCGCGCGACATCTATGAGCGTTGCAGCGTCGAGTTCAACATCAATTCGCCGAAGCAACTGGGCGATGTGTTGTTCAACAAGCTGGCGCTGCCCATGCCGTCCAAGTATGGAAAGGGAAAAAAGATATCGACGGCGGTGGATGTATTGGAAGGACTGGCGGAGGAGCACGAAGTTCCGCGGCTGGTGCTGGACTATCGGCAACTGACGAAGCTGAGATCAACTTATGTGGATGCGCTGCCCTTACTCATTCGCAGTCAGAGCGGCCGCGTGCATACGACTTTTGGGCAGACTGGAACCGCGACGGGGAGGCTGTCGTCAACGAATCCGAACCTGCAGAATATTCCGATTCGCACCGAGCTTGGGCGGGAGATTCGCGCGGCGTTCATTGCCGAGCCAGGCCACGTCTTGCTGGCAGCGGATTATTCGCAGATCGAATTGCGATTGCTGGCACATTACTCGAAAGATAAATTGCTGGTCGAGGCATTCCGTCGCGGGGACGACATTCACACGCTGACCGCGTCGCAGGTTTTTGGCGTGCCGCCTTTGATGGTCACGCCGGACCACCGGCGGCAGGCGAAGGTGGTGAATTTCGGGATTGTTTACGGACTGTCGGCGTTTGGGCTGTCGCAGAATTTAGGCATTGAGCCGAGCGAAGCGAGAAGATTCATTGATGCCTACTTTGAAAAATATGCAGGAGTGCGCGCATTCATCGATGCGACGCTTGAGCAGACGCGGCGCGATCAGAAGGTGAAGACGCTCTTCGGGCGCATTCGTCCGATTCCCGACATCAACAGCAAGAACGCCACCCAGCGCGGGTTTGCAGAGCGCACGGCGGTGAATACTCCGCTGCAGGGAACGGCCGCCGACCTGATCAAGCTGGCGATGATCCGGATTGATGACGAGATCCGGAAGCGCGGGCTGAAGTCGCGGATGACTTTGCAGGTGCACGATGAACTTGTGTTCGAAGTGCCGGAGAACGAAGTGGACACGATGAAGGCGCTGGTGCGCGAGCACATGGAGGCGGCGCACTGCGCTCGCGGTTCCGCTGGTGGTGGAAATCGGAGTGGGGACAAACTGGCGGGACATGGAGTAAGGTAAGACCATTTCGGGAATGATGCCTGATGCCGTGGAAATTAATCGGCGTTTCCGCTGCGGGGTTCCGCTATACTCTGTAGCACGATTTCAAACGAGCGCCACGCCGTCGTTGGTTCCAGCCGCATGACAGGATTGTGCGATCCTGCGGAGGCAGTCTGATGAGTGCAGCTCCATCGATGGCGTTTGAAGCGTCTCCTCACCGCGTTTTCCCGCGTCACCCCATCAACGTGCCTGTGGACTTGATCGCATTGCGCTCCGGCGTTCCCGAGAATTTGCCCGGACGCTGTACCGACATCAGCGAAGCAGGCGTGGGCGCGGTGGTGGCCGGAGAAATGTCTGCGGGCCAGCAAGTCGCGGTCGAACTGCGGCTGCCGAATGTTGGCGTGCCGGTTCGCACGCGGGCTGTGGTGCGTTATCAGTCGCGGCTTCGTTGCGGGCTTGAGTTTGTGGGTTTGTCGGTGGAGCAGCGGGAGATGATCCGGTATTGGGTTTATCGCTCCGCGTCAGCGCCGGCGAGTATCCGCAGAGGACGAGAGAGTTGGAGCTAGCGGAAACAGAAATTCACGTAGTTACGCCGAAGCCCGCGCGCCGCGGTGCGACGCAGAATTCGCATTGGACGGCGCGGATTTTATGCGTTGGTCGCTTGCACGCTCGCGCTTGCCGGCCTGGGATTGTGGCAGTGGCAGAGGACATGGAACGAATTGGAACGAACGCGCGCCGGTCGCGGAGTCCGGGTTGCGACGTTTCTCCTGAAACCATGGAGAAACGGATTGTAACGAAAGTCGATCCGGCATATCCGGAGGCTGCGCGCACCGCCGGCACCGAAGGCGTCGTGGAACTGGACGCGGTGATTGCTCCGGATGGCAGCGTGAAGCGCCTGCGGTCCGTGTCCGGGCCGGAACTGCTGGTGCAGTCGGCGACGCAGGCCGTGCAGGCTTGGAAGTTCGAACCGTACTTATCCAACGGCAAGGCGGTAGAAGTGGAAACCACGATTGTGGTCGAGTTCCGATTGAATTGACGCGGCGGTTACTCGAATTTTTCAGCCTGCTCAAAGGGCGTGCCACGCTGGTCTTTCTCGGACACGATCGCAGAGACGATCGGGAGCGGCCCCGAGGTCGCAAGTCATCGAGTTCCCAGTCAATCTTCAACACAGGATCGTTCCACGCCACCGTGCGTTCGTGCTCGGGCGCATAGAAATCCGTCGCCTTATAAAGGACATGAGCGCTCTGGGACAGGACTCGGAAGCCGTGAGCAAATCCGCGCGGAATCCATAAAATGTGTTTGCTCTCGCCGGAAAGCTTGAAGGATTCCCATTTTCCGAACGTGGGAGAACTGCGGCGGAGGTCGAGCGCAACATCAAGAATCTCGCCGGTGACGACGCGAATGAGTTTTCCCTGAGGCTGGCGAATCTGGTAGTGCAAGCCGCGGATGACATTCTTCTCGGAACAGGAATGATTGTCCTGCACGAATGCCTCTGAAATGCCGAGTTCGGCAAAGGTGCGCTGGTTGTAGCTCTCCAGAAAAAAGCCGCGGTCGTCGCCGAACACGCGCGGTTCGAGAAGCAGAATTCCGGGGAGGCTGGTGGCGATTTGTTTCATCGGAGGATTTTCATCAGAAATTCACAACGTTTTCATCACTCAGAAAACGCGATCCCGCAGCAATTGCAGCAGGTAGGCGCCGTATCCATTGTTGCGCATCGGTCGCGCCAGCGCTTCCAGTTGCGCCGCGGTGATGTAGCCGGAGCGATAGGCGATTTCCTCGGGACACGCGACCATCAGGCCCTGCCGTTTCTGCAAGGTCTGAATGAATAACGACGCCTCCATCAAAGCTTCATGCGTGCCGGTGTCGAGCCAGGCCGTGCCGCGTCCCATGACGCAGACGTTCAGTTGATTGCGCTCGAGATACACGCGATTAACGTCGGTGATTTCAAGTTCGCCGCGCTTCGAAGGCTTGAGGCTCGCGGCAATGTCGACGACCTGCCGATCGTAAAAATACAGCCCGGTGACGGCGTAACGCGATTTTGGCTGCTTCGGTTTCTCTTCAATGCTGAGCGCCTTCGGCGACTTCCCCTGCGGATCGAACTCGACGACTCCGTAACGCTCGGGGTCATTGACCGGGTACGCAAACACGCGCGCGCCTTTGGGTTGGAGCGTGGCGGCGCGCAATTCCTTGACCAGATCGTGTCCGTAGAAAATGTTGTCGCCGAGCACGAGCGCGCAGCCGCTGGAGCCGATGAATTCTCTTGCCGATCAGAAATGCCTGGGCAATGCCTTCCGGCTTTGGTTGCGGCGCGTATTCGAAATGCACGCCGAAGCGGGAGCCATCGCCGAGCAAGTGCTGGAAGCGGGGCAGATCCTCGGGCGTGGAGATAAGCAGAATTTCGCGGATGCCGGCGAGCATCAGCGTCGTCAGCGGGTAGTACACCATCGGCTTGTCGTACACCGGCAGCAGGCTCTTGGCGAGACCGTGGGTGACGGGATAGAGGCGCGTGCCCGATCCTCCCGCGAGGATGATGCCTTTGTAATTCGGTGGCGCGGTTTTGGTCATGTCGAGCTTCGTCTCGGCTTTCCGTCTCAGCGTTCGATCCCGGATTTCCTCTACGGCTCAGCGGCGTAGTGTTTCGCCATCCATTGCCGATAGCTGCCGCTGGTGACGTCGCGGACCCAGTCTTCGTGTTCAAGATACCAGCGAACGGTTTTGCCGATTCCGCTCTCAAATGTCTCCAGCGGATGCCAGTTCAGTTCGCGCTCGATTTTGCGTGTGTCCATGGCGTAGCGGCGATCGTGGCCGGGGCGATCTTTGACAAATGTGATGAGCTTGTCGTGTGGGACGACGGGGTCGTTCGGGCGAAGTTCGTCGAGCAGTTCGCAAATGGCCCCGATAATCTCCAGATTATTTTTTTCGCTGCGCCCGCCGATGTTGTAGGTTTCTCCGACGTGGCCCTGGGAAAGCACGGTGCGAATGGCGCGGCAGTGATCTTCGACGTAGAGCCAGTCGCGAACATTTTTGCCGTCGCCATACACCGGAAGCGGCTTGCCGGCGCAGGCATTCAGGATCATGAGCGGGATCAGCTTCTCGGGAAACTGGTAGGGTCCGTAATTGTTGGAGCAGTTGGTGGTGAGAACGGGAAGGCCGTAAGTATGGTGATAGGCGCGAACCAGATGATCGGAAGCCGCCTTGGACGCCGAGTACGGGCTGTTGGGCGCGTAGGCGGTCGTCTCGCTGAACGCAGGGTCGGTCGCCCCGAGCGATCCGTAGACTTCGTCGGTCGAAACATGCAGGAAACGGAACGATGCGCGATCAGGTTCCGGCAGCGCCGACCAGTAGGCTCGCGCCTCTTCGAGCAGGCTGAATGTGCCGTTAACGTTGGTGCGAATGAAATCGTCGGGGCCGTGGATGGAGCGATCGACGTGGCTCTCGGCGGCAAAGTGAACGATGGCGCGCGGTTGTTCGCGCCGCAACAAGTCGCGCACGACATTGCGGTCGACAATATCCCCCTGCTCGAAGCGGTAGCGCGGGTTGGCTTCGACCGTGTGCAGATTGTTGAGATTGCCGGCGTAGGTCAGCTTGTCGAGATTCAGGATGCGGCCGGGCGCGTCTTTGGTGGCAATCCACTGCAGAATAAAATTCGAGCCTATGAAGCCCGCGCCACCGGTGACGAGGATGAGATCTTCCATGCTAGACGCGCCGCGTCGCGCAAAGACGCCGCATTCCGATTCTAATCATAATCACCGCCGGACGCGAAATCGCGTCCCGCAACGCAGCTCGTATCCCGGATCAAGGTTGATATGGCAATCAACGGATCCGGACCCGATCGAGCGTTGACTCCGAAGCAGCAGACGTGGCGATGTGGACTTCACTCGGCGTGGGTTCGCGCACGCTCCAGCCCAGTACGCTGTAATAAGTCTTGGCGATAGAGCGGGCAATTTCAGGCCAGAGATATTGGCCCTGGATGCGCTCCCGCTCCCGTATCGCGGACTGACGGCGAAGTTCGGGATCGTGGATGAGCAAGTCGAGCATGCGTTCGAGATCCGCCTGATCGCCGCGATGGAAGGTGAAGCCGGCGTTTTCGACCACCTCGTTATTTTCTGGAATATCGCTGGTCAGCACGCACACCCCGGCTGCCATGGCATCGAGAAGAGCCAGCGACAAGCCCTCAATTTCAGAAGGGAGCACGAACAGGGCAGCATTAGAGAGAAGTTCTTCGAAGTCGCATCCAGAGACCCAGGGCAGGAAGCGGATCTGGTCGGATTCGTGGCGGCGCAAACTATCGGCGTAAGCATCGGAGTGGCTCGATCCTCCCGCGAGCACGAGTTTCATGCCGGTATGAAGATTTTCGAAAGCATTGATCAGGAGATGGCAGTTTTTCTCCGGCGAAAACCTGCCCAGAAAAAGAACGTAGTTGTCCGCCAGGAGATCCCACTCGATCAGCTTCCGAGGTAGGCGACGAGGCGCGAGCGTGGCTCCGTTGGGGATGTAGATAGGATCGC
Organism: uncultured Acidobacteriaceae bacterium; assembly: GCA_963826845.1. Classification (GTDB taxonomy): domain Bacteria; phylum Acidobacteriota; class Terriglobia; order Terriglobales; family Acidobacteriaceae; genus Acidiflorens. The sequence continues at coordinate 259,986 of CAWGYS010000018.1, forward strand.
GTTTGTACTGCTTGCGGTAGTGCTGCTGCAGCGTTCGCGAGACGACCATGGTGGCATCGGGAGCGGAAACCGCGGCCGCTTCTCCCCAGCGCAGTACGCACGACGCGATCCGTCCCCACTTGCCGCGCTGCCAGTCGAGACCCTGCACGGTGACGACGGTCTTCTTGCCGGCAAGCCGCGGTAGAAAAGAAAACAACGCCGGTCCCAGACAGTGGTAGTGGACGACATCGTAGTCCGAGATCATGGCGTGGATTGTGCTCAACAGAGTGTGGACAACCGTTTCCAGATGTTTGGAGCGGATGGTCGGCAGACGACGCACGCGCATTCCGTTGTGCGTGTTGATGGGAGGAGTGAAATAGCTGCGGCAATATACGGTGACCTCATGCCCCAGGCGCGCCAGCTCGTGGCCGGCCTGCTCGTAATAGGATTCGATGCCGCTGTATTTGTTGACCACTCCGCGACCTCCGATGAACGCGACGCGAACGCTGCGGCGCGGGCGTGGAGGCTCCGGCGCGGCGGGGAACGGACACAAGTTTCTTTGTCGATGTGAGCCGGTAATAGAGGTCGAGCAGCTTCTCCATGTGTTGCTCGGGATCGTGGTTTGCCTTCACGCGACTGCGGGCTGCGGCGCCCATCTTCTCGATCAGATCGGGACGGTCAAACAGAAATCCGATGGAATGCGCGAGTTGTTCGCGGTCTCCGTCGGAATAGAGCAGGCCGGTGACGCCATGTTGCACGAGTTCCCGGCGCGAGCCCAGATCGGAGGCGATGACAGGCCGTCCCCAGGCATAAGACTCCAGAATGGATTTTCCCAAAGTCTCGTAGGCATGGGAGGGAAACACGGAGAAGCTGCAACCGGCGATGAGTTTCTGGAGTTTCTCGCCATGAACCATGCCCGCGAACAGGACTTGCTTCAAATTCAATTCCCGCGCCAGCGCTTCAAGCCGGGGACGCTCCGGGCCGTCTCCCGCGATGACGAGAGGTGTGTGCGGCAATCGCACCATGGCGCGCAAGAGATCGTAGACACCTTTCTCCGGAGAGAGGCGGCCGAAGTAGAGCAGGTAGCCTTCGTCGGTAGCGAGCCGTTCGTCGCCGGGCAAGGTCTGGAAGTGGGGCAGCACTTCGATGCGATGAGCTGGGAAACCGCTGGCGATTAACTTCTCGCGCACGAATTCGCTCGGAGCCAGGAATAAATCCACGCAGCATTCGTACGTTCGCAGCCATTTGTGCAGGTAGGCTTCGGCGGCAAGAACGACCGCGCTGGAACGCGGTCCGGCATAGCAACCCTTGGTGGCGGCGTGGTGGAAAGCGCCCTGGCTGCAGAGTTCGCAGGGACGGCCATCGGCGACAAAATTGTAGGTGGGACACAAAATCTTGAAATCGTTCATGTGGTAGAGCACGGGGATCCGCTGCCGCTTCAGTTCCCAAAGAATCGAAGGTGACAGGTGGTGATAGATTCCGCGAATGTGGGCGAGGTCGGGTGAAAAATCGGCCAGACATTTGCGCATCGCGCGCCGCGCCGAGGGCGAATAGAGCGTGTGCGCCGCCATCTTAACTTTCTTCAGGAGCCCGGCGTTCGGATCCTTGAAATCAATATGCGGGATGAGATAACTGCGGCCGGCGAACGCGGGCGTTCGACCGTGGTCCATGCTGAAGAGAGCGGTTTCCTGGCCGCGCCTATCCATCTGCTGGATGAGGTCGAAGAGGTACGCTTCCGTGCCGCTAAACGGATAGTTGTACTTGTTGCAATACAGAATGCGCATGTTCATTCTCCGATTGGGAAACGCGGGCCAGGAATTGCTCGGCAAAAGCGCGCAGATTTCGCTGGCGGTTGTAGGAAGCGGCGATACTGGCCGCGGCGGCGCGCTGAATTCCGGCCAGGGAAGACTTGTTGGCCTGAATCCAACTGACGGCGCTGACGAAGTCGGGCAAAGAACCGGGCTGGTAGAGAAATCCGGTGCGCTGATGTTCGACCAGTTCGGGAATCCCGGTGATCGCCGGAGCCAACACCAGCTTTTCGTGGGCCATGGCTTCCATCAGCACCACCGGGATTCCCTCACTCTTGCTGGTCATGACGACCAGGTCGGCGTACCGGTAATAACCGGGGAGGTCGGCGCGTGGCACCTGACCAATCAGGTAAACGCGCCCCTGGAGCCCCAACTCCACAATCTGGCTTTCGAGAGCCGGGCGCTCCGGCCCTTCGCCGACAATCCAGCAGAGGAAGTCGAGACCCTGGTCGCGGAGCGCGGCACAGGCCTGGATCAGAAAGCGATAGTCCTTCACTTGATTCAAGCGTCCGACGGAGAGGAGACAAAAGCGCCGCTGGTCGGCGCCGACATTCGCCTCGGCAGCGCAGGTGGTCGTGGCGGTCGGCCAAGAAACTACGCGATCGACCCCGAGGCGCTGCACGATGATTTTGTCTGAGGGGGTCGAAGGGTACTTGCGGAGAATGTACTGCCGATTGTAATCAGAGACCGTCACGCAGAACTTACAAGCACTCAGCTTGGCCGAGAGCAGGTCCGCGCGCTGCAGCAGATCGGAGCCGTGCAGCGTGAAGCTGAAGCCGATTCCGAGCAGACGCGCGGCGGCTAAGGCCATCCATGAGGCGAAGTATCCGTGATGCGCGTGGATGTGCTCGACTTCGGGCGACAATTGTTCCGCCAGCGCTGCGCCCATCACCGTATGGCCGAGCGCACGAACACGACGGATCGGAGACGCGCCCCGCTCCAGCAGCAAAGGCCGCAACAGTTGGCAGAGGCTGTGGCGATCGGAGACGAGTCGGCAGCCTGCGCGTAGAAGTTCCTGGTCGGAGAGCGGCTGAAAGAAGCGCGTCTCTTTCCAAAAGGCGCGTTCTGACAGGCTGAGTTCTTTCGGCGAGACGCGTTTGCCGCTGCAGCAGATCACCTGCGTCCCGCGGCGGCGCAGTTCGGTAATTTCATCGATCACGTAGGGTTCGAGAGACGAAGGAAATTCGTTGGCAATGTAGGCGATGGTGGTCATGCGGCGGCCTCCTCGGAGGCACAGAGCATCCCGGCAACGGTGAACAGCAGTCCAATCGACGAACTGGTATGCCATGTCCACAAAGAAAGCGTTGAACAGATAAACGCCGAGCAAGAGCGGCCACACTTTGCGCAGGGAAGCGACGGCGCCGGACTCACCGGGCGGTCCGCGCCAGGAGAGGCGGAACAGGTTGAAAAAAAGAATGCCGTACAGGGCCAGCCCCGGCACTCCGAACTCCACCAGCAGGGCGAGATAAGTGTTGTGCACGTAGAAGGTGCGGAGGTGGTAGCCCTCCATGCGGCGGGCAAGCTCGGCATACATTCCGCCAGCAGCCCAGCCCGTGAAGGGCCGCTCCTCGAAACATCGCCCAGCCGGCGTCATACACAGCCAGGCGCGCATCCACCGGACCGCGCTCGCCGGTGCGGTCCCAAAGAGCAGCCTTGAGCGAATGGTCGCTGAGGCGATCGATACGCCAATCAGAAGACCGACAATTGCCAATAATGTGCACAGCGCCAGCAGACGCCGTTGGACCAGGCGGAATCCGAGAACGATAGTGGAAACGGCGAACGAGATCCAAACCGCGCGCGTCATGGTGGCGAGCACCGCCAGCGGCAGAAGCAGCCAAAGAAGACTGACGACGATTTTCCGCTTTTGCGAGAGCGCCAGGACAACAATCCCAAGGATGTTCAAGGAAACACCATTGGCCACCGCCTGGAGAAACGGCCCGCGCGCGCGATCGGGATGGAAACCAAGACTTTCGTCAAGGATGAAGCGCGGATAGATGAGCGAGCGGGCATCCACCAGGAAAGCGATAGCAATGAACACAAGGTAAGCGAGCACCAGGATGACGAAGATTTCGAAATGCTTTCGTTGCGAAGCGCCTCGAAACACCAGCACTGCGATGTGAAAGAGCGCAAACGGGACAATGTATTTGCTGGCGATGATGCTCCAGATTTGTGCGTCGAACGGCTCCCGCAGCACGCGAAAGACGGCCAGCGCCAGGAGGCCGAGCATGGGCAAACTCAGTCCGGCCAAAGAATGGGATCTTATCGCGGAGCGCCATCGTGCGCAGCGCAACAAAGAAGACCAGGACGCCAAACGCGATCCGGTCGGCGTAAAAGGAAAATAGATCTGGTGGCCGAAACAAAAAAACGGTCATCGCGGCCACATAAAGGATAGAAGGAAAAGCCAGTCCCAAGTGCAAGGGGCGAAGCAGCAGCCCGGCAACTCGCCAAAGCGAGCTGCTCGTCATTCTCCTATGTCCCGGGCTAAGGTTAAGGCGCCGCTGGTGGTGCTTAGTTGCTCATGGCGAGGGTCAGGCTCCTTCCGGCGCGAACAGCACGCGAACCGTGCCGGCGAGGATGCGCAGGTCCAGGCGAGGCTCCAGTTCTCGATGTAGGTGAGATCAAGATGCATGTTGAGTTCGAACGACGGACAATCGCGCGCCGTAATCTGCCAGAGACCGGTGATGCCCGGTTTCACGTCCAGGCGCCGGAACTGGTGAAGTTCGTAATGGTTGACCTCATCGACGGGATGAGGCCGCGGTCCCACCAGGCTCATGTCCCCGCGCAGCACATTCCAGAGCTGAGGAAGTTCGTCGAGACTATAGCGACGGATGACGCGGCCGATGCGCGTGATTCTGGGGTCGTCATCGATTTTGAAGATCGGGCCCTCGCGCTGGTTGCGAGCGCGCAAGTCTTCCTTAAGCTGTTCGGCGTCCGTGACCATGGAGCGAAACTTGTAGCAACGGAAGCGGCGGCCTTTGGCGCCGGTGCGTTCCGCGGCGTACACGATCGGGCCCGGCGAATCCAGCCGGATAAGCAGTGCCACGATGGCCATGCAGAGGACTGGCCAACACCAGGCTCAAAGCCGCGCCGGTGAAATCCAGCAATCGCTTCAGAAACAGCGCGGCACTCGGTAGAGACTCGCGATGAAGAGTAACTATCGGTACTTCTCCAATGCGATCGATGCCCGAGCCCGGCCACGGACCTGGAGGCAGATCGGGGACCGCACGAATATCGAGATGGTTGCGGAAGGCGATCTCGGCGGCTCCTCGTGCCAAGGCGGGCTGGCCGGGGAGAGCGAGGATGATCTCATCGATGAATTCGCTGCGGGCGAGCCAATCCAAGTCTGCGATTCGCCCCAACACCGAAGGGGAAAGAGGCAAGTCGTCATCCACGAAACCGCAGACGGTCGCGCGGCGAAGAGGATCGTTGCGCAGTGCCCGTGCGATGCCGCGAGCAACGGGTCCACCGCCGACGATCAGGGTCCGGCGCGACTCACTTTCGCGGCGCCGCACTCTCCATGCCATTTGCCTTAGCCGGCGTACCAGCACGAGTGCGGCCAGGCTGCCGCCAAATATTCTGGAGGCACCGAGAGGACTCATTCCGTGGCCCGCCGCGATGAAGACCAGTCCGATCGCGAACAAGGTCGACCTGGTCAGGGCGGGGATGATCCCCGCGGGCGATGGATCCCCAGCGCGCGTATAGAGGTTTTCACAGAAGGCGAAGAGCGTTACGAGAGCTGCGAAAATCGGCAGGTAAGCCCAGGGAATGCCCCATGTGGGAGAGAGCAACGATGACGCAGCGCAGACGACAACGAGGACGGTCAAATCGGCTGTCACTAACTGGCAAAGCGTGAATTGATCAAGAGCAGGATGTCTCGTCAGCGGTGGAGCTGGCACTCGCTCCTCACGTTGTCCGGTGGAGGCGGTTTCGTCGGTCGCGGCGACGGGACGGATGGCGTCGTCATTTTCGTTTTCGTTGTCGTAGTCATTGTTCCTAGGCGCGGACGTTGCCGTCGAAGGCCGGGGACTCTGCATGGCAGGCATCCCAGGAATCATGCGAGTGTACTGCGAGGGGCACACTTCTTTTCCCGTGCCCCAGAGTCGATTTGTGCTCAATTGGCCCATAAGATTCACAGACTTCGATACAGCCCTTGCGGTACGGGGAAACGACGCTCCGCCAGGACCGTCCCGAGCAGAGGAACTTGCGCTTTACTGAGCTGATCCTTGATTTGCGTGGCCACGAGTCTTCTCGTCTTGTTGGCGGTCAATACCAGCACTAGGCCGTCACAAGCTCGGCCGATACTCGCCGTAAGCCATGAAACCGGCGCACACCACAGAATGGAAAAATCGAACTCCGCCGTAAGCTCGCGAAGCCGCGACAGGTTCTGGTCGGTGATTCGCCCGCGGCCGTCCGCCAGCCAACTCTGGCGCGGGACCATCCAGAGACGTGGTCCGAGCGGCCATGTTGCGAGCGCTGGGCTGGGCGACGGAATCCGCAGCTCAGTTTGCAGAAGAGACGAGTCCGAGTGGGCGTCGATCAGCCCGACGTCGTACCTGTCTTCTTCGGCCAGTGCTGTGGCGACATCCAGGCACAGTGACGCGGTAGTGGTGGAGGATTCTTCGACGGGGGCAAATCCGACGTGCCGCACTGGTCCGGATGGATGTCGGAAGAAGAGTTGCTGGACGAGCGCCTGAATCTGGTCCTGGCGAATCGAGGTCGCGGGAGAAACTGCTCGGCGCTGGACTCGTTCGTCAATCAGCGCGTCGATCCGCGCGTCAAGCCGCGCGTCAATTGGAGTCGCGCGTGGCGGCTCAGAGGCGATTAGAGTTTCAGCAATGAGATGACGGAAAGTGCTCATGGAATCACCACCTTGGGCCGGCCGATCCGGAAAATTGCAGCAGACAGAGCTGTGGGCTGAGGCGCCGGCAACCAGGCCAGCACCGGGACTTCCAGCAGGCCACAAGCCTCGGCGGGAGTTCGAATCGTTGGGTCAAAATACTCCGCCGTAAAAGCGATACCGATGCTGAGCGCTGTGGCTAGTCCGACAGCGAGCAAGGAATAAAGGACGATGGGGTGCTCGGGCAGCGCTGGAGCTACCGGCGGTTCCACGATCGCCACATTAAGGATGCGGCGCTCATCGAGCGCATCGCCGATCCGCGCTTCTTCGCGCTTGTGAAGGTAGAGCAAGTAGTTGTCTTCCTCGGCCTTGGCGGTGCGCAGCAGGTCCTGTTGATCCACGGAGTCGGATTGCAACTGCTGGGCAGACGCCCGCAGAGATGCAACCTGGGTGGACGCGTCCGATTGCCGCGCTCGCAAGCCGTCGCGCTCCACCTGGGCTTTTTCCATTTCCATGCGAGCCCATTCGTAGTTGGGATCTTTGTCGGTGGTTTCGTCGCGCACCGGAGTGAGCGCCTCAGCGGCAATCTCCGCGCGCGCTTCCGCGATTTCCTTTTCCACTTCCTGCACCAGCCGGTAGGACGGTTGAAAACGGCTGAGAAGGTCGGTGCGCTTGAGCTGGAGCTCCAGCAGGTGCGTTTTCATTTTTTCCAACACCTCGGGATTGTCGGCCCAACGCTTGAGCGTGACTGACCGCGAAGGAAACGACTTCAGCTGATCGCCGAGCGACGAAATCCGACGCTCAGTCTCGACGCGATCCTGGTCGATCAGGCGGCTAGCCGCGTCCGCTTCGCCCAGCTTTTGTAGCGCGATATCGCGTTCCAGTGCCGCCGAAACCACGCCCCGAACGCGGGTAAAATTCACAAGCTCGGCTTCGGACTGATGCAGTCGCTTTTCGTAGGCCGCGGTCTGCTGGTCGAAGAACTGGATCTCCCCCGGCGGCCGCTGCAGATTTGTGTGTCGCTGCACGTAGAGAGTAGAGAGCGCTGAAAGCACGCGGGCCGCTCGCTCCGGACTGGTGTCTTTATAGCTGACTTGAATCAGGTTCGATTTCTTTAGAGCCTCGACATCCAGGCGGTGCGACAGTTTGCGAACGGCATGCGCGATCTCGGCAGGACGCTTGAGATCTGGAGTATCGGCGGGAATGAGGCCTGCCGTCTTCACCACCTGTTTCAGCAGGTCGTCGTCGCGCAGGAGTTCGACTTCAGAATTGAGTTCTTCTTCAGTAATGTCAGGGCGAGTGAAATCCATGGGGCTGGCGGGCTGGGAAGAGACGACGGGGTCATAGCGGCCACGGCGCAGCAGGACCATGAAGTGCGATTCATAGCGTGCCGAAAAAACAGCGAAGAGCATCACCGCGAGTAACAAGAGGAAAAAAGAGGCGCCTACCAGACGCGGACGCCGGAATAGGGTCGCCGCAAGTTCGCGGGGCGTGGGGGACAGAGAGGTGCGCGAGTTCCCGATCAAATCCGCGGACATGGGTCGTACAGCAGGCCGATCACACCGGGCGGGCTTTAGGGAACTCGCCAGATTTTAGGGACGCAATCAGTGAATGCTGCCACTCCTCTCTGCTAAAACTGCAGTGGATTCATATACCAGCTCATCGAATTGGTCGGAACATACTTGCGAATCTTTGAAATCCGGCTCTGCGGTACATAAATAAAGTCGCCAGGCTGAAGGTGAAAGTCTTCATTGAGATCACGGGAGTCGAGCATCTTCTTAACGTCAATTACGTGAGACTCGGCTACATATGCGGAAATCCGGCGAAACACAACCACCTGCGAATGACGGGCCTGCTGCGTGAGGCCGCCGGCAATCGCTAGCGCGTCATTTACGGTCAGGTCCCCGCGCAGCTCATATTTTCCTGGCTTGGCTACCTCGCCCGAAGCGAGGAAATACGGCTTGTCAAAGTCCTTCAAGGTCACAGTGACCTCGGGCTCGTGCATGAAGCCGTGGCACGCAAAGACGATTGCCTGCTGCATCTGCGGGATCGTGAGTCCTTCGGCCAGCACCGTGCCCGCACCTTTCAGCGCCACGAAGCCGTCGGGTTGCACCGTCAGGGTCTGATTAAAGTCGGGAGAAAAAGTGAAATTGACATCTACGGAGTCAGATTTGGTAAGCCGATAAAGCGGGTGGCGTTCCCCTCCGAATGCAGGATCTCCCTTGCCACCCACTTTTCCGGGTTGTGCGATCACTCCGTTGCTGGAACCGCTCGTGCCCGTCCGGTCCTGACCCTGCGAGCTCTCCGCCGCTGCCATCTTGCCAGGTGGCGGAGCAGAGGATTCAGGCACCGAAACAGGCAACGCTACAGTCTCCTGCGCGGAGGCGATCGCGGCTAGCTGCAGAATGAGCATGCTGGCAGCTCCCAAGACGACTTGTCGTGCGAATCCATTCATCTCCGGTCTCTCACCGTTGCTCAGATCGGCGAACTAGGCAGCTCGGGCGTTTGAGCTGTGTTGACGAAGGTATGCCCGCCCTCCGCACACAACAAGACATGGAAAGTACTGTCCACTACGGTACCGGGCACGTTCCAGCCATGGAAAAGGTGATGAAAACAACAGACGGGCCGTCAGGGTCAGGTCTGCGGCCTCGGACGAACGCCGGATGCGCGACCACCGCACCAAAACCGGTGCACTTGAGTGCCCCTGCGAAAGTAGGTATGCGACGCGGGATTCATCACCAATAGACTGTGACGAGCCCTACATACGGTCCATCCGCTTTTGGGCATGATGGTGGCATGAACACTATGCGTTCCACTAACCAGCCCACCGAAACCCCGGCGATCGAAACTGAAACCGTACAAGTCCTGGTCGCCGATTCAGGTCCCATTCAATCTCAACTCTTAACGCGGGCCTTAAAAAGCCGGCGTGACTTTGAAGTTTCCGCTGTCGCTCTGGAGACGTCCGCTCTCCACAACTTCCTGCAATCCAATCGGGCCGACGTAGTCTTGATCGCGGGCAATCACCTGCCGGATTTGAGCCTGCTGCGCTGGTTACGCCTTTCGTATCCCCAAGTCGCTCCCGTGCTGCTGATCGAAAGCGACGACCGCGAAGTGGTGGTGGGTGCGTTGCGCGCGGGCGCGAAGGGCATTTTCCTTTTTACGCGCACACCTTTTTCTATGCTCTGCAAGTGCATCCAATGCGTCTTTCGGGGAGAGGTTTGGATCAACAGTCAGCAAATGAATTACGCGCTCGAAGCCCTGTCGGAGGTGCCCACGCTCCGCGTAATCAACTCCACCGGCAGGTCGTTGTTGACGCCTCGCGAAGAGCAGGTGGTCGCGCTCGTAGCCGACGGCCTGACCAACCGCGCGGTCGCCGTCGAGCTCGGACTCAGCGAGCACACCGTCAAGAAATATCTGCTCCGCATCTTCGACAAGGTGGGGATTTCCAGCCGGGTGGAGTTGGTCCTCTATGCGCTGTCGCACGGCGAGAATCGCCCGGCGGAGTGGCTGCCGGCCAGCGTTTCAGCGCGGAACTGATTGCCGCCAGATACAATGGCCATATGCGGAATGGCGAGGGAATCGCTTGGTGACAAGTCCCGAGCCCCGTCCCCGCCTGCTTCGTCCCCGCCCCCGGCCCAGCCTAAAGTCGCACGCCGGTGGAGAGTGATAGCTTCCGGTCTGCTCATTCTCGCACTGGCGCTGGTCGTGATCTACACCGGAAACAGCGCTTTTTACAGTCCCGTCGCGCTGGTAACAGTAGCTGCGATCGGGCTGGCTGCGCTATTGCTTCAGGTTTGGTTTCGCCGCGATCTTCCAGTTCATTCTCCGCTGCGGGCTTAACATCATCGGCATTCTCTGCGCCCTGGTCTCGCTGTTCGCGGATTACTTCCGGATGACTCGCCGCACGCTCGATCTGGTGGCGTTCGCCGCGGTGATCTGTTTCGGCATCAGCGGACTGGTAATCCTCCACGCCTTGCGCCGGTTGCGAACAAGGCAGTCATAGTTCTCAGTTCCCAGTTTAACGTGGAGGCGGTTTTAATGAGAACTGACAACCGAGAGCTGAAAACTGCCTTTACAATGCCACCATGCGCGTCACTTTATTCGGAGCTTCGGGCCTACTCGGCCAGGCTCTAGCTCAGGAACTGAGCGCCGAGCAATTGTCCGCACCATCCTCGAAGGATGTTGACCTTCGAGACCCCGTGCGCGTTCCGAGCCGTGATTCGCGAATCCCGTCCCGAGTGGATTCTCCTCTCCGCTGCCTACACCGATGTGGACGGCTGCGAATCTAACCGCGATCAGGCTTTCGCGGTGAATTGCGAGGGCGCAGTCAACGTGGCCGAGGCTGCCCGCGAAGCCGAGGTCGCGATTGCTATTCCTGAGCACCGACTACGTTTTCGACGGCAACAAACGCTCGCCCTACGAAATCAGTGACGCCAGAAATCCAACCAGTGTGTATGGCGAGAGCAAAGCTCGTGCTGAAGAGCGGTTGCTCGAAATCCTGCCCGAAGTGTGCATTGTCCGCACGTCATGGCTGTTCGGGCACGGAGGCAAATGTTTTCCGGCGACGATCCTAAAACTGGCGTCGACGCGCCCTGAGATTTCCGTGGTGAACGATCAGCGGGGCAGCCCAACTTTCACGCGCGATGTCGCATCGGGCCCTCGCGCAGCTTTGCCGCGCCGACGCTCGCGGCATCGTGCATGTCACCAATTCCGGCAACTGCACCTGGTACGACTTCGCCACCGAAATCGTGCGCGCTTCTGGCCTGCAGACCACGGTCAAGCCAGTGACTACAGCCGAGTTCCCGCGTCCCGCAGGCGTCCCGTCTACTCCGTTCTGTCGCCAGCCAGCCTGCATGCTTACAAAGTTCACATGCCGGAATGGCGTGATGCATTGCGGCGCTATCTGGGAAGTTCTCCGGCTGTCGCCGCGCGCCGTTCTTCCGTAGACGCAGCCTTTAGTGACTCCTGGAGTGTCCCAAGGTGTCTACATCATAATATATCGTTATACGATATAATTGATCCCGCAACGATGGCGATAAAGATTACGACTGCCGATTACCGCGCGCTTGCCGCCTTGCGCTACCGGATACGCCTTTTTCTGCAAGAAGGCGACGCCGCCGCGCGCCGCGTCGGACTCGAGCCCCAGCAGTATTTGCTGCTGCTCGCAGTGCGGGGCCTTCCCGCCGGCGCGGAAGCGACCGTCCAGACCTTGGCAGAGCGGTTGATGCTGAAGCACAACAGCACGGTGGAACTGATCGATCGGTTAGAGGCGCACGGATATGTGCGCAGAAGCCGAAGCCGCAGCCACAATGACCGGCGATGGGTCCTGGTGGAGCTGCTTCCGCGAGGCGAGAGATTGGTCGAGCAGGTAGCCCGGCAGCGCGTTACGGAATTGCGAGCCGGAGGAATAGCACTGGCTCGTGCGCTGGATACGCTTCTGGAACGCAAACCGAAAACGTCGGGCTCAAACCAATCAGCATTGAACAAGCGATTGAACAAGCGACGAGTGAACAAGAACCGCGATCAAACTCAAACGAAGCCGCGTGAAAACAGGCGTGAACGATAGCCCGGCAGAATTGCCCGACAACGTGACCACTATGAAGAAGCACCGCAACGATGAGTTGGGAGATTTCACAACCACGGCGCGGGTGATCCCAATCTCTTTATTAGCCCTAGCGATCGGGGTCGTCTGCGCTTTTGTCGCGCTGGCCTTGCTCCGTTTAATCGGGTTATTCACGAATTTGTTCTACTTCGGCCGGTGGAGCACCGCGATGGTTTCGCCGGTCGGCAACCATCTCGGGTTCTACAGCGTTCTGGTTCCCATCGGTGGCGCGCTGATCATCGGCGTCATGGCGAGGTACGGTTCCGAGCGTATTCGAGGCCACGGCATACCCGAGGCGATCGAATCGATTCTGCTGAACGGCAGTCGAATCGAACCGAAAGTAGCGATTCTCAAACCACTCTCTTCGGCAATCTCGATCGGCTCGGGCGGGCCATTCGGCGCGGAAGGCCCGATTATCATGACCGGCGGCGCGGTCGGCTCGCTGATCGCTCAACTTTTCCACCTGACCAGCGCGGAGCGTAAGACGCTGCTCGTCGCCGGAGCCGCCGGCGGCATGTCCGCAACCTTTGCGTCGCCGGTAGCTGCGGTGCTGCTCGCGATTGAGTTACTGCTTTTCGAATGGAAGCCGCGCAGCCTGATTCCGGTGGCATTAGCCAGCGCGATGGCGGCGGTAGTACGAAGATATATTTTGGGATTCGGTCCCTTGTTTCCCGTGCCCGAACATCCATTATTTATTGGCCCAAAGGGTCTGCTTGGGTGCGTCCTCGTCGGTCTTCTGGCCGGAGCTTTATCGGCCCTGCTAACCGTCTCCGTGTACGCGGCCGAGGATGCTTTCGAACACCTGAAGATCCACTGGATGTGGTGGCCCGCAATCGGTGGCCTCGCCATCGGCCTCGGAGGTCTAATCTTCCCGCAAGCGCTCGGCGTAGGTTACGACACGATTGGCGCATTGCTACAGGGCAGCGTTACCACAAAAGTGATCCTCGGAGTCCTGTTCGTCAAATGGTTTATCTGGGCAGTATCGCTCGGCTCCGGCACATCAGGAGGAGTTCTGGCGCCGCTGCTGATGATGGGCGGAGCGCTGGGCGGCGTCGAAGCCATGTTTCTTCCGAACGAGGGCCTCGGATTCTGGCCCTTAATCAGCATGGGCGCCATTCTTGGCGGCACCATGCGTTCTCCGTTCACCAGTATTGTTTTTGCTTTCGAGCTGACTCACGACGCCAATGTTTTCTTGCCCTTGCTGGTCGCCAGCGTCATCGCTCACGGTTTCACGGTCCTGACTCTGAAGCGGTCCATCTTGACCGAGAAGGTTGCCCGCCGCGGCTTTCACCTCAGCCGCGAATATGCCGTTGATCCGCTGGAAATTCTTTTTGTGCGCGAGGTCATGCGAACCAAGATCGTGGTGCTGCCGTCTGCAAGCACACTGGGCGAGATATGGCATTCGTTGCGCGTGGACCGGCGCCAGAAGCAGCGCTTGCTCCCAGTTGTTAACCCGGAAGGACAGCTCGTCGGTGTCGTAACGCGCAGTGATATAAGCCAGCGCGTGGAGCAGAACGGAGATGCAGCTCTGGGGTCGCCAATTGGCGATCTGGTGCGGACGAACGCAGTTGAAGCCTATCCCGACGAACCGCTGCGGGTGGTCGTATATCGCATGGCTGAAAAGAGCTGCACGCGAATGCCGGTCGTCGAGCGCGGCACAAGAAAATTCTTGGGCTTGGTGTCGCTCAACGATTTGCTCAAAGCGCGCTCGCGGCACCTGGAAGAAGAAACCCGCCGCGAACGAAGCCTGAAATTCAGGTGGTTTCGCCCAGAAAGCCAGAATCCCGAAGGGAACACAATCGTCTAAAGTGCCCCACCTTCGGTAGTCGCACCGGAAAATCCTTCCCGGTGTTGCGAAAATGCAGCCAGAGCGTACAATCGCCCCGTTTTGAAAGTGAAGAAAGAAAATCCGTGCTATTTCTGTGACCAAGGAGGGTCATCTATGAAAAGACTCACAGGGGCGATGCTCGCCCTGGTTGTGTCTGCTGACGGTTGGAATTTCCGTGATTGCTGCCGCCCAGGAAAACTCCATGAGCCATATGCCACCCAAAGTACTGACGGTAATCCGGGAATATACCAAGCCGGGGAAAGCGGGCGCTCAGCATGAAAAGACCGAAAGCTTGTTTGTTCAGGCCATGGAGCGTTCGAAATGGCCAACCCACTATCTGGCTGTCGAGTCTCTTTCCGGTCAGTCGCGTGCTCTCTTTTTCACTGCCTACGAGTCGATGGCAGCGTTAGAAAAGGATACGCTCGCAGTCCAAAAGAACACTGCTTTCTCGGCCGAGCTTGACCACGCCGGGGCCGTGGACGGTGAACTCTTGAGCGAGACCGACAACTCCGTGTTGGTATTCCACCCGGAATACAGCCTGCGTCCCGAGGTGGACATCGCCCACACGCGCTATTTCGAAATCTCGCGCTTCCAAGTCAAACAGGGGCACGATAAGGATTGGGACGAAATCGTGAAGCTGGTAACCGCCGCCAACCAGAAAATTCCCAGCGCACACTGGGCGACTTATCTGGCGGCCTATGGATTTCCAGACACCACCTACATCGTCTTCAACCCGATGAAGTCGGCGTCGGAGATTGACCAGAACTTTGCCACGGGGAAGGACTTCGAAGCGGCGATGGGCGAGGCGGGCATGAAGAGACTGGCTATGTTGTCGGCGGCGGCGATTGAGTCGAGCCAGACGAACCTGTTCGCGATTAATCCGCGCATGAGCTATCCGGACGACGAGTGGGTCAAGGGAGATCCCACGTTCTGGAACCCAAAAGCCGCTGCCGCTGCCGCCGCCGCCGCCGGGAAGAAACCGATGGAGAAGCCAGCTGACAAACATTAAGAGCGAGTGTGAAAGCAATGCACCCGCCCTTCGTTTGCCGCAGGGCGGGTTTTCTTTTTGGTCGAGACATCTCCGAAACCTGAGCCCTGTCCATTCCGCGCTGCCGTGGTTTATCCTTGCCTTTCTTCGAGGACCAACCGTGAACAGACGCTTCTATTGGATTTTGCTCAGCCTCGCTCTGCGCTTTGCCTTTCGCGCTCTCCGCCCAGCCGTACGACCCGGCAATGTACCAGGAACTCCGCTGGCGCATGATCGGCCCATTCCGCGGCGGCCGCACCGTGGCGATCTCCGGCGTTCCTGGACAGCCAAATGTTTTCTACATGGCTCCAAATAACGGCGGAGTCTGGAAGTCAACTGACTTCGGCCAACCTGGAATCCCATATTCGACGACCAGCCGACACAATCTATCGGAGCCTTAGCCGTAGCGCCGTCGAGCCCGAACACAATCTACGTCGGTAGCGGAGAAGGCTTGCGCCGTCCCGATCTCTCCGTAGGCGACGGTATGTACAAATCAACCGATGCGGGAAAGACCTGGCACCATCTCGGCCTCCGCGACGCGCAGCAAATCGCATCCATCATTGTCGATCCCAAAGATGCCAATCGCCTCTTCGTCGCAGCGCAAGGACATCCCTACGGCCCGAACCCCGAGCGCGGCATTTTCCGTTCGCTCGACGGCGGTCAGACCTTTCAGAAAGTACTCTACAAAGACGACAACGTCGGAGGCATGGACCTGGTTTTCGATCCCCGAAACTCGCAGATAATCTTCGCCAGCATGTGGTCCTCGCGCCGTCCGCCGTGGACGACCGGTGGCGGCTACAACGGTCCGGGCAGCGGTCTCTACAAATCCACCGACGGCGGAAACACCTGGCAGCAACTCACCAAGGGATTGCCCGGCGCCGCCGAAGGTATTGGACGCATCGGCCCGACGGTTTCTCCCAGCGATCCCGATCGCATGTATGCGTGGGTGAATTCGACCAAAGGCAGCGGCATCTATCGCTCCGACGATGCCGGCGAAAGCTGGCAGCAAGTGAATGACGAAGAACGCATCTACGGACGAGGCGACGACTTCGGTTGCGTGCGGGTCGATCCCAAGAATAAAGACGTGATCTACGTGGCCAACACTTCGACCTATCGCTCGACCGATGCGGGCAAGAACTTCACCGCCATCAAAGGCGCGCCCGGAGGCGACGACTACCACACCATCTGGATCAATCCCGAAAACCCCGACATCATCGCCATCGCCGTCGATCAGGGCGCAACCATCAGCGTGAATGGCGGCCAGACCTGGAGTTCCTGGTACAACCAGCCGACCGCGCAGTTCTATCACGTCATCACCGACAATGAGTTTCCTTACTGGGTCTATGGAGGCCAGCAGGAGAGCGGTTCGGTCGGCACGGCCAGCCGCGGCGATTTCGGCCAAATCACGTTCCACGACTGGACGACCATCGGCGTCGAAGAATACGGATACGTCGCGCCCGATCCGCTGCATCCGAATCTGATTTACGGCGGCAAAGTCACTGTGTTCGACCGCAATACCGCGCAGACGCGCGACGTCTCGCCGGTAGTTCTGCGCACCGGGCAGTATCGTTTCAATCGCACCGCGCCGCTGATTTTCTCGGCCGCCGATCCGCACGTCCTGTATCTGGGATCGAACGTGCTGTTTGCCACGCGCGACGGCGGCAACAGTTGGCAGATCATCAGTCCCGATCTCACCCGTGAAGATCCCGGAGTTCCCGCGACGCTCGGCCCATTTGTCGCGGATGATCCGGCGAAGGGCAAACATCGCGGCGTGATCTATGCCATCGCCCCGTCACCGAAAGACGCCAAACTGATCTGGGCCGGAACGGACGATGGCCTGATTCAGGTAACGCGCGACGGCGGCAAGAACTGGCAGAACGTGACTCCTCCCGAATTAACTCCGTGGAGCAAGCTGGCGCAGATGGATGCGTCACATTTCGATACCGTAAGCGCCTATGCTGCGGTGAATCGTTTCCGGCTCGACGACCTGCATCCTTATATCTACCGCACGCACGATGGCGGAAAGTCGTGGCAGAAGATCGTCAGCGGCTTGCCCGACAACGAGCCCGTCAACACGGTGCGCGAAGATCCCGAGCGCAAGGGACTGCTCTTTGCCGGCACCGAACGCAGCGTCTATGTGTCGTGGGACGACGGCGATCATTGGCAGTCACTTGGAAGTCGCTGCGAATGAATCTGCCGGCGACGTCGATCCGCGATCTGGTCGTTCATCATGACGACATTGTTGTCGGAACTCACGGCCGGTCATTTTGGATCCTGGATAACATCACGCCGCTGCGGCAATTCAACTCCGAGGTGGCCAATGTCACGGCGCATCTCTTCGCGCCGCAGTTGACGTATCGCGTGCGCCGCAACAATGGCACCGACACGCCGCTGCCGCCTGAAGAACCTGCCGGGCAGAATCCTCCGGATGGCGCGATGATCGATTACTGGCTGAGCCCCAGCCTGACGAAACAGCTCTGCAATGTCGACTTCCGTTACCCTTGAAGTTCTCGATGCCACGGGAAAAGTTGTGCGCCAATTTTCCAGCGCCGACAAGCCCGAGCCGGTCAATCCGAAAGAACTCAATGTTCCGATGTACTGGGTGCGTCCGGCGCGAACCTTGTCGGCTGCGCCGGGAATGCATCGCTTCGTCTGGGATCTCACTTATCCCGCGCCCGACGTGCTCGAGCACGATTATCCGATCTCGGCCACTTACCATGACACGCCGCGCTATCCGCTCGGAGCGGCTGTATTGCCCGGCAAATACACAGTGAAGCTTACCGTTCGATCGAGTCCCCCGGGGGGTACGGCGGAGCAGTGGGCGTGTGGGGCAATACGCAGCCGCTCGAAATTCGCATGGATCCGCGAGTGAAGACTTCGCCCGAAGATCTGCGCCGCCATTTCGAACTCGACCAGAAAATTGCCGCCGCTCTTCACCGGGACTACGAAGCGCTGCAACAAGTGCGCAGCCTGCGGGCGCAGTTGAAAACGCTCAGCGGACAAGCGGCGATCTCAAAACCAGCGGCTGAGTTGGAAGCGAAAGCCGCAACCATCGAGGGCGGAGAACGGCGGCGCGCTACCTGAGCACGCCCGAAGGCCGCAGCCTGTCGCGCCTGAACAGCGGCTTCAACGCCGTCGTCAGCGCTCTCGATACAGCCGACGCCGCGCCCACAACCCAGCAAATCGCGATGGTCGGCGAACTGGAGAAGGCGCTTGATGAGCAGTTAGCGGCATGGAGCCAGCTCAAGTCGAAAGACATTCCCGCGCTGAACGAACAACTGAAGAAAGCGGGATTGCCGTTGATCGATTTGCAAAAGCCCGTTCCGGGCGCAGTCGATGCGGCAACGACGACTTCGCAGGACCGGGATCAGAACGAAGAATAGTTTGTGTGTCGCGGGCGCTCTTGTCCGCGAGAAGCCGGCGCCAAAAACAAGATCAAAGGCAGCGGACAGAGACTGCCCCGAGCGGAGTCGAAGGGAGTGTCCGCTCTACAGGAACTCTCTCCGCACAAACTCCATCGCCGCCTCGCGTGACGTAAGTCGGCCTTCGAGTTGCGCATCCTCTACGGCGCCCAGAATCTCTGTGAAGCGCGGACCGGGATTCATAACCCGCGTCGATCAAATCGCGTCCGGTGATCAGCGGAGTCGGACGAATCGCTTCGGGCGGCATCGAATTCATCTGTTCGCGCGAGTAATCGTAGGCGTCGAGATTGCCGTTGCTGGAGAGGGCGTCCATGCGATGCAGTTCGAGGTGCTCGTCGAAGGCGGGCAGGCGAAAAAATTTTTTCAGCGTCGATTGGTTCATGCGCTGCACGTCGCCGAAGCGCATGTGATTGTCGACCAGCGCCAGAATCTGATCGGTCTCAGCGTTCGAGAAGCGCAGACGGCGGAGAATTTCGGCGGCCATCTTCACTCCCACGTCGACGTGGCCATCGAAGCGGATGCGGTCGGGCGCGACGCGGAAAGTCGGCGGCTTGCCGACGTCGTGCAGGAGCGCTCCCCAGGCCAGAGTTTTCGAACCGCCAGCTTGCAGTTTCTCCAGCAACAGCAGCGTGTGTACGAACACGTCTCCCTCGGGATGATACTGCGGTGGTTGCTCGACTCCTTTCATGGCGGCGATTTCGGGCAGGACTTCTTTCAGCAGTCCGCTTTTGTCGAGTAACTCGAAACGCCTGGCGGGCTCGGCCTTCGGTCAGCATCTTGGTCAGTTCTTCGCGGACGCGTTCGCTCGAAACCTGGCTTATTTTTGGCGCGAGCTTTTGCATTGCCGCCATGGTTGCGGGATCGATCGTGTAGTCGAAGCGCGCCGCGAAACGCACAGCTCTTAGCATTCGCAGTTTGTCTTCTGTGAAGCGGCGCTCGGGATCGCCGATCGCGCGGATGATTCCAGCTTTGAGATCGTTGCGGCCACCAACGAAATCCAGGATCACGTTAGTTGCCGGATCGAGCATCATGCCGTTGATGGTGAAATCGCGCCGCTGCGACGTCTTCTCGCGGCATCTTTCGTGAAGCGGACTTCGTCAGGATGACGTCCGTCGGAATAGCTGACGTCGGAGCGGAACGTCGCAACCTCGACCGACTCTTGGAGCGACGAGATTCCTCGCTTCCGAGCCTGGAAATTCGTTCTCGTTTCGGCTCTCGCGTCGGTGCTCACCTCGACTTCCGTCGCATCGCTTGAACGGCACCAGCACGACTCCGAATTGCTCGCCCACGGCATACGTCTGCGGGAAGATTTGCATGACCTGCTGCGGGGTCGCGTCGGTGGCCACATCGTAGTCGGCGGGCTCGCGACCCAGCAGCAAATCGCGGACACATCCTCCGGCGAAGTAGGCCTGATGTCCGCGCTCGCGCAGAGTGCGGACAATTTCGGTGGCGTGTTGTTTTGAGTGTGACACGAAGCACTAGCACTCAGCATTCAGCATTCAGCGAACGCAACGCCGAACGCCGGAGTCAATTCAAATCGTCTAAACTGGAAAGCCAGAGCCAAGAGCTCGAAGGGCCAAGAGCTGAAGCTCAAGCTAATTATGCCTGACGCGTACATCCTCGGCATCGAAACGTCCTGTGACGAGACGGGTGCGGCGGTGGTGCGCTCGGGCAGCGCAGATTCTGTCGAACGTGGTCGCGTCGCAGATCGCCACTCATCAGCCTTACGGAGGAGTGGTTCCGGAACTAGCTTCGCGCGAGCATCTTGCGTGCCCTGGTTCCGGTGGTGCGTCAGGCTCTGGCTGAAGCCGGACAGACTTATCGGTCCGTCGATGCCATTGCCGTCACGCAAGGGCCAGGACTGGCGGGCGCTCTGCTGGTCGGCATCAGCTTCGCCAAGGCTTTGGCCTTCGCGCTCGACAAGCCACTGATCGCCGTGAATCATCTCGAGGGACACATTCATGCCGTGTTGCTCGAGCATCGCAGTCAGCGAGCGATATGCGAGCTGCAATTTCCGGTGCTAGCGCTGGTAGTGTCCGGCGGACACACGCATCTTTATCTTGCGCAGGTGCAGGAGAATCTCTGGACGTACCGGAACATCGGCCACACGCGCGACGACGCTGCCGGAGAGGCGTTCGATAAAGTCGCTAAGCTTTTGGGGCTTGGCTATCCCGGAGGGCCGATCATCGACCGCCTCGCGCCGCATGGCGATCCGCTGGCGGTAAAGTTCCAGACTGGCGCAGATCAAGCATCGCGACCGGCGCGATCACGGGCGAGGAACGCAGCAAGACGACGTCTGAAGATCTAGGCCACATTTCGATTTCTCCTACAGCGGGATCAAGACAGCGGTTTTGCGTTATGTGGAGACCGAGAATCTGAAGCCGTCGATTGAGGCTCGGCGTCAGGCGCTCGCAGGCAATTGCAGCAACCCAGTCAGCTCGAAGACGTATCTTCGACTCTGCGACCGGCAGACACTCAATCTGGTGGCTTCCTTCCAGCGCTCGATGGTCAACGATCTGGTCGCAAAGACCCTCGCGGCGGCGCGCGAATACGATGTGCGAACGCTTTTCGTCAGCGGCGGCGTTGCTGCCAACCGGGAATTGCGGGCGGCGTTTGAGCGCGAGGCCGGGATGCAGGGACTTCCGGTTTTCTTCCCATCGCGAGCGCTTTCCACCGACAATGCCGCCATGATCGCAGCCGCGGCGTTCCCGAAATTTCTGCGCCGGGAATTTGTGGCGATGGATTTGTCGGCGAAGAGCTGCGCTGGGATGGCGTTGCGCTGACGGACCCCGACACGGCCAAAGCTTGGCAAGATTCCTGCCGTGCAACGATCAAGGCTTTTGCTCGTGACTCCTGTCTCCTGGTGGAAAATGGATCGGAACGCTGTCTGCCTTCTGTTACGAACTGAAACATTTCCCAGCTACAATGGTTCGCGTGAAACCGACCATCTATGTTGTGGAAGACGATCCGGATATTTCCCGCCTGGTGCGCCATCATCTGGAAGGCGCCGGCTTCAACGTGCGGCTTTACTCGACTGGCAATCTGGTGGTGGTCGACGCTGAGCGGCAGCGCCCGGCGTTGTTTCTGCTGGACATCATGGTGCCCGGGAAAAGACGGCCTGGAGCTTTGCCGCCAGATTCGGCAGTCGGTGTCGCTGGCTTCCGTGCCGGTGATTTTTCTGACCGCCAAGAGCGGCGAAGCGGATCGCGTGCTGGGGTTGGAGCTGGGAGCGGACGACTACATTCCCAAGCCTTTCAGCCCGCGCGAACTGGTGGCCCGCGTCAAAGCGGTAATGCGGCGCTTTGAGCGGCCGTTGCCGCCGCTGCCTACAAAGATTGAAGAAATTCACATCGACCCGAGCGCGATGACGCTGACCGTTCGCGGCAAGCAGGTGCCGACCACGGCCACCGAATTCCGGCTGCTCGATTACTTCATGCGTCATGCCGGGCGCGTTTTTACTCGCGACCAGTTGCTCGACTCGGTGTGGCGCGATACGGCTTACGTTACGCCGCGTTCGGTGGATGTTTATGTGCGACGCATCCGCGAAAAAATTGAGCCCGATCCCGAGAACCCGCGTTACCTGAAGACGGTACGGGGGGCCGGCTACCGCTTTGAGGTCCCGCGTTGAGAAGTCGCATCTTCGTTTAAATTGATGTTTGTGTTTCTGCTGGTGATCGGCGCGACCGCGATCACGCTGCAGTGGACTGTCGCACAGCGTCTGGGAACGTACTCTGCGCGAAGCAGATCAAGCGCAATCTCAAACAGAAAACTTTGATGTTTGCCCAACGGGTGGAGTCGGACCGCCAGCACTCGCTGGCCGACATCACCTCGCAGGAAGGCCAGGCGGCGGGAGCGCGCGCCACCGTCATCGATCCCACGGGCAAGGTGCTGGCCGATTCCGAAGCCGATCCCAGCACCATGGAGAATCACGGGCATCGCAAGGAGTTTGTCGCCGCGCTGCACGGCGAAGTCGGGGTGGAGGAACGCAACAGTCAATCGCTCGGAGTTCCTTTTGTGTACGTGGCGGCGCCGGTTTCTGGAGGAGCGGTACGGCTGGCGTATCCGCTTGCCCGAGATTGAAATTACCGATCGTCCGCTGCGGGAGGCGCTGTTCTGGGGATCGCTCGCCGCGTTTGTTTTCGCGGTGCTGGTGGCGGCGGCGGCTTCGCAATATGTGGGGCGGCGTTTGCAGCGCATCGTGAGTTTTGCCGAGCGCGTAGCGGATGGGGATTTGACCGCGAGAATCGCGTCCACGGCGACGGACGAGATCGGGCAAGTGGCCGCGGCACTCGATAAGACGACGCGCCGGGTGGAAGAAAGTTACGCGCGCGTTCAAACCAGCCAGCGCGAGCTGGAGACCTTGCTCAACTCCATGCAGGACGCCGTGGTTGCAGTGGATGCCGACGGGCGCATCCAGTGGGCGAATCGCGAGCATGGACCGTCTGCTGCTGCGCGCGCCGCGGCTGAATGCGCCGCTGATTGACAGCGTGCGCGACCCGGAATTTCTCGCGGCAATTCAAGAAGCGGCGCGCGAACAGGTCGTAACTTCGGCGCGCTCGAACACCATCGCTTCCGGCCGCACGTTCGATGTGACTGCCGCGCCCATGCCCGGAGGCGGCGCAGTTGCCGTGCTCCGCGACCTTACCGAGACCGAGCGCATGGAAAAGAGCCGCCGCGATTTCATCGCCAACGTTTCCCACGAATTGCGCACGCCGCTGACTTCCATTCAGGGATACACCGAGACGCTGCTCGATGGTCCGCTCGAAGACAGTCACGTGCGTGACTTCCTGGAAATTATCCGCAAGAACGCGACCCGCATGTCGCGGCTGACGGAAGATCTGCTAACTCTGGCGCGCGTCGAGTCGGGCGAGCACCGGTTCGACATGCAACGGGTGAGCGCCGAAGAACTGTTGCAGGACGCGCTGGAAAGCTTCCGCGAAGTCGCGAGGTCTTACGGAGTTGACTTGGAGTTGAGCTGCTGGTTGAAAACTCGGCGGGCCCAGGCAACGTGAGTGCGGATCGCGAGGCCATCCACCAGATTTTTTCGAACCTGATCGAGAATGCGTTGAAGTACGCGGCGCCAGGAAAGAAAGTTATTCTCGGAGCCCGCGCCGCGGAGAGTGGAGTGGCGAACGGGCAGCGTCGAATTCTACGTCAGGGACTTCGGGCCCGGCATTTCGTCGGAGCATCTGCCGCGGCTTTTCGAGCGCTTCTACCGTGTAGATAAAGCTCGCTCGCGGGAATCCGGCGGCACCGGCCTGGGACTCGCGATCGCCAAGCATATCGTGCTGGCACACGGGGGAACGATCCGCGCCGAAAGCGAACTGCACCACGGCTCGACCTTTGTGTTTACTTTAATGGCGTCTGAGGCGGATCCAGCGTAGGTCTTTTCATGCGGCATCAATAGTTTACAGACCGCGTAACAGTCCCAACCGCGCAGGTTCCATGTACGTCAGTCATTATGACTGCCGGTGCCTACTTTGCTAGGATCGCAGCATGGGTTTAGAGTGCTTGCTCGTGACTTGCGACCCCAGTCTGTTAGGCCAATTCCAAACCAGTTTGGGTAGTCATGGAGCCTCGCTCCAACTCCGCCAGGATTCTGCCAGTACCATCGAACTGGCCTCCCGCCGGCATTTGGATGGAGTGATTATCGACTGTGATGGCGTACCCGGAGCCATCCAGGCGCTCGCCCAGATACGGAGCACACTGGCGAACAAGCAAACTCCTATTCTCGCTGTCGTCGATGGAATGACCAGTTCCGAAGCGGCGCTCGATGCGGGGGCGAACTTCGTACTGAGCAAACCGATTCAGCAGCCTCGACTCGCCAGCGTCCTGCCCATCGCCATCGCCAAGATGGAACGCGAACATCGCCGCTATTTCCGCTACGACGTTGATCTGCCGGTGCGGTTTCAAGACTCTCTCGGGCAGTCTTTTGCCGCCGTCATGAAGAATGTGAGTGAGGGAGGATTGGCCATCCTGCTAGCGGATCCAGTGAAACTCAAGGGAGTCGTGTTGGTTGAGTTCGAACTCCCCAGCGTCGATCCGCAGCCGTTTCATGCAAAAGCAGATGTAGTTTGGAGCGACGCGTTCGTCGTGGGCCTGCGCTTCCTCTACATCGATAAAGATTCTGAAGTAGCCCTGCAAGGCTGGCTGCAGTCGTTGGAGTCCCGATTCCGTTTCCGCGAATTGGCTCAACGAAGCTGACGACGAACTCGCCTACTCTTTCAACTTATTTTAAATCCGCCGTAAAGTTCGTGACGACCGTGACCGACTGGCTGACCTGCTGCGCAACCCGGTCGAGAAGGATTTTCTTGCCGTCGGGAGAGACATCGTAGAAGACCTGCGGAGCGGACCATTTGGTGACCAGCTCCTGAGCGGCGCCGAATTGCAGGGCGCCGCCGGCATCCTTCACCGGCACCGCGAAAATATCGTAGGCCGGATCCATGTAGTAGAGTTCTTTGCCGTCATTGCTCCAGTGCGGGCGCGCTCCTCCGTTGGACGAAACTTGCCATTTGCCCTGACCGCCGCCGAAGGCCACGACATACACTTGAATGCCGCCGGATTCATCCGAAGTGTAGGCGAGCCAATGGCCGTCCGGAGAAAGATGCGCCTGGCCGCCGTGTGGAATGACGAGTGACGGTTTGCGCTCGCCTCCGTCGGTCGGAGCGGCGAGCGGCAAGGCCCAAATCTCGCGATCATTTTCTGAATAGCCTCGCGAATAAAACAGGTACTTGCCGTCGCGCGACCAGTCTTCGACGATGCACATCGGCGCGTCAGTGAGCAGAAGCTCTTCCGCTCCACTGCCGTCAGAGGGTTTACGGTAGATGGTGAAATGATCGTTGCGGGCGGAGGTGTAGGCGATCCACTTGCCGTCGGGCGACCAGACTGCATGCGTGTTCGCGGAAGGTCCGAAGGTCAGCCTGGTGCGAACCCCGCGAGCGAAATCGAGCACCCAGATGTCATTCTCGCCGGTGTCAATCTGGAGAGCGGCGCGATCTCCTTGCGGAGAGATGACAGCGTATTGCAGATTCGTCAGCTTGTCGGCTATGGTGCTGATCTGTTTCCCCTCGCGATCCATCCAGACCAACTGCAGATCGGCGGTCCCACCGCTGCCGAAGACCAGCAATCCATTGTCGGAAGCCGAGGCATCCATGTGCCAACTGTTGACATCATTCATGATTCCCTTGGCCACGCTGCGCGGTTCGTCGCTGAGTTTTCCACTCGCGGGATCGAAGGGTTGCGCCATCAACTGATCGCCACGCGCGAACAGGAGAAGTCCACTGGCGTAAACGGCGTTCGACTGAGAACGGAACAGCTCACGATTTTCGCGGCCGTCCAGCGATGCGTAATAGAGCATATCGTTGGCCGATTTGGAGGGATCGTGGTGAATGGCGAGATAGAGGAAATGTTTGCCGTCAGGCAGAAAAAACGGCCAGCGATGCGAGGTGTACTGGTTCCGGTCCACAATCTTTGTGACCTGAACTGGCGTTCCTCCGCTGGCGGTGACGGTCATCAGGGACGCGACTGGGCTCGGAGCGAACAGGATTACTCCGCCCGGTCCCCAGGTGCCGCCGCGTCCTAGCATTGCGGCGGCAATCGCCTGAGCCGAGCCTCCATTCAAGTCGATTGTCTTCAACTTGCTGTCGGCGAAAAATCCCAGCGAGCGGCTGTCAGGAGACCAGAACGGAAAAGTCGCGCCTTCGGTGCCGGCGACGGGGTGTGCGTCCAGCGAGTTCATGGGACGAACCCAGAGCGCGCTCTTGCCGTCCGCGCTGGTGGCCGCAAACGCGATGGCTGTGCCGTCCGGCGACAGCACTGGCGGCCCGGCAGCATCGCCCGTCAGATTCAGCGTGGTCTTCTCCGGAGGATTGATAACGGTGCGGATAGAAACCGCGGATTGAGCGGGACGGTAGAACAACATTGCGGCGGCCGCACCCAGGACTATCGCGGCCACGATCAGCCGCTGCCCAGCCCAGACGCTCGCGCTTGCGAGACGGGGCGGCAGCATGCGGGCGCAACGGCCGGAGACGATCGGTCAGATCGCAATCCACTGCAGTTCGAGCTTGACGTCGTGCGCGGTCTGAAAACGTTCCTCCGGATTCTTCTGCAGGCAGGTGGTCACGACATGCTCGAAGGCAGGCGGCGTTTGCGGCTTGATGGCGCTGATCGGCTCCGGGTCGTTTTCCAGAATCGAAGATGCCAGAGAGATTTGGCTCTTGCCGGCGAACGGCCGTTTGCCCGCAGCCATCTCGTATAGCACCGCGCCAAAGGCGAAAATATCGGAGCGCGCGTCTGCCTCTTTTCCTTCGATCTGCTCCGGCGACATGTACTGGATAGTGCCGACGATGCTGCCCGCCGTGGTCAACGGCGTCAGCGGGCTCGGTCCGCTCAGCGTGGCTGCGGCGGTAAACGAGGGCACGGTTCCCGACGAGACGCCCGTATTCTGCACGCCCAGTGGCTTGGCCAGACCAAAGTCCATCAGCTTGGCACCGCCCTGAGTCAGCATGATGTTTCCGGGCTTCAAGTCACGATGGACAATGCCTTGCCGGTGCGCCACGGCAAGCGCTTCAGCGATCGCGATCCCAATCTTGAGAATTTCATTCAGCGGCATCGCACCTTTGCGAAGCCGGTCGGAGAGGGTCTCGCCTTCGAGAAACTCCATCACCAGGTAATCGGTGCCGTCCTGCGAACCGATGTCATAGAGATGGCAGATGTGAGGATGGTTGAGCGAGGAAATAGCGCGGGCCTCGCGCTCCATGCGCTGCTTGAGCTCCGGCGAAGATGAAAGGTGGGAAACGAGAACTTTGATGGCTACGATGCGATCGAGGCGGGTATCAAGCGCGCGGTAAACTTCTCCCATTCCGCCGGCGCCCAGCGGAGACTGGATTTCATAGGGCCCGAGTTTCGTGCCAGAGGTGAGGGGCATTCGTGTTGCGCCATTATACGTTGGAGATCAATAGGCCGATGCCTACCTGTTATCCTGCCATCATCATGGCTGCACTAATCGATGCGATCGACGTAAAGCGCAAAATGTTTTTTGAGTTCGAAAACACTCCGTTCGTGTGCCTGGAAGCGGAGGTGTCCACCCCCACCGCCCGGGGCGGCCAGACATTGGTCCGCCTGAAGATGCGCAACCTTCTCACCCGCGCCGTCTTTGACAAGACATTCAAGGCCGGTGAAAGGTTCAAGGAGCCGGACCTCCAGATGGTCGAGGCGTCGTATCTGTACGGCGATGGAAGTGGTTTCCACTTCATGGACCAGGAGAGCTTCGAGACCCTCACCCTTTCCCGCGAGATGGTCGGGGACGCGCCGGACTTTCTGGTGGAAGGAGTGATCATCCAGATCCACAAGTACAACGGCAACCCCATCGGGTTGCAGCTGCCAGCCCATGTGGAGCTGCATGTCACTTATACCGAACCGGGCGTCCGTGGCGACACCTCAAGCGGCACCGTGACCAAGCCGGCGAAGCTGGAGACTGGCATTGAGATCCGGGTTCCCCTCTTTATCAAGGAGGGCGAAGCGATCAAGGTATCCACCGAGACGCGGGAGTTCGCGGGGCGGGCCTGATCCCACGTTTGGCGACACGAAATTCACTGGGTTGTAACCTGCCTCGATACGAGGGGAATTATGCTTTGATTGGGAGTGTGTGCCACACTCTCGGTGAATGCCGGTCGCGTCCGATGGAGCAAGTCAGGCATCCAACGAAGCAGGCGGTTTGTCTATGAGCACCGCGGTAAAAACACCTTTGCCCGATCCGTCGCATTCGGGACTGGTGCGGCGGACGGTGGAAGCGTGCGAACTAGCGCGCGAGGCTGCGGCCATAGCGGCTGAGGGAATCGCCACGGGATCGATGTCCCGCCTTAACGCCATCCGGCAATGCGAAAAGGAACTCGATGCCATCGACCTGGAAGTAGACTCCGGAGTGACTTCGACCATCACCCGCGTTCCGGAGGCCGAAACCCGGCAACTGCTGGCGTGCATGAAAGTCATGATCGGACTGGAGCGCATCGGCGACCTGCTCTTGAGTTTTGCCACGAGCGCGCAGGCAGCGGGAGGCCGTCTGGACTCGCAGGATACGCGCGATTTGACGCAGATGGCGACGGTTCTGGAGAAAATGCTGGCCGATGTGGGCCAGTCGTTTTCGCATCACGACGTCCAGAAAGCTATCGAAGTGCTTCGCGCCGACGCCGAGATGGACCGCCTGCGCAATCTCATCTTCCTGCGTCACATCGAAAATCCGGAGAACGTCGCGCACCATTCCAGCCTGCAAGTGATCTTCATGACGCAATCTCTCGAACGCGCCGGCGATCATGCCAAGAACCTGGCAGAAGAAGTTTGCCACTTCGTCAGCGGACGCAGCATTCGTCATGTGCTCATGGCCTACGACAAGCCCAAGGAGCAGATGTTTATCGAATGGCTGCGGCACAAGGACGACAAGGCGCAGTAACCGCGCGCGTCTTTAATCTCTCGACTTGCAATGCCCCCAGCTCTTGACAGCCGGAGTCTCCAAGGCGAGACTCGGTTCAGCCCCTTGCCATGCACGGATCTGCCCAACCCGATTCTCGATCCGATCCTCGACCTGACGATCGCTTCGCGCCAGCCAGCGCCGGAGAAAGAAACGAGCGCCGACGACACGAGCGCCGGGACGGAGCCGCCCGCTTCGGCAGGCGGAAGAGGCGATAACTCCAACGGGAACCGCACGCTGGAAGAAACGGAGCTCGACTCCGCACTCCAGTTATTAGTGGAGCGGGCGCAGTACATCACCGGGGCGACCGGAACCGCCCTAGCTCTGCCTCAAGGTGAAGAGATGGTTTGCCGCGCCAGCGCTGGGTCGTCGGCGCCAGCCGTCGGAGCGCGCTTGCAGGTTCGATCCGGATTGACCGGCGAAAGCATGGCGCGCCGGCAGTTGCTGCGCTGCGACAATGCGGAAACCGATGCCCGCGTGAATCTGGACGCTTGCCGGGCGCTGGGCATTGCGTCCATCGTGGTTTTGCCGTTGCTGCGGCGTAACGGCGAGGTTCGCGGACTGTTCGAATTATTCTCCGATCACCCGTATGCCTTCGAAGAGCGCGATCTGATCGCACTCGAACGCATGGCCGATCTCACTTTGACGGCCCTCGATCTGGCGGAGCAGCGCCAGAGTTCGGCGGTGGCGCCTGCGCCCAGGCGAGAACGGGAACGGCCGGTCGAATCTCTACCGGCAGTCGATACGCCGCAAGCTACTGCAACTGGTCTTGATGTTCAGCCTGCCATTGCGCCCGAACCCGAACTGGTCGCGCCCGCGGTTCTGCCCGCCGACCCGCAGATAATCGTGGCGTCACCTCCGGTAACGCCGCTACTGACACCGTCAGAGCCAGTGCCGCCCGCTTCCATCCCCGAGGCCATGCTCCGCGTGCAAAAATGCTCTTCCTGCGGATTTCCCGGTGTCCGAGGGAAGAACGCTCTGCCTTGATTGTGAGAGGAAAGACAGCCAGAAGAAGGAGTCCGAAAAGAAGCAGCGGGAGCAGGAGCAACGCCAGATTGAGACCGAACAGCTAGCGTCACCCGACGCCGCAGCGGCCTCTGCGACGCCAACCCCTGCGCCGGAGGAATTCGTGCCCGCCTTCCTGGCAAACTCCGAGCCCGTACAGAGAATCCTGGATGGCGAACCACGTCAATCTGCTGGCCATCGTGGTGCTGATCCTCGGCATTCTGGTCGCGGTCGTGGTGTTCCGATAAGCTAATCCGCAACTTCGATGATCACCATGCACTGCCGGGTGCCGTTTTCCTTGACAAATTGCCTTCGGAACCATACTCTGCGCTTAATTCGTTGTTACGACAGACAGGTGCCAAAGCATGAAAAATGTGTACGAAGTTTTACGGCAGAAGGAACTTGAACTGACTCGGCTGGAAAAGGAAGTAGAGGCCTTGCGTGTCGCTGCCCCGCTGCTTTCGGAAGAAAAAGAGACGCTGGCCGAAGCGCCCAAGCCGAGCTTAGCTGCTACCGCGCCGCCGCAGCCGGTGCGGATTCCTCCGGTGGTCGCGGCCCAGGGTGGACTGCCCCGGCACGCGTCGCCGGCTGGGAAGACGCCGCCAAGCGCTGGCCGTAAACGCATTCATTGCCGCTGTAGAGACGGGGCTTGCCCCGTCCGCCGCCGTTATTGCGAAGGCCGTTATTTGGATAGCCCAGGATCGGGAATCGGTCCTGGGCTATTATTTTGCCCGCTCGCTGCTCAATTCAGATCCTGCGTGGTGAACGCCAGCGCCAGCAGCGTCTTCTGCTCCACTTCATGCGCCTTGGCCGACCGGTCGCCGGACTCGCGCTCGCGGACCGCTTCACCGAAAGCACCGGACGTCATCCGCGATGCGCTTCAAGCGCGGCAGCATGTAAGAAAGCGCTCCCATGTTCGCCGGCTCTTCCTGCACCCACACAATATCCCGCGCCGCGCTGTGGCGCTCGCAATTCCGCCGCCAGTTCCGCCTCCGGGAAACGGATACATCTGCTCGAGGAAGACGATGGCGGTGCTGAAGTCGTTGCCGCTTTTGGCGTTCCGGCGCGCAGTTCGTGCCCGATTTTTCCCGTGCAGAGCAGAATCCGCTTAGCGTCCTGCGCTTCGGTGTCCGGGATCACCGGCAGAAACCGCTGATGGGTCAGATCTTCCAGCGGCGACAGCGCATCGGGATGCCGCAACATGCTCTTCGGCGTAAACACGACCAGCGGCTTTCTCCACTTGCGCAGCGCCTGCCGCCGCAGCAGGTGGAAATACTGCGCCGCATTCGAAGGCTGGCAAATCTGAATATTGTCGCGCGCCGCCAACTGCAAAAAGCGCTCGATGCGCGCGCTCGAATGCTCCGGACCCTGTCCTTCATAGCCATGCGGCAGCAACAGCACCAGGCCGGAGAGCAGGTTCCACTTGTCTTCGCCCGCGCACACAAACTGGTCGATCACCGCTTGCGCCACGTTGGCAAAATCGCCAAACTGCGCTTCCCACAGCACCAGCGCCTCGGGATAATCGCGGCTGTAGCCGTATTCAAATCCCATCACGCCCGCTTCTGAAAGCGGCGAGTTATAGATGTCGCACGCCGCCTGTCCCGGCGCAATGTGTCGCAGCGGAACGTATTCCGTTTCATTCTCAATATCGATCAGCACCGAGTGGCGCTGGTTGAAAGTCGCGCGCCGCGAGTCCTGCCCGCTCAGGCGCACCGGAATCCCCTGCTTCACCAGGCTCGCAAAAGCCAGCGCCTCCGCCATGCCGTAGTCGACCGGCTTCTTGCCCGTCCCCATTTCCTGCCGCTGCTCCAGCAACTTCTTCACCTTGGGATGGATGTGGAATCCCTCCGGATACGTGGTCAGCCGCTCGGTGAGTTCCGCCAACTCTTCGCGCGCAATGCCGGTGGGCTGTTCATATTCCGGCTTATAGCGTCCGCCAAAGTAGTCGTCCCAATAATTGGGCAGCTCGCGCATCAGCTGGCTTCTTGGTGAACTTGCGTTGCGCTCTTCTGCGCGGCTTCGTACTCGCTCTTGATCGTCCCCGCTCGCGCGGCGATATTGTCGTCGTCCAAGCCGATGCGTTTGGCATAAATCTGATACAGCGGCGGATGCTCTTTGATCGCCTTGTACATCAGCGGCTGCGTCACCGTGGGATCGTCAACTTCGCTGTGCCCATGACGCCGGTATCCAATGAGATCGATGACCACGTCGGTGCCGAACTTGTAGCGGTATTCGGTGGCCATGCGCGCGATGCGCATCACCGCATCCACGTCTTCGCCATTCACGTGAAAGATCGGAATCGCCTGCCGCCGCCCCAGTTGCGCCGAGAAGCGCGACGAATGTTCTTCGCGCGCATTGGTCGTGAAGCCGATCAGATTATTGACGATGACGTGGATCGTCCCGCCCACCGTATAGCCCGCCAGGTCGGCATAATTCATAGTCTCTGCCGTGATGCCTTGCCCCGCAAACGCCGCGTCGCCGTGCACCAGCAGCGGCAGATATTTCGCCTTGCCGCCTTCGCCCGCGCGGTCCTGCTTGGCGCGCGTGCGCCCCACCGTCACCGGATCGACGGCTTCAAGGTGGCTGGGATTCGATGCCAGGTGAATATGAATTTTCTTCCCGCTCTTGGTGACATATTCGCCGGTCGCGCCCATGTGATACTTCACGTCGCCGGAGCCCAGCACGCTGCGCGGGTCCACATCCTCAAATTCGGCAAACACCTGCTCCGCCGGACGCTTGGCCAGATGAATGATCACGTTCAGCCGCCCGCGATGGCTCATGCCCATCACCAGTTCCACGGCGCCGTGTTCGCCGGCCACATCCAGAACCTCATCCATCGCCGGCAACAAAGAAGTGTTGCCTTCGAGCGAAAACCGTTTGTTGCCCAGATAGCGTTGCTGCAGCGTCTGCTCAAACAGGTCGGCGCGCATCAGCAGGTCGAGGCGCGCGGTCTTGATCGATGTCCGCCGCGGCCGGCTTCGGCTTCCATGCGCTCCTGGATCCAGCGCCGGCGCTCGGGGTCGGCAATGTGCATGAACTCCACGCCGACGCTGCCGCAATAAATGCGCCGCGCTTCGCGCGCCCACTCGTTGTCGATCTCACTATCAAACTGAAGATCGGGATGCGGCTGCGGAGGCAGCAGCCCGAGCGGATTCAGTTCGGCCTCGAGATATCCAAATTGCCGAAAGAGTCCAAAGACACGTTCGCGTTCGTGATTGTCAATGATTACAGGAGCTGCGGTCCGTGCTCGCGTTTCGAGTTGAAGTCGCCATAAGAAGTCTTCTATAGAATAACGGATGAGCCGCGTGTGTGTCCGATTCACGCGCGAGAATACAGGCCGACTGTGTAAATCAGAGCCTGAGCCTTTGCCGCGGCTAATCACAAGAGGCGGATTCTCATGACACTGTCCCATGCGGCCAAGCCCGGAACTCCAGTCATTCTCGGTGTCCCCTTCGACGCCAATTCCTCCTGGTTGCGTGGAGCAGCCGGAGCGCCGCCGATCATCCGCGCGGCTCTTACGTGCGACGCCTCGAACTCCTGGACGGAAACCGGCGTCGACCTCAGCGCCGAAGGCGCGTACTGCGATGCCGGCGACTTGAAGTTCGCCTTCGGATGCGAGGACGCGGCGTTCGCGGCCATCGAAACGAAAGTGGGCGAACTGCTTGACCAAGGCCTGCGCCCGGTTTGCCTGGGCGGCGACCATTCCATCACGCTTCCGATCATTCGCGCTTTCGGCAAGCGCGTTCCGGACTCACCATCCTCCACTTCGACGCTCACCCCGATCTCTATGACGAACTTGAAGGCAACCGGCTGTCACATGCGTGCCCATTTGCCCGAATCATGGAAGAGGGCGCGGCCAAACGTTTGATCCAGGTCGGCATTCGGACCATGACAGGGCACCAACGCGAGCAGGCCAAGAAGTTTGGCGTGGAAGTCATCGAAATGCGCAATCTGCCCGCGCTCGACCGCATGAAAGTCGACGGTCCCATCTACATTTCTTTTGATCTGGACTCGCTTGATCCCGCCTTTGTCCCCGGCATTTCGCATCGCGAGCCGGGAGGAATGTCGATGCGGGAAGCGATCGCGCATATTCATGCCATCACGGGAAAAATCGCTGGCGCCGACATCGTCGAATTCAATCCTGCGCAAGACAGCACACAAATTACTGCCACGGTCGCGGCCAAGCTGCTCAAAGAGATTCTGGGCAAGATGATTCTGAACTAGAATACGGCTGCTCGAAAAACCGGAGGTGTCAATATGGCCAGCGGTGTGATTGATGTGTCCAGTCGCTACTCCGTGCCCGAAACGTTGGCGCGGCTGCAGTCGATTCTCAAAGAAAAGGGCATGACGGTATTTGCTCTCATTGACCACAGCGGCGAGGCCGAGAAGGCCGGGCTCAAAATGCGCCCGACGCAATTGCTGATTTTCGGCAGTCCGAAGGCTGGGACGCCGTATGATGGTGGCCGCGCCCCGGCTCGCTATTGATCTTCCGTTGAAGGCGCTGGCATGGCAGGACGAAGACGGCCGGGTGTGGCTCTCCTACAATTCTCCGGAATACCTGCAGCAGCGGCACGGCTTTCCCGCCGACCTCCTGAAAAACATCGCGGGAATTGCTGCGCTGCTTCAGAAGGCTGTGGAATAATAGCGGGCTGCTTGTTGATGCTGTAGAGCGCATGCCCGATAATTCCAACCCGAACCGCGCCCGCGACCACTTGGCCAACGAGCGCACGTTTCTGGCATGGCTGCGTACCGGCATCGCGACCATCATCTTCGGATTCGCCATCGGACGCTTCTCGATTGCTCTGCGCGAATTTCTGAAGGTTCAGGGATACACCGGCGTCACTCCTGGCCTCACCACATGGCTGGGCATTACGTCCGCAGTCGGCGGAGTGCTGCTGATTTTTGTCGGTCTCAGGCGTTACCGCGAGACCAAAGTGCAACTTGATTCGGACACTTTCGAACCGGCCGGCTCGGTGATTGATCTGGTCTCGTATCTGCTCGGAATGTTCGGATTGATACTGGCGGGCTATCTGGCGTACATCGAAATTTTCAACAAATGAGTAGCAGCGAACTATGGCGAATGAAGCAGAAAAAGAAGCCGCGGGACGGGCCGCCGCAAAACTAGTTCGCGAAGGCGACGTGGTTGGATTGGGCACCGGCTCAACCGCCTACTTCGCGGTCGTCGCGCTAGGCGAGCGCGTCAAGGCGGGACTGAAAATCGTAGGCATTCCGACTTCTATCGCAGACCGGCGACCTGGCGCGCGCCGTCGGCATTCCGCTGACTACGCTCGACGAGCATCCGGAGATCGACATCACCATCGATGGCGCCGATGAGGTCGATCCGCAGCTGAACCTGATCAAAGGCGGCGGCGGCGCGCTGACGCGCGAGAAGGTCATCGCGTCCGCGTCGAAGAAAATGGTCGTGGTCGCGGACTCCAGCAAAGTCGTTTCGGTGCTCGGCAAATTTCCTTTGCCGGTCGAGGTGATTGCGTTTGCGCGGACCGTGGTCGAAAGAAAAATCGCAGCGCTAGGCGGGTCGCCTAAATTGCGCACGAAGGCCGATGGCAGCTCCTTACATAACCGACAACGGCAACCAGATTCTCGATTGCAGCTTTGGGAAGATTGCCGATCCTCCGGCGCTGGCGCTGGCTCTGAGCAATATCCCCGGCATCGTCGAACATGGGCTGTTTATTGGGCTGGCGAAGATGGCGCTGGTAGGACGCGGAAACGCTGTCGAAGAATTGCGGCCGTAGCACGCCGGGTTAACCCACAATCTCCCGCAACGCCCCCAGCAGCCGCTCCACTTCCTCCATCGTGTTGTAGTGCACCAGCCCGATGCGCAGAAACCTCCCAGCCGCTCGACGTCCAACTGTTCGGTGACGTTGATCGCATAGTAGTTCCCATCCCAGGTGAAGAAGCCGCGCTCGCCGAGTTTCGTTGCCAGTTCCAGCGGCGTGTGGCCTTCGATGCGGACGGCGAACGTCGCGCATCTCTCCTCAAAGCGATCGCGGGTCGCTGATGCCGTAGAGCTTCAATCCCGGAATCGCGAGCAGACCCGCGATCATCTTCTCCATCATCTTGCGCTCGTGCCCGTGGATAGCTTCGTGCGCGGCCATGATCGCGGCGCGCCGGGTTATGGCCGTGGGCCGTCACCACGCCGCCCGAGGTCTTCCCAGTAATCCACGCAGGCTTTGATTCCGGCGATGCATTCGTGGTTCAGCGTGCCCCATTCCCAGCAGTTGGGAATGTTGTCGGTGTTGGGGCGCAATTTATAGGGACGCAGCCGCTTGAGGTGCTCACGCTTGCCATAGAGCACCGCCATGTGCGGACCGAAGAATTTGTACGTCGAGCACGCCAGGAAATCGCAATCGAGGGCGCGCACGTCAATCGCTCCGTGGGGAGCGTAGTGGACGGCGTCAATGTAACTCAACGCTCCCGCTTGCCGCGCCAGGCGCACAACTTCAGCGACGTTGTTGATCGTGCCCGCGGCATTGGAGGCGTAGCCGACCGCCACGAGCCGGGTGCGCTTCCCGATGTTTGCCGCCAGGTCGTGCATGTCGAGCGTGCAGTCATCTTCGTTGAACTTCACCGCGCGGATGACGACGCCTTTTTCTTCCAGCGCCTTCCATGGAGAAAAATTCGCGTCATGGTCGAGCAGCGTGAGCACGATCTCGTCTCCGGGGCCGAGTTCGCGCCCAAGCGAAAGGCTCATGGCATAAGTCAGCGTGGTCATGCTCGGGCCGAAGACGATTTCATCGGCATCGCAATTCAGAAAATCTCCCATCGCCGAGCGCGCTTCGGCGATCATGCGTTCGGTGTTGCGGCTGGTCTGGTAAGCCCCGCCGGTGTTGGCGTTGTTGTGCGTCAGATAGTCAGCGATGGCGTCAATGACTCGCTGCGGTACCTGCGTGCCGCCGGGGCCGTCCAAAAAGACCGCGGGATATTTACCGGCGGTCTGCGCGAGTGCGGGAAACTGCGAGCGAACCCAGGCGAGGTCGACGGCTGTAGAGGAGGCAGATGTTTGCTCAGCGATGGGCATCGCGGATATTCTACAGCTTGCGGAATTACACCTTACGTCAACAATCCGGTTTCGTATCAGGGTATCGCTTTAGCGATGCCGAAAGCTGTTTAAAGCAGGTGCCCCTTTAGGGGCCGGGTGTGTGCCGCTTCAATTGTAAAACAGCGCAGTCGCGCGCTTCAGGCAACGCGTTCGGGAGGGTTGGGTTGTCTGTTCTTTCCCTTACTGGCCGCGTCCAGACGGATGCGCTTCACTCGTGCCGTTTTCTGGGCTAGATCCTCGGTAGCGCGGTTGCCGTCTCCTGCCATTACTGAACCCGCGGCTAAGGCGAAACGCAAGGCGTCCGCCTGGTCGTCAAAATACAAAATGACTTGTCCCGACATAGATACTTCTCCCTGAGTCTGCCTTTCCCGGAGTGCGCTTTAAGCAAGCACAACTGGAAAAGATCAAATTGAGACGCAGGTGGCGCTGCGATAGACGAGTGTCGGTGCCTCTTGCAACGATTGTCGGAGAATGCCGGCACCGGAGATAGTACTTTTGTTGGTTCCCACCGCGGCGAACCGACGACATCGGTAACCCTTAGGCCATGCTCCGTTGAGTGCGTTGAGAGTGCAGTTTTCTTACCTGTCGCATTTCCCCAGATGACCATCTCAGGATAGAATCGTCTAAACGCAAGACTAAGACTAAGGCTAGCGAGCTACATCGGGACGGAATGCTGAAGTTATCGGCAAATCGGGGCGGTTTCGTGAGAGCGGTGTGCGTGCTCTGCGTTGCCCTGGTGTGCGTGATGGGGACGGTGCAGGCGACCCACTCGCATCCCGACGACTCGGCCGCGTCGCACCACACATGCTCGATTTGTGCGACTGCTCATCTCGGACTTAGTACCCCGGCCGCAGCTCCCGTACCGGTTCTGGCTGCGTCAGCCCTGGCGATTTCGACTTTAGAAGCTTCTCCGATCTTCCGTTCCACCACCACGCAATTCATTCGTCCTCCACCTGCTGTCTGATTCCTCTCTCCACCCAATAAGTTTTCAAACGGCCGCGAGCTCTGATCCGCGATCTTCGATTTTCATCGTCGATAGTCATGCGATCAGGCCCGCTCCAGAACCATTCTTGGAGGAATCATGCGTTTATTTCATAAGAGCTTGCTGGCTGCGGCTATGGCCGCTGCTGCGATATTCAGTGTTGGGACTGCGAGTGCGCAGTCCTCCGGAAGTTCGGGATCGATCAACGGAACCGTGCTTGACCCTTCGGGCGCGGTGGTGGCGAATGCAACCGTCGAGATTCATAACCCGGTCAGCGGCTATGACCGGACGACCACCACAGACGACAAGGGGAATTTCAGTTTCTCGAACGTGCCGTTTAATCCATATCACATGAAAGTGACAGCCGCGGGGTTCGCTGAGAGCGCGCAGGATGTGGATGTCCGGTCGGCAGTGCCCGCGAGCGTCAAGATCAGCCTTCAGGTAACTGGCTCCTCCACCACGGTTACGGTCGAGGCCGGAGAAGACCTGGTGGAGAATGACTCCACCTTCCACACCGACGTTGACAAGAACTTGTTCGACAAGCTCCCCCTTGAAAGCGCATCGTCGTCCCTGAGTTCGCTGGTGACTCTCTCCACTCCGGGAATCGCGGCCGATTCTAATGGTCTCTTCCACGGGCTCGGCGACCACGCGGAAAATTCGTTCTCCGTTGATGGCCAGCCGATTACCGACCAGCAAAGCAAAGTCTTCTCCAACCAGATTCCCCTCGAATCGGTTCAATCGATGGAAGTCATTTCCGGCGCACCGCCCGCGGAATACGGAGGCAAGACCAGCGTCGTGATTGTTGCGACCACCCGCTCGGGCCAGGGCGTAACCACACCTCATGGCAGCGTAAACACGTCGTACGGATCGTTTGGAACTTCCGATGTGCAAGCCGATCTCGCTTACGGAGGAGCAAAGTGGGGAAACTTCATCTCTGCTGGCGGCCTCAACAGCGGCCGGTTTCTTGATGGGCCGGAATTTGTCGTAATGCATGACAAGGGCAACGAAGAGAATGTATTCGATCGTGTGGACTATCAATTCTCCACTAAGGATTCGCTGCACTTGAACCTGGGATTCACCCGCTCGTGGTTTCAAACTCCAAATTCTTTCGACTCGCAATTGGCGACCCCGTGGAATGGAGTTATTGTCGCCAACGGCGGTCTCGATCCTGACGGCAATGTCGTTGGTCCAGCCGACCAGCGCTCCCAGATCAAAACCTTCAACATCGCGCCTAGCTGGACTCGATTGCTCAACCCCACTACCGTGTTTACTCTGGGTGGTTTTGTCCGGCGAGACGCGTACAA
This sequence comes from uncultured Acidobacteriaceae bacterium, assembly GCA_963826845.1. Taxonomy (GTDB): domain Bacteria; phylum Acidobacteriota; class Terriglobia; order Terriglobales; family Acidobacteriaceae; genus Acidiflorens. The sequence goes on from CAWGYS010000018.1 coordinate 299,305, forward strand.
CTACTATCCCAGCGCCAATCCCTTCGCGGACCTCGGAGCGCCCGCGGTGGGGAGCGAAACGGTCAGTCAGCGGCGCACGCTCCTGAATGCGGGGGCGCGCTCCGATCTCTCCTACGTGAAGGGGATTCACAACCTGAAGTTGGGCGCAACTTACGAACAGACGTTTCTGGACGAGCATGACCCGTTCGGAGTCGTTGACCCGACGCTGAACGCGCCGTGTCTCGACGCGAACGGCGTCCCGGTGTTTGTTGGCAACCCCGGGGTCAATGACCCATTGCAGTGCCCAACCGCAGCGACGACCAACCAAACTCTTTATCCCGCGCCGTTTTTGGCGAATGCAAACTTTAATGCACTGCTGGGTTGCTATGACCTGACCCGTCCAACGCCGTCTCCGAATGACCCGTGCCCGGCGGGCACGACCACCAGCGGCCTCTACACGTTTAACGGTCACACTGACGTCAAGGAAACCGCTCTTTATGTCCAGGACACAATCAGTTTTCGAAACTGGTCTTTCAATCTCGGATTGCGTGGGGATTTGTATAACGGACTCACGACCCACCGGGAAGCGGAACCTCGCCTGGGCGTCGCCTACAACATTAAGCGGACCAACACCGTTCTTCGCGTTTCCTACGCACGAACCATGGAGACGCCCTTCAATGAGAATCTGGTACTTTCGAATGAAGGGTGCGGGAACCCAGTGTTAAATCCGCTCCTTCTCTGCTCCGGGTCAAACATAACCCCGTTCAGTCCTGGCTGGCGTAATGAATTCCACGCCGGGCTGCAGCAGGCTTTTGGAAAGTATCTGGTCTTTTCGGGTGAATACATCTGGAAGTACACGCACAATGCTTACGACTTCAGCGTGCTGGGCGCTACACCTATCACCTTCCCAATCGAATGGGACCGTTCCAAGATCCCGGGATACGCGGGCCGGGTAAGCGTTCCGAACCCTTCACGGAATTTCTGCGCTCATGGTGTTTTCCAGCGTCGCCGCCCGATTTTTTACTCCGCAGATCGGCGGGGCCGGGGCGGTTCCTTCCGCAGCGGGGCCGTTCCGGATCGATCACGACGAAAAGTTCAACATGACCTTCCACACTCAATACCAGCCTTGGAAGATCGGTCCCTGGGTTGGCTTGAACTGGCGGTACGACAGTGGCCTGGTGGCCGGCCCGGCACCGTGCGCTGGAGGCAACTGCGCGAACGGTCCTGCGGGCTCTGATACGGTCGTTGATACGTCGGGACTAAGCGCCGATCAACAGTTCGAAGCGGGACTGTTTTGTGGCCCAGTTCACCCGGCGCCACCGACTCCAGCAAATCCAACCGGCATTTCGCTAAGCTCCAGCCTCGGTCCTAACTTGTGCCCGGCATCGCAGTACGGGTCGACGCTTCTGCAAATACCCGCGCCGGGAACCGAAAATGACGATCACAATCCGCCACGAATTGCGGGCCGCAACCTGTTTGACGTTGCAGTGGGAGACGACAACCTGTTCAAAGGCGACCGCTACAAATGGAGTTTTACGCTGACGGCCATCAACATCGCCAACAAGCTGGCGCTGTATAACTTCCTTTCGACGTTCAGCGGGACACACTATGTGACGCCGAGAGCGCTGACGGCGCAGCTCGGGTTCCACTTCTAACGGATGTCCTCCCCCGGGTCAGGGCAGTACGGTTGAAGCTGTACTGCCCTTACTTCTTTCCTACAAACTCGACCACTCCTCGATCGCGCACCGGTCGTTCCCCGTGGTGTAGAAGGTGTAGTCCTGCAACAAGTGACGGCAGTTCGTTTCTGTGCAAAGGATTTGTACCGCTAGTCGTCAGGGCCTCACCCGAATCCCACCGCAGGCTCATTTTGCAGATGAGCAAAGCGCCCGGTTTCAATGCGGAAACTATCTTCGGGAAAAGATTACGATCGAAGTGATAGAACAGCACGATCAGGTCAAAACGCGCGGGCTCAAATTTGTAATCGGAGGCGTCTCCTACGACAAGATCGAGTTCGACATTCTGCTGGAGCGCCGCTTGACTCAGCTTTTGAATCGCGACCTCGGAGACGTCCACCACGCTGACCTGCCAGCTCTTGCCGGCCAACCACAACGAATGTCTTCCTAGTCCGCCCGCCAAATCCAACGCCGTGCCCGCTTGCGGGAACGATGGCTCCACAAACCGCTCATATGCCGAGATGAAGAACGGATCTGGTTCTGTCAGCGAAGGCAGGCCTTGCTCGTATTTGAGGTCCCAACGCGCCCTTTGTTCTTCGCTGCTCATGCGCTGGTCCACTTCGCGAACGGAGCCGCGTCGCGGGTTTCCAAAGACCTGACACCTAAGACCTAACACCTAAGACCTGACACCTCGTCGGCCGTCTTTACGTCCGCCAGCAGCTTCTACTGCAGCTTGGCATACTCCGCCTTGGCTTCCAGCAACAGCGGTACGTCGGGGTCGGCGTCCTTCCAATCCGCAAGAAAGTTTTGATAGGCGATGCGGGCCTTGGGAAGGTCGCCTTGTTTCTGAAACACTCGACCTAATTGCAGTTGGGCGATGACGAATATCAGGTCGGGGCTACTGTGGGGTTTCATATCCAGGATCTTCTGAAAATCCTGCTCTGCTTCCGCGTAGTGGGCGGACTGCTCGTTGGCGATGCCCCGCGCGTAAAGGACGCCGGCATCGGCGCGAGCGTAAACGGCGGCTGCGTTCAGGAAGTCAATGGCCTTCGCCGGGTCGGCCTTGGCGGGATTTGGCGGCCGCAGCGCGACGATCGCGCGAATCACCGGGACGGTCACGTTAATCGCGATGGTGTTGTTCGGATTGGCGCGCTCGATTTCGTCGGCCAACGCCAGCGCTTTCTGGTCCTGGCGCAAGATGGCGAGCATTGTGGCAGCCTGCCCTTGCACGGAAAGAGTTTGGGACAGCCGGAGCGCCTCGGTGATGCCGCTACTAGCTTCGGCGTGATTGCCTACCAATGCCTCAATGCTGGCAAGCTGCACGTCGACATCGGCCCGGATCGGCAGGTGCAGGCGATCGTACGCATCTTCGGTCTGGCGCGCGAGTTCCCGTGTTTGCCGAATTTGTCCGCGGTAGGCCGCGAGACCGAAGCGGAATCCGAGAACCTTCAACTGCCCGTCGGGCGTCCCGGTGGCGCTCTGTAGTTCCTTCTCCATCTCGGCATCTTTGCCTTGGGCCCAGTCCAACGAAGCCAGCCATACACGGTAGCTGGCAAGCGATGGTTGCTTCTGGAGCACGGCATTGATGGTGGCGCGCGCTTCTTCAACCCGGTTTAGTCCGGCGTAGGCGTCTGCAACCTGGCCATAGGCATTCACCATGTCGGGGTCGAGCTCCACCGCGCGCTTCGCGTTCTCCAACGCGTTGTCGAATTGGCCGAGCCGGTTGTAGGTGGCGGCCAGATTTGTGAAGGGGATGGGATCCCGCGGGTAGGTCTGGCGGTAGAGTTCGAGCGCGGTGATGCCTTTGTCGAGCTGGCCGCTATCTCCGTAATAGTGGGACATGATGTAAAGCTTCTCGCGTTCGCTGGCGCGATCACGAAGTTCGAAGGCCTTTTGCCGGTTTTGTTCCGAAAGCTGGCTCTGATCAAGGTTGTTATACACGGCGCCGAGGCGCGCATAGGCCATCGCGAAATTAGGATCGATCTCGACGGCATGCTGGTAGTTGGGAAGCGCGCCCAGTTCGTCGCCGACGTTATGTTTGGCATCACCGAGACTCAGTGCCTTCAGCGCGTCGAGCGACGAAGTGGTGGCCATGGAAAGAGGCATGTCGTATTTCTGCACCATGGCGAGCGACTCGCCCAGTTGACCGCGGAGTTTGCTGGCCGCGCCGTGCATGGCGTTCAGCACATCTTCTTTGCGGTCGGCTTGAGCCTGCTGGCGTCCGAGAGAGTCGCCGGACGCAGCGTTGGTTGCTTCCAGAGTGATAACGTATTGCCCGCCGACACTGTCAATGCTCCCGTTCAGCATCGCCTTGATGCCCTCGCGCTGGCAGATTTCGCGGCCGACGTCGGTGGTGATGCGATCGCCGGGGCTGCGTCCCATGTACTGCAGGGTCTGGCGGATCTTCTGCTCGGGAAAGACGTTCAGATACGGGGACTGCTCGAGATCGACGGCCAGCGCTTTCTTGAGCGCGCCATCGAAGACGGGGTCGGCGGTGGTGTTTACAAAATCAGTAATCAGGATCGAATCTTTTTCGGTGAGAGCGTGGCCGCGCTTGAGAAACACAAAGGCGATACCGGCAGCCACCACGGCGACCAGCAGAGCCGGAATCAGCCACATCGGCAGCTTGCGGCCAGCGGCGGGGGTCTTGTGTCCGGAAACACTGCGGATGGAAGCGGAACTGGAAGAAGTCGCGGCCAGGATGGAGCCCGATTCCGAGTCGCGCTTCAAGCGCTTCAAATCGGAGCGCACATCAGCCGCGCTCTGGTAGCGCAGGTCGCGGTCTTTTTCCAGCAGCTTATTCAGGATTTCCTCAAAATGCGGAGGCAAGTCGGGATTCAGACGAAGCACCGGCGCCGGAGGGCGATTGAGAATCGCGTCAAAAATCACGGCCGACGTATCGCCATGAAAGGGCGCCGAACCGGTGGCCATCTCGTAAAGGACAACTCCAAAAGAGAACAGGTCGGTGCGGGCGTCAAGATCCTTGCCGCGCGCCTGCTCCGGAGACATGTACATCACCGTGCCGACGGTAGATCCGGGGCTGGTTAGAAGGACTTCGTCCACGGTCGCAGCCGAGCCGATGGTGGCAGCAGAGTGGACGGAAGGCTTACCAGTACGTTTGGCCAGTCCGAAATCGAGAATCTTGGCCTGGTTGCGGCTGGTTACAAAGATATTGGCCGGCTTGATGTCACGATGGACGATGCCTTTTGAATGGGCGGCATCGAGAGCGTCTGCGATCTGCGTGCCCAGATTGAGCAGCTGCTCAAGTTCCATCGGCTGGCCGGAGGGCTGGGCGTGGATGCGGTTCTTGAGCGTCTCGCCTTCCAGCAACTCCATGGCGATGAAGTGGCGTCCGCCGTCTTCTCCGACCTCGTAGATGGTGCAGATATTGGGGTGATTCAGGGCAGAGGCGGCGCGGGCTTCGCGCTGAAAACGGTCGAGCGCGAGCGGATCCTTTTCGGTCTCCGGCGGCAGGAATTTGAGCGCGACATGCCGGCCCAGGTTGATGTCCTCGGCTTCATAGACAACGCCCATCCCCCCGCCGCCGAGCTGCGAGAGGACACGGTAGTGCGAGACAGTCTGCCCGATCATTCCGGGGAACACTCCTGGGAGAGAGTCACTCATGTTAGGCCCCTGACTTCAGGCAAGTCAAACCTGTGGATCTGATGGTTATACGATGCGCCGGCGCCACAAGTTCATGGTTGGGCAAAGAAGGTTCGCCCGACGGTCGTTGACGCTTTATTTTCTGTGGTTTGAGAGCTTTATCTCGAATACCGCCGGGGAAACGCACAGCCAGAAGGTCACAGTCCCACATTACGGAAGTTTAGCTCTAAATAGCCGAATCCTTTCCTGCCCGTCCGGTGACTGTTATCAATGAGTTGTTCCCTTTGTTTTGCCCCGGGGGATGGCAATCCGCCGTCAGGGGCTGGAGTGCGTCACCATGAGAACCCGCCCTCAATCCTGGAGGGATATCAGCGCGGCGCCACGCTTTTTTATTGCCGTGGTCGTGCTCTGCGGGACCGTCGTTCTGACCTATTCGGTGATGCACGGCCGGAGCGAGAATCCGATCAAGTTTGCCTGTTATCTGATCATTGCGCTGGCTGCCTCGCGACTCAAGGTGAACCTGCCCGGCATAACCGGTACGATGTCGGTCAATTTTCTATTTCTGCTGCTGGGCGTGCTGGAACTGAGCTTGTCGGAAGCCATGGCATTGGGCTGTGCCGCGGCGGTGGTGCAGTGCCTGGGACGCGATCGTCCGTCACCCATGCAAACCGCCTTCAACGTCTGCTCGACCGCTCTTGCCATCGCCGTTACTTTTTGCGCCTATCACTACTCCCTGCTGCATCATCTGGTACAGAATCCCTCCACGCTGCTGTTTCTGGCGGCATCCGTTTACTTCATTGCCAATACGCTTCCGGTGGCGGCTGTCATCTCGTTGACCGAGCGCAGGTCGCTCCGAAAGATCTGGTCAGATTGCTACTTCTGGAGCTTCCCCTACTACCTGGTAGGCGCGGGCATAGCCGGCATGATGAGTTGGCTGCACGGCTTTACCGACTGGCAGACTTCGTTGCTGACGCTTCCGGTGGTGTACCTCATCTACCGATCGTACCGCCTTTACCTCGGCAAACTGGAAGACGAAAAGCGGCACGTGGAAGAGATCGCCGACCTGCACATGCGCACCATCGAAGCGCTGGCGCTGGCCATCGAGGCCAAGGATCAGACGACGCACGACCACTTGCAGCGAGTACGCGTCTACGCCGTCGAGGTTGCGAAGGAACTCAAGGTCGACCGCGAGGGAGATGGAGGCCTTGCAGGCCGCAGCCTTGCTGCACGACATCGGCAAGCTGGCGATTCCCGAACACATCATCTCGAAGCCCGGCCGCCTGACGCCGGAAGAATTCGAAAAAATGAAGATTCACCCGCTGGTGGGAGCGGAAATTCTGGAGCGGGTGCAATTTCCTTATCCGGTCGTGCCCATCGTGCGGGCGCACCACGAGAAGTTCGACGGGACAGGATATCCGATGGGCTTGAAGGGAACGCAGATTCCGATTGGCGCGCGCATTCTGGCGGCGGTGGACTTTCTGGATGCGCTGGCTTCGGACCGGCAATATCGGCGGGCGCTCGCCGCTGGATGAAGCGATGGCGCGCCTGGTGGAGGAATCGGGAAAGGCGTTTGATCCGCAAGTAGTGAAGGTGCTGCGAACGGAGATACGTGGAACTGGAACGACTGGTCCACGAGCGCACGGACAAGCTTGGGCAAGCAGAAATTGTCGACCGAAATCAAGAGACCAGGAGGCGAACGTTGATGCCGACCATCAAGCCCGCTGCCGGTTTCGAGGCGCAGGGCAAGCGCCAGTCGCCGGAGCGCAGTTTCCTGAGCTCGATCGCGGCCGCGCGTCAGGAAGCGCAGACGCTTTTCGAACTCAGCCAGGATCTGGGCGCATCGCTCAGCCTGGGCGAAACTCTTTCGGTGTTTGCGGTGAAGCTGCGCCGGGCTATGCCTTACGATGCCATTGCCATCTACGTCCGGCACGGAGATGAACTGGTGCCGGAGTATGTGAATGGCGACAACTTCCGGCTGTTTGCTTCGCTGCGGATTCCGATGGGGCAAGGACTCTCGGGCTGGGTCGCGCAAAACCTTAAGCCGATTCTGAACGGCAATCCATCGGTCGAGCCTGGCTATCTGAACGATGCTTCCAAGTACAGCACGCTGAACTCCGCGCTGGCGGTGCCGCTCGAGGGCTTGCAGGGCGTAGTCGGCGTGGTCGCTCTATATCACGCGGAAAAAGATTTCTTTACCTCCGACCACCTGCGCATTCTGCTGGCGGTGAGTTCGAAGATGGCGCTCGCCATCGAGAACGCGGTGAAGTACGAGCAGGCGGAAAGTTCGGCGGTCACCGACTACCTGACCGGACTTCCCAATGCGCGCTCGCTATTCCTGCAACTCGACCGGGAAATGGCGCGCTGCAAACGCGACAACAAAACTCTGACCGTGATGGTCACCGACATGGACGGCTTCAAGCAGATCAACGACCGCTTCGGCCACCTGGAAGGAAACCGCGTGCTGCGGCTGTTTGCCCACTCGCTGAAGGAAACCAGCCGCGAATACGATTACGTCGCCCGCATGGGCGGCGACGAATTCGTAGTCATCGCTCCCGGACTTACACCGGAAGCTGCCGCGCGCAAAGCGGAACAGATGCGAGAACTGGCGCAACAGGCAGGAAAAGACGTTTGCAACGAAGACATTCTCTCGCTGAGCGTAGGCAAGGCCGTGTATCCCGAAGATGGGATGGATGCCGAAAAGATCCTCTCCGAAGCCGACAAGCGCATGTATCTGCAAAAGCGCAGTCAGTCGAGCCCGAAGAATCGCCGGCTTTATCCCCGCGTGTTCGGACGGCTCACCACCGAGATTTCTGGCGAGCGGCCTGGACAAGGCGATGCTGGGCATCGTCACCAACCTGAGCCTGGGCGGTTGCTACGTTGAAACCAGCGGCCTCCTGTTACCCGGATCGAAGTTGCGAAGCTGACCTTCTCGCACGAACATACGAATGTTTCGATTGAAGGCGAGGTGGTGCGCATGGACATGGGCATTGGAGCGGCGCTGAAGTTCCAGGAGCCGACCCACGAGGTCCGCGCCGCGTTACAGCGCATCCTGGAACAGTTGGCTGGCCGCGAAGCGGTGCATGATCGAAAACGCAGCCAGGCAGCGGCCGGGAACATTCTGTAACCGCTTTCAGCGTGACGCATCAGCACGGACCGCACTCCACGATCAGGCGGAAACTGCTGTCGGCTGAATCTCGAAGCGGCCGAATCTGGATCAACGGAACCGTCGTGCGCGGTTTCGACAAGCCCAGTCGCAGCATGTTCGCAGTCGGCACGCCGGTGCGGTAGAACGATTTTTCGCAATCGGCGGTGGATGGGCCGCGCATACTTCCTTCCATATAGGCCAATCCCGGACAACGCGAGCAACTGCTGACGTGCGAGCACGACGAGCAGACGGTCAGATCCTTGGCCTGAATCGACCGCACTTCTTTCATTTGCGGCGAGAAATTCCAGATATCCAGAAATTTCTGCTGCCGAATATTTCCCGTCGGCAGCGGAAACTGCACGCATGGAAAAACATCGCCATAGGGCGAGATGTAGCAGAAAGAATGGCCCGCGCTGCACGAGTAACCTTCAAGATCTTCCGCCGACGGCGGCGTGGGAGGCGCGCAAAACTCTTCCTGGTTCGGGACCAGCGCGGGATTGTGAAAAACTTCCGTCCAGTTCTTCTCCCGGAATGCGCAGCGCGAGAACCGATGTGTCGCCATCCATCATGGGCGTGATAGTGGGATCGAGCGTGTAATGCACGCCCAGTTCGGCGGCGAGTTTTTGCACGCCACTGATGATCGGCAGAATTCGCCGTCATCAGAACGTTGGCGATGGTGACTCGCAACCCCTGGTCGCGCAAAAACCGAATGGCATCTGATGGTGCGTTCGAACGAATGCGGCAGCTTGGTGATGGCATCGTGCACTTCCGGACGATGCGAGTAGACGCTGATCTGGATCGTGTCCACGCCCAGTTCGCGGAGGCGCTGCGCTTCTTCTTCGTGAATCATGACCGCGTTGGTTTTGATCTTGACGTTGAACATGCAGCCGCCGCGCGTGTTCGACGAATCTCAAAGAAGTCGCGGCGCATAAAAACCTCGCCGCCGCTGAGAGTGAGAAAGAAAACGCCGGCCTCGGCCAGTTGATCGAGCGCGTCTTTGATTTCGGCGGTGGTCATCTCGCCGTGGTCGTCGTGATCGAGATAGCAATGCACGCAGCGCTCGTTGCAGCGATACGTGACATCCAGATGCACCGCCAGGGGCACGCCCAGGTTGAATGCCTTCTGCCCGACTTCGCCATCAGGCTCATCGCGGAGTCTCCGCGGTCAGAGGTTGGTTGGAGACCAGCAGAATGCCGTGGCTGGAAAGTTCGGCGACAAACTGCTCGGCATCGGCCTGCGCCTGCTCGGGATCGATCTCGAATTGCCCGCACACCCGTTCGCGGACAATTTCGCTGCAGCGGCGTGTGGCCGTCGGCAGCCTGCCAGATGGCGGTCGCGACTTCATTCAGCGTGAAAAATGTCGAATCGGCCGAATTCATGACCATCATTTCGCCGGCCAGCACGCGCGCGGCAATCGCCGAACTGCGCGCAATGTAAATACAATTCTCAGACATGCGCGGGCACCTCCTGCGAATCACATGCAATTGCGGACGAGGTTGCGGTCGAAATTTTGCGAACGCCAGGTCCCACACTCTGCCATCAGGATAGAACGTCAGGCGGCGAATGGGAACCCTGTCGACAAAATCGCACGCCGTGGCGAAAAGTTTTTCCACCAGAGCGTGGTCTTCGGCAAAAAACAAAATATTGCGCATCAGTCGGCGAACAGCTTCCGCCGAGGACATCTCGTCGATGCGGTTCTCCGGCCCTTGCTCCAGGAAAAAGAGCGCCGCCACGGGAGCGGTGCAATTCTCGCCTGATCTAGCCAGCTCTCCGGCGAAAGGAGTGCCGAAGGCCAGAGTACTCGCCGGAGATCGGGACGCACATAGGAAATTTCGTCGGTAAGCAGCGTGACGTCGGGCGGCGCGAGGCGCGTCATGGTGGTTTTGCCGGCGCCCGATACGCCCGAGAACAGATAGGCGCGGCCGTCGAAACTAGCGCCGAAACCCGCGCTGGGTGCGTGACAAATCGCGCTGGCGGCATGCAGCAGGAATCCGCCGCGCTCGGCAAGAATCAGGCTATGCAGAATGCGCAGCACGGAATCGAGGGAATAAGGGTTCGCATTTTGCCGCACCGTGCCTCGTCCGGTGCGCGGATCCCAGCGGGCGAGGAGATCTCCGCGCGTGATGAGCCATGTATCGGCATTGTCATTACCGTCGGCATTGCGGCGGACCTGAACGTCGTCATCGGAAGCCGGCCCGGTGGATATAAGATCAAAGTCCAGCTCAAACTCAGGCCGCGAACTACTCAGGAACCCGTCATAGCGCCGGCGCAGCAGATCGAGAAAACCATCGTCGTCGGTAGACAACGCAATGGGAATCCCGCCGATCTCGACGCACGCGACTTTGCGGGGTGCGGCCATTACAAAGACTCCAAGCTCGGAAGTTGGCTCGCGGAATCCTGCCGACGACTGTGCAGCTTAAGCGCAAGACGCCGTGCGACTCCGCAGTGACAAATCAGCATCCCTACGGCGCGCGAAAACTTCGTGCCCAGCGATCTTCCACCAGACTCTTTAGCGTCAGCGTTATGCACTAGCCTTCCCAGCAGCGCTCCCGGAGGGAACAGCGGGTCACAACCCGGCATGGAATCGCCACGCATCACAAAGCCGTTCGGCTGGGTCGCGACCAAGCGATGCAGGAACAGACGCCCGTCGCGCAGCGCGAGCACAATCTCGCCAGCGCGGACGTCTTCGAGCGCGCAGCTTGCGATCTCGACCACATCGCCCGGCCAAAGAACCGGCAGCATGCTTTCCCCGTAGACTTGCAGACGCACGCTCGAACGCGAACCATCTTTGTCCCTGCGACGCAGCACGTCCGCCAAGAAACCTGAACGTTCCGCGCTCTCAAGTAAACGCGCCGCACTGCAGTTCTTTTCCAGCATCAGGAAGTTTTTGTCCGGAACACACAATTGGCCTGGGTGGCGACCATCTTGCCGCAAGACAGGGCCTGGGTCTCAAAAACTCGTTCGTGGCGGAATGCCGGCTTCTGGTAGCGTTTTTTTTCTTTACCAGCGCGGCTAGGTGGTGGTTGTGTCTCGCGAGGGGCCCGATCGTCGTTCATAGTTGGTCAAGGCAGCTGGTCAGTAGCCGACTTATCCCCCAGTTTTGATAAGAGTAAAGGCAGTGTACTACACGGCTTTCACAGGTGCCAATACACACTTGCCGGCAATTCGAAGAGACTGAATCAACATCCTCAATAAAATGAAAGGGTTCCATCCTGCCGCGCACGCCGCAAACTGAGCGAAAGGCCGGCCGTGGCAAGCGGCAGCAGGATCACTCCAAACGCGGCGAGCACGGCGAGTGTCGGAGCTAGCGCCGCTATCGATTTGCCCTCAATCAATGCGCGGCGCATGCCGTCGATCGCATAAGTGACAGGCACAGCGCGGGCGAGCAACTCGAGTGGGCGGGGCAAGCTCTGGATCGGGAACATGGTTCCGCTAAGAAACCAGAGTCCGGAACCGAGCAGCCACAAAAGAGCCGAGCCTTTCTGGAACGCAATCTGAAGCGTGGCCGCTGCGATCCCCAGAGCCAGGGCGATGACCAGCGACAAAATCAATACGGCCAGGCACGCCAATATGTTGGCGTGGATCGGCGCCCGAAAAACCGCCACTCCGGCGACGAGATAGACGAGCAGGTTGAACAGGTTTCCAGCAAAAGCGGAAATGGAACTGAGAATCACAAGCTCAGCCGGAGCGGTGGAGGTGGTCATCAGCACTTCGAGCGTTCCGGTCTGCTGCGCTTCCTGCACCGCGCTCAGGAAGGCTTGCGCGGTCATGACGAAGAAAGTGTAGATGCCGGTACCGACCAGAAGGAACGGGAAATACTCGACCCCGTCCGGTCGGAAGCCGGGGCCGATGGCGCGGGAAAGAAAATAAAAAGCCGCCACTTCAATGAACACTCCGACCATGGTCACAACGAAGCCGCTGCGGTGGCGGACGGCAGTCAGCAGATCGCGCCGCAGGATGGCGTAGAGCTTGTCCAGAGTCGAATTCATAAGAACGAGAACTGGCAAATCACAAATTACTCATTAAGAACCCGAGACCTCGACGCCTCATCGGTCTCGCCCGTCAAGCGAAAGTAGAAAGCGCGCAGTGCGTCGGCATTTTCGCCGCCGTCCACGGATCGATCGGCGAGCAGTTCACCACGATGCAACAGCAGCAGGCGATCCGCAACGGCAGCCGATTCCGCAAAGTTATGGGTGGCGAGCAGGACGGTCGTCTCTTGTCGTGCGAGCCCACGAATCGTCGCCCAGAAGTGCGCCGTGCTGGCAGCGTCGAGGCTGCGCGTCGGTTCGTCCAGCAAAAGCACGCTGGGACGCTTGACCAGCGCGCGCGCGATTCCCAGTCGCTGGTACATACCGCTGGAAAACTTCATGACGAGCGTCTCGGACTGCTCTTCGAGACCGGTGTCGCGGAGAACTTCTTTGATACGTTGCGCTCGCTCCTGGCGCGGAACCTCGTCGAGGGCGGCAAAGAAATCCAGGTTCTCGCCAGCGGAGAGGCGAGGAAAAAACGAGCGCTCCGTAGCGATCGCGATGCCGACCTGCCGCCGGACTTCGCTGGCACTGCGCCGGGCATCGAAGCCGCCCACGTGCACCGTGCCAGCGTCGGGCAACAGCATGGTCGAAATCAGTTTGAGAGCGGTAGTTTTTCCGCTGCCGTTCGGGCCAAGCAGTACCAGCACATTCCCGGGCGCAGCCGAGAATGAAACGTCTTTCAAAGCGACGGTTTCGCCGCGCCGCTCCCGCCCCAGCCAGTTGAACAGGGCTGGACGATGGCGAAATATCTTGCCAACGGATTCAAAGACAATGCGGTCCATGAAAAGCAGTACCCAGTACTCAGTACCCGGTACCCAGTTATTACAACGCCAGGCAGCAGAGTGAGTATAGAGCGAAAGCCTAGATGGAAAGAATGCGAGGGAAAGAATGCTAGGAAAGTCTGCGGCGCTAATTCTAAGACTGAGTACTAGGTACTTTACACCCCTAGTTTCTTGACTTCCTCGTTGTAGTACTTGCGGTAGAGGATCGACCATTCCTCGGAGCCCTCGATAATGGTGCGCCGCTGGCTTTCGATTTTCTGGCGCGCGGCCTGGTCGATGCGGGCTTCCTGCATGAGGAGCGCTTCAAGAATCTTGCGGACTTCGAGCCGGATGGTGTTGCGGTCCTCGATGAAATCGACTTCAGGCAAGTCGGCGACGGCGTCGGTGACGACATGGGCGAGTTTGTTGACTTTGTCGCGGCTCAATCGCACAGCAGAGGATTCCTCGTAGTCAGTTCTGATTTCAGCTCTGATTAAAGTACAGCCTTGTATTTCTTCGTCAGCTCCGTCTTCACCTTACGGAACATTTCCTGGTAATTGGCGCCGCTCTTCTGCATTTCGTCGGAATAAGCCTCAAGTATGACGCGCACTTCATCGTTAATGCGGTCTTCGAGCGCCAGTTCTTCGAGCAAAGCAGCATGCACTTTCTCGTTAAGAGCGGGCATCGCCTTGGTCTCAATGAGACCGCTCGCGACCAGTTTTTTGGAAACTTCGCGGGCCAGATAGCCCACATATTCTTTAGAAAAGAGCATGATTCAAGCAGCTTTTTTGTGAACAAAAAGTTTAACACAGGCGGGGCAGTCGTTGGTCGCTAGTCGTTGGTCGTTCGCCAGCCGCTTGGGTTCGCGGAAAGTGTTTGCTAACGACGTTCGCTAACGACTAACGACTAGCGACCAGCGACTGTCCTTGCAGCAGTGACGTCCGACTAGCCCAAGCCTTACAATGAAGATTCCAATGTCTCCGCATCCAGACGACCTAACCGGCATGAAAGACGATATGACCGCCTTCATTGAAGGCCTTGGCATGCGCCGTTTCTTTGGCTACGTCGAGTGCGAAGAGGTCCCGAGCGTGCTCTGGGACTCGGAGCAGAATCCGGACGGTTGGAAAGACTTTGTGGAGCTGGCCAAGTCCACCGGCGCGCCCTTCCTGACCATGCATTCCTGGGCCCTCGATCGCGACGAGTTGGAGCGTTTGTCTCAGCGCCTGGCCGAGGGCGATTACCGAAGCGAAGAAGACATTGAAGAAAGCCGTTGGCTGAAGACCTACATCGGCAAGACCGGATTCGTGCAGTTGGGATGGGCGTACCAGGGATGCGTTTTCGTCTTTGAAGCCGGTACCGAATGGTACGCACACTATCAACACCTGCGCGAACTGGCGGATGATGGCGGCGGATTCATGATCGACGAACCGGACCAGGACGAATAAAGCAGGTCTTAGGTGTCAGGTCTTAGGTCTCAGGAAATGTTGTGCGCGGGGTCCCACGGTTTTCCTAAGACCTAAGACCTGACAACTAAGACCTGCCCTCATGCGATGGATCTCCAATCCGCTGAACTCTCCTAAAGCCCGGGTCCTTGAAGCGGCACTCCTCAACAATGATTCCAAATTAAGAATCTCTCCTGCCGCCCTGCCGGTGCTAGCCGATCTTCTCGTCGGCCGTGGCATCGAAGAGCCGGAGGCGGCTGCCCGTTTTCTTTCGCCGGAGCTTGGCGATCTTCACGACCCGTTACAGATGAGCGGGATGAAATCCGCTCTCGATCGTCTGGAGGCGGCTTTGGAGCGGAAAGAGAAAATTCTTATTTACGGCGACTACGACGTGGACGGCACCACCGCGATCGTCATCCTGAAAACGGCCATCGAACTGTGCGGAGGAGCGGCGGACTTTCACGTGCCGCACCGCATCCGCGAAGGCTATGGCATGCGCGACGAGGTAATCGAGCGCGCCGCGGCCGACGGAGTGCGGCTGATTATCAGCGTAGATACCGGCATCCGGGCCTTCGCCGCCGCCGAAACCGCGCGCCGCACCGGAGTCGATCTGATAGTCACCGACCACCATCTGCCCGGGATGGAAGGCGTTCCGCAAGCGCTGGTAGTTGTCAACCCAAATCAGGACGGATGCGATTATCCCTGCAAATATTTGTGCGGCGCGGGCGTGGCCTTTAAGTTGGCGCAGGGATTAATGCAGCGGCGGCTCGATACGAAAGATCAGTCGCGCCTGCTGATGTCGTTCATGAAAGTTGTAGCCATTGCGACCATCGCCGACGCTGTCCCACTGCTGGGCGAGAATCGCGTGTTCGCAAAGCTGGGATTGCAGGGACTGCGGCGTCCGGTAAACGTAGGTTTGAAGGCGCTGCTCGAAGTGGCGAAACTCGGCGACGGGCGGGCGTTGACTGCGACTGAAGTTGCGTTCCGCGTCGCGCCGCGTCTGAACGCAGCCGGGCGCATGGATGTGGCCCGCGATGTAGTCGACCTTTTTGAAGAAAAGAATATCGAGCGGGCGCGGCAGATTGCCGGCCGACTCGACCAGCTCAACGCCGAGCGTCAAGAGGAAGAGCGCCGCATCATGGACAGCATTTTTCGCCGGCTCGACGAAGAGCCCGCGCTTGCGCGAAGCGTACTGCGTAGTCGTGGATGGCGAGGGCTGGCATCGTGGAGTAATTGGCATCACGGCGTCACGGGTGGTGGAACGTCATGGGCGGCCAACGCTCGTAATCTCGCGCGAGGGCGATGAGGCCCATGGCTCGGGACGATCGATCGCGGCATTTCACTTGCTGCATGCCATCGAATCGTGTCCCGAACTTTTCTCCCGCTACGGCGGGCACGCGCACGCGGTCGGCTTTGCATTACCCAGCGCCAACGTCGAGAAACTGCGCCAGCATTTGGATCAGTACGCGCGCGCCCGGCTGACTCCCGCCGATTTCGAACCCCAGCTCGAGTTCGATCGAGAGCTGTCACTCGGCGAAGTCACGCCCGAGCTTCACCAGGCGCTGCTTCTACTGGAGCCTTTTGGCATGGAGAATCGAGAGCCCGTTTTCGCCGCGCGTGGGGTGCGTCTAATGGCGTCTCCGCAGGCGGTAAAGGACAAGCATGTGCGGCTGCGAGTGTCGCCTGGGCTGAATGGTGCGGCGCGGCGTCGGCACAAGACTTCACTCCGCGCTGTCATCCCGACGCGACCGCGATCCCAAAGCGAGGGCCACAAGCTCCATCCGCCCCATCCTCATGGCGCGACAACATCACGTTCAAAGCGATGGGCTGGGGGCTGAAGGAATCCTGCGACCGGTTGCAGTTGCTGGCCGGCGATCGTCTCGACATCGCTTACTCGCTCGGCATGAACGACCATCCTGAATTCGGCGGCCTGGAGTTGACTCTGCGCGACGTGGTACGCACCGTTCCCCAAGGTGACTCAGCTTCACAATGTGAGTCGCAAAAAGCTTGAACCACCAAAGACACGAAGGATAACAAAGGCTTCTCTCCTCCAAGCTTTCCTTCGTGATCCTCCGTGCCCTCCGTGGTAAACGGTTTGCCCCTTTTAATGTTTTTGACAAGAAGCCAATCTGCTTCTATAGTGCCGGGTCATGAACGGATCTTTCTTCTGCAATAAATGCGGCGCGCAGAATACCGCCGGCGCCCAGTTTTGTAATCGCTGCGGAACGCCAACCAGCGTGGCACCCGGTGTCCCCGGCGTCGTTCCTTCTACCGCGCCACCGGCCCCCTACCCAATCTCTGCTACCCCTTCCTATCCGGGGGTTGCGCCGGTGGTGGGCGTTGGCTATGGAGGGTTCTGGATAAGAGTGGTTGCGGCCATTATTGACGCCATCATCCTGCGGATTGTTGTGGCTCCCGTGGGCATGGTTTTTGGTGGTCTCGGGATGGCAGGCTTGATGACTGGACTGCCGCATGCGGGACTGACTCTGCTGGGCGGTGGCGTCACCCTCATCTTGCTGATTTTCGGTTCATGGTTGTACGAGGCTTTCATGGAAAGCTCGTCGTACCAGGCGACGCTCGGCAAGATGATTTTTGGGATGAAGGTCACCGATCTCAATGGCAACCGAATTTCATTTGCAAACGCAACCGGCAGGCATTTTGCGAAGTGGCTTTCCGGGATGATCCTGGGCATCGGTTACATCATGGTCGGCTTCACCGAACGCAAGCAGGGACTGCACGATCTGCTCGCCGGGACGCTGGTGCGAAGGGTGTAGGTCAGAGGGTAGAGTCAGTTTGCAAAGCTTGAGTTCTCAAGTCATTGGTTTTACATCAGGGTTTACCTCTGCAATCTAACCTCTGACCTCTGGAATGTATTTGACCTCCGCAATGGATTTAGACTAGAACCATGGCTCCTTCCGTCTCACGCCTGCGCCGCTGGTTCGCCCTGGGCGCGATTCTGATGGTGGCGACGGTCGCGGGAATGTACTTCTACGCGCAATGGAGCCTGCGCCAGGCCGTCCACGCCATCCCGGCGAAAATTGGCTTGAACATTCAGCAGACCGCCGAGGGTTTTTCCATTTCCAAGTCGGTCCAAGGCCGCACTCAGTTCACGGTGAGCGCCTCCAAGGCAGTTCAGTTCAAAGAGGGCGGGCGGGCGGAGCTGCACAACGTCAAAATCGTCATCTACGGCAAGGATTCCAGCCGCTTTGACCAGATCGCCGGCGACGATTTCGAATACGATCCCGTGTCGGGCGAGGTGACCACGAAGGGCAGAGTGCTGATTGACCTGCAAGCGAACCCCGAAGGCATTCGGCAATCCGATCAGTCGGCTCCGGCGCCGCCGAAGGCCCCGATTCATCTGGAAAGCAACGGCCTCGTCTTCAACAAGAATACGGGCGACGCCTCCGCCAGCGGGAAGGTCGTGTTTCAGACGCCGCAGGCGTCCGGTTCGGCGGTGGGCATCCAATATTTTGCCAACAGCGGCACGATGAACCTGCTGTCGGCGGTCGAGATGACGGTCAACCGGCCGCGGCCGGTCCATCTCGATGCGGCTCGCGGCGTCATCACGAAGCAGCCCCATCAGGTCGTGCTCACCACCGCGCACATGGTCCGTGAGCAGCAGGAAATGCGTTCGAACCAGGCCACGTTCTTCCTGCGCGAGGACAACACGGTCGACCGCGTTCTTGCCGAGGGCGACGTGGAGAGCGGGATCCATGGCAAATCGGAAACGCATTCGCGTTCCGATCAGGCCGAACTGTGGCTGACCGGCTCGCGGAATCTACTCACCATCGCCATTCTCACGGGCAACGTGCAACTCACATCCCTGGGAACGCAGCCCGCCGACGCCGCCGCGGGGCGGGTCACGTTGCACTTTGCCGGGAGCGCTCAGGGCAGCAGTTGCTGGAGACGGTTCATGCCGAGGACGGCGTCCGGCTCACACAAAAGAACAGCAAGAGCGCGACTCTGGTTGCGGGAGCTACGCCAGGGTCATCTTCCGGAGCTGCTTCGTCAATCTCTTCGCGCCGGCGAAGGCAAGCGCGCAATCTCAAGACGTCGAGATGACCGCCCCGGTGATGGACTTTATCGTGAAAAACGGCCGTCTGCTGGAACGCGCCGAGACCAGCGGGCCGCCGCAGATCGTTATCACGCAGCCAGGGGCGAATCAGAAGACGGTGGTTACAGCCGTCAAGTTCACGGCAACATTCACGGAGAAAAATCGCCTGGCCACGCTGCATGGAGAGCCCGACGCGAAGATCGTCAGCAGCCTGATCGATCCAATTAAGATCGATCCTAGCGAGACAAGCCCAACGCTCCGGGACAGACCGATCGAGTATCCACCAGCCGGATGCTGGATGTTGTTTTTCTGCCCGAAGGCGGCGTCCAGTCGATCACGCAGACAGGTGCGTTTACCTACGTCGACGGCACGCAAAAAGCTTGGGCGCAGCGTGGCGAGTACACCGCTGCCGATCAAATGCTGGTGCTGAACGGGTCGCCTCGCGTAGTGGACGGGGGAATGACCACCACGGCCCAGACGATTCGCATGAACCGGGCGACCGGCGACGCTTTTGCCGACGGCAACGTCAAGAGCACATACTCCGATCTGAAGGCGCAACCGGATGGCGCCATGCTCGCCTCTTCCGACCCGATCCACGTGATCAGCCGCAGCATGACCGCACATCGTTCGTCGGCAATTGCCGTCTACACCGGCGATGCCCGCTTGTGGCAAGACGCAAATATAGTGGAGGCCCCGACCTGCAATTTGATCGCGACCATCGCTCGCTCTTTGCCCAGGGGGCCGCTCAAGAAAGCCCACGACTCAACCAGTTTCGACCGTGCTCGTCCAGGTGGACAAGGACGGGAAGGTGACTCCGGTCCACATCACCTCGGCGCGCCTGAATTATGCCGACGCGGAGCGGAAGGTTTTCTTCGATGGCGGAGTGACCGCCAAATCCGACGATGCGACCATGACGGGCGAGCGGATGACGGTGTATCTGCTGCCGCGGAGCCAGTCACAACGCCTCGCCGGGAAGCGCGGCGACATCGCAACGAATCGCCAGGAAAAATCGATCGAATCATCGCCGAAGAACGACGTCGTGGTGACGAACCGACGCGGCATGCAACCGGCGACCGATTGGTCTACACCTCGGCGGACGACAAGTTCGTCCTGACCGGCGGACCGCCTAGCATTTTTGATGCCGAACGGGGCAAAATCACCGGCGATTCGTTGACTTTCTACAGACACGATGATAGGGTGCTCGTTGAAGGAAGGAAACGTCCCCGGCGGTCACCCGGACGCAAGTGGCACGATAAATGCATACGCTGGCCACCGACGAAATTGGCAAATCCTATCGTGGCCGGCGCGTTGTAAACGGCGTAAGCCTTCAGGTTCTTCAGGGCGAGGTAGTGGGTCTTCTGGGACCGAACGGCGCCGGAAAAACCACCTCCTTCTACGCCATCGTAGGCCTGGTTCCTCCCGACACCGGCAGCGTGCTGTACGACGATGAAGATATCACCAGCGTTCCCATGTACTTACGGGCGCGCCAGTACGGTATCAGCTACCTCCCACAAGAAGCTTCGGTTTTCCGAAAGCTGACGGTCGAGGAGAACATCCTGGCCGTGCTCGAAGTCCAGCCTATTTCCTGGCATGAACGCCGCGAAAAGGCGGAAAAGCTGATCGACCAGCTCGGACTGGAGCATATCCGGCAGAACAAGGGATATGCGCTGTCGGGCGGGGAGCGGCGGCGGGTGGAAATCGCTCGCTCGCTCTGCATCAACCCGACGTTTATTTTGCTCGACGAGCCGTTCTCAGGTATCGACCCGATCGCCGTCCTCGATTTGCAGAAGATCATTTCAGATCTGCGCGCCAGCGGGATCGGAATCCTGATCACGGACCACAACGTCCGCGAGACGCTGTCGGTAACGGATCGGGCCTACATCATCAACGAAGGGCGGATATTCCGCTCCGGTACGCCGGAGCAGTTGGGGAGTGATCCGGAGGTACGCCGAGTTTATTTGGGCGAAAGTTTCTCGCTGGTATGAAGAATCAGGTCTGAGTGGTCAGTTCGCCGGGCGATCGAGTTCTCAGTAAACCTGCGACCTTTCTGATGACCAGATCACTGATCACCTGACGACCGTTTTCAAGTTACCAAGGCGTGGGCACCTTGACCTTTCGTGTCCAGACGATCTACCTCGGTGCATGAGAAGCTAAATTTTCCACCCCCGACGGATGGATAGAAGATACAGACCGCAAAAGGGGTTGGGTCTGACTGAGAACTGACTAACCGAGAACTGAGAACTGTACTTTAGGGAGAGACGTTGCTTCTTCAGCACAAACTGAACGTCAAGTTGTCGCAGCGGCAGATTCTGACGCCGGGCCTCGTCCAGATGGTGTCCGTGCTCGCGCTCAACAAGCTCGAGCTCAAGGACATGATCAACGCCGAGATGGTCGAGAACCCGGTGCTGGAAGAACTGGAAGACGCGGTTCCCATGCTCGACGACGTCGGCCGCCAGGAAGAAGAACGGGACCGCATAGCCGCCAAGGCGACTACCGAAGAGGCCCCGCCCGTCGCGGACGAGAAGAAGGATCCCTTCGAGGAGATCGACTTCGGCTCGTTTTTCCAGGAATATCTGGACCCCGGTTATCGCAGCTCGGGCGAAATGGAGGAGATCGAGAAGCCGTCGTTCGAGAACTTCCTCTCGAAGCCGGGAAATTTGACCGACCACCTGCTGTGGCAACTGGGAGCGATTTCCGTGCGGCCGCCGGTGCACGAGGCCGCTGAGCTGATCATCGGCAACCTGAACGAAGAAGGATACCTGATTGCCAGCGACGAAGAATTGCTGGGAGTCGTTCCGGTGGCGGCTCCCGAAGCCGATGCGGAAGAGGCGGCCAAGATCGTGGGCGAAGCGGAGGCGCTGGGTCTGTGGTCGCCGAGACCGCGCCCGAAGCCTCTGACGTTGAACGACTTCTGGCCGTTGAAACTTCCGACTTCGATGCTTCTGTGCCCGTCGCCGGAAGATTTCGCTGCGCTGGATTTAGGCCACGACAACTGTTCTGGAAACGACGCCCGATGTTGCGTCTCGCAGAGATGCGCGCCGAGCTTCAGGCCGAGGTTCAGACAAACGGAGGTTCAGCAAACCGAAGTCGCAGAAAACCGAAGTCTCGAGCAGAACCGAGGTCCCGACGCAGATCGCGACCAGCCACGGATCCAGCACCGGAGCAGCGACCGCGCCCGCGCGCATCGGAGGTGAACTTCACCCTCGCCGATCTGCACGAAGCTCTGGAAGTTGTGCGCCAGTTCGATCCCCCGGGCGTCGCCTGCCGCGATCTGCGCGAATGCCTGCTCTACCAGTTGCGCTACCATCTGCAGCAGTTGCAGCTGCACCCAACGGCAATGCCCTGACCGAGCAGGTTATCAAGGACGCGATCGCCGTCGTCGATCAGCATCTGCGGGCGGTCACGCTGAAGCAGTTCAAGGAAATTGGGCGCGCCATCGGCCGTCCAGTCGAAGCGGTGCAGGCGGCGCTCGACTATGTCCGCACGCTCGATCCCCGGCCCGGCTTGCAATACAACAAAACTCCGGCGCGTCTGATCGAGCCCGATGTTGCGTTCGTGAAGCATGGCGACGAGTGGCTGATCATCATGAACGATGAGGACATGCCGCAGTTGCGCCTGAATCCCGCCTACAAGCGGCTGCTGACGCGCGAAGGCAACGACCGCGACACGCGCAACTACGTCAAGGATCGCTACAAGTCGGCGATCCAGCTGATCAAGAACATCGAGCAGCGCAAGCAGACGATCACCAAGGTCTGCTATTCGATCGTCGCCCGCCAGCAGGATTTCCTGGAGCGCGGAATCGATCAGCTGAAGCCGATGATGATCAAGGAAGTGGCCGAAGAGATCGGCGTGCATCCTTCGACCGTCAGCCGCGCGGTCGCCAACAAATACGTCCACACGCCGCAGGGCGTATTCGAGTTGCGCTATTTTTTCTCCGAGAGCGTGCAGGGCCCCGAAGGCGGCGGCACGTCGCTGCTGATTCTGAAGCGCCGGGTGAAGAAACTGATCGAAGAAGAAGATCCCAGCCGCCCGCTGACCGACGAACAGATCACCCGCATTCTGCAATCGCAAGGCATCAAGGTAACGCGCCGAACCGTGGCAAAATATCGCGAAGACATGAAGATTCCGAGTACGCACCAAAGAAGAGTGAAAAAATAATTGCAGAGGTCAGAGGTCAGATTGCAGAGGTAAGACCCAAGAGCTCCGTCGCTGGAGCTCTTCACCTCTGCAATCTGACCTCTAACCTCTGACCTTGTTCTGGAGGTGGCTCAATGAACGTGGAGTACACCGCGCGTCAATACGAAATTCCTCCCTCCATCCGCAAAGAAGTTGAAACCGGCCTCAATAAAATCCGCAAAATTCTAGGTGACCGATTCGAAACCAAGGTGATTCTGGCCGTCGAAAAGCACCGGCACAAAGCCGAGATCACGATCAATCCGCCGAACGGGCCAATTGTGGGCGTGGCGCAAGCTCCGACATGGCGTCGGCGGTGAACAAAGCGCTCGACCATCTGCACAAGCAGGCGCTGAAATATAAGACGAAGTGGCTGAGCAAGAAGCGCAAGGCGGTCAAGAAATTTAACGGCCAGCTATTGGACGATAACCTCGAAGTGGCGCTAGGGCTGGCGGACAGCACCACCGTTTCCGTCATGGTTCACAAATTTCCGTCGGTGGCGAAGACCACCGAAGTGCATCTGGTGCACGCCCGGGATTCGGTGGCGCTTCGTCCGATGACCCTGGAAGAAGCCATCAAAGAGGCGCACTTCCGCGACCGGGATGTTTTCGTCTTCCGCGATCCCAAGGGCAGGCTGATGGTGCTGCACCGCACGCGGGACGGCAAGATGGAGCTGATAGAAGCGCCGTAGAGTAAATTGCAGCCGTCAGAGGTCAGATTGCAGAGGTGAGACCCAAAAGCTGCGAGCTTGAGCTTTTAACCTCTGCAATCTGACCTCTAACCTCTGACCTGTTCTCTCACACGCCGCTGGTTGCTTCCTGCGCCCACCTCAGCGCCTGCCACCAGGTCGAAGCAACTTCTTCATCGCTAAGCTTCAATTGTTTGGCCAGTTCGCTAGATTCCGTCCACTCGCCAGACTCCTGCGCCAGCATGAGCTGGTACAGCGGCCGCAGGCTGCTTTTCTGGCCGAGCAGCGCCGCCTTGGTTTCGTGGTCCACCGGCAGTTGTTCCAGGAGCACGTCCATGCTGATCTCGAGGATCGCGTCCATCATGGAGAGCAGTCCCATCAGGAACAGATCGGAGTTGGATTGCAGTCTTTCGGAAAGCAGTTCGCAGAAACGGGCTCGGGCCAATCCCATGAGCACCAGTTCGCTGCATTTCTGCTCGGCCGCGCCCACGGTGACGACAAGCCGGATCCAACGCCGGAATTCCCGCTCTCCCAGAACAGCCATGGCATGGCGAATGGACTTGATCTCGAGGGTAAGTCCAAAGACCGGAGAATTCAAATACCGCAGCAGACGGTAGGAAATCGAAGCTTCCTGCTTGAGCATCTTTTCCAGTTCGAGCATGTCGATTTCCGTGCGTGAGACCATTTCGAGCAACCGTATGTAATGAATGCGGCTGGCAGGAACTTCGCGGCCGCTGACGATTTCAGGCCGGCAGAAAAAATATCCCTGGAAATAGGCGAATCCCATATCGCACGCTTGCTGAAACTCCTGCGGAGTTTCGAGTTTTTCCGCCAGCATCTTGCATTTTGCGGACCCAAACCGGCGCATCATCGCAGCCCGTTCCTCGGGCCTGGTGGCGCGAACATCGACTTTGATGATGTCGGCAAACTCGCAAAGCGGTATGCGCGGATCGTTGGGAGCAAATCGTCGAGCGCGATGAGATAGCCACCCGCTTTAAGCCGCTTGCAGGCGGCGATGACGCGGTCCTCGGGCTCAACCGTCTCCAGAATCTCAGCCACCGTCTGGCTGGGCGGCAGCAAGGTGATCAGATCTTTGAACAGCACCTCGCGAGTGCAATTCACAAACGCGCGACGGTGATCGCAAAGCGCGTTAATGCCAAGAAGCAGGGAGGTATCCAATGTGGACCGAGCGGCCAGTTCCGGATCGGAGTTGAAGTAATCTTCAACGCCGTTTCTGAAAGAGAAGCTCGTATCCGAACACGTTCTGCGAGCGGTCAAGAATTGGCTGGCGGGCAACGAAGCGCTGTCCGGGCAACGCCAGCGCGTGCGACGAGGAGTTTTTGGCGGCGCCAGGAGCGGGTTGCACGTTTCCTATATCGGCTGGGCCGTGGCAGAACTTCAGGTGAAAACGATGTGGGTATCTGCAAGCCTCGCGCGGGTGGTCCGCGGTGCTGGCCCACTTTGGTAATGTCCAGATGTGGAAAACTTTGACATTCCCCCCTTGCGTAGCGGGCGGTTTCGCGAGTAACATCAAGTTGTTCCCAATGGCCATGCTTCCAGGCTGGCCGTTTGCGCCAAGTAGACTCCGGGCGCCTGGTTTGGACCTGAAAGTTCGAACCAAGTTTGAACCTAATAGTTTGAACAACGACACTTTAGACATCGATAGTTTGAGCATCGTTCTCGAATAGCATCCAGCCGATGTGGGGTTTGGTCTGCCGGTAGCCGATTTGTAGTTCGCCACGCGCGGTGAATTGCGCGCTGCACTACACATTGAACGTGCCGGCCGCAAAAAGGGAACACATAACAATCGGGCCAGTGGTCCAGGCCCGGGATTAACTTCGTGGATCTAATTCAGTGGATTTAACTCAAACGTCTAACAAGAGAAAAATATGAATGCTGGACCGGGACATTCCTCCGGAGGCGGAGGAAGACACAAACGGCGCCGTGGACGGCGTCCGCCAAAGCGAGGCGCAGGTGGCCCGATGGGCCGCGACCGCCAGGAGCAGCAGGGCATTTTTACCGCTCCCATGGATCACAGCTACCGCGCCAACATGGGCGGCAACAACGGCAACGGCAGTCGGGCTCCGCGGCGTCCTGGTTTCTCCGCGTCCTACCCGATCGCCGATCCTGAGCCTCTGCCCACCCCGCGAGAGGATGCGGCGTCGCGCGTCTTCGCCTTTGTCGAAGACCTTTTCTTCCTGACCAAGATTCAGGAAACCGGCCGCAAGATGAACGTAAAGGTAGAGTTCGTGAAGAACGAAAAGGAACTCACCGAGCGGATGACGAGCAACGGCGAAGAAAAGCCTTCCCTGATCATCTTCGACTTGAACAACGCCAATGCCAAGCCTTTGACGCTCATCCCAAAACTGAAAAGCAAGCTGAAGAAGGGGACGTCGATCATCGGCTTCCTCTCGCACGTGCAGGGAGACCTGAAGCAGAAAGCGCACGAAGTGGGATGTGACATGGTCCTCCCGCGCTCAGCGTTTTCGCAGAATCTGCCACAATTGCTGCGCCGGCATGGCGCGGTCGAGGCCGATTCCGGGGCAGCAGACTAGGATTCAGAACAGGATTGCTGAAGACGATTGCAGAGGTCGGAGGTCAGATTGCTAAGGTAACACCCTTCGAAATGCTGGCCTGTAGGGTTTCACACTGAAATCTGGCCTCGAGCCTCTAACCTCCGCGCTCCCTGATACAATTTCGCCGTGTTCCCTCACAAAATTCTGATCACGACTGCTGCTTGTTGTTACAGCGGCCTCCGCCCAGCAACCTCCGGCTTCCACCTCCCAGCCTCAGGTGAAAGTAAACGTTCTCAACGTGTGCGCGCCCTCGGCCGATGAGCAAAAAGAGTTGTCCGCGGCGCTGGCCAAAGTCCCGGCCAAACCCGCGTTCGCCACCGACTACGAAGTATCCCGCGGGCGTTCCACACTCGACCCGAACACTCCGATCCCAGGCATGGAACCCTTACCGCCCGGTCCGGTCGTGGCGGCGGACTGGGTGAGGATTCGGCGCGAGTTCCCCGGTGCTGCCCTCTTCAGCAACGTCCAATACTCGTTCAGCGTGGATTCGAAGAATATGGTGGAGACGCTCGTCATGCGCGTGCGCGAGCCCAAAGATGTGATGGAGATTTCGATCGAGGACAGTGCGTCCACCGTAACGTCCGCGGCCGCGATGTTATCCACCAGCACGCCAGTGTCACGCGTAAAACTTGAGCGCTTTGGAAAGTCATCGGTAGTGCTGGCACGGTGCTCGGGAACGGAAGGAACTCCGGCAACGGATCAGACGGTCTACGAACCAATCTTCCACTCCGCGTCTTCGATCATGGAGCGCTATCGCGATGCTCTGGGTGCGCGCAAAATGGTGCCTCAGGAACTGGCCCGCCTGGGCGCGGGAACTCCAAGCAAGACGGCAACCAAGAAAAAGCCGCAGTAACCGGTTTGAAGCGAAATCTGTTTTTCAGAATCTATCTACTAGCATTGTTTCTGAGTTCTACTGTTTCTGACTTCTGCTGTTTCTGACCTATATGGACATACGCAACGTAGTGATCATGGGCTCCGGATGCGCCGGCCACACCGCCGCCCTCTACAGCGCCCGCGCCAACCTCAAGCCGCTAATCATCGAAGGCCACGAACCCGGCGGACAATTGTCTATGACGACGCTGGTGGAAAACTTTCCCGGCTTTCCCGAAGGCATTCAGGGACCGGAACTGATCGAGAACATGCGCAAGCAGGCGGCGCGCTTTGGCGCCGAGTATCGCATCGGGCACGTGGTCAAAGCCGATTTGAGCAAGCATCCGTTCGAATTGACTTTCGGTAAAGAGACGGTTCAGACCCGCACGCTCATTATCGCGAGCGGCGCATCGGCGCGCTGGCTCGGTCTGCCCAGCGAACATGCCTTGATCGGCCACGGCGTCTCATCGTGCGCGACATGCGACGGCTTCTTTTTCTCAGGCAAGGAGATCGTGGTGGTCGGTGGCGGCGATTCCGCCATGGAAGAAGCGACATTTCTGACGCGCTTCGCGAGCAAGGTCACGCTCATCCATCGCCGCGACCAGTTTCGCGCTTCGAAAATCATGCTTGATCGCGCGCGCGCGAATCCAAAGATCGCATTTCTCAACGATACCGTGGTGGAGGATGTGCTCGATGTCAGCAAGAAAGAAGTCACCGCCCTGCGTCTGCGCAATCTGAAAACCGGCGAAAGTTGGGAGTTCCCCACCAGTGCAATGTTTCTGGGGATCGGCCACATCCCGAATGCCAAGATTTTCGAAGGCCAGCTCGAAACCGATCGCGATGGCTACCTGGTCACGAATAGGAACGTCTTCACGAAAGTGCCCGGAGTGTTCGCGTGCGGCGACGTGCAGGACCGCCGCTATCGCCAAGCCATAACCGCCGCCGGCTCCGGCTGCATGGCGGCTCTGGAAGTGGAGAAACATCTGGAAGACGAAGGCTTGTGAGAGGCAGGACTGAGGTCTTAGGTTTCAGGTCTTAGGAAAATCGGTACGGAGGGTTGCGCGATAAAGCTCTGGCGACGTGAGCCGGGCGTTTCCCCTGTGTCTCCCGTGGTTCAGGCACTTGCCCGTGAGCGCAACACTAGTTTTCGCGTAGCTACTGGAAGCGTCTCGCAAGCGGTGCGCAACACCAGTCGCGGCGCCTTCTTTCGGATTTTCATCAAGTAAGGCACGGTGCGCTGAGGATCGGCCTTGGCGGTCTCGCGCAACAGCCAGCCCAATCCCTTCTGCACCATATCGTCCTCATCTTTCAACAATTGATTTGAAAGCCGCAAGATTTGCGGGAAGAACTGCCGCTCCCGCGTTCCGCGTATAAGCGCCACGCAAGCCGCGCGCCGCCGCCAACGATTCGCCGACTCAGCCCACAGAAAAACTTGGCGGCTGCGGGAGGGTTCGGCGGCAACCATCGGAGCCAGCACATCGTGCACCAGCGCGTCGTGATCGGCCCAACTCGATACACGGTCGAGCCAGGAAGCGAAGAGCCGAAATTCTTCCTCGCCGAAATTCTTGGTTTGATTTTCGAGCAGGAAAACGGCGGACACCTTTTCTTCAAGATTCCGGCCGGAGAAGAGTTTGTCGGCCACCCGCACCACGAAATCCATTCCGTGTTCACGGGCAAGACCGTGCCGGACTCGCACAGCGGCTTTTCTTAATGCGGCCGTGTACCAGCCGTGCGATTTGATTTCCTCCTTGAAAAACCACTGCACACCTGCGGCATGCTCGGCTGAGCCGCCTTTCTTCAGCGCGCGTCGGATTTCATCCGCCACACGGTTGGGAGTGATTTTTCGCTCGGGCATGTTCCCTTATTTGACCGGAACGCCGCCTGTCCGCAAAGTCTTGTCATAGACCCACAACAGCGCCGCGGTCGCCACGCCGACGCCGGTCACCGCCCACCACATGCGCTCCGGTTGATGCGTGACTTCGCCAAAGTGATGGATAACCATGCCGCCAAATTTTCCGGCAATCAGCGAACCGATTCCGATGGGGAGAAAGGCGAAACCCATGTAGGTGCCCTGCTGTCCCGGAGGCGCAAGCCGGGAAACATATTCGTAATAACGCGGAGACTGAATGATCTCGCCCAGGGCCACAATCATAAGCGCCACGACCGCAGTCCAGACGTGTGGGTGCCATGCTAAGACAAGCCACGCCAAGGCCGTAATTAAAGTCCCGAGCGTGATCGCCGGGAGCGGCGGAATTCGTCGCGTCAAAGCATTGACCGCGACAGTAAGCGTGATCACGATCAACGGGTCGGCAATCAGGATCAGTTCCGTATTCGCCGAGGCGTTTACATAGTCATGAATATAGATTGGGAGAATGAGGTACTGCTGCCAGAAGACAATCCAATAGCCTGAAAAAATCAGCAGGAAAAGGACGAACCGCCAGTTGCCAAGCACGGTCAGAAAGTTGCGTCCCACCTCCGCCAGTGAAGCGGTTGCCTGGCCATCTGTTCTCCGCGGTTCGCGGAAAAAAATCAGGACGGCGATAAACATCAGGAACACGCTGAGCGCGGCGAGACGAAAAACGTTCTCGACCCGCATGCGCGAGTGCACCCATCCCGCGAGAAACGGCCCCATGAAACTGCCAATATTCACCAGCGTGTAGTAGATGGAGTATCCGATCGAACGAACATTTTCCTTCGAGCACCGCGCCGTCGTACCCACGACGCTCGGTTTAACCATGGCCACGCCGAGCGCGGGTAAGAACAAAACGATACCCACCAGTAGTCCAAGCGGAACGACCGAGCGCACCGGCGCCAGCCACGGAGCTGCGATAGAGCCGACCAGGAAGTAAGAGCAGCTCAAAATAAAGTACGCCAGCGAAAGCGCCCGCCGGAAGCCGATGCGGTCGGCCACCGCGCCCCCAAATATCGCCATCACCCAAACGCCCGCTCCGAAGAATCCGCCAAGACTGGTGGCCTGATCGACGGGGAACTGCAGCGCCTCATGCAGGTAGCGCACGAGCACCGCAAAAACCGCATAGTAGGAAAGGCGTTCAAAGATTTCGCTGATGTTCGCGACCCAGAATGGCCGCTCGAAGCCCGTGCGGATTTCTTCGAAGCGTTGCGAAAAGGTCAAGCGTCGCTCCCGACTTCAGATATTCAAGGCTTCAAGTGTAAAAGCTGCCGTACTGCTTCCGCCGACAAGCCCGCAACACAGATCACTTTATTCCGGCTGCCATGGCCGGCTGCAATAGTAACGGAGGAACGCGGTACCTTCAAAAGCTTTGCAAGAAATTTAGTGCAGGCTGAATTGGCCTTGCCATCCACGGGCCGTGCTGTAAGGGAAAGTTTCAGCGCGTCGCCGACTCCACCTGTTATAGCATTCTTCTTGGCGCGCGGATGGACGCTGACGGCGAAGATAACGCCGTTAGGCGAATTGTGAATCACGAGCATCGAGGTTTTGTAGAGCGGACACTCCTGTCCGCTGCTTTTGACTTTGCTGTTGACGTTGCTCTTATGACAGTCAAGGTCAACCCCAAGGTCAACGGCAGCGGACAAGAGTGTCCACTCTACATTCACTGGGGTTGAGCGCGCCCTCTCTGCCCAAATATAGCCGTCCCCACGCGCACACACGTCGCTCCCTCTTCAATTGCGACCTCGAAGTCGTGCGACATGCCCATGGAAAGGACGTCCATGCCGATTTTCGGCAGCCCACGCGCGGCGATGTCATCGCGGACCAGACGAAGTTGGCGAAAAGTAGGCTCGCGAGCCCTCCGGATCTTCGACTGAACGGCGGAACGGTCATCAGGCCGCGAATTTTCAGATTCCCCCATCGCGGCGCGCCTTGCAGAATCTGCTCCAGTTCGTCGGAGTCAGGGGCGACTCCGCTCTTGGCCGTCTTCACCGCCGACATTGATCTCGATCAGGATAGGTAATGTCTTGCCCGCGCTCGCCGCGAACGTATTCAGCTTCTCCGCCATGCGCACAGAGTCCACGGAATCCACCGCATCAAATAACTCCGCCGCCTTCGCGGCTTTATTTGTCTGAAGGTGTCCGATCAGGTGCCATTCGGCGTCGTGCAGATCGCGCAAAGCGGCTGCCTTGCCGGCAAATTCCTGCACCCGGTTCTCGCCGAAAACGCGCAGCCCGGCGGCGTAGGCTTCGCGGATGCTCTCCAGCGGAAACGTCTTGCTCACGCCCATCAAAGTGATTTCGTCTGGATTGCGGCCCGCCCTGCGCGCCGCGGCTGCGATCCGCTCGCGAACTCGGGCGATGTTTTCCGCGATCGACATGCTCACGCTTACATCATGCCGGTTGGAGGCGCGGGTTCATTCGGATCGCCTGCGCTGGAGAGCGGAATCAGAATCATCAGCGCCGCCAGACCCGCCATCACGACCAGCCCCACAAGATACGAGGGATTGGAAAATATCTGCGGTATGGCGAAATTGCGAATTTTTGCGACCGCCACGATTCCCGCCCAAACCAGGCCCATCAGGGATTCTCCAACAATCAGCCCCGAAGCGGTCAGCACTCCCGCGTTCTCGGCTCGCGCCATCTGCGCAGGATTGAAGCCGCGCCGTTTGGCCAGCCAGTCTCCCAGAGCGCGGAAGACTCCACCCAGAAAGATCGCAAATGTAGTCTCGAAGGGCAAATACATTCCCACGGCCACCAGCATGGGACTGCGCACCTGCATCATGATCATGGCGATGCCCATGAAGACGCCAACGACGACGAGAGGCCAGGGCATATCGCCGCCCACAACGCCAACCGCCAGTGTGGCCATGAGTCCGGCCTGCGGTGCCGAGAGTTCACGACTGCCAAAGCCGAAGGATTTATTCAGCAGCGCGACGGGAAAGTACATGACCAGACTCGCGACCACCACCGCGATCAATTCGGCAATCTGAATCTTGCGCGGAGTTCCGCCAAGAATGTAGCCGACTTTGAAGTCCTGCAGCAACTCACCGGCAACCGCCGAGGAGACGCAAACCACCGCCGCCACGCTCAATACGGCCAACACGCCCGAACTTCCCGACACTCCCAGCGAAACCATGAGCAGGGCCGCGATCAGCAGCGTCGAAAGAGTCAGGCCGGAAATTGGGTTATTGGAAGAGCCGATCATGCCGACGAGGCTTCCTGAAATCGTGGCGAAGAAAAAGCCGACCACCAGCATCACTGCCGCGGCGAAGATAGCCGGCCAGACCAGGCCGGTGAGATGCACATAGAGGATGCACATGAAGCCGAACATGATAGCGATCAGGCCAAAGACAACTTTCGAGCTCATGTATTGCTCGGTGCGCGAAAGTTGGGCCCGCTGGTCCGCCGTCTGGCGCAAATCGCTGATCGCTTTGCCGAAGCCCGCCGTCAAACTTTTGCCCATTTTGAACAGCGTGTAAGCCGCTCCCACCAGCATTCCCCCAACCGCGATGGGACGCACCACGAACTTCCACACCGAAATCGCCATGGTGGTCCAGTCGCCTGAAGTATCCGCCGGGAGGTATTGTTTGATCTGCGGTCCGAGAAAATAAATGAGCAGCGGAACCATCAATCCCCAGGCAAGCACGCCGCCCGCAAACTGGATGGAGGCAAGCCGAAGCCCGATGATGTAACCGACCCCCAGATAAGCGGGGCTGACGCTGGGAGCGGCGAACGTACTGATGCCGCCTGTCGCAACGATATTCTTGCTCCCGGCAAGACCAAGCCGGACCTGGCTGCGTCCCAGACTCCCCACGGAAAAGAGAAAATCCTTGCCGGCGGCGAACAGCCCGAAGCTTCCGAGGATGTACACAATTCCGCCCACGCCGATGTTCCAGAAAAGATATTTCGCAGCTTGCGCGCCACGCTGCCCGGCCTTGTGAATTTCCGAAGCCGCGACCGATTCCGGGAAGGGAAGTTCGGGATCTTCCACCATGACTCGTCGCACCAGAGAAATGAAGAGGACGCCCAGAATGCTTCCCACCATAATCAGCGCGGTCGATTTCCAGTAGGAATCGAAGGACCAGAAATTAGGCCAGACTCCCGGCCAGCACGAATGCCGGAAGAGTAAAGATCGCGCCCGCCGCCACCGACTCGCCAATGGAGCCCGCGGTTCGAGCGATGTTTTCTTCGAGCAGGGATCCTTTCCATGCCCGCAGCACCGCCATGGCAATGACCGCCGCGGGATACGTCGCCGCGATCGTGATGCCGGCACGCAAACCGAGATAAGCGTTCGCCGCCCCGAGAACCACGGTCAGGACCAGCCCCAGAAGTATTGCCCGGAAGGTCAACTCCTTCATTTGCATGGTTTCCGGAACGTAGGGGCGATGTTTGCCGACAGTTCCGGGGGCGTCACCCGCGGGAGCGCTCATAGGGTCCTCGTGATTATCAAAGTGGTCATCAGAGTGGTCTTCAAAGTCGTCATCAGAAATAAGAATTTCATGGCCGATTCACATTAGCAGCGACGGCGCACCTTATCATGCGGAAAGGCTGGTTTACAAGTGCCGGTGTGTTTTCCAGGGAAGGCTGGCAAGCGGAGACCCCGCTCTTTTACTCGCAACTTTGCATCCTAATCAGGGTTACAATAGCTCTATCCACGAGGTGTTTTGTGACTCCCCCTATTAATCCCTCATGGAGCCGATTTTTCGAGGAATTCCACTGCCGCGGTTGTGGCGGGCAGGAAGCCTACCGTTCCCGCGCTCGCGGTTTCTTTGAAAGGTATGTGCTTCCGTTGTTGTTACTGCAACCGGTCCGTTGTGAGCGTTGCTATCACCGCAGCTACATCTTCCGCACCATTCCGGCGATCGAACGCGTTCAGGTCCGCAAGCAGGCACAGAGTCAACGCCGGGCGAATCGCAGTCCGAATCGCAGTCCGACGTGCAGGCTCAATCGAAGCCCGACAGCCGCGTTGCATAGCGCGTGCACCGCGGCTTATACTGACTAAGTTGTAGCGCGCAAGCGTGGCCCGGCGAAGCATGATCGGCTGGCCGGGTGCGGGAGGCCGTCTTCAGCAGTACTGGGTTTCGAATACGGGCTGCCCAGGGCCAAGCGGCGGGCCATGGGATCGCGGAGCACGGGTATCATCCGCTTTGCCGAGCGCGCCGCTGCGTCTTTGTTCTTCACTTTCTTTCCTGCCGATTGCCGCATCTGTAGCTCTCCGCTCCTCAAGGTTTCCCGACTTCCGGTTTGTGAAAGCTGTCTGCGCGCGCTGCGACCGCTGCAAGGGTCGTACTGCTCCGTTTGCGGCGAAACGCTGCATTTGTCGGCCTATGTCGTCGGCGCAGAAACGGATCGCGCAGAGTCGCGCTGCTTGCTCTGCCAGCGAGCCGATCCTCCATTCGAGCGCGCCGTCGCCTACGGCGCTACGACGGCGAATTGCGCGATTTGATTCACGTCCTCAAGTTCCAGCAGGTTCGTCCCGCGGCCACGGTTCTAGGGCGCATGCTGGCGGAAACGATTGCCAATCTGGAGCAGGCGATGCCCGTCGGAACCGTCGCGGTGGTTCCTGTTCCGCTGTACAGACGCAAGCAAGCCCAGCGCGGATTCAATCAGGCAGAGACGATCGCACGCAGCGCCCTGAAGCAATTGTCGCGCCCGAAGAGATTTGAGTTGTGCGCCGGAAGTCCTGCTGCGCCGCCGCGAGACCGGCAGCCAGATCGGACTGACTCGTCATCAACGGCGTGAAAACCTGCGAGGTGCCTTTGGAGTAAGCGATCCAACGCAAATCTTGAAACGCGACATCCTATTGGTGGATGATGTTCTTACCACCGGGACCACGGCCTCCGAATGCGCTCGCGTTCTTCTCCGCGCAGGAGCAGCGCGAGTCTGGGTGGCGACAGTGGCGCGCACATTGAAGATTTCCGAGTGTGCTTTCGATAATTGAGGATCTCGCGGAGAATCTGCCAGAAGATACGTCGGAAGAAGGGGACGAATATCGCGCGGACACTGCAGCTCACGGATAGGAAGAAATAGTAAAGATCATGTCGTTGCGCTTGCACAATTTCGGCGGCAGCATGCGATCGCATCTTCCAGCGGCGATGCTAGCTTCCGGCATGCATCAGGAAAATGATGGCCATGCCCTGCATCAGCCCGTGCTGGTGCTGAACGCGTCCTACGAGCCGATCAACGTTTGTGCCGCGCGCCGCGCCATTGTGCTGGTGCTGAAGGGCGTCGCCATGACCGAAGAAGAAAACGGACACTTCCTGCACGCCGCCCGCGTGGCCGTGCGCGTGCCTTCGGTGATCCGTCTGCTGGAGTATCGCCGCATTCCCCACCAGTCGCGCGCGCTTTCGCGGAAAAACATTCTGCTGCGCGACCGCAACACCTGCCAGTATTGCAGTACCGCGCTGCCTTCCGGCGAACTCACGCTCGACCACGTCATTCCGCGTTCTCGCGGAGGTCTCTCCACCTGGGAGAACCTGGTAGCCTGCTGTCATCCCTGCAACCGCCGCAAAGGCAACCAGCTTCCGCACGAAGCCAACATGAGACCCACCCGCGAACCCCGCTCCTTCAATCTCCACACCAGTCGCCACATCATGCGCTTGATGGGGCATCGTGACGACAAGTGGCGGAAGTATCTGTTCTATTGAGAGATGGCAAGCTCGAAGTCTCAAATTTAAATTGTCATCCGGACCAACCGACCTCAATTTAAATTGTCATCCTGAGCGAAGCGAAGGACCTCATGCGCCCCAGCTCTCTGGGAGCAAATGGCTACTTTATGCGCCCCAGCTCTCTGGGAGCAAATGGCTACTTTGACTTTCGCCCCGCATGAGGCCGACCTTACTTACTTCCCCTGAAACAACAGCGGCGCAAAGCGCACCAGATCATCCCGCCACACCATCCAGGTATGCATGCCGGGAGTCTCTACCGCGGTCAGCGCCACGTTTTTTGTTCGAGCCACGCGACAAACCTGCGGTTGGGCTCGAGCAAGCCTTCTTTTGTGCCGCAAGCGATCCAAAGCGAGTTTAGACGGGCCGTCTTTCCGCTGAGGGTCGTCAGCCGCGGGTCTTTGTCCAGCTGTTCAATCGCTGAGCTGAATCCTCCAATCCATCCGAATTCACTGGTATGCGTCAGTCCAATCGTCAGACTTTCCAACCCTCCCATGGAGAGTCCGGCAATCGCGCGGTCATTCCTCTTCTTCGAAACGCGATACTCGGACTCCACCCGCGGCAGCACTTCAGTGAGCAAAGCCTGACTGAAAAGATTCACGTTGCGGTCGACGGCTTTATCATCGCCCCAGTTGTCGCCGCCAAGCACAAACTTCATCTCGCCATAGCCAATTGGCATCACCACCACCATCGGCCGCGCTTTGCCTTGTGCAATCAAGTTGTCGAGAATGAAATTGGCTTTTCCAACTTCGGTCCAGGCGTTCGCCATATCGCTAAAGCCGTGCAACAGATAAAGCACAGGATACGGCTTTCTTCTTTTCCGATCGTAGCCCGGCGGCGTATAGACGAAGTAATCGCTCTGTCCCGCGACCAGCCCAGTCACCACCTTGGAAGTGTAAAAGTGGTGATGCACCTCTCCGTGAGGCACATCAGTCACGTCCCACAACTGGGGAGCGTTGCCCGGTACGGTGACAGTATTTCCGAGATAAAGCAGATTCGGCCGAACGACGGTATTAGTCGGGTCGAGGCGATACTCTCCATCAACCTGGAAAATATATCCGTAGATCTCCGGCTGCAGGGGAGGTGTGACGACGCTCCACGCCCCATCAGCGCCTTTCTCCATAGCGAAGGGATTCTCCTCGCCATCGAGATGGAGCAAAGCTTTGCTGGCCGCCGGATCTTTGTATCGGAAGGTGATGCTTCCGTCGGGATGTACTTCGCGGGAGTTGAACTTCTCTTGTCCGCGAGCCCTAACGGACATCGACAGCGGAATCATGAGAGCAACGGCAATAATGATGATTCCCCACCGAGTTGACGAACGTCGTGATTCCATGCCTGCCAGTCTATGCCTGCAAGGCTAATGATTCGCACCCGCCATCACTATCCCAACGTGGCAGGGAACTTCTTCACTGCGGCTTTGGCGGCTCGGCAGGTTTCTGCTCCGGCTTCTGATTCGGATCCGCCTTCTGCACTTCCTGCCCGTCGTAGGTGATTCTGGACTTTGATCCGAACCGTCGATAGTTTGTGTACTTAATGATCTCGCGGATCTTTACCGCGCGCAGCGAGAACTCGAGCGTGTCTTCGGCACGCGTGTAGGTGGGGAACCAGTACTGGCCGTCAATCTGTTCGCGCCATGTTGTGAACTTGGGGAACAGATTCTCCTCTTTGCCATGTTTCTTCCGAATGTCGGGGACGGTCTTGCCATAAGTCTCCACGATCTGAAAATCGTGGTTGTCCACCCAGATCCGCCCCTGGAAATAGCGCTTCTTGCCGAGGATCTGCTTGGGCGCGACGTCGAAGACATAGGTATCCAGCTCGTCCTGCTTTTGCTGGCCGACGTAGAGAACGTCGTACTCACCGAGTTCATCCGAGGTCAGCACAAACGGCAGGCGGTTCTCGATGTCGTCGAAGTCTTCTTCCGTCATCGAAATGCCCCCATTTTCTATCGAGGATTGCGGCGCAAAAACCACATTCTTGATCTTGTGTCCCTTGTCGTCAAACGTCACGTCGAACACTTGCTGGTACTTTCCGTGACTGTCTCGCCGTCGAGGGTCATGACCTGGACGTCCTGCCGGAAGGTGTACTGATCGCGCGCTTCCTTGAATTCTTTTTCCTTTGCGGCGAAGCGCTTGATTATTTCGTCAACCGTGATTCCCTTGGGCTCGGTCTTGTCGAGCGGGCCCTGCTGAGCGCGCGCCACCTCGGGCGACATGGCGCCGAACAGTGCGACGAAAGCCAAAAGCGAAGACAAAACTAGGGAAGCCAACCGCGCAGGTAGGGAGGGGAATTTCATAACCCTATTCTAACGAAAGGGAGCCGGGAAAGGTTAACAGCAGCCTCCACCCCCAGAGCCGCCGTGCAAACGGCCCTTTGCCGGGGGTGGAAGACTGCAGTTCTGCCTATTTCATTGGATGCTTCGGGAAGATGAAGGTTAGCGGGATTTACTTTTCTTTACTTTTGGGTCTTGTTTTATCACTGCGGGAATTCCGCATGGCCCGAGCCATTCCCCACTCGACCACTCCCGGAAATAGCTGGTAGAGCTTGATGACTGGGATCATGGTCCATGGCACGATGACCTCGCGCTTCTGTTTGCGATAGCCGCGATAGGCAGCCTGTGCCACACGCTCGGCGGTGATGCCGCGCACGGCCGGCGGGCGGACCGTCCCCTGACGATTGGCCACCACATGCGCGCCGAAATCCGTCGCGACATATCCGGGACAGACGGTCAGCACATTGATGTTGTCGCGGAGCAATTCCAGCCGCGCTCCTTTCCCGATTGCGTTCACCGCAAATTTGCTGGCCGAGTAAATGGCCATGCACGGCACCGGAATGTGTCCAGCAACGCTAGAAACGTTGATGATGGTTCCGCCGCCGGTTTGGCGCATGGCGGGAACCGCTGCCTGTAAGCAATTGATGGTGCCGAAGAAATTGGTTTCGAATAATTCGCGCAGCGCGGAGGTCTCCATATCAGCAACCGAGTCACGAATGCCAACGCCAGCGTTATTGACCCAGACATCCACGCGGCCAAAATTATGCAGCGTGAGTGCCAGCGCACGGTCGATTTCTTCGCGATTGCGAACATCACAGGCCATGGCGATCGTATGATCGGTGTGTCCAACCCGCTGGCGGGCGGCTTCGGAGCGACTG
The DNA here is from genome assembly GCA_963826845.1 of uncultured Acidobacteriaceae bacterium. Taxonomy (GTDB): domain Bacteria; phylum Acidobacteriota; class Terriglobia; order Terriglobales; family Acidobacteriaceae; genus Acidiflorens. Next base: position 338,023 of record CAWGYS010000018.1, read on the forward strand.
GCATCGCGCGACAGCAGCACAACGCGGGCTCTAGCGTCGGCAAAAACTTTGGCAACGGCTTCCCCGATTCCCATGGAAGCCCCGGTCACGACGACGACTTTTCCCTCCATCTCCATGGCGACCCTTGTATAGGGTGTAGGGCGGCAAGTCAAACCGGCAGCTGTCAGTCATCAGCCGTCAGCTCTCAGTAAAACCCGTCAGCCGTCAGGCTCTCACTGATAGCTGACAGCTGAGAGCTTCCGCAGTAGCGTAAAATCGTCAGCATTAATCTGTCCACAGGAACGCCGTGAGTTCGCTCTTACCCATCTTTCCGCTCGAACTGGTGCTGCTGCCGGGAGTCCCGCTGCCGCTGCACATTTTCGAACCACGCTATAAGGAGATGATCGCGGAATGCCTGGAAAAGAAAAAGCCATTCGGTGTGGTGCGGGCGTCTTCCGAGGGAGTCGCCGACATCGGCTGCACCGCCGAGATCATGTCCGTCACCAAGAAGTACGACGATGGTCGCATGGACATCCTGACGCGCGGGGTTGAGCGCTTTGAAGTGATCGAGGTCAACGATGATCGATCGTTTTTGCAGGCTGAGATTTCAGTAGTCGAAGACGAACCGGAGAAGCCGGCAACGGAGATGATCTCCCGTGCCGTCCGCTTGCACGCCGAAATCGCGAAACTAGCCGGCGCCGAGCCCAGCGGCCCCGATGAACACGCCGGCGATCTATCGTTCTTGCTAGCCGGGTCGCTCCCGCTCGACCTCGACTTCAAGCAGAACCTGCTTTCGACGCTGTCGGAAGCAAAACGGCTGGAAGCGGTGATCGGATATCTGGAGGCGATTCTGCCCGGTCTGCGCCGCGCGGCAAAGGCGCGCTGGAACTAGCTCAACGCCAATCACTGTGGGTCAGTCGGCCGGATAGTACCTGCGATAGCCAGCCGGAACCTCAAACAGGCCGGCGGGCTGCGGCAGCTATAACTCTCCGCACCCGGCCTCTGCATCCATTCGCTGCAAGCGTCGTCGGCGTTCTTCGGCCGGATGTACGCATACAGCCCGTAAAGTTCAGCGGGCGCCAGATGTTTCAGAGATTCTTGAGCGTATGTTTTTTCTTTGGGCCACAGGACGGTCGAGGCGTTCGCGGCCAGATCCATGATGATCGCGGCCCCCGATCCCGCGACCTGTATGTGGGCGCCTTTCTTAGCGGCGGTAGGTTGGGCGACTCTCAAGATGATTGTGTCTTCTCCGCTAGCGGCCTGCATCTCTATGCGCCTCTTGTCTTTGGCGAAATAGATTTTGGCCAGAGTCGGCGCTCCTGGCTTCAGCAAATCCACGAGGTCAGCCGAGAATTCAGTCTGAGCAGAGGCAATACTGGCCGCAAATAAGACGGCCGAGAAGCACGCAACCTGGGAGCGGTCGAACATGGATAGAAAGTATATGCCGTCGGGCCGAAGGCAGAACGACGTTTCATCTACTAGCTAGACTTGCCTCAGGCCAACCAGCTGCTGTCAGCAAGCAAGGAACTGATTTAACTGAAAACTGACGACTGACAACTGACGACTCTCCGCAGCGGTATAATCCGCCTAAGGCTGTTTCCTTCGGAGGTCCAACCATGAGTTCCGCCCGGACTCTCGGCGAATTGCGCCAAAGTCCTTTCAGTGCGCAGCGTCTCGGATCGCGGCGCGTAAAAGATGAGCTGCGCGAGAACCTGATGTTGCGGCTGCGCGAAGGCGGCCAGATATTTCCGGGCATCGTTGGATACGACGACACGGTCGTGCCTCAAATCACCAATGCGATCCTCTCAAGGCATAATTTTATTCTCCTAGGTTTGCGCGGACAGGCGAAAAGCCGTATCCTGCGCGCCCTGACAACGTTGCTCGATCCGCAGATGCCGTACGTCGCTGGCTGCGAAATCCACGATAATCCCTACGCGCCGATCTGCCGAAGATGCCGCGAACTGGTGGCGAAAGAAGGAGACGCCACGCCCATTGCCTGGCTCGCTCCCGAACACCGCTACGTTGAGAAACTGGCCACGCCCGATGTCACCATCGCGGACCTGATCGGCGATATCGATCCCATCAAGGCGGCGCGCGGCGGCCACGAACTCTCCAGCGAGTTCACCGTGCATTACGGATTATTGCCGCGCGCCAATCGCGGAATTTTTGCCATCAACGAATTGCCCGATCTCGCCGGCAAGATTCAAGTCGGACTCTTCAACATCATGCAGGAAGGCGACGTGCAGATTAAGGGATATCCGATTCGCCTGCCGCTGGACGTAGCGATCGTATTCAGCGCGAATCCTGAAGACTACACCGCGCGCGGCAAAATCATCACGCCTCTGAAAGATCGCATCGGCTCCGAGATCCGCACCCACTATCCGGCAACGGTCGAAGAAGGCATCGCGATCACCGCGCAGGAAGCATGGATCAGACCGCGATAACGAACATGGAACATCGCGGTTGCATATCCCTAATTACGTGCAGGAAGTGATCGAGCGCATCGCCTTCGCCGCCCGCGACGACAAGAAAGTTGACAAGCGCTCGGGTGTGAGCCAGCGCCTGCCTATCTCGGCCATCGAAAACGTAGTGTCGAACGCCGAGCGCCGCGCGCTGACGCATCAGGAGAAATTTGTGGTGCCGCGAATCAGCGACATCTACGCGGCGCTCCCGGCGATCACCGGCAAGCTCGAACTGGAATACGAAGGCGAGATGAAAGGCGCGGATTTTGTGAGTCGCGAGTTGATACGCACCGCGGTAGCGAAAGCATTCGATACTCATCTGCACGGTGTCAATCTGAATCAGGTGGTGCAGTGGTTCGATCTGGGAGGCGAGATTCAACTCGGTGACAACGCCGCAGCCGAGGAAGTCCTAGAAGGTCTAAGACAGATTCAGGGTCTGATGGAAAAACTCGGCAAGTTGAACGTCGGCCCGAAAGACAGCGCCGAGATGCAGGTATCGGCGGCAGAGTTCATCCTCGAAGGCCTGCACGCGCACAAGAAAATCGGACGCAACGAAGAGCGAGTGTTCACGGCGGGAGAGAAGCCCATGAAGGTGCCAAGAAGCAGCCAACGTTCGAGCGCGAAGAGCCGGGGCTAGGGCGGAAGAGAGGATTCAACTAGCTATCCGCCGTCAGCTCTCAGTTCTCAGTGAGAGCAAGATGATCGACGCGACGAGCCGTAACTGATAGCTGACAACTGATAGCTGAAAGCTGTTCATGAAACGCATCCGCTACAGCAAATACGTCCCCGACCCCGCCGGCGAAATGAGCATGGAAGACCTGCTCAGCGCGCTCTCCGACTATTTTCTGCAAAGCGGATTCAATGACAATTTCTGGTACGAACTGCCCGAAGGCGAACAGACTCTCGACGACTTGAAGCGCGCCCTCGAACAAGCGTTACTCGATAGCGAGATGTTCGATGAGGAAATGCGCGACCGTCTCCAGCAGATGCAGATGGATGGCGACCTGGAGGAGTTGATCGAAAAGCTGATCGAGCGCCTGCAGCAGGAAGATTACATTTCCATCGATCAGCCACATGACCCGTCCAAGAACTCGAGCATCGGCGGTCAGGTCGGCGATCCGCAGCAACAGGCAAGATTCGAGATCACCGACAAGAGCCTCGACTTTCTCGGCTTCAAAGCTCTGCGCGATCTTCTCGGATCACTAGGCAAGTCGAGTTTCGGACGCCACGACACGCGCGACATGGCGACCGGCATCGAAGCGAGCGGAGCGTCGAAGCCCTATGAGTTCGGCGACACGCTTGAACCTCGACATCACGGCGACGCTTTCGGCGCCATCCAGCGCGAAGGCCTCGGACTTCCTCTCAACCTCGAATACCGCGACTTGCAGGTGCATCAATGCGAATACCAGTCATCGTGCGCGACGGTGCTGATGCTCGACTGTTCGCACTCCATGATCCTGTACGGAGAAGACCGCTTCACTCCGGCGAAGAAAGTTGCGATGGCGCTCTCGCAATTAATCCGAACGCAATATCCCGGAGACTCGCTGTCCTTGGTGCTGTTCCACGATTCGGCGGAAGAAGTTCCGCTCTCGCAACTGGCGCGGGTGAAGGTCGGTCCTTATTACACAAACACGCGTGAAGGCCTGCGCATGGCGCAACGCATCCTGCAACGTCAACGTAAGGATATGAAGCAGATCGTCATGATCACCGACGGCAAACCATCCGCCCTTACGCTCGAAGATGGGCGCATTTATAAAAACGCCTTCGGCCTAGATCCGCTGGTGGTCAGCCAGACGCTCGAAGAAGTGTCAAAGTGCAAGCGAGCCGGCGTGCTCATCAACACCTTCATGCTGGCGTCCGACTATGGACTGGTGCAGTTCGTCCAGAAAGTAACCCAGATGTGCCGCGGCAAAGCCTACTTCACCACGCCCTACACGCTCGGCCAATATCTGCTAATGGATTACATGTCGCGAAAAACGAAGACGATCCACTAAGTTCTCAAAGTTGCCCCTACCGCACAATGTTGCAGATTGACAGCTTCTTAGACGGGGGAGACAATTTCAGCCGTCGGCACTGGACGCATGACTCCAGCCCTCGCCTCGCGGCCAGTCCGCTGTTGTCTCTGAAATTTTGGACTTACGTGACCCGCGGCGCTCGCACGACAGAGGATTCCCAATGACCAAACTGAAAACTCTCGGCCCACGTGCTATAGCCCGCCTGGTCCTGGTGTTGTGTGTTACGGCGGCGATTGCCTCCCCTGCCCAGACGTTCACGACTCTGACGAATTTCAGCGGGGACAACGGTTCTGCACCATGGGCGCCTGTCATCCAGGGTACCGACGGGAACTTCTACGGGGTGACCCAGTATGGCGGCGCCAACAGCGGAGGCACCGTCTTCAAAATCACACCTGATGGCGGACTGACCAACCTGTATAACTTCAGCAATGACGCCTTCCCTTTTGGCGCATTGGCACAAGGTACAGACGGCAACTTCTACGGGACGACGACTGAGGGGAATAGCTGGGGCACGGTCTTCAGGATTACGAAAAGGGGCAAGCTGACCACCCTCCACACCTTCGACGGAACCGATGGCACTACGCCTTACGCCGGCCTGATTCAGGCCGCCGACGGAAAGCTTTACGGGACCACCTACAATGGCGGGACCAGCGATACCTGTATCTATGACTATGGTTGTGGCACGGTATTCAAAATCACCAGGAAGGGCCAGTTGACTTCGTTATACAGCTTCGGCGGCCCTGACGGCGAACGTCCCTTCGCCGGATTGTTACAGGCCACTGACGGCAATTTCTACGGTACGACTTCCGAAGGCGGAACCAACGGTTATGGCACGGTCTTCAAAATCACCAGTAAGGGTGCGCTGACTAATCTTTACAGCTTCGATGGAACCGACGGCGAATTCCCTTCTGCCGGACTCATCCAGGCCACTGACGGGAATTTCTATGGGACAACCGCTACAGGGGGCAGTGGTAATGGAACGGTCTTCAAAATCACAGCTAAGGGTAAGCTGACCACGTTATATACCTTCGAAGGCACCAACGGCATCGGTCCTTACGGTGGGCTGATACAAGCCACCGACGGGAACTTTTACCTGACAACTGAATTTGGCGGAATTGCCGAGACCTCCTGTTCGTTCGACAGCTGTGGCATGGTTTTCGAACTTACGCCAGATGGCACGTTGACCGCGCTTTACAGCTTCGATGGCACTGACGGCGGCAACCCCTACGCAGGGCTGCTGCAGTCCACCAATGGGAACTTTTATGGGACGACAATAGTGGGCGGCTCCAATGGTTACGGCACGATCTTCAGCCTCTCGACGGGCCTTGCCCCATTTGTGGAGACAGAGCCAAACTCCGGAAAGATCGGGACGAAAGTGACTGTCCTGGGGACGGATCTGACGGGCGCGACCAGCGTCAGCTTTAACGGGACTGCGGCGACGTTCCAGGTCGTTTCGGATTCCGAAATCAAAACCAACGTTCCAGCCGGCGCCACCACCGGTACGGTCGAAGTGACGACACCAGTGGGCACGCTCCAGAGCAACGTCGCATTCCGGGTAACGCAGTAGGTCGAGGGTAGGTCGATCAAAACGCAAAATGCACAGGCCCGATTCACTGGCGCCTTTTCCAGCGCTCGGATTACAGAAGTAACTCCCGGTCTGCCAACCGGGGCTCGACCCGGTGTAAGATCGTTTCAGGTTCTACCCGTCGGAGAGGTTATGAAACGAATCCCAGCCTTCCTGCTGCTGGCCGTCTTGAGTTTTGCGGCCGCAATGCCGGCTCAAGCTCAACGCATCAGTCCCGAAGAAAATCAACGCCAGTCCCAGAAGGCGATCAAAAAACAGCAAAAGATGTTGAAGAAGGCGAACAAGAAACAGGCGAAAGCAGCGAAGAAGGCCGAGAAGAAGCAAGAGAAGGCGGTCAAGAAGGCCAACCGCGCCAATCAGAAGTAGTTCAGTAGCCACTTCCACCCTCTGTCGATTCATCACAAATCCACAGTGACGACCTGCACATCCGCTAGATCCCTGACGCGCTAAGCTGATTCCACTCCCAGGACCTTTCCCGGTCCCGTTCCCTCCAGAAAGAGACTAGCGATGCGTGCGTCAGGACGTCTGTTAGCCGTTGCTGTTATTTGTCTGTCCAGCTTGGCAGCCGCGCAATCCTCGGACCAAGCCACTGCCGAGCATGTTCTCGGCCCTCAATGGAAGCATCTTTCGCGCCGCGCCGGAATGATATTTGCCGGCACGGTGCTAGCTGCAGCGCCGCCGCCGTCTGCCGTCGATCGACCCACTCCGGGGCAGACGCCGTCCATCAAGCTGAGCTTTCGGGTGGACGAGCCCATCGCCGGCGTAGAGCGTGGACAAGTTCTCACCATTCACGAGTGGGCCGGAGCCTGGTCCATGCATCGCCCAATGAGTAAAGGCCAGCACATTCTTATCTTCTTATACCCGCCGAGCCGCTTGGGCCTGACCAGTCCGGTCGGTGGGCCACGAGGGCAGATCGCACTAGATCCAAGCGCCGCCGGAGCGAGCGTCAGCGTCATGCAACTGGAGCGCGCCATCCGCCGCGCCCGAGAGGAGTGAACATGCGCAGACGAATTGTAGCCATCGCCGTTTTTCTGCTGTGCGCGACGGCCAGCCGCGCCGCAGGCCCGGCTTTTGTAGCCGGCTCCGGCTACGACCCTGGAGTCGAAGGCCAGCCGCTGATCTGGGCAAACGGATCCGTACAGTACTTCACCGACCAGGGAGACTTGAGCCCGATCCTGCCCGGTGCGCAAGCCGATGCTTTCGTCGCCACCGCCTTCAGCGCCTGGACCACCATCCCCGGCATCACTCTCACCGCATCGCAGGCCGGCCATCTCGCGGAAGACGTGAACGGCAGCAACATCGAGACCAACGGCGAAGGAGTTGTCACCGCCCCCGCCGACATCACACCTTCCGCCACCGGCACTCCAGTCGGAATCGTGTACGACTACGACGGCACGGTCACCGACGCCATACTCGGCGAAGGTGCTGGAGACGTGGAGGATTGTTTTACCAACGCTGTTTACGGCGGACCCGACAACTTCTCTCCCGCCGGAAATATCGTGCACTCGCTAGTCGTGATCAACGGAGTCTGCGCCGCCACCAGCGCGCAGTTGCCGGACGTCCAATACCGTCTGGTGCGGGTGCTGGGGCGCACCATTGGATTGGGATGGTCGCAAGCGAACCTGAATGTGATAACCCAGAAACCGCCTCCAACCCAGGCCGATTTTGCCGGATTTCCGGTGATGCATTTTGCCGATCCGATTTCCTGCGTCCCCATCAGCATCTGTTATCCGAACGCCGCCGTTCCCAAAATGGACGACATGGACTCCCTCACCCGCCTCTACCCCGTAACCGAGGACCCGCAACCGGAGGGCAGAGTGTACGGCAGCGTCTATTTCACCGATGCCTCCGGTAATGCGGTGCAGCCGATGCAAGGCGTGAACGTCGTCGCCCGCTTGTTGGTCTCAGGTCAGCCCTCGGGGCAGTACGTTGCAACATCCGTTTCTGGATTTCTGTTTTGCGGTAACGCCGGCAACATCATTGACGGATACGTTGATGGCAATGGTCTTCGCTACGACCGGTGGGGCTCGAACGATCCCTCGCTAGAAGGCTTCTTCGATCTGGGTGAACTGATGATTCCTTCCGGGCAAACCACTGCCGAGTACCAGTTAAGCGTAGAAACGTTGGACCCGGCCTGGTCCATGGGAGTCGAGCCGTACGCTCCAACACAGGTGACTCCGTCGGGCGCATTCGCTCCCGTCGTAGTCACGGTATCGAATGGATCCAATGCGGAGCGAGATATCTTAATGTTAGGAGATGAAATCGCGCAGGAGCATGCCGGCAGCGGTTCTACCTACGCGAATCCGGCGGCTCTTCCACAAGGCGGAGCATGGGGTTCGTGGATTTCCGGCTACGGCAGTGCCGATTTTTTCGAATTCACAGCGCAGGCGAATCGCACCGCCTCAGTCGCCGTAATCGCCCTAGACGAAACGGGTCAGCCCACTGAAGCCAAACTGCTGCCCGTAATCGGCATCTGGGAGTTGAGCGATGAAAGCGGCGATCCCGCCCCCTCGTCAACCCCCTCGGCATTCAACTCGGCAACTTTCGGAATGACGCGACTGGATACGCAGTTCAACACCGCAGAAGCCTTTCGGGTAGCGGTGGCCGACTTCCGAGGCGACGGACGCCCAGACTACTTCTACCAAGCCACGCTGCTCTATTCGGATACGGCGACTCCGCCGCGTGTCAGTCTGGCCGGCGGCATCACCACGCTCAACGGCATCGGCTTCAATCCACGTCTGCAGGTAACGGTTGCCGGCAACAACGGCACCACGCTCTCCGCATCGGCGAGCCAGATTCAGGCAGCTCTACCTGCGGGAACACAAGACGGTACGGCAACGATTCAGGTCACCGATCCGGTGAGCGGCGCTTTTTCACAAATGAGCGGAGCCCTGACCTATGGCGCGTCGGCCACGGACCTGTTGCTACTCGTACAAGGCGCGGAACCATCAACCGCCGTTGGATCTCAAGCAGCAAATCCAATTCGCGTGCGCGCCGTCGCCGCCGATGGAGTCACGCCGGTGAGCGGAGCGACGATTGCCTGGAGTTCGACCAACGGCTTGCAGTTCTCCGCGTGCAGCGGAGCTTCTTCTTGTTCCGTTCTAAGCGATGAAGCAGGAGAATCCTCAAGCTGGGTGACTCCAACGGCGACAGGACAGAGCACAATCACCATCGCGCTGGCGCCATCGTCGTACTCGCCGCCGCAGACGCAGCAAGACACGGTCGTGGCAACCTCGTCAACTCTCGACCTGGCCGCGCTCGCGCCGACACGCTGGGTTGGCCAAGGTGCGACGCTGGCCGTTCCGCTCACCGTAGAAGCGCTCGACCTGGGAGTCCCCATGCCGAATGTGACGGTCAATTTCGTAGTCAGCACAGGCACAGCCTCACTTTCGGCCGGCAGTGCGACCACCAACGGCTCCGGATTCGCCACCATTACAGCGCAGCTCACGAATCTCAGCATCAATGTGCAAGTAAGCGCCTGCGTAGCGCCAAACAATTCGCCGTGCCAGACCTTTACATTGTTCTCCACTCCCACTCCGTTGTGGACGTTGCAAGCAGTCAGCGGATCATCGCAGTTTGTGCTGACCGGGCAAGCGTTTCAGCCGCTGGTGATGCGAGTGACCGACGGCTCGGCTGCCGAGAATCCAGTGCTGGGTGTGAACGTCACTTTTGCCACCACGCTGGCGCGCGTCAGTCCCGGCCAGGGAGGCCAGCAAGGTGGCGACGGCGGAGACGGCGGCCCCGTTATCCTCGGAACATCGCAAGCGCAGCAGGTGACCGCTCAGGACGGCACCGCATCGATCGTTCCCTCGGCTGAAAACGTCGGCCCGTGTGACGTGTTCATTACGGTAAGCGCGGGAACGACGAGCGCGCAGCTTCAGATGGAGAACCTGGCAGCGATAATTCCAGAGCCGCCGAAAAATGTTGGTTCCCAGTCTCCGACTGTGCCGCGCGTGTCGCAATTTGGAGCGCAAGCAGCGGCGTCGCCAGCTGTGCTGGAGATGCTGTTCGCAGTGCCTCAAGGCGTAGCGAGCAACGACCAGGCAGCGGATTCACAGCCAGTCGCTTGCGCGGAGTTGCCAGCCGACAATACCTCAGGCAGCCGTGGAAACGTGGCGTCGTCGAATGCGGCAGGCGGCGAGAACGCGGCTTCATCGCCATGTGAATCGAAGCCGGCTCCGACCGAGGAGCCAAAGAAAGATCCTAAGAAAAGCGCTGAGAAAGCTCCCCAGAAAAAGGTGCGTGCTGAGAATGGCGATGCCTCCGTACAAGTCCCCAGTCCTGTGGAGACTCAGCCGAATCCTTCGAGCATTTCGCTCTTTGAGGACAAACGAAGTTGCCGTGCCCTGGCTCGGGATGGCCCCATATTTTGATTCGTCGGACAAATAATCGAAGACCGAGCGCAGAGTTTTTCTCGCCCTCAGTGAGTCCCGCTCAGTGAGTCCCAGTCCCAGTCCAACGATCGACCCAATCGTTGACCGTCTTGTACCAGAGATGAGAATTCTGCGGTTTTAGAATCCAGTGGCCTTCGTCGGGGAAATACAGCATCTTGGACGGCACGCCCATCGTTTGCAGCGTGGTGAAAAGCTGGAAGCCTTCGCTGACATCAAGCCGGTAGTCAAGCTGTGAATGGATAACCAGCGTAGGCGTCTTGAAATTCGTAGCCGAGGCGCGCGGATTCCATTTGTCGTACATCTCAGGATTCGTGTAAGGCGTCCCCTTGAACTCCCAGTTATTGAACCAGAGTTCTTCGGTCGTGCCCCATGCGGAGTAAGTATTGAACATGCCATCGTGCGACACAATGCACTTAAAACGATCGGTGTGTCCGAGCACCCAGTTAGCCATGTATCCGCCGTAGCTGGCGCCCAGCGCGCACTCCCGGTCCTTATCAATATAGGGAAAAGTTTTCTCCGCATAGTCGAGTCCCTTCATCAAATCTTCAAACGGAGCCCCGCCCCAATCGCCATTAATCTCGTCAATAAACTTCTGCCCGTATCCCGGCGAGCCATGAAAGTTGATCATGATGACGACGTATCCACTCGCGGCAAAAAGCTGAGCGTTCCAGCGATAGCTCCAGAGATCGCCCATTGGAACTTCGGGTCCGCCGTGAATGATGAACTTCAGCGGATATTTCTTCGAGGCATCGAAGTTCGGCGGCTTGACGAGGAAGCCTTCGACTTTGTCCCCGAACGCGCCGGGGAACCAGAAGGGCTCAATCGGTGACATGGCGACTTGGGAAAGGACGGCATCGTTCAGGTGAGTGAGCTGGCGTGATTGTGGCATCTCATGCTGCGCTAGCGGTTCCTTCGATTCTCCGAGGAGCAGCGCCTTCCACTTGTCGCCGCCCATTGACCAAGTGGGAGTGGCAACAAAGAGCTGCGTCGGCGCTTGGATAGACATTCGGGTGAAGAGGAGAACGGGTTCCCAAATCGTGGTTCCCTTGAGATTTTCAGGTTGAGTTCTGCTCACGGCGACATCATCGTTGAACCCGTCGACGAGTCTTACCGGATGGCAGCGCTCAAAGCAAATTTCAGGCGTCATCTCGTAAACTGGCGATTCACCCTCATTTTCGGATGTGAAAACAACGTCGTGTCGATCCCAAGCAAACGAACCAACCCAGCCGTCGAAATTCTCAGTTAGGTTCGTCTTCTCCCCCGTCTTGCGGTCGTAAAGCATCAACCGAAAGCGGTCGCTCTCATACCCCGGGCGTTTCTGGGCGCGGTAAGCGATGTACTTGCCGTCGGGAGAATAAAGCGGAGTCGAGTCGCTGGCAGGATTCTCGGCCGTGATGTTCTTCGCTTGGACAGATCCGGTCGCTCCTCCATTCACCGAAACGATCCAGAGGTCATTGTTGGTGGATGTGGCTTCCACCTTGTCATGATTCGACGCGTAGCAAATTTCCTGCCCGTCGGGCGAGAAGGCGTAGTCGTCCTGCCCGCCAAGCGAGAACACGGGAGCATCGTAGTCGCCCGGCGTGAGGTCGATATACCGTCTCGTGGTCATCCCTGCAACCGCAGTCGGAGGAACTTCGGGAGGAGCTTCAGTCACAAAGATGTGGCTGCGCTTGCCCGCCTTATAAGCATTCCAGTGACGATAAAGCAGGCGGTCAAAAACCAGAGCTTTTGCTTTCGACTGTTCCACTTCCTTCAGTTTCGCGGCATTGCAGGCGTCTTCTCCGTTGTGCGCGCCGTCGCATTCCGGATAAAGATCCGAGGTGAAGAGAATGTTCTTGCCATCCGGAGACCACAGCTCTCCACCAGCTTCGGTAGCAATCGAGGTCAGCTTCCAGGCGCGAGTCACCGTGCCCGCGGCGTTATCGAACTGAGCAATCCAGACCTGCGACCCGCCGTCCTTATTAGAGATAAAGGCAAACCGCTTCCCATCCGGAGCCCAGCGCGGACGATCGCCATCCTGATCGGCAATGAGCACGCGCTCTTTCTCGCTCGAAGCCCCGCCCGCCAGAGGCACGATCCAGATGTGCGAGGTCTTCTTGTTAGCCGCCAGATCCACATCGACCGCGGCAAACAGCACCCACTTGCCATCCGGAGAAGGCACCGGCTCGCCGACGCGCTTCAACTTCATCATGTCTTCAAAAGTGAAAGGTCGCTTGGCTTGAGAGAACGCGGGAAGAGAGAAGAGAAGAACGAAAAGAAAAAAGAAACGGCGCATAGCGTAGCCTCCGCGGGACTCAAAAGTGTAGCAGGACGAGGTCAGAGGTGGCATTAAGGTCAGAGGGCAGAGGTGAGAGTGCAGAGGTAAGAGCTCTAGGGGTTAAACCTCTGCAATCTCACCTCTGACCTCTGCAATGGTTATCTGCCCTCGCCCTTACTTCAGCTCCTCCAGCATGGCCGTCATCTCCGATTGCGCGTGCGAGTTGCCGGTGCGAACGGCGGACGACACGCCATCCACCAGCCAACGCTTGGCCTCATCAACACGACTCGCATTGGCCAGCGCCTGCGCGGCCATAAAGTAGGCCGGCGTGTAGTCGGGATTTTTCTCAACCAAGGTTTTGAATTCCAGAAGCGCCGGTTCGATTTGTCCGGACTTCGAGTACTCCATCGCCAGTCCATAGCGCGCAAACGAATCCTCAGGATTGGCGGCAAGAATCTCGCGCAGCATGCCAATGCGATCCATAGAAAATAGAAGAAGGTCTCAGGTGTCAGGTCTTAGGTCTCAGCGAACAGAGAACAGCCAAAAGCGAAAAGCCGTCTCCCATTCATATCATGTCCCGCGATACAATGGCTTTTCTCCGAGGACCAACTTGGCTTGTCCTTATTTTGTACCGCAGAAAATCTTAAACGACGGGTCGTGGCCGCATCCTTCGCGTCTACCACTCGGGGCCGGATGGACGGGGATCTGCCGCGCCTCGGGCCATGAACTAGCAGTATCTGACGCCCACTTACGCGAATTCTGCAACCTCGGTTATGCCACCGCCTGTCCGCAACTTCCACCGAGCCGTGACTGGGATGCAGTACGTTTTTCGGTGGCCCGCGTCAGCCCGGAGCAGGTCACGATCTGCTTTGTCTGCGAGTTAGCCCACGCTCCCATCGAACATGGAGAACTGACTCTTGATCTGATTAGCGAAGCCTGGCTCAACGCGTTCCCTGATCCACGTGTGCTTACTCTTGCAAACTGCTATCTGCAAACCTATCGCGCGAGACAAAGTGCCGTTCTCATCTGAGAGTCTATGAACGAACCTATAAACGACCTATGAACGATGACGACAAAGACAGAGCGAAACTGATCCCCCGGCCCGTGCGTGAATCAATCTCAGAGATGGCTGAGATCGTCATGCCGAACGATGCCAATCCCCTGAACGCACTCTCGGCGGCCGACTCATGCACTGGATCGATCTGGCGGGTGCCCTGGCCGCGCACCGGCATTCGCGGCAGCGAGTGGTGACGGCGTCCATCGATCATATGGATTTTCTGGTGCCGGTGCGAGTCGGCGATCTGGTCATTCTGCGGTCGTCGGTAAATCGCGTGTTTCATACTTCGATGGAAATCGGTGTCAAAGTCTGGGTAGAGAACTATCGTTCAGGACAGAACCGGCATGTCAGCTCGGCATATCTGACGTTTGTTGCGATCGATGAGGCGGGGAACAAACTCGCCGTGCCGCAGGTGATTCCCGAAACCGAAGATGAGAAACGCCGGTACGAAGATGCCCTGCGCCGCCGCGAGATACGCCGCGCGGAGTGCGGCGCGCCGGAAAGAAGGATGGAGCTAGACTTTGGATGGCCTGAGGTAGGGCGATTGCAGAGGTCAGAGGTGAGATTGCAGAGTGTGAAACCCTGGGCTTTTCACTTCTGCAATCTGACGCTCGTGACCGGCTGACCTGACTTATGGAAAGCGCACTTCTAATTCATCGGCTCCACTTCGCCTTCACCGTAACGTTTCACTATCTCTTTCCCCAGCTGACCATGGGGCTCGCGCTGCTGATCGTGATACTCAAGACGATTGCACTGCGGCGCAACGATCCCGTCTATCACGAGGCCGCGCGATTCTGGGGCAAGATCTTCGGCATCAATTTCGTGCTCGGCGTGGTGACCGGCATTCCCATGGAATTTCAGTTCGGCACCAACTGGTCTGTGTTTTCGAGATTCGCGGGTGGCGTCATCGGCCAGACACTGGCCATGGAAGGCATGTTCGCCTTCTTTCTGGAGTCGGCCTTCCTCGGACTATTTCTCTTCGGAGAAAAGCGGCTCAGCCCGAGGGCGCACTGGTTGTCGGCGGTCGCGGTCTTTGTCGGCTCGTGGTTCTCCGGCTATTTCATCATCGCCACCGACGCGTGCATGCAGCATCCCGGTCGGCTATTTCACCGCGGCGGACGGAAGCCTGCAACTGGCGAGCTTCTGGCATTTCGTGCTCAATCCCTGGGCGGGATGGCAATACGCGCACAACATGGGCGGAGCGGCCATCACCGGCGCATTCATCATGACCTCGGTGGGCGCGTTCTATCTGCTCTCCGGTAAGTGGACCGCGCACGCTCGCATTTTCGTTAAGATCGGCGTGATTGCCGGCTGCGTCTTCAGCATGCTCCAGATTTTTCCCTCCGGCGACCAGCAAGGCAGGATGGTCACCGAATGCAACCCGTGACGCTGGCCGCGATGGAGGGATTGTTTCATAGCCAACCCGGCGCGCCGGTAGTTCTGATAGGTCAGCCTGACGTGCCGCAAGGTAAGATCGACAACCCGATCAGGTTCCCGGAGCGTTGAGCATCCTGACTTATCGACGCTGGAATGCCAACGTCCGCGGACTCGACTCATTTCCCAAAGAAGACTGGCCCGACAACATCCCGTTGCTTTATTACAGCTATCACATCATGGTTGGCCTGGGGACGTTGTTTGTCGCCATCATGGTCGTTGCATCGCTACTGCTGTGGCGCGGAAAACTTTTTAACTCCCGGTGGATGCTCTGGATACTGATGCTGTCGGCGCCTTTTCCTTATATCGCCAACACCGCCGGCTGGATGACCGCCGAACTCGGCCGCCAGCCGTGGCTGGTCTATGGGCTGATGCGAACCGAAAGCGGCTACTCCAGGCTCGTTTCCGCAGGTAACGGCATGTTCACTCTCCTGGGATTCATGGGGATGTATATGGTGCTTGGAATTTTGTGATTGTTCCTGCTCTGGCGGGAAATTGACCACGGTCCTGCGGCCGGGCCACGAATCGGCATCTAATCTGCATGTAGCGACGTAGCGAATTAGCGAGGCAAGGTAAGTATGGCGGCTGTTTGGTTCTGGATTATCGCGGTGATGATCGCGACCTATGTCGTGCTTGACGGATTCGATCTTGGCGCGGGCGCGATTTATCTGTTTGCGGCCAAGACGAATGCCGAGCGGCAACGCGTGCTGCGCGCCATCGGTCCCGTCTGGGATGGCAACGAGGTCTGGCTGATCGCCGCGGGCGGCACGCTCTACTTCGCGTTTCCCCAACTCTACGCGTCGAGCTTCAGCGGCTTCTATCTTCCGCTGATAATGGTTTTGTGGCTGCTGATACTGCGCGCCATCGGCATCGAATTCCGCAGTCACATCGAGAACCAGGTCTGGCAGAGCTTCTTCGACGTGGTCTTCAGCGTTTCCAGCATCCTGTTGGCGGTGTTTTTCGGAGCAGCGCTAGGCAACGTGGTGCGCGGCGTTCCGCTCGATGCATCCGGCTATTTCTTTGAGCCGCTCTGGACCAACTTCAAACTCGGCTCCCAGGTGGGCATCCTCGACTGGTATACCGTGCTGATCGGAGTGCATGGCGCTGGTCACCTTGACCGCGCACGGTTCTCACTACATCGCCCTCAAAACTGACGAGGACCTCGGTCGCCGCGCCCGCGGATTCGCGTTGCTGTGCTGGCCGTTGCAGTTTTTTTTAACCTGTCACTGCTCTGGTTGCGACTTATTTCATCCGCCCGGACATCATGGCGAACTATGTGAACCACAAGATCGGAATGCTCGTTCCGGTCGTGGTTGTCTGCCAGTCTGGCGGTGATGCTCTGGGCCAATCCCAAGGGCAAAGAAAAACTGGCGTTCCTGGCATCGAGTCTGTATATCGCTTTCATGCTGCTGGGCGCGGCGTTTGCGTTGTATCCGGTTGTGCTGTCTGCGCGCGATCCCCAATACGACTTGACCATCTACAACACCGCCGCGGGCAGCCACGGACTGAGCGTGGGCCTGGCTTGGTGGACGCTCGGCGCGGTGCTCGCGGTGTCCTATTTCGTATTCGTCTACCGCATGTTTCGCGGCAAGGTGCAGTTGGGAGAAGGACACTACTAGCATTCGGCTATCAGACGCATCGCGGCGGTGAACGACTGTCACAGACCCCGCTGACGCTTGACTGACTGGCCTCGATCCGATAATCAATTTGCCGTCTCCCTCCCGTATAATCACAACATGGGCGCTCATTCGCATTCCGGGCCAGCAACAGCCTGCTCCGCAACCTTTACCTGGCGTCAACGCTATCATCGCCGTCGGTTCCGGCAAGGGCGGAGTCGGCAAGACCACGCTTGTCGGTCAATCTGGCCATCGCCCTCGGCAAGATGGGTCACAAAGTCGGATTGCTCGACGGCGACGTTTACGGGCCGAACGTTCCGCTCATGCTCGGCACCAACGAGCAACCCAAAGTGATGGGTGAAAACCAGATCGCGCCGATCAACTCACATGGGCTTAAAGTTATCTCGGTTGGCTTCCTCAATCCCGGAGATAAGCCGCTCATCTGGCGCGGTCCCATGCTGCACTCGATCATCAAGCAGTTTCTGGGCTCGGTGCAGTGGGGACAGCTTGATTATTTGATCATCGATCTTCCTCCGGGAACCGGCGACGTGGCGCTTTCTTTGATTCAGACGGTGCCTTTGACCGGCGCTGTCATCGTTTCTACCCCGTCCGACGTTGCACTACAGGATGCGCGCAAGGCCATCGAGATGTTTCGCCAGATGAAGGTGGACATCGTCGGCATGGTCGAGAACATGAGCTACTTCGTCTGTCCGCATTGCCAGCACGAGATCGATATTTTCTCGCGTGGCGGCGCGGAAAAAACGGCGAAGCAGTTCGGCATTGCCTTTCTCGGAAGCGTCGAGCTCGATCCGGAAATTCGCAAGTCGGGCGACAGCGGCTCTCCGTCAGTGCTCCAGGGAGAAAATTCGCCGCATGCGAAGTCACTTTTTGCCTTCGCCCGCAGCGTTGTCGCGCGCGTGGAAGAAATCAAAGCCTCCAGTCCGGAAAGCGTGATTCAGATCCAGTAGGGCTCCGTGAGCTAGGTTGTCATCTTGAGCGAAGCGAAAGGCATCGCGCATCAGGTGCATAGGTCCTTCGCTTCGCTCAGGATGACACTTAGGAGTTATGTTCGAATCGTTCCAGCCGGAACAAAGCATCCGCGGTTTCATCTTTGAGCACCAGCCTGGCCACCATCTCGCCGAGCGCGGGACCATGCTTGAAGCCGTGGCCGGAGCCGCCTCCCACAATCCACACGTTCGCGTTAGCAGGATGCCGATCGACGATTAAGTTGTAATCGGTTGTATTTTCGTATTGGCAGACGCGGGCTTCGAGCAGCGGCGCGTCTTTCATCCCCGGAAAACGGTAGGAAAGATAACGACGCGCTGCGGCCAGTCCATCTTCGCTTACCACGCGCTGTCCTGATGTGGGATCGAATTCCGGGCCGCGCGTGTCGTCCGCAATTTTGAAACCTCGGCCTTGATTGCCGGGAATCCCGTACATGAAGTGGTCGCTGTGATCGGCCCACACGGGTATGTTGCCTTCGTTGTAGCGCAAATCGCCCGCAGGCGTGCCGAAGAAAAACACTTCCTGCCTGGTCGAAATAAAATGCGGACCGACGGTTTGCGGGAACAATTCTCCCAGCCACGGACCGCAGGCGAAGACGTAGCGATCGGCGGCGACGGTCGAGTTGTCCGATAGCATCAGTTCTTTCCCCTGGCCGCTTTCGAGATCTGGAGACATTACCGTTGCCTGACGATACTCTCCGCCCTCGGCCACGAACTGATCGGCCACCGCCTGCGCCGATGCGCGCGCCAGCAGGTATCCGCTTTGTGGCTCGTAGATTCCCCACTCGACTTTATCGAAACTGATCTGCGGCCAGCGCCGCTTCAGTTCGTTAACGCTCAACTGCTCGAACGGGATTCCCGCATCTTTCAGGAAGGGAAGCGAGCCGCGCTCGTAAGCGTCGTCTGCTTCGGCCATCCACAGCACTCCGATGGGGAAAAAGAATTTCCGTTTCCACTGGGCTTCGTGGTGCTTCCAAAGATTCAGTGCTCGCGCCGCCAGTTTCGTGTAGGGCTGATCCGGGCCGTAGGCGCCGCGAATGATTCGCGTCTCACCGCCTGACGACGCTCGCGAATTTCCCGGACCCCAGGCATCGAGCAGGGTGACTCGCGCTCCGCTGCGCAGAAGATAGAGGGCGGTCCATCCGCCGAAGGCGCCAGCTCCGATTACCGCAATGTGGGGCTTGCTGGGCATCACGGCGCATAACGAGTAAAGACCAAGTCGGTCGCCGGGGCCTTTTCGTGGCAGGGAAAGCAGCTTTTCATAAACGCCGCGTCGCCGGCTTTGCCGTTAGCGAAGTGACCGAAGCCCCAGCCGCCGGTAGCGGCGTACTTTTTCGAGTCCTTCACCATGAACTGGATGTTAGTCGGAGCCCCGGGAACGAAAGATTGAGCGTCGCCAAAGACTTTATTGTTTTCGTCCGACGGAACGTTTTGGTAATGCAGAGCAGCAAGGATTGAGCCGTCCGGATACGGAAGCTTCCCGTCCTGGAAGGCCTTGAATGCCACATCATTGCCCAGGACCGCACCCAAACTGTTGAGCTTGCCTGCTTCATGGGCCGAGGAAATCCACTTCCAGTCGCGGTACCCGTGAGGGATTTCGGTAACGTACGGAGCGGAAGCCCCATCTGCGTGTCCTGGCGCAGGAGCAACGAGGGCGACAAAGCCGGCCATTGCTGCAACTGCAACCATGAAGAATGTGAAGTGTTTCATAAGAGTCTCTCGGTTCAAGCCCTGACAATCTCAGGATGGCTGTCGATTATATCGCCAACTTCGAGAATCGTGTTTTGAATATTGCGGCAGATGGCGCGCATCTAAACGAAAGACATGTACAACTCGAAAGCTTATTCCGCTGCAAGTGCGACATCGCCGCTGGCGTCCACCACGATCGCGCGGCGCGATCCAACCGAACAAGACATACAAATCGAAATTCTTTTCTGCGGCATCTGTCACTCCGATCTCCATCAGGTCCGGAATGAATGGAAAGAAGTGATGCCCACGGTTTACCCCTGCGTACCCGGTCACGAAATCGTCGGCCGTGTGGTGAAGGTTGGCTCCGCTGTCTCCAGGTTCAAGCCCGGCGATCTCGCTGCAGTGGGCTGCATGGTCGATTCCGACCGAACCTGTCCCGAGTGTCAGGCTGGTTTCGAGCAGTTCTGTCCAAATTTCACCTTGACCTACAATTTCCCCGACAAGCATCTGGGAAGCGTCACCTACGGCGGCTATTCCGACGGCATTGTCGTCGACCAGAGGTTTGTCCTGCGCGTTCCCTCAAACCTAAATCTCGCCGGAGCCGCGCCTCTCCTCTGCGCTGGAATCACGACCTACTCGCCGATGCGCCACTGGGGCGTCGGCGAGGGCAAGAAAGTTGGCGTGGTCGGTCTCGGTGGACTAGGCCATTTGGGCGTCAAGATTGCCCACTCGCTCGGGGCGCACGTTGTCGTCTTCACGACGTCTCCGAATAAGAAGGATGACGCCCTCCGCCTCGGCGCCGACGAGGTCGTTATTTCGAAGAATGCCGACGAGATGCAAAAGCACGCCAGCAGCTTCGACTTCATTCTCGACGCTGTCTCTGCCAACCACGACATCAACGCTTACATCAATCTGTTGCGCCGCGACGGCAACATCACCCTGGTCGGTGCGCCCGAGAAGCCTCTCGCGGTGTCCGCGTTCGGCCTGATCATGGGCCGCCGCAGCCTCTCCGGTTCGCCGATCGGCGGCATTCCAGAAACCCAAGAGATGCTCGATTTCTGCGGACGGCACAACATCACCGCCGATGTGGAAGTCATCCCGATACAGAAGGTCAACGAAGCTTACGAGAGACTGCTGAAGTCGGATGTGAAGTACCGCTTCTCGATCGACATGGCTTCTCTCAAGTCCTAAAAACCTCAGAGTAAGCCAAGGAGAAATTATGCAAAAACGCAAACTTGGAAAAAGTAATCTTGAAGTGTCGGCCATCGGCCTGGGCTGCATGGGACTGAGTTACGGTTTCGGGCCTGCCGTAGAGAAAAAGGACGGAATCGCGCTGATTCGAGCGGCCGTCGAAAAGGGCGTCACGTTCTTCGATACCGCTGAAGCGTACGGCCCGTTTAAGAACGAAGAACTAGTGGGCGAAGCCCTGGCTCCATTCCGCAGTCAGGTCGTGATCGCCACCAAGTTCGGGTTCAAAATCGACCCCACGGCGGCGCGAGGTTTGAATGGAGTGGACAGCCGGCCCGAGCACATCAAGGAAGTCGCCGAAGCCTCGCTCAAGCGCCTCAAGACCGACGTCATCGATTTGTTCTATCAGCACCGCGTTGACCCCGACGTGCCGATCGAAGACGTTGCGGGAGCGGTGAAAGAGCTGATTCAGCAGGGCAAAGTGAAACACTTCGGCCTTTCTGAGGCAGGAGTGAAGACGATCCGTCGCGCCCACGCCGTTCAGCCCGTCACCGCGCTACAGAGCGAATACTCCCTGTGGTGGAGAGAGCCCGAAGCGGAAATTTTGCCCGCGCTAGAAGAACTCGGAATCGGATTCGTTCCATTCAGCCCGCTTGGCAAAGGATTTCTCACGGGAAAGATCAACGAAGATACGAAGTTCGACAAGAACGATTTCCGCAACATCGTGCCTCGCTTTACTCCAGAGAACCGAAAAGCGAATCAGGCTGTCGTGGACGTCCTGGAGAAATTTGCGCAACAGAAGAAAGCGACACCGGCGCAGATCGCGCTCGCCTGGCTGCTGGCGCAAAAGCCTTGGATCGTCCCGATACCCGGCACGACGAAGTTGCACCGCCTTGAAGAAAACATTGGAGCGGCTGCGATCGAACTGACGCCCGACGATCTCAGCCAGATCGACAATGTCGCGTCGAAGATCGCCGTGCAAGGCGAGCGTTACCCGGAAAACATGCAGAAACTGGTGAATCGCTAAATTTCCCTAGGCCGCGTAAGGCGCTAGTCCGGGCATGCCCCTGCCCGTATTTCCCTGTAATATTTGAGGGCAACTCGCGTTATACTCCGCCGGAGATGTAAGCCACCCGCACAGGGGGTTAAACGGGAGTTCCGCATTACGGTTCCCCACCGTTTTGGCCAGGGACAACGAGAATGTTGGCTTGAGGCAGCTTCGCAGACTACTTCCAGCCTGACGATAACAACGCCTTGCTGACTCCTGTGGAGAGAATTAGTCATGAACAATCGCTGGAAAGCCCTAGCCGGGGTCATTTCGCTGTTTACCTCAATCTATGGACATGGGGCGACCCAACACCTGTTTCCTCGCTTTGCCTATGTTGCCAACAATCAGGATGACACGGTATCGATATTTGCGATCCGAAAATCTGGCTTGCGCTCGCTGGGCTACGTTTATACGGGCGCGGGGAGCAATCCGCGCTCAGTTGTAGTGACTCCTTCGCAGGGTTTTTTATACGTTGCTGAAGGCAACGCTGGAATAGCTGGTTACGCCATCAATAACGGCAACGGCAGCCTGACGCCGGTTCCGGGATCGCCGTTTTTGACGGGCCCTGAGTTCAGCATTTTGGTGCATCCTAGCGGAAATTTTCTGGTTGCCGTGACCGGCAGCAGCGTAGCCATTTATGCAATTAATTCAACAAACGGGGCGCTCACTTCTATTCAAACGGTGTTTGGCGATAGTCCGATATCGGCGGCAATCGACCCTAAAGGCCGTTTCCTGTTCACAGCTAATGTGAACTCGAATAGTGTTTCCGCATTCACCATCAATCAAAGCACCGGTATTGTAACTCCGGTGTCCGGCTCTCCGTTTCCGTCTGGCCCGAATCCGCAAAGCGTGTCGATTGAGCCGCACGGTAAGTTTCTATACGTTCCCAATGGAAATGGCGCCAGCATTTCGGCCTACGCGATCAGTTCCACAACGGGAGCGCTAACGCAGGTGGCGGGTTCGCCTTTTGCGGCGGGGTCGGTTCCGGTGTGTGTCGTTGCGAAGGGAACCTTGCTGTTTGCCGGAAACTCAGCCGACAAAACTATCTCGCAATACACGATCAATCCCACGACTGGTGCACTTACTCAGTTCGGTGTGCCTTTTCCTACGGGGAGTTCCGGGCCGCTCGCGCTGACCGCAAGCCCGAACGAGCCTCTATTGTATGTGGCGGATCACGATTCCGATGAAGTGTTGGTCATTGGTATAAGCGGTAAAGGCAACCCTGGAGCGCCATTCAAGCATGGAGTGCTGGTCAAGAACGGAGTGTTATTCAATGAGAGCAGCAACTTCACGCGAGGCGATCCACTTTCCATTGCTCTCGCATCGGGCGGCAACACACTGAATTACTCTCCGAAGTTTCTTTATGAGTGTAACCAGACCACGAACGACATCTGGGGATATCAGATTACGGCCGCCACCGGATCGCTCGGAACGCTCGGCAGTTCACCATTCGCCGCAGGAAAGTCGCCCCAAGGTGTGGTGTCTGACTTAAACGGGTCGTTCGTCTTTACGGCGAACGCGGGCAGCAACAATGTCTCTGCATTTGCTATCAACTCCCAGACTGGCTCCCTAACGCCCGCCCCCGGCTCGCCGTTTCCCTCCGGGATGCAGCCGTCCGCAGTTGCGGTGGATAACGGCGCGCACTACGTTTATGTGGCGAACAGTGTCTCGAATACAATCTCCGGATATTCAGTCAGTTCGAACGGCGCGCTGACGGCTGTTCCGGGCTCGCCTTTTGCGGCCTTAGGTGTGACGTCGCAAGCCTTGGTTATCGATCCGCGGGGCAAGTTCGTCTATGTAGCGAACGCGCAGTCGAACACGGTGTCAATTTTTGAGATCGATGCCGGAACCGGCACTTTACAGAACGTCGGGACTGCAAGCACCGGGAGTCTACCGGCGGCGGTCGCAGTTAGTCGTGATGGGAAATACTTGTATGCGTTAAATCAGTCTTCGGAAAACATTTCTGCCTATGGAGTCGATCCAGTCTCGGGCCAACTGCAGGCACTTCGCGGTTCTCCATTTGGTGGGGCTGGGTTGTCCCATTCGCTGGTTATGGACCCTTTTGGAAAGCGACTTTACGCGGGGAATGCCACTACGATCATCGGTTACAGGGTCTTCGACCCTTCGGGCAATTTACGTGTTTTGCCGCAATCGCCTTTCGAAGGAGTTTCGGGCGCGTACGGACTAAGCCTCGATTTTTCCGATAGCTTTTTGTATTCGGCCAACAACTCGGGCAACACCATTTCCGGGTTTGGGGTGGACAATGCTGGCAACCTTCAAGTGCTCGGGGATTCTCCTTACCCCGCCGGAACGAACCCTACTTCGGTCACGGTTGTCAGCAGTTTTCAGTAGGGTTGGCGGCGCAGCCCATGCCCGGCAAAGCTGGGATCGTGCACGCTCTTGAGTTCGAATGTTGCCGCATCTGTTACTGCGCTCAGAACGGGTCAACAAATAAGGGCTTGCCAATGAATGTTGAGCGCCATTAGCGCCTATTCCTTGACACCCTAACCTCCGCTCCCTAGAATCGCATTAAGGAGCAGCGGAATCCTAATCTAAGCCACTGCATCTAAAGTATTTAGGCAAATACTTCAGCCACTAGACTCGGGTAATATAAGGATATGCCAGCAGGACCTGCGGGCGGACGGGAACGCGAAATCCTGACCGCTATCGTCGAGACATTCATTGCCAGCGGAGAGCCGGTAGGATCGCGCACGCTTGCTCGCGCCAGTCGCGAGGGCTTGAGTGCGGCTACGATCCGCAACGTGATGGCTGATCTTGCCGACGCCGGATTTCTCGAGCAGCCTCACGCTTCGGCGGGGCGGGTGCCTACGGCGGAGGCTTATCGTTATTATGTCGAGCAACTGAGCGGCGAGGCGCATCTCTCGCACGAGAACCAGAGCATCATTCAGGACACTCTGACCGGCGTCACCGATGTGCAGGAGTTCATGGAGCGGACGTCGCATGTGCTCTCACTGATCTCGCACGGCGTTGGCATCACGGTGGCTACCAGCGGTCCGCGCAACGCGCTCGAGCACGTTTACTTTTCGCGCCTCGGCGAGCAGAAGGTGCTGGCGGTCGTGGTTACGCGCTCGGGAGTAGTGCGCGATCGCGTGCTGCGGCTGGATATTCCGCAGTCCGATCTTGATCTGGCGGCGCGCTACATCAATGAAAATTTTCGTGGCTGGACCATGGGCGACATGCGCGCCGAGCTGGCTCGGCGGCTCGAACAGGAACGCAGCGAGTACGACCGGCTGATGAAGTCCATCGAGCAGCTCTATCAGCAGGGAGCGCTGGCTTCGACCGACGACACGCAGGCGGTGTTCGTTGAAGGCGCGGCGAATCTGGTTGGCCAGGTAACCCAGCAGGAAGATCGTCAGCGTCTGCAGGAAATGCTGCGCACGCTTGAGGAAAAAGAAAAAGTTGTGAAGCTGCTCGGCGCTTATCTGGACACGCGGCAGGAAGCGGTGCGCGTGGTGATCGGGCTGGACGAGGCGCTGCCGTCTTCGAATTTGCAGAATTTCGTTCTGATTGGCGCGCCTGCCCGCGTCGGCGGAGAGGTCATGGGGTCGCTGGCCGTGATTGGGCCTACGCGGCTGGATTATCAGCATACGATGTCGGCCGTGTCGTATATCGCGCGGCTGTTTGACAAACTTTTGAATGAATCGGAGTGATTGCGCAGTATGGGTAAAGGAAACGGAAAAACCGAGGCACAGCTTGATCTGAGAGGCGAGGATCTGAGCGCGAGCTTCCGGCGGCGGAAGGCGGAGAAGAGACGACGCGGCTGCGTGAGCGCGGCAGCGCCAAAGTAGAAGGCGGCGCAGCATCCGAAACGGAAAAGCTCAAAGCGGAGCGCGACGCGCTGCTTGATCGCCTGGCGCGCCTGCAGGCGGAATTCGATAACGCCCGCAAGCGCGCGAGTGCGCGAGCAACAGGAGTTCCGCGAATTCGCCGCGGCCGATGTGATCAAGACTTTACTGCCGCCTCTGGACAGCTTCGAGCGCGCGCTAAAAGCCAGCGGCCACTCCGGTGAATTCCGCAACGGTATTGAGCTCATCTACCGCCAATTTCAGGATGCGCTGCAGAAAATCGGAGTGCAGCCCATTCCTGCGGCGGGGCAGCCTTTCGATCCCCGGATTCACGAAGCCGTCGAAATGGTGGAGACCAGCGAGGTCCCCGATCATTACGTCCTCGACGAACTGCAACGCGGTTACAAGTACAAGGAGCGGCTGCTGCGTCCCGCGATGGTGCGGGTCGCTCGCAATAGCGGCGGGTAACCGCGAGGTCGATTAGTCGACTCGAAGCAGTGAATCAGCCGAACTGACTTCGCAATATAACGTAGTGGGGGAGTTTCTGGCCGCAAACACAAAACGCGATTTTTACGAAGTGCTCGGTGTGACCCGTACTGCTACTGACGTGGAAATCAAGAGCGCGTACCGCAAGCTCGCGATGACGTACCATCCCGACCGCAATCCGAACAATCCTGACGCGGAAGATAAGTTCAAGGAGATTACCGAAGCCTACGCCATTCTCGCCGACAGCGAGAAGCGATCTTTGTACGACCGCTTCGGGCACGCCGGCGTAGGCGGCAGGTGCGCAGGTCCGCCGGATTCGATCCCGCCATCTTCCAGGATTTCGGCGACATCTTTGGCGACATCTTCGGATTCGGCGACATGTTCGGGCAGGGCGGACGCCGTCGCAGCCGCGCCCAGCGTGGAGCCGATCTTCGCGAAGATTTGCATCTTGAATTCGACGAAGCAGTGTTCGGCACCGAGAAGCAAGTGAATGTCCGCCGCCATGAGACGTGTGACGCTTGCCGGGGAAACGGGCGCGGCGCCGGGCAAAGCTCCGGTCGCTTGCCGGGCATGCAATGGGCGCGGGCAGGTGCGGTATCAGCAAGGCTTTTTCAGCATCGCGCGAACCTGCCCAACTTGCCAGGGCGCGGGCAGCGTGATCACCGATCCATGTCCGAAGTGCAAAGGCGAAGGCCGCTTGCTGCGCGAGCGCGTGGTCGAAGCCAAGGTGCCGGCGGGAGTGGAAGACGGAACGCGGATTCGCTTCAGCGGCCTCGGCGAAGCAGGCGCGTTCGGCGGGCCCGGGCGGCGATTTGTATATCGTGCTGCACGTCAAAGAGCACGCCTTCTTTGAGCGCGAGGGCAACGACCTGCACTGCGTGGTTCCGATTTCGTTTCCGCAAGCAGCGCTGGGCACAGAGATTATGGTTCCGACTCTCGAGGGAGAGCACAAGCTGAAAGTTCCCGAAGGGACGCAGTCGGGAACATCATTTCGCATCCGCAACAAAGGCGTGCCCGTACTCAATAGTCACGGCAAAGGCGATCTTTACGTCGAGGTGCGAATCCAAACGCCTGGGAACTGGATAAGCGCCAGCGCGAACTGCTGGCCGAACTGGGAGAACTGGCTCCGGTGGAAAATAAGCCGCAGCACCGATCGCTGTTGGGACGAGTGAAGGACATGTTTGTGTAGAAAAGGTCTCAGGTGTCAGGTCTCAGGTGTAAGGCCAAGCTCTTCCTTTGATCCCTAGACTGCGCAATGTGTTTGCTTAAGACTACACCTAACACCTAAGACCTGACACCTGCCTCATGACACGCCGCCGCTGGATCGCCGACGAAGTACCGGGAGACACGGCCGCGCTGGTGGGCGAACACGCGGCTCATCTTGCTCGCGTCCTGCGCGCTGAAGTTGGCCAGGAGTTCGACATTGCCGCCGGGGAAGAAATTCGCCGCGGAACTATCACTTCGATCTCGTACGATCGCGTGGAGTTCGCGCTCGACGCGAAGCCGCACCGCCGCCAAGGATCCAGCCATCTGCCGCTCCGAAAATCACTTTGGTCCTGGCCATCTTCAAGTTCGATCGCATGGAGTGGGCGATCGAGAAGTGCACGGAGATCGGAGTCGCTCGCATCATTCCCGTCATCGCCCGGCGGAGCGATGCTCATCTGGTCGCGGCTGCGGCGAAGCGCCACGAACGTTGGCAGCGTATCGTTCGTCAGGCGGCCGAGCAATCGCGACGGAGACGCCGCCCGAGATTGCGGCTCCCCTCAAACTGAAAGATCTTGAGCGAAGACGTCCTGCCGGCGGGAAGTGGACCCGCGTCGTTCTTGCCGAATCTCCCGAATCGGACGAGAGCCTCGGTTGGGAGACGTATTTGCAACCCCGTCTGACGACGTCGAAGTCGCGCTCGCAGTGGGTCCCGAAGGCGGATGGGCCGCCGGCGAAGTCGAGTGGTTTCTCGAGACGGGATGGATGGCGGCCTCGCTCGGCAACACGATCCTGCGCGCCGAAACGGCAGCGATTGTCGCCACCGCGCTGGCGATGGAAGCGCTGCGCTGATTCCTCGAAGGGGGAAAAGCAGCTTAGCTTCCACAACCAACCTCTGATATTCTCCGGCTAGTGAGTTCTCCAGTGGCTTCGACCGTCTTACCTGCGACGAAGATCATTCCCGATGAGCGCCAGCAGCAGGCCATCGAACACATTCATGGCCCGATGCTGGTGATTGCGGGCGCCGGCACGGGTAAAACAACCGTCCTCACGCAGCGCGTCGCCAACCTCATCCGCGAAGGGTCACGCTCGTCCCGACGAAATTGTCGCGCTCACTTATACCGACAATTCCGCCGCGGAGATGTTGGGCCGGGTTGCGGGCGAAATTGAAGGGGACCGTCATCGACGGCCTGCAGGCTCGCACATTTCATGCCTGGTGCAACGGACTGCTACAGCGTCGCGGCGCGGGTTTTGGGGTACTCGACGAAAAGGATCTCTGGGTGTTTTTCCGCCGCCGGATCCGCGATCTGCACCTCAAGCATTTTGTGCGTGCTGCCAACGTCGGACAGTTCCTCGATAGCCTGCTCGAGTTCATGCGTCGTTGCCAGGACGAACTCGTCGGGCCTGACGAATACGCCGCTATGTCGTGCGCCTTGAACACGGCGAGATCCGCTGCCACGGGTTGCCCGTTCAAAAAAGCAAGATGAATTGGGCGATACAGAAATTCTGGAGCGCTGCCAGGAGATCGCTCGCGTTTTCGCCACCGTCGAAGACATGCTCGCGCGAAAAACCTGGGCACGTTCGGCCACATGATCACCGGGCCTATCAGTTGCTGAAGGACGACCCGGCGTTGCTTGAAGAAGAACGCGCCGCGCCCGCTTCGTTCTGGTCGATGAATTTCAGGACGCGAACTTTGCCCAGGTCGAAATTCTCTCCATACTCGCCGGACCAGAAACGAACGTCTTTGCCGTGGGCGATCCGGATCAGGCGATCTATCAGTTCCGCGGGGCTTCGAGCGAGGCGTTCACGCTGTTCGCTGAAGAAATTTCCTGCGGCGCAAGTCGTGGTGCTGGAAAAGAATCGGCGCTCGTTCTCGCCGATCCTGAATTGCGCTTTTGGCATCGTCGAAGGAGAATCCCGCAGTCTTTCCGCAATTCGGGAAGTCAATTCTCGGCGCATCTCCTGCAATTTCCTATCAGCGGACGCCATTTAATCTCTGCGCGACGAGGAAGCGAAGCAGAAAGGAGAGACGTCGCAGAGCCGCTCGTCGAAATCGTAACCTGGAGGGACAAGGAAGGTCGAGGCTGCGGACCTGGCCACCGGATCCAGAAAAAGCACCGGGAGCAGCGTTGCAAGTGGAGCGAGTTCGCCGTGCTCTATCGCCAGCACAGCCATCGCGACGAACTGGTCCACGAATTTGCTGAGCGGGGCATTCCATTCTCGATTGAAGGTCTGGACGTGCTCGATACGCCCGAGGTTAGGGACGCATTGGCTTGCCTGACCGCGGCCGTTTCCCCCAACGATGCTGCCAGTTTGTTTCGCGTGGCGGCGCTGCCGCAGTTTGCTATCGACCCCAACGAATTGAGAGCGGCGATGAGGGCGCATCGGCGGGAACTCGATCTCCGCGCCGTTTGGAAGGGCTGCGGAACGGCGCGGCGGTATTGCAAATCGTGGACCGCATGCACGGCGAAGTGGAGAAGGACGGAGTTCGCGCGGACGATGCGGCGAACCTTGTCGTCCGGCATTTCGAACTGCCACGGTCGCCGTTAGTCCTGGCGTTCCTGAAATTTGTGGAAGACTGGCACAAGAGAGCCACGACTGAAACTGGAAGCCCCGCCGAATTCCTCGACTACCTGGATTATTTTGTACAGGCGAAAGGTGCCATTGCTCTTCCGCGCAGTCAGGATGACGCCGTCCAACTCCTGACCGCGCACAGCGCCAAAGGACTCGAGTACCGGCATGTGGCGATTATTCGGGGCTCGTCGACTTCGTTTCCGATCCCTTACCGCGAGCCGCTCATTGATTTTCCCGCGGCGCTGCGGTCGTCGGGCGCGAGTTTGACCAGCGACAAGGCACTTCATGAAGAAGAAGAGCGCCGCCTTTTCTATGTCGCCATGACGCGCGCCAAAGACTCGCTGAGGATCTACGCGAAACAGGGAACGGGCAAGAAGGATCCCAGACCCACCCAGTTTCTACGCGAGTTTATGAGCAGCCGTCCCTATAACGTTTTTTGGTCAACGCACTCGGCTGCCGCCGTGCAGGATGTTCTGTTCGCGGAAGAAGAGCAAAGAATCGCGCTTGAGCAATCGAATGTGGCGGCCTGGCTGATGATGCCGCCTTCGGAGAACTTTTCCACCGGACTGAGCGCGTCGTCGATTTCAAACTACGAAATGTGTCCCCTGCGCTTTAAGCTCGAAAAGGAGTGGGGCCTCCCGCGCGATGTCACGGCCGCGCTGCAGTACGGAGCTGCCATGCACCGCGTGCTGCACACCTTCTACGATGCGCAACGCTACGAGCGCGAGATTGAAGACGAACACTTGCTCGAACTGTTCCGGTCTGATCTGACTGCAGCGGGCATTGCCGACCGCTATCAATATGACCTTTATCTGCGGCAGGGGATGGAGCAGTTGCGGCAATTCTTTGCGGTGGCGCGGAGTCAGCCGCCTTCTGGAGTGCTGCAAACCGAACACCAGTTTGAAATGCAGGTCGGGGCGTCAAAATTGACGGGACGCATGGATCGCATCGACAGCAGCGGTCCAGACACGGTGACGATCGTTGACTACAAGACCGGCAAGCCGTGGTCGCAAGAGGATGCCGACGACAGCCTGCAACTTTCTTTATATGCGCTGGCGGCGAGGGAGACGTTGGGGAAAAGCGCCGACCGCCTGGTTGTCCACAACTTGGAAAACAACACGCCGGTGTTCACGACGCGCAACGACGCGGAGCTGGAAGAAGCAAAGTTGCGTGTGAAGAAAGTGGCCGATGGAATCGCGCAAGGGAAATTTGCCGCGAATCCCAAGTATCACTGCGCATTTTGCCCGTATCGCAATCTTTGTCCGGCGACGGAGAAGATCGTGGCGGCTCCGCAGAAGAAGCGCGTTATTAGCGGAAAAGCGCCATAAAAACTTTGGGGACGCTCATCGCGTCCCCTTTGTCGTTGCCTGTTGCTTGTTGCCGTTCTTAGTGTTTCTTTTTCTTTGCAGCTTTCTTTTTGGTTGCCATGGATCTATTCTCCCTTTCCATTCTTCATGGAATTTTTGCAACGATCAATTGTTGCAACTAGTTGAATGTATGAGTCAATGCAGAACGAAGTCAAGAGAAAAATGACGAAAGCGGAGGCATGCAACGTCGCACCAAGGTCACCTGTGCGAGTCTCGCGCGAGAAAAATCAGCCGCATCGCAATGCCCGCAGACGGTACTCGCCCTTGCGCGCGTCTGCGGAGCGCTGCTCGTTCAAGAGAAACGCCAGGCTGCGGTGCCGCGGCGATTGCGCGTCGCGCACCGTCGCGAGGCTTTCCGCCATCTATAATGAGAGACGATTTTGCGACGCATCGATCGTACGGGAAGCTCCAAAAGAAAAGCGCAATTCGACGGGAGAGGGCAACTATGGCCGGTTCTACTGATGTTGTGATCATTGCGGGATGCCGCACGCCGATTGGAAAATTTCAGGGAAGTCTGAGCGATATGACTGCTCCGCAGATCGGCGCGGTCGCAGTGCGCGAAGCGGTGAAGCGGGCGAACCTGCAACCGCAGCAAGTGGACGAGTGCATCATGGGCAACGTCGTCTCTGCCGGGATCGGTCAGAATCCGGCGCGACAGGCCGCGTTATTCGGAGGACTCGCACCTGAGGTAGGTGCCATGACGATTAACAAGGTGTGCGGCTCCGGCTTGAAAGCGGTCGCTCTGGCCGCGCAGGCGATTGAAACCGGCAACAGCTCCATCGTCGTTGCCGGCGGCATGGAGTCCATGACCAACGCTCCATATCTGCTGCCGAATGCGCGCAAGGGATATCGGCTGGGCAACGGCCAGCTGGTCGATTCCATGGTGCACGACGGACTGTGGGACATTTACAACGACTATCACATGGGACTGACGGGCGAGAACGTCGCCGAGAAATACGGCATCACGCGCGAAGAACAGGATGAGTTCGCCGTCAACTCGCACCGCAAAGCCATCGCCGCGCAAAAGGAATGCCGTTTCAAGTCGCAGATTGTTCCCGTAGAGATCCCGGCCAAAAAGAAAGGTCAGCTGCCCACAATCTTCGACAAGGACGAAGGTCCGCGCGAGGACACGACCATCGAGGTTCTGCGCTCGCTGAAGCCGGCGTTCAAGAAGGATGGCACGGTTACGGCAGGCAACGCTCCGGGAGTAAATGACGGAGCGGCGGCGCTGGTGGTGACCAGTGCGGCGCTCGCGAAGGAACTCGGCGCGAATGCGATGGTCCGCATCGTCGCGCAGGCGACCAGCGGAGTCGAGCCGAAGTGGGTGATGATGGCTCCGGTAGGCGCTGTGCGGAAAATCTGGGAGAAGACGGGTTGGAAGAAAGATGATGTCGATCTCTACGAACTGAACGAAGCTTTCTCGGTGCAGGCGCTGGGAGTGATTCGCGAACTCGGTCTCGATATGGATCGCGTGAATGTGAACGGAGGCGCGGTTGCGCTGGGGCATCCTATAGGGGCCAGCGGCGCGCGCGTGCTCGTCACTTTGATCTACGAAATGATCCGCCGCGACGTGCACCGCGGGATCGCGGCGCTTTGTTTGGGTGGCGGGAATGCGGTGGCTATGGCTGTGGAACGGTAGGACGGCTGGAGGTTGGTTCTGCAGTCCGTTAGGAGGAGACCATGCATTGGAAAGCGTGTCTGCTTCCATGTGTTCTAGTTTGCAGTTTCGCGGCTCCGGCCCCAGGACCCGGACAAGAAGTCCGATGATCTAGCATTCACCGTGGCCCGGATGGCACGCATTGGCCGGGCGAGCGCGCCGAGCTTCTCGACGGACGGAAAGCGCCTCGCGTTTATTTCCGATCTGAATGGTATTCCACAAATCTGGATTGTGCCCAGTGAGGGCGGCTACCCACAATTGGTCACCATCGGCAATGATCCCGTCACCAGTTCCCAGTGGTCACTCACCGACAGCAATTCGTTGGTGTTTTCGCGAGCGCCGGGCGGTGGCATGAACACGCAAGTCTACGTGGTTCATCCCGATGGCACTGGCCAGCGCCGGCTGACCGCTGGCGGAAAAGAGAATAACGAGTTTGACGGCTGGACCCACGACGGTCGCTTTCTCATGGTGGGCTCGAACGTCCGTGATGCTGCCGCCATCGATCCATACCTGCTGGATCCAGCAACCGGAAAGATGGACCTGCTGGAAAAGGAGCAAGGCTTTAACAGCCTAGAGGATGTCAGCCGCGATGGTAAATACACGCTGATCGCGCGCCTGGTCAATCGGGGGGACAACGATCTCTATTTGCTGGACCTTAAGACGCACAAAGAAACACTGCTGACGCCGCACCAGGGGCCGGGAGAGTTCAGTGGACAGATTGCGCCCGACGGGCGAACCGTCTATCTGGTTTCTAACAAGGACAGGGACCTGACCGCTTTTGCGTGCGTCCGCCTGAACGAAAAGGACATGCCGGGCCCAATCGAAGTCGTGGCTGAGCGCAACGACGCGGAGTTGGACGGTTTTCTATTGAACGAACAGGGAACCTCGGCGGTGTTGATCTGGAACGCCGGAGGTAAGAGCGAACTGGCGACGGCTGAATTGCCCGCCGTTAGAGTTACGCCGGGACCGGAGTTACCGGCAGAGCTAGTTGGCGGACTGGTATTTTCTCGTGATGGCAAGCAACTGGCGCTGACGATCTCGGGTTCGCGTACTCCGGCTGACGTTTGGGTAATGGACGTCGCCACGAAAAAGCTGCGGCAGGTAACGTTCAGTTCTCACGCGGGCGTGGAACTCTCAACTCTGGTGCGCCCCAGCCTTGTAAAGTTCAAAGCGCACGACGGCCTGGAACTGAGTGGATGGCTCTATCGCCCGGCCGCACAGCAAAAGCCGGGACCCTACGTAATCAGTTTTCACGGTGGACCCGAGGGACAGGAACGGCCAGTATTTCGCAGCGATTATCAGGCGCTGCTATCACAGGGCATTGGTGTATTCGCGCCGAACGTTCGTGGTTCGAGCGGATTTGGCAAGACCTTTGTGAATCTCGATAACGGCGCACTAAGAGTGAACGGTGTGAAGGACATCAAGTCATGTGTGGATTACCTGACCACGAGTGGCGCCGCGGATCCGAAGAGGATTGGAATCATGGGCGGGAGCTACGGCGGTTACATGACGATGGCGGGAGTGACTGAATTTCCCGACTCGTTCGCGGCCGGTGTCGATGAATATGGAATTGTTAACTTTGCGACATTCTTTCAGCACACCGAGCCCTGGATGGCGGCCATCTCGACCATCGAATACGGCGACCCCGTCAAGGACGCCGACATGCTCAAGAGCATTTCTCCGATCTACAAGCTGGATCGTATTAAGGCCGCGATTATGGTGCAGCATGGCGCGAATGACACCAACGTTCCGGTCATCGAAGCGGAGCAGATCGTCAACAACTTGAAGGCGCGCGGCGTCCCGGTCGAATACATTCTCTTTTCCGACGAAGGGCATGGTTTCCGAAAGACGCCGAATCGCATAAAGTCTACCGTCGCGATGGTTGAATTTTTCGCCAAATACCTGAAAGCTGGCGACGCCACGGAAGCGAAGTAGTGCTGTGGGCACGTGCCTGGCGCTCTCGTAATTCTTACCCCTGTGAATCGCGAATGCATAACCGCCTACGCGCTTATCGAGCCGGAGAATGCTAAAATTTGGCTCGACTCCGGGTCTAAAGCCCGGTTCGAATATTAAAAAAACAGGAGGAACAGTGAGAAACGAATTCCAGATTAAGAGGATCTTGATCGCAGTCGCGGTCTGCGTGTCGTTTGTCCTGGGTGCGGTTGTATTCGCGCAGCCGCCCGTGAACGTTGGTGACAGACACGGAAATATGCGCGCGGCCCAACAGCTCATCCAGCAAGCTTGGGCGAAGGTCGATGAGGCGCAGAAAGATAACCGGTACGATTTAGGAGGTCACGCCTCCAAAGCAAAGGAGCTGCTCTCTCAAGCCAGCGAGGAAATAAAATTGTCGGCAGAAGCGGCCAATTCGCACCGCTAAACGAGAGAGAACTTGCCAGCGTTTGTCCCCCGAAAAGAAGCCTGCTCATGTATGTTGATATGAATATGCTGGGGAGAGCTTGAGTTCCGGAGGGCAATCATGCAGGAAAAGAAAGTCGGCGCGATCGCAACCGCCGTCGGAGCGAAGACTATCGCTAGTATCGCTGCGATCATTATGCTGTGTACTGCGTGGCACGCAACAGCACAGGGTGCTAAAGAACCGTATCCGAGCATGGCCCCAGTTGACCAATACCTGATGGAGGATCGGGCTTCTGAAATCGCTCTGGCGCGGAGTGCTGCGCCCGAGTCCATCTCCCGCGATGCCGAGGTCCTCGTCCTCGGACGCCACGGTTACGAAACTGCGATTCCAGGGAAGAACGGCTTCGTGTGCATCGTTGAACGCGGCTGGACTGCTCCCATCGATGACCCGAACTTTTGGAATCCGAAGCTCCGCGGTCCCCTCTGCCTTAATGCAGCGGCCGCGCGCTCCTACCTTCCCCGCACCATCAAGAAGACCGACTTAATACTGGCTGGACGTACCAAAGCCCAGATGGTTGAGACCATCACAGCCGCCATTGACAAAAGGGAATTGCCCGCGATGGAACCCGGGGCCATGTCTTACATGCTGTCAAAAGACGGCAACTTAGGCGACGGCAACGGACACTGGCATCCGCACCTCATGTTTTTCTTTTCACAAACCGATGCTCCGGCTTGGGGAGCAAATCTGGCGGGCTCTCCCATCATCGCGCTGAACGACACTTGGGAGCACCTGACTACGTTCCTGGTTCCAGTGCGAACGTGGTCGGACGGAACGGCTGATCACTAAGGAGGGGGCCGTGATGTAAAACCCTCTCTTCTTCTGGAGTAAAACCTTCGGAATGTCTGAGTTCTGCATATCGAGATATGGATCGATGAAAGCATCTCTAAGAATAGCGGGGCTGTCGTTAAGAATAACGTTGTGTGCTTCGGTCCTCTTCTCTCTCGCGGGCTGCAACCGCATCGCCCGGGTTTTTTATCTGAGCAGCTATGATCGCGACATCAGCAGCGCCACGAAGGCGATCGAGAGCGCTGGCGACAACGCCCACCGCGCAGAAGCCTATGCCAGGCGAGGCAGCGCCTATTCGGAAAAAGCCCGTCATAGCAAGGCTTTCAAGTTCATCTCCGCCGATGACTACGACCGTTTGTTCGGCCTCGCCATCAAAGATCACGACCAGGCCATCGCGCTCGAACCGAGCGCCGAGGCTTATTACGCCCGCGGAGTAACCAATTGCGACCGGGCCAACCTCGAGGCCGTGGTGGACGGCCAATTGAAGGGCACCGAGGCCGACCGGAAGATTTGGTTCGAACCGGCGATTGCCGATTTCAAGAAGGCCACCGAGAAAGATCCCCGGCTCTATCTGGCGTGGGACCGACTCGGCATGAGCCATGAGATGACCGGCGAACTCGACCACGCGATCAGCGACTACACGCAAGAGATGGCGCTGAATCCGCTGGGCAAGTCGCGCCTGGCCAACGCCTACTGCACCCGCGGCGGATCCTTCTCTGGCCCAAAAGAGAAAAAGTACGATGCGGCCATTGCGGATTTCGAGAAATCAATCGATCTCGGCGCCACCGCCGACGACTGGTCATGCGATCCCTACAATCCGCTGATCTGGCTCTACACGAACAACCGGAGCTACGACCAGGCCTGGGGCCTCGTCCACAAGGCGCAGAACTCTAAGAAATGGATCGCGCCCGAATTTCTGGATAAGTTGAAGAAGGAATCCGGACGCACCAATTAGCCTCGCTCCCGAGTACGTCAACATATCGCGTGCAAGTGATTTCACAAGCTGGGAATCGGGCCGATCCGGGTCAATGAGTGTAATGCAGACTTAACGTCAACTATCACCAAAGGTATACAATTCGGGGGTAAATTGGGGAGTGTTGCGACAACAGCGATCCGGCTATCAGCACTGCTCGGTTTTCATCGACTCGCCTACCGCATCGAGCTTAGTATAATCTCAAATTCGATGAGCAGCCAGATCATCACGTACCATCCCGTCCCCGGGAGTCTGCTAAGCGAGATATCGGAATCTCTGCCCAGGCCCAACTTCGCAGCCTTGTTCGTCTTGTCATTAGTCGTGTTCATCTGGTTCGAGCTTAGCCCAATCTGGTTACCGCCCGTTTCATGGTTGATTTCGTTTCTTGCGCCGATCTTCTGGTTTCTCTGCGAGGTCATCGCAGCTTTCGCTGGCGTGCTGGTGGGTGGTTTCGGGTTGGCTCTGGCTGGGTTACTTCTGGGAGGAACAATTCCGAGTTCACGCTAGCGCCGCTTCGCAAGCTGCCTCCGACAATTGTCCACAAAGGCGATTACAAACGAACCCGGCTGTTAATGCAATGGGGGATTTATCGCCAATTACTGAGGATCGCTGACTAGTCCCTTGGGTGATGCTGCTGAGTCGCTGTGGAGAATAGCGGCTCGATACTCGGTTTTGACTTTCTGAGCCGGCCACAGAGCGCGACCGATACCAAGCAGCAGACCCACGCCCATCCCCCCTAGAACAATCAGCGACCGGTCTGGGAAATCGTGAGAATCAGGAAGAAGGGCAGTGGCCGCTACATACATCTGCTCGCCTAACTGTTGATTCTCCATGCTGGCGCTAAGTTCGGCGGAACTTTTCTTGGCTAGTAGATCCTTGTAGAGGGCCTCGGCCACATCATAGTCGAGGGCCAGCATCGTGTACTCCGCCTCCTCCTTGGGGTTGCGCGGTGAACGACTCTTGAGAGCCGCAAGCTTCATGCCCAGTTCGATCAAGGTGTCTCTGGCATCTCCGGCCTGGCGGCTGAGAAACTCGACGGTGCTCGTGGCTATGTCGGAACGCGAGCGCAGGTTCTCATCCACTATCAACTGGGCCAGGGCATTGCAGGTTTTTTGCGAGCGGACGGGGTCGCTGTCGTAGTACACCACGTTGAATCCCGGCACCGGTTCGGTGCTTGCATTGACAGTCTTTGTGTCGGCGGTGGGAAAATTTTGCGCGGCGGCAGTTGCAGCGCTCATCGTGGTGATCACTGGCTCGACCTGCATATTGGACTGGATTTGCGAGATGGCGCTGCCCCGGTCAGCGATCTTGAATTTAGTGGGGTCAGTCGTCTCCAGGGCCTGCAGCATGGCTCTGAGCTTGCTCGGGCTCAATATCTGCTGGGTCAGCGTCTGGACGCGCTGCGCAAAATCTGAAGTGATGATTGGCGCGACATAGGCATCGGGCATCTTCTGGCCTACCACTAGGACCGTGGCCGTCGAGGTGTATCTCGGCGGGAGGACATAAGAAGCCAGGAATCCTCCCACTGCCCCCGATAGAGCCAAAGTCAGAATCACCTTCGTCCGCCAACGCCGGGGCTTGGCATCACTTACTGGACTTCCATTCTCAACTTCATCGACAATCGTTGAACGAGAGCGCCAGAAACTTCGTTTCACTCCCATGGGCCGCGTTTGTACACCTTTTGAGGAGATAGTCCACACAGTCTGACAAGTAACTCAGTGTGTTGTTGTTGTAATCGCGATATCACTCAGGACTAGCAACCTGAACCCAACTTACTGCTTCGCCGCCGGAGATTCAGTCCCCGCCGCGGTTAGCGGCAACGTGATGGTAAACACTGCGCCTCCGTGGGGAGCGGTGGCGGCTTCGATGTTGCCTCCGTGCTCGCGGAGCACGGTCTTGCAGATGCTCAATCCCAGGCCGGTCCCGCGGCCGGGACGCTTGGTGGTGAAGAAGGGATCAAAAATGTGCGTCAGATTTTCGGGCGCGATCCCTGGACCATCATCCTGAAACACGATCCACACCGACTCTGGCGTTCGTCCGATGCGCACGTGAATTGTGCCTTTCTCGCGGCTCTCGCGGATCGCCTGCTCTGCATTCAGCAGGAGGTTCAAAAACACCTGCATCAACTGACTGGGATCGGCGACGATCGCCGGGATCGACGGCTCGGGCAGAAAGTCGAGCGTGATGTTGCTCTTGCGTAGCGGATAAGCCTGCATCTGCACGGTACGCTGCACCAGTTCGTTCAGATTGACTTGGCTGCGTCCGGGAGCCGGCGGCCGGGCGAAGTATTGCAGGTTCTGCACAATCTCGGCGGCGCGCCGCGCCTCCTTGTGCAAAATTGCCATTTGTTTGCGGGCCGCTTCACTGGCCTCGCCCTCCTGCAGCAACTCGGCCATCCCCAGGATGCTGGTCAGAGGATTATTCAGCTCGTGGGCGAAGCCGCCGATCATCTGTCCCATGGCTGCCAGGCGCTCGCTCTGAATAATCTGCTGCTCCAACTTCTTCTCCATGGTCACATCGCGGACGGAGATGATGACGCCCGCGGGTTTGTTTTCGGCATCGAGCAGGGGGCTCGCCATACCTAACATCGTGCGCCAACTGCCATCGCGGTGTCGGGAGCCGTATTCGCAGGAGGTCAGCGCGCTTTGACCGGTGGCGACGGTGCGGTAGAGTGCGGCGAGTTCCGGTGACGTCGTCTCAGGGTCCTCGACATTCTTGCCAAGGAGATGCTCCGGCCCGTATCCGAGTAGCTCGCCGATGCGCGCGCTCACGAACGTGTATTGGCCCTTCAGGTCGAGCACCAGAATCAGGTCCGGAAAGCTTTCCAGCAGGCGCTGCCGGAACTCTTCCTGGTGCTGCACTTGGCGCTCCAGGGCGCGTTTCTCGGTGACATCCACCAACGTGCCCTGGTACCGGATCACCTTCCCTGCTTCCATCACACCGGCCGAGGTATCCACGCAGACGGCAACGCCACCATCTTTTTTTCTGAGACGAAGCTCCCGGGTGCGCGTGCGGCCGCTCTGGCTTCCGGTGCGTCCGAGCACCGGCTCTCCACCGGCCTCAGCTTCAACGCTCAATCTTTCAGGCGGCAGGTTTAGCAAGTCTTCTTTACTGTCGTATCCCAGGATGGTCACCAGCGCCGGGTTTACCTCGAGCAGCTTGCCTTCGGGATTGCTGATGTAAACGCCTTCCTGCAGGGACTCAAACAACTGCGTGAAGCGTTGTTCCTTCTCCCGATGTCCGGTGATGTCGCGCGCCAGTACGCTGGCTCCGGTTACGTCGCCATCCTTGACGATGGCATTGAGCACGCAGTCGTAATAATGGCGGCGCGAGTCTTTCTTGAGATGGATCTCGACAACTCCCGACCAGTTCCTCTTCTCCAGAAATCGCGACAGACTGGCGGGGCTTTCGGCTTGCAGAGGAGCGTCGAGGAATTCCTCCAGCTTGTGACCGACCAGCTGGGCATAAGGAACTCCCAGAGTTTCCGCGGTTCGCCGATTCACGGTTCTTAGCGTTCCATCGAGTGAGATGGCGAGCGCAACATCGTCGAGCGAATCGATCAGCTCCTTGAAGTTGCGCTGCGAGCGCATGATCAATTGGCCCAGCTGATCGAGTTGCTCTTCGGAGGGTGTGACTCCCGCCCGATTCTCAAAGCCTTTCAGAATCTGCTTGAGATCGGAAACTTCGCGCTTGCGCCCGAAAGCGTAGGTTGCAAAAAGAATGGCGAGCACGAAGAGTCCGGCTGGAATCGCCCACAGCCGGTACGGGAGAGAGGTCTTTCAGTTCGTTCCCACGACAAGTATGCCACCGCCGCGGCAAACAAAACGAGCAGCCACAGCGCCCATCGCCACAACTGGCTCTCCTCACGTTCCAGACGATTAGACGCCGGACCGGGCCGGTTGGAAGTGGGACCTTCTTCGGGCATGGGGGACTCCGCGTTCCCGCAGATTGCACCTAGGGTAGCACCGAAACCGGTGCTGCAAGAGAGAACGTTCCATTAAGTTCCATCACGGTAACGGGGTGATGGCCGTCACAGCGGCCGGGTTCGGCGCGGGCTATGATTTTGCCAGGGATCTCCCGTCCTCGCTCTCGCCCTCGTGTGCCCACAGGTGCCCCTATGCTCTATAAAACTCTGAGTGCCGCTGTTTACGGTATTGACGCTAACGTGATTGAGGTGGAAGTCGATGTCTCCGGCGTCAAGCTGGATCAAGACCACTTTCACACCGTCGGCCTGCCCGATGCGGCGGTCCGCGAAAGCCGCGACCGCGTCCGTGCCGCGCTGAAGAATTGCGGCTACGACATTCCACCCACCCAGATCACCATTAATCTGGCGCCCGCCGACATCCGCAAGGAGGGTTCCGGCTTCGACTTGCCCATGGCGCTAGGCATTCTTGGCGCATACGGCGGCCTCAATAAGAAGGAGGTGCCCGACGCGCTCTTTGTCGGCGAGCTTTCGCTTGATGGCAGCCTGCGCGGAGTCCGCGGCGCTTTGCCGATTGCGATCGAGGCGCGTCGAACCAAGGTGAAACGTTTGATACTGCCTGAAGTCAACGCTCGTGAGGCCGCCATGGTCGGCGGAGCCGAGGTCTATCCGCGTCAAGTCGTTGCTCGAGGTCATTCGTTACATCAATTCAGGTAACGGAGTCACGCGGCTGCAGATTGATACCGATCAGCTGCTCAGCCAGGCGCAGCAATTTCATGTGGATTTCAAAGACGTTCGCGGCCAGCAAACTGCCAAGCGCGCGCTCGAAGTGGCCTGCGCTGGCGGCCACAACATTCTGATGATCGGGCCTCCGGGCTCCGGAAAGACGATGCTGGCAAAACGCATGCCGACCATCCTGCCGCCATTTACTTTCGAAGAGGCGCTGGAGACCACCAAGATTCATAGCGTAGCCGGCGTGCTCGACGCGCGCGCCGGGCTGGTTGGGCTGCGGCCTTTCCGCGCGCCGCATCACACTATCTCTGACGCAGGGCTAATTGGCGGAGGCGCGATTCCGCGTCCGGGCGAAGTTTCGCTGGCTCACAATGGCGTGCTTTTCCTGGACGAGCTGCCGGAATTTCCCCGCAATGTGCTTGAAGTCATGCGGCAGCCGCTCGAGGACGGAACCGTCTGCATTGCACGCGCCGCGATGTCGCTGACTTTCCCCGCGCGCTTCATGCTGGCCGCTGCTATGAATCCTTGTCCCTGCGGATTTCACAACGACCGCACCCGCGAATGCCACTGCACTCCGCCGATGATTCAGCGCTACATTTCCAAGATTTCGGGGCCGTTGCTGGATCGCATCGACATCCACATTGATGTCCCGGCCGTGAACTACAAGGAAATGCGCAGTACTTCGGAGCCGGAGAGTTCAGCGAGGATACTGGAGCGAGTGGTGCGCGCGCGCGAGCTTCAGCTGACGCGCTTTTCTACGGAGCGCCAAAAACTTTACTGCAACGCGCAGATGCCTCCGCAGTCGATTCGCAAATTCTGCGAGCTTTCGGCGGATTGCGAGCGCCTGCTGGAACGCGCCATGGCGCAGCAGGGACTCAGCGCCCGCGCTCATGACCGCATCCTGAAAGTTGCACGCACGGTCGCCGACCTGGAGGGAATCCCGCAGCTTGAGCCGAAACATATTGCCGAGGCGATTCAGTATCGAACGCTGGACCGGACGTTCTGGGCGTGAGGGATCGCGCTAGGCACGCCGCGGGAGAGTGAGGCAGGACTGAATTCCCCCGGCTAGAGAACGAAATCTACTTTAGGCCTTCCACCAAGTAGAGATCCCCGAGCGTTCGATGGAACCATAGACATAGGTCTTTCCGTCCGGTGTCATCAGGATCGGTCCGATGGTGGAGACCCGGTCGGGATCGAGCGGAGCAATCTGCTTCCAGACGGTTTTCTTTCCCGTGGCCAATTCCAAGCGATAAACCTTGGCGGGCACCTCGCCGCTGCGGTAAAGAAAAATGGAGCGCGCGTCCTGACTCCAATTGATGGGAATATCTCCAGGCTCCATACCGTTAACGATCCGCGGGTCGCCTCCCGAACGCGGGAAAGAAGTAGCCCTTTTGGTCGGGGCCAATCCCCACGACGAACTGGCCATCCGGCGAAATCGCGAACGACCTGAGCGTCGACTCCTTCCGGGGAAATCGGTTTCGGCTTGCCTCCGGAAACATCCTGAGTATAGAGGCGCACTCCGCGCCCCGGTTCGTTCCCGGAAAAGACAAATCGCTTGCCGTCCGGAAACCAGCGCGCCCACTGGTGGTTAATCGAATCGTTCGTAAGCGACTGAGTTTCTCCTGCGCCCGGTGGGCAATAGCCGGAGTTGTTCGGGCGAGCTTGGGGTTTGCAACAATGCACCCATTTCTGATCGGGGGAGAGCGCAGCGGCACCGCCTTCGCCAAGCCGAATCGCCGGTGTGCCATCGGTATTCCGAATATAAACAGCGTAAGTCAGATCCTGCGCATCTCCATATTGCACGCCGCCGCCAATTCCCTCTTCATCGAAAAGAAGGGTCTTGCCGTCGGCGGAAAGATCGGCCGGATAGGAATAGTCAAGCCAGGAAAGATCTCGCTCTTTGGTTGCGCCCTCATACAGCGCCATGACCTCGCGCCGACGGTCGGCGCGAGCCAACAGGACGCGTCCATCGCGCCAGATATCGAACATAACCAGAGACCAGGCACGCGCGTCACCAACCGTTGCTTCCCGATGAGGTGACAGCCGTAATGTAGTGAAACAGTCCCAATTCGCTGGCGGTGAACCAGACTTCCTGGCCGTCCGGCGACCAGGCAAGACCCTGCGTACCGTACCACTCCCGGGTTAAATCTCGTCTTGTGCCCGGAAACATCGACGACGGCAATGGAGCCGCCATCGTCTCCCTGATTGGGATGATCCATGAAGGCCACGAAGTCGCCCTTCGGGGAAACACGCGGATAACTGATCCAGCCGCCGCTGGTCTCGTAGAGAACCTTACCAATGGGATACTCGAGCCGGTCGCGGCCGCCGACGTTGCGCACCACGGCAAGGTTATTTCCGTCGGGGGACCAATCCGCC
Organism: uncultured Acidobacteriaceae bacterium; assembly: GCA_963826845.1. Taxonomy (GTDB): domain Bacteria; phylum Acidobacteriota; class Terriglobia; order Terriglobales; family Acidobacteriaceae; genus Acidiflorens. The sequence goes on from CAWGYS010000018.1 coordinate 382,049, forward strand.
CATTCGACATCTTCGAGAACTGGGCCGGGGTGCGCCGCCCGCCAAAGGCGCTCTGGCCAGTGTGCCCACGTTGATCCAGGTTCCGACGGGATGGCTGCCCAAGGAAAGGGCCATCTCGCCCTTGGATGAAATCGCTAGAAGCTCGGCGCGGCCAAGTCCCAGCGAACGCGACTCGACCATACCCTGACGCGCAGAGAAAGTCTCCACTGGATTCCCTTGCCACGCGGCGCTGTACAAGATCGTCTGCCCATCCGGCGCGAAGCGGGCGGAGCGAATTTCGCCGCGGCGGAAAGTGATCTCGTGATACAGGGGCGCGCTGGCTGCGGACGATCCCCAGAGACGCTTGCCCAGGACCAACCCGATCGCAAGAGCAGCAAGAAAACCGCAGGAGATGAGCAGGCGGCAGGAGCCAACTCTACGCGTTTTCGCTGCGTGCGCTCGCTGGAACGTGGCGGAAGCCTCGGTTACGCTTGTTCGTCTGCTCGCGGTCAGCACGACACCGCTCGGCCCCAGCAGCGGGAAGAATCAGTATCGCGCTTCAGCCGCTTCAGGTCGGCGCGAATCTCGGCCGCACTCTGGCACCGCAACTCGCGATCTTTTTCAAGCGCCTTGTTCAGGATGATTTCGATCTGCGGCGGCAGTCCCGGATTCAACTGGATCGGCGGCGGAGGTACCTTGTTCAGAATTGCTTCAAAGATAATAGCCGAAGTGGCTCCTGAAAAGGGCTGCTTGCCGGTAGCCATTTCGTAGAGCACCACACCGAAAGAAAACAGATCGCTGCGCTGGTCCAATGTTTCGCCGCGTGCCTGCTCGGGCGACATATAGCCGATGGTGCCCATCGCCGTTCCCGGAGTGGTGAGTTGATCGGCGCTGACGGCAGTTGGCAGCGCCCACCGTGGCGACCGAGCCATCCACAGCGTGGCTGCCCTTGCGGCGTGAGTTTCGCCAAGCCAAAATCGAGAACTTTGGCTTGACCTCTTTGGGTGACAAAGATATTTGCCGGCTTGATGTCGCGGTGCACAATTCCGCCAGAGTGCGCCGCGTCGAGAGCGTCGGAGATCTGAATGCCCGAGATCGAGCAACTGTGCGGTCTTGAGCGGACGGCCCTCGATCATGTGTTTCAGGGTCGAGCCTTCCAGATACTCCATGGCGATGAAAGCTTGGCCATTTTCCTGGCCGATGTCGTAGATCGTGCAGATATTCGGGTGGTTGAGGGCGGAAGCCGCCTGAGCTTCACGCTGAAACCGGCTCAGAGCTTGCGGATCTCTGGCCACTTCATCGGGCAGAAACTTGAGGGCGACGAAGCGGTGCAGCCGGGTGTCCTCGGCCTTGAACACCACACCCATGCCGCCGCCGCCGAGCTTCTCGACAATGCGGTAATGCGATATAGTCTGGCCGATCATTCGGTCATTATCATTCAGATCATTATTATCCAGATCAGTGACGAAGACCCGTCGTTTGGGTTGCTCCATCTTAAGGGCGAGGGCACTTCCCGTCAACGAAATGCGGAATCACTATAAAGCCGGGCGCACCGCGCATTCTATAATTCAGTCCGGAGGATTCATGCCAGGCTGGGGTACGGGTAGTTTCGAAAATGAAGACGCGCAGAATTTCCTGGGACGACTCGCTTCAATGGGAATGGACGATCTACGACAGACGCTGGCGCACGCCGCCGATCAGGAATATATCGAAGCGTCCGAGAGCGGCGCCGTAGTAGCGGCCGCTGAGGTTGTAGCCGCGCTGGTTGCCGCTGCGAAAGAGGAAACATCTTCGCCCTCGACGCCACGGCAAATTTTCGATTGGATCAGCAAGACCAAGCCTGAAGCTCCAACGGATTTAGTGGACCTCGCCTGTCGCACCATCGAGAGGGTGCGAACCAGTTCCGAACTCAAAGACTTGTGGCTGGAGGCGGAGGGTCTGAACGAGTGGAGCGCCGCGCTGCGCAACCTGGAAGATAGACTCGGGTGTTGAGTCCGCCGCCCGTGCCAATCCCACGAGCGCATTATGGCATCACCAATTTGTCAGCGGCCGCGCTCGCTAGAACGCACAGGTCGAGAAAGACGCGCGCGTTGAATGGATCTCTGGCCCCCGCGGCGCGCAGAGTGCGCAAAAAATTCAATCGAAGTATCCGGTAGATTTGCATCATCTGCACAACGCTCGGCTGACGCCGGTTCCTCACGAATGCATTACAGAGCTCGCGAAATACGCCGCGCACGGTGCTGTCGTGAATATAGACGTCGGTGCCATCCAGGTCGCTAAGCGATTTCTTAATGCGGTGGCGTCGCGTTTCGCAGACGATCCAGGGATGTTTCGGATTGCCAATACCCACCGTCAACCCAAGTTCAAATGGCATGTTGAATCGAGGCGTCCTCGGTGCGGTTCTGTCCAATTCGACTCGCGACAAGTCATGAACCGAGTATTGCGAGGAAGCGATCAGCGAGACGATTCGTTCCAAACGCCTCTGGCTGGATGGAATTTCGAGCGTAGCGCGCGGGGCGAATCCTAAAGCGCTGATTCCTGCAAGGTAGGCCAGCAGCAGGTTCTCGAAGCGGCTGTCGTATGGGATGTTGAGAAAGACCGCATCTTTCTCAATGCCGGGCTTTGGATGTTTTCGATTTTGGGGAGGAGATTTTCGTGCCGGCATGGCGCGTGCCGCTCTTTCTTACGACCGTAGCTCTGGATTTTCTGCTGGCGTGGCCATTGACGTTCTCGTTGTTGACCGACGGACCGGCTTTGGAGGCCTGATCCTTGAGAATCCGGTCGGTGTAGCGCCCTGCGATCTTGATTAACGCTTCGGTTCGAGACTTGGATACGCCGAGCACCTTCGCCGTACGGTAGGGCGTGGCGAACGGACTATCGACTCTGATTGCGTGTCTCATCCAACTTCATTATAAGGCATCGGATGTCGGTGGCTGAAAATGCTTCAGTCGTTCGATCATCCGATGCCGTGATTCTCAGTCGGCGGCTGCCCCGCTGGTGGAATTGGCTTCGCTATTGTTCTTCTCCGCCTGCCGCAGACGTAGAGCGCGGTTCGAGGGCAGGCCGGCATCGCGGATCTTGTAAAGCAGAGCGCGATAGCTGATGCACAACGTGCGGGCCGCTTGTTTGCGGTTCCAGTGGTGCTGTTGCAGAACTTTCAGGATGACCTTGCGCTCCAGTTCGCGCACGCACTGGCGCGTCATCTTCTTCAGAGAAATCGGCCCGTCGAACGAAATCTCGGGATTGAAAAAGTCGGGCTCGCGTGCCACCAGGTCGTTGGTGATGACTTCCTCGTGGCCCAGGATCACGTAGCGCTTGATCAGGTTTTCCAGTTCGCGGATGTTTCCCGGCCAGTGATATTTCTGCAGCACCGCCAGCACTTCGCCCGAGATCGGTCGCGCGCGGCAGTTGAACTTGCGGTTGTAGTATTCCAGGAAGTAAGCGCACAGATCTTCAATGTCGCCACGGCGTTCGCGCAGCGCCGGCATGCGGATGTTCACGACGTTGATGCGGTAGTAAAGATCCTGGCGGAAAGTCCCGGCTTCGATCTCGTTGTCGAGGTTGCGGTTGGTGGCGCACACCACGCGCACTTCGACCTTCTTGTCTTCCTGGGCGCCGATACGGCAGAACTGGCCATCCTGCAGGAGTTGCAAGAGCTTCGATTGCAATGATGGGTCAAGCTCGGAAATTTCATCGAGAAACAAGGTGCCGCGGTGGGCCATTTCCACGCGACCTGGCTTCGATCCAAAAGCGCCGGTGAAGGCTCCTTTTTCGTAGCCGAACAATTCGCTTTCGAGCAAGCGTCCCAGGAATCGCCGGGCAGTTCACCTTGACATACGGGACCGACCTTCCACGGCGACAAGCTATGGATGAGTCGCGCAATGATGTCTTTTCCCGTGCCGCTCTCGCCCGTAATCAGGACGGGAACGTTGGCGGCGGCGACTTTGCTCAGCCGCGCGCGAACTGACTGCATGACCTCAGAGTGGCCAAAGATGATGTGATCAGGGGGAACCTCGCCCAGCGACTGCGCCAGATTCGTTACCGAAAGTGTGGTCATAAGAGTGAATGCCCCGTTGCGGCGAATAGTCATCCGCATGCACTAAAAGTGCATCTCAAGCACCAAACTGAGGAAGATCGCTGAACGCTCCGGACGCTTGCCGTTAAGCGCTCGACTTATGAATGGCTTGCGGGGATCATATCCCACAAGCCAGAAGAACCGGCATGGCACCAAAGTGCCATCTCTTCGGCGGGTGCCGGAAGGGAAAAGTATTTCACACTGCAGACACAGCTTTCCTCAAATGCTTGCCCAGAACGGCCGCCGCGTCGGTGTTCAGGGGACGGGCAAACTTCAACCCTAGTAGATGGTAGTCGTCGAGGTGCGTGACCCAAACCGCCTTTGCCTGCATGACTCGGGAGGAGGTCTTCAACCCGTGGACAGGCCCGATCGGAGCGCTCGGAATTTCCAGTGAAACCACTGTCGATTTGGGCAAAGAACGACGAACTACCACTAAAGCACCCCCCGGAGAGATGTTAATTGCCGTGGCAAACTCCAGGGAATCTTTGCCGCTACCGTCGCGCGCACGGACGAAAACCGGAATGGCGAGCTGCAGCCGCGCCCACTTGCGTTCTTCCTTCTTCGATAATCTACGAGGCACGTGTTTGACCACCCCAAAGCGGCTGTTAACCTCCGCAAACCGCACCTTAGGGGCCAAACCTCGGCAAGACCGACCCTGCCGGGAATAGCCCCAAACCTAGCTCCCATCACGGAGATCACGGAAATCGATCGCGCGACTGTGAGAATTTTACAATGACTTGATGGTCAGGAATAAAAAGTGCAACATTTTGCTCTTTCGGCCTGCTATTTTGGGACGGTTTCCAATTGACAGCCCGAAACACCTGACATATAGTCAGTTTATTCCCTCGTTCTGGACGGTAGTAGGTTCCCCCACCTCTATTTGCGCAATATTGGTTTTTCCATGTCATCCACATCCGAGAGAAGCCCAGCCATTGCTCCTACGGGCGACAAGTTCGAAAGATCGCGTGCCCCCGAGCGCCCCAGGTCAGGCAATCGAGCCCAGCTCCGGGGACGACGTTGCCCGCGAGCTCGAACAACTGCGTGATCGTTTCCGCAAGACCACGAACGCGCTAGCCTCCGCCGCGCATGATCTAAAGACGCCCCTGGCAATCCTCAACGGATACATTGAACTGCTGCAGAGTCAGAAACTCGGACCGCTCAATGACCGCCAGCGCGAAGTGATGGCTGACATGTTTTCCAGCGGACAGCGCTTGCAGCAATTCATTCATGACTTCCTGACCTTCAGCGTGCTCGAAACCGGCGAACTGCGCATGCAGTTCGTGGAAGGCGACATGAACGCCTGCCTCTCTGAAGTCTGCCGGCTGTGGTCGAACCGCTTTCAGGAGCGCGGGCTGGCATTGTATTTTCTGGCCAATGACAAATTGATGCCATTTGAATTCGATGCGCCCAAGATCCAGCGCGTGATTTCGAATCTTCTGGAGAACGCTTCCAAGTACACGCCGCAAGGCGGCACCGTCTGGCTGCACGCCGAACCGCATATGTGGGAGCGTCGCGGCGTGAGCCTGCCCGCAGCTGCTGGCGAGCGGCGCCGGCAATCGATCGACGTGCCGAATGCGGTCAGAGTCAGCGTGGCCGATACCGGCCCCGGAATCCGGCCGGAGTTTCACCTGGAAGTTTTTGACGATTTTTTCCGCCTGCCGGGCAGCGAATCAGCAGAAGGCATGGGCCTGGGGCTGGCCATCGCGCGCCGTCTTCTGCAAGGGATGGGCGGCAAGATCTGGGTGGAAAGCGAAGTCGGCGGAGGTTGCAAGTTTTCTTTTCTCATTCCCCTGAAACCGATTCTCAGCCCATCGCCACGAGGAGCCAAATGAGCGAAGCCGCCAACATTTTGCTGGTGGATGACGAACCGGGAATGCTGCGCTACATCCGCACCCTGCTGGAAGTGGATGAGCACAAAGTTCAAACGGCCAGCACTGGCGAAGAAGCAGTCGAGCACGTGCAAAAAGGGCTGCAGCCCGACCTGGTGCTGCTCGATCTGCTCATGCCCGGCATCGACGGGTTGCAGACTCTGGAAAAACTGCGCCAGCTTAAACCCGGATTGAAAGTGGTGATGCTTTCCTGCGTGAACGACACGCGCAAAGTGGTGCAGGCGATGCGCCTTGGGGCCGTCGATTATCTGACCAAGCCCTTCCAGAAGGCCGAACTCGACGCGGTGATTGGACAATGCGTGGGCACAGCCAAAGCGGAGAGCTATTCTGGCGAAGTCGAAGAGCTTTGCGACGACGTGTTCTTTGTCGCGGCCAGTCCGGCGATGAAGAAGATTCGCTCGCAAGCGGCGCTTGTCGCTAACGTTGATATCCCAGTTCTGCTGCTGGGCGAAAGCGGCACCGGCAAGGAAGTGCTTGCCCGATTAATCCACAAGCTTTCCCCGCGCGCGCACCGCACCTTCCTCAAAGTGAACTGTGCGGCGGTACCGGCAGATCTGCTCGAGAGTGAATTGTTCGGGTACGAAGCGGGAGCTTTTACTGGCGCCAACCATGCCAAGCCTGGCAAGTTTGAATTGTGCAACAAAGGCACCATCCTGCTCGACGAAATCGGCGAAATGCCGCCGCTGTTGCAGGCGAAACTCCTGCACGTCCTTCAGGACCAGACGTTCTCCCGTCTAGGCAGTCGCACCCTGGTGAAAGTCGACGTCCGCATTCTGGCCGCGACCAACATCAATATTCCAGAAGCGCTCGCCACCAAGCGGCTGCGTGAAGACCTTTACTACCGCCTGAACGCTTTCACCATGTCGCTGCCTCCGCTGCGCGAGCGTAAGGAAGAAATTCCGATCCTGCTGAAACACTTCATGTCGCGCATGTCGGAGTCTTACGCGCGTTCGCCATTGCCACTTTCGCCGCCGCTGATGGAAGCATGTCTGCGGCATACCTGGCCGGGCAATTTGCGCGAACTCAGCAACTTCATCAAGCGCTACCTGGTCCTTGGAGACGAGACTCTCGCCGCTTCCGAATTGCAGCCCCGTCCCGATGGCGGTGCGGGAATGCACACCACCGATGGAGTGAGCCGAACCGCGGTCGCAGCTGCCGACCCCAGCGGCGGACTGAAATCGCTATCACGGAACGCCAAAGACGAAGCCGAGGCCGAAGCCATTTCTCGCGCTCTGGAAGAGACAAACTGGAATCGCAAGCAAGCTGCCGCGCTGCTGAAGATCAGCTACAAAGCCTTGCTCTACAAAATCCGCCAATACGGCATAGCACAAAGCCGCAGCACGCACCGGTTGTCTGCAGGCGCATAATCTAAGGTCAAAGGTCAGAGGTGAGATTCCAGAAGTAGAAGCCCAAGGAAAGGTTTTACCTCTGCAATCTCACGTCTGACCTTTGACCTCAGATTGGTGCGGATAAGAGGACTTGAACCTCCACGACCTTGCGGCCACTAGGTCCTGAACCTAGCGCGTCTGCCAGTTCCGCCATATCCGCATTACAAGGAAAAAATCGACAGGGCCTTCCTTCGAAGGCGACTAGACTAGTATCTAGTGGCTGGCGCATGGCTGTCAAACGAGCGCTAGACCGCCCAAGACCATGGGAAACACGTCCGACAAAATCCCCGCCGAGGTGGCAAAGGAACTCCGCACGCTGGCGCACGACCTCAGCAACGCGCTTGAAACCATCGTGCAAGCGACTTACCTGATCTCGCAGGCCGGCCCGCCCGAGAGTTCACGCCGATGGGTCGAACTGATCGATCAGGCCTCGCAGGACGCGGTAAAAATCAATCAAAAGCTGCGGCAGATCTTGCGCTCGCAAAGCTAGAACGAGTTCTCAGCCCTAACCCAACTTCGCATCCATCGTAATTTTCGCGTTCAGCACTTTCGAGACAGGGCAGCCCGCTTTGGCATTTTGCGCCGCGGTGTTGAAGGCTTCCGCACTCGCGCCTGGCACCTTCGCGACGACATCCAGGTGCACAGCCGTGATGGTCCAACCGGAGTCGAGTTTTTCCATGGTGAGCGTCGCCGCTGTGTTGATGCTTTCCGGCGTCAGGTTCGCGGTCCCTAGTTGCACCGACAGTGCCATCGAGAAGCACGCCGCATGCGCCGCTGCGATCAGCTCTTCGGGATTTGTTCCCGAAGCATTTTCAAACCGCGTGGCAAAAGAATAAGGCGTATTCGAGAGAACGCCACTGGCGGAGGAAACCGCCCCTTTCCCGTCTTTAAGACCGCCCTTCCAAACTGCACTTGCCTTCCGTTCCATTCGAATCTCCTGAGCTTAGGATTAAAACGTGGTCGCGCTCTATTGTAAAAGGTCGGAGAGAAAATCGTGCGGGGACAGACGCCCGCCTCAGTAGAAATCGGAGCAGCTCAAGTAGAAACCGCATTTCCTGCAAACCACTTTGCAACGGTGTCCGTGGAGCTCGTTCGAGCAGTTGGGGCAGATCGAAGACACATCCTTTTTCAGATTCGGAGCCGCGGCCGTCGCCGTTTCGACTCCCCCTGGTGCATTCATGAGAGCAGACGAATTCGCGTTAGAACGCGGCGTTGAACTCATGTCCGGTGTTGTAGCACGGTTCCCCTCCCGAGAAAATGCAAATGTTCCTTAAAGCGAAGTGAGCCAGTGTGATCTTAAGGTTCGCGCCCGAGCCTCATAGACAAAACCGCCTTCGAGGCTCTACCGTGAAATAACAGGGCGCGGTACCCAAGTGGTAAGGGAGAGGTCTGCAAAACCTTTATACGTCGGTTCGATTCCGACCCGCGCCTCCAGCCTCGTTTAGCCGCCATCAACCGTCCGCGTCCGAAGCGATCGTGAATACCGTGAATTACAATACATCCATTGCGCCTTGAGTCGCAGTCTTAGACACAGGAGGACGATGCGGGCGACGGAACCTGGCGTTGTGCTCGTCAGTTTCGAGCATGACTGCGGGCTCTGTTGCGTCACACGGCACTTTGATCTCAACCATTATGTGCTCCAGGAACTCTCGGGTGTTCGGTCGAATGTTCGCAGCGGCGGCGCTGAGTTTTCTGCTGGTGGGAACAGGCAACGGACAGAATACGACCCGGATCACGCTCAATGAGGCCATTGATCTGGCCCTGGCCCACAATCACTCGCTCCTCGCGACGCGAACCCTGATTCTCCAGAACCAGGCGCAGGAGATTACCGCGAATCTGCGTCCCAACCCGACGCTGGGTGTGGATGCGCAGTTCATTCCATTCTTCGATCCGCAAGATTTTTCCGCCGACAATCTGAACAATACGCAGCAGTTCGATATTGGGGTCGGCTACCTCTTCGAGCGCGGTCGCAAGCGGCAGCACCGGCTCCAGGCGGCGCGCGATACGACTGCCGTTACCCGCGCCCAGGTCGCCGATGCCGAGCGTACCTTGGCGTTCAATGTGGGCCAACAGTTCGTCAGCGTTTTGCTGGCGGAATCGACACTCCAGTTCGCTCTCGACGACCTGAAAGGCTTTCAGCAGACGGTCGACATCAGCGAGATTCAACTCAAAGCCGGATACATTGGCGAAGGCGATTACCTCAAGATCAAGCTGCAATTGTTGCAGTTTCAGACGGACGTTTCTTCGGCGCGCCTGGCGAAAGTTCAGGCGCTGGTGGGACTGCGCCAGTTCCTGGGATACAACGCGGTGCCGGCCGACTACGACGTGGTCGGCGACCTGGCGTTTCAGCCGATCAAAGGAAACCTGGAAGACTTGCAGGCGCGGGCGCTGCGGGAGCGGCCTGATTATCACGCCGCCGAATTAGGAATCACAGCTGCGCAGAGCCAAATCCAGCTGGCCAAAGCGAACGCCAAGGTAGATGTCACCGGTACGTTTGATCTCAGCCACGTTTCCGCCGAGTACACGGGCTCCCTGTTTGCCAACTTTGCGTTGCCGATCTTCGATCGCGGTCAAGGCGAAATTGCACGCACCGGCTATGCGCTTACGCAAGCGCAACAGCAGGAGCAATCCGCTAGCGATACGGTGCTTTCCGATGTGGCGAATGCCTATGAAGCGGTCAGGAGCAACGACGAGGTGGTGCAGCTCTACACCTCCGGATACCTCAAGCAGGCGCAGGATTCGCGCGACATCAGTGAGTATGCCTACAAGCGCGGCGCCGCCAGTCTCCTGGATTTTCTGGATGCCGAGCGCAGCTATCGCGCCGTGGAGCTGGCCTATCGCCAGGCGCTGGCCGCTTACATGACCGCGCTCGAGCAACTGAAGGAAGCGGAAGGAACGAGGAACTTGCCATAGGCAACTGGGATGAGAAACTGGGATGAGGAAACGACCATGAGGAAACTGCTATGAAGTTGCGTGCGGATCGCTGTCGGTGGTGGGCTGCCCTCGCGGGCGCGTCGGCGATCGCGCTATTATTGGCCGGCTGCGGAGATTCCGCGATCGAAAGCCTCCGCGGATTCGAGCGCCAAGAGTTCCGATAATGCGGAACTGTTCACCATCCCGCAAGAGCAGATGGCGCATGTGCAGGTGGTGACGGTGCAACCGGCGACGCTGCCGCGAACCCTGCGACTAACGGGCGCGGTAGCTTACAACAGTTTTCGCACGACGCCGGTCATCACGCAGGTGAGCGGACCGGTCAGCAGAGTGGTGGTCGTGCCCGGTCAGAAAGTGAAACAAGGCGAGCCCATGTTGTACGTGGCGAGTCCAGATTATTCACAACTTCGCACGAATTATCTAAAGGCGAAAGACGCCTACGCGCTGGCCCAAAAGGCTTATGCTCGCGCCCATGACCTGTACGAGCATAAAGCGATTGCCGAGCAAAATCTCGAACAGGCGCAGTCGGCCGAAATTCAGGCCAGCGGCGACCTGGCTGCTGCGCAAGCCGCACTGAAAGTGATGGGAGTTAGTGATCCCGATGCGCTGGTGCAGGCTCCGCCGTCGTTTGAAGTTCCGGTGAGGGCGCCGATCAGCGGTGAGGTCGTCGAGCAGGACGTGTCTGCCGGGCAGCTCATTCAACCGGGCACCACGCAATGTTTCATGATTTCGGATACCAGCAGCGTCTGGGTGCTGGTCAACATTTATCAGAAGGATTTGCCTTACGTGCGGGTTGGAGACACGGTCACTATCCAGACGGATACTTATCCTGATTCTTTCCACGGCCGCATTTCCTATGTCGCGGCGTCGCTCGATCCGAACACGCGCACGCTGCAGGCGCGCATCGAGACCGATAATCCGGGCGAAAAACTAAAGAAAGATATGTACGTGTCGGTGACCGTGAACGCCGGCGCGATTCCAAACGCCATCGCGGTTCCGGATGCCGCTGTCTTGCGCGATAGCGAGAATCAGCCTTTTGTTTATGCCGCGACATCGGCGAACCAGTTTGGCAGGCGCTCCGTCACGCTCGGAGAAAGTCTGAACGGGCAGACCCAGATTACCAGCGGCCTGAAAGCCGGCGACCGAGTCATCGGAAACGGCAGCCTGTTCTTACAGTTTCAGAACGATTTGCAGCGCTAGCGTTCTCCAATGCCAGAGACGAGTAGAAATTTGACGATAGTGTCCACCACAACCGAATGATCCACCGAATAGTCCAAGCGGCGCTGCGGCAAAGATTTCTGGTGCTGATGCTGACCGCGTTCATCACGGTTGGCGGCATCCTCTCGTTTCAGCGGATGCCGGTGGATGCTTATCCCGATCTCTCGCCTCCGCAAGTCGAAATCATTACCCAATGGCCGGACCACGCCGCTGAAGAAGTCGAGCGCCTGGTCACGCTGCCGCTTGAACTCGAGATGAACGGCGTTCCCCACATGGTGGTGATGCGCTCCATCTCGCTCTACGGTCTATCCGATCTCATCCTGACCTTTGAGGACAACACCGACGATTATTTTGCGCGGCAAATCGTGTTTGAACGGCTGGCGCAAGCCACGCTGCCGACGGGAGTGACTCCGACGCTCGCGCCCTTATTCAGTCCCAGCGGCCTGGTCTATCGCTATGTGCTCGAAAGTCCCGACCGTACACCGCAGGAGTTAAAGACATTCGAGGATTGGGTGGTCGAACGCGCCTATCGATCGGTGCACGGCGTGGCCGACGACTCGGGCTTCGGCGGAACCGTGATGCAGTATCAGGTGCTGCTCGATCCGGCGCGCATCTACGGATATCACCTGACGATTCCGCAAGTCGTGACCGCGCTCTCCGCCAATAATGCGAATGCCGGCGGCGGATTCTATTCGCAGGGCGGTCAGTTCTACTACGTGCGTGGCATCGGGCTGGTAAAGAACACTGAGGACATTGGAAACATCGTAGTCGGCGCCAACAAAGGCGTACCGATTCGCGTGCGCGACGTAGGAGACGTCACCATCGGCCACGCGCCGCGCCTCGGCGAATTCGGCTTCCAGAAGAATGACGATGCCGTTGAGGGCGTCATTCTGATGCTGCGCGGGCGAGCAGACGCAGAACGTTCTGAAAGGAGTGGAGGCTGAAACTGAGGTACTGAACCGGCAGATCCTGCCGCCCGACGTCAAGATTCATCCTTATTACGATCGCAGCGAGCTCGTTGCCCTGACCACCGATACGGTCGAAGCCAACTTACTTCGCGGCATGGTGCTGGTTTTAATTGTGCTGATTTTCTTTCTGGTCAGCTTCCGGGCTGCGGTCATTGTTGCGCTCACCGTCCCGCTCTCGCTGCTGTTTGCCTTCATCGTGCTCCATGCCCACGATGTTGCCGCCAATTTGCTTTCCATCGGCGCGATTGATTTCGGAATTGTCATCGACGGCACCGTGGTGATGATTGAAAACATCTATCGCGAACTGGCACTGCGCGAGGGCCAGCACTACGACCTGAATGAAGTTATTCTGGCGGCGGCCAAAGATGTGGATCGCCCAATTTTCTATTCGGTGGCCGTCATCCTCGCCGGGTATTTGCCGATTTATGCGCTGAGCGGGCCCTCGGGCAAACTGTTCCACCCCATGGCTGAGACGATGTCTTTTGCGCTGGTCGGCGCGCTCATCCTGACCCTCACGCTGGTACCCGTACTTGCTTCGTACTGGTTCAGGGGCGGCGTGCGCGAGAAACCGAATCGCGCTTTTGAATGGATGAAAGGGAAATACGCCGGTCAACTGGATTGGGCGCTCGACCGTCCGAAGACAACCATGCTGATCGCGACCCTGATCTTCGGGGCGGCCATGTTGCTGGTTCCCTTCATCGGCGGCGAATTTATGCCCCACCTCGACGAAGGCGCGATCTGGGTCCGGGCGACGATGCCATACACAATTTCTTTTGAGGAGGCCAGCAACATCGCTCCTCAGATCCGCGACATCCTGATGTCTTATCCGCAGGTCACCGTTGTTGGTTCAGAGTTAGGACGGCCCGACGACGGCACCGATTCCACCGGCTTCTTCAACTGCGAGTTTTATGTCGGACTGAAGCCATACAAGGATAAGTCGTGGGCCGGCGACACCAGCGACAAGAAGGCGCTGATCGAATCGATCAACAAGAAGCTCACGGCCTTCCCTGGAATCATTTTCAACTTCACCCAGCCCGCCGAAGATGCCGTGGACGAAGCCCTCACCGGCCTCAAGAGTTCTCTGGCGGTCAAGGTGTATGGCGAAGACCTGAATGTGCTGCAGGACAAAGCCATCCAGATCAAGAATGTGCTGGCGAAAGTTCCGGGGTTCACCGAGCTTACCGTGGTGCGCGAATTGGGCCAGCCCAGCCTGCTGGTAGATGTGGATCGGAACAAGATTGCGCGTTACGGGATCAATGTTGCCGACGTGGAAGCGGTGATTTCGGCGGCGGTCGGCGGACAGGCGGTCACTCAGGTCATCCAAGGTGAGAAGCTGTTCGACCTGGTGGTTCGCATGCAGCCCCAATTCCGCAGCAGCGCGCATGAGATTGGAAACTTGTTGGTCGGCACGCCCGACGGGACGCAGATTCCGCTCAGCCAGCTCGCGAACATCACGCAGGGAAACGGCGCGTCTTTTATTTACCGCGAAAATAACTCGCGCTACATCGGAGTGCAGTACAGCATCGAAGGGCGCGACCTGGAGCGGGCGGTGCGAGACGGTCAAGCGGCCGTGAAGAAGGCAGTCAGCCTGCCGCAAGGTTACACAATGGCGTGGGGCGGCGAATACAGCCAGTTCCTCGAAGCGAAATCGCAGATGTATTTCATCGGTCCGCTTGCGATTGTGCTGATTTTCATGATTCTGTTTGCGCTCTACGGGAATTTCAAATTCCCGGTCACCATCGCTCTCGGAGTAATTATGACGGAGCCGGTGGGAGCGCTGGTGGCGTTGAAACTCACCCACACTCCGTTCAGCGTTTCCTCAGCTCTGGGCCTGCTGGCCTTGCTGGGAGTCTCGGTGGAGACGGCGGTCATTCTCGTCTCCTACATCAACAAGCTGCGCCAGGAAGGAATGGGCATTCGCGCGGCCACGCGGGAAGCTTCGCTGTTGCGACTGCGCCCGATCATGATGACCGCGCTTGTGGCCTGTCTCGGCCTGCTGCCGGCGGCCCTTTCCACCGGCATTGGCTCGGATACGCAAAGGCCATTTGCCATCGTCATCGTGGCCGGTCTCATCTCCCGCCTCTTCATCGGGTTCTTCGTTAATCCAGTGCTGTATGAGATGGTCGCCCGTGAAGGTGACGTGCTGCAGGTATAGAAGTAGAAGTAAGAGACGCCGAAGGCGGATAGCTTACCGCTTCAACTATAATTGCGCGCACGGATGACGCTCACCTCTGGCACGAAACTCGGTCCCTACGAAATCATCGCTCCCATCGGCGCGGGCGGCATGGGCGAAGTTTATCGCGCCCGCGATACGCGACTGGGGCGCGAAGTCGCGCTGAAAGTTCTGCCGGAATCTTTTTCGCGCGATGCCGACCGCCTGCGACGTTTTGAGCAAGAAGCGCGAGCGGTGGCGGCGCTCAATCATCCCAACATTCTTGCCATTCACGATATCGGGGAGCAGGACGGCTCGCCGTTCATTGTCTCTGAGCTTCTGGAAGGGCATAGTCTACGCGCCGAATTGGAAAATGGTGCGCTACCGGCCCGCAAGGCGTCCGATTACGCGGCGCAAATCGCGCAGGGATTGGCGGCGGCGCACGACAAGGGAATCATCCATCGCGATTTGAAGCCGGAGAATATTTTTCTCACCAAAGAAGGACGGGTGAAGATCCTCGACTTCGGTCTGGCCAAGCTCGCGCCGACCGCGGGAGCCAAGACTCACTCCGACGGCATGACGCTGACTAGTTCGCCGACCGAAGCGGGCATGGTCATGGGCACGGCGGGCTATATGGCGCCGGAGCAGGTGCGAGGTTCGCGCCGTCGATTCGCGCACCGACATTTTTGCTTTTGGAGCGGTGCTGCTACGAGATGATCTCCGGCCAGCGCGCCTTCCGTCGCGATACTGCCGCTGAAACCATGACGGCGATCCTGAAAGAAGATCCGCCGGAACTTAGCGAAATCGACCATCCGGTGTCGCCGGGACTGGAGCGCATCGTGCGCCGCTGCCTGGAGAAGCAACCCGAGCAGCGCTTCCAATCGGCAAAGGATCTTGCCTTCGCGCTGGAAGCTTTGACCGGGACCAGTTCGAGAACAGCCGCCAACGCCGCGATCACAGCCGATGCCAGAAGGCCGCGCTGGCCGTTATTCGTAGCGGTTGCCGCGGCTCTGGGTCTCGCCGTAGGCGCCGCCGTCGCCTGGTACTTGCGCCCGGCCGCCGCGCCGCCGCCAACTTTTACCCGAGTCTCGTTCCAGCGCGGCGAGGTCATTCGAGGCCGCTTTACGCCGGATGCGAAAACCGTCCTCTACAGCGCGAAACTCGCCGGAGGCGTGCCCGACACTTACAGCATTCGTGAGGACTATCCGGCATCAACGCCGTTGGGCATGAGCGGGGCTTTGCTGCTGGCAATTTCGCGGCAGGGTCAGATGGCAGTTCTGATGCGGCCGAGATATTTCGCCCACTACGAATGGGGCGGTACGCTGGCTACTTCTCCAATGGGCGGCAGTGCGCCGCGCGAGTTGCAGGAAAATGTCGTCGACGCCGATTGGGGACCAGACGGAAACGAACTCGCGATCATTGATCGCGGCAACGATAAGTGGCGTTTGCAATATCCCATCGGGAAGGTGCTGCTCGAAGGCGAAGGCTGGCTGAGCGATATGCGAGTCTCTCCCGATGGAAAGCAGGTAGCGCTGTTTCGTCACCCGCCGAATCCGGACGATCGCGGCGACCTTGTGCTGGTCGACCGGTCCGGACAATTGCGAACCGTATCGACCGGATGGGAGTCGCTGGAAGGCTTGGCGTGGGCTCCATCGGGGAAAGAGATTTGGTTCTCGGCCGCGGAGTCAGGAGAACAATGGTGCATCCATGCCGTCACATTGTCGGGCAAGCAGCGGACAGTGTATTGCGGCACGGCGCCGACGCGCATCCTCGACATTGCGGCGTCGGGCCGGGCCCTGGTATCGACGGAAGAATCCCGTGGGACGATGGCGATGGTCGAGCACGGCTCCAATCAGGAACGCGACCTGAGTTGGCTCTCCTACAGCTATGGTCCTCGGCTCTCGCGGGATGGAAGTGAAGTGTTGTTCACCGATTTATCCGAACAGTCAGGCAACGACTACTCCGTGTATGTGCGGAAGAGCGATGGCTCTCCCGCGGTTCGTCTCACCGGAGGCGGATACGGCACGGATATTTCTCCCGATGGAAAATGGGCGATTGTATTACTCCCGGATGACCCGTCGCGGCGCGTCCAGATCGTACCGGTGGGACCGGGGCAGGCTCGCGCGTTGCACTGGGACGGGATACAGCCGCGATGGGCCCAATGGTTCCCGGATGGACACCGTATTCTAATGATCGCCAGCCAGTCCGGCCAGGGGGAGGCCGTCTACCTCACGGATGTGGATGGTTCGACACCAAAACAACTGACGCCGGGAGACACTCCGTGGGCCGGGGTTGCGCCCGACGGACAATCATTCATTTCCACTGTTGATCGGAATGCCTTCGTCGTCCGCTCCTTGTCGGACGGCAGTTCTAAGCCCATCCCTGGCATTCAGACTGGGGAACAGCCGATCGGGTGGGCGGACTCGAAGCATGTATTCGTGCAGGCAGCAACCGCTACCGGGCAAAACATTTACAAGGTCGAAATAGAGTCCGGACGGCGGGAACTGTGGCAGGCGATAACGCCGAAAGACGCGATCGGTCTGAGGCCCATGAATGCGCCAATCGCCATTACGCCGGATGGCCGGTGGATGGCGTTTGGTTGGCGCACGCAACTCGGACAGCTTTACAGCAGCGACACGCTGAAGTAGTTCTCGCGACTAGTTCGCATCACTAGTTCCCGTCAGATAGTCCGCGTTAGAAGCTGGCCGCCGCGGCCGCAGTGGAGGAGTGCAATCCGACAATCTGATCCAGGTTCGTCATCTTTAATACTTCTTCCACATGGGCGCTGGCGGCCGCCACTCGCAGCTCTCCTCCCGCCTTCTTCATTTTGCCGGACGTCATCACGATGATTCCAATTCCGGTGCTGTCAATGTTGGTGACGCCGGCCAGGTCAAAGATGACTTTTTTTCGTCCCTCGCCTAGGAGTTTGTCGACCGCCCATTCCAGTTGCTTGCTCTCACCCCCGAGGGTGATTCTCCCTGCGATCTCAAGAATGACAATGTCGGGCTGCACTTGCTTGGTCTCGATCTTCAGCATAAGGCAGGCTCCTTTGCGAAGTTTGCTATTCGATCTTTGAATTCGATGGAGGGTTATTGACGAGCCATCTTATGAGGCCTGATAGGGCAAGTCAAATTAAGACGGCCACGCGCGCCGCTACTTGCGGTAACGCTGGGTCAGCGGTAGTGAGAGATGGTTTGGCCGATCATATTGGGCGGTCACGTTTGGCGGCTCCGATGAACAGGGCCGGATACGAGCGACCATCTTAGGGGGGCGCGCAGCGACAAGTCAATTTCGATCTGGGCAGGCCGTGCATTTGGGTGTATCTTCCTGTCGAGGCGGCCATGAATGACCTCGCGAGTTACCGCTGGAGTTACTTGGCGGTACTGATTTCGAGCCCGGTCTGTTTCTCTCAAACGAAACTATTAAGGAGGAAAGTTATGCGCATCTCTATTCGAGACCGGAGATCGATTCTTCAAACGATGACTTCGGGCGTTCTGACAACGGCTGCCGTGCTTGCTGCGCTGCTAACGATCGCGGCTCGCGCGGTGCAGGCCCAAACTGAGACTGTGCTCTATTCCTTCTGCTCGCAGCCGAACTGCACCGATGGCGCCCAGCCCAATTCCAGCCTCACCTTTGACGGCGCTGGCAACCTCTATGGGACGACCTGGGATGGGGGCCTTGGATCGGGGACCGTATTTGAGCTTTCTCCAAGCGACGGCGGTGGTTGGAACCAGATCGTACTCTATGCTTTCACAGGAGGAGCCGACGGGGGCGTTCCCGAATTCTCTCCGGTGATATTCGACGGCGTAGGTAACCTTTACGGGACAGCGTTCCTGGGCGGCGCGTATAACGAGGGCGTCGTGTTCGAACTGAGTTCAACAGGAGAAACCTGGACAGAAACGGTTCCTTATAGCTTTCCTGGCGGGGCGGACAGCGCCGGTCCGATTACCGGTCTGACTGTGGACCCGGCGGGCAATCTCTATGGCGCAACAAACGATAGCCCGAACAGCCCGACCTCAGTCGTCTACGAGTTGAGTCCGTCGCGCACGGGCTGGACGGAGCAGGCGCTCTACAACGAAAGTCCGCCTGGCTCCGCCGGACCGACTCTGGATACCGCTGGGAACATCTTCTGCGGTACTTTCTCGGCAGTAGTCGAGCTGTCGCCAAACGGCGACGGCGGTTGGACTCCGACCGTGCTCCACACTTTCCCTGGCAAGCCCAAAGATGGCAGCGGCCCACTTTTCACCCCCGTACTGGACAACGCCGGCAACGTTTACGATACGACTTTTGGTGGCGGCGCCAAGGGCTATGGGACCGTCTTCAAGCTGACTCCCATAACCAGGGCCAAGAACAAGAAGGTAGACTGGCAGCAGAAAATTCTACACTCCTTTAAGGGCGGCAAAAAGGATGGCAGTGGGCCTTGGGCCGGGATTGTGCTCGATGCGTCCGGGAACATTTACGGTACTACGACCGATGGCGGCCAGTACGGTCTGGGAACTGTTTTCGAGCTGGTGGCCCCGGTGGGCGAAGGCCCTTACACCGAGAAGATTCTCTGGAGCTTCAACGGCACGGATGGAGCCGATCCGCTTGGCGACCTGATTCTGGACAGCGCGGGCAACCTCTACGGCACGACCTTCCGGGGAGGATCGAGTGGAGCAGGCGTCGTGTTCGAAGTCACTCCGTAGGATGCTCGCCAGCTTTCCTATCTAGGCCACCAAGGTACGCGACCCGCGCTCTAGAAAATCGGAATAGCAGGTTGTTGTCGAAACTAGGGTGATTACACGCAATATAAAAAGGCGCCCACTTTGCGGTAGGTTGTGATTGTTCGGATCACACTTAGCAAAAGGAGCGCCGTCATGAAGCAAGAAAAGTATATTGGCATGGACGTTCACCAGGCAACGATCTCGGTTGCCGTCATGGACAGCTCGGGGAAGCTGGTCATGGAATGCATTTTGGAGACGAAGGCAGCCACGATTCTAGAGTTCGTCGATGGGCTACGCGGAAGTCTATCGGTGACCTTTGAAGAAGGAACTTCCGCCGCCTGGTTGCATGACCTGCTGAAACCTCGCGTCACCCGTCTTGTGGTCTGCGATCCGCGAAAGAACGCGCTGCTGAAAGACGGCAGCAAGAGTGACCGGATTGATGCGCGGAAGCTGGCGGAGTTGTTGCGCGGCAACCAGCTCCATCCGGTGTACCACGGCGAGCACGGGGTGCGAACGTTAAAGGAACTGGGTCGCAGCTATCTAACGCTCACGAAAGATGTCAGCGCGAGTCATGACCCGGATCAAAGCTCTCTATCGAAGCTGGGCGATTCCGTGTAGCGGTACAACCGTGTATGCCCCGCGATATCGGGCAGAGTGGTTGGCCAAGATCCCGCAGCCCGGGGTTCGCCTGCGGGCAGAACGTTTCTATCAGCAACTGGATCTGCTGCAACCGGTACGACAAGAAGCGCGGCGGGATCTACTGAGCGAGAGCCGGAAGCATTCTGCTGTGAACTTACTGCGCCAGATTCCTGCCATCGGCCCGATCCGAGCGGCCATGCTGGTGGCGTTGCTGCAGACACCTCACCGTTTCCGCACCAAGCGCCAACTATGGGCTTACAGTGGTTTTGCGGTTGAGACGCACGACAGCGGCGAGTACCGCTATGTGAGAGGGAAGGTACAACGAAATCGGGAGCGCATCACCGTGCGCGGTCTGAATGGCAACCATAATCATGATCTGAAGAATCTGTTCAAGGGCGCTGCTCTATCTGCGAGTACTCACCCTGGGCCGTTGTACGATTTCTATGGGGCGCTGCTTGAAAAAGGGATGCGGCCGACGATGGCCCGTCTCACCTGGCACGAAAGATTGCCGCGATCACCTTAACGATTTGGAAGAAAGGAGTCAGTTTCGACGCCAAACAATTGCATCGGCAAGCCGCTTGAGCGTCTCTGGTAAGAGGCCTTTCCATCTCCGGTGATTCTCTCTGGTGGTGGTCGGTCGGGTTCTCGAGACGCTCGGTTCGAGGTGAGTATCAGTCAATGAGATCGGCCCTGTGTGCCTCGGCACCGAGTCACCCATTACACGTTATGCCTCCTCGGATAACCAGAAATAGCGATAGGCCACGAGCCTCCGATAGAACCATGGTTGACACTCCAAGACCAGTTTCGCTTGCCCTGTCTCAAGACTCGATTGGCGTCGTCATCACCGAAAGATGAAACCCACAGGAAGGGCAGACAAGCCAGAGCAAAACCCTTCGAGCGCAATCGATGGGCACTTACGGACAGTGGGCTGGATGTCGAGACTAAAATCTTCTCGGTCTCCGGTCGAGGAAGAACTTTTTTTCTTGACATCCCTTTTTATAGAACTCATTGAGAATTGCTGCCCGCGGCGATAGCGAGCGCGGACGCCCCCGCTCACTGCCCACGTGCCCGCCTTTCTTTGCTCGCGCGTGGCCCCGCCGACATATCCCCATGGGTAAGGGTGTAGCAAAATCCCCTCGGATCATCGTACCCCGTCAACGAATTGCGGCGCGGCTTCAGCGCCCGTCTCACCACGCATATATAATGACGCGAACGGATGCCTCTCACCCCCGGTACGAAACTCGGTCCCTACGAAATTCTCGCTCCGCTCGGCGCTGGCGGCATGGGAGAAGTCTATCGCGCAAAAGATGCGCGCCTGGGGCGCGACGTCGCGCTGAAAGTTCTTCCTGAGTCTTTCGCCCGCGAAGGCGATCGCCTGCGTCGTTTTGAGCAGGAGGCGCGTGCAGTGGCGGCGTCTGAATCATCCCAACATTCTGGCAGTGTTTGATATCGGCCAGCATGACGGCTCGCCGTTTCTGGTCTCCGAGCTGCTGGAGGGCGAAACTTTACGCGCGGTGCTGGACCGCGGTTCTGTCCCTCAGCGAAAAACCATCGAGTATGGAGTGCAGATCGCGCATGGCCTGGCGGCGGCGCACGAAAAGGGAATCGTCCACCGCGACCTGAAGCCGGAGAACATTTTCGTCACCAAAGACGGACGCATCAAGATCCTCGACTTTCGGATTGGCGAAGCTGGCGCAGAAGACGGGCTCCGACTCTGGCGACGTCACTCTCACCAGTGAGCACACGGCGGCGGGCGTGGTCATGGGCACGGCGAGCTACATGGCGCCGGAGCAAGTCCGCGGCGAGACCGCCGATCCTCGCACCGATATCTTTGCGTTCGGCGCGGTGCTCTACGAAATGCTCTCCGGCGTGCGCGCCTTCCGCCGCGACACGGCAGCCGAAACCATGACGGCGGTTTTGAAGGACGATCCGCCGGAACTGTCCGATCCCGGCCATCTGGTATCTTCCGCACTCGAGCGCATCGTACGGCGTTGTCTGGAGAAGAATCCCGAGCAACGCTTCCAGTCAGCACGAGATTTGTCTTTTGCGCTGAGCGCTTTGTCTGGAACCGAGTCGAGCACGTTGGCGCGAGCCGCCGCGGCTCGTCATCGAACGCCGCTGCTGCCGTGGCTCGCCGCTGCTCTCGCGCTGGTCGCCGTCGCCGTTGCTGACTTGGTTTGTGGCGCGGCGTCCTCAGCCCACCACGCGCATGCAGTTCGCCCTCGCCGTCCCCGACGAAATGAGCATCAGCCACATGGCGCTGTCGCGCGACGGTTCCACGCTGGTGTTTGTCTCGCCGGAAGAAAACTCGGCCATGCCCATGCTCTACGTGCAGCGCGTCGGCTCCTCCAGCGTCACGCTGCTGCCCGGCACCCAGGGAGCAAGTTATCCCTTCCTGTCACCCGACGCCAGCTACGTCGGATTTTTCGCCAATGGCAAATTGCAGAAAATGGCCGATCTCCGGCGGTGCACCGCAGGTGCTGGCCACTGCGCTGGCTGGGCGCGGCGGCAGTTGGAGCAGCAAGGGTGTAATCATCTATGCCGAGGACGCTCAGAGTCCGCTCAAGCGCATCAACGTCGATGGGACCGGGATGACGACGGTCACGCAAGGCATCAGGATCAAAGAAGATCAATCCCATCGTTGGCCCATGTTTCTTCCCGACGGCGATCATTTCTTGTTCTGGGCCGGCAATTTCTCGAACGAGAAGGACGACCGATCGAGCGGCATCTACGCCAGCTTCTCTCGACGGCAAGACGAGAAAGCTTGTCGTTCTCTGCCATTCGAATTTTGGCTTCGACGCCCACAATTTGTATTATGCGGACGGGCAAAGGCAGTTGGTCAGCATAGCTTTTGACACCTCTGCCGCGACGGTCTCCGGGAGTCCGACTGTCCTCGCCAATGCCGTTGGATTTTCACCGTCCACCTATTGGGCAGCCTTCGCAGTCGCGCAGAACGGAACGTTGATCTACAACACCGAGGCCGGTGCGGCGCAGTCCGTGCTTACCTGGATCGACCGCTCGGGCAAAGAACTGGGCCGAATCGGCCAGCCCGCCGTCGTGGCCAACCCCACGCTCTCTCCTGATGGCAGCCGTGTCGCCGTGGATATCAGCGACGAGAAGGCGAATAACGTGGACGTCTGGATCGAGAGCACAACCGGAGCCGCTAACTCGCGTTTCACCTTCGATCCCTCCGAAGAAGTGACGGCTGTCTGGTCGCGAGATGGAAGCATGATCGCTTACCGCAGTGCAGGCGGCGTCGGCGCGAGTTTGTTCTTAAAGCCAGCGACAGGCTTGGAGCGCGAGAGGAATCGATTCACCGTCCCGGCTACCAATATGGACGACATTATTCCCAACTCGTGGTCTTTGGACGGCAAGCAGTTTCTGTTCACGCACCAGGTTCCGTCTGGCGAATATCTTGAGCTCATACCCGTTGCCGGCGGAGAACCAACCCGGCTCCTGGCCGGTAAGGGCAGCGAGGCCAACGGTCAGATTTCTCCCGATGGAAAATGGGTAGCTTATGCCTCCGATGAATCGGGCGTCTGGGAAATTTATGTGACGTCGTTCCCCGGTGCCGCCGGAAAATGGCAGGTGTCTCGCGGCGGCGGTAGTGAACCGCGCTGGCGCGGAGACGGCAAAGAAATTTTCTATATCGCGCCCAGCGGAATCTTGACGGCAGTGCCGGTCAACGGCGAAAGCATTTTCGCGACTGGAACGCCCGCGCCCCTGTTCCAGGTCCACGGACGCGCCCCGATCTCATCGACCGACGTTTTTACTTACGACGTAGCCAAAGATGGCCAACGCTTCCTGGTGAACCGCTACGTGAAGCCGGAACACGTTCCACCATTGACCATTTTGTTGAACGCGCCGGTCGGCAATCCATAGATGTCCTGAACATAGGTGTCCTGAACCACGGAGACTCGCGAATGAAGAAAACATTTCCACTGGCCGCACCTTTCGTTCTAGCGGCAACTTGTCTCGTATCGATCGCCCTCGCTTCGGATGCCAAAGCCTCGGACGATCAAGCTTCGTGGCAGCAAGATCTAATGGCCTGGCGGGCGAAGCGTGCGACCGGCCTCCAGGCGCCGGAAGGCTGGCTTTCATTGATCGCCCTCGGATGGCTGAAAGAAGGCGACAACACTTTCGGCTCCGCTGCGGACTGCCGCGTTCAGATCGGCAAGGGACCAGCGCATATCGCAATTGTGCGCCTTGAAAAAGGCGCGCTGCGTCTGCTGCCGCCGAGCGAGGGCTTTCCGAAGGATCTTCTGGTGGATGGCCAGCCCGCGAAGGAGCAAGCTCTCGTCGCCGACGATGCCGACCCAACCTCGAAGCTTACGATCGGCACGCTCACCATCATCGTGATTCACCGCGACGACCAATTTGCCCTGCGCATCAAAGATCTGGACGCTCTCGACTCGCACCGGTTTCCACGGGTTGCGCTGGTACGCGCCCAACGCCGCCTACAAAGTGCATGCCCGCTGGATTCCTTACAGTCCTCCAAAGACCCTCGACATCCCAACCGTTCTCGGCACGACGACCCACATGCCCGCGCCCGGCGCCGTCGAATTCACTCTCGATGGCCAAGTTGTGCGCCTGGAGCCCGTGCTCGAAGATCCGAAATCGACCGATCTTTTCTTTATCATGCGCGACGCCACCAGCAAAACTACTACGTACGGTGCAGGACGCTTTCTCTATACCGAACTTCCCGACCATGGTGTCGGTCGGCCCGGCGAGGTCTGGCTCGATTTCAATCGCCTGATAAATCCGCCGTGTGCGTTCACGCCGTATGCGACGTGTCCGTTGCCCCCGCCGCAGAATCGGCTGGGCGTCGCGATACCGGCAGGCGAGCAGCGTTACCACGATTGATAAATGGATCAATCGATCGGAAATAATCGTGGATAATATTTCTTTCACGAAGCAACTGAATTTACCTTGGACTGGGAGTTCTGCATGAGATGGGTGTTGATTGTGCTTGCCGATCGTCGGTATCGCCGCGTCTTCGCTCGCGTTGCGCGAGCATTACCGCACTGACGCTTCTCCTTGCAGCATCAATGAGCGCTGGGATTGCGGCATTGTGAATCACAGTCCATATGCCATGCTTTTCGGAATTCCCGTGGCCGTGATTGGCATCGCCGGATATCTGCTGCTCGGCGTGCTTGCCTTCAGGAAGGCCTATCGGGTGATGCTGGTGACGGCGTTTGGTGGCTTGGGGTTTGCGCTCCATCTCGCGCGCATTGAGTCCGTGGTGCTCGGCGTCTGGTGCATCTACTGCGTGATTTCGCTGGCGGTGATTTCTTTGCTGAGTCTGTTGGTTCTCGGCACGGTGATTGTAGTCTCGAGGCGGCAATCGCAAGAGATGGCCTAGCCCCTAATGGGGCAAGCTACGGGAGGAGTTGCGGCATCGCTAAAGCGATGCCCTGATACGATTCCTCGGGGTCCGAATCCATCAGGTCCAAGTCAAGGTTATATGCGGCCGCCTATTCGTAGCGCAGGCTCTCGATCGGATCCAGCCGCGCCGCGCGAATTGCCGGCACCATTCCGCTCAAGATCCCCACCACGCCAAGAATGCCCGTCGCCACCGCCAGGCTGCTGAGGTTGATCTGCAGATGGATGTCGCCAGCTTGCAGGTTATCGCCAAAGGCGCTCATCAGCGGCAGCGCCCCCACGCCCCACGAGATCAGGTATGCGATTCCGATCCCGGCCACGCCTCCCGCAAAAGTAATGGCCATGGCTTCCGCGAGAAACTGCAACAGGATGTGGCTCCGTTGCGCGCCCAGCGCTTTCTCTACGCCGATCTCACGCGTTCTCTGTTGCACCGAAACCAGCATGATGTTCATCAGCCCGATGCCGCCGATTCCCAGCGTGAGCGCTCCGATAAAAGCGAGAAGCAGCTTTAGAGCGGTGGTCACGACCGTGAACTCGTCGAAGTCCTGCTTGAAGTCGGCGATGAACACGGCTCGGCGATCATCGGGACGGAAGTTATGGTGCCCGGCGAGCACGCTCCGCACCACGCGCGCGAGTTGCTGATGGTCCTGCCCTTCGTAGTCCATGAAAAGGCCGGTGATGTACTGCGTGTCATAAAGATCGCCCATGGTGGTGAAGGGAATCACCACCATGCTGTTGTCGTTGTTCTCGCCGCCTTGCACTTTGTGCCGGTAAACGCCGATTACCTGAAAGGTTATTCCGCTGATGCGGATGCTCTGGCCCAGAGCTTGTTCACCGGAGAAGAGCCTGCGCTTGGCCTCGTCTCCGATCACGGCCACGCGGGCGTGCTCCACCAGATCCTGTTCGCTCATGCCGCGGCCGCTGGCCACTTCGAAGTCGCGAATGCGCTCGTACACCGGGTATACGCCGGTGAAATTTAGATTAGTGAAGGTGCGCGTGTCGTGCTGAATGGTTGCGCCATTCTTGTCGAAAATCGGCGTGACACCTTTTATCATCGGCACTTCGTTGCGAATGTAATCCACATCGGCCACCTTCAGCCGCACTTCGCTCCCCGCTTTCGAGCCGCCTGCCTGCAACGAGGTTCGTCCCGGGAAAGCTCCGATCACGTCGGTTCCCCAGGAACTGAAAATCATGTCGATAGCGCGCTCGAAAGCCCGAGCCGAACGCCAGCAGGATAACCACGGTCGCAATTCCCCAAGCCATCCCCAGCATGGTCAGAGTGGTGCGCCGGCGATTGTGCTGCATCGCGCCGTAAGCTTCTTTCAGCAGATCGTTGGTCATGACGTTACTCCTCTACTCTTGCCGCAATGCCTCTACCGGTTCGAGCATCGCCGCTTTGCGCGCCGGATAGAGTCCGGCAGTGATGCCCGCCAAAGCCAGCGACAGTACCGCGCCAATCGCCGATACGGGTACGATCCGCGGAGTATCGAAGCCCTGCGGCAGTTGCACTCCCGAGAGCAGGTGGATGACGAGCATCGCGCCACCGACTCCAATCGCGCCGCTCAACAGCGTCAGGAATGCGCCCTCAAGAAAAAATTGAAACAGGATGCTGCGGTTGGTTGCGCCCAGAGCCTTCCGCAATCCGATCTCGCGCGTGCGTTCCGTCACGGCCACCAGCATGATGTTCACGATGCCAATCGCGCCCAGCGCCAGCGTCACCAGTCCGACGCCGCCCAGGAACCAATCCATGGCGGTAAAGATCTTGCCCATGGTTTTCTGGTTCTTGACCGTGTCCCATTCTTCCCAAATGTCAGCGCCCTTAGGATCGAACCCGCCGTGGTTGCGGGCTACGATGCGGTGCAACTCGTCCTTGGCAACCTCGTTCTCCTCAAAACTGCGCGGCTGATAGTTGATGAACGAAATTGCGTTGCCCTCTTTCGAATTGTCGCCCGTCAGCGGAAACAACTCGCGCATGGTGTTGAACGGAATAAAAATGCGAATGTTGGTGGCGTTCTGCTCCTCGTGGCCGATCATCGAGAGCACGCCGATCACCTGAAAACGAACGCCATTGAGCATGATGCTGTTGCCGACCGCGGGACGTCCGGGGAACATGTTGCGCGTCATTTCCCGCCCCAGCAGGCATACCCGCCGCCGCTGCTCGTTGTCGTCGTCATTGATCCAGCGTCCAACCGCCAGCGGAATCGTCCGCACCTGGCTGTAAATCGGCAGCACACCCGAGACTTGGCCGTTGGTGCTGGTGTAATCGCTGACCGCGCGAATGTCGTCGCGCGCGATCACCGGCGCGATGTGGACCGCGAGCTTCGATTCATTCTGGATGGCGAGGTAATCGTCATAGTTGAGGTTGAACCATTTTGCCGAACTGAAACTCCCCTCGACTGCCGGGGCGCGGCCGCCGTAAAAAAAGATGATGTTCTTGCCGAAGGTTTCCAGACTCTTGCGATTGCCGTTGCGGAACCCTTCGCCCACCCCTGCCAGCAGCAGCAGCGAACCTACGCCCCAGGCAATCCCGAACATGGTGAGAAAGGAGCGCAGCTTGTGCGCCCACAGGGTCTGTAAAGTTTGCGCGAAGGTGTCTAGCAGCATGCGCATGTCGCCACCTCAAGGCCGGCGAGGGACGGAATACCTGGAAACGAGACTTGAAACGAATGCCCGAAAATGAAACTCCGGAAACGCCGCCCGCCGACTATTACTTCGACTCCAAAAAGGGGCAAGCGTTAGCGGGCAATCTGTTGGATTTGAGAGGGCAGGTGCAGAGGTTGTACCGAGACAATATTTGTAAGTATTGTGCAGTTGACACTTAACAATTAAGTGTTCAGTTATTCGTCGTTTTTCTCGCTCGCATCATCCACATTCAGCTTCCAGTCGATCTGGCGAAGCATCCCCAGCAAAACCTCGGCATCATTGGCGTTCAACTCCATGCGGCGTACCAGGCGCCGCAACTTTTCATCGGCCGCCACGGCCCGCGGTTTTACATACCCACTCGTATTCAGAACTTTGAGCAGCACCTGGGTCAGCCGCTCTATGCTTGCAGAAGTGGGAGAAATCTTCTTCGTCCCGGCAGGCCTTGCCGTCGCCGCCTTGCGGCCTCGCACCAATTCGTACAAGCAGACTGCCACCGCCTGCCCCAGATTCATCGAGCCGTGTTCCTCGCGCGTCGGAATCCGCATGACCCAATGGCAGTAGCTGAGTTCCTGATTTGACAGCCCGTATCTTTCCGAGCCAAACAGCAATGCCACGGGTCCGGTCTTCAATTGCCGCTTGATCAGTCGCCCGCCGCTATCCAGCCGAAGCAAATGATGCTGCAACTCTCGACGTCCCGCTGCCGTAGTTCCTACCACTAGCTTGCAGTCCGCGACAGCGTCGCCGACGTCCACGAATTCTTCGGCCTTCGCCAGCAGAGCCGAGGCTCCACCGCCGAACGCGCTTCTCGAAAAGCCACCTCGTAGGGATTCACCACGCGCAATCGCCGGACCCCAAAATTACTCATCGCTCGCGCCGCCGCGCCGATATTCAGCGGATTCCGCGCGTCTACCAGCACTACTCGAAGATTGTCGAGATCAGGCATTTATATTGATGTTGATATTGATACCGACCACTAAGTGTAAGGTCTTCATTCTACGGTGCTCCGGCGCACTTCTCCACAGCGGGCAGCCCCTGCGACTTCCACGCTTGAAGAGCATCAAATCAACAGTGCTAGGATAGAAGTCCCGCCCTACGGAGGCCAAACGGCCTACCCCGCGGGAAACAAGAACCTGGAGGATGAATGGGAAGCAACGCCACCGTCGAAGTTACCGACGCTAATTTCGATTCCGATGTATTGAAGTCCGACAAGCCCGTACTGGTGGATTTCTGGGCCGCCTGGTGTGGCCCCTGCCGCGCGATCGCTCCGATCGTCGAAGAGCTGGCCGGCGAATATCAGGGCAAAGTCACATTCGGCAAAATGGATGTGGACCGCAACGGCGCCACGCCGATGCGCTACAAAGTCACCGGCATTCCGACCCTGCTAGTTTTCAAGAACGGGCAGGTCGTGGAACAACTGGTCGGCTACCGCTCCAAAGACGACATCACGAAGGCGCTGGATCGCCACCTAGGATAAGGCGGTCAGCCTTCGGTATCAGCTGTCAGTTTCACAGCCAAAAAGGCCTGGGCAGATTGCCCGGGCCCTTTGTTTGCTCCAAAACACGAATCCAGGTTTTGCATTTACTGACAACTGATAGCTGACAACTGCACTTCAGTACTTCCGCAACACCCCAATCACCCGTCCCTGAATTTCGACCGCCGCCGCGGGCACGATGATCGGCTTCATCGTCGCATTCGACGGCTGCAGCCGAATGTTCTCTCCCTCGCGGAAGAAGCGTTTCAACGTCGCGTCCGATCGAGTCGATCAGCGCCACAACAATATCTCCGTTGTGCGCGGTCTTCGATTTCTCGACCAGCACGTAGTCGCCGTCAAGAATAGCTTCGTCCTGCATGGATTCGCCGCGCACTTCGAGCACGAACACTTCCTTCGAGCGCACAAAATCTGCCAGCGAGATCGTCTCGTTATTCTCCACCGCCTCAATCGGACGCCCAGCCGCAATCCGCCCGACCAGCGGCAGCACCAAGCCTGTGTTCACCGCCATCGACTGCTTCAGTTTTCCTCGCGGCGGCAACAGGTCAATCGAACGGCTGCGGTTGTAGTCCCGCGTCAGCAGGCCTTTTTTCTCGAGATTAGTAACGTGCTTGTGCACCGTGGCCAGAGAATTCAGCCCCATGCCTTCTTTAATCTCTTCAAACGATGGGGAGTATGTTTTTCCGCCACAAAGCGCGAAATAAAGTCATAGAGCTCGCGTTGCCGCCGAGTAATCGCCATGCGCGCAGCATAGGCGAATGTATGGCGAATGTCAATATCCAGATGAAGCCGGCTGAACCCGCATTCGCGAAGCGAGCGGACCGATGTCGATAAATCCTGACGTCCAAATGCAACCCGATGCACATTCTGCGCACATTCTGCTTCGACATTTTCAGTAATGCGAAGTAATACAATGGACTTACTGGTATTAATCTGGTTTACTGAATACGCTCGGATGTTGGCGATCCATCGTCCGATGCAGGAGAAATTTCGATGTCGATGGACAAGTCAACGAATACTCCCTCAAAAGGGCCGTTGCTTTCGGTGGATATATGGGCGGTGATTGTTGCTCTCGCTTTAGCGCTGGCGGTGAGATTCGACATTCTCAAGAACGTGCCCTGGTACGCAAAAGGTAGCGGGCGCAGCTCAACTATTTATTTTCTGACGGAGAGAGTTTATGGTCAGACAACAACCGTGACCACTGCCGGTGATAAGTCCGATAACGCCTTGCTAAAGGCGCTGAAGTTCGTGCCAGGCGTTCTGCTGCTGGCCGCCATCGGATATGCCGGTAAGTTCTTAGAACACTTTCTAAATACGTACGCCAAGGCCCACCACTGGACATTCCCCAACATCGAGTACGTGCTCTGGGCGATTCTCATCGGCCTCTCCATCGGCAACACCGTAGGCGTACCCAAGCTGTTTCAAGCTGGTGTCAATACCTATGAGTTCTGGCTCAAACTTGGGATCGTGCTTCTCGGCGCGCGCTTTGTTCTGGCCGACGTTCTGAAGCTCGGCGGAATCAGCCTGGCGCTCGTAGTCATCGAAATCACACTCTCGCTGGTATTGATGACCTTCCTGGGGAAACTGTTCAAGCTCAAGCCGAAGCTCACCTCGCTGCTCGCGATTGGATCCTCCATCTGTGGCGTCTCCGCCATCATTGCCGCCAAGGGTGCGATCGATGCAGACGATGAGGATTCCTCTTTCGCCATCGCGGCGATTCTCGCACTGGGAGCGCTGTCTCTGTTCACATTTCCGGCCATCGCTCACGGCCTGCACATGAACGACGTCTCCTACGGCTTGTGGGCTGGCCTCGGAGTCGACAATACCGCCGAGGCAACCGCCGCCGGCGCGCTGTACTCGGATGCCGCCGGCAAAGTAGCCGTACTCGCCAAGACGGCGCGGAACGCCATGATCGGATTCGTGGTGCTGGCCTACGCCATCTACTGGGCGGGAAAAGGCCAGGCCGAAGCGGTCACTAACAAGGCGGCGTTTTTGTGGAAGAAGTTCCCGAAGTTTGTCCTTGGTTTTCTCATCATGTCGCTGGCGGTCGGCTTTCATGCGTTCAGCAAAGTCCCAGATCGCATCGCTAGGAAATCTCTCAAAATGGGCATTCCTGCTGACGTTCGCCGGGGTGGGCCTCCGCACGAATTTTCGCGAGATGTCCAAACAGGGATTGCGCCCCTTCATCGTGGGCGCTCTCGGAGAGATTCTGATCGCGTGCCTGACGCTGGGTTTAGTGATTGGCGCAAATCGCATCTGGGGCTTATAAGAAGCCGGTAGACATCTTCCGCAGCGTACCGCAGAGGCTATAATTGCGCGGACGCATGGCTCTCACCTCTGGCACAAAACTTGGCCCGTACGAAATCAGTGCTCCCATCGGTGCCGGTGGGATGGGCGAGGTCTACCGCGCCCGCGACAGTCGGCTCGATCGCGACGTCGCCATCAAAGTTCTTCCCGCGCATCTGAGTGAGAGCCCCGACCTCCGTGCCCGCTTTGAGCGCGAGGCAAAAACCATTTCCGGTCTGCAGCACCCCAACATCTGTGTGCTCTATGACGTTGGTCGCCAGGATGGCGTCGATTTTCTGGTCATGGAGTATCTAGAGGGCGAAACCCTCGCCGCGCGGCTGGCCCGCAAGCCGATGACTCCGGACGAGACCATCGGCATCGGCATCGAAGTCGCCGACGCCCTCGACAAGGCGCACCGCAGCGGAATCGTCCACCGCGATTTGAAGCCCGGCAACGTAATGCTGACCAGGAGCGGCGCCAAGCTGATGGATTTCGGACTGGCCAAGCTGCAAGCCTTCGCCAGCGGCGCGACATCGGCGACGCCAGCCTTTTCCGCGGTCGCGACCCTGCCCAGCATGGCTTCGCCAATCACCGTAGCCGGGACGATCGTCGGAACCGTGCAGTACATGAGTCCAGAGCAGATTCAAGGCAAGGACGCGGATGCCCGCAGCGACATTTTTGCTTTTGGCGCGATGCTTTATGAGATGCTGACCGGCAAGCGCGCCTTCGGAGGCAAGAGCCAGCTCTCAGTAGCCAGCGCGGTTTTGGAGAAGGACCCCGACTCAATCTCAGCAGTGCAGCCGCTGACGCCTCCTGCGCTCGAACATCTGGTGCGGACCTGCCTCGCGAAAGATCCCGACCAGCGTTTTCAAAGCGCGCACGATCTCAAACTGCAATTGCAATGGATCACCGCTGGCGGCAGCCAGGCAGGAGCGCCCGCAGTAGTGGTCTCGCAACGCAAGAGCCGCGAAAAACTGCTAGCCGCCGCAACCGCCCTGGGATGGCTCGCGGCCGTGGCCGCAGTGATTTTCGCGGTAACCTATGCCAACCGCCTAACCTCGGCTGAGAAACTGACGCGGGCGCAGATCGAGAAGCCCGCCGGCTTCGACTTCGCCTCGGTCGTCGACGGACCGCCGGCTCTTTCTCCCGATGGCCAACAAATCGCCTTCGTCGCTGTGAAAGACACTAAAGCACAAATTTTTTTCAGTGGCTTAGCACGGGGAAAGCCGAGCCGTTAGCAGGCACCGAAAACGCTGTGTTTCCCTTCTGGTCTCCCGACGGTAAGTACCTCGGCTTTTTCTCCAATGCCAAGCTAAGAAAAGTCGAGGCCACCGGCGGACCGGTGCAAGCGCTGTGTGACGCTCCCGAAGGACGCGGCGGGGCGTGGAACGAAAAGGGCGTTATCCTTTTCGCCCCGAACATCAGCGGTCCGCTGCAGCGTGTGTCCGAGGATGGCGGCCCGCCCGAAGATGCGACCCCCGCGCACAATGACGATAAGCAATTCACCAATCGCAATCCTTATTTTCTGCCCGATGGAAAGCACTTCACCTTCGTCCAGCGGTCGACGACGGATTCGGGAAGTGTCTTCGTCAGGTCGCTCGGGGGAAGTGAAGCCACGAAGATTTTGCCGTTCGGATCGAACGTCTCGTATAGCCATGGCTACTTGTTTTACGCCAAGGACGGCACATTGATGACGCAGCCGTTCGATGCCGCCGGATTGCGCTTCACCGGCAAGCCCACTCCGATCGCGGAGTCGATCGACTATTACGACCCGCGTAACAGCGGATACTTTTCCGTTGCTCAGAATGTCTTGGTCTATCGTCGCGCGCCCCTGGAAAATCGTGAGTTGGTGTGGATGGACCCGGCGGGCAAGGAATTGGACCATTGGGGAGACCCGGCTCCTTACTATGGCGGAAGCTTTTCGCCCGCGAGTCGTATGGGGGTGCTCTATCGCGCCAACCCAACCGGACGTGGAAACAGCCTTTGGCTGATGGACACCGAACGCAAGACCGTTACGCGGCTCACTCCCGATTTGGAGTTCGACCAGAAAGGGGTGGTGTCGGCGGACGGAAAGAGCGTGCTGATCAGCGCCACCGACGGCTACCACAGCACTCTGGTGCGGCGCTCGCTGATTTCTACTGGCCAGGAGGAACGGATCCTGGACTCGGGCAATTGGGATAGCGTCTCGAGCCAGTCCGCTGATGGGCGGTACGCCCTCGTCACCGTTCAGGATCCGAAGACCGGCTTCGACATTTATTCCGTGGACCTCGCCGGCGATCGCAAAGTGTGCCCGCGCTGAACAGCCAATATGATGAGGCCGACGCCTCTCTCTCTGCCGACAACAAGTGGCTGGCTTACACCTCCAATGAAAACGGTAGCCGGGAACTCTATGTGACCTCGTTCCCCGGCGCCGGTTTGAAATGGCAGATCTCCAATGGCCTGGCTTCGGAATTTACGGACAGTTTTGTACGCGTCGAGGATTGGTCTCCCGATGCCAAGAGCTTGCACTACCGCCAGGGAGACAAGATCTTCACCGTCGAGGTCAGCAATGTTTCCGGCAAACCAGAATTCTCCCCGCCCAAGGAAATGACGACCATCCCCGACGATCTCCAGTTGATTTCCATCGTGGCCGACGGAAACCGAATCCTGGCCACGCGGCCAGTTGGACAACGCAGCGACCCGCCCATCGATCTGGCCCTCAATTGGAAGCACCTGGTACAGTGAGCGACGTGCAGTGAGCGACGTACAGTGAGGCGTCTAGTCACCCTCTGCTGGAAGAGAGGGCGGTTTACCCTAGCCGATGCTCAATGAGAGTAATCGAGATGTTTCAATAGCTATTGACTCTTGACGTGTCTGGAAAGAGCTCACTATAGGGCGGGGCGGTAACGCCGAACGCCTCCACAAGACCTAGTGCATCGCTTCCACATTGAATTCCCGACCAGCCACCGGCGCCAGAAATGGAATGACATATCCGACGGCGTTGATCTTGCCCGCTTTCTGCGCGTCAACTCTGAGACTATATTTGAACGCGCCGCGCTGGAAGGCTTCGTCGCTCAGGCAAAAGACGATCGTTTCGTTTTTGGAGCCGTGCAAGGAAGTCTTTTCGGGCGCAAGGTTCTTAATGACGATGAGTATTTTCCCGTCTTGCTTTTCGTCCGTCTTTTCCTCCTTCCCTTCTTCTCTCCTATCTTTTCCCCCCTGGTCCTTTTCCGTCTCCTCGACCTCACGTTTTTCTTCCGCGTCTCCCTCTTCGCGCGACCGGCACGGGCTGCCTGTCAAGTCGAACCCAGGCATCAGCCGACGAGCCCGTTCCAGATTGCTATCGGGAAAGTTGCCCTTCTGCCACGCCGTGTCAGGTATATCTGCAGGTCCCTCGAGTGTCGGAAAGGTGATCAGACTCTCGCCGGCTTGTACCTCGCGGCCGTTGTTTCTGACGATGAATTCGCCAACGACTACTGGAAGCGCAACCACCTTCGAACCCTCCGCCATAAACAGCGGGTGTGACCCGGGACCAGTTGGCTCCGGAATGCTGACGTAAGCGGCATCAGACGTTTCTGCCACAATCGTCGCCGGCCGGTCTTCGAAGGCCGCGAAGGTCTTGCTGCTGTCGCCATTAAAAGAACCACTCACTGCGCAGAGTTCGCCTTTCATGCACAGCGCCGCCACCTGAAACGAATTCGGGGGACGATGGCTTTTGTCGAGCGCGGATTCGCGAACTCTAAGAAAACTCAGCTGTTTGCGAGACAGAACGTGCGGATTGGCCTCTTCCGAAATGTAACTTTCAATTGTGATCCGCCTCGAGGAACAACAAACGTAATCCGTCCATCCGCCCGCCGCGAATTCCTCCCCGCGATATCGAGCCACCAACCAGATAACCGCGACCCTTCGCCAGCGGATTCCAACGGCACAGCGACTCGTGTGACCGTAACGTCCGGCATCCCCGCGTAATGATCGGGATTCTCGATCACGCTCCCCGATATCCGTTCGCCAGGGTGAACCTTCGCGGGCAGGACGATTCCGAACTCTCTACTTTGTGAACAGGGGTCGAACGGTGCCGAGGTCCGAAGGGGCGGGAGGAGCAATCGCCGGAGAATTCTTCGCGTTTTTCCGCGCGGCATCGAGATGTCTCATCACTTCGTCATAGGTGAATTTCTGCGGCGCCGAGTTTCCACCGCTCTCTTCCTCACCGGAAGGACATTCCACGGCGTGATAGCCCTGCGCGGCAGTGCTCCACTCCAAGCAGCGATAAGTTCCCAGCCCATGGATCATGCGTCAGTTTGTGCCCGGCGATTTGTTTGCCCGATTCGTCGAAGATCTGTATGAACTCCCCGACAAAGTTCCCGTTTTCGTCATAAGTCTTGCGCACCACCTTGCGCATCTGCCCATTCGGCCAATACGTAGTATCAGTCTGGTCAGGGGCGTAATTTCCGGGCAAGTACTCGTACTGAACTCTTTGCTGGAGTTTGCCATCGGTCGCCGATGGTACGCATCTCGCTCGCCTTGCCGGCGGCGTTGTAATCGGTCTCAATTGTTCCTGCGAGCCCGTTTTTCTCGACGGTCGTGTGCTGCGCCACTATGGGGGGCGCCCAGAATCCCAGCCCGAACCACAATAGCGCAAACCACCGGAGCACGAATAGAACACTCGACGCCAACGCGGGCTGCTTTCGGGACAAATGCTCTCTCCTTCCGATGAAATCGATAAAGCGCAAAGGAATTCGGAGTCTATCACGACCATCGTGCATCGTTTGATCAGGTCGGCCGATGCAAACGCGTGAGTCAACGGCCGCCGGCAGTATTTTACTAAATAGCAAACATACATGCTGGAAGCCCATATTCTTAGCCTATGAAACCCAATGCCGCATAAGTGCAAAATGCTGCAGTTAACTACGGCATCAATAGTTGTATTCCCCCTAGTAGTGTGTTTAACTTCTTCGAGTTCACTTCTCCACGCGCTGAACTCGCGAACAAAAATAATCAAGGACCCAAGAAAAAAATATGAATAAAGAACGCTCTATCGCGACGTCCTGTTTAGCCCTTGCCACCCTGTTATTGTGCAGCCTTCCGCTCGCCGCCCAGGACAAGGTCAATCATCCAGTTGCATTCGGAGTCTCGGCGCCTCTCGGAGAGCTGGCCAAGATGCCGCAGCCGCCATCCTATGGGTTCCACGAAGCGAATCCCGTCCGGCGCATTCCCAAGCGCGGTGTCGGTGGGTCGGTGGACTCGGCCGAACAGAACTATCCCTACGGCCCGCAAGCCAACTACAGCATCGGCGCGAATTTCCTTGGCGTCGGCAATGGATTCCCCAACTACAGCGTGCCCGACGCTCCTCCCGATACCAACATGGCCGTCGGCGACACCCAGGTCGTGCAGTGGGTGAATACCTCTTATACGGTCTGCTCGAAGACCGCTCCCTATACCTGCGGCGCAGCCGTGGAGGGCAATCTTCTTTGGTCCGGCCTTTCAGGAAGCCCGTTGTGCAAGACTGATAACGATGGCGACATCATCTCGCAGTGGGACGTGACTGCGCATCGCTGGCTCCTGACTCAGAATGTCTTTTCCTCTCCCTACGCGGTCTGCGTTGCAATTTCCACCACCAACGACGCGAACGGAACTTACTACCTCTACCAGTTCTCAATTCCGGGCAATGGATTTCCCGATTATCCAAAATGGGGCATCTGGCCGACCAATTACGGCCAGTCACAGAATAACTTCGGCACGGGCAGCTTCATAGGACCGCTGGCTTGTGTCTACAACCGCACGAAAATGTTGGCTGGCGACCCAACCGCCGAGCAGATCTGCCACCAGTACACTGCCAGCGAAGACAGCTTGCTGCCGGCCGATCAGGACACCGCGACCAATCCTCCCAGCGGCCAGGATCAGTTCTTCATCGGCAGCGTAGGTGACGTTGACACTTCACATCTCTCTCTCTATTCGGTTCACATCAATAATCCCGCGGATTGGTCCAAGGGCGCGACTTTCACGGGCGACGGCAACTCGCAGTTGATTCCAATCGCGAGCTTTACCCCGGCCTGCAACGGCAATTACGGCGGCGATTGCGTTCCGCAAAAAGGCATCATCGATAAGGTCGATTCCCTCGGCGATCGCCTGATGTACCGCTTCTCCTACTCGAACGACAGCGCCGGTGTGCAGCACTGGCTGGTGAATTTCGACGTGACGGCGTCGTCCAGTCAGGGCGGCGTGCGCTGGATGGAAATCACCGCGCCTCAGTCGGTAGCAGTCCCCAGCAGCCTTAGCGTTTTTCAGCAAGGCACATGGGCTCCAGACGGAAACTGGCGCTGGATGGGTTCACTCACCCGCGACAAGTCGGGGGACATCCTCCTCGGCTATAGCGAGTCCTGTGGCAACACCTGTCCGGGTGGAACCGCAACGTATCCGTCGATCTACGTGGCGGGCCGCGTGCCCAGTGACGCGGTAGGAACGCTCGAGCCCGAGTTGCAACTCGTAGGTGGAGCCGGATCGCAGCCTGGCACCTCAAACCGCTGGGGTGACTATAGCTCCATGCGTATCGACCAGGACGGCTGTACCTTCTGGTACACCACGGAGTACTACAAGACTACGTCGCAATTCGACTGGAGCACTCAGGTCGGATCGTTCACCTTCAGCAGTTGCGCTGGCGGTGGTGGTGGAGCAGCCGTGACTCTCTCGGCGACCTCGCTGAAGTGGGGCAAGATCGCCGTGGGCACGACCACCGGAGCGAAGCAGGTCATTCTCACCAACTCCGGAACCGGGACACTGAACATCAGCACGATCGCCGCTAGCGGCGACTTCGCGTTGAAAGCGGTCAAAGCCACCAAGAAGATAACTCCGTGCGTCAACGGTACAGCATTGGCTCCGAGCGCAACCTGCGAGTTCAAGGTTACGTTCACGCCAACCCAGACCGGAGTGCGTAACGGAGACGTCACGATTACCGACAACGCCCCGGACAGCCCTCAGAGTGTCGCTCTGACCGGCACGGGCAAGTAAAGAACCTCCATCCCCACAACCAAAGGGCATCCCGCACAGCGGGATGCCCTTTTTAATCGAATGGCACTCTTTCAAAGAGTCCCCGGGAAAGGGAGGTATCGCCTTGCTAGAGAGGGTCGTATCGACAGTCAATGTAACGAGGCGATTTCGCCAACTGAGAACTCCCGAGCGGGATTATCTCTCATCTACTTCGTAAAAATACCTTGTTCTTCCTCATTCCGTTTCTGGACCTTCTGCGCCTTTTCCGCCATTTCATTTGCATCTTTTTCTAACTGCTCGTTGATGGCCTCTTCAGAGCGACGTTCCTTTGCTGGCTGTTGCGTTGAGTCCTTCTTGATATCTGGCATAGTCACCTCCTCCACTACAGGTAGCAGTCGCGGTCAATACAGTCACTACGGCGTTTACTGTAGGAGGCGCAACCCGGCAATGAGTTCTATAAAAAGGGATGTCAAGAAAAAAGGTTCTTCCTCGACCGGAGACCGAGAAGATTTTAGTCTCGACATCCAGCCCACTGTCCGTAAGTGCCCATCGATTGCGCTCGAAGGGTTTTGCTCTGGCTTGTCTGCCCTTCCTGTGGGTTTCATCTTTCGGTGATGACGACGCCAATCGAGTCTTGAGACAGGGCAAGCGAAACTGGTCTTGGAGTGTCAACCATGGTTCTATCGGAGGCTCGTGGCCTATCGCTATTTCTGGTTATCCGAGGAGGCATAACGTGTAATGGGTGACTCGGTGCCGAGGCACACAGGGCCGATCTCATTGACTGATACTCACCTCGAACCGAGCGTCTCGAGAACCCGACCGACCACCACCAGAGAGAATCACCGGAGATGGAAAGGCCTCTTACCAGAGACGCTCAAGCGGCTTGCCGATGCAATTGTTTGGCGTCGAAACTGACTCCTTTCTTCCAAATCGTTAAGGTGATCGCGGCAATCTTTCGTGCCAGGGTGAGACGGGCCATCGTCGGCCGCATCCCTTTTTCAAGCAGCGCCCCATAGAAATCGTACAACGGCCCAGGGTGAGTACTCGCAGATAGAGCAGCGCCCTTGAACAGATTCTTCAGATCATGATTATGGTTGCCATTCAGACCGCGCACGGTGATGCGCTCCCGATTTCGTTGTACCTTCCCTCTCACATAGCGGTACTCGCCGCTGTCGTGCGTCTCAACCGCAAAACCACTGTAAGCCCATAGTTGGCGCTTGGTGCGGAAACGGTGAGGTGTCTGCAGCAACGCCACCAGCATGGCCGCTCGGATCGGGCCGATGGCAGGAATCTGGCGCAGTAAGTTCACAGCAGAATGCTTCCGGCTCTCGCTCAGTAGATCCCGCCGCGCTTCTTGTCGTACCGGTTGCAGCAGATCCAGTTGCTGATAGAAACGTTCTGCCCGCAGGCGAACCCCGGGCTGCGGGATCTTGGCCAACCACTCTGCCCGATATCGCGGGGCATACACGGTTGTACCGCTACACGGAATGGCCCAGCTTCGATAGAGAGCTTTGATCCGGGTCATGACTCGGCTGACATCTTGGGTGAGCGTTAGATAGCTGCGACCCAGTTCCTTTAACGTTCGCACCCCGTGCTCGCCGTGGTACACCGGATGGAGCTGGTTGCCGCGCAACAACTCCGCCAGCTTCCGCGCATCAATCCGGTCACTCTTGCTGCCGTCTTTCAGCAGCGCGTTCTTTCGCGGATCGCAGACCACAAGACGGGTGACGCGAGGTTTCAGCACGTCATGCAACCAGGCGGCGGAAGTTCCTTCTTCAAAGGTCACCGATAGACTTCCGCGTAGCCCATCGACGAACTCTAGAATCGTGGCTGCCTTCGTCTCCAAAATGCATTCCATGACCAGCTTCCCCGAGCTGTCCATGACGGCAACCGAGATCGTTGCCTGGTGAACGTCCATGCCAATATACTTTTCTTGCTTCATGACGGCGCTCCTTTTGCTAAGTGTGATCCGAACAATCACAACCTACCGCAAAGTGGGCGCCTTTTTATATTGCGTGTAATGGGGATATCTCAACACCCACCAAACAAAGAAAAGGTCTAAAACCAGCTTTCGGGCGTGTCAACCTTCATCGTTTCGATGTCGGTTTCGGGTCGCGGTAATCGATCATACATCCATTCGGCGCACTCACAATCCCAAACGAGCTGATTGCCCTGTCAGTCCCGATTGACACCTCTGCTAGTATTGTTAGTAGGCATAAGGCCTACCAACTGCCAGGTTCCTTGACAACTTACTCCAGTCGCTAACCAGGTTAACTTTCCGAAGTTAGTAACTAACTCCTATGTCTTGAAGACTTTACCTATAACTCCCACGCGCTCAAGACTTTGGCGGAACTCGCGCGCTAAAGTCCTGATTCTAATATACCAAGGGGAGGGGGGTGCCTCGCGGACGCATCCAAGCCGCAAAGCGGAACACCTCTGTGACTTACTCAGACGTAACGCCCTTCAAGAACAAGTAGTAGAAGTCCACGCCACGAGCAAACGATTCAACGCCGATGCGCTCATCTTTTCCATGCGCCCGAATGTCGTCCCGATCATACTGTTCGCCGGACACGCAATAAGTCGGCATCCCGGCTGCATTTGTATAAACTCCATCCGACGCGCCCGTGCTCATGTTCGGAATCACCGGAATCCCCGGCCACATGTTCGCGACTATTTTTTCCAGCGGATCGAACACATCCTTCCGCGGAGGCGGCGGCACATAGCTGTGCCGGTCCGATCCGTGGTCCATCAGAACGCTGGTGTTCTCGCGGAATTGCACCTTAACTTTCAGGTCGGCCGCTACCGTTTCCAGTGCCAGCCGAGTTTCCTCCAGCGTGTGCCCGGGCTCGATGCGGCAGTTGACGTTCGCCTGCGCCATCTGCGGGAGCGCGTTGTTAGCGTGGCCTCCACTCAAGCGCGTCGCCACGCAGGTCGTGTGCATGGTCGAGTTATCCAGCGGATCTTTCGACAGCCGCGCCACCGCCTCCATGTCAGGAGGAGTCTTCAGCATCGCCTTCAGATCTGCCGCGCGCTGCGGTGTTGCCAGCTTTACCTGCTCCTCGTAATACGCGCGGGTGATGGGGTTCAGCTCGAAAGGAAACTGATAGTGCTGGATTCGCGTCAGCGCATCCGCCAGTTCGTAGATCGCGTTTTCCGGCCGAGGCAGCGAACTGTGCCCGCCGGGATTGGTCGCCGTCAGCACAAAATCGCCATAGAGTTTCTCGGTGGCGTTCACTTCCATCATCACCGGCTTGCCATGATCGGCGAGCACGCCGCCGCCATCGTGATTGAGCACGAACTCGGCATCGATCAGTTCACGATGATTCTTGATCAGCCAGTCCACGCCGTTGGACGTGCCGCCCTCTTCATCCGCCGTCATCGCGAGAATAATGTCGCGGTCGGGCACGTATCCTTCTTTCTTCATGCGGATCAGTGTGGCCGACATGATGGCGTCGCCATCTTTCATGTCGCTGGCGCCGCGCCCGTAGTAGTATCCGTCCTTCTCGACGAATTGAAACGGATCAGTCGTCCAGTCTTCGCGCCGCGCTTCGACAACGTCGAGATGGCCGATCAGCAGCACCGGCTTGTGTTTGCCCGACCCGTGCAGCCGCACAACCACGTTCTTTTTCCGGTCATTCGGGCCGAGGATTTGAATGTCCGTGTCCGGAAATCCAGCATCGCGAAAGCGCTGCGCCATCGCTTCCGAGGCTGCGGTCACGCTGCCCACAGAATCCGTGGTATTGATTTCGATCAGTTGCTTGAAAATATCGAGTGCGAGTTTGCGCGTTGCTTCGTCCGCCGGCGACAGTTGTTGCGCTTGCACGGAGAAAGAAAATACCAGACAAAAAAACAGGCTCACCCACCATTTACTGGATCCCAAGTCAATCCTCCTCAAACATTCCGGAAAAATCTTGATCACGCGACGGTGAGCAGACTATCGTACCGCCTCCACCAGCAGCACCACGAACGAATCCCGCTCAATTTTCCTATCCTGCCGTGTGCCCGTCACGTTTGCCGTGACGGTGAAAAGCTGGTGCGTCTTGGCGTCAACCGCCATGGTACGAGCTCCCTTTTGGGTGGTCACCGTTTGCGCCACGCTGAATTTGTCGGGAGCATCTTCCCGAATCACTGTGATCGTGCCGTCTCCGGCGGACGCAAACGCTAAGCCGCGATCGGCGTCGAAGCTGGTAGCATCGCATCCTTCTCCGATGGCGGGACTGGCGACGATTTTGCCGCTGTCTGCGTCCACGACCACCATCTTCTTGTTCCCGCCGCAGCCGGCAAATAGACGACGGTTTTTCCGGTCGATCGCGAGGCCCGTCGGTTCTTCGCAATCAGTCAGCTTCCATCGCGACTTCACCGTCAGTTTCTGCGGATCGAATGCCACCAGTTCCGACGTGTCTTCAATATTCACGAACACCGTGCCTTTTTCGTCGGTCGCG
Organism: uncultured Acidobacteriaceae bacterium; assembly: GCA_963826845.1. GTDB lineage: Bacteria > Acidobacteriota > Terriglobia > Terriglobales > Acidobacteriaceae > Acidiflorens. Next base: position 425,196 of record CAWGYS010000018.1, read on the forward strand.
GCAAATTCCGGTTTTCCGCCGAGGTCGATCTTGCCCACCATTTCGCCTTTGGACGCATCGACGGCCGTGAGGTGTCATGGCTTTTCGCGTTAAACGTAAAAACTCGCTTTGAGAACGGATCGTACAGAATGGCGTCGGGACCGCTGCCGACTTTGATCTTCTTTTCGACCGCCAGCGACTTCAGATCGAAAACGCTGACCGTATCTTCGCGGCCATTGCTGGTAAATCCGCGGCCGTTGTCCGGATCCAGCGCTATCCCATGCACGCCCGCCGTGTCCGGAATTTCGCCCACCTGCTTGCCCGACTCGGTATCAACGACCATTACTCGCGTGGCTCGCGCAATGAACAAGCGGTGTCCGGCGCTATCGGCGGTCAGATAATCCCACCCGCCATCGCCGCCGAGTTTCCAGGTTTTGACGACTTTGTAATCCGCACCGGCCGACACTGCTGCCAGAGCCACTGTTGTCGCCAGCAAGAGCAAAGAGATTCGTACCTCGGTTCGCATTTTCATGGTAATCACCTTATCGTAATCCCTAAGAATATCCCACGGAAGGCGAGGCGGCGAGCCCGACCCGGCGATCGGAATCATGCCTTGCTGTCCATTCCATGCCTCTCCACAATTGTGCAAACAATTGCCTTTTGCCACGCCAGTCGCCGGTTAAGCCATCATTTCAGCCGGTTTAAGATTGGTACCGGGCTTGCTTCTACTCCGGTTGGGGGGAGTTTACATCCGCCGCCTCGACCGCGGATCGCTTCCTCCGGAATCGGGAGACGCTGCCATGAAAAAGACCCTTTTTGCTATCTTCCTGCTTTCCGCCACTGCGGCGTTTGCGCAGTATGGTGGCGCGGGCACGCTCAACAATCAAGCCCAGAGCTATCAGTTTCAGACTCACCCGGCACACGCCGCTTTTGCAGCGATGGCTCAGGAACTGAGCGTCCTGGCCAGCGCCAGCTACGCCTCCGCCCAGGGCGAGCGGCCGGTTTCGGATTTCCCGCAGCCTGAGGCTGTTTCTCTCGGCACCGCTGCCCGCGAACTCAGGAAGGAACACGCGGCCCAGTTGAAAAAATCCCACATCGTCTGGGTCAACTAATAAGGTTGAACCAATAGCTTGCAGCGCGGACATGCCTGTCTGCGACGGATCGGGTGCGAACACGAAGAACTTCGCGCCCCGCTAGTTCCTACACCTTAGTCTTTCGCCGTACCACCATTAAGCTCCAGGATCAGAATCCGTCCATCGGAATGAAATTCCCCACCGGTGGCGGTTTTTGCCTCGGTCACCGGATGCGTCGGAACGACATGCCCTCGCGCCACCAGACCTGTCCCAGACAGCGTCTGGCTCACAAATTCGCGCTCGCCATCGATTGCCGGATCAATCTTGTGGGTCACTCCGTTATTCCTTTGATCGCGCTCGAACCCGATATCGTGCGTCGCCGCGACGCACCACAGCGGCCGTCCATTTGCTTTGTAATCCTGCGGACGACCGAACAAGTAAAGCGTGCTTATCGGCATTGTCAAATAGTCTTTCTTCTCGATCGTATCCATCACCCCCTCGAGTACGGTGCTCTCGACTGATCCATCCACCTTCACCCACTGTGCGCTGGTAAACGCTCCTACCACTTCCTCTTCCGTCCCGACGATCAGGATATTCACTAAATCGCCGGGGCTGTGTTTCTGATCCGTAACCCGCCGCGGGATCGAATCCAGCAGCTTCGGCGTAATTGCCAGCATTACCGTTTCCGGCGGACCCCCCACTAGCGCCGCATCGGGGGAGTTTAACCCCGCGTTCAGCACTTCGATCTTCACCTCGAAGACTCCGGTCGCGCCTTCTGCATCTCGAGCGCTCTGGTTGATTCCCAGAAACAGCCGCCCCGCCACAGGAGCTGTATACATGGTGCTTTCTCCCACCTCAAACGTCTCCGCCGCGTCACCGGATCCCAGTCGCCCAATCAATTCCCCATGGGCACCGTTGGGCACCGCATATTCATGAATTACATCCTTGATCGTCCGCGGGATTCCTTCCGGGCCAAATTGGTTTCCCTTGGCATAGGTGATGGTTCTCTCTGCTGTGATCTTGAGTTCCGCGCCAGCGCGAAGGTCGATGCCCGAATCTCTCCATTGTTTCGACCCGTCCACTTCGAGCGTGTACCACTCCTGGTGCGAAACACCGTGCGAAATACCGCTCTGCCCCGTCGGGGTGGCAGTTGAACCCGAATTGAGTGTCGGTTGCTGCCCGGCTTGAGCCAAAACTAACGTTGCGCTCACCACCGCCAGCGCGGACATCGCCCTTGCGATCGTAGCCGGCACGGCCCGCTTCATCGTATTCATAGGAATTTCTCTTCGTGCAACCGATTTACTCTCCGAGGTCCCAGGAAAAGAAATGTTACCCTATGAGATTCAATGAACGTGCTGGAATTCACTGCCGTCGTCGCGATCGTTTCTTTTGTCGCGGGTCTTCTCGGATCGCTCACCGGCCTTGGCGGTGGGGTCGTGCTCGTTCCGCTACTCACCATCTTCTTCCACGTGGATATCCGCTATGCCATCGGAGCCTCGCTGGTCTCCGTAATTGCGACCTCCTCAGGCGCTGCCGCTGCCTACGTGAAAGAGGGATTTTCCAACATTCGCATCGGCATGTTTCTGGAAATCGCCACCACATTCGGCGCGCTGATGGGAGCTTTCCTGGCCACGCGGATTCCGACCAGCGCTCTGGCGATTATCTTCGGCGCGGTGCTGCTCTACTCGGCGTATCTTTCCCGCAAGCCGCGCCCGGAGGCGCAACGAAACCTGCCGCCGGATCCGCTCGCGACGAGACTGCGACTGAATGGAAGCTTCCCCGACCTGGAAGGCCAGCGCCGGTACAACGTGCAGCACGTTCCCACCGGTTTCAGCCTGATGTTTGGCGCGGGCGCGCTCTCCGGGTTGCTGGGCATCGGCTCGGGAGCCGTCAAAGTACTTGCCATGGATCAGGCCATGCGCATCCCGTTTAAAGTTTCCACCACTACCAGCAACTTCATGATCGGAGTGACTGCCGCCGCCAGCGCCGGCGTTTATCTCAGCCGCGGATATGTCGATCCCGGCCTCGCCATGCCGGTCATGTTGGGAGTGCTGGGCGGATCGTTGCTGGGCAGCCGCATTCTGGTCAAGGCGGAAACAAAATCGCTCCGTCTAGTGTTTAGCGTGGTGATTCTGGTTCTAGGCCTGCAAATGCTCTACAAAGGATTGTGGGGAAAAATCTGATGCCCGCCGCTCCAGCGCCAGTGCGCCAACCGCATCCGTTCCAACCCCAGCCTTGGAGAGATCGCCGGTTGGAGATCATCCTCGGCAACCTGTTGCGCACAGGAGTGCTGATTTCGGCCGCCGTAGTTCTTTCGGGAGCGTGCGTCTATCTTTTCCACCATGCCCGCGAGCACGCCGACTACAGCGTTTTCCGAGGCGAGCCCTCCGAATACCGCACCATCCCCGGAGTTATTGGCAGCATCGGCAACGAACAAGGGCGGGGCCGAGGACTCATCCAACTCGGATTGCTTCTCCTGATCGCTACGCCCATCGCCCGGGTCGTTTTCTCCATTTTGGGGTTTGCCATCGAACGCGATCGCCTTTATGTGATCTTCACGGTAATCGTGCTGGCAGTCCTGCTCTACAGTTTTCTCGGATCAGGAATTGGCGTGTGAGACTGGTTCACGATCCTACCGCGGCCACAACCAGCCGAAGGTGCCGGCGGTCAGTAAACCATAGACGAGTCCGTCGATGACTTCCTTGACTACGGACGACCAGGGCTGACCTTTCCAAATGCCATTGCTCAGGTTTCCTAGACCGTAGCCGAGAAATGCGGCGGTCCCGACGACGCGAAAAACGACCATGTAGCTGGCGCCGGACACCACGGTGTGCGCGGCGAGATAGGCGACGGCGCATCCGATCACCAGGCAATAGACAAACCACTGGATCAGGAACTTCGCCATAATCGGCGGTCCGCTCGGGATGACGGTCATGAACCCGACCGGTCCCTGTTTTCGTTTTTCCATCAAGGCGGGCGACTTCATGTCTTTGTGGGTGCAGTAGGGGAACACGTAGAGACCCGGTTTGAGAGCGGCGGAGCGCAAGGCCGCGAGGGTCTTGTCTTCGTCGGGGAGTTGGCCGTAGTCGTTGCGATGATAGGGCAGCACCATGTGCATGATGGAACTGGCGACGAAAACGATGACCGCCGACAGCAAGATCGGGAGCCAAAGAACGGCGAGAAAAACCATGTGCAGTCTCCTTAAGGAGCGTAAGAACGAATGTCAGAATCAGACACGCGAGGCTACGACGGCGGATAGGGTGCGGTCAAGGGGCGGATAAGAGGTGTGAGGCCGCTTTACAACGGGCGGGTGGGTTCCATCAGGTAAGAATCGAGTCGTCGATGCGTTTGCGGTGAAAGTCGGCGACGTGCTGCACGAACGCTGTGATCAGCGGATGCGGCTTGTCCTCGCTCGACGAAAGCTGCGGTTGGAATAATGTCGCGATGAAAAACAGGTGCGCGGGAGATTCGATGGCGCGGCATTCTTCTTTTGAGCCGCGGGCTACGACTGGAAAGCCTGCTTCCATGGCCATCCACTCGAACTCAGGATTCATCTCGTAGTTGCAGAAGAATTCTTCATCGATTGTTTCCTTGCCATAAAACGACGCGAGGTAGGAGCCGGGACGGAGCCGGATCTTACTTACTTTTCCCGAGAGCTTGGGCGCATTTTTATCGCGGTTCGGAACCGCGCAGGCTACTGGATAAATAACGATGTTCTTGGCGTTGGGGTCTTCTTCGGCTGTGGTGGCGTCGCGGATGCCGAGCACGTTGCGGGCGCACTCGATGAGCGCGTATTGGAAGCCGGCGCAGGTGCCGATAAATGGCCGGTCGTGGACGCGGGCAAATTCGATGCCTTTGAGCATGCCGTCGAAACTTTTGAAGGGGCTGCCTGCCGATGCCCACAGACCATCAAACGAATCGAGAATGGCGGCGGCTCCCGGTTCGAGGAGCGATGGCGTCGGAAGCCAGGCCGATTCCACTTTGAGTCGGAGCTTCCGCGCCGCATGCTGCAGCGAATCATTGGTCGCGTGATGGGAGCGGAATTCGGGATTGAAATCCCCGATGATTCCGATCCGGACGGATTCGGTCACAGTGGACATTCTAAATTAGAGGTGTACGCCCAGCGTTGAGCAATTGGCTACTGCCGGGTACGAGTTACCCACCTTCCAATCGCTGGCAAGCAGATGGTCACAGCAAACCCATACGTACCAGCAGCGCGTAGGCGCCGAGCAATATGATGCCGGCGCCTCCGAAGACCATGACCGCGGATTTCCGGGCGAGAGCGGTGACCAATTCCTTCTGGCTACGGAAGGAGATCACGAACGTGGAATCGCTCGCACCTTTCATCAATACGACCGGCGGAGTGAGATTGAACCCGGAGGGCATCGCCGAGCCTTGGGTTGGGCGTGTCTCGTGATCCGCCGAGTCTTCGACGGCCACCGATGCATATGGGACTCCCGCGGCGGACCACGCCTCCGGTTTCGTGATGCCGGCAAGATTCAGCGCGGCAGCGATTTTCGACTGCTGGCTCATTTCGGACGTGGCGGAAGGCGCATTGCCACTTTGAAGCCTGATAATTTCCGGGGCTGGGATCGCCTCCGAGGAATGGTTGGGCCCGGAGTTGTTCTTGTGTATTTCGCTGCGGGGAGAAAACGGGCGGACCTGAACGCCCGGGTTTTCTGTGAGCGTTCCGGCAACGAAAAGCACGTCTTCGGGCTTGACCATGTGCTCTTCGATGCGTAGAGGACGACCCGGAACGATGCCGTGGCGGGAAAGAAAAACGCTCACGCGCGGCGGGACGTCGGTCTGGCTGGAGAAAAGCGGCGCAGCATACTCTTCGCGAAAGTCGTAGTACAGGTCGAGATCGGCTCCGAGAGGCTCGATGAGCAACTGGCCGGTCGAGTCGCCGCTCGAGTCGCCACTTGAGTCACTGATGAAAAACGGCAGGTGCAGAGTCTCGTCCGCAACTTTCTCCCACTCCTGCTTACCGCCATCGCGCTGCTGCCAGGCAGTCGTGCGGTAGAGGAAGCAAGGCTTGCCGGTGATGGGTGCCGGCATGGTGTAGGGGCCGGCGGCCACGCCGTTAACCTCGACTAATCCCAGCGCAGCGCTGCCGATCTTGCATCTTGGTGTCGCCAGCAATAGGCGCTTGCGGGCGAACTGGCCGAGTCCGAGAAAGAAAAAGTACAAGCCTCCAGCGATCGCAATGAACGAAAGAATCGCGAAGTAGCGGACCGGGATGACTAGGGACAGACAGACGATCACAGTGCTTTTCTGGATTGCCTCGGGTGTTCTGCTATGAGGATAAGGAAGGGTTTTCAAAAAGAAATGAGGAAAGAGCCGGGATCGGCTTACGGAAGTAACGGTTACTGAGGGCGCTGGCAGAAGCGACGCGGCAACCGCGTCTCTACATCTCTACATCGGCTACGCGGTTACGGTGCGCGTTTTCAAAATGTCTACGACAGCGCCGATGGCCGCATCCACCTCGGCGTCGGTGTTGTAGAAGTGCGGAGAGAAGCGGACTCCGGCTTTGGGACGCCAGTCCACGAGGATGTCGCGAGCAAGCAGTTCGCGGCTCACCGCTTGAGCATCGGGCATGTCTATGGATACTGTGCCGCCGCGTTGTTCGGGATTGCGGGGAGTGTTGACGCGCCATCCGTGCTGGTCAGCGAGCTCGATGAGGCGAGCGGTGTAACGTTTGGATTTTTCACGAATTTTCTCCACACCAACTTCCCGAATGATTTTGAGGCCGGGACGCGCCGCCTCGATCGAGGGAATGTGTGTGGTTCCATTCATGAAACGGAAGGGAGGCTCGGCGTAACGGATGGGTCCGGTGGCGAAGGTAAAAGAGTTTTCGTGAGCGAACCATCCCGTAATTTTCGGCTCCAATTTCTTGCCCAGGTCCGGACGAACGTAAAGATAAGCCAGGCCGGGACCTCCGCAGAGCCACTTGAGCACGCCTCCGCAGGCAAAATCGGCGTTGAGCGACTGGATGTCAACGGGGACGGTGCCGAGCGATTGGAAAGTATCGAGGACGACGTGGGCTCCAACTTTGTGCGCTTTGTCGATGATGGCTTTCGCATCGTTAATATAAGCGCTGCGAAAAATAACGTGAGAAATGGGCACGAGCAGCGTGTGCTCGTCGATGGCATCGAGCAGGCGCTCGGTCGGAACGGTGATACCGTCGTCCGTCTTGACCATGTGCACCTGCGCGCCGTATTGGCGCTGCGCTTCCCAGAAATACATGACGGAGGGAAAATTCATGTCGCTGTAAACGACTTTGTTGCGCTTGGCTTGTTGCTTTCCTCCGAAATCGAAACACGATGCGACGACGGCCTGGCAGGTAGTGACGTTCTGATGCAGCGAGACGGAATCCTTGGGCGCGTTCATCAGGGCGCCAAGTTCGTTACCGACTTCGAGGGCAAGCATCCACCAGCGTTCTTCCCAGGCGCGAACGCCGCGCGTGGCCCAGATGTCGGCGTAGGCGCGGAGCGCGTCGTAAACGGCGCGCGGCATGGCTCCAAGGGAGTTGGAGATCATGTAATTGGTGCGCTCGAGGATGGGAAACTCAGAGCGGTAGCGCAGGAGGTCGTCTGGCATGAGGGATATTGTACGGTACTGGTCTCGGGTCTTAGGTGGTCAGGTCTCGGCAGGGTGGCCAAGATCTCCCCCGGAGTCTAGCCCCAGTTATTTTCACAATCCCTTTCTGTCTTGATCCAGAAACTGACTTAGCCGCTGCTTCACCCCTCGCCACTCGGCGGCCACGATCGAATAGCGCGCCGAGTCACGCGCGATGTAGTCGGCGGCCATGCGGTGGGCCCGGAGAATTCCTTCAAATTTCCCGCCGATGCGTTCGATGGCAGCGCGGGAACGCTGGTTGCGCACGTCGGTATGTAAACAGACTCGGAGCACTCGCCACGCTTCGAAAGCATGCGTCAGCATGAGCAGCTTCGCCTCCGTATTGGCCGGCGTGCGGATAGCCGAGCGCGTCAACCACGTGTAGCCGATTTCGCAGACGTCGGGAAACGGGTTGCCGCGCCGCGCGTGGCCGGGAGGCCACGGCCATCGCTCCAGATTAAAGAAGCGGGTTGATCCGATGACGGTGCCGTCACTCACGCAGATCGTTGCGAACGATTCCGCGGTGCCGGCATCTCGCCAGGCGAGGGCGCTGTCAATGTAGGTGGCGGCCTCGGCTTTGCCTTGCGGGACGGGACTCCACTGGTAGAGGGAGGGATCGACCGCCGAAGCGGCTGCCAGGCCGTCAACGTGGCGGTGGTCAAGGGGTTCGAGACGAATGTGCTTGCCCGTCAGCACAACACGTTCTGTTTTCATGGCTGCCACTGTGCGATGAGCCGATTGTATGGGAGCGATGGAGTTTCAGTAAAAGCAGGAATGACACTGGGAGGAACGGCCACGCTGGTGTGAAGAATCGGGGGCGAGCGCCGCTCGCCCCCTTATTACATTAAGCTGCGGATTCTTTGGATCTGCGAGAACGCACCGAGGCAGCTGCGTGGATAGTAGGCGTTCCGGTTAGTGCAGCCAACAGCTGGGTTCCGTCAGGACTGCCCAGTCCAGTGCAAGCATCCCAGCCAACCGCTGCGCTGAAGGCGCCGTTGTTGCCTTCGGTCACGTCGTGGAATCCGGAGGCTTCGACGGCTTGGGCATAGATTAGCGGGTTCAGGAAGCCGAGCGTTTTTCCGGTTTGCCCACTGATTCTCTGCCCATTAATGCGCGCCACCAGCCCCGCCCACAGAGGAGCTACAGCGCTGGTGCCGCCGATGACGGCATTCTCACCATCAACCAGAATGTTGTAGCCGGTGTTGGGGTCGGCATCGCCGGCGACGTCGGGTACTCCTCGCCCGCCACCCTGAATTGATGGCGCCGGAACATCGAAGCCATCCTGCCAGGTTGGAAGCGGAAAAAAATCGCTGACTCCGCCGCCCGTTGCTCCTCCATTCGGTTGATCGTTCCAGACGGTTTCGTTGACGATTTGTTCGTTCGAAGCTTGCAGCGTGGTGCCGCCACAGCCGAGTGCGAACGAACTGGACGCCGGAAAATCAACGTGGCTGTTGCCGTCATTGACTCCGTCGGAAGAGCCATTGTCACCCGAGGCAACGCAGACAGTTACACCCATAGCCCCTGCCGCCTGGAAGGCCTCGTCGAAGTTGGTGAAGGCTTGAGTTGTCCAATCCGACTCAGGACCGCCCCAACTTATGGAGATGACCGAGGGCTGATTGGCGCTGTCATGTACCGCGGTCGTGATGGCATCCAGAAAGCCACGGTCGGTGTTCGGGGCGAAATAGACGACGATCTTTGCCGCCGGGGCAATCGCCCCTGCGACTTCGATGTCGAGCATCACTTCGCCGTCGGGACCGTTCGGATCGCCGGGGCTATTTGTGCCTCCGTCGACCGACACGGAGATGACTTGCGGCTGCTTGAGATTGAGTGAAGTGAAATAAGTCTTCAGGTCATCGAGCTGAAAGCCTCCGCCTAATTCAATGAGACCGATACACTGGCCGGCTCCGTCGCCTGCCGGATAGTCGTAGATCTGTGCGACTTGATTCGGATCATGCGAAGCCGTAGCGGTGTGAGCTTTAATTCCGGGGGTCTGCGGCAGGCGCCGGAAATGCGGCTCCGCCTGCGGCCGGTTGTCGAGTCCAAACACTCCAGTGATGATGTCCGCATACTCGCTGGGCACGCTGATGGCGCCGACCCGGCCGCGGAAATTTCCCTTGGGATGGCTGTACTCTTTGAGTTCGACGTTGAAGGCTCTTTGGAGGTTGGCCACGGTTCCTGACAGCACTACGGTCCGGCGAGTGAGTTCGGTGCCGGTTTCTTGTACCTTGAGGCCGAACTCCTGGGCGAATTTCTTGACTTGGTTAAGATCGGCCGGATCGGCGCCGTGGGTGTTTTCGAAGTCGGCGCGCGACATCTGAGTGAACCCTGGTTTTTCGAGGGCGCTCTTTAATTCTTGGTGCTTGGCCTCTGATTTTGGGCGGAGTCGGATGGAGACTTCGATGGTTTGGTCCGGATGCGAATTGTGAATCAGGCGGGCACCACGGACGGGCTGACGTTCACTGCCTGAAATTACGGTTAGTTTTCGAGCGGATGTCACGATTGCTCCTTCGTTTCGGGGGAACAGAGCGGCCGGGAACTAATCGCGACTGGGAGTCGCACAGGCGGGGGAAATCCGGGGTCGTCCCGCCGTTCAGATGGGTCCCGAAACAGGTTGAGAATATCAAGGGCAGAAGAATGAACTCAACAAAAACCGGACAAAAAATACGAATAGAAAGTGCAATGGCTTCCCAGTTTGGAACCCACTGAGCGCCCTTGGGTCGCGTGCAAGATGTCGGTTATTCTCTCTAAGTTGTTAAGGCGCAACTGTCGAGCTGAGCTTGATAACGGCGCCACATCCGTCGCCCTGCTCCTGACAGTCGTGCAGGTTCCCACCTTGGTTGGTCGTAAGGTAAATGTTGCCGGCGGCATCGAGGATGACGCCTCCCAAAGGATCAGAGCCAACTCGTTTTCCAGAAATTGGAAAGCTGTAGAGCTGGTTCTCGGTCCATCCGTTAGCGCCCGGCACGAGTTGGAATAGACTTCCCCAGTCGTTTGCCCCGCCTTCGTACGTGGCGCCGTAAACGTTGCCGTCATTGTCAAGAGCGAGATTTCCCGCCGGTTGCAGGCCGTCGTAGAGGCCGTTGAAACTGTAAACCGTTTGAAACTTCCAGTGGCCCGACTCCTGAGTGAAACAGAAGACGATACCTCTGTTGTCCGCGCCTCCGTAGAGGGTTGTGCCGTAGAGGACGCCGCTGCTGCTCAAGGTCAAGCCTCCCCTTACAAGCGCCCCATCAACGCCGTTGAAGTCAATCAGGTTCTTGAAGCCCCAGTGTTTCTTTCCTGAGGCCGGAGGGGTCAGTTCAAAAACGCTGCCGCAGCCAAGGCCGCCGCACTGGCTATTGTTGCCGCCTTCATACGTGGTGCCGTAGAGATTTCCCGCCGCATCCATGACCAGGCCGGCGCGCGGTTCCGCACCTTGGCCGAATGCGTCCAGAAGGCGGTGCAGGACTCTCTCGTTCCAGGAGCCACTGCCGGTCGGCGACAGTTCATAGATCGTGCCGCAACCGGCCAGGCATCCGACATGGGAGTGTCCGCCGATAGACGTTGTGCCGTAAAGATTTCCCGCTGTGTCGAAAACCACGTTGCCGAATGGAATGGCACCGTCGCTACCAGCCTGAAAACTGTACAAAACCTTCTCGCTCCACGGCTCGCCGTGAGTGTGCGCCGGCGGACTGATTTCGAACACGGCCCCGAATCCGTTGACGCCGCCAGACGACGTCGTCGCATAGGCGTTGCCGGCTGCGTCGAATACCAGACTGCCCAACGGATTCCCGCCGTCCGCTGCGCCGGTAAAGGTGTAGAGCACGGAAAACCGCCATTTGCCTTCCGAATTAGGAGAAAGCTCGAACACCGTGCCCCACCCGTAGGCCCCACCGATCTGGGTCGTCCCGTAGAAGTTCCCAGCTGCGTCGGCAACGAGGTTCGAGTCGGGGAAGGATCCATCGTTCCCGCCAGTGAACGCGTGCATAACGGACAAGTCAGCGGCTGCGTATGCCGGTGAAGCGAGCGTCAGGAGCAGCGCCGTCGCAATTGTGATCATTATGGTTGCCGCGCGCGCCGCTGACCATCGACTACGTCCCATACTCAAGTATCCAGCCTGACGGATATTCCCTGTTCTGGCGAAGTTCATATAACTTGATCCTCAATAAATAGCATGCACCGCAGTGGCTTTGGCCGCCTTATAACGCCCCAAACGTGGCGTCCAGCGTACCATGCGGGGGTTTGGTGTAAATCAAGATAACAGCAATCATCCGCGAATATTTAACGGCGTGTAAATGATTTGTCAACAATTTCGAAATTCTCTCTGGAGACGACGGCGCTGCAGAGAATTGGCGGACGTAGTCAGTTTGTTAGGAATTGTTCTGTCTAGAACTTGTTCGGAGAAGGAAATAAAGGATGGTGAGGGCGAACAGAAAAGTCAGTCCGGCGATCAGGTTGACGCGCGAATCCCACCAGGTCTTGAGAACGGATGCCAGGACTACCGCTAAGCCGATAATCGAGCCCCATTTGCCCAGCGGCGAGCGCGCGGGAATCTCGGCTTCCTCCGCCGCAGTAATCCGGCGGCGGAAATTGATGTGGGCGGCGAGCGAGACGATCCAGGAAAGCATCATGCCGAAGAATGCGCCTCGGAGAATGTACTCGAAGGCTCTGGCTGGGGCCCATCGTTCGAGCACCAGAGCAACGACGATGCCGTAGGAAGAAACGAACAGGGCGAGGGTTGGCGTGCCTTTCGCGCTGAGGCGGCCCAGCGCGCGTGGAGCCCATCCGGTGCGGGCGAGCGAAAAGAGCATACGAGAAGAAATGTAGAGGGCGGCGTTGGCTCCGGAGAGAGCGGCGGTCAGAACTACAAAGTTCATGAAGTGACGAGCACCGGGGATGTTGACGGAGCGGAAGACGGTGACGAACGGGCTTTCAGTGACGCCGGCACGGTTCCAGGGCATGATCCCGACGAGGATGATTATGGCTCCGAGATAGAGGACCGTGAGCGTTAAAAAAGTCATGCGGACGGCGCTGGCAACGGCGGTGGCCGAAGTTGACTCGCCCGAGGTTATGGCTACGAACTCTACGCCGCCGAAGGTATAGATGGCGAAGGTGATCGCGAGGAGAGGAGCGGCTGCTCCGAGAGGGAAGAATCCGCCGTGGGCGGTGTATTGGGGAGCGGCTCGTCCGGTGAGGAGCAGGGCCGCGCCGAGCGCGATAAAGAGGGCGATGACCGCGACCTTGATCATGGCGAACCAGAATTCGAAGCGTCCAAAGCTGTGCACGGCGAGGAGGTTGATGAAGAGAAGAAATGCGGAAAACGCCAAGACCCAGACAATGGCGGGCACGCTGGGAAACCAGAGTTGCATGTAGGTAGCGGAGGCCACCATCTCGGCTCCGATGGAAACGGCGATGGCG
>CAWGYS010000019.1:0-113237 GCA_963826845.1 uncultured Acidobacteriaceae bacterium
GGAAAGGTGGGCAAGACTGTCGGTATCCTTGGTCAGGGGTTGGAAGAGACGAGCAGCGTTGCCTTCGGCGAATCCAATGCTGCATTCAAAATACAGTCCGATACATACATCACAGCGACGGTCCCGGATGGCGCAACCTCGGATACGTAACTGTGACCACTTCCACCGCCTCGTTGAAAAGCAACGTGCCCTTTCAAGTCTTACCGTGAGGCGAGACCCGCCGGGGCAGTGTCGTTTCCCCGATAAGGCTCGGCCACTTCCTCGGGGTGCTAACTCAGTGACAGATAAAGGCGCGGAGGACACCGAGCAACTTGAGTGACAGAACTGGTTGTTAGTGCTGGATTCCCGCCAAAAGCAATGCTATACTCGATTTCGAAAATGACGATACAGACCAAATCTATGATGAGACGGCGCGTCAATCGCGCTCGGCTCTCGGGATTGGTCTGATTATTCGTTAGATTTCCAAGTTCAGATTCGATTTCCGAGGCTCCGACAAAAGTCGGGGCCTTTTGCTTTTTTATGGATGTTTTTTGGCCGGTAGCCAAGCTGGAAAGGCACGTGACTGTTACTCACGCCATGCGCAGGTTCGAATCCTGCCCGGCCAGCCAATTTTCGAGGGAACACCGGCTCGCTAGTTCAGTAGGAAGAACGCGGCTCTCATAAAGCCGTCGCGGATGGTTCGAATCCATCGCGAGCCACCAATGGAGGGGCCTCCGGCGAGGGGCAGTGGCTTATACCCACTTCGGCGCCAGATTAGCGCGGCCAGACAGGTTCGACTCCTGTACCCTCTACCAATTTTTGTTCGCGCCGGTAGTTCAACGGACCAGAATAGTTGGCCTACACCCAACAGATGCGGGTTCAACTCCCGAACAGCGCACCAGGCAGGATCAGCTCGAAGGTCGAGCCCGCAGTCGATAACCGCGAGGCGTTGGTTCGATTCCAACATCCTGCACCATTTTGATCTTGAACATGGGTGACTGGCAGAGATGGCTGATGCACTCGCCTCTTAAGCGAGACCAGGCTGGTTCGATTCCAGCGTCACCCACCAGATTCGCGGGATTGGCAGATATGGATATGCACTCGCCTTTTAAGCGAGACGAAGTGGGTTCGATTCCCACATCCCGCACCAATAGCAACAATGAGGCGGCATAGCATAACGGAACAATGCGCCGAGCTTCTACCCCGGACGATGAGAGTTCAAATCTCTCTGCCGCTTCCAAATGTGGGGATGTGGTCCAACGGATGAGGGCGCAAGGCTACGAACCTTGAGATCAGAGTTCAAATCTCTGCATCCCCTCCACTATTAGTTAGGCTCGCGTGGTCTAAAGCATGATGACGCTTCGGTCCTAACCTTGTTTGTCAGATTAGGAGATCCGGGTTGGTTTCCCGGCGCGAGTTCCAAAGGGTGGGTAGTGTAACCGAATGACACGGCAGCGTCCGAAGCTGCAAATCCGGGTTTGACTCCCGGCCCGCCGACCACTTTTTTGGTATTCACGGATTTCTGCGCATTGATGCTGCAATCTGCCGACGCATTTTTCGCAATGGCCACAGCTGTGCATGGGCGCGAGCAACGAAGCGCTGGCCGGTTTTGGATCCGGGTGACGTGTTCGCCGATTTTAGTGCTCTCGACGGCCAAGCGGCTAAGGCGTTCGATGTGGCCTCTTGTGAGGGTATGCACGCGATTTATTCTGTGTGTTCACAAACGATCCCGAAAGAAGGTAGATCTGGTCGCCCTTGAAATTGAGCGCTAGTCCATTCGATCCCCATCGAATGAAGCGGCCCAGCGGATTGAATCCCAGCTCCGCGGTGGTAGGAAATGGAATCCAACCGACGCGAACATAGTGCGTCATGTCAAAAATGTCGACTGTGTAATTTGAATTGGACTGCCAGATGTACTGCGCCAGAATAAACACGGAGTTGAGCGAAGAGTCCGGGGCCATAGGCCAACCGCCTCCGACCTCAAAAATGCCCGCAGGCAATCCAGTTGAGGGATTGACGGCGTGAAATCCGTCATCGGAATAAATCAATCCACTGCCGCGATCAAAATGAATGCGCCCTGGATTCCAGAACACGCTGGGATAATCCTGATCCAGCATAACTCCAGAAGCGTTGACGGTCAGCGTATAGAAATCGAATCCTGTCGTGGAGCTGTTGGCCGCATAAATTGCCGTGGCGTCTTCTCCCCATTGGATCGAATCGTAGCTGTCGTCCGTGGGTCCCCAGCCCTGCGCAACCGTGGGCCGTTGCACGCCGTCATCGTAGATGGCAATCCCGCCTTCCGTATCCGGCTCAAGGTTCAGAATTCCCCGCGAAACGGCGACGGTGTGAGGAGTGGCAGGCGCCACCTCAATATCGAGCGCTATGTACGGCCCATCGTAAGGATCGGTGCCCACTGCAAAATTGATATCCGGAGTCAAATTCGGTAGCACGTAACGCTGTACCGAATTAGACCCATCCATCCCGACGTACAAAAACTGACTGTCGTCAGAAATCGCCAGCATGTTCGGCTCGTTCCCAGCTTGGCAGTTGGTGATTGCACTGGTCGTCGGATTGAGTACGCAGACTTGGTTCGAATTTGTGGTTGCGGAACTCGGAACGGAAATATAAAACACCTGGTTCACAGGGTCCCATACCATGTCATTCGCCGACTGATTTACCGCAGTCGGCTGATAGAGAATCTGAAATTCCGCCGCATTGGACACCACGCCGCCTGGCGTCACGACTGTGACTTGGGCATAGCCAGGTTGTTACTTGATCCGCTACTACTTAGTTCCTTCGGAGCCACTGGGCGACCGAGCGAGGGTCAAAGCGGACGCACGTGCCGATACGGAATGATGGAATGCGGCCTGCCTTGGCTTGTTTGAAAACTGTGATTCTCGAGACGGTAAGCATCTCCGCGAGCTCGTTTGCGGTCAGCGCCCGTCCCATGCGTTCGATGCGGTCTGCCAGCGGCAGCGGTTCGGTCGTACTGTTCTCATTACATGACTTCATATACCTCCTTATTTGGATTTACTTCCGCGGCAATTGCCGCAACTGCTTTGCATGGTTCTGACATATTCCCTCCCTTGTACTTCGTACAAAAACCTCGGACCGTGAGACCTGGAACCTAGCCTGTGCCGTTTCTTTCTGGTGCTGTTGCAACTCCGAAAGATTTTCTGTGCCCCACCCTCACTTCAGCGCTAGCGAAGTATCCATTGACGCGCGAAGCCTGATGGACGAAATTCTCGACGGCAGCTTTGGCTCGGGCGACCAATGTGCGAGCATACTCTGCCGTGCGGTACTGGCTCAGCATAATCCGCGCCTTAGTCAAAAAACCGTGGAGAAAAACGCAAACAATTCGAATCCCCACTTTCGCGAAGTTCGACTGGGCAGTCCGTCAGGATGCTTTGAATTTCGGGCCAGTCGATAAAAAACAGAGTGAGTCGGGGGTTAGCATTGGACATCAGTCCCCCGTTCTATAGATTGAGCTGCCTTTGCTTCTTGTTCCTCTAGTCGCATTACTTGGTTTCTTGCGGCATGCCCCGAATGCGCACACAAAGTATCACCGCACCATTCTTCGTCGGGTAAAAAGTCTGGCAGGGTGTCGTGAATACTCGCTGAAAACTTCGGATCAACAGGTCTGCCACATGGGCAACTCACGGTCTGCGAAGCCTGACCCAATCTCTGCGCATTATGTCCTGCTAACATGCCAGCATTATTGTTAGGAAGAGCATTACAGACATCCTTACCGGCTGGCATTATAGACATTGCTTCTAGTGCACCATTTGGGCTAGGCTTTCCTTTGTTTTCAACGCGACCCGAGGACAGTTGTGTAACCACACCCACTGGTGGGCTAGGATTAATCCTGACCCAGAAGCACATTTGTGGGCTAGGATTTGGGTTGGGTTTTAGCACTGGTGGAACCCACCATCCATCATCGCCGCGGTACGTCTGCTGGACGACTGACACAGCCTCTTTAGAAACCAGACTGTGCACGACCCGGTTGATTGTCTGCCGCGTGGATAGAGTTTCGTCGGCCGTCAGACTGTCTGTCTGTTGAAATACTCCGTTGTTGTCAAGATACGCACAGATGTAACCGAGCAATCCGATTTCTTGGAGTGTAAGTTTCTGGGGATCACGTTTGCGCTTTGTGATTCTCATTCAGTTCCTTTCAATCAGTCTTCTTACTTGTCGGCGTTCAACTGTTGCACGACAGCTGCGAGGTCGGTAACGTTCAAAGGTTCGCGCAGGTCATTGATTGACCGTGTCGTTTTGAACCCGGCTGCCCTCGTGTATTCGTTCAACGCTCGGATTTTATCGAGCACGATTGTTGCGATGGTGTGTCGATGTGCTCATCGGCCACTCTTCGCTTCGTCTTGCTGTTGGAGCCGTTCCAAATACTCAGCCTGCTGTGCGGCGTCATCAGTGCCAGCATTGCGTCGGTGATAACTCTCTCTCTTCCCTGTGCAGTCGAGTTTGCAAGGCTGTTGAGCCAAGCTTCGACGCGGCCATGTCAAATCTGATTGCGTGCGTACCAGCACAGAGCGCTATCGGTTCTGAGGTGTTCACTGCCCTTAGGGGTTCCTGACCAACGGCACGCTTCACGTTGGTTTGCTGCTGACCACTTCCTAACCACTGCCAGAAGTGAGCCTAGGAGACGATGCGAGCACACCTATCATCCTAAGTAACCATCATGACAGACGACGGGCAGAAAGTCAAGTACTTTGATGGACTAACTCATAAAATGCGGTTAGCGTAGTAATAACTCGATAAATCAAGCCGAGTTTGCAGCGGTATGCATTCTACTGAGTATAAAAATTCCCAAAAATCCTATAGCCATTTCCCCCTGCGGGCTCTGTATTTTTCGGACGGGCAGTCCTAGGAAATCCCACAATCTCGAATTCCTAGACCCCTATCAGCCGTTCAGCCGGTTGCAGGAGGGCCTTCGGCGGGTTGGCCAGCCGGAACACCCAGGTCGGCCCCCGCGGGGCGCTCTGCCGGGGTGGCTGCGGGCTAAGGGAGGTGACACCCTATTTTGGATTTATAACGAGGCGCCGAGCTCTGACTCCAATCGAATTTGACATCAAGAACCTCGGCAAGGGCCGGACGCCGCTCGCATCGCGGCCAAGTCTAGGCTCCAAATCGGCGCTTGAGGCGCAATGCGTGCGCCCGTCTGTGAAAAAAGGCGTTGGTTTTGTTGGTAAATTCCAAATTTTTCACACAATGTGGAATTTGCCTGTTTCACTCCGAAATGCCCCCGAATCAAGGGCTAATGAGGTCCTGTCATAAGGCCGTCTGCGATTGAGTGGGTTGGCTATGGACGCTAACTATATGTGTAATTAATAACTTACGACGATCCCAGGAGAAGGCCACTGAGGAACCATTAAGGTACATTTAGAGGCCTGTTTTTGGCCAGGCCGAACGGTTTCGGTGTGAGCGAGCCCCCCGGGACTCCCCGCCGTACCCCTTCTCGCCCTTTTAATTACCACCTATAAAAGACAGAAAACAAGTAAGTTAGTCCGTATCTGTCACTAAACCCGCGCCGGCTTGAATGCACCCGATCGCGAAGATCGCATTAATTCCCCTCAATTTCCGATCCTTGAATCCAGCTTGTTCACCTCCATCATGCAACAACCGTGCAACGCAGCCGCCATGTCATTGATTTACAATGAGTTAAATCTGCACAACGGTCTCCGAGACCGCCGCTTTCTCCATCGCGTGGCGGAAAGGGGCTTGAATTTCTGCATTACTGGCCCTCATGCTGCTGACATTAATGATGACCAGTTTAGCGTTGGCCGAACGGTTTTGTGCAAGAAAGGCCCCGGGGGACTCCCCGGCGTACCCCTCCTCACTATTTTAATGACCCCCTATAAGAGATAGAAAACAATATAGTTAGACAAATATTTAACAGGTGACATGCGCTAACTTGAGCCCACCCGATCGTGAGGATCGCATAATGTACCTCGATCCCCCGATCCACGAATCCGCCCCAAATCCAGTTTCACGGCTAAGTTATTGATAACAATGGATTGCAGTTGTCATTATGCGATTTTGACAACCTGGCTGGATGGATAAGCTCCCACAGGCGAGCACAATAAGGATGACGGGCTGCTACGAGGCATTGGCAGGCGCTGGCGAAACCCTATGCATTTTCGCCGGATGAATAAAGCGGGGGCGTGCGGAACGCTGCCTGCAGGAATTTCCTCTACTGCCCGATCTCCGTGAAGATGGCCGGGTTGGCTACTCCCGCGGCGTAGGCAACGATGTTGGAGGTGCCGGGAGCCGGAGGGAGCGTGTAGTACTGGAAGGCTGTCCCCGTACTGTCGGTCGTCACCGGGTTGTTGTAGGAAAACGATCCTCCCACGCCACCGTCGCTGTAGCTGACAGCGGTGCCCGAGACGGGATTGCCGTATTGATCCTGCACAACGACGCTCAATGCCTGTGGCAGCGTCGTGCCCGCGGTCCCGATCTGATTGTTTCCGCCGCTGACGGTCACCGTAGCCGGTGCGCCCGATACGTTCACCGTGATCGGGATGTTTATGGCGTTCACGGCAGCCGTAATGGTAACCGTGCCGGCAGAGTTCCCCGTGGTGTAGTTGACGGTAACCATTCCGTTCGCGTCAGTCGTGGCGGGCGCGCCGGTAAAGGTTCCGGATGACGCCGAGAATGTGACTGAAACACCGGCCACAGGGGTCCCACCTTGATCGGTGACCTGCACCACCAGGGGCTGCGACAACGCCGTATTCACCGCTGCCGACTGGTTGTTTCCAGAAAGCACAGCGAGGTTTGCCGGGGAATCGCCAGTCGCATTTTCCGTGAATAACGTTGTCTTCAACGACAGGGCGCTGGCCACGATCTTGTATTTCCCGGCCGTATTAGGAAGTTGATAACTGACCATCGCGAATCCGCTGGCGTTCGTCACGGCAGTGCTGGGATTGAGCGTACCGGCATGGCTCTGGTCCACGAAGGTTGCGGTCACGCCGGGCACGCCATTGTTATAGGCGTCCTCGACCGTGACTCTCAATTGTGTAGGCAGGATTGATCCCGCTTGCCCTGTCTGCTGGTTCCCCTTCGAGGCGATGATTCTGGTCGCAGGGCCCGCTGTAGCCGTCTCCGTGATAGTGAGGGTTGCGGCCTTCGCAGAACTGGCCGTGATGGTGTAAGTGCCCGCCGTCTTGCCAAAGGTGTAGGTGGTCGATACGTTCCCGTTGGCGTCGGAGACGGCAGTGGGCGGATTGAAGGTACCCCCTTTTCCGCCGTCGCTGAAGGTTATCGTCACTCCTGCAATTCCGACTGCATTGTAAGGGTCGATGACCTGGACTTGTATGGGTGTAGCTAGAGCTGTGAGCACGGGACCGCTCTGATTGCCGCCGCCGGCCAGCGTCAGATTCTGGAAGAGACCATAGACCTGAAGAGTCGTTTGCGTGGCGATATAGACTTTGCCGTTGACCACGGTCTGGGTAGCGAAGTGAGCGACCGGGGGCAGATCGTCGCGAGACTTGACTTGAAGGGAGCTGTAAAGCTGCAGCATGGTGACGGCGTCGAAGGCGTAGAGATTAGTGCCGCTGATCACCCACAGAATCCCGTTCGTATTGCCGTTAGCGGAAATGGACGGAGAGTGAGCCCCCGGATGTTTCTGGGGAGTCTGGACCGGAGTGCCGAGAGGAACGGGTCCACTCGACAAAGGATAAGCCAGGAGCGGAGAGGCATCGGGCGCGAAGTACACGGTATTGTTCCAGTAGGCGGGAGAACTGAACAAGACCGACTTGATGGTCTCCTCTTGCTCGCCGGGAATCAGGGAGAACTCCTGCAGGACGTTGTCACAGGTGGGACCGGGATTGCCGCACGATCCGTTGTACCCTCCGAGGGAATCGCGATCGAGAACGAAAACAAACCCCTCCTTGCCGGCGGCGACCAGTTCGTGAGGAGTAGGGCCATCTTGGTCAGGAAGGATGAGAACCCCGGTGGAACTCAAGTCTTCATCGTAAGTGTTGAGGAATTGCACGTCGAAGGGAGTGAAAAAATCCGTCACCGCCAGAGTATTAGGGTCAAGTTCGACTACGCTGTTGCTGTAGGTCAGGCCACCTGGCTGGTAGCACGTAGGGCAGGCTTCGGCCGTCTCCACGAAGATGTTGCCGTTTTCGTCGGCTGCGATGCCATTGCCGGTTTGCCAGATGGAAGCGGCTCCGTGGTCGGGAGAGGCATTGAAGACAGCGATTGGGGATAGATCGGTCTCGTCATAAGAAAGGACAAAGCCGCTAGCGTTCCCGTCATCGCAGCCATTGGATCCAAAGGCCAGGTAGATCACCCCGTTAAGTAGCAGCAGCCCCGGCCGGTTCAATTCGTGCAGGCTGGTAAAGTTGGGGGCGCCAATAACAACAGGACCGCCGAGCTCTTCTTGTCCGCTGGTGATGTCGAGCGCATGCAGACGCAGGACAACCGTGCCATTTTCCACGGTCTTGGCCACGACGAACATGGTGCCCATCGATGTGTCGATCACCGGAGTGCCGGCAATCCCCTCCTGAGTGAAGCCGCTAGTCTTGCCGCCCCCGCAGGGCAGGTCGGCGCCGCTGGCGGTGGCGATTCCGGGGCCATAGATAGCAGGATTGGTGAAATTCACCTGCCACAAAACCGGATTCCCATTCAACCCGATACCGGTGTCGGCATCGAAAGCATAGACCGAGTCGGCCATGGTCGTGACGTAGACGACGTTATACAGCGTCCCCTGTCCGTCAACGTTCACGTCCGGAACGTACAGCGGTTGCGCGAGCGCCTGATAGTCAATCGGATAATTAAATAAAAAGCCGAATCCGTTCTTATTTACATTCTGAGGGGTCAGAAGAGTTTCACTGATGTTGGCGCCGGTTCGCCGGTTGTCCGAGCGGCCGGTCGCAAACGTAGCCTGCCCGGCACAGACAGAAACCAGCGCCATAATCACGGGGAGAGTGATCGAGAGGAGACTGTAGAGGGAAATTGAGTTTTTTTCGGCCCCTCTCGACGGAAGACGACAGATCGTTACCATTGGTTACCGCCCGCTTGGGGGACTTGGACTTAATAGGATCTTCTCAGACTCATCACTCTCGAGGTGGCGTAATGCTCCAGCTTCGGAAAGTGCTGAAGTGGGGCGTTGAAGGATTCGCAATGCTGGGAAGACCCAAGGCCCGATACTACTTAGCGTGATATTTCTTAAGAAGAGCGCAGTATAGACCTGTCCAATTCTTTGTCAAGGACAAAATACTTGTAGAAGCGATTTGTTGCATGAAGGTCTTTACGATTATTTGCGGCGATCCGCGTGGGCGCGGCACCAGCGCTTCCGAAATGCTGCCCGTCTTCTCCGTGCCGCGTCGTGGAAAGCAGAAGAAAAAAATGATCACCCGGAGCGAAATAGTGCTATGCTGTTTGCCCTCTCGTGACGTACAGCCTCAGGAGGTCCGTCATGTGAAGCGCCTGCAGTGAGTCTCAGAAGATCCTATTGAGACTTACTAAGGAGTACCACTGTGAAATACACCCTCAGGAGTTTGTTGTTGGTGTCCAGTCTGGCAGTGATTGTCGCACAAGCTCAAATCTCCCGGTTCCAGCACATCATCGTGGTGTTTCAGGAGAATCGGACACCGGACAATCTTTTCTATGCTCTATGCGCTAATTTTCCCTGTAGCCCAACCCCAAGTAACACGCAGTATAACATTCAGACTGCCAATTGGCTCGATGAGACGTCGCCTACTGGGGTTACTCAACCCACTGGGGTTGCGCTCGCGAACTACTACAGTGTCGGCCATGGCCATGTTGCGTGGAAAAAGCAGTGCGACCTGAATACGATCGTCAATCCACCTCAATGCCGAATGGATGGCGCAGCCTTCACAAGTGCAAACCGGGGTGCGTTCGCATTTGTGATCAATACGGTGAATACGAAGTATCCCAACGGAGTACTAACCCCCTATCTGACGCTGGCAACGCAGTATGGGTGGGCCAACTTTATGTTCCAGACGAACCAGGGGCCGAGCTTCCCAGCGCATCAATTTATCTTCGGAGGAACTTCTGCCCTGGACGCAAGCGGTGACGAGGCAGGGACGTTCCTCTCGGGGAATCCCAACGGGCCCGGGGGGTGTTATGCCCAAGACGGGGAGCATATTCAATTGATTGACTCCGCCGGAAAAGAGAAAACCCTCACAATTGACTATGCCACAGGGGTTAGCATCTGTATGACGCGAACCACAATGGCGGATCTGCTGGACGGTGCCCAGGTCGGCTGGAAGTATTACAGCCTGAAAGGGAGCGGCGCCGATTTTGGCGGCTTCACCTGGACGGCTCCCAACGCGATTCAGGCGATCTGCGAGCCCGACACCAAGCACATGAATTGCACCGGTAGCGAGTGGGCCAATCACGTGGACCTGAATCCGCCCGACATTCTGAGTGACCTGGGAATGAAGGGCGGTACCTGCAACCTCCAGGGAGTCAGTTGGGTAATCCCGAAGGGGAGTAACTCTGATCACGGAGGAGGTTCGGGCGGGCCGGATTGGGTGGGCAGCATCGTTAATGCTCTGGGTACCAGTCCGTGTCTGAACCCTGACGGCAGCAGTTATTGGAATACGACTGCTGTCGTGATTACCTGGGATGATTGGGGCGGCTTTTACGACCACGTCCCACCATCCATTCTGCCTTCCCCGGAGGGAGGATACCAGATGGGTTTCCGGGTACCGCTGATTTTTGTCTCCGCCTACACTCCGGCGGGCTACATCGATAACCTAAATTATGATTTCGGCTCTGTCCTGCGATTTATCGAAAACAATTTCGGCCTTGGGGAAGGTGCCCTTGGATTTGCCGATAGCCGTGCGACCACCGATTTCAGTACGTTTTACAATTTGGCCAATACTCCTCGACCGCTTACAAAAATTCCCACGGTGCGAACGGGCATCGACTTCTTGGATGACAAGACACCGCCGACGGATCCAGACGACGATTAGAGCGTTCCGTGTTTCTCGTGCTTGTGCTCTGCCGAATCCGGAACTGCCGTGACGACGGGCGAACAAGCCCCACGCGAAAGGACGTGGGATCGGAAAAGGAAACACTTGAACTCGGATCAGAAAATGTTGGGCGTATCGGAAACTGTTAAAAGCTACAGGAAGCTGTAGCCAACCCCATTCAGTTCTTTTCAGCAAACAACTAATCGGGGAAGCGCTGACAACGGTCAATGAGCGATATGGCGATGTTTCGGCAACTACGAAGTACCCCCCCGGTTCATTGATTCGCTTTGCGCGTACGGCGATCTAGGAGCCAACCCACGAAGTAGAACCACGCGAACAGAAGGATGGACTGATCGATAAGCTTACGTTTCTTCGTGGACAGACGACCAAATGGATTCAGGCTAGAGGTGATCGTCGTCGCAATTGTTCAGTTATCCACCACCTGCGTCACTCTCCCACTGCTTGTCTTGAACGTCTCATCGCCGGGGTAGGTGGCCTTGACCTGGTGCGTCTTGGCTGTGAGCGAGGAGGTGGTGAAGGTTGCCACTCCACTGGCCGTGGTGCCTGTGCCCATCACTTTGGGGCCGTCATAAAAATGTCACCAGTTCGCCATTCGGAATCGGACCGTAGGTTGATGACACGGTAGCCGTGAATGTCACCGGCTGTCCAAGCAACGAAGGCGACCCCGATGTGGTCAGTACCGTCTTGGTCGGACCAACAATGTCCTCGGTGAGCGTTGCGGATGTGCTGCCACCGTTATTGCCGTCGCCCGAGTAAGTCGCAGTAATGGAATGAGTGCCGACGGTCTTATACAACGTGCGATAAGCCGCTTGATTGCCTGAGAGCCCAACCGAGGCCGCGGTCGTACCGCCGTCCTTGAACGTCACGCTTCCTGTAACCGGTCCGCCATACTGGCCGATGACGGTCGAAGTGTAGGTAATGCCATGCTTGACGGTTCCGGGATTGGCCGACGAAGCAATTGACGTGACGGTCGTCGAGGGATTCACAACCTGACTCAATGGCGCCGATGTGCTGAACTCAAAGGTGGTCGAGCCCAGATACGATGCGGTAATGGATTGCGTCCCTGCCGGCACAGAGGTGGTGGATAGCGACGCGACTCCGTGTGCCAGCGTTTCGTAACCGAGTTGAGCCGAAACAGTGTTGAAGACTACGATTCCAGCCGGCTTTCCCGATGCGGAGCTAACCTTCGCGGTGAACGTCACCGCCTGTCCGAAGACCGAGGGATTCAGCGCGGAAGCCACGGTCGTCGTGGTGGCATCAGTAGATCCTGTGTTATTCAGCAGCACGCCTACGCCAGGAAGCGCATTCGTCACCAGCAAATCCGGCCTCCCGTCTCCGTTGATGTCGGCGACGGCTATCGAAAGAACGCCACCGAACCCCGAATCGAACATTTCCACTGGTTGAAATGTGCCATCCCCATTGCCCAGCAATACTCCAATTGTGTAGTTTGTGGGGCAACCGCTCTCGCAGCTATCGCCCACCAGCACATCCGGCTTGCCGTCGCCGTTTACGTCCCCGACCGTTATCGAAAAAGGATCCTCCCCGCCGGAGTCGTACGTGACGGGCGCTTGGAAGGTACCATCGCCATCACCCAGCAGCACTGAAACGGAGGCGTCGTGTCCACACCAGCAAGAGTTTGCCACCACGAGATCGAGGTGACGGTCACCGTTTACGTCGGCGACGGCTACCCACCACGGATTTGGACCGGTTGTGTATGCCCCTGCCGCCTGCACGGTGCCATCTCCGTTGCCCAAGAGGATGTTGACCGATCCTGAGCCGAAGAAAAATCCCTCCGAGCATCCACAATTGGTCACCACCAGGTCCATCTTGCCGTCCTCGTTAACATCGGCAGCAACAATTGACGTGGGACCGATCCCGCCGGAATCGTACCTCACAGGGTTCTGGAACGTTCCGTCCCCATTCCCCAAAAGGACGCTCACGATTCCATCTTTCGATGGATACCCGCATCCGTCCGAAGGACAGGTGTTAGTCACTATCAGGTCAAGCTTCCCGTCCCGGTCCAGATCCGCGATTGCTACCGCAGAAGTTTGCAGTCCGCCCGGATCGTAGGTTACCGCCGCCCTGAACGTCCCATCGCCATTGCCGAGCAGAACGCTCACGACTCCGTCCATCTGTCCCCCCTGACCGCCGGTGGGGTATTGGCTGACAACGATCACGTCGGGCTTACCATCGCCATTCACATCCGCGACCGCTATTCCGTCGCTATAGGTCCCTCCAGCGTCGTAGATCACCGCTGACTGAAAAGTGCCGTCACCGTTGCCCAGCATGACGCCGACCGAGCCGTCGCCGTTGCTCTCGTCAAACTGGTTCGCTACCAGAAGGTCGGGTATGCCGTCACCATTCACGTCAGCAACTGTTATGGAGAAACCAAATCCTCCGCCCGACCCAAAGGTTAGGGGCGGTGAAAAAGCGAGGGTCCCCGAGAACATGGGAGTGGCGCCGGATTTCTCTCGTCTTCGATGTGCGGGGGTAACTGCCTTATCCTGGGCGGTGGCGATGGCGTTCGGGATCCCGGACACGACCGAGGAACCCCCGGATAGCCGATCTGAGTTTGTGGCCTGGACTTGGGCGAGAAACGCGGGAGTGGCAAGAATCGTGACGATGACGATGAATAGAGTGTCTTGCGTGAGAGTATGAGTCTTGCGGGCGAAAGGGCGGGTCATGCGAGAACTCCTATGGCGCAGCACTAGAGGCTCGGGTATCTTCTTGGGACGAAACTATACACCCGATCAGTTCACATCTTTGGATAATCCCAGGGACCTTTACATTGTTGTTGTAACGGCGATTGCACCCAGGATCTGGTTTGTGAGTGTAATAGAGATTTTTCGCCAACCTCCGGCCAACGTTTCGGTCGTAATTGCATTTGCGGTGAGTCGCGCGAAGATTTGAATCGTCCCACAACGGGCGATACGCCTCATCTAAGGTCAGTTTGCCTTGAAGAAACTTTGTCGGCGAATGCTTTCACTCGTCTCGCGGTCAATGTGCGTGACCTTGCCGTCGTTGAGCCTTGCTGGGTGAGGGCTAACCGCAACCCATCCGTTGGTTACCTAAGTTTTTTCGCTTGAGTTTGCACCCAATCGACCCGCCCTTCCTCACCGCGCCTCTATTGTGCAATCGCCTGAACCGACTGTCCCGCGCCTGCTTTCATTTACTTTGCACCGAAAACACCAGGGGACACTGGCCCGCACGAATCCGGACATGGCGCACCCCCGTGTACTAACGCGTTCCGGATGAACTTCTGATATCTGGGAGCCGCAGCCACATCCCGATAGATTCAGCCTGAGGACAATCGACTAGTCCCCCAATCTGTACGGTCGAGGGCTCAATGTTCGAAAACGCAGCGCCATTTGAAACCGAAGATGCACTCTTAGCATGTCATTCCGGATTCTCCCCGGCGCTTGCACAGCGCGTCAGTGTGTTGACACTCCTGCTGGCGCTCGCTCTGCTAACCACTTCTTGCGGCTGGGTGGCGAACGCCTCCGGCTCGCAGAGCGGCGCCCAGGACGACCTCAAACTGTCGGGAAATTTTCCTTCGGGCACGGTTTCTCAGCCTTACAACTCTGTGCTCGCCGTCAGTGGCGGAAGCTCCCCCTATTATTTTTCGGTGAAAACAGGAGCGCTGCCACCCGGAATCAAATTGAACCAGGCCACCGGGAGTTTGTCCGGCACGCCCACCTCAGCAGGAAAATTCTCGTTTGAAGTGATTGCGACCGATGCGCCGCATCCCGATCAGGGTAGCCAGATGTTCGCCATCAACGTAACCGCTGGCGGAGGAGGGGGCGGGGAGGGCACTGGGAGCGTCATTATCAGTATCTCTCCGACCAGCGCAACTCTGGTCTCGAATCAAACGCAACAGTTCACGGCCTCAGTAACGGGAACGTCCAATACCGCTGTGACTTGGTCGGCGACGGCCGGAACCGTAAATGCCAACGGTCTTTACACTGCGCCTAAGGTCAACTCGCAAACCAGCGTGGTAGTCACGGCGACAAGTAAGGCTGATACTTCGAAATCAGCCAGCGCCGCCGTCACCGTTGACGCACCCGGCAACCTGCAAATTACCAGTGGGAGTATTCCCCCAGGCCAGCAAGGGACTCCGTATAGCGAAACATTCACCGCGACCGGTGGAACCACGCCTTACAGTTGGAAGATTTCCGCGGGCACCGTTCCTCCAGGAGTTACGATGAATGGGAGCGGGAATTTCGCCGGCACGCCCACGCCGCTGGCACATTCAACTTCACGGTCAAGGTCACGGATGCCAAGAACAACACTGCCACCGGCAATTTCAGCGTCAGCGTCACTGACAGCAGCGGTTACGACGGTCCGGCGCAACTGCCGATAGCAACTGTTGCCAGTTCGATGGCGGATACTCCCGCGCCAGGGGCGGTCATCAATGTCAACGCCGGCGGCAACCTGCAGGCCGCGTTGAACAGCGCCCAATGTGGCAACACCATCCAACTGCAAGCCGGCGCAACTTTCACTGGAACCTTCAAGTTTCCGGCCCTGAATTGCGATAACAACCACTGGATCATTGTTCGCACCAGCGCTCCCGACAGCAGTCTGCCCGCCGAGGGACAGCGCCTCACGCCCTGCTATGCGGGAGTGGCGTCCCTGCCGGGACGTCCGCAGTACCCTGCAACAATCCGCAGAACGTGCTGGCCAAGCTCGTGGTTTCGGGCTTGAACGGTCCGGTGATTTTTCAGTCCGGGGCGAATCACTACCGGCTGATCGGATTGGAGCTAACGCGACCGACCGGAGTCAAGGGAGCCCCGACCCTGATATCGGTGGCGGTCTGGAGGCACCGCGAATCACATCGTGCTCGATCGCAGCTGGCTGCACGGGACGACGCAGGATGAGACCCAGGAGGGTTTCGACATGTCGGGCACGAATTATGTGGCAGTCGTGGACTCCTACTTTAGCGACTTTCACTGTACCTCTCGCACGCGGCTCGTGTACGGAGGCACATGCCGTGAGTGGCGGAACCGGAATTACCAGGATGGTCCTTATAAAATCGAGAACAATTTCCTGGAAGCCTCGGGCCAAGCCATCATGTTCGGCGGGCCGCCGGCAACCACGACCCCAACCGACATCACCATCCATTTCAACCACTTCTTCAAGCCCTGGCAGTGGATGCAGGGTAACTCGCCGTTCCAGGGTGGAAGCGAGGGTAATCCTTTCGTTGTCAAGAACCACATGGAGCTCAAGAATGCCGTACGTGTGCTGGCCGAAGACAACCTGATGGAAGATGTCTGGGGCGGGTTCGGCCAGGCGGGCCATGCCATACTGCTGACTCCCAAGAACCAGCACACTAAGGGAAATGGCAATGTCTGTCCGATCTGTGAGGTCACGGACGTGACTATCCGATACACGCACATCTTCCATGCCGGAGGCGGTATCGTTCTGGCCACTTCCCTCTCCGGAAATGGCGAGGGCGGAGCGCCAGCCAAAGCGGGAACGCGATGGAGCATCCACGACGTTGTCATGGACGACATCAGCACGAAGTACGTTGGCGGGGCCATTTATTCCTGGTGGTGAACGGCTGGCCGACGAACCCTGTGAATACGATCACCATCAATCACATCACCGGCTTCCCGGATGCCCAGGGTGGTGGCATTATGTCCCTTGGGAACCTGATCACGGATCCATCGATGTACGGATTCGTCTTTACCAACAATCTTGTCACCACCGGCAGGTATCCAGTATGGAACTCAGGCCGCGGCGATGCCAGTTGTGCAAAGTCGAGCGTCCCGATCACCAGCATCGCCAAGTGCTTCAGCACCTATACCTTCAGCAACAATGCTCTGGTTGCGGCCCCGACCCACTATCCGCCATCGTCTTGGCCAACCGTCAACCTATTCATGGAGGACGTGAGTGGCGTCGGATTCGTTCAATACGATGACGGCAACGGAGGAAATTACCAGCTCCAACCAGGCAGCCCTTACAAGAACATGGGCACCGACGGCAAAGACCTCGGCGCCGACATTGTTGGGCTCAACACCGCTCTCGCGGGAGTCGAGTAAATTTCGGGCCTGGTTCTGGTGCTGGTCTGTTGCTGGTTCTTAATACTGAGGTCCGCGGCCTGCCGCGGACCTTTTCTCTTTCTTGTTGATCGTGCCACTGTTTACCCCTCGGAAATGCGGCCGGTTTCAGAACGCTCTCCCTCCTATCCCCTCAAGTAAAGGAGACCCAGAAGCAGCGCCGGTGGGGTGATACCGGTGATACCGTTTTAGTGGAAAACACAGGCAGTAGTGGAAACTGTGGAAACTGTAGCCGAAGATAGAAATCGCTTGTAACCCCATTTAACACAGGATATTATGCGACAAGTGTAGGCTTTACCGTGACTTGCAGAGAACGGCGGTAATAGAATCCCTCCCTCTCCGCCAGTCAGTCTACGATGCAGAGAAATCTGCTCGGAGGGATGTCGCGAGTCTTGGCACAGTGGGCAGCCTGCGAGTTGCCGAGCAACTGAAAGAGGATCAGAGTGCGACGATTGTGACCATTCTCTGTGACTCCGGCGAGAAGTATCTGAGTCAGAGATTCTGGAATGAAGAATAATTGCAGAGAAAAGGTCAGAGGTTAGAGGTGAGATTGCAGAGGTTAGTGGGGTCAACCTCTGTAATCTAACCTCTGACCTTAATACATGCTCAAGATTCCCCAGTCTGCCTTCGTCTCCATACGCCAGCACGGAGAAGAAACCTACCCGCACGAGTGCTGTGGAGTGCTGCTTGGCCGTTTTGAGGACGACGGTTCGAAGACCATCTCGCACACTGCCCGCTGCGGAAACATGCGCGCCGACTCGCCGCACAATCGCTATAGCATCGATCCCAGAGAACTCATTCGCATTCAGCGCGAAGGCCGCAAGCGCGGCGAGGACATCGTCGGCTTCTATCACTCTCATCCCGACCATCCCGCGCAATGGTCGCCCACCGACCTCGCGGAAGCCCACTGGTTCGGCTGCTCTTACCTGATTACCAGCGTGGAGAAGGGTGCGGCGGCGATCACGAATTCGTTCGAACTCGCGGGCCGGGACGAGGGCGACAAGAAATTCGTGGACGAGAAGACTCAGGTGATTTGACACTGTTGCAGACCTTCAGCCTCGTCTGAAGTAGTTCCGCACGCTGCTCCTCGTCATGTAGATCAGCAGCAACCCGGCGATCGCCGCTCCCACCGCGCCTTTCAACCGCTCTCCCCTCGCCAGATTCACAAGATCCCCCGCCGCGTTGACGGCAATGATTGTCGTCCCCAGGGCCCATCCCCAGTAACGGCGACGGAACCAGCCGACGGACGCGGCGCACATCAACATCGAAAGCGCCACGAAACCCAGGCCGGCGCTCGTGCCCAACGATGCGAGCTGAGCATGTCCCGTTTTGTTCAACTCCCACAACCGGTCGAGGGCCGTCCCGGGCTTGAGCAGGGTTACGGCGGCATAGGCGGTCATGGTTGTGCCGAACAGGAAAAATACGCCGAACCCCACAAAGCCGCGCGGGCGATCTCTTCCGTTAATGTCCATTGTTTCTATCGTCATTATTCTTGGAGCTGCATCTTTCGCCAGTACCATAGCATCTTCTTTACATGCCCCAGATCCAGATTCCGTCTCCGTTGCGCCAGTACTCGGGGAACCAGGCCTCGGTCGACGTCCCGGGGAAAACCGTGGGAGAGGCGCTCGCTGGCCTCGTCTCGCGGCATCCAGACCTCAAACGAAACCTTTATACAGACGATGGCAATCTGCGCGCGTTCGTCAACGTTTATGTCAATGACGAGGACATGCGCTATCTGCAGAAAGAGGCCACCGCGCTCAAAGACGGTGATACCATTTCCATTGTCCCGTCGATCGCGGGCGGTTGCGATACGATCGGCCGATTATGACTTGCGGACTGCCACATCACCGAATGGCCGGTCCCGCGCGCTGTCGCCGTTGTTGTGTGTCCGCTGCGAGCCGCTAGTTCGCGCGTAGTTCGCCTTCGTCCCGATTACAATTGAAAAAAGGATCTTTATGGCTACGCTTTCCGACATCAAACCGGCCGAGACCAAACCCGAAACCGTTCTAAGCAACGACGAAATCCTACGCTACTCGCGCCATCTCATCATGCCCGAGGTGGGCATGGAAGGTCAGCAGAAGCTGAAGGCCGCGAAGGTCCTGTGCATCGGAGCGGGTGGACTCGGTTCGCCGCTGGCACTCTATCTGACCGCCGCGGGCGTCGGCACGCTGGGGATCGTGGACTTCGACGTCGTCGATTACACCAACCTCCAGCGCCAGATCATCCACACCACCGCCGACGTGGGTCGCAAGAAACTCGACTCCGCCGCCGACAAACTGAAGGCGATCAATCCGTTCGTGAATTTGAGAACATTCGATACCAAATTGACCAGCGCCAACGCGCTGGAATTATTTCGCGAGTTCGACATTGTCGCCGATGGCACCGATAATTTTCCCACTCGCTACCTGGTCAACGACGCCTGTGTGCTCACCGGCAAGCCCAATGTCTACGGATCGATTTTTCGTTTCGAAGGCCAAGCCAGTGTTTTCGCCACCGAAGACGGACCGTGCTATCGCTGTCTCTATCCCGAGCCGCCGCCGCCGGGCCTGGTGCCGTCCTGCGCCGAAGGCGGAGTGCTCGGCATTCTCCCCGGATTAGTCGGCGTGATTCAGGCCACCGAGACTATCAAGCTGATTGTTGGCCAAGGCGATTCGCTCGTAGGACGCCTACTGCTGGTGGATGCCCTCGGCATGAAGTTCCGCGAACTCAAGCTGCGCAAGAACCCCGATTGCCCCGTGTGCGGCACGCATCGGACAATTACCAAGCTGATTGATTATGATCAGTTCTGCGGCATCCGCGGAGTGGAAGCCGCGCCAATACCAACTACCGGAGGCGACTTGTCCGAAATTTCAGTAGAAGACTTGAAGAAGAAGCTCGACAACAAAGACGACATTCTGGTTCTCGACGTGCGCGAACCGCACGAATATCAAATCTGCAATCTGAACGGATATCTCATCCCGCTCAACGATCTGCCGAAACGCGTGGCTGAACTCGACTCCAGTCGTGAGATCGTGGCCCATTGCAAGATGGGCGGACGCAGCGCCAAAGCCGTCGCGTTTCTGAAGCAGGCCGGCTTTACCAATGTGCACAACTTGACCGGCGGGATCACAGCCTGGGCAGAGCGGATCGATCCCAAGATGCCTAAGTACTAAAAGCGCGTTTAGCCGCTATCCCGAATGCCCAGTGATGCGATAGCTTCTATTCGAGGCGGGGCTCCAGCCCGGGGGACAATCCGTAGTGAATTCGGTTTCCAGAAAAGCAGGCATGCATCGGAGCGCCGAGGCGCGACGTCTGGCTGATCTCCGTCTCTCCTATTTCAAGGAGCGCCGCGCCGACATCGTCTCGACCATCCGTGAACTGGTCGAAATCGAATCTCCCAGCGACAACAAAGCCGCGGTGGACCGCGTTGCGGAGGCAGTCGCGGAAAAATTCTCCCGGCTCGGCGGCGAAGTGCGCTTCCACCGAGTGAAGGACTTCGGCAGCCACCTGCAAGTGAACTTCGGAGGCAAGTCGGCCAAGCCCGTGCTGCTGCTTGGCCATTACGACACGGTCTATCCGCTGGGCACGCTGGCCACGATGCCCTGCCGCGTCGAACATAACAAGCTGAAGGGCCCCGGCGTGCTCGATATGAAATCCGGCATCGCGCTGATGCTGCATGCACTGGCCGCTCTGCAAGATTGGCATGAACAAGCGGGGCATAGAGGCGGCGAATTGCTGCGCCCTGTGACCGTGTTTCTCGTTTCCGACGAAGAAGTTGGCAGTGACTCGTCGCGAGCGATAACCGAGGCGCTGGCGAAAAGGTCCTCGGCAGTTCTTGTGCTCGAGCCTTCTTACGGACGTCAAGGCGCCGTGAAAACCGCCCGCAAGGGAGTAGGAGAATATCTCGTCAAAGTCACGGGCAAGGCTTCTCACGCCGGGCTCGACTTCCAGAAGGGCGTGAACGCGATTCTCGAGCTGTCGCATCAGATCGAGAAAATCTCCGACTTCACTGAACTAAAGAAGGGCCTGACAGTTAACGTCGGAATTGTAAGTGGTGGGTCGCGAACCAACGTGGTTCCAGCCGAGGCGACGGCGCAGGTTGATGTTCGCATCGCGCGCATGAAAGACGCGGCTGGAATCGATAGAAAGATGCACCGCCTTCGCCCCCACAACCGCAAATGCAAAATCGAGGTCACCGGAGGAATTAACCGCCCGCCCATGGAGCGCACCGCCGGAGTCGCAGCCTTATACGCGCAGGCCGTCGCCATCGCGCGCGACCTGGGATGGAAGCTAGGAGAAGCCGCGGTGGGCGGCGGTTCCGATGGCAACTTCACCGCGGGTCTCGGAATTCCAACTCTGGACGGCCTAGGCGGCGTTGGCGACGGGGCACACGCTACTCACGAGCATATCCTGATCTCAGAGCTACCCTGCCGTGCAGCGCTTCTTGCCGGCCTTATCGAGACAGTGTAGCGGGATAGCACGCTGCAGTGACGGCATCTTTGACCTGAGGAGCCGCATACCCTAGAATTACAGCATTGAGCGCGTAATTGGAGGCTCTATGGGTGAGGGACTGTTTTCGCCGCTGCACATTCTGTTGATCATCGGTATCGCGCTGCTGCTTTTTGGACCGAGTAAGTTCGCCGACCTGGGCAAAGGCCTGGGCGAAGGCATACGAAATTTCAAGTCTTCGATGAAAGAGCCCGAGGACAAGAGCAAAGAGCCGCCCAAGCCGCCTGCGGCTTAGAGTTCCCGCTTGTCAGTTCCCAGGTCGAACCTAAAGGCCGCGGATTTCAACATGCCAAATACCAGCGCTATCGGCAATCCCACCACGTTGCTGTAATCCCCTTCAATGCGAGGAATCCAGCGGGAAGCGATACCTTGAATCGCGTAGGCTCCCGCTTTGTCCATGGGCTCGCCGGTGGCCACATAGTCGGCGATCTCCATGTCGGTGATTTCACTCACGGTGACCAGCGTGGTTTCACTGTCCATTGACGGCTGGTTGTTGACCACCAAACACACGCCTGTAATCACCTGATGCCTGCGTCCAGAAAGCATGCGCAACATGCGCGCCGCGTCATTGGCATCGGAGGGCTTGCCGAGAATCTGGCCGTCGACTACGACTATGGTGTCGGCGCCGAGGACGAAATCGTGTGGACGTTGACGCGCCACCGCTAGCGCCTTCTTACTCGCCAAACGCTCGGCGTGTTGCTTCGCGGTTTCTCCGGGCAGCCGATTTTCCGCGACATCCGCAGGCTGCACTTCGAAAGCGATGTCCGCACTGCGCAATAATTCCCGCCGACGCGGTGAGGCTGAGGCTAACACGAGCGTGGTGTGCTCGTAGCTACTCATCGACCTGAGTCGAGATCGTTTTGGTGTGGCGAAGCGAACCCGACCGATTGAGAAAACTGGTTGAAAGCGGGATCGTCGTTTTTATCCGCGAATCGTCGCAGATCGAGGTATCGTTTCCAACTCCTCCGCGCCAGGAGCGGAACCAAAAACCAACCGACAGGAATGAAGAGCAGTCCTTGCCACCAGTCGGAATCATGCTGGCGGCCACGATCAATGGCGAAGAACATTCCGAGAACCATCACGAGGACACCGGGGGCACACAGATAAAGTGTGTTCCTGAGTTGCAGCATACTGGAGAAGCGCGCACGAATTTGTGCTGCAGTCTTGCGGTGGCCTTTCACGAAACGGTCTCGCAAGGTCAGGAGAAGGGCTGCCAGGGCGACGATGGTCATCAGTGCCGTGGCAACAATGATATCGACGATCAATTCGTTCACGGGATGTTACTCCAGCGCTTCCGGCTCAATCGAAATATTCTTCTCGCCCTTAGCGCGCTTTTCCCAGTATTTCTTAACCCAAGCCTCGTAACTCTTACCGGCGGCGGTGTCGCGTCCGGAGAAGGCGATGGCGGCAATTTCAGAATAAGGAATGGCAGGGCGCTCGCTGCTGGTCGCGAGTATCAGACGAACCACGGAATTATCGAGCGTCGGGCCAATGCGGCGATCGAAGAGATACCCAGTGATCTCGGCGCTGTTCTTGCGGGTAACGGTTACGTCGCCGCGATAATCAAATGCTTTTTCAATAACCGCGCGGATATCGGCTTCGGTGGCGAGTAGCGGAATCCATCCTTGAAGATTTTCGCGCTCGAATCCGGGGACTACTTCGAGGTCGTCGTTGGACTTGGACGTGGACGTGGACGAAGCCGAAGAACTCGGCTGCGGTTCCGTCGCTACCGCTTGCGCTCCGTGCGGCAGAGTTCCATCGTGACCGTGTTCGCGGCCGCTCATACGTGGGATTCTTCAGCCTGAGCTTGCGGCGCTTCGATTTGGATTAGCGGATTGTAGGAGTGCACGGGGCGCACCTCGCGATCAAGATCGCTGAGCGCGTCTTTGTCGGGATAGAGCGAGAAGGTTGCCTTCACCGTGTCGGCAAACCCGCGCAGCGATCCGAAGGTGTCGTCCACCGACGTTGGTTCGTAGCCGCAATGCACCATGCAGTTCGCGCACTGCGGATTGCCGGACTCGGTGCCGTAGCTGGCCCATTCCGTCGTTTCCATCAATTCTTTGTAGGACTCGGCGTAGCCATCCTGGAGCAGGTAGCAGGGCTTCTGCCATCCGAAGATGTTGTAGGTGGGCATACCCCACGGCGTGCATTTGTAGTTGCGCTTGCCCATCAGATATTCGAGGAACAGCGGGGACTGGTTGAAGCGCCAGGTCTTCTTGCGATTCGAAAGCATGGCGCGAAACAGACGCCGCGTCCGGGCGCGTCCCATGAAATGTTTCTGGTCGGGCGCCTTGTCGTAGGAATATCCGGGCGAGACCATCATGCTCTCGACGCCGACTGCCATCATCTCGTCGAAGAAGGTGCGCACGCTGTTAGGATCGGCGCCGTCGAATAGAGTCGTGTTGGTGGTGACGCGGAAGCCGGCATCGATGGCGGCGCGGATGCCGTCGAGCGCGAGGTCGAATCCGCCTTCGCGGCAGACGGAAAAATCGTGGTGCTCTTTCTGGCCATCCACGTGAACCGAAAAACTCAAGTATTTGCTGGGCTTGAACAGGTGCAGCTTTTCTTTCAGCAGCAGGGCGTTGGTGCAAAGATAAATATATTTTTTGCGCGCTACCAGGCCTTCGACAATTTCAGCGATCTGCGGATGCATCAGAGGCTCGCCGCCGGGGATCGACACCATCGGCGCTCCACACTCATCTACCGCTTTGAAGCAATCTTCCGGGGAGAGATCGGTTTTCAGGATGTGGGCCGGGTACTGGATCTTGCCGCATCCGGCGCAGGCCAGGTTGCAGCGGAACAGGGGCTCGAGCATGAGCACGAGCGGATAGCGCTTGCGTCCGGCCAGTTTCTGGCCGAGGACGTAAGAGGCCACCGTCCACATCTGGGATATGGGAACTGCCATTGCTCCTCCGGGAGGTCCTTCTATGATACCGGATTCGGTCTCGGCGGTCGCTTTTCGTCGTTCGCCAATCGCGGTTCGGAACCTCGAGAACTACCTGCTGGTTGTGGAGGAGCCCTGCCTCGCCGGCATGAACCCTTTCGTCGACAGGCTGCTAATCACTGGTTTGCTACGGGCTCCCTCCCCTTATCTTTTGGAATCATCGGGTTAGCGACAAGTCCCTCCGCGATACCCACGAAACGAACCTGCCAGTTCGCTTCGCCCGCCGTTACCCTTGTCATTTGTTCCGACTCCGCCTGCCAGCGACAATCAGGAAAGAAGCCCCAATCCACCGCCTTCGAATTCACAGATAGACATGGAAAGAGCGTCCCACGTCGACCGTCGCGTTGTACTTTCGGTAATTCTGCTCGCTGGCGTGACGCTGGCGGTGTTCGCTCCGGTCGTGTCGTTTCAATTTATTAACGTGGACGACAACGTATACGTTACGGGCAACGATCACGTGCAGCGTGGACTGAACGGGCACAATGCGGCATGGGCCCTGACGGCGCTCGAGGCGGCCAACTGGCATCCCGTAACCTGGCTGTCCCACATGCTGGATGTGACGTTGTTCGGCCTCAATCCTCGGGGACACCACACTACCAGCCTCCTGATCCACGCATTGAATGTGATTTTGCTCTTCTTGTGGCTACGCAGCATGACGGGGGCGATCTGGAGGAGCGCGTTGGTCGCCGCTCTGTTTGCCGTGCATCCGCTGGGCCTGGAATCGGTGGCTTGGATTGCCGAACGGAAGAACCTGCTGTCCACATGCTTCCTATTGCTGACGCTGTGGGCGTACGTCGGATACGCGCGAAAGCCTGGAGTGGCGCGCTATCTGCTGGTCACGCTGTTGTTCGTCCTGGGGCTGATGTCGAAGCCCATGCTTGTGACCTTGCCATTCGTCTTGCTCTTACTCGACTGCTGGCCCCTGCGCCGTTTGGGATCTCCGCCCTCGTCTGCTTCTGTGGAATATTACAGGGCAGAACCCGTTCCAGCTGCGGATGCTTCGGCGGCTGACTACCCAGCTACGATCGTCTTCTCGAAATCCCAGTTCTGGAGATGCCTGTTCTGGAGATGTTTGGAGAAATTGCCGCTTCTGTTGTTGGCGGCGGGCAGCGCAGTACTGACCGTGAAGGCCCAGGCGCTGGACAGCGAAATCAAGGTGGTTTCATTGTCGTCGCGAGTTGCGAACGCACTGCTCTCCTACACCAAATACCTGTCACAGATGCTATGGCCGTCCAAGCTCGCCATTTTTTATCCATATCGCGATCTGGCAATTTTCTCCTGGCCAGTTATGGTTTCGCTGGTATTCATTTTTCTGATCACTGCACTGGTCGTCTGGCAGATCAAGCAACGTCCTTACCTCGCGGTGGGATGGTTCTGGTATCTCGGCACGCTCGTGCCGGTCGTTGGATTGGTGCACGTGGGCGATATCGCTCATGCCGATCGTTACACTTATGTCCCGTTGTTGGGAGTATTCATCGTGATTGCGTGGGGAGGGGCGGAGTTGGCAACACGCTTCCCTGCGCTCCGCTATGGGGTGATCTCTGTCGCCGTTCTGGCGGTGGCTGCGCTGGCCACGACCACCAGCCGGGATATTTCCAACTGGCATGACGCAATCAGCATTTCTGAACACGCGCTGGCGGTCACGGGGTCGAACTGCCTGATGGAAAGAGCGCTGGGTGAGGCTTACTACGCCCAGGGCCGCATGGATGAGGCACTGGAGCATCTGGCGCGCTCGGTTCAGATTCAGCCAACCGACACAGCGCTCTTCGACATTGGGACGATCAAACTCCAGCAGAGGAAATTCGAAGAAGCTGCGTTTTGCTATCGGCGGGCGCTGGCCTACCCTGGGGATGGGCAAATCTTGTCGCAGGCGCACAACAATTTGGCGATCCTCGAAATGCAGGAAGGGTCGCTGCCCGAGGCGGAGAAAGACTTCAGGGAATCGGTGGCACTCGATCCATCTTCACCTCGTCACCGTGTCGCGTACGGATGGCTGCTCGCCAAACAAGGCCGATTTGATGAAGCGATCCTGCAATACGAAGAGGCCCTGAAGAGCGCACCCGATGCCTTGGCCTATTTCTCATTAGGCTCGGCCCTGGAAGAACAACATAAGCTTCCGCGGGCTGCCGAAGCTTACCGCAAGACGCTGGCGCTCGCTCCAGATTTTCAGGCGGCGCAGTTGCGGCTCAACGCCATCGCCGGCGTTGGCCAGTAGGATTGGAGCGGCGGCTCCGCAGATTGCGGAGGGCCCTCGACGTTCCTCGGGCGTGCTAGACCTTCTGCAATCTCTGGACGTCGTAAACGCCGGGAATCTGCCTCACCCCGTCCATGATTTTCTGAAGGTGTTTCAGGTCGGCAATCTCCAGGACTACGTCTACGCTGGCTTGGCCATTCTGGCTGCGGGCTTCGATGTTGCGGATGTTGGTGTGAGTGTCGCTGATTACGGCGGTGATTTGTTTCAACATGCCAAAGCGATCGTCGCACAGCAGGGTAAGTTTGACGGGATAGGAAATGGGCTGGCCATCTTTGTCTCCGGCCCACAATACGTCGATGCGGCGATCGGGCTCGTAGAGAAGATTGGTGACGTTCGGACAGTTCACGGAGTGGACCGCGACGCCTTTGCCGCGGGTTACGTAGCCGACGATGGCTTCTCCGCGAATGGGATTACAACAGCGGGCGCGATAGACGAGCAGGTCGCCCGCTCCACGGACTACGATGGCGTTACTGTCGCCGCCAAAGACTCTGCGGACCGCGCTGGTGAAGCCGCTGGTGAAGCCTTGTGATGCGGCCTGCTCTTCGCTGTCGGACATCGGTTGAGCGTCGGCGGGCGCGAACTTCGCCAGCACCTGGCGGGCCGAGTACTTGCCATAGCCGATGCCAGCCATCAGATCGTCGGGACGGCCGAGTCCATATTCGCTGGCCGCTCGCTGCCAGTCGGCTTCCTTGATGTCTTTCAGCGAGATTCTGTATTTGCGTCCTTCTTTTTCCACCAGCTTCTTGCCAATTTCAATGGCGCGCTCGCGCTGATGGACGTTGAGCCAATGCTTGATTTTGTTGCGGGCGCGCGACGACTTGACGATGGCCAGCCAGTCGCGGCTGGGCTTGTGTCCAGGCTGAGTAATGACTTCGACGATGTCGCCGGAATGCAGCTTGTGGCGGAGGGGGACCATGCGTCCGTTGACTTTCGCGCCGGTGCAACTGTGTCCAACTTCGGTATGAATCGAGTAGGCAAAGTCGATGGGCGTGGACTCGCGCGGCAGGACCAGAACCTTTCCTTTGGGGGTGAAGGTGTAAACCTCTTCCGGGTAGAGATCGACTTTAAGAGTAGATAAAAATTCGTTGGGATCGGAGACGTCGCGCTGCCACTCTACCACCTGCCTTAGCCACGCCAGGCGCTGCTCGTCTTCAGCGGAGACGGGGCCATCTTTGTATTTCCAGTGAGCGGCGATGCCTTCCTCGCACATCTTGTGCATTTCTTCGGTGCGGATCTGGATTTCGAAAGTCTCGCCGTTCTCAGTGATGACGGAGGTGTGCAGTGACTGGTAAAGATTCGGCCGCGGCATGGCGATGAAATCCTTGATACGGCCGGGCACGGGACGCCAGAGGTTGTGGATGATGCCGAGGACGGCGTAGCAGTCCTGCACCGAGTTCGTGATCACGCGCATGGCGTAAAGATCGTAGACCTGATCGACGCTGATGCGCTGGCGCTGCAATTTCCGGTGGATACTGTAGAGGCGCTTGATGCGGCTCTCGACGCGGCCGGTGATGCCGGCTTCTTTGAGGCCGTCGCGCAATACGCCTTCGACGCGGGCCATAAAGGCTTCGCCCGCTTTGCGGCGTGATTCGACGGCGACGCGGACTTGTTCGTATCCGATGGGATCGACGTATTTGAAACCGAGGTCTTCAAGTTCGCCGCGAATTTTGCCCATGCCCAGACGGTGTGCGATGGGGCCGTAGATTTCGAGCGTCTCGCGCGCAATTTTCTGCTGGCGCTCGGGATCGAGATGTTCGAGCGTACGCATGTTGTGCAGGCGGTCAGCGAGCTTGATGAGGACGACGCGTATGTCGTCCACCATGGCCAGCATCATTTTGCGAAGGTTCTCGGCTTGCGCTTCTTCGCGAGAGGAGAAATCGATTTTGCTGATCTTGGTGACGCCTTCGACGATGTGAGCAACCTGTTCGCCGAATTCCTGGCGCGATTTCAACGGTGGTGACCGAGGTGTCTTCGACGGAATCGTGGAGAAGCCCGGCGGCGATGGAAACAGAATCCAT
The DNA here is from genome assembly GCA_963826845.1 of uncultured Acidobacteriaceae bacterium. Lineage (GTDB taxonomy): Bacteria > Acidobacteriota > Terriglobia > Terriglobales > Acidobacteriaceae > Acidiflorens. The sequence goes on from CAWGYS010000019.1 coordinate 28,722, forward strand.
TTTCATGTCGGCAAGAACGTTGCCGACTTCGAGCGGATGCACGAGGTAGGGTTCGCCGGAGGCGCGGGATTGTCCGGCGTGATGCTTTTGGGAAAATTCGTAGGCTCTTTTGACGAGGTCGAGATCGTCGTTGGGACGGTTCTCGCGGAGCTTCTTCATCAGCTCGCGGAAGCGGGTTACCGTGAGCACGTTGGTCGCGATCTGTTGACGCAACGTCGCCATGATCGATTCTAACGCAGCGGGAAAGCTATTTCACCGCCGAGGCGCTGAGGTCGCCGAGTAGGACGCTGGGGCTGGTAGAGTACGGGGGACGAAGATTTTGCACTCATTATTGAGTTCTCCGTTCAGGAGACACGGGCTTGAGGAGGTAACAGTCATGGAACGGGTATTGGTTACCGGAGCTTCGGGGCCGATTGGGACGGCGTTGCTTGCCTCGTTCGAGCAACAGTCTGTGCAGGTTGTGCGCCTGGTGCGGGGACTAGCGTCGAACGCAGCACAGATTTCATGGAATCCTCTGGCTCCGCTGGCGCCGACTGCGGTATCGGGGTTCGACGCGGTGATCCACCTCGCCGGGGAGAGCATTGTAGGGCGCTGGACTGAAGAAAAGAAGAAGGCGATCCGCGAGAGTCGGGTGCGCGGAACCCGCCATCTGGCCGCAGCGCTGGCGCAGAGTGAGGTGAAGCCACGGGTATTCGTCTGCGCCTCGGCAATCGGGTTCTACGGGAATCGCGGCGATGAAGTCCTACGCGAAGAAAGTCCGACTGGGCGCGGATTCCTGGCCGAGGTTTGCCGCGAGTGGGAGGAAGCAAGCCGGATTGCAGCCGAGGCCGGCATCCGCACCGTGAACATCCGGATTGGGCTGGTGCTGAGCGCGAAGGGAGGGGCTCTGCCAAATATGCTGAGACCGTTCAAACTCGGACTCGGCGGCCGGATCGGGTCGGGACAGCAGTGGTGGAGCTGGATTCATGTGGACGACATCGTGGGAGCAATTCATCATGCCCTGCGAACAGAATCGCTAGCCGGGCCGGTAAATCTGGTGGCGCCGAACCCATTGCGCAACGTGGAGTTCACCAAAGTGCTGGCGTCTGCGCTGAGACGCCCTGCATTCTTTCGAGTGCCCGAATTAGCGCTGCGTCTGGCTTTTGGCAAAATGGCGGCAGAGGAATTGCTGCTCGCCAGCCAGCGGGTTGAGCCGGCAAAACTGGAAGCAAGCGGATACACATTTCGGTTTCGCGAGCTGCGGGCCGCGCTGGCGAATCTGGTTACTTGATGGTTACGCTCACTGGATCGGACGCAATCCCATTGGTCACGACCGCCAACTCGCTGGCTCCCAATTCAATTCCAGCAGGAACGGTGAAATGCGCCGTGACTACTAAGGAACCCGTGGCCACGCCCATCGAGCTGGGCTTCTCAGTGAGGCAATAGAACACGTGCCCGGTGGCATTGTTGGTGATGCGAACCAACGGATAGTTGCTGGCTGCCTGGGCGTCGTCGCCATAAGCAGCACCCTGCGAGAGTCCGTTCAACTGCGTGCCCTTCACAGGGTAGGCCTTGCCATGAGTGAGTTTCGCGGCAACCTTGGTGATGGTCGGCGCCCAGGATGGGTCCGGGCTTCCGCTAGAGGTATAGAGTTCAACATCTTTGGAAAAATCGGTCAGCAAGATTTCCCCGGTCGGCAAAACCAGCATGTTGCCAACATAGGAGGGGTCCTCGGGTGCGTTCGGTGTCCCTGGCACGGCGTTGAAGGCCGAGCCGTCCCACTCGAAGAAGTACGCGCCGGCGTTGTACGCTCCGGGGCCGGTCATGACCAGCACATTCCCGTTGGGCAGAAGAGCGGCGGGACCGTCGGCGATTTCCAGTTGCCGGCCTTTAGCCCGAGGAAAGTCCGGGCCCGCCGACCAGGTTGACGTAGCCGAGTTATAAACGGCGTTGTGGCCGGTCGCACCCGTGTAAAGGACGGTACCATCGGGGCGGAGAACTGCAGGCCCGATTTCGAAGTAGCTATAGTTTACGATGTGCGCGACGGTACTGCCGGCAGGGGACCAGGAGCCGGTGGCGGGATTGTAGATCTCCGAGTATTCGGTGCCGGTATTTACGTCCACAGTAAGTACTTCACCGCTGGGCAGCAGGGTCCAGCCTTCTTCATCGTTGATGTCATTCTTGCCCGTACCGGTGGTCTTCCAGGTCAGGTTCTTGGCATTCAGCAGGGCTTCCTGGCTGGTGCAGCAGTTAGCCAGCATAAAAGTTCCATCGTCAAGAATAACGCTCTGCGCATCGCCGATGGTGGTCCAACCCGCCGGAGGTTCGAGACTCGCCCAAGTGTCGGTTGCGGGGGTATAGATAGCGGCCAGATTCGTAAATGCCGGTGGGAAAAAGTTGTACTCTCCGCCGAGAACGACCACCCGCGAGTCCGGCAATACCGCCGAAGCGAAATAGGTGGGAGCATATCCTGAAGGCAGCGAGGCCAATTGAGACCATGTGCCGTTCTGGTAGCTTCCGTTGATGTCGGGAGTCAGGGCCCACCAATCCTGCTCACGCAGGTTATGCACCATAACCCGGCCGTCGTGGAGGAGAAGCGGATTGCTTGCCGAGATTGTTGGCTGATTCGTGAGAGGGGTCCAAGTCTGGGCGCTCATGATTCCGAGCGCAGCCAGCACAACTGCACAGGTCACAGTAATCGCACGTGATCGTTTCATACTTTTCTCGTCACCAGAATTCCCCAGCGTCCGCTCTACACTTCTTGCTTTGGAAACGGGGGAAGCACAAAAAACAGGCCGGAGGATCTCATGATCCGGATCCGGCCATCTTAGAGTCCTGCAAATTTACTTGATCGTTACGCTCACCGGATTGGAGGCAATGCCATTAGTCACGACCTCTATCTGGCTGGCGCCTAATTCAGTTTCAGCGGGAATCGCGATGTGAGCAGTAACCACCAGTGAACCTGTGGCCACTCCCATCGAGCTGGGTTTGTCAGTGAAGCAATAGAAGACATGCCCGGTTGCGTTGTTGGTGATGCGCACCATCGGATAGTTGCTGGAAGCCTGTACGTCATCTCCGTAGGCGGCGCCCTGTGAGAGTCCATTCAACTGCGTTCCCTGCACCGTGGAGTTCTTGCCATGTGTGAGCGTCTTGGCGACCTTGGTGATGGCGGGTGCCCATGATGGTTCCGGGGTTCCTGTCGAGTTATAGAGCTCAACATCGCCGGAGAAATCCGTGAGCAAGATCTGCCCCGTCGGCAACACCAGCATATTGCCATAGAAGGAGCTGTCATTGGGTGCGTTCGGTGTTCCCGGCACTGCATTGAACGCCGAGCCATTCCACTCGAAGAAGTACGCACCCACGTTGTACACGCCGGGACTGGTCATGACGAGCACATTTCCATCCGGAAGAAGGGCAGCGGGACCGTCGGCGATGTCCAGTTGTTGACCGCCGACCTTAGGAAAGTCCGGCGCCTTAGACCAGGTTCCGTTAAGGGAGTTATAAACGGCGTTGTGGCCGGTCGCGCCCGTGGCCAGAACCGTGCCATCGGGGCGCAGGAGCGCCGGCCCGACTTCATGGGAGCCTGGATCCTCAAGTTGCACGATGGTGCTCCCGGCTGTGGACCAGGAACCATTGTCGGGATTGTAGATCTCGGAGTTTGTATTGTCTTCGTTGGCATCCACCGTGAGCACATCTCCACTCGCCAGCAGGGTCCAACCTTCTTCAGAGTTTGCGTCAGACTTGCCAGTGCCGGTGGTCGTCCAAGTCAGGTTCTTGGCATCCAGCAAGGCTTCCTGGGCGGTGCAGCAGTCGGCAACCATGAATGTGCCGTCGGCAAGAATAACGCTTGCCGCGTCGCCGACGGTGCTCCAACCCGCGGGAGCCTTGAGTTTCTTCCACTTGTTGGTTTTCGGTGTATAGATGGCGCCCAGGGTGGTCTCGACGCCGTTGCCAAAATTGTATTCTCCGCCAAGAACAACTACTCGCGAGTCCGGCAGGACCGCTGAAGCAAAGTAGGTAGGGGCATAATTGCTGGGGAGTGAGGCCAACTGGGACCAGGTGCCGTTCTGGTAGCTACCGGTGATATCGGGAGTGAGGGCCCACCAATTCTGGCTATTGTTTGCGTCGAGCACAATAACCCTGCCGTCGCCCAGCAGGAGAGGATTACTTGCCCCAATGTTTGGTTGGTTGTTCAGTGGAGTCCAGGTCTGGGCGCTGATGCTGCCGAGTCCAGCCAGCAGAATCAAACAGGTCACAGCAACTGCGTGGAATACCTTCATGATTATCTTTCTCCGAACTCATTAAGTTTTCTTGATTGCCTTCACTTTCAGGCGTGTGGCCGGGCATGGCGGGGGGGCGAACCCGGGCCTGACTAAGCGGAGTTTAGCACCCAAGTCTCCAACTGGAATACGAGATTCGTATGATTATGTGAGTTTTAGCGGTGATAGTAGTGAACATGTGAAACGGTTTTCATTTTATGGGTGGGGATCTGCAGTCGGGTGCTGACAAGACGTCCACTTCGGTTACCTTTGTGTACCTTCGCGGCCTTGGTGAACGGTTTCGCGAATTAACCCACCAAGCTTACTTTTGCGCTGCCGATCGAACGTGGGTCCGAGTAATGCGATCGTGCCAGCACAATCCATTCTGATCAAGAATGCACCAGAAGTAGCCGAGTCCAGCGGAAAGTGCGGAGAGAAACGACGCCAGCACCCGCCATCGGCGCAAACGACGATTGAGCGGCGAACCGTCGAATCCCGCCAGCCGCAAACGAGCTGCACGAAGTCCGGGAGTGGAACCGGTGTACACCACAAACAAGAACTGGTACGCGGCCCACAGCAGCACCGTGACCATGCCGAGCGCACCGGCAAGTGCCAGGAGGAGCGGTCCGGCGGCGTCATTCAGGTGCAGCGGGTTCAAGTGCAGCGGGTTCAAGCCCAGCGAGTTCAGGCCAGGGTTCAAGCTGGGGTTTAAGCGAAGAAAGATTGCGGCAAAGGCCGCCACAGACGTTGCCAGGACTGCGCCATCCACCAGGGCCGCCAGCGCGCGACGAACCATCGATGCCGTTGGGCACGCAGACGGGAGAACGGAACCGGAATCGGCTCGCCGCTCGGCCGACCCCTGCTGCACCGGTTCGATCAACATTCCCCCCAACGCGGGAGGAGGTGGCAGAATCTCCGGGGCTTCCACAATGCGCGGACGATCACGATCAAAGACGGGGTCAGCCAGGTCGCTCGGGTGAAAAACCGGAATTGCGGCAGAACGCGGGAACTCGATGACCTTGCCGGATGTCTCCACGACCGGCGTCGGGGCTGGCTGAGACGGGTGACGAGGTTCGGCGAAGTGTGGTTCGGCTGCCGCAGTCGCAACCTCCGGTGACACGGATTTAGCCGGCGGCACAGACTGGGACCAGCTATCGGGCGCATCAAAGGGCAATAGGAGCGATGGGTAGCGCGGAGTCTGGGCTTTTCGCCGCGTGCGATAGCGTTCCAGGCGAACGGCAACTTCGACACGCCAGGAATCCGGATTCGGACCAACACCCGGATCGGTATTGGAATCCGCACTCATTTCCGAGGGTATAGTTTCTTCGGCCGCGCCGGAGTTCTGCGCCGTAGCGCAAAGCTGCTCTTGCGGAGCGTGGTCGTCGCCGGGCACGGAGTTTGTTAATCCGGTCATCATCGGTGTCGTTTCGTCATCGGTCCCGCGTTAGCCCGGTGGTCGTAAATTGAGTCGTCGCAGTCCAATCGAAGAATGCCAGCAGCCAGCGTCGGCCAGGCACGAATGCCGGAGACCATTGTTGAAAACCGTTGTTGGAGACCATAAAGATGCGTAGCTTTGCTTCGCCCGCCGCTCGCGTGCTAAGGTCAGTTGGTTCCCGTTGGCAGACCGGCTGGCGCGGCGCATGCGTGGTTGCACGTCACCCGCTTGGTCGCCTGCTCGATCACCCGCTCGATCATCCGCTAATGATCACCCGCTCTCGAATCTTTATCACGGCCGCATTGCTCTGTCATCTGCTTCTCGCTTCCGGGATAGTAACCAGCCAGACGCTTCCCCCGGTGCCGCGAAGGCATCCGCTCGCGAGAGCGCTCCGGCGACGGCTCCGGCTCTACCGGCAGCCCCTGCCAGCCAGACCGAAGAACAAGTTTTGATCCGGGCCGTGCACCAGGAAAAAGATGGTTCCATCTACCACCTGCGAGGCAAGGCGGAAATTTACTACCGAAATTACATCCTGCGCGCCGATGAAATCACCTACAACGCCGATACCGGAGACAGCGAACCGGAGGGCCACGTCGTTCTCGACGGCGGCCCTTACGACGAGCACGTCGAATCCAGTCACGGCACTTACAATATCCGCACCCAAGTCGGAACCTTCTATAGCGTGATCGGAACGGTGGGATTTCGGATGCGGAACTCCCGCTACGTGCTGACCACGACCAACCCCTTTGCCTTTACCGGCAAGATCGTCGAGAAACACGGGCCCGACCATTATCTGGTGCGCTATGGAACGGTCACCACCTGCCAGCTGCCCCGTCCGAAGTGGCAATTCAACGCGAAACACATATGGGTGGATGTGGATGGCACCGCCAAGATCTACAACAGCGACTTCCGTCTGATGGGCATACCGGTGTTCTATTTTCCGTTTGTGACGCATCCGGTTCAGAAAGAGCAGCGTCACAGCGGGCTGCTTGATTCCAAGCTTCGGCAACTCCTCCACCAAAGGACTGATTGTCGGCGATTCCGTGTACTGGGTCCTGAACCGCAGCATGGACGCGCTTGTGGGCGCCGAATACTATTCCAAACGCGGATGGTTTCAACACGATGAATTCCGGGCTCGTCCGAGCGACAGCTCTTATGTTTTCTTCAATTACGTTGGCATTCAGGATCGGGGCATCGGTTATCCACCGGAGAATCAAGGCGGCGAGGACGCACGTTTTCTTGCCGAGCGCCCCTTCGGAACCTTCCGCGGTGTCGCGAATATCGATTATTTGAGTTCGTTCGTTTTCCGAATAGCCTTCACCGACGTGTATACACAGGCAATCGACTCGGAAGTGAGATCGCAGATTTTTCTGTCCAATACCACTAACGGATTCCACTTCAATTTGCTGGCGGAGCGTTACCAGAACTTCGAAGTATGTAATCCGGACACGGAAACCAACGCTGGCTGCTCCAAGCTTACGCAGACCGAACTGGTGCGGATACTGCATACGCCAAGTTTCTTTGTCTCAAGCGAGGAGCGGCAGTTGGGCAATACGCCTTTTTACTGGTCTTTCGAGAGCGCAGCTGAAGGTTTGCAGCGGCGCCAGGCTCCTGAAAATTCGCAGCCTGGGTTCCGCACCGGTCCTCTGGTGGGCAGGTTCGATCTGGCGCCCTCGCTTAGCCTGCCCCTGCAATGGGAGGGGTGGTCGTTTCGCTCCGAACTTACTTTGCGGGACACGCTCTACACCGAGCAGTTTAGTCCGGGACTGGCCGCTGCGAACGGAACCGCTTCCGATGATGTCCTGAATCGCAAATCGCTGGAGGCTTCGGTCGAGGTGCGCCCGCCGGCATTGTCGCGGATCTTCGACCATCCCTGGCTCGGACGCAAATGGAAACACGTGATTGAGCCCCGCATGAAATACGACTACGTCACCGGCATCAACAACTTCGCCAACATTTTGCGTTTCGATGCTACCGATGTGCTCACCGACACCAGCGAAGTGGAGTATTCGGTAGTGAATCGTCTTTACGCCAAGCGCCTCGATCCGAACGTCAAGGATTGCGATGTGCAAGCCATGAGCACGCTCACCATCGGCGGCGTCGCCGCAAGCGGGCGCGGTTCCGTGGGAACTGCCTCCGACCCCGGACACTCAACCCTGCGCCTCGGGCCCGCGCGAGATCCTGAGCTGGGAGATCGGACAGAAATATTTCTTCGATCCTACGTTTGGGAACGCGTTGGAGGGAGGGCAACGCAACGTATTTACGACGACTGCTGATTTTACGGGCACCGCTTTTTTGGATGAACCACGGCGCTTTGCTCCCATCATCTCCCGCTTGCGCGTCGAAACCAGCCCGCGCACCAACACCGAGTGGGACTTGGACTACGACTTGAAGGCCGGCCGTATTAATTCCAGCATGGCGCTGGTGAACTACCACTACGGCCAATTTACCATCGGCGGCGGTGATGCCTTCCTGCGAGTGATCGACAATGGAACGGGAACGACGATGACCACGCCCAGCGAGTTCCACCAGTTTCGGGTGCTGTTTGGCTACGGCCAACTCAACAAGCGCGGCTTGAGCACCGCTGCCAGCTTCGGCTTTGACGCGGACAATGGGTCGCTCCAGTATGCTTCGGCGCAAACCAGTTACAACTGGGATTGCTGCGGCCTGAGCCTCGAATACCGGCGCTTTGCGCTGGGATCGGTGCGCAACGAGAACCAATATCGCTTCTCGTTTACCCTCGCGAACGTGGGAGCGTTCGGCAACCTCAGACGGCAGGAACGGCTGTATTAGATTGTGAGTTCCAGGTTCGGAGATAATGGAGTTGTGAACACCGCACCCACGCTCGATCAGAAGACTCAGCACCTGCGCCAGATCCTCGCCGCCCGCGCCCGTTTGATCGTCGCCTACTCCGGCGGCGTGGACTCCGCCTTTCTGGCCTGGATGGCGCACCAGGTTCTCGGCGGCCAGATGCGCGCCGTGATCGCCGACTCCGCCAGCCTGGCGCGGACTCATCTTGAAGACGCGCTCGCCTTTGCGCGTGAGCACGAAATTCCAATTGAGGTAGTGGAAACACAGGAACTGGAAAATCCCGCGTACACACGCAACGATGCCATGCGCTGCTTTCACTGTAAGGACGAACTGTTTACCGTCCTCGAGCGCTACCGCGAAAGCGGCGGATTCGACTCCATCGCTTATGGAGTCAATGCCGACGACGAGAGCGATTTTCGCCCCGGACAGCAAGCCGCGCGCCAGCATCATGTTTTAGCTCCGCTGCTCGAAGCCGGCTTAAATAAAGAAGAGATCCGGGAACTGGCGCGACAGGCAGACTTGCGCGTATGGGACAAACCCGCCTCCGCATGTCTTTCGTCGCGCTGGAATATGGACGCGAGGTCACGCCCGAAGCGCTGAGCGTAATCGAGCGCGGCGAAGATGCGCTTCGAGCGTTGGGTTTCCGGCAATTCCGCGTGCGGCATCACGGAGAAATCGTGCGCATTGAAATTGCGCGCGAAGAACTTCCGCGCGCTTTGACCGCTGACATTGCTCGCGAGTTCACCGCCGTGTTCAAAGCACTCGGGTTTAAGTTCGTCACGCTCGACCTTGAAGGATTTCGCTCCGGGTCGATGAACCAATTGCTGACTGCCGAGGAGCTGCTGCGCGGACGCGTCTGAAATGCTTTCTGCTCGAGACGAGGCTTGCCGCGTCTCCCACGGGGTGAACTGCAGGGGCCTTCCGCCATGAGATAATCAAGCGTTTGCTCATGTTCAGGCGGTTTCTATTAATGATGGTGCGACGCGCGTTCTTTGTTCTGCTGGCGATTTGCCTGGGCTGCTCGGCGCAGTCGCCTACTCCTGCTTCCGCTCCTCCATCCGGCCGCGTCTTCCGACCTCGTCGGCTGGTCGAACGGCATGTTCGGGCGCAGTATTCGCTTCCCACCGGACGTAAAAGTGGTCGTGGGGACGCTTCAGTCGAGCGAGTTTGCCAACTATGACGCGCTAACGGTCACGTTCGTCAGTCCCGACAAGAAGCAGGACTACGAATTTCTTCTTTCCCACGACCATAAGACGCTGTTCCGCATGACGCAGGATGGATCTGACCAGCGATCCATATGCCGCGATCATGAAGAAGATCGACCTCGCCGGACGTCCGACACGGGGCAACAAAGATGCAAAAGTCACAGTCATCAATTATGACGATTTCGAGTGCCCGTTCTGCTCGCGTATGCATCAGGCGATTTTTCCCGGCCTATTCAAGGAATATGGCGACCGCGTCCTTTTCATCTATAAGGATTATCCGATCGAAGAAATTCACCCCTGGGCGATGCATGCGGCGGTGAATGCCAATTGCCTGAGTGCGCAAAACGTTGATGCCTACTGGGACTATGCGGATTACCTGCATGCCAATCAGCACGCCGATGAGCGGTGAAAAAGGCCGCGACGGGCAGATTGCGGAGCTCGACAGGCTGGCCATTTTGCAGGCCGCAAAAGCATAGGCTCGACGTTCCGAAATTGCAGGCGTGCCTCAAGGCTCAGGATGAAAAGTTGGTGCGCGCCTCCTTGCACGAAGGGAGACGAACTTGGGGTGGACGCGACCCCGACGATGTTCATCAACGGGCAGAAACTGGATGGAGCCGTCCCGGCGGAGGATGTGCGACTCGCGCTCGACCAGGCGCTAAAGGATGCCGGGGTCGCGCCTCCGGAGCACAAGAAGCTTGAATTTCGGTTTGTGATCGAAAAGCCGGCAATCGCAGGACCCAAATTGCCAATCGCAAACTGTTTTTTTGAATTGACTCGCAAGTGGTGGCGGAGGCGGCGTGGTGGAGAAAAGAAACTTGAAAAATCGTAGCTGCATTGGGCGAGCGGGCCGGGTCTTGATTGCGGCGATGCTCAGCGCGTTTCTGTTGTTGGGACTGTCGGCTTGTAACCGCAGCGGAAGCGGCGGCGACGTCGTGGCTTCGGTCAATGGGCACAAGATTTATCGCAGCGAGCTCGACAAGTACTACGCCAATGGGACGGCTGGCTCCGATCAGCAGCCGACGGGCGAGCAGGCGGTCAGCCTGCGCCTCAGCATTTTGAATGAGCTGATCGAGACGGAAATCCTGATGCAACGTGCGGAAAAGCTCGGTCTATTGGCCACGGACGAAGAAGTGGACCGCAAGCTGAATGAAATCAAGTCACCCTACACTGCCGAAGAATTTAACAAGCGGCTGCAAGACAAAAAGATCACCCTCGACGACTTCAAGCGCGATTTGCGGCGCTCACTCACCCGCGACAAGGTGTTGAACAAGGAAATTACTTCGCGCATCAACATCACCGACCAGGACGTTACGAACTATTACAACGATCACAAGGCCGAGTTCAACCTGATCGAAGCGCAGTACCATCTGGCGAAGATCATGGTGTCCGGGGTGGGCAACGCCCAGGTGCACAACCTGCAGAACAGCAAGGCGCAGAATGATGCCGAAGCCCGCAAGAAGATCCAGTCCATCTCCAATCGGCTCGACAGCGGCGACGATTTCGCTACCCTGGCCATGAATTATTCCGAAGACCCGGAGACCAGCAACAACGGCGGCGATCTGGGGATGGCTCCGGAATCTGCGCTGCAAGAATGCCGATCCTGCAACCCGCGACGCGGTGATGAAACTAAAACCGGGGCAGTATACACCGGTGATTCCCATGATCAATCCGACAAACCATGAAACCTTTGGCTACATGATCGTTAAACTGATTGCGAAAGAGCCGGCGGGCCAGCGGGATTTAAATGATCCCCGGGTACAGCAGGCGATCCGCCAGCAACTGCGCGATCGGCGCGAGCAGTTATTGAAAGCGGCGTACTACGAGAGTCTCCGCGACGACGCCAAAGTCACGAATTCCTACGCCGATGAAGTGCTGAAGAATCTGGGGAACAGCGAAATAGCACAGATCACCTTCGCGCGAAGGTCGACCGAGTCGGGCATCCCTACTCAAACCTCTGTCGCCTAACACGTCCAGCGCAGTTGGTCCATCGCCTTTATCCATCCAGCTTCTTCGTCAGGACTTCGTTCACCAACTGGGGGTTGGCTTGGCCCTTCGAGGCCTTCATCAACTGGCCCACGAAAAATCCGATCATGGTCTTCTTGCCCGCGCGGTATTGCTCGACCTGCTTGGGATTTGCCGCGATTAATTCATCGGCAAGTTTCTCCAGCGCCGAGGTGTCACGCGACTGCTCGGGACGACCCTCGGCTTCGTAAACGGCAGGAAAATCCTGGCCACGTTCGAAGCTGAGGTCGTAAAGGTCTTTCAGCATTTTGCCCGAGATTGCGCCCGACTCGACCAGATCAGCGGAGGCCGTAACCCCGGCCATCGAAATTGGCGACTGCTCAAGTTCGAGGCCTTGAGCCTTCAAGCGTCCCAGTAATTCGCTCTGTACCAGATTCGCAACGCGCTTCGGGTTCTTCGCCGTGCGCGCCGCCGACTCGAATTGATCCGCCAGCGTTCGTGTCAGGGTCAGGGTGTGGGCGTCGCCGGCGGTGATGCCATACTCCTTCATCATGCGCTCGCGGCGAGCTTCCGGAAGCTCAGGCAGTCCGGCGCGAATTGCCGCTTGCCATTTTTCGTCCACCACCAACGGAACCAAATCGGGCTCCGGAAAGTAGCGGTAGTCGTGCGCCTGCTCTTTCGAACGCATGCCGTAAGTCTTGCCTTCGTGGGCGTTGTAAAGACGCGTTTCCTGAGTGATTTTGCCGCCGGATTCGATAATGCCGATGTGGCGTTCAATTTCGTACTCCAGCGCCTGCTTGATGAAGCGAAACGAATTGACGTTCTTGACTTCCGTTTTCGTTCCAAATTCCTTCTGCCCGCGAGGCCGCACGCTGATGTTGGCGTCGCAGCGCAGCGAACCTTCTTCCATGTTGCAGTCGCTGACGCCGGTGTAGAGGATAATTTCCTTGAGCCGTGTGAGGTACTCGTGCGCTTCCTCGGGAGAGCGCATGTCTGGCTCGCTGACAATCTCGGCCAAAGGCACGCCGGTTCGGTTCAGATCAATGGCAGTCTTCGTGGCTGCGTCGGCAAAACCTTGATGCAGGCTCTTGCCCGCGTCTTCTTCGAGGTGCAGACGCGTGATCCCGATTCTCTTCTTGCTGCCGTGATCATCCTTGAGATCGATGTCAATAAATCCGTGTTCGGCGAGCGGCTTATCGTATTGCGAGATCTGGTAGCCCTTCGGCAAGTCCGGATAGAAATAATTTTTTCGCGCAAAGATGGAAACTTCGTTGATGCGGCACTCCAAAGCGAGCGCCGCCAGCGCTGCAAATTCCACGGCCTTGCGGTTCAGTACCGGCAAGGCTCCCGGAAGCCCGAGACATACCGGGCACACATTGGTGTTTGGCGGATCACCGAAATGAGTCGAACAGGAGCAGAAGATTTTCGAAGCGGTCAGGAGCTGTACGTGGACTTCGAGTCCGATGACCGGCTCGTATTTAGCGAGGATATCCGCGGAAACGGCTGAAGCGGTCACCATAGCAGGAGATTATAGCTGCCCTAATCAATGGAGGACGCGTGAGACGCCAGTCGATACGTCGCAGGATCGCTACGGTTTCTTCACTTCCGGCGCGCTCAAGTATTTTTCCATCGGAATTTCAAAATACATCAGCTCGGTCCCCTTCGCGTCGTGCACTCCCATCAGGTAGAAATTGGCGCCGGCCAGAGGATTCGAGATGTCGAGAATATCGAAAAACAGAAAGCCACGCGCCGTGGAATGTGGTTCCACCGCTTCGGCGCGGAACTGAGCCTGCTCGATCTCGTCCCAGACCTTGCGGCTCACACCACCTTTGACTTCTTTCTTGGGCAGCGGAATTGGCAACGTATTCTGATGGTCGTTCCGCGTAGGATGCGAAATGCGGCGCAGCAGATCATCCATGGTGGCGGGGAATAGTTTGCTGCGATCTTTAGTATTTAACTGGGCCGTCATGCCAACCAGCGAAACCGGCTGATCGCTGTCATTCGTGATCACGAAGAAGACTGGCATGTATCCGTAGTTGCGCCAGTTGACGTTGAAGATCGAAGCTTTGTCTTCCAGGTCATACGGGTCAACCGCGACCGCAACTTTTTCCGTAGGGTGCTCATCGTGCGCCGGGTAGGTGCGAGCCGGCTGTGCTGCGGGCATCGCGAACTCCTTGGCCGCCATCGCGCCCAGACAGCTCGTCAACACAAACGCAAAGATAGCCGCAAAACGCTGGATTCGCTCCTTCGGCGCGCGGGACGATGCTCGCAGGTCTGCATTACGCATAAGTGAATTATAGGTTGTCGAATTGTTGGATGCCGTCAGCGCAATCCGTGCCGTCTCGCCCCGATTGCGTCGCATTGCCTTATCTAAAGATAGGACTGGGGCGCGCCATTTAGAATGGGTCTTCTTTCATGTATGCGCTCTACAGTGCGCTGCTCGCTTTTTTTCTGGTGCTGACGCTGCCCTATTGGCTGCTGCAGTTGATGCGGCACGGCAAGTACAGGGCAGGGTTGCGACAGAGGTTCGGAGCAGTTCCGCCCGCTCTTGCTGGCCGCGACGCCAGACCCGCAATCTGGGTGCATGCGGTTTCGGTGGGCGAGGTGGTGGCGTCGAGCGCAGTCATCGAGGCACTTCGACAGAAATTTCCGTCCCATCGCGTATGGATTTCGACCACTACCAGTACGGGGCAGAGACTCGCCGGGCAAAGATTTGGCGCAGAGAACGTATTTTATTTCCCGCTGGACTTCGCCTTCGCCATCCGGCCCTACCTGGACGTTTTGCGTCCGGAACTCGTGGTCATCGCGGAAACTGAATTCTGGCCGAATTTTCTGCGGCTTGCCAAGCGCAGCGGAGCGCGCATCGCTGTGATCAACTGTAGAATTTCTGACCGCTCGCTTCCCGGCTACAAGCGGCTACGGTTCTGGCTTCCGCGATTACTGAAGAAGACGCTCGCCAACGTCGATATTTTCTTAGCCCAAACCGAAGAAGACCGGCAGCGACTGATCGAGATTGGTGCGGACGAATCGAAGGTCACGGTGGCAGGCAACTTGAAATTCGATGTAGAGCCTCCGCCGTCGCCGCCGATTGTTGTGACTCTTCGCGAAAGTTTCAATCGCTCCGACACAGGGCCGGTTCTAGTGTGTGGCAGCACGCTCGAAGGCGAAGAAGGCGCGCTGCTCTCCACGTTTCGCAACATCCTGGTCAGTCACCCCAAGGCCGTGATGATTCTCGCACCCCGCCATCCGGAGCGGTTTGCGGAGGTTGCTGCGCTGGTCGAGACACTCGGCTTCCGCATGTGGCGGCGGTCTTTATGGGGTGACGAATCTCGGGGCAGCGAAGCGCTCGCTGGCGGCGTGTTTCTAGTGGATAGCATCGGAGACTTGGCCGCGCTGTATTCGCTGGCCACCGTCGCGTTCGTTGGAGGCAGCCTGGTGCCGCGCGGCGGACACAATATTCTCGAGCCCGCGCTCTACGGCGTTCCCATCGTCACCGGCAACCATTACGAAAATTTTCGCGACGTCGTGAACTTCTTTGCCAGTCGCAATGCGGTCCGCATCGTCGGGCTCGCAGAACTGCCTCTGGCCTTTATGGAGCTGATCGAAAACGACAACGAACGAGCTACTCTCGGCCGGAACGCGTTGGCGGCGCTCGAGTCCCAGCAAGGCGCTACGGCCAGGACAGTGGCGGCACTGGTTCGGCTCATGGGTGCTTCCTCATGAGTATGAATCCCCTCGCAGGGCTCTACGGTGCGGCAACAGCTCTGCGGAACAAGCTGTTCGATCACGGCGTGCTGACTTCGCAGCGGCTCGAGCGGCCCGTGATCAGCGTTGGAAATTTGTCGGTGGGTGGTTCGGGCAAGACTCCATTCGTCATTGCGCTCGGCGAATTATTAAAGGCTCGCGGAACCCGCTTCGACGTGCTGTCGCGCGGATATCGCCGCAAGACCCGCGGTGTGCTGGTGGTTGAGCCCGATGGCGCCGCAGCCGACTTTGGCGACGAGCCACTGCTGATCTCCCGCCGGCTAGGCGTTCCGGTAATTGTAGGCGAAAGCCGTTACGAAGCAGGCCGAGTCGCCGAACAGAGATTCCAGCCGCAATTGCACATCCTCGACGACGGCTTTCAACACCGTTCTCTGGCGCGCGACTTCGACATCGTACTGATGACAGAACGCGACTTCGACGATAAGCTGCTGCCCTCAGGACGGCTGCGCGAGCCGCTGTCCTCCCTCGCACGCGCAGACGCGGTCGCGCTTGCCACCGGTTTAACAGTGGATCATCCGGCACTGCGGCAAAAGGCGATCTGGCGTGTCCAGCGCGAACTCGTTCGTCCAAACCTGTCTTACTCGCCCGTTGTTTTCTGCGGCATCGCGCGTCCCGAACAGTTCTTTGCCCAGGTACGCGCGGCCGGAATCACGCCCGCTGCTGAAATCAGGTTTCGCGACCACCATGCCTACAACAGAAATGACCGCGAGAAATTGCTGGCGCTGCGCAACAAACATGGCGCTGGCGGCTTCCTGACCACGGAAAAAGATGCAGTCAATCTGGGTCCGTTACGGGCCGACCTGGAGCCGCTCGCAATCGCCATGCTCACCGTTACCATCGACAATTCCAATGACGTTGTGGATGCCATTCTGGCGAGAATTGCGGAGCGAACGCCCCGCTCGTGAGAAAATCTTGATTGCACCCGGGCGCCGAACATATGGTGACCCAGCATCTCGATGACAAAACATATTAAAGAAAACGATCGCCTGCGAAAGCTCGTCGAGTCTTTCCCCAAGCTCACCGTGACCGTGCTCGCGGACCTGGTCGCCGACGAGTTCGTGTTCGGCGAGATTTCTCGCGTCTCCCGCGAAGCGCCCGTGCTGATCCTGAAGCACCGCGATCGCAAAGTGGTTCCCGGCGGCGGCGCGAACGCGATTTGCAACCTAGCCGACCTCGGCGTCAACGTTCTGCCCGTCGGAATCGTGGGCGACGACGAGCCGGGAAGGCTGCTGCTGCGCGCCTTTCGTCACAAACGCATCCCGGTGAGTGGTGTTTTCAAAGACAAGAGCTACACCACCGTGACCAAGACGCGGATCCTTGCCGGGTTCGCGCACACTGCCGGACAACAGGTCGTGCGCCTTGACCGCGAGCCCACCGAAGGCCCCAATTCGCATCTGCGCCGCGAGCTCGTTCTGGCCGCCCGCGAGTACACGCGAGCCTCCGATGCACTGCTGGTTTCCGACTACGGATACGGCGCCGCAACACCAACTCTACTGAATGTGATTCGCGAGAAGCGCGGTATCGACAAGGTTCCTGTGACTCTCGACTCGCGCCATCGTATGCTCGAGTTTTCCGGCGTAACCGCTGCAACGCCGAACGAGTCGGAGGTGGAAGCGGTCCTCGGCATCCGCATCGGCACCGACAACGAGAACGATTGGGAACGCCTGGTGGCCGCTGGAGATCAGATCGCGGGCGAGATGAATCTCGAATCGCTGCTGATCACTCGCGGCAAGGACGGCATGGTGGTTTTCCCGCGCCGCCACAAGCCGGTAGATATTCCGATTTACGGCAGCGACGAAGTCGCCGATGTAACTGGCGCCGGCGATACCGTTATCGCGACGTTTACCGCGGCGCTGGCTGCGGGAGCGACCTCCGAAGAAGCCGCATATCTCGCGAACTACGCCGGCGGCATCGTGGTGATGAAGCGGGGCACGGCCACTGTTAGTCAACAGGAATTGTTGGAAGCACTTGATAAGACGGCGCCGGTGGCTCGCGAACATTAGAGTTTGTGAAGTCCAGCCCCTTGGTGGGACAACTGCGAGATCGAGATCATTGAGTAAACCACTCCACCAGAAGATTGTTTCGCGCGACGAACTGCAGCAGCGTGTGGCCGACTGGCGGCGCGCCGGCGAGCGCATCACGCTGGCCAACGGCGTTTTCGATTTACTGCACGTCGGCCATGTGCGCTACCTTCACGCCGCGCGAGAACTCGGCGGCAAACTGATTGTCGCGGTCAATGCCGATGCCTCCGTGCGCGCGCTTAAGGGCGAAGGACGGCCGGTCATACCAGCCGATGAACGCGCGGAGATTCTCGCATCGCTCGCCGATGTGGATGCCGTCGTAGTCTTCTCAGAAAAAGATGTGCGCGCCATCATTCGGGAAATCCATCCCGACTTCCATGCCAAGGGGACGGACTACACGACCGAGAGTGTCCCAGAGCGCGACGAGGTCGAAGCTTGCGGAGGCCGAGTCGTGATCGTGGGTGATCCCAAGAATCACTCAGTCACAGAGATCATTGGTTCGCGCTCGCGGCCGGAGCCGCGAAAATCGTGAGGCACTGCGGACAGCGACAAAGCGGGCGGCACAAGGGCGGCAACAAGAATGCCTGATTCTCTTCCGGCCAACGCGCCGCGCTACAACAGCCTGCTCATCGTGCGCCTCAGCGCCATGGGAGACATCATCCACACTTTGCCCGCCGCGGCCGCGCTGCGCCAGGCGTTTCCGCACGCGACTTTGGGATGGCTTCTTGAAGAACGCTGGGCGGAACTGCTCTGCACGCTGCGCTATCCACGCTCTGGACCGCGCTCTCCGCAGCGCCCGCTGGTGGATCGTGTGCACGCGGTTAACATCGCGGAGTGGCGCCGCGCTCTTTTCTCGTTCAACACGTGGCAGCAGATGGCCGTGGGCTTGAGTCAGCTACGTGGGATTCGCTACGACGCGGTCATCGATTTTCAGGGAGCCGTCCGTTCCGCGCTGTTGGCACGCTGGTCGGGCGCACCCGTGGTATATGGAGACGCGCAATCGCGAGAAAATGCCGCCAGTATGTTTTACACACGGAACGTACTCGTGCAGACCAACGGCACTCATGTCATCCA
Source organism: uncultured Acidobacteriaceae bacterium (assembly GCA_963826845.1). GTDB lineage: Bacteria > Acidobacteriota > Terriglobia > Terriglobales > Acidobacteriaceae > Acidiflorens. The sequence goes on from CAWGYS010000019.1 coordinate 47,233, forward strand.
GCAAGCGCTGGCGCTGGAGGAAGCTGTCATCCCGACCGCCATTCCTCAAACCCCGGTGGTGAAACCTCGGGTAGAGTTTCCCATCGACCCTGATGCGGAGAGCAAAATCGCGGCCCTCACGACGGATGCAGCTGGCTTCGCAATTCTCAATCCCGGCGCGGGTTGGGGCGCAAAGATGTGGCCGGCCGAGCGTTACGGGCAGGTTGCGCAGGAACTTGCAAAAGATGGACTATATTCGCTCATAAATTATGGCCCTGGAGAAGAAGAGTTGGCCGGGTCTGTGGAAGCCGCCAGCGAAGGGACGGCGCGAAAGATTTCCTGCTCGATTTCTGAATTGATCGCGCTCACGCGCCGGGCTCGACTCTTTATCGGAGGCGATACAGGGCCGATGCACCTGGCGGCGGCATTGAAAATTCCGGTGGTGGCAATCTTTGGTCCGACAAACCCGGCGCGCAACGGCCCATTCGGGACACGATCCATCGTGTTGCGAAGCGCGAGCAGTACGACCGACCACACCCGGCGCGGGGAACCTGAACAAGGTCTGCTCGAAATCACCGTAGGCGAAGTCGTCGCCGCGACGCGGAAGCTGTCGCCGAATAATATTGCAGAGGCTCGTGCCGCCGATACCAGTGAGTGAACCTCCACAATCCGGATCGCCGACGTCTTCGACCAGACTCGACGCCTGGTCGGGTGTGGCCCGCCGCATCCGAGTGCCTCTGGGATTTATATTTGCGGTGGTTTATATCTGGCTGGCGCGCCCAAGCAGAACTTCACTGATCGAGGGCGCACTGGTGCTGTTGCCGGGGCTAGTTTTGCGCGGACTGGCTTCCGGTCACGTACAAAAAGACAAGCTGCTCACCACCAGCGGCCCCTATGCCTACACTCGCAACCCTTTGTATCTGGGCTCGCTGCTGTTGGCCGCCGGCTTCGCCATCGCGGCGCGGAACTGGTGGATCGTCGCCATCATGCTGCTGATGTTCGCCGTTATTTATGTCCCCGTCATCGCCGGAGAAGAACGGTACCTGCGCAAGACGTTCTTTGACTACGACGACTATGCCCGCCACGTTCCGCGCCTGTGGCCGCGGCTAACGCCGTATGGTAACCAGCACAGCGCGTACTCTTCCGCCCGTTACTGGAAGCACCGCGAATACGAGGCAAGCACCGGTTGCGTGGCCGTGCTGGCCATTCTTGTGGTCAAGCTCATCTTTAATCTCTAACGTCGTGTGGTAGTCTGCCGTGGAGCATGAGCCATGTACCCGGGGGGCTGAAGCCCGCCTATTCGGCGGCCGTTGTGAGACACCCGAAGTCGTGCCCTTCCCTTGGGTTGGTGTGTCTGATCTTCCTGATCGCGGCCGTGTTGCCAGCGCAGCAATCGCCTCCCACCGCAACCAACACGATCGGCCCCGCGCCGGTGCAGATCGCGCCTCCACGGCCCAACTATCCTTTTCCTGATGGCAAGAGCTACGTTTATTCGGCGGAGTGGCATTTGATCACCGCCGGCACCGCCATCGTGAGAATGGATGCCACCGGAAACGACCGCAAAGTCACCGCGACCGCCGAATCTGCCGGCGCCGTCAATGTTATCTTCGCTGTCCATGATCGATTCGAATCGCACTTCGATCCCCGGACGTTCTGCTCGCTCTCCATCTTCAAACACAGCGAAGAAGGTTCGCATAGACGCGAGACGTCGATTCGTTTTGATTATGCGAACAAGAAAAGCACGCTCGATGAGAAGAACCTGAAGACGGGCGAGACCAAGCACGTCGAAAACGATCTCGCCGGCTGCGCCACTGACGTCATCACCGGCTTCTACTACCTGCAGTCGCTGCCGTTGCAACCGGGCGCCATCTACCAGTTCCCGATCAGTGACGGCAAGACGACGATCGTCCGCGCCAGCGTTGAGAAGCGCGAGCTGATTAAGGTGCCGGCCGGGACCTACTCAACCGTGATGGTTACTGCGGAGGCCACCTCCGGCCCGCTGCAATCCAAAGGCAAAGTGTGGGTGTGGTATTCGGAAGACGCAAGTCACACGCCGGTGCAAATGCGCGTCAAGCTGGGATGGGGCACCCTGCTCTTTCGCCTGCAACGAATAGATAAATAAGAATAAAAGAAAAGCAGATCCTACTTCCGCGCCAGCACCGCCTGCTTCGCCTTCGCCAGTTCCGGACGCCCGGAATTCGACCCGTCGCAGGTTTTGACCAGCACCGCGTAATATTCCGTCGCCTGGGAAGCCTGGCCAGCCAGCTCCGCCGCCTGGGCCGCGCCATAGAGGCCGTCGAAGCGCTTCGGGTTGAACTTCAAATCCCCCTGATACTCGGCCAAAGCCAGCTCCGGACGCTTCATCTCGAGCAGCATGTCGGCCAGCATCTCGCGCGCCGGCATCGAAGTCTGCTCTTCGCCGACCGCATCTTCATGATCCGCAACCTTGTGAAGCACCGCCGTAGCTTCGTCGTCTTTCCCCTCGCCGTGCAGAACCCAAGCCGACGCTTCCTGCTGCAGCATGTCCGCGTATTCGGCCGAGTAAGTTTTCTTGCGCGCTAAATAATCTTTCTGAATTGCGGCAATTTCCGCCACATTCTTTTTCGCGCCCGCCAGGTCTCCGCTGCGCGCGCTCCCGATCGCCTTCGCCCAGTAAGTGTAAGCACGATCGTCGGGCACGGCTTTGGAGATCACCGGCAATGCTGCCGCCTCGGACCAGCGATGCAACTCTAACGCATACATGGCGGGAAATTTCGACATCGCGAACGCTTGCATGTCACGATCCATGCTGCCCATGTGCATCGGCGGCATGATTTTTACTTCGTCGATCACTTTTAACGCGTCCGCCTCACGCCCGCTTTGCAGATAGGCGTAAATCAGAAAATCCATGGCATGGAACTGGTGTCCCTCGCCGCCCATCCCCATCTTCGAAGCGTTGCGCGTTGCGGCAATCGAGGCCAGGTTCGACTGGATCGAGTCCGGCCAGTCGCCCACGCGCGCGAAAATATGCGACGGCATATGCACCGCGTGCGGAGCCGATGGCGCAATCTGCGCATAGCGCCGCGCCGCTGGCAGCCCAAGTTCCGCGAGTTGCGGTTTGTCGTAAGTGTGGATCAGGTAATGCGCAATCCCCGGATGATTGGGCTCCTCGGCAAACAGCTTCTCCAGAATCGCGCCAGCCTGCTTGCGGTTGGCAAATGTGGTGTCGTTTTGGGGTTCCGACGCCAGCAGCGACAGCGCATAAAAAGCTGCCGCCTCGTGGTCGTCTGGATACTTCTGATAGACCTTCTCCATGGCAGCACAATAAGCCCGGGCTCGCGCTTCGTGGTCTGCCTTGGCGCTATTGGAATAAAACGCTTCCAGGGCGAGGATGTAATCGCGCTCGCGCTCGGTCGTTCCCTTTATCTTGTCCGCCTTCTTCAACTCCGCCGAGGCGCGCTTGATAGTGGCCTCTGTCGGCTGGTCCCAGAGTTGGTGCCACAGACTGATGGCCTCGCCCCAGTACGCCATGGCGCACTTCGGATCCTGCTTTTCGACGTCGAGAAAAGTCTTCTCCGCCTCTTCGTACCAAAACGAATGGAGCAGCGCGACGCCCTTTTCGAATGTCTTCTGCGCCTCCGGCGTGCAAGACACGGGGAAATGCACCGTCCCCAGTTGTCCCAGAGTGAGTTCCTCGTGATGGTGGTCGTCGTCGGCAATCGCAGCAGCGGAGAATGCAGTTGCAATACAAAGAAGCCAGATTAATTTGCGCATGAAGCACCCCAGACGGAGTCTAGTGCGCGAGTTGCGCCGGGGTCAAGGCGGGAGCGGGGTAGTACAGTTCGGGACGGAACATGAACTCCCTCTTCCAACCTCAGTTACGATAGCCACTGATAGCTGATGAAAAAGTGCTCCACGGGTAACGAATCGCTTGAATGCTTCGTGGCGCCCTCGGTCAATTGTAGAAAGGTGGGAAACTTAATTTGCTTGCGGGCAACGTTCCCGATACATTCTAGCTGACAAGAATCTATAAGTCTGGCTCGGAGCTTATGATCCATTCGTCAGTTAGTCGACTCTTTTTGTCTTTGCTCTATTTAGTTCTATTAGTTGGAACACTCACTGGCCAAAGCACAACAACCGCGCCGTGGGAGGCGGCGGCGTTCTCTGCTGAACCTAAGGAGATTGCTGCGGCGGCTGCGGCAATCAAAGTACAGAAATTTGCCAGCGTGACAGTGTTGTTCGAAGAACGCCGGGTGGTTTTCGATTCTTCCCAGCGGACCACAATGGTTTCGCGAATCGTCTACCGAGTTGAAACCAAGGACGCTCTTCGCGATTGGGGGACAGCAAAAGCTAACTGGTCGCCATGGCGTCAGAAAAGGCCCCAGATTCGTGCCCGCGTCATCTCGCCGGATGGGACTGTCGCAATGCTGGATTCGAAGGTCTTGACTGAGTCCCCCGCGCATGATCAGCGTCCCGAGATTTACGAAGACCAGCGCTCTTACTCGGGGCCATTGCCAGGCGTCGAGATTGGCTCCATCGTGGAGAAAGAAACGATTTGGGAAGGCACCGCACCCTCGACCACCCACGGGGTCATGGGTCGGTTCTATGTGGGTTATCCCGCACCCCTGCTGCATTCAATTCTTGAACTGCAAGCCCCTTCTTCTGTCCCTATTCAATACAAGATTCGCAAAGCACCCACCGTAACTGTGACCCGCCGTGAAGATGGCGGCATTGTCACCCTCCGGTTTGAGCAGGGAGCAATGGACGCACTCGAGAACCAGGAGGGGAATCAACCCTCTGACTCCGAGTTCTGGCCGATGGTCGACTACTCCACGGGGCAGTCCTGGCCTGCGGTCGCTCAAGGCTATTACACGGACATCGAAAACGCGATTCGCCCCGACGAAGTCAAATCGTTGTTGGAGGGTACGGCGGGATTGAAACAACCGGATCTTCTCCGGCGTCTGGTTACCAACTTACACCAGAAAGTCCGCTACACCGGACTGGAGTTTGGCTCCTCTGCCCTCATACCCCATCCCGCGGGCGACACGCTGAAGAGCGGCTATGGCGATTGCAAGGACAAGGCGATTGTTCTTGTCTCCGCCCTGAAAGCGGCTGGCATTCCCGCCCAGTTGGCTTTACTTCAGGTCCGCGGCGACACCGATGTCAGTCCCGAACTGGCCGGGATCGGTATTTTCGACCATGCCATTGTTTATATCCCCGGAAGCCCCGGTACCTGGATCGATGCAACGGCGGAGTATTTTGAGCCTGGGTACCTTCCCTGGATGGATCAGGGACGGTTCGCGTTGCTCGTGGGGCCCGGTAACAACCGGCTGGTGCGGACACCGCTCAACACTCCGGCAGAAAACGTGTCGAGCGTTCGCCGCGAGTTCTATCTCTCAGAATATGGCCCCGCGCGCGTAGTCGAGATTTTTCATGGCGTCGGACAGGAATCTGCGATCCTACGGGCCAATTATGGGCAAGAGGAGACAAAGGAGGCGCGGGAAGGCTTGGCACGCTACGTCCAGTCCGCCTTCCTCGCCGAAAACCTGACCGATGTGCAACACACATCCGGTTCCGACCTGACCAAGCCCTTTGAATTAAAGCTGGAAATAGCGAAGGCGAAGCGCGGAGTCTCTGATCTGACCTCAGCTGTTGTCGCCATCCGGTCTGACCGTCTGTTCTGGGGCTACCCCGACTACGTCCTGTCCGATGACGGTACTGACAAGCCTGACACTCCCGGCTGGAAGCCGCGCAAGGGTGGTTTTGAGTTTCAACCGTTCGTTACCGAGTGGCGTTACCAGATCGTGCCGCCACCGGGATTTGACGCCCCGGCGCTGCCCAAAGACCTGGAGCAGTCTTTCGGTCCGGGAAAGCTTTCGCAGCATTATGAACTCGAAAAGGACGGATCGGTTGTCGCTGTTTGGCGCTTTGACTCCGTTAAGTCTACCTACAGCCCGGCTGAACTAAAGGCATTTCAGCAAGCGGCCTATGCGTTGGCGAATACCAACGCAGTGCTCATTACCTTTCCCCAGAAAGGCGCTGCTCTGCTCGCCCAAGGGAAGGCGCGCGAGGCGCTCGCATCCTATGCCGACTTGGTCAAACTCCACCCAGCCGAAGCGCTCCACCATATCCAGATCGCGAACGCTTTGCTGACCGCTGGTTTCGGTGACGAAGCTCGCAAAGAAGCTCAACGTTCTACAGAACTTGACGCCAAAGACGCACTCGCTTGGAGTTACTTGGGGTGGATCGAGGAGCATGATGCCATCGGCCGTCGATATGGCAAGGGTTTCGACCTCAATGCCGCAGTTGCGGCTTATCGGAAGGCCATCGAACTCGATCCGAAGGAATGGAGCAACCTCGCCGACCTGGCAATCCTATTGGAGCACGATTCCATCGGTGAGCGCTATTCCCCGGAATCCAGGCTGGATGAGGCCGTCGCTGAGTACCGTGCTTTGAAGCAACTCGACAAAGAGAAAGGCGAGAAATACGACGACAATTTGCTTTTTGCCCTGTGTTACGAGCATAAGTGGGACGATGTTCTCACGCTTTCCGACTCTCTGCCATCCAGTGCAACCCGAGAGAGTATCGCGCTGGTAGCAATTGCCGCTCGTGATGGATCGCAATCCGCCCTGGCCGAAGCGACTCGCCGCGAATCGAGCGAACGAGACCGCAGCAACATACTTGTGTCCGCAGCCAATGTGCTAATTCGACTGCGAATGTATCCTCGTGCGGTCGATCTTTTGAATGCCGCGGCCGGTGGGCAGGAGGACAGCTCCAAGTTGCGTGGCCGGATCGAGGTAATGCATTCCGTGCATCCTTATGAGGAAGTTCTGCTGCCGGAAACTGATCCGCGACGACTTGTACAGCAGCTCTATCTGTATTTACTGGATCCAAAGGCAAAACCTGAGGACTTGTTCCGCATAACGGAAGTGTATCCATCGGACAAGAAAGATGAAGCGGAGAAGAACGCTAGAGGCGCGGTTCTGCTTCGCAGCAGTCTGGATGGAAATGAGATTACCTTGCCGGTGGCGCGCGATATGCTCCTATCAAATCTGCAAATGTCGGTTGAAGGCGACAACGAATCAGGATTTCGCATACGCGCAGCTGGATTGGGAGACACGCCACTGACCGTGCTGGTCGCGCGAGGTCCGTCCGGATACCGCATCGAGGCCTTGAACAGCGATGTGGAGATGGTCGGCTCGGAGGTCCTGCGGCGGCTGGCCGCCAACGACATGAAGGGCGCAAAGGCCTGGCTCGATTGGGCCCGCGAAGAGGTGACGTTGAACTCCGGCGACGATCCGCTGTCCGGTCCAGCCTTTCCGCGTTTCTGGACTCGCGGGGATGATGCCGAGCCCAGGAAAATGAGGCTGGCGGCGCTTGCGTTGCTGGTTAATTCTTCCGCCATCGGCGAGTACATCAATGAACTGGAATCAGTGCGGTCTCAGGCAAAGGATTCCGACGCCACTAGAATCGATCTGCTGCTGGCAAATGCGGCCACGAAGTTGCACGACTGGAATCTGTTGCTCGAAGTGGGTCTGCGGCTCCTCGCCGCCAATCCGGCGTCTGACGTAGCCTTGCGTGACGTGGTTACAGCCAGCGTGATGACGAAGAACTGGGCCGCGGGCCAAACGGCGATCTCTGCGCGGCTGGCACGGATCCCTGACGATCTGCCAGCCATACGTTCGTCGGCGCAGCTGGCCGAAGGCAAAGGGGACTTTGCCCAGGCGCGAAGTTTTCTCCGTCCTTTAATCGATAACAAACGTGCCGAGATGAACGATTTTAATCAGTACACCTGGAATGCGCTTTTCACTGGTAACGTGACAGAGGACGATATCTCGCTGCTGCAAAGGGCAATTGCGAATAAGTCAAACAGCTCCTATGCGGAGATCCACACTCTGGCATGTCTCTACGCCGAGGTAGGAAAAACCAAGGAAGCACGGGAACTTCTGTTGCGCGCCATGGACTCCGGCGGTTTCGACGAACCTAATGAGCCGATCTGGTATGGTTTTGGACGCATCGCGGAAGACTATGGCCTGTCCACGGTTGCGCTCTCCCTGTACAAGAAGGTCGGCAAAACACCCGACGCGGATTTACCTACCTCGACCTATAACTTGGCGCGAATGCACGAAAGGCAGCTTCTCCCGGGAACCAAGCCGTAGCCAACAAACCACTGCTACTGCAGCCGGAACCGTTCATTCATCAGCCGCTGCAGCCGCGGCCGGTAGAGAATATCGTAGGCAAATTCCTTGCCGGGAAACATGCTCAGAGCCGCCCTCCGCGCATTCGCGGCCATCTCCGCAGCCTCTTCCAATGTCATATCGGGATCCTGGCTGATCACCGACATCACCATGCTCATCATCACTTGCAGCCGGCGCAGCTTTCGAGCCTCTTCGACGCGCTCGCTGTGTTCTCCGCCTGATGGTGCAGCCCGCTGAATTTCCATTTCTGCCCCCGCTTTGTCGTCTTCCCGCGTTGCGCCCCCGCGTTGCGCCCACCTGCCATTGTGCCACCTTCCGCCCGCGAATCAAGCTCCCCTTGGGCATACACCTCTTTGGCCGCAAGACAGCAGCACCGTGACTGCCGTAATCTGTTAACAGACACTCTTACGGAGGACGCATGACCAACCCCTCACCTCGGCCCGAACCGAACGAGAAGCTCGTCAAGATTTTCGATGCAGAGCAAGAGAACGAAGCCATCGTCGTACAAGGCTTGCTTCAATCTGGCGGCATCGAATCGGATTTGAAATCCATCGACGCCGTGCAAACCGTGTATCCCGGCGTCGGCGGAACGGTTCTCTTGGTCCGTGAAAAAGACGCGCCCGAAGCAAAAAAAATTATCGAGACATACCGTAAATTGCCGCCCCTCGATGATGAAACTACGAGCGCGTGAGATTCCCGGAGAGAGCGGGCCTTGCCGCATAGGGCTAGGTCCAAAATTTCAATGAATAATCGCGACGTCCGGAGTCACCGTCTTGCCGTCCAGATAAAAGCTGACCGCGCCCTCCTCATCGGTGCGATAGGTTTTCACCCCGGCCTGCTGTAGCCGTTCCAACACCTCGCGTCGGGGATGTCCATACACATTGCGCGCCCCCACGGAAATCACCGCATAGCGCGGGCGAACGGTCGCGAGCAGAGCAGCCGAAGTTCCGCTCGCGCTCCCATGATGCGCAACCTTCAGCAGCATCGCCTCCGGATTCTCTTCCACCACCCGCCGTTCCGCCGGACGCTCCGCATCTCCCTCAAGTAAAGCAGTCGTACCGCCAAACGTGGCCGTGAACACCAGGCAATCGTCGTTCGGACGCATCGAGCCCGTGATCTGATCGCGCCCCGGAGCAAGCATATCGAAATGCGCTCCTCCGTAATCAAATTGATCGCCTTCTTTCTTTACGGAGATTTGCATTCCCGCCCGCTCCGCCTGCGCCACGATCGCCGCCAATTCGCCCACCGGCTTGTCAATACTCATCCAGAGTTCCCGCGGATGAAAATTTGCAATCACCGCCGGCATCCCGCCGAGATGGTCGGCGTGTGGATGGGTGATGGCGACCACGTCCAGATGATCGATGCCTCGATTCCAAAGATAAGAAGAGACCACCTGCTCCCCGAGATCGAAGTCGGAGTGCATCCATTGCGGCAGCCCTCCAGCATCAACCAGCAGGGTGCGGCCCTCGGGCGTGACCAGCAGGATGGAATCGCCTTGTCCGACATCAATGGTCGTCATCTCCATAACGGCCGCCGCGAAGCTGAGGACGCGAAGGGATAAACGCGATCCAGATCGCAACCCCAAACAGCAGCGCGACAGAAGCGAAAGCCGGCCAGAGCGCGCGTCGGAACCGCGCCGCTAGCATGGAAAGCGCCAGCGCCGCAATCGATGCCAAAATCATCGTCGAGCGATGGCATGGCCACTCGCACGTCGGCGATGGATGCACCCGCGATCTTCATGCCAACCTCATGCGTCCCGCCAAGAAAATGCACCGTTCCCGCGATGCCTTCAAGCGCCAGCCCGGAAATCGAAACCGCGGGTCGAGCCAGCGTGGCCGAAACATATCCCAAGCCGATGCCGGCCGCCGCAAACGGCATCAGCACCTGAGTGAGAGGAATCACCGCCAGGTTGGCCGGCATTCCCATAGTGGTCGCGCGGTGAAAGTGGTATGCCATAAGCAGCGCTAGTCCCGCCTGCATCAGCGCCGAGATGAAGATCAACTCGCCAACGCCGATTGCCACCCGCATCAGCGTCGTCGGCACTGCCAGGCTAAGGCGGGCGCCGACGAATCTCCGCAGCCGCCCAGCAATCATCCGCAGATCGAGCCGGAACTGCGCCACCGCGGGAGCAACATGCAAATCGTAACTGGTAAGTTTCAAAAGCCGTAGACCCCGGGCGTAGGGCAAAGTTGTCCGCTCCAGAATCGGCGATCCGATACCCGCGATGATGAAGACCGCCAGAAACGTCAGCTGAAAGCTCGCACCGAACAATGCGTGCGGATCGACGATCAGAATTCCCAGCGCCGCCGCTCCGATTGCGTTCATCATGTTGCGTTCGCGATACAGCAGGCGCGCTCCCAAGTATGTAGCCAGCATCAGCGCCGCGCGCCAAACCGGCGCACCCACGCCCACCACGAACGCATAAGCAAACGAGACCACGACAGTCGTAATGGCCGCTACCGCCGGATCCACGCGAAGCTGGCGCAGCACCCAGAAAATGGCGAACGCCAAAATGCTCAGGTTCATTCCCGAAACCACCAGCACGTGATAAGTGCCCGACCGCTGATATTCGGTGCGCGTCGCGTTACGTAGAAATGATTCTTCGCCCAGCACCATGGCGTCCATGAGCGATGCCTGCGACGCCGGCCATAGCTCATGGATCTTGGCCACGATGCTGGCATGAACGCGCGTCCGCCAGAGTTCAACGCGGCTGCCCGAGAATCCGGGGAGCCGCTCGATATTCGTATCCGTTGCCTCCGCCGACCCCAGCGCGCTGATGCCGTTATTGCGCAAATAGCCTTCGTAGTCAAAGGCTCCAGGATTGCGATAATTGCGCGCTGGATGTAGCTTCGCGCGAATACGCAAGCGCGCACCGTAGGTAAGAGAAAGTGGAATCGCGAGCGTTTCCGCCTCAGAAGTTTCAGCCTTATCATTGACGCTCAGCCGCACCCCAGCCCGCACCGGCCAGCTTTGCCCTCCGCTCGCGATCTCCTCGGTCTCTACATCAATGGATTCACGGACCGATTTAGGCCCAGCCGCCTGAGCGTATCCCTCCCGAATCACTCGCGCTGTGAGTGTAACCACACGGCCATCCGCCAACGTGAGAATGCTGGGGGCATCCTGCTGACTTTTTTCCGGTGGCTGACCGCGAACCTGAATCAGAAAAGCGCCAATCAGAACCCACGCGCCCAAAGAGAGCGCCTTAGCCAGCCACGCGCGCTTCGAAAGAAAATACGACGACGCCAGAACGAACGCCACGACCGCGATCACCCACCACGCCGGCGGACGCCAGGCGCGAACGCCCGTCCACAGCCCGAGCGAAAATGCCAGCGCCGCCCAGAACAGCGGCTGCCGTGGCGGTTTCCGGTCGTGCCTCATGAATTTGATCTCCTGAGAAAAAGGACCGACGGAAACCAGCCAGAGGACGAGCGGGGCCCGAACGCTTGTGCTGGCAAGCGCCAAGGCCCCTCAGACGTGCACCCGTCTTCCAGGAGGAAGTGCGCGACGTGAAAGCGGTCAGCGCGCCAGCAGCATCACCGATTCGATGTGAAACGTCTCTGGAAAGAGATCGAACAAGTGTGCTTCCTCGATGCGATACCCAGCCGCCAGAAGGGGAGCCATATCCCTTGCCAGCGTCGAAGGATCGCACGAAACATATCGAACACGGCGCGCTCCGAGTTCCACCAGAGAGCGAATCACCGCCTTGCCGGCCCCGGTGCGGGGAGGGTCCAGGACGACCAAGTCAGGACGTCCCCTCACCGGCCCACTTCTCAGAGACCCGCTCGTCAGGTAATCCTCGGTTCGCGCGCCGACCGCTTTCACGTTCACAGGCGCATTCTGCATCAGATCGCCATACGCTGTCTGTGACGCCTCTACACTAAATATGTGATGAAAGTTGCCGACCAAAGCCACTGAAAATAGCCCGACGCCGGCATACAGATCGAGTGCGAGGTCGCCGCTGGCATCGCCGGTGACAACCGAAACCAGTTCGTCGATCAGAGCGCGATTTACCTGGAAAAAGCCGCCCGCGCTGACCTGATATTCGTGGTTTTTCGTGCGATAGCGAAGCGCCTTCGCGCCCGACTGCGCCAGCGCTTTCAGGTCGGGCGTTTCATCTTCTTCACGTGAAGCTCGTCCGGGGGAAGGTCGTCCGGGAGAAGATCGGTGCCGGGAAGAGAAAAATGTCACGCCGCTGATTTCCGGCACCTCGCGCTGAAGCGTCTCCGCCCAACGCAATAGATCTCCCTTGTCGGCCTCGCGCCCGCAGAATGCCCAAGCCAGCAAGCGCTCATCGACCGCGTCTGCGAACAGTTCCAACTCTTCGACTGAGGCCGGGCAGTTCAATCCGCCGACCTCAAGCAGCCGCGCCATTACCCGATTGATCAACACCGAGCTGATCGGACATTCGGTTACGGGAAGAAAATCGTGCGATCCAAATCGGAAGTATCCCAGCGCGAAGTCCGGCGCCGTCCGCACCTGCAGCCTCGTCCGGTTGCGGTAATTCCACCGCGGAGAAGCATGCAGCCGAATCTCAGACGTCAGCTCGATCTTCGCAATCCGTTGCAGCGTCTCGCGCAGAATCGCAGCCTTGAACTCCAGTTGCCGCTCGTAAGGAATGTGCTGGTAATGGCATCCGCCACATTGCCGGAAGTACGGACATCGCGCTTCGATGCGCTCCGGCGATGCTTCGATCAGTTGCGTCACCGAGCCGCGCGCGAACCCAGATTTCTCCTGACGAATTTCAGCCTCGACCCGCTCCCCCGGCAGCACAAACGGCACAAACACCGCCATGGATCGTCCATCCAGCGAACGTCCATCCGCGCCAGCAGGCGTGCGCGCCAGCCCGTCGCCGCCGTAAATCAGTTTTTCGATGGAGAGAAGCAAGCCGTAAGTGTAGCGCGGACCTGCCCTGAGCGAAGTCGAAGGGACTCTTGCCCGCGTCGAACGCTGCGAGCTCACAGGAAAGTTCTTACCCGCAGTTCAGTGCATATAAAACAAACTAAGCCGCGGCACGCCGCAGCGCTCCAGCAGCCGCTTGCGCACATATTGCTTGTGCAGTTGCTCAACCTGCGCGGCCGTCATATTGCGCCGGTAGGGAGCAAGATCCCGATCCGCTTCGGCGCGAACATCCACCAGATCGTCATCCGGAGTCGCCGCCATCATCACCGCGAACAGCTTCTCTTCCAGCACGGTCAGCCGCCGTTCCAGCTCTTCCAGCCGAGGAAGCTTCCCGCTGCTCTCGATTGCGTCCGCCATCTTGCGCAAAGAAGCCGCCTCCTCCCGCGCCAGCGCCCCCGTCGCGAATCCGGCGCGCTCCGGCAGCCTCGCCTTTTCCAGCCGCGCGGCATTATCGCGCAAGAACGCCGCAATCTGCGCCGCCTCAAATCCGGGCTCGCCCGAGCCTTTTCTTCGTTCTTCGCACCGCTGGCCGCACCGACCGCTGCCTCCTTCATATCCTCCGCGGCAGCCAGCACCGCCTGCGAGCAGTACGTCAGGCTGTTCACTTTTTTCGACTTCGAAGGACGCTGATCGTATCTATCAAACGCATCATCCACCCCGCGCAGCACCGCCTCCAGCGGCACGCCCGCACTTTTCCAAGTCTCAATCAGAGCCCAATCGAGCGTGGACAGCAGCAGGTGAGTCCCGCGCCGCCGCAGATAGTGCTCTTCGATTTCCGTGAAGTAATTAAAGTAATTTTCCACGATAGGAGAGGAAGTTCTGACCTCTGCAATCTGGCCTCTAACCTCTCACCTGGACCTAGGCGTCTTCGGCGAGGGCCAAGGTTTCGCGTCGGCGCCCACCGGCTTGGCCCCAGACTTTGCCGCTTTCGGCGCGGCCTCGCGGCGGAAGGACTGGTTCCGGTCCCATATGATGCGCAAACCTTCGAGCGTAAGCAGCTCGTCCACATCCTTAATGAAGCGTGAAGCGGTGCCGATCAGCGATCCCAGTCCGCCCGTCGCAATCACGCGCGTCTCTTCGCCCAGATCATCCACCAGCCGCTCCAGGATGCCGTCCACCAGGCCGAGATATCCGTAGTAAAGGCCCGATTGCAAACTGCCGACCGTATTCGTTCCAATCACCCGCGCCGGTTTGCGAATCTCCACCCGCGGCAACCGCGCCGTACGCTGAAACAGCGCGTCCGCTGAAATCCCAATCCCCGGACAAATGACGCCGCCCATGTATTCGCCCTTCTTCGAAACGCAATCGAAAGTCGTCGCCGTGCCGAAATCCACGATCACGCACGGGCCGCCATATTTCTCAAACGCCGCCACCGCGTTCACGATCCGGTCCGCGCCCACTTCCGCGGGATTGTCATACAGCACCTGCATCCCCGTCTTTACGCCCGGCTCAATGAACAGTGGCTTGCCGTTGAAATAGCGCTCGCACACCTGCCGCAGCACCGAATCGAGTGGTGGCACCACCGACGAAATCACGATCCCATGTACATCCGAAACGTCCAGGTTCTCCATCGCAAAAAGGTTGCGGAAGATCACTCCATACTCATCGACCGTCCGGTTCAGGTGCGAACCGACGCGCCAATTCGCAACCAGCCGCTCGTAGCGTGCGGTTTCCGTGGTCACATCGTCCCCCGGACGGTGCGGCACCTGCTCAAAAACGCCCAGTACCGTATTCGTATTGCCGACATCAATTACTAGAAGCATAGTCAGACTTTCACCGTTCCACTTATCACCGTCTGCAACCCATTGGAAGTTCTTACCTGCAAAAACCCGCGCTCATCCAATCCCTCGGTAACGCCCGTCAGGCCGCCGTTCTCCTCGACGCTTACTTTTTTCCCGCGCACCGACGAAGAGCTTTCTTCAAAGCGCCGCATGATCGAGGCGCGCGCCCCGGGATCTTCCACGAGAGCGCGATACTCCCGGTCGAGCGATTTTAGCAAAGCGGCGGTAAGCTCCACGCGCGACCACTCCGTCCCGGTCTCGATCTTCAACGAAGTAGCAATTTCGCGCATCTCAGCCGGAAACTTTTGTTGATTGACGTTGATCCCCGCCCCGACCACCAGATAACGCACCCGCGTTGCCTCTGCATTCATCTCGATGAGAATGCCGCAGAACTTCTTGCCGCTAAGCAGCGCATCATTCGGCCATTTCAGGTCCACCGCCAGTTGCGGAGCGATCTCCGCCACCGCCGACCGCACAGCCAGCCCCGCGGCCAGTGAAAAAATCAGCGCATCGGAAGGCGGCATCGCTGGGCGCAAGATCACCGAGCAGTAAATCCCCAAAGACCGCGCCGAATGCCAGGAGTGCGCCCCCCGTCCCCGCCCCGCGAGTTGTTCCTCGGCAAGAAATACGCTGCCCTCGGGCGCACCTTCGGCTGCCGATCGCATCGCCTCCGAATTGGTCGATCCGATTTTGTAATAGTGATGAATCAGCTTGCCGGATTGCGCGCCCGATTGCGTACCGAACACCGTGCCCTTCAACGACGGCGCCAGCATCTCCGGCAGCAGCAAATCCGGAACCGCTCTCAGCTGATAGCCCGTCGCCGGATGCCCCGCAACATCCACCCCCAACCCACGCAGTTGCTGAATCAGCCGCCAAACTTCCGACCGGCTCGTCCCCATTTCTTCCGCAATCTTGGTCCCGCTGACCACCACGGTAGCGTGGCTCATGAGCAAGCGAACGATGCGCCCGAGGCGCACGTCTGTGGCCTGATGCACAGAGGGTAAGCTGCGAGTTTTCGTGGACGGGGAGATGGAGGGAATTATAAACAGTCGTTGGTCGTTAGTCGTTAGTCGTTGGTCGTTGGCAATCAACACCGTGGACGATCCGAGGCCGGCGAACGACTACCGACCATCGACCAACGACGCAGTTCTATGCCGGCGTAACCCGCATACTGATATCCACCGCCGTCGATGAATGCGTCAGCGCTCCGACCGAGATAAAATCGACGCCGGTTTCCGCGTACGAACGCACATTCTCCAGATTGATTCCGCCCCCGCACTCCAGCGGAATCCGCCGCGGTCGCCGCGAACAAATCTCAACTGCTTTACGCACATCGCCAACACTCACATGGTCGAGCAGGATCGCCTCCGCCCCATGGTCCAGCGCCTGCTGCATTTCTTCCAGCGACCGTACTTCAATCTCGATCGGCTGCCGCCCGCGCCGATTGTGGATCGCCCGCTCCAGCGCCGGAATCGCGCCCCCGGCCAGCGCAATGTGATTGCTCTTGATCAGCACGCCGTCGGAGAGATCCAGCCGATGATTCTGCCCGCCCCCGCAGCGCACCGCGTACTTATCAATCATGCGCAGCCCCGGAGCCGTCTTGCGGGTATCGAGAATCCGCACGTGCGTGCCTTCCACCGCATCCACAAACTTGCGGGTAGTCGTAGCAATTCCGGCCATGCGCTGGAGGAAGTTCAGAATCACCCGCTCACACGACAGAATCACCCGCGCATTATGCTGGATCACCGCAATCTGCTGCCCCGGGTGCGCGCGCACGCCATCAAAAATTGAAGGATGGCTCGTCACCTCGTAGTGCGAAGTCACCGCCCCTTCCAGCGCCGCATAGACGTCGAGAATTCGCGGCACACAACCCAGACCGGCAAGAATGCACTCCTGCTTCGCGATAATCGTCGCCGAAGCACGCTGGTTAGGATCGATGCAGGCGTAGCTCGTCGCATCGCGCGTCGCCCGATCTTCGTTCAGCGCGTTCTCAAGAATCGCTGTAATGCGTCGTGAATTCCAGTCCATGTAGCGCCGGCGTCCCGCCGGCAATCCAATCTATCCCGGTTGTCCTATCTGAGCTCCTGTAATTTCGCCAACGTCTTCTCTCGCAACACTCTCAGCTCTTCCGCCCGAGCCTTTATCCCTTCAACCACTTTCGCCGGAGCCTTCGCGAGAAACTGTTCATTGGAAAGCTGCCGCTGCCCGTTAGCCTGTTCTTTCTCAATTTTCTCCAGTTCTTTGGTTAGACGCTCGCGCTCGGCCGCAACGTCAATCTTTTTTTCATAAACCACGTGCACATCGAATCGCGACGTACTGCGCGCCCCAGGCAATTTCTCGAGCGACGCCGCGACGAACGTGATCTTCTCCACACTCGCCAGCCGCTCAATCGCCGCCAGATTCTGTTCGAACAGGCCGCGCATCGCCGGCTCCTGCGCAAAAACCTGAATCGGTACTTTGACCTTGGGCTCAACTTTCAACTCCGCCCGCAAATTGCGCACGCTGACGATCAAGTCCTGCAAGATCGCCATCTCCGTCTCCGCGCCCAGATCAATCTGCTTTTCATCCGCCGCCGGATAAGCCGCCAGCGCAATCGACTTCAAAGGAGGAGCACCGTCATACATAGCGTGCCAGATTTCCTCCGTGATAAACGGCATCACCGGATGCAGCATTCGCAACGAAGAATCGAACAGATTGACCAGATTTGCGCACGCCACTCGCGCCCCTGACGTGTCCGCGCCTTCTTCAAAATTCAACCGCGACTTGATCAGCTCGAGGTACCAGTCGCAGAATTCAGCCCAAAAGAAATCATAGATGCGATTCGCCGCCTCATCGAAACGATACGTCAGCAGAGACTCGTGCACGTCCCGAGCCGCGCGATTGAACCGCGAAAGAATCCAGCGGTCCTCCAAGCGTTTGCGTCTGGAAGCCGGCAACCCCGCCGCTTACCGAGGTACGGGCGTCCCGGCCATCGGCAGGCCGCAGGCCTGCGTCAATCCGATCCACGTTCATGAACATGAACCGCGCCGCGTTCCATATCTTGTTGGCAAAATTCCGATACCCCGCCGTGCGGCTTTCGCTGAACGCAATATCCGTCCCCGGAGCAGCCATAGCCGCCAAGGTGAACCGCGTAGCGTCCGTCCCGTACTGCCCGATCACCTCGATCGGATCGAGCACGTTCCCCTTGGTCTTCGACATCTTCTGCCGATCAGCATCGCGCACCAGCGCGTGAATGTAAACCTCGCGAAAGGGAACGCTGGCGCGCAGCACGTCATCGTCTGGCGGCGGGTGCCCCATCCTAAACGCCGCGCTCTTTGCGGCGTTTAAGGTGGGCCGATGCGGAGGCATCATGAACCAGCACCCCAGCATGATCATCCGCGCCACCCAGAAAAACAGAATGTCAAAGCCCGTGATCATCAGCGCATTGGGATAGAACACATCCAGATCCCGCGTAGCCGCCGGCCATCCCAAAGTCGTAAACGGCAGCAATCCCGACGAAAACCAGGTATCGAGCACGTCCGTGTCCTGCTCCAGTTTGGTGCAGCCGCACTTGCAAGCCGTCGGAGCCTCGCGCGCCACAATGACTTCCTTGCACTCATTATTCGTGCAATACCACGCCGGAATCCGGTGTCCCCACCACAACTGTCGCGAAATACACCAGTCGTGGATGTTCCGCATCCAGTTCAAATAAATCTGTCCGTAATTCTCCGGAGTGAAGCGGATGTACCCCTTCTCCACAACTTCAATCGCCCGCTTCGCCAGCGGAGCAATCTTGATAAACCATTGCGTCGAGAGCCGCGGCTCCACAATCGTCCCCGAGCGGTCGCACTTGCCAAGCGCAATCGTGTAATCTTTCGTGCCCACGAGAAAACCCTGTGCTGAAAGATCGTCAACGATACGCGCCCGCGCGGCAAAGCGATCCAGCCCCGCGTAAGGGCCGGCGTTAGCATTCATCTTTCCGCGTTCATCAATCACTTCAATCTGCGGCAGGTTGTGCCGCAGCCCCGCTTCAAAATCATTAGGATCATGCGCCGGCGTCACCTTAACCGCGCCCGTGCCAAACTCCGGCTGCGCCAGTTCATCCGCAATGATCGGAATCTCGCGATTCATCAGCGGCAGAATCACACGCTTGCCGTGCAGATGCATGTAGCGCTCGTCCGTCGGATTAACCGCAACCGCCGTATCGCCCAGCATCGTCTCGGGACGAGTAGTCGCGACCGTAATGAATTCGTCTTTCCCCGTGACTCCGCCCACCACCGGATATCGAATCTCATACAGCTTGCCCGCCACGTCCTCGTGCTTCACTTCGAGGTCCGAGATAGCAGTGCCGCAGTCCGAGCACCAGTTCACGATGTACTTCCCGCGATAAATCAGGCCGTCTTCATACAGCCGCACAAACGCTTCCTTCACCGCGTGCGACAGGTTGTCGTCCATGGTGAAATATTCGCGGCCCCAATCGACCGACGCACCCAGCCGCTTCATCTGATCGAGAATCGCGCCGCCATACTCGCGCCGCCATTCCCAGACGCGCTCAACAAATTTCTCGCGCCCCATCTCGCGCCGCTTCTTGCCTTCTTTTAGAAGCTGGCGCTCCACCATCATCTGGGTCGCAATGCCGGCATGGTCCGTGCCCGGCAACCACAGCGCGATTTGGCCGCGCATGCGATGCCAGCGCACGATAATATCCATCTGCGTCTGGTTCAGCATGTGCCCCATATGCAACCGCCCCGTCACATTCGGAGGCGGCAACAGCAGCGTGAACACCGGACGCGAA
Organism: uncultured Acidobacteriaceae bacterium; assembly: GCA_963826845.1. Classification (GTDB taxonomy): domain Bacteria; phylum Acidobacteriota; class Terriglobia; order Terriglobales; family Acidobacteriaceae; genus Acidiflorens. Next base: position 66,843 of record CAWGYS010000019.1, read on the forward strand.
TCTTCTTCGGACGAGGCGGGTTCGGACGAGCTGGGCGGCGTCTCCACATGAAACAGTTTTTCCTGGACCCAATACTCGGCCCAGCGCGTTTCGATCGCGCCCGGTTCGTAAGCTTTTGGCAATTCGTGCGGCATATTTGAAGGCACTGAGCAGTCGGCAATCAGCATTCAGCCAAAATGACAACGATGCATCTCCACGAGCCTGAGCAAGAGATTTTCAGGGCCGAGTGCGAATGGCTGAATGCTGAGAGCTAGACTTTTGATCTTACAGGCGCACGAAAAGAAGGGTCAAACGCGCGTCGGGGTGAGAACACCACGGGATGGAATATGCACCCCCCTCTCAAATCGTGCTGGTACGGGACCGAGGAGAATTCTGGAAAATTCCCCAAGATGATCCCGTGACGCAAGACCTCCGCCAGCCATCTCTCGTTGGAAGACCCAGGGCATATCAGCCCAGCCAGCGCTCCGTCTTGACTGAGGCAGACTCCGTCAAATGATGACGTAATGTGTGGCGTCCGTACGTAGATGCAGTCCAGCCCCCATTCTGATCTGTATTCATTTAGTGTAGGGCAGTATCTCGGGAGCACACTAACGCGACGCATTGAATGACAATCCCGAACGCAAGAAGGTCAGCAACCGCAAATGGGAAAATAAACAATAGCTTAAGTCGCACCATATAGGGCTGCACATGAAGCATCAAAGGGGCTTGGAGCGCAGTCATAATCACTACTGCTACCCAGAACCAAACTTCATGCCAAAGTCTCCTGAGACCACGGACAACGAGGCCGGGAACCGCTCCTCCGACTGCGATAGCAGCACTCCAACCCGGCCACCAATGCTCCGTTGAGACGGCCAGTAAGCACCAGGTGATGATGACCGCGTGGATCAGCCAGTTTCGCTCTACTGGTTGGCGCTGACTCTGTTCTTCTTTCTCGGTATGCATAAAAAGCCAAATCGTCGCTAGGGTATACTCATGCACTTATTATAAGCCTCCACGTAGGCACTAACGCCATCATACGCGGCTTTGAATCCTTGGATGAGCAGCATGCCTTCGCCGAGAAATGGCACAGCATCTACTGAGTCAGCTAGTGCCGCGAACCCAGCATTTTTTAGCCCAGTAGACACTACAGCTTGACCTCCGGCGGCCAAGAAATCGGTTGCCGCTCCAATTACCGTGGAGTAGATGCGGAAAGATCTGCGTAGTCCGGCGGACTTGGTCGAGCAGCGATAGGAAACGGCACATAATTTTGCAGAGCGGCTGTCCCACCGGCTACTGCTGCCTTGGCGATGCAATCATTTTGCTTTTGTATCTTTTCATCATCCTGATTTTGCTGCTTCCCGTTGTTTGTGGGACCGCTGGTGTCGGTTGTAGTGACGCTTACGAGATCACCCGCAGGAACGAACGACCAACCGCCCGGATCAACAAGGTATGGTGGTCCGCAGACACCACTACCATCGCAATTTGTGCCGATCGTAGGAACTTGCCACTGCCAGTTACCCAATCCACCGAGAGTTCCGGTTGCTGGACCAATTCCACTATTTGGATCGAAAGCAAATTCAAGACCATTTCCTCCCTGGCCGAGAATTGCGCCATTAAAAGCGGCATCTGATACCTCCATGCCATTGATCATATTGGTGTTCATCAATCCGGCGAGATTTGACTGGTTCTGAGGGTGGTCCCCACCAACGCCACCCGTCGGTTGAGCAATATTCTGAGGAATCCGAGGACCAAGACCACTCGGGTCGGTTTCTCCCAGAGGGTTCGTTGAGTATGAATATGCGTTCCAAGACGCATTTGCCGGATCAGGCGAAATCCAGCGGCCCTGTGCGGGATTCAATTCACGATTCGGTGTGTCGAAAATTCCCGTAACCAAGTCCTGATAGTCCCCCGTGAAGCTGAGATCCCCAGTAATGCCGACGTTATTGTAAGATTCTCCATAGGGAGCGAACAGCCTAGCCGCAATGGACGTTCTGCCGCCCCTGCTGGAAACGAGCGGGACTGAACCAAGATTATCCTTGTGGTAGAAGTAGATACCCGTAACGTCAATATCTCCGCCCGGCAGTGGCATGCGATACTGAGTGAGATTTTGGTGTGACATCAACGCTACAGGACCAACCGGACTAATCAGAGTTTGCTGGTATGCCGAGCCTGTCTTTTGCTCCACCATTCTGCCGAAAGCATCATAGGTCATGTTCACCGTAGTACCTGCGACTGTCATCGCTTTTGGGTGATTGTCCTGATTCCACGTATATGTGTTAAGAGTATCCGTTAGTAGGTTGCCGTTAGAATCGTAACTTGAGCCACCCAATGTGTAGTGGTTGTTCGTCGCGTTATAGCCAGGTGACAAACTGAAGAAGATCGCGAACGGATCTCTTTTTCGACATACGACTCCGTTGCCTTCGTGGCTGAATCGGTTCTAACCGTGCGAATCGGGGAAATACAGGCCACAACATTACGCGCAAAAGATTTGGTTTGCAATCACCGAATGGGTTAAACACCGGAAGCTCTCGGTGGCATGACAAACCCGATGAACGGGATTCCACCGCTAAGATTTAGCTAACCCCGTGCGCGTCGGGGGGGGTGCATATTCCATCCCGTGGTGTTCTCACCCCGTCAAACGCGCGTCGGGGTAGAGGAAAGCGCGGAGCGCACCACCCAACCGTCATTGACTTGCCCTACCCCTAGCCCTAAGATTTCAGCCCAATAGATTTCAGCCCAATGATCGACCAGACCATTTCGCACTATCGCATCATCGAGAAGCTGGGCGGTGGCGGTATGGGGGTCGTCTACAAAGCCGAGGATACGGAGCTTGGTCGAGTTGTCGCCTTAAAGTTCTTGCCTGAGGATCTGTCTCAGGATCCACATGCGCTGGAGCGACTCCGTCGTGAAGCGCGTGCGGCCTCATCTCTAAATCATCCCAACATCTGCACCATTTACGAGATCGGTAGGCATGCAGACCGATCCTTCATTGCCATGGAGTTTCTCGACGGCCTGACTCTGAAGCATCGCATCGCGGGCCGTCCCATTGATTTGGATGCGCTTCTACCTCTCGCCATAGAACTTGCCGATGCGCTCGACGCCGCTCATTCCGAAGGCATAGTTCATCGCGACATTAAGCCCGCCAATATTTTTGTGACCAGGCGCGGGCATCTCAAGGTTCTGGACTTCGGATTGGCGAAATTCACACCAATTGTCAATAACGAACGGGCATCGGCGAACTCAGCTGAATCGACAGTCAGCATGGAGGAGCACCTGACAGGCCCCGGTGTGGCTCTGGGAACGATTGGCTACATGTCGCCAGAACAAATTCGCGCCAAGGAACTCGACGCCCGTACTGATGTTTTTTCATGCGGGGCAGTCCTTTACGAGATGGCGACCGGAGAATCGCCGTTTCGCGGCGAAAGCTCCGGCGTGATCATCGAGGCTATTTTGAACCGGTCACCAACTCCGCCAATCCGTTTGAATCCCGATCTCCCTGGCGAGCTGGAACGGATCATCGACAAGTGTCTGGAGAAAGACCGCAACCTGCGATACCAGCACGCTTCGGAGGTCCGAGCCGACTTACAGCGACTAAAGCGGGATACAGAATCGAGCCGCAGGATCTCGGTCAAAGCTGGAGACCCGGCAAAGATCCTGGCAGCAGCGCCACAGTCCGCGCCTGCAATCAGCAGCTCTGCAGTACTTACCGCCGCGAAGCAGCATCGTTGGGGAGTTGCGGCAGGCGTGATTGCCGCCTTGTTCGTACTCGGTACGGCAGGTTTCGGCCTTTACTCCTTGCTGCATCACACTGCGGCCATGCCGTTTCAGAATTTTACGATCACGCAAGTGACCAACCTAGGGAAAGTTGCATCCGCTGCTGTGTCGCCGGACGCCAAGTTCGTACTCAGTGTCAACGACGACAATGGAATCCAGAGCCTTTGGCTCCACAACGTGCCCACAGCCAGCGACACGCAAATCACTTCGCCCTCGCCCAGCAGTTATGCCGGTCCAGGATTTTCGCTTGACGGCGACTACATCTACTTCCTTAAAGCCCGAGACCCCAATTCCGCTTTCGACCTGTATCGCTCGCCGGTCTTAGGAGGCAGTCCGCAAACACTTGTGCACGACGTTGACAGCGATATCACGTTTTCCCCCGACGGCCGTCGGATGGCTTACGTGCGGCAGAACGATCCGGAGGAGGATAAATACCGCTTACTCACGGCAACGTTAGACGGTAACGATGAGAAGGTCTTGCAAATCGGGTCTGTAGAGGACCAAGTGTCCCATCCGGCATGGTCTCCCAGCGGTAAGCTGATCGCCTATCGTGTGCGCCAGCCCGGAAGCGCGCTCACGGGTATTGACGTGTTCGATGTTGACAGCGGCAAGTCACGCCGTCTCGCTGCGTTCCAAGACAAGATAGTTCTGGCCTTGAAATGGTCCCCCGATGGGCGCGGAATCCTTTTCAATTATTATCCCGCCGGACCTCAGTTGGGCGGGCAGATCGGCTGGGTGTCCAGCACCGGTGAAGCCTTCCGTCCCATCACTCGCGACACCAACGATTATCACGGTCTATCGACATCCGCCGATGGCAGAACCCTTGCCACGGTGCAGACCAAGACAACGAGCAATGTGTATCTTCTTCCCGCCACAGGAAGCCGCTCCCCACAAGCAGACTCGCTGCCCTTGCAGGTTAGGAATAAGGCCGCCGTCGGATTGACGTGGAGCCACGATGGGAAATTGTTGGCTAGCGATGGATCTCGGTTGTGGAGACTGGAACGCGACGGAAGTAACGCATCGTTGCTGGTTGAGGATCCCAAAGCCCTGATATTCAATGAGTCGAGCTGCGGCAGTCAATATCTTGTTTTCATGTGGTCGTTCCATGAGGGCGCAAATTCAGCAAACATTTGGCGCGCCAACGTTGACGGATCAAACCGCAAAAAGCTGACGGCAGGCAAGCTTGACTATCATCCGGTTTGCTCTCCCGATCAAAAGTGGGTGTATTACTTTGACGAGACCGCCGCCCAGATTATGCGCGTGCTCGCAGATGGTTCGGGCAAGCCGGAAGCGGTACCGGGAAGCAACGACTTCCATGGGTTCATTTCAGGTGGACAGATGGATTTTGCTGCTGACGGCAAAACATTCGCCTATTCGGTTTCTATTACAACTGCGCAATCGCAGGCGGGGACGCCCAAGATTGCGTTGCTGACTCTCGGGTCGACGAACTCGCTCCGGCTGATTGACGTCAGTCCGCACGTTTCGAGCGGCGTTCAGTTCACGCCGGATGGGAAGGCAGTGGCATATTCGATCCGCGATAACGGAGTAGATAACCTGTGGGTCCAGCCACTCAATGGTTCCGTCGCGCATCCAATTACAAATTTCAATTCCGAACAAACTAAGACTTTCCATTGGTCGCCGGATGGAAAGAATCTCGCCCTTCTACGCGACCATTCGGAGTCTGATGTGGTTCTCTTGCAAGAGACGAATCCGTAACCCCCCTCTCCGACTCCAACGCTGGCGGGACCGTTGGGGGCATATTCCATCCCGTGGTCTTCTCACCCGTCAAACGCACGCAGTTACCGAAGCCTACGCTTGCGCCACCACGCCCGGGGGCCACACACGACTGCCGCGGTCTCGACAAAATGCACTTACTGGGACAAAAAAACCCGCCACCGTGGTGGTGGTGGGGACGTCCGCGTTCCGACTTACTCGCAGCTGCTGAACTTCAACGAGACCACGTGGGACTGCCAATTGTACCCGCCGTTGCTGTACTCCTGCGTGTACCAGAAAGTGCAATCATCGCTGGGATCCACACTCATCGAGCTGTAGTCGCCCCAACGATTAACGTTTCCCTGTACCTGTTTTCCCTTATGCGCCACCTTGTGGCCTTCCAGCTTGCCCAACTTGTCCGTGGGCAGGCGGCCGGTGAGCCAAATGCTTGGATCCATGCTCGTGGCGTTGTCAACGCTGAAGCCCATCGCCATGTCGCCGTTCTTATCCATGGCAACGCTGCCCATCCAGTAGTTGTCGGTTTTGTTCTGGTAAGTTCCGGCCTGGTAGAGCGAGAAACTGCCCCCCGGAGGTGTGGAGCGCAGTTCATACCAACGCTCTGCCGCGACTGCCGTCGAGCCCGAACCGGGAGCCACGGAGTGAGAGAACACCATCGCCTCGTGGTCCCCGAAGTTGCGATAGGCGTTGCGGAACATCATGCGATCGCCGAGCGCGTCCAGCACGCCTCCGCCCTTCGGCTCGGGAATGCACGCCCCGTTCCCTCCACCGCATAGCTGCGTGTACGGCGGTACCGTAATCGTGTTCGGCCCCGTGAAGGTCGAATTCTTGGGCTTCGCAAAGTCTACGTGGAAGTCATACTCCTTGAGCGTGGTATTCGAGTTTCCCAGCTCTATGTAATGGTTAGGAGCGCCAGTCGGTGGCGGTGTGCTGCCGTCCAGGTCGGAAGGCAGGAATCCCATATCCGAACTATTCGGGTTGAAGCAAACCATGGCTGCGGTCGTTCCCGCGAGCATGGCCGTCCGATCCATAGCGCAGGGCTCGCCGTCACCAGGTCCAAAAAAGTTAAAGGCAAGGTAATACCCATCCGGCCAGATCGCAAGTTTCGGGTAGTCGGACAAGCCGGTAAAGGTATACGAGTAAAGGTTGTAGGCCCCGGTCGCATCGTCAGTCTGAGACACGGCGATGCAAATCTGATAGCTGGTCGTGTACTCCAGTTGTTCCACCAGCCAGCGGTTTGCCATTTTGTCGTAGAGCACGACTGGATCGCCGCCATTGTCCGACTGGCACTGGCCCCCAAAATTCTTCCAGATGCTGTTAATGAGCAGCGGTCCCACCTCGATCGCGCCTGTCGTCTTGTTGTAAATGTTAAAGGCGAAATTGGTGACCAGGAAGAACTGATTGTCTCCAACCGCCCCGTTGGTGTCAGGCGGAATTACTCCTCCCGCCTGGGTACCGTTCATGCCGTCGAAATTGAAACCGAGGGTGATGGCCAACTCGGGCGTGGCCTCAGAGCTGTCTTGGATGACCGGATCCGGAAGGTTGTAGATCTTGGTCATATGGTTCGGAGTTTCGTGCTCTTCGCGCACAATCCAGCCGTGGAACACCGGCGGCGGAGTGGTCTTTGCAATCTCAGCCAGGGGCCTGGAAACTGCGAATTTGTCTGGTTGGATCACTAACGGTTGGAGTGGTTTGTTTCCGGCAAACGCCGGAACAATCAGTATTACCAGCCAGGCTGCTAACAGCACACAAGAATAGCCCGCTGCACGTCGAGTCTTCATGGGTTGCCCTCCTCTGAGGGAGGCGGCAATTGTACCACTATCTTTAATAGTAGCTGCATGGCAATGAGGCAGGGTTGCGGAGTCTCAGCTTCGATCTATTTTGGAAGGATACGACTTCAGAGCCTGCCCTGCCCTCGCCGAAGCCTCGAGCGAAGCCCACGGGTGCCATAACGGTCGCATAATCAGTAGCGGCCGTGGCCGGGAATGCGTTTTTCAAATCGAGCCAGCACGAGCTACAGCGGTGAGCCGCTGTCTTACTTCCCCGCCAGCCTTTTCGCGATCTCTTCGACGATCTTCGGGCGAAGATCGGCCATCACGCTGTCCACGATGCCGGCAATGGTGCTGGCGTCCGTTGCCGACGACGATGACGGCGAACCCTCTGCCGCCGCAGCAGCCATGGCCTTCGGAGCCTCCGCCGTTTCCGCTGCGCCACTCGTCGCGGCGGCACCGGCCGGCGTGGTGCGGATCTGATGCCAGTTTGATTTCCCCGATTTCGATTTAACGTTGCCCATGGATTCCTGACCCCCGTCTTCTGAACTCGTATCCTGATTCTCTTCCGCTACTGCAGCGGTCGTCCCACTGAAAGACTCAGCATTCGGTTGCGTTGCCGCCTCAAGTTCGTCCTGGCCAACCGCATCCGCAAAGGTCGCTGGCGCGATCTCTTCCACAGGCGCTTCCTCGGGAACTTTGGCCGCGGAATTCGTTTGCTCAGTTTCGGGCTTTTCTGGTGCAAGCTTTTCAGCGACCGTTTCTGGCGCTATCTCGTCGAACACCGGACTCGCGGTATTGGAAATCGCCGCCATCACCTCAGCAGGCGCTTCGACAGCTGATGTTTCGGCGGGTCGGATCTCCGAATTTTGATTCGATAAATCACGCCCGACCCCTTGCTCGGACGAAGCTTTTGCACTGGCCGCCAACTCTGCTTCCGCCAGTCTGTTCTCAACCGCGGCTGCAATCGCGGAAACCCCCGTAATCGCCACCGGTCTCAGATCGCCGCCGGATACTGCTGCGGGGAGGGTCGCGGCTGTTGCCGCGAACGTCCGGAACATTTCCGCTTCCAGCGAAATCGCAGCGTCCTCGCGGCTCAGCGCGATCGGCTCCGCCACCCACCGCGGACCGGCTGCCGCCAGGCTTGGTTGGGATGAAGCCGAAACCCCCGCGTGTCCGGTAGCCGGCGTCAGCAAGCGCAAGGCCTGGGCCAGCTCTTCATCGCTCGGCGTTCGGACATTCTCTTCCCCTGATGGCGCTGCTTCTAGCGCTGTTTCTGGTATGACCGCCGAAACCGGGACCGGTTGCGCAGCTTTCTCTGCCGGCAACTCCTCTGCGCTCAAGTCCTGGTTCTTCGATGGGTCGGACTTCGATTCCTGATCCTTGGCAGCAACGGCGTCCACAATTGCAGTCTCAGACTTTGCGGCGGCAACGACCGGCTGCGCTTCGATTTTTTCTTCCGCGGCCTGCTCAACCGCACTTGCGACCTTCGCGAACGCCGGTTCGTCGTTTCTGTCCACGGGCGCGAATTCCTGAGCAAGCAAGGGTGTGTCGAGGGCGACTGGGATTACCGCAGCGGGCGTTGTCAAAGGCAGCGGTTCTGAAACCTGTGCTGCTGAACGCTGAGTAGCGGGCTCCTCGGTTTGGTGCTGATGTCTTTCGGCCGCGACTGCATCCGCAACAACCGCCGTACTTACGGTTGCCGGTTCCAGGTGCTCGACCGGAATCACGACTTCGCCCTTGCCTTCGATCGCCAGGGCCGCCGTTTCGACGACTGGCGTAGCGGGCTCAACGGCAGGCGCAGAAACCTCAACCGTCGTCTTCTCTTCTCTCTTCTCTTCTACTTTGGCTTCGGCGGCAGTGGCGATGGCTTGCGTCGCAACTTCTGCTACCGTCGTTACTGAGGACGTCCGGTCCGCAGGCGGCGCAACGTTTTCAGCCGCCACTCTCGGTCCATCAAGCTTCGCGGCCAGCGCACTCAGTGCGTCCAACTCTTCCGGCGTGATGTCGCGAGGAATATCCGGAACCAGACCTGGCTCCTGTCCAGCGGGCGTCGACTTTCCTGGGAACGCTCCCGTGCCAGTCTTGTTCTTCCCTTTGCGGAAATCGCGGAAACTTCCCACCGCCAAATCTTCTGGTTCTTCTTTTTCTTCCTTCTTTTTCTTCGACGGAAACCCCAGCCGGCTCTTCCATCCATTGTCGGGGTCGCTGCTGGTTTCCCATTTTCTGCCGCCTTCGGAGTTCTGCGGCACCATGCGATCTTCGAGTCGCGTGATCGCAGTCAGCAACTCGCTGGCTTCAAATGGCTTTACGATGTGAGCGTCGGCCCTGACCCGGCGGGCTTCTTCCGGTTTGAAAGGCTCCAGCTTACCCACGGTCAGCAGCACCGGAATGTGCGCCGTTTCTTCCGCGTCCTTCAGCCGCTGGCAGACTTCCAGCCCGCTGTAGCCCGGCATGTATACATCCAGCACGATCAGATCAGGTTTGATTTCGGCGATCCGCTTCAGGGCGGCAGATCCGTTGTTGACCGTGGAGACATCGTACCCGGCATCGGCCAGGATCTTTCGCCCCATGTTCTGGGCTGTCACACTGTCATCAGCGAGCAGTATTTTCCGCGCCAAGCGTCGTCCTTCGCACTAAAAGGAGAGATAACGCGAAACTACCTTGTCCCTCAATCTAAGTCAACGATTCCCGCAGAGGTAACCGGTTACGTCCGTTCCTAGCCCGTTGGGAAATGGGCCATTTTCGAGATCGTTGTGACGATCGTAACCTCAAACAGACCTATGGTCGGAAAGGTGAGTTGGCAATTGACCTCCGGCGCCTGGCAGCGCTCTCACCTCTGCAATCTGACCTCTAACCTCCGACCTCTCTCGAACCTCTGCCCTCCTCAGAACGGGTTGAGCTTCGACAATCCCTTCTTCTTTTTCTTCTTGCTCGAAGAGATATCCGCCATCTCTTCGGATTTTGGCGGCGGCGCACTCGCCGTACTGGCGCTCGACGTCCCACCACTGCTGTCCAGCTGATTGCTCTGCTGCAGCGGAGGCAGCGCATTAGGATCGGTCTCAACATTCGGCTTTAATTCATTCGGATCCGCCACCGCCGGTTTCACGTCCGCCGAGTCTGTCGCTGCCGGAGCATCGGAACGCGGCGCTTCCTGGTTAGGCGCTACCGTTCCATTCGTCGTTTCCACAGTGAGCTTGCCGCCGCCACTTCCTCCCGCCGCGGTGGCCATCGCCCTCACCACGCCGGTAGCCGTCACCGGCTCCGGATCCACCATTGTCGGTTCGCCTACATGCGAAGCCAGCGCGACGTCGGGATGCTTTTCGAAGTTGTCCAGCATGCTCGACATGATGCCCTCCTCATGCCGGCTCGCCACTTCCTTCTTGTTCTGTTCGAGCGCCGCCCGCGTCGGCCGCGGCACTGTCTGATGCAGTGCCTCCAGTCGCGCCTTCGCATCCAGCGCTTTGTCCATCGCCGGATACCGCGTGATGATCTTGTCGTACGCCGCCGCCGCTTCCTTCGTCAGATCCTCGACCAGCCTGGTCTTGGTCACTTCATTCATGCGCCCATTCTTCCGCACCACATTGATCTCGGCTTCGTACGATTGCCCCAGCAGAAACAGCGCCTGGTCAGCGCCGCTGTATAACGGATACCGGTCCGCCAGCGTCTTCAGCCGTGCAATCGCCGCCGGATATGCCATCCGCATGTAATAGAACTTACCGATGTCGTACTCCCGCTGCGCCAGAACCTCCTGAACTTCCCGCAACCGCTGCTTGGCCTGCGGCACCAGCTTGCTGTCGGGATACTCCTGAATCAGCGCCCGGTATTCCTCCTCGGCTCGCATCGCGTGCGTGTAATCGCGGTCCGGTTTTTCCATTTCCTCGTAGTGGATGTTCGCCACCTTCAGCTGCGCCTCGGCCGCCTCCGGCATATTGGGAAAAAACGTTTTGAAATCCTTGTACTCGATCTCCGCCTGCTGCATCGCCGTCGTGCCGCCCTCGGCGTACCACGAATCCGCCACCGCCAGCTTGGCGCGTGCGATATATTCCGAATCCGGATAGGTATTGATCAGCGTCTGCAGCGTCATCCGCGCCACGTCGAAGCGGTTATGCTTCATGGCATCCATGGCCCGGTCAAACAGCACCTTGTCAGGCTGTTTCGACCCGACGTTAGCCAGCGGATTCGTCGACTTCTTATTGGTGCAAGCCACCGTAAAAGCCAGCAGCAACGCAAGAAACAGAACAAAAGAATTACGCCGCATAAAGGTTTAACCTCTGCAATCTAACCTCTGACCTCTGCAATCCACCCCTGCAATCTCTAAACCCGCAACAGTGCCGCGCTCCGCGCCGCGTCCAGCAACGCCGCGGCATTCGCCTCAGCATCGCCCTTGCCAAACACCGCATTCCCCGCCACCAGAATCTCCGCCCCCGCGCGCACCACCTCCGCCACGGTATCGAGCCCCACGCCGCCATCTACTTCGATGCGGTAGGAGTATCCCCGCGACGAGCGAATTTCCGCCAGCTTCCTCATTTTATGCAGCGTACCCGGGATAAACTTCTGCCCCCCAAATCCCGGATTCACGCTCATCACCAGCACATAATCCACAATGTCGAGCACTTCGCTGAGGGTTTCCACCGGAGTAGCCGGATTAATCACCACCCCCGCTCGGCAGTCATGGCTCTTGATCAGGTGCAGCGTCCGGTTCAAATGCCGGCAAGCCTCCTGATGCACCGAAATCCAGTCCGCTCCGGCCTCGGCAAAATCGGGGATGAACTGGTCGGGGTTTTCAATCATCAGATGGCAGTCCAGCGGAAGCCGCGTAACCCGGCGCAAGGACTTCACCAGTGGCGGCCCCAGCGTGAGATTAGGCACAAAATGCCCGTCCATGACATCAACATGAACCACGCTGCCGCCGCCCGCCGTAGCCCGCTCCACCTGGTCCGCCAGGTGGGCAAAATCCGCCGCGAGTATGGAGGGCGCAAGCTCGATCAAAACAGGATCCGGTAGGTTAGGGTCAAAAGCTGTGGAAATTCTAGCACGGGGGAGCGGTAGGGAAGGCTGGCGGCACGATCGAAGTTCCGCTGAGACCTGTTCTGAGTGCAAACGCGGCGAGGGACAAGACAAGACTCTATCTGGCTATTGCAGTCTCTCGTACTCCGCATTGGCTTGCTTCAGGATGGGGATGTCGGAGTCCGCCTCTTTCCAAAGACTGAAGAAATCCTGGTATGCGGCCTTGGCTTTGGCCGTGTCGCCAGAGAGCGCGTAGGCGCGGGCGAGGCCGAGATGCGCCAGTGCGCCCAGCGGGAAGTTGATGACATTGCCACGATGATCGATAAACTTCTGGAACTCGGCGGCGGCAGCGGGGCCGTTATGCGCCAGCAATTGAGCCTGGCCGCGGAGGTAGGCGGGATACATCGTGCCCATTTGCAATTGCGCCGGCTGGCCCAGTTCGTAAGGAGCGGCCGCCTCCAGAAACACTAAAGCCTGAGAGGTATTGTTGGCATTCAATTCTATTGCGGACTTGATCGTCGGTAGCCAGTAGACCTTGAGCACGGTCTGCAACGGGTAATCCCGTTCCAGTTCTTCGACGAGCGCCTTTGCGTGAGCGGTATCACCGGCGCGCGCCAGCGCCAACGCGGCGAAAAGCTTTACATCCCGCCCCCCCGGGGCCAGCGCCAGTGCCGACGCGACATCCTGCTTTGCGACTGCGCTGTTGCCGAATTCGGCTTCCCGCATGGCAGCGTTGACCTCCCAGAGCGCAGCCGCCTCTTTTGCATTGGCGCGGGCGGCCGCATCCACTGCACGCCGGGAAAAATCGCGTGCTTTCCCCAGGCGTCCATAGTAGGCCTCGGTGTCGGACTGTACGGAGAGAAGGAGGTCTTCGGTTCCAGGCTTGCCGGAGCCCCACTCCACCTGCCGCTCCATCTCGGGCGCGTCGCCCTTGAGGAATGACAAGTAATAGATCTCCTGGTGCAGGAAATCGCCGTCGAGGTTGCGCGCCTTTGCCTGCTCGATCGCCTTCTCGGCATCATCGAACCGGCCGAGGGAGAGATAATCCCCCGCCAGGTTGGTATAACCAACAATACTCGGCTCCAGATTCTGCGCTGCCAGCGCTTCAGCCACGGCCTTATCGTATTGGCCAAGCTGGGCGTAGACGTCCCCGAGGTTGCCGTGCGGTACCGAATCCAGCGGATAGCTCTTCGCCCACAGTTCGTAAACCTGTGTGGCCTGCTCTAATTCTCCGGTGACGTTCTGGTAGTAGAGGGACGAGATCCTGTATTTTTCCCTTTCGCTGACCCGGTCGCGGAGCGCATAGGCTTTCTCAATGTTTTCGGTGGCCAGACTGGCCTGTCCGAGATTCATGTATGCAACCCCGAGCGCGGCATAAGCGGCGGCGAAATTGGGATCGAGTTCGAGAGCGCGCTTCTGGAACGGGATTGACGCAGCATCGCCCTTGGTGCGGAAAGTGGTGATGCCCATGCTGAAGGCTTTCAGCGCTTCCAGTGACGATGTGGTCGCTTCCACCGGCACGTCGAACTTCTGGATTGAGGCCAGCGATTCGCCGAGTTTGGCGCGCAGGCTGGTGGCGGCCTTGCCCAGCGCTTTCAGCACGTCTTGCTTGCCCGCCGATTCTTCCTGTTCTTTGGCCAGCGTATCGCCGTTGCTACAGCCGACGGCGTCCACACCGATAACATACTGGCCGCCGAGGTTCGAAATGGATCCCAGCACAATGGCCTTGCTGCCCGTGCGCACGCAGAGTTCTCTGGCTACGTCCTGGGTAATGCGGTCGCTCGGCTGGCGGCCCATCAGTCGCAGGGTTTCACCCACTTTGCGATCGGAAAGAATGTTGATGAACGGCGACTGACCCAAATCCACGGCCAGCGCTTGTTTTAAGGCATCGTCAAACACCGGATCGCCGGTGCTATTGGAAAAATCCGCCAGCACAACAGTGTCCTTCTCGGTCACTACGGTGGCCGGGCGCGGCCGGAAGTAGAGTCCGACGCCAATCAAAGCCGCGAGGACGACCACGGCAGCGGGAACCAGAATCTTCCAGCGTGCGCCCGACGCTGGCACAGTCGCCGATGACTGGTCCGAACCCGATGCCGACTTCTGCCGGTCGCTCGAAAGACCTGGGCTTGTCACTGCGGGCTGACTGGCGTCGGCGGCCACGGGAATTCCGGTGCGGCTCGATTCCGTCTCGCGCTTCAATCGCTTCAGGTCGGCGCGCATGTCGGCCGCGTGCTGGTAGCGCAGATCGCGGTCCTTTTCCAGCGCCTTGCTGACGATGCGCTCCAATTCCGCTGGCAGTTCCGGATTCAGCCGCACCGGAGGCACCGGCGCCTTATGCAGGATGCAGTCGAACAGGTCGGTGGTCGTGGCTCCGCGGAACGGCAACTGGGCCGTGGCCATCTCATACAACACCGCGCCGAAGGAGAACAGATCGGTGCGGGCGTCGAGGTCGCGTCCGCGCGCCTGCTCCGGAGACATATACGCGGCCGTGCCCACCGTTGTCCCGGGACTGGTCAGGTGCGCTTCATCGGCGTTGGTTCGCGTGTCCTCATGCTGCGTGCTCGCGCCGGATGCTGTGACCTTGGCCAGGCCGAAATCGAGCACCTTGGCGTGGCCTCGCTCGGTAACGAAAATGTTGGCGGGCTTGATGTCACGATGAACGATCCCTTTCGAGTGCGCCGCGTCGAGCGCGTCCGCGATCTCGATTGCCAGCGAGAGCAGCGTGTCCAGCTCCAGCGGCCGGACGCCGATGAGATGCTTGAGCGTCTGGCCATCCAGAAACTCCATGGCGATGAACGCCTGTTCGTGCTGGTCGTCAATCTCGTAGATGGTGCAAATGTTGGGATGGTTCAGGGCCGAGGCCGCCTTGGCTTCGCGCTCGAAACGGCTCAGGGACTGCGGGTCTTTGGCGAAGTCGTCGGGAAGGAACTTCAGAGCAACAAAGCGGCCGAGCTTCACATCCTCGGCTTTGTACACAACGCCCATCCCGCCGCCGCCCAATCTTTCCGCGATCCGGTAGTGCGAGATAGTTCGTCCGATCATCAGGGGCAAATGTTACGTGGATGAAAGAGTCAAGTCAATGAAAGCCGATGTGTTGGCGATACCGCCAAGTGATTGTTGGTGAAACTCCTCCACTACACTCCATCAACCATCGCATCCGGAGCCGACGGCCGATCAAGCGCCGGGGCGAGAGATCTTCATTTCTTCCGCTTGCGCCGTCGCCAGCGCCTTCCGCACCTTATCGACACCCTCCGCCATAGCAAACTTCAGCTTCTCGATCCCCTCGCCCGTAACCGCCGATATCGGATAAAGCTTCAACTTCCGCCGCGTGGCCCACGCCTTCAGCTTCTTAAGCTTCTCCGGATTCGCCACATCAATCTTCGACGCCACCATCAAAGTCGGCTTCTTCTCCAGCCCCGCCCCAAAACTAGCCAGCTCGCCCCGGATCACCTCAACATCCTTCACCACATCCGGACGCCCGCTGCCATCCGATACATCCACCATATGCACCAGCAACCGCGTGCGCTCGATGTGCCGCAGAAACTGCGTACCCAGCCCCGATCCCGTGTGCGCGCCCTCAATCAATCCCGGAATGTCAGCCACCACAAAACTCTCTTCGCGTCCCTTGTCGCCCGCCAGCACCACACCAAGATTCGGCTCCAGCGTAGTAAACGGATAATCCGCCACCTTAGGCCGTGCCGCCGAAATGCGCGAAATCAAAGTTGACTTACCCACATTGGGATATCCCACCAGCCCGACATCAGCCAGCAACTTCAACTCCAGCCGAAAATTGCGCTCTTCGCCCAGACGACCCTCTTCATGTTCTCGCGGAGCCTGGTGCGTTGAAGTGGCAAACTGAGCATTCCCCCGGCCGCCGCGTCCACCGCGAGCAATCACAACCCGTTCATCGGGACGCGAAAAATCGTGCACCACCTCGCCCGTGTCCTCGTCATACACAGTCGTGCCCACCGGCACCTTCAGCACAATTCCTTCCCCATCGCGCCCGGTTTTCTTCGAGCCTTCGCCATGCCGCCCGCGCTCAGCCGTGTATTCAGGGTTGAAACGGAAATGCACCAGCGTGTTGTGGCGTTCGCTCGATTCCATCCAGATGTCGCCGCCCTTGCCGCCATCACCGCCCGAAGGGCCGCCGCGCGGAATAAACTTCTCCCGCCGGAACGCCATGCAGCCGTTGCCGCCATCCCCAGCCTTAACCCGAATTTTGGCCTCATCAATAAACATGGGTGTTATGTGGCGCGGACACTCCTGTCCGCGAAAAGCCAGCACCAGAAAAACTCACGCAGGAACAGACGACCTATGCTGTTCCCGCGAGTTGAAGCGCCGCAGCAAAACGAAAAGCCTCGACGCAAAGCCGAGGCTGCCAGTCTGTTTCCCTCTACCGAAGGTGAAAGTTAAGGCCCGCCTGCAGAAGTTGAAAGACGTCACCTCTGCAATCCGACCTCTCACCTCTGACCTTACTCCGCTTCAATCGCCTCGGGCTCGACCATCACAAATTTCCCCATCGATCCCTTGTCGAGGAACTTGATCCGTCCCGTGATCTTGGCGAAGAGCGTGTCGTCCTTGCCGCGCCCAACGTTCAGCCCCGGCTTAACCCGCGTGCCCCGCTGCCGGACGATGATCGTCCCACCCGGCACCAACTGTCCGCCGAAAGCCTTAAAGCCAAGCCGCTGCGCGTTCGAATCGCGCCCGTTTCGTGAAGTACCCTGTCCTTTTTTATGCGCCATAAAATCAGTTCCCGATTCTCAGTGGCCAGTTGCCAATAATTTAAATCCCTAAACTAAGCTGTCATCCTGAGCGGAGCAGTCACTTCGCGGAACGCGAAGTAGCTGCGGAGTCGAAGGACCCCTACCCTCAAGATGAATCCGCGCAGCTACTTCTTTTTCTTCTTAGCCGCTTTTTTCTTCGGAGCAGCCTTCTTAGCGTGCGGATGCGCGACATGCTTCGTCGCCTTTTTCCCCGGACGCTTCGACCGCTTCACTTCACTATGGGCTTCGTGCTCGCCCTCGCGCGCCGCCTTCACCTTCTTCTCTTTCTTAGGAAGCTCAGGCGCCTTGAACGACTGCCCGCCAAAAGCAATCTCGGTGATGCGGACCGCCGTGTAGTCCTGCCGGTGTCCGCGCAGCTTCTTATATTGTTTCTTGCGCTTGTAATGAAAGACCAGGATCTTATTGCCGCGTCCCTGCTCGATAACCTCGCCGCTGACGCTCGCCCCCGAACCCGCAGGCACAACGCTGCCCGCCTCGGCCGAAACCGCCAGCACGTCGCCGAACTCGACCTTGCCGTCTTTGTCTTTCTGCGTCTCCACCCGAATCACGTCGCCCGGGGCGACACGATACTGCTTTCCACCTGCGCGGATCACCGCGTACATAGACTCTCCTTAAGATTTCGTCCGCATGCCTCGTGAGGCAACCGGCCGCTCCACGGAACTGTCATCACCCCACGGAACTGTCATCCTGAGCGGAGTCAAGCCAGGCGCGAAGCGATTGGCTCGGCGCAGTCGAAGGACCCCTACTCATCATCTCTGTCGCAAGCTGACGCAGGGAATTCTCGCGATGAATCCCCACTGCACTTGCTACCGCATGTGCTTGCTGTTTTCCCGCAACGGCTTTCCAACCGGAAACGCGGCGCGGCCCAGAACGGGTCCGCAAGTACAGGCAAACTCAACTAGTCTATCGTGCGCTGTGGAAATCGGTCAAACGCAACCCGCCATTGTTTACAATGAATCTAACGATTGAGGCCGCTGCCATGAATACAAAGGTCACGCTCACTCTCCCAGTTCTGCTCGCATTTCTCACGATTCTTCTCATGAATCTGCCAGCTTCTAAGTTGGCAGCGGCATCAGATCTCCCTGCAACTGCCGCCGCCTCGCCGGTACTGGTCGAGTTGTTCACCTCCGAAGGCTGTTCCAGTTGTCCTCCCGCCGATGCCCTGCTCGGTAAGTTGGATGGCCTGCAACCGATTCCCGGAGCGCAAGTAATCGTCCTGAGCGAACACGTGGACTATTGGAACCACGACGGTTGGAAAGACGCTTACTCTTCGAGTTTTTTCACCGACCGTCAGGAAGAGTACGTCCGCCGCCTCGGAGCAAAGGGCCCTTACACGCCGCAGATGGTGATCGATGGAACTTCGCAGCTCAACGGGAGCGACGTTCAAGCCGTGGGCGCAGCCATTGAAAAGGCCCACAGCCGCGCCAAGATTCCGGTCCACATTTCCGCGGTCTCCGTGGAGAACGCAAAAACGATTCACCTTCACCTCGCCGTAGACGCGCTACCAGCAGATTCCAAAGCGCACAAAGCCGACATCTACGTCGCGGTTGCGCTCAATCACGCGGAATCCCACGTTTCCGCCGGCGAGAATAAGGGACGCGACATAAGTCACGTAGCCGTGGCCGAGAGTATCAACAAAGTCGGAACAGTAGAAAAAGGCAAGAACTTCGATCGCGATGTGCAAGTGAAAGTCAAAAACGCACCCGATCTTTCGAATATACGGCTGATCGCCTTCGTCCAGGAATCGGATGCCGGAGAAGTGGTAGGGGCATCGCTGCTGAGCCCTGCGTCAAAGAATTAATCGGAGTCCCGACTTAAAAGGGTGCCCCGTCCAAGCTCCGCGGGTGTTTCACTCGGACGTAAAGTCCTCCCGCCGTTCACACTCTCTTAACAATCCTTCCGTATAGTTCCGCCTTTATTCGAGATAAGTTCTTCGATCCGAACCTGAGGAGAGTGTTGCGATGGCCACAGCTGCGCCTGGAATTCATGACAAGCTGAGCAAAAGTCCGGGAAAGCTCGGGATGTTGGGCTTTGGGGTGGTGCTGCTGATCGGCATCGTTTACTCCGCATTTCATCTCCTCACCGACCTCGCCAATGTGCATAGCGGATCGGTCATGCCTTACGTTCTGTTGGGCATCGCGCTGCTGGTCGCGCTCGGGTTCGAATTTGTCAACGGATTTCACGACACCGCAAACGCCGTGGCGACCGTCATCTACACCCACTCCCTCGAACCACACATCGCCGTCGTCTGGTCCGGCTTCTGGAATTTCCTCGGAGTATTAACCTCCAGCGGCTTGGTCGCCTTCGGCATCATTTCTTTATTGCCGGTGGAACTGATTTTGCAGGTCGGAAGCAAAGCCGGCTTCGCCATGGTTTTCGCGTTGCTCGTCGCGGCCATCATCTGGAACCTCGGCACCTGGTATTTCGGCTTGCCGGCCTCGAGTTCGCATACATTGATCGGTTCGATTATCGGCGTAGGCATCGCCAATCAGCTGATGTCCCCGAAAACCGGCACCAGCGGCGTGGATTGGGGCCAAGCTACAAACATTGGCAAGTCGCTCCTGCTCTCTCCCTTGGTGGGATTTGTCTGCGCCTTTCTCTTGCTCTATTTGATGAAAGCCGTGATCAAGAACCGCGCCCTCTACGAAGCTCCCGTAGGAACCGAGCCGCCGCCCTTCTGGATTCGATCCCTGCTCTTGCTCACCTGCACCGGAGTCAGCTTCGCTCACGGATCGAATGACGGACAGAAAGGCATGGGGCTGATCATGCTGATCCTCGTGGGAACTGTTCCCACCGCCTACGCTTTGAACCATGCCATCACCCGCAAAGATTCGGATGACTTCATTGCCGTTTCTCAGCAGGCCGCCGGCATCTTGTCCAAGTACGTCAGCCCTGACGCGGTGATTGGAGATGCTCGCGAAGAAGTTACGGATTATGTTCGCACCAAGCAATTCACTCCGAACACCATGCTGGCCTTACGTCAACTGGTCAGCGGCATCGGCAATGAGACCGCGTTGTACGGAGAAATGTCGAAAATTCCGAATGACCAGGTACGCAACTTCCGCAACGATATGTACATCGCCAGCGAGGCCCTGCGCCTGATGAAAAAGACGCAGCTGCCGCCGATCAGTGCGTCCGATTGGGCAGGGTTGGACAACTACAAGAAACACGTCGACGCAGCCACACGCTTCATCCCGGGATGGGTAAAGGTCGCAGTAGCCATGGCGCTCGGCCTCGGCACCATGATCGGATGGAAGCGCATCGTCGTCACCGTAGGCGAGAAGATCGGCAAAGAACACCTCACTTACGGCCAGGGAGCGGCGGCCGAAATCACCGCCATGTTCACCATCGGCGCAGCCGACTGGTTCGGATTGCCGGTAAGTACCACGCATGTACTGTCATCAGGTATAGCCGGAACCATGGCCGCGAACCACTCCGGCTTGCAGTGGTCCACCGTGCGCAACCTCGCCATGGCGTGGGTGTTGACACTGCCCATGTCCATGATGCTCGCGGGGTTTCTGTTCTGGGGATTCCGGAACATCTTCTAAGTTCCGGCGAGCTAGGGACGGCACGACACCCATGCGATACTGAAATCAATGGCGCTGCCTGATTACACGCCTCGCATAGGCAACGATCCCAAGTCGGTGGTAATTCATTTGACCACGGGCACCGGTTTGGAGATCGAGTGGAAGGATGGCCACCGTTCCACCTACACCTTCGCGTTCCTGCGGGATGCCTGCCCCTGCGCCCTTTGCGAAGATGATCGCGCGAAGTCAGGACGCAAGGCAGGCGAGCCGGCCAAGCTCGCGCCCGGAGCGTTGCCCATGTTCAAGCCAGCGGTGAAAGCGTTGTCGGCGGAGGCCATAGGCAAGTACGCGCTGAGATTTTCGTTCAACGATAAGCACGATCTGGGAATTTTTTCCTGGTTCTATCTGCGGGAATTTTGTCCCTGCGCGGAGTGCGCAGCGGCGCGGACGTAAGCGATTCTCACGCCTTGCCGCGTCAGCCAGCGCTCACCAGCCGATAAGTCGCTAATGATGAGTCGCCAATGAAGATAAGCATTCGCCTGGCAAACGCTCGCGATATTCCCATGCTTCGGGAATTGATTGAAGCGTCCGTGCGGGGATTGCAAGCGGGCGATTATTCCGCCGCGCAATTGGAGAGCGCGCTGCGGACCGTCTATGGCGTCGACTCGCAGCTGATCGCGGACGGCACTTATTTTGCCGCCGAGGCTGTCGAATCTTCGGAAAGCACCCAACTGGTGGGCTGCGGTGGCTGGAGCAAGCGCAAAACTCTGTATGGCGGAGATCAGTTTGCACTGCGCGAGGATTCGCTCCTCGTCCCGGCAACCGATGCAGCCAAGATTCGGGCGTTCTTTGTGCATCCTGCATGGGCCCGGCGCGGCATCGGCGGAATGATTCTGGACGCCTGTGAGGCCGCGGCGACGGCAGCCGGCTTTCGCCGGCTTGAGATGGGCGCAACCTTGACGGGAGTTCCGTTTTACCGGGCAAAGGGATACGTAGAGTTGGAAGCCACGGATGTTCCCCTGGAAGATGGATTGACCTTGCCGATAATTCGTATGGGCAAGCGCGTCGGCCACAACGCCGCGAAGAATATCGCCGAATCGTAATGCAGGCCTAAGTGGTGGTGACGATACCGTCCAGGTACCGGTGCAGCTGCGGTTCTGCCTCCCCTTCAAATTTTTCAAACACAATGCCGTTGCCGTAATGCGGATGGCAGGTGACGACCCGTCCCTGAACGACGATGGGATAGGTGTCGAGCCACAGTGTCGCTTGAATGTGAGTGCCGGCGGGCAGCGGCATCATCAGCTCGATGTAGCAGCCGGCACGACTGAGGTCGGTCGTGGCCAGGCGCATGGGGACGTCGTTGCCTTCCTGGCGAATTTCGATTTGCACCTGCACCGTGTAGCGAGGATGCCGCCGCCGATCAACTTCGGTCAGAGCTGCGGTCGACGGCTGAGCGTCGGGCAAATCCATGGATCGTCTCCGGGGCGTTAATTACAGGGTCCCTGGAGTGATCATCGGCGGCGCAATGGGGCGAGGTTAGTAGTGGTCACCCAGAAACAAGCACCGAGGGGAGTGTCCCCAGCAGAGATTGCGGGCTCCGGGAGCTGAGCAATTCACTAAATATTCGAGCTTTGTATCAGGACAACACTTTTTCGAGATTCGTATCAGGGCATCGCTTTAGCGATGCCGCACACTTTCGGCATTGAGCTGCCCCTTTAGGGGCCGCGCTACGGCGCGACTCCCAACTCGGTATAAAGTTCGCCGGAGTTATAGAGCACTCCGTCCTTCACCACCAGCACCGTCTTTCGAATATCGCTGATATTCGCAACCGGATTCCCGTCAACCAGCGTCAGATCAGCCAGCTTGCCGGGCGTGATCGACCCAAGGTCCTTATCCATGCTCATGATGCGGGCCGCACCCAGCGTGGCATTCTGCAGAACCTGGCTGGCGGGAATGCCGGCCTGCACATCGAGTTCGAGTTCGCGGTGCAGCGCGAACCCGGCCATCGAGTCGGTGCCGGCTTCAATAGAAATTCCGGACCGATAGAGCAGTCCGGCCAAATCCATCATCTTGGCGAAAGACTTGCGGTAGGTATCGTCCATACCCGCGGGCGGAGTCAGCCCCGTGGAGAGCAGTCCGCGGCGAACCTGCGCCGGCAAACGGCTGGCAATAGGTTGAAAGCCGACCGGTATGTGTCCGGCGCGGTTGAGATATTGATCTTCGAAAATGCTAAGCGTCAGATCGAGCTTGGTGTGGTGATCTTGCAGCAACTTGATAAAGGACTGCACCAGCGGCGAAGTCAGATCGAGAGAGGCTCCGAGTTTGGCGGGCTCGACCAGTCGCGCGATGGTGTTGGTGTTCTTGACCTCGGGAAAAAAATTCAGAATAAGAAAATTGACATGCTGGATTTCGTCGTATCCCAGCTCGACGCATTGCGAGGCGATCATGTTGGCGGGAATATGTCCGCTGACGCGGAGGCCGTTCTTGTGAGCTTCGTCGATGATTATGGGGACGAGATCGGGCTTGACCGAGCTATAGATTTTGATCTGCACATAGCCAAGCTTCTTGTAGTTGTCGACGGCAGCGCGAGCCTCGGCTTCGGTGGAAACCAGGACTTTGGTGGGTCCGTGGTACGCATCGGGACTGTCGATGATTCCCGCAAGCACAATGCGTGTGCCGATTTCTTTTCCGTCCGCAATACGCCGGCGGCGGGCGAGCAGAGAGTCGGTGTCATTAGCCAGGTCACGAACCGTGGTGACTCCGGCAGCAAGATTTAAGAGCCCGTCGTTATCGCCAACGTGAGCGTGCATGTCCCAGAGGCCAGGGAGCAGAGTCTTGCCGGTGGCGTCGATGATTTGGGCCTGGTAACCTAACCCACCCCCACCGCCGTTGGTCGGAGACGGCCAGACCATCTTTATCCGATCGCCGGTGACGAAGACTTGCTGGTCGGGAATAATTGTTCCGCTCTCGGCGTCGAAGACGTTCGCGTGATCGAACAGGATTCCATGGGGTGGGTGGTGCGCAAGTTTGCCGGCCAAATCGGCCGCCCGCGACTCTTTGACCTTATTCTGGGCCGCCAGCAAGGTCGAAGCTGACGACTCCCATCCTTCGGGAAGTATGGTGCCCCATTCGTCCACCGAAGCAAAGAATTTGTCTGCCCCTTCGCCCCAGAAATAAGTAGGCGAGAAATCAAGTCCGGCGATGGCGTAGAGGGTGACATGCTTTTTATTTCCGGCGACCTCGATATCCAACTCAGTTTTGCGCTGCACGCGAACTTCGCCCTCAGGAAGCAGCGCGATTTTCCCGCCGTTTTGCAGCGCCGCGTGCGCCAGCAGCGCAATCTCGGAGGGTCCGCCATTCAGCGGCGAGTAGTACGCGGGAACCGAGATTTTCTTTTCGCCCTGTTCGTCATCGTTTTTCCAGCGCGCCGTGCCGCCTTCGAGCGAATAATTCTCGGTGACAGGCGACTTCAGATAATCGTTGCCAGTGATGACTTCCGACGACGGAATGCCACCCGCATCAAGCTTAAGAATGCTGGTCGTCTTCGGTCCGCGCCCGCGGTCATTGAACTGAAAAAAGATGTGCAGCGTGCCGTCAGAGGCAGTCCACACCGCCTGTTGTCCCGTGAGATTGCCCATCAGCAGGACGGAATAGCGGTCCGCGGTCGAGGGAATGTCGGCGGGGAGAGCGGGAACCGCGGACTGCTGGGGTGCCTGCTGCGCCCAGAGGGCGGAGGAGAGAAGAATGAAGGCAAGTAATCTATGCATGTGGCCTTTCTGGAATGAGGTCAAATGAGGTCGGAGGTTAGAGGTCAGATTGCAGAGGTGAAAAGCCTGAAAATCGGCATATAGGTTTCACCTCTAAAATCTGGCCTCTCACCTCTAACCTCTCTCTTGCGCTACAGTATAATCTTCGCCGTGAACGAAACTGCATGACAGACACTGCACAACCCACG
This sequence comes from uncultured Acidobacteriaceae bacterium, assembly GCA_963826845.1. GTDB lineage: Bacteria > Acidobacteriota > Terriglobia > Terriglobales > Acidobacteriaceae > Acidiflorens. The sequence goes on from CAWGYS010000019.1 coordinate 91,372, forward strand.
CCATACGAACCAGAGCCGGTGAAAACTGGAATGGACATCGGCGACATTCTCAAGATCCTGCCCCATCGCTATCCCTTTCTCCTGATCGACCGGGTGGTCGAACTGGTGCGCATGAAGAGCATTGTCGCCTTAAAAAACGTGACCATCACCGAGCCCTTTTTTCAGGGACACTTTCCGGAGAAGCCGATCATGCCGGGCGTGCTGATTGTGGAAGCCATCGCACAAGCTGGCGGTCTGCTGCTGCTAACCGAGGTTCCGAATCGCGACGAAATGTTGATGGTTTTTACCGGGATCGAGAAAGCGCGCTTTCGCCGTCCGGTAGTGCCCGGAGATCAGTTGCGGATCGAAGTCCAGGTAAAGGCGTGGCGTATCACGGCCGCTCGACTGGAAGGCAAGGCTTACGTGGACGGCAAAGTGGCGGCCGAAGCCACCGTGACGTGCCGGCTGGTGCCGCGCGCAATGACCACGGGAGCGGCCGAGACGCCGGGCGAGGAAGCATAAGAGAATTTGTAATTTCCAATTTGTAATTTGTGATTGAACTCCACCAACCCAAATTGCAAATTACAGAATCACCAGATTACAAATGACCCTCCACCCCACCGCGATCGTCGATCCAAAAAGCAAGATACATCCATCCTGCAAAATTGGGCCCTATTGCGTAATCGGACCCGAGGTAGAGCTAGGCGAAGGCTGCCATCTTGTTTCGCACGTCGCGATGGAAGGCCCCACGAAAATCGGCGCCGACAACCACTTTTCCCCGTTCACTTCGATAGGCCTCGCGCCGCAGGATATCGGCTATGCTGGCGAGCCCACCCGCCTCGAGATCGGCGACCACAACAAAATCCGCGAGTTCGTCACCATCAACCGCGGCACCGTAAAGGGTGGAGGATGCACCCGGGTCGGCGATCACAACCTGATCATGGCCTACACCCACATTGCCCACGATTGCCAGATCGGCAACCACATCATCATGGCCAACGCGGCCACCCTCGGCGGCCACGTTACCGTGGAAGACTGGGCGACGGTCGGTGCGCTGTGCCCGGTGCATCATTTCGTGCGCATCGGCACCCACGCCTTCATCGGCGGAGGCACCACCATCACGCGCGATGTGCTGCCCTTCTCGAAAACCTCAGCCGAGCGCGGCACCCACGCCTACGGATTGAACGCCGTCGGCCTGGAGCGCCGCGGATTCACCAAAGAGCGCATCAAAAAACTTCATCACGCCTACCGTGTGCTGCTGGCGTCAAAGCTGAACACGTCGCAGGCGCTGGAAAAACTGAAGACAGAGTCGGATATCGGCGAAGATGTCGAGATGCTGATTCGATTCATCGAATCCTCAGAGCGCGGAGTGATTAAGTAGTGGAAAGCATCGTGGCTTGCCTAAGACACGGCTTGGCCTTATCGCCGGCAATGGCACGTTCCCATTTCTTGTGCTGGACGCGGCGCGCGCTCAGGGATTTGAAGTTGTGGTGGCAGCAATTCGCGAAGAAACTTCCCCGGCGATCGAATCCAAAGGCGCCGCCTCCGTCCACTGGCTTTCTCTCGGCGAACTCTCCAAACTCATCGACACTTTCAAAGCCGAGGGTGTTACCCGAGCGGTGATGGCGGGACAGGTCAAGCACAAGCAGATTTTCTCCGCCATCAAGCCCGACTGGCGGCTGGCAAAGTTGCTGCTTTCTCTTGGCACGCGCAACACCGACTCACTTCTGGGCGCCGTTGCAAAAGTTCTAGCCGATGAAGGCATCATGCTCGAGAACTCGACCGCGCTGCTGGAACCGTTGCTCGCGAAAGCCGGAGTCCTCACCAAGCGCGCTCCGAACCAGCAGGAACGCAAGGACATAGAATATGGGCGCAACGTGGCGCGGCAGCTCGCCGAGTACGATATCGGACAAACAGTGGTAATTGCGGAAGCAGCCTGCGTGGCTGTGGAAGCGATGGAAGGCACAGACGCAACCATCGAGCGCGCCGGCGAACTGATGCGGTCATTGAATTCAGAGGCTTCGACCCTGAGCCGGGCGTTGACCGTAGTAAAGGTTGCTAAGCCGAAGCAAGACATGCGCTTCGACGTTCCAGTAATCGGCCTGAAAACAATCGAAATGATGGCGCGCGCCGGGGCAAGTTGTCTGGCCGTGGACGCGGGACGATGTCTCTTGCTGGATGGCGAAGCGATGACGAGGGCCGCAGACGCGGCAGGAATTGCGATATGCGCGGAATAGCGTCGCGGAACCTAAACAGCGATGCTCAGTCTGCACCCTGGACGCGACGGCGGCCTCTTACCGTCTTTCCGACTCGGGTAACCCCGCCGGGACGTTTGCGTAGGCCTTTTCGCATTTCCTGGCGCGCGCGAGAAAGGTCATGTGCGGTTTGCAGGTTCATCCAGAACTCTGGAGAGTTTTTGAAGTATTCAGAAAACAAGAGCGCAGACTCGGGTGTGACGCCGCGCTTGCCCCGTACCAGTTCGTTGACCCGGTTGAGCGGGATTTGCAGAGCGCGGGCAAGTTCAGCTTGGGTCAGCCCCAGCGGTTCGAGAAACTCCGCGAGCAGGATTTGGCCGGGGTGAGTTGCGATGCGAAATTCTGGCAGCATAGTGAGTCCTCAATGGTAGTCGGTCCAGCGAACCTCGGCACAGTTGCCGTTCGCGAATTTGAATACGATTCGATATTGCTGGTTTACGCGGATACTGTAGAAGCCAGCGAGAGTTCCTCGCAGTTTCTCCAGTCGATTGGCCGGGGGGATCCGCAGGTCTTCGATGGACGTGCAGGCATTCAGCAAATCGAGTTTTTGCTGCACCCGGCTCCAGAGCTCGCGTCCAATCCTACGGGCAGCTTTGCTGTCGTTCCCGTGATAGATATCAGCCGTCGTCGCATCTCCGAAGCTGGAGATCACTGAGACAGTATACCTGAATACCCGTTATTCGTGTATAGTTTCGAAATAGAGCTATTCTTATGTCCGAAACTGCTCGCATAGCCGACCAACTTCGCCGCGCGTTCGACGGCGGCGCATGGCACGGCGATTCCCTGTTTCAGATCCTGAAGGCGTCACAGCCGCGCAGGCGGCCGCCCGTCCGATCAAGGACGCGCACACCATCTGGGAACTCGTGCTCCACATCGCGGCCTGGGATGGCGCGGTGCGGCGGCGGATGACGGGCGTGGCGGTGAAGCTTTCCGCTGCAAAGAATTTCCCGCCGGTATTGGATACGAGCGAGGAGGCCTGGGCGAAGACGCTGGAGCAGGTCCGGCGCGTCCATGAGGAACTCATCGCGGCAGTAGAGAAGTTTCCGGAGAAGTCGCTGGCCAGCAGGTACCGGGCAAGAAGGGCGCGCACTACAATTTTTATTACATGCTGCATGGCGTAGTGCAGCATGAGCTTTATCATGCGGGACAGATTGCGCTGCTGAAGAAGATGTAGAGGGGCGGTTCGCGGTGAAAGAATTCCCTATCAATGTTGCTGTCGTTGGCGCCGGTGCCTTCGGACGCAATCACACGCGTGTCTATCGGCAGCTCCAGCAGGCCGGCAGCGTGCGTCTGGTGGGTGTCGTCGATCCGGAAACGGCACGCGCCGACGCCGTTGCGCGCGAGTTCGGCTGCCGCGCATTCGGCTCGGTCGAGCAAATGCTGACCACCCACAGCGAAGTGCAAGCAGCATCTGTCGCGGTGCCCACAATTTTGCATCTGGATGTAGCACGCACCCTGATGGAAGCCGGCGTTGACGTCCTCATCGAAAAGCCGCTGGCAGCCACACTGGCCGAAGCCGACGAGCTGCTTCGCCTGGCGACGGAGCACAAGCGGGTGGCGCAGGTCGGGCATCTGGAGCGCTTCAATCCGGCGGTGCGGGCCACGCTGCCGCTCATCAATCGTCCTATGTTTTTTGAAGTTCACCGCCTGAGCGTATTTTCTCCGCGCGCCCTCGATGTGGACGTGGTGCTCGATCTCATGATCCACGACCTCGACGTGGTGCTGACGTTCGTAAAGTCCGAGGTAAAGGAGATCCGCGCAGTGGGCCTCCCGATTCTTTCGGGCAAGGTTGACATTGCGAACGTGCGCATCGAGTTTGAGTCAGGTTGCGTGGCCAACTTTACGGCCAGCCGTGTCTCGACCGAACGAGTGCGCAAGCTGCGCTTCTTCCAGCCCGGGCAGTACATTTCAATTGATTATGGACGTCAGGACGTACTCGTGTTTACGGTCGGCAATGCGTCCGCGACGGCTCAATCCCGGCGAAAAACGCGAATGAATGGGGCGCCCAGCCGAGCGTGAATCCGCAGATCCAGATGGCGAAGCCACCAGTCACTGCAGAAGAACCGCTGCTGGCAGAGATCAATGCCTTCCTGCAAGCAGTACGCGACCGCTCGCGTCCAGTAGTCTCGCTGGAAGACGGGCGGAAAGCGCTGGCGCTAGGGCTCGCGATCCTCGCCGAGATCGGTCGGCACGCGGGACGCATAGGGGTCGGGGTAATGGACAGAGGTCAGATCGCAGTGGTTTTACGGTTTTAACCTCCGCAATCTGACCTCTGACCTCTAACCTCGTTATTGCTGCGGCGGCGGAGCTTGCCCGCCGTCAGCCGGATGACCCTTCTGCATCCACTGCTCACGCTTGGCCTGCATTTCGTCCCACTTTTTCTGTTGGGTAGAGTCGAGCAGCGCGCGGACCTGCGTGTCGCTGCTCTTGCGCGCGTCCATCATTTTGGCGCGGCGATCCTGTTGCGAAAGAGAACTATCCTGGCGCAGGCTTTCCATAGTTGAGCGCTCGGACTGGAAAATGTCCTGCACCTTGCTTTGCTGATCGGAAGTGAGGTCGAGTTTCTTCGTCAGTTCCGCCGTCCGCTGAGCAGGATCGGGCATGCCGTGCCGCCACTCGCCTTTGCCCTGCGGGGACGACTGACCGTTGGCCGCGCCATCATTAGACGATTGGCCGGAAGAGGATTGCGCCGCCGCGAAGGTCGCGGCAATCGCGATCAGGCTGGCCGCGAGAAGTGCGAGAAGGTGTTTCTTGAGCATAGTGGTATCTCCTTTTTCCAGGCGAGTGTCTACCTCTATGAACGGAATTATGAGCCAGAAGTTGCGCGAAGAACGGGATTCCGACAAATCTTTGCCTAACTTTACAAAGCGCGGCTTCGATTTGGGACCTACTGCGGTGTCGTTCCCTGCGCTGCCAGCCGCTGCTTGAGTTGGGCGGCAAATTGTTGAGTCTGCTCGTCGGAGAATTGCAGCTGACCGTCGAGCACCAGACTTAACTGCTCGGCGCCGTCATCCTGAAATTGCACTTTCTGAAGCGTGGCCGACTGCTGCGCGACCGGCGGCAGTGCGGTCTTGAGGTCTGTGCCCTTCAGCAATGCAGATAGGACGGACGCGGCGATTTCCTCGCGCAACGTCACGCCTAGGTCGCCGGAGCGGAGCTGGTTTCGAAGCAGCCCCTCGGCTTGCACCCGCGTAATTTCCGAGGCCATCGCCAAGCCCCCGTTTGCATCGAGCGACGGAGTAAGCCTCACCTCAATAGTGGCTTCGCCATCCGCCACCTCCGTGGGACTCTGCTGCCCCGGCGCGCACACCCAGCGCTCGATGTGCAAGTCCGCTACCACCAGCCCGGCCGGAATGAGCGGGTTAAGCGTGGCTTGTTGAACCTCAATGCGCTCGCCGCAACGCGGAGAACGCGTGAGTTGTGAACGAAGAATGCCTCTGATGTTGTGCTGCACGTCAGAGAGATCGGCCACCAGTTTGAGACTGAAAAGATTGCGCCCGTTTTCGCCGGAAAGGCGGGACACGATGCCGGACGCTGGAATTGAGACGGTCTGGCCCTCGATGTTGATCGAGTTCGTGACCATGGGGAGACTGAAAGTGACCCCCCGGCCGGCCGGGTCAAAGAAGATGCTCATCTCTCTGCCCAGCGCCAGTTGCTCGCTTTGAAAGCTGTCAAGCGCCTTGTCGAGTGCGGCGGCGGAGCCCGAGATCGCTTCGATTTCCGCTTTCGGCGTGTGGACGATTTGATCCAGCGCCCTGATTTGTCGGTCGAGCTCGGCGTCGGCCCGTCCCAGTTTTTTGACGGTGTCCTGCAACCCCGATTTTTGCACGGAAGAAAACGAGGCGAGAAAATTCTGGCTGCGCGAGCGCGCTTTTTCGAGAGCCTGATCGAGGACGGCTGCGCGATCGCTCGGCGCGGCCGAAGCCGGGCCCTGCCGCAGAGACTCGCGGAACCCACGCAGCTGATCCCCAGCGGCCTCAACATATTGCGCCACCTTGGCAAACGCTGCCCGCTGCTCCGCGGTGGCTTGCATAGCCATAGCGCGGTGAAAATTCTTGAGTTCGTCCTTTTCGGCGACTCCTGAGGGAGCGCCAGCGCCGGCGCTTACACCGGCCGGGGCGGGTCCACCACCACCCCTTTGAGCCAGCATTGCGCTGGGAGCGACGAGCAGCGCAGCCCCCACAATAAGCACGCCTATATTCCCTCGATTAGTTCTTCGGCGAAACCCAATCCAGATCACAATGAACATTGTACGACTGGAACGCACGACTATAACGCACGGCAGAATCCGCGCTCATAACTCGCAACAAACATGTCTGATACCGCCGCACTGCAATTAGTGATTTGCTTTTCGTCCCAGCACCCGGATTGCCGCGCCATTACTCAGGTACTCACGCGTCGGACGCGAAAAATGCGACAATACAATCAGCCGTCGCAACTCCATAATTTACGTAACTTTACGAACCGATTACCCGTAAGCTTACGCAACCCGGAAGTCTGCCCGCGGCTCTAAGCTTAATAGTCTCTGCCTGATGCCGGTCACTCAAATTCCGTCTCGCGATCCCTCATCCGGCGCGGCAGCGACTCCGCCCGAGTCGCCGGAGCAGCGCGACCTGTTCGAAGCCCAGCACTGGGAGACCGCTTACCGCGGCTTCAATCCTGACGATGTCCCCCATCTTCTAATCCAGTTGCAGGACGATCTCTCCCGCGCCCGCAAGCGCGAAGCCCTCTGGCTCTCCGTCATCATTCACTTGTTCGTGATCATCCTGTTATGGAACAGCGAGAGATTGATGGGCCTGCTGCCGCACCGCACCGTCGATCTCGCAATATCGAATCCAAACCAGTCGAAAGACGCGACCTTCCTGGAGCTGCCGCCCGACGAGCAGAAGCTGACCAAACGTCCCGACGCGAAAGTGATTTCCGACAAAGACCGCATCGCCACCAGCAAAGCGCCGCAGATCAATCACGAAGAATTAAAGAAGATCCTCCAAAGCGCGCATCCCGGACAGCCCGGCGCGAACGTGCAAGCGCCTCCGGCACAAGGCCAGCCTCCGCAAAATCAGGTTGCAAACAATCAGCAGCCGGCCGCGCCACCAGACAATTCAGGATTCTCCCAACCCCAGCAGAACGATCAGCCCGCGCGCCTGCAATCGCCTCCGCAGAACCGGCCGCCGGTGAATTTTAATACTCAGTCAACGGCGGGCGATATGATCGCGCAAGCCGAACAGGCCGCAGCCGCCAATCGCGGACACTACGGCTCTGGAAACGCCGGCGACTATGGCATCAGCCGCGGTCAGGGGGGCTATAAAGCCCTAGCGCCCGCCGAAATCCTTACCGACACCATGGGCGTGGACTTCGGCCCCTACATGACGCGCATCGTGCAGATTGTGAAGCAGAACTGGTACACCCTGATGCCGCCGTCGGTCTATCCGCCGATCTTGAAGCAAGGCAAGCTGGCGCTGGAATTCGTCATCATGAAAGATGGCACCGTGCAAGGCTTGATCCGCGACACCACTTCCGGAGACGTGGCCCTCGATCGGGCCGCAATGGCCAGCATCACCGCATCGGCTCCGTTCCCGCCACTACCAAAAGAATTCCCCGGCAAACTCCTCGGCCTGCGTTTCTATTACTTTTACAACCTGGAACCCGGTAGCGACCTGAAGTAAGGTCGCGAAATCGGCCGGGTCGCCTCCAGCCCCAATCATCTCCAAAAACACCCAGATTCGTATCGGGCATCGCTTCGTATCAGGGCATCGCTTTAGCGATGCCGAACATCCTCCAAATCGAATGCCCCTTAGGGGCTGGGCATCGAATACTGCTACTTCACATATTCTGGCGCTTCCCCCTTCGACCATGGATCGTACGTCGCCACAAAATGCACCCGCTCCGGCCGCGTCGGATGATCGAAGAACCATATCTCGACAAACGTACTCGGATCGGGATCGGCCAGGTTCCTCTCGCCGCTCTTCTGGAAATAATGCGCAGCGACCTGGTTCGGATTCGCCACAATTCCGTGGATCACTTCCAGTCCGTAGCGGTCTGCCTCGTGCTCAAAATGCCGGCTCACGCCATTGAACGCAGGAGTCGCAAAAAACGCCAGCAGCGTAATCACGAACAGCAGCGCCGGCAGCGATGCCCAGTCCTGCAAGTCGCGAATGCCCCACCGCGCGCCCCATCGCGCCAGCATCCCATTCGACAGCCGGTAGCCGACATACAACAAAAACAGCAGAATAGAGGCGTCAATACAAATTTCTTTGGGGATGTGCAGCAAAACGTAGTGCCCCATCTCGTGTCCGAAAACGAAAAGAGTTTCTGGCACGGTAGCCTTCGCAATGGTGTTGTCCCAAACCACGACGCGTTTGGACGCGCCAAACCCCGTGACATAAGCGTTCAGACCAGTCGTCTTCGAACTGGCATTCATAACGAACATGCGGTCGGCCGGAATTTCCATTCCGCCACGATGGACGACTTTCTGCATCTCCGAAAGCAGCACTGGCTGCACCGTCTCCAGAGGTGTGAACTTATAAAACAGCGGATCGATGACGATGGGTTGCAAAAAGAACATCGCCAGCAGGATCGGAATAGAAGCGAGCCAGAAATAAAACCACCAGCGCCGCGGGCTGCGCCGGATCACAAAATAAAGGATCCCGACCAGCACCGTTCCCACCACCAGCATAATGGCCTGCTGCAGGATCCAATCGCGGGTCCACGCCCCCCAGTTCTGCACCGAGAGCCCGTAAGCGCGCTCCAACGACTCATCCCAGATGTCCGAGGGAACTCCGAGGACCGCCAGCGTCAGCAAGACCAGCGGCGCAAAAATAATGAGCTGCAAGAACCGGTTCGACGAGACGCGCTCGGCCAGGTTGCGAAACGCTGGAGCGACACGCCATCGCAAAACCACCAGCAGCACCAGAAACCCATAAAACGCGCCGATGAAGATGTGGCGATATTTGGTGTTCGAATAAGCCTTGGCGCGGGCGTACTCCGCCGGAGGAGGCGAGTATTCGACGATCGTGTCGGCCGGAGCTTCGGGCGCTTTCGATTCCGACGCCCCGGAAGAACTGCCGGTCGCGGTGGAGGCAGGTGCCGCGGGACTGACGGTACTGGATTGACCGGAACTGGTCTGTCCAACAACGATCCCAGACAGACTCGCAAATAAACAGAATAGAACAAGAAATCGCAGCAGTTTCATAAGGGATTTCCCCCGGGGGCCTGATTATTTCAGACTTCCCCCGAAAAAGCCGAGAAAAACAAACCGAAACAGTACAGTTGCGATGTGTAGGGTTGGCGATCCCACGCCAAATACGCTATTACTTTCGTGGCGCTCCGCAGGTGCGCGACCGCGCCGAATTCGCTACCATATGATTATTCTCAGTTCGATGCGCATCCAAACAAAACTATGAAGATTCAACGACTATTGACCCAGCTACTGTTGTCGCTCGTTCTGCTTTGCCTGCCGGTTCTAGCGCAGGGTGTGCCCGAGGCCCTCCGTCCGCCGAAAGGCACGACCCTTGCCATCGTCGTTTTCGAGGACCTGCAATGTCCGCAATGCGGCCGCGTCGCGCCTCTTCTGGCCACCGCCTCACGGACTTACAAGATTCCGCTGGTGCAGCATGATTTTCCGCTGCCGATGCACAACTGGTCGTTCGACGCAGCCGTGCTGGCGCGCTACTTCGACACCCACTCCAAGGAGCTCGGAGACGCATTCCGTGAAACTGTTTTCGCTCACCAGATGGAAATCAACCCGCAGAACCTGCGCGCATTTGCCGAGAAGTTTGCCGCCGATAACAAGATTTCAATCCCGTTCGTCGTCGATCCGCAGGGCAAGTTCGCGGCGCTGATCCGAGCCGACAAAGACCTGGGCCTAAGTCTCCACATCGACCACACCCCGACGATCTTTATAGTGAGCAGCAGACATGCGGAAAAGCCCTACGTCGAGGTGACGGACACGAATCAGCTCTACGTCTTGATCGACACCATGAAAAAGGAGTAAGGAAAGGTCAGAGGTTAGAGGTCAGATTGCAGAGGTTAGAACCCAAGTCGCAAGGGTTTCACCTCTGCAATCTGACCTCTAATTTCTGCAATCTCACTTCTCGACCCGGTACGCAACGTGAATTATGCCGGAGTTGCCGCGGATGGCGACCGCCCGCACCTTCCCGTCGTGGTCAGGCGCAAAATTCAGCTCCACATTCAGCTCGCCGCTATAAAAATAGGTTTCCGAAATCGGCTGCAACAGAAATTTCTGAGCCTCCAGCGCCAGGAAAAGCTGGTCGCCGTCCCGCACAATTCTGAATTGCGAAAAGCCCACCGCCCCGTAGTTGCCAACATAGCTGTCAAGTTTGGCAGCATCAATCTTCTGTTGCCGCTTGAGCGGAGGATAGCAGCTGTCGGGCGCGTCGCCAGGCACGCTGCTGCCGGTGTTTACCGGCAAGACGATGGCCGAGGGCTGCGCTGGCGAATGATAGATGCGCTCGGTCGCTTTCTGGTAGTCGGCGGCGCTGGCCTTGTAGATGTTCGGCACAAATTTTTGCGGATTGCGGTCATACACCGGAAACCACGTGCTCTGCACCTGCACCATGATCCGATGCTTCGTCCGGAACACATGGTCGTTCGCGTGCAAATCGATCGTGTATTTCAGGGGCTCTTGCGGAGGCACTGCCTTTGGTTCCCGCATGCTGTCACGGAAACGCGCTCGGACAATCTCCGAGTTCAGCATCAGTTCAAACTCCGCCATCGGCTGTCGCGTGGTCGTGTTGTAGGTAGCATCGGCGGGACAGACGTCGATCAACTTCACGATCCAATCGCTGTCCGTGCCCGAAGTAGAAGCGAACAGTTCGGCCACCACGTCACCTGTAATTGTGACGTTCTCCATCAAGGGCTCAGTCGTATACGTCAAAACGTCGTCACGATGATCGACAAAGTGCTGGTCTTGCACCAGCCACACTGGCCATTCCGGTCCAGGATAAGTCGGCGTCACGGGCCGAGGACGATAAGGCACCGGATTCGCGGGATCACTTACGTATTCGTCATAAGCCTTGGCGTCCTTGCTCGGCGCGTCGAAGCTCGGTGCCTCAAATGAAAGCCTGCCCTCCGGCTGCAAGTAAATGCGTTTGGGAGTGACGGACTTCGGCGGCCAGCTCTCATAACTCTGCCAGCGGTTCGTTCCCGTCTGAAAGACTTGCGCTTCAGGAAAGTCGAGCGCTCCCTTCCCCAGGAGCCAATAGGCAAACCACTTTTTCTCGATCTGCTGCCGGTAGTAAAGCGAGGCATCCGATCCGAACTGGATCGCCCCGAGGCTGGAGCTGATCCCGTTCCATTGCCCATGGTTCCACGGACCCCCGACGAAGTAGTTCAGGTGCTGCGAATCATGCTTCTCCAGCGTGGAGTAAATTGTCTGCGGCCCGACCATGTCCTCCTGGTCCCACCAGCCGGAAACGTGGACGATCGGCAGTTTCGGCTCGGTCAGGTAGGTAGTGAGTGCGCGCTCCTGCCAGAAAGAATCACGGTTCGGATGCGCCACAAAATTTTCCCAGGTCGGAATCTTGCCGTGAAAATAGTCCGCGTCGGCGTTGGCGAGCGGCCCTAGCCGCAAATACCAGTCATAGGTGTCGCCGCGATCGAACTTGAAGTGGTTGTTCTCGGTCTTTGAGGTCTCGAGCAGCGCGGAATACTCGAACCCGTAGCTCAGGCGGAACGCTCCGTTGTGGTGGAAGTCATCGTTCAGAAACATGTCTTCCGGCGACGCCATTTCGATCGCCGCCTTTAGCGCCGGATGCGGATTGAGCGCTGCCTCCATCACCAGCCAGCCGGGATACGAAGTCCCGTAAATGCCGACGCGTCCGTTGTTGTTGGGCACGTTCTTCACCAGCCAGTCCACCGTGTCCCAGGCGTCGGTGACTTCGTCCACAGTCTTTGGCTTTTGACGAGTCGTTGACAGATCTTCGATCCCATCAGAGACCGCGGTGGACGGTTCATCTCGAACTCGCCCTCCGACTCAAAGCGTCCACGGATATTTTGATAAACGCTAACGTACCCATCCGCTTCCATGCTCGCCGCATCAGGACGATATCCGGCATAAGCAGCTTCCTCCGGCACGCCGTAGGGGGTGCGCTCCAACAGAATTGGCAATGCACCCTGCTGATTTCGTGGCGTAAGGATGACCGTCTCCAGCTCACCCCATCCCGCATCGGCACCATGACTTTCTGATATTTGTAGTAGCCCTCGTTCGCTGCTGGAGGAGTGCTGCAGGGCGTCTGCGCGATTAAGGGCTTCAAGGCGATGCAGAGGAGAAATGAAAAGAAGATCAGCGGGCGAAGTCCGGAGCGACTGGCGAATGTCATTGCTTTCCTTTTGTTGTATGCGGCGGCTGTATCCGGCCGTTGTTATCCGGCGAGACAGCAAGGCCATGAATTTGATGCGGGGTTATTCCGTCCACCGGCGAAAGAGCAGCGCGCCATTAGTGCCGCCGAAGCCGAATGAATTCGACATCGCGTAATCGAATTTCACCTCACGCGCCTGGTTGGGGACGAAATCCATGCCTTCGGTCTCCGGGTCCTGATTTTCCAGGTTAACGGTCGGCGGCAGAATCTGATCGCGCAGCGCCAGCACCGTAACTCCCGCCTCTAGCCCGCCCGCGCCGCCCAGCAGGTGGCCAGTCATGGACTTCGTGGAACTGACCGGAACTTTCTTCCCAAACAGATTTCGAATGGCGTGGGCTTCGAGAGTGTCACCAATTGGCGTCGAGGTTCCGTGAGCGTTAAGGTAGCCGACCACACTCGGATCGAGTTTCGCGTCGCGCAGCGCGTTGCGCATGACGCGGAAACCGCCTTCATGCTCGGGTGCAGGCTGAGTCATGTGATAAGCGTCAGCGCTCATCCCATAGCCCACCAATTCCGCCAGAATAGGAGCGCCGCGGCGCCGCGCATGTTCCAGCTCCTCAAGCACCAGAATTCCGGCGCCTTCGCCCATCACAAAGCCGTCGCGGTCCTTGTCCCAGGGACGGCTGGCACGCGCGGGATCGTCGTTGCGCGTGGAAAGCGCCCGCATCGCGGCGAATCCGCCAACGCCCATCGGAGTAATGGCAGCCTCGGAGCCTCCCGCAATCATGACGTCGGCATCGCCATGCTGAATGATGCGGAAGGAATCGCCGATCGAATGCGCGCTGGTGGTGCAGGCCGTAGCCGTAGCTTCATTCGGCCCTTTGGCGCCAAACCGCATGGACACATGCCCGGCGGCAAGGTTAACGATGGCGGCAGGAATGAAAAAAGGAGAGATTTTCCGCGGCCCACCTTCCATGAGCGCGGTGTGTTCGCGCTCAATCACGTCGAACCCGCCAATGCCCGAGCCGATGTGTACCCCGACGTTCTCGGCATTTTCAGGCGTGATCTTGAGCTGCGACATCTTCATCGCTTCATCGGCGGCGGCGATGGCGAAGTGAATGAAGCGTCCCATCTTCTTCACTTCTTTTTTCTCGATGAATTGAAAGGGGTCGAAGTTGCGGACTTCGGCAGCGATCTGGCAGGCAAACGCGGAAGCGTCGAACGCGGTAATGCGGTCAACGCCGCTCTTGCCCGCAAGCAGAGCCTGCCAAACTGCGCCGGTGGTGTTGCCCACGGAGCAGATCAGGCCGATGCCGGTAATGACGACCCGTCTTGCCGAATTACTAGCCAAATTACTTGCTCGCCTTCGCGTGTTTACCGATGTAATCCACAGCATCCGACACGGTGCGGATCTTCTCCGCATCCTCATCGGGGATTTCGATATCGAAGGCCTCTTCGAAGGCCATCACAAGCTCGACCGTGTCGAGCGAATCGGCGCCCAGGTCATCCACGAACGAAGCGCTGGGCGTAACCTCGCCCTCATCCACACCCAATTGCTCCACAATAATCTGTTTCACTTTTTCATCAACGGCTGCCATCGTTTCTCCTCGTTTCTAAATCTGTGGAATCGCGGGTCCGGATTGCGGGCCGCGTTTGCTAATTACGACTGCTGATCACGACTCAATATTTGCGCTATATGAGTGGAGCCCACCAAAGAATCCTAACCGTCGGCAGGGAGAGTGGTCAAACAAGCATCGCGCAAGCCGCGAGTATAAAAAGGTTTCCTCCGTGATACTTCATGCCCTCTTTGGTTAAGTGTTTGACTTTCCTCACTTCGAATACTCATCCCGCAGCTGCGTTTGCCTGCTAATCATCGGAACCGCGAGTCCCCGAATGAACACCTGCTTCACGTCAGTCTTCACATCCAGCGGATCCCCATTAGCCATGACAACGTTAGCCGTCTTGCCAACATCCAGCGACCCAAGTTGATCGGCAACTCCCCAGACTTCAGCCGCGATTAAGCGTAATCGCCTTCAGCGCCTCGTCATGAGGAAGCCCAAAAGCCGTAGCGAATCCCGCCGCATCCGGCAAGTTGCGCACATTGTGCGCCGAGTACGAAGCAAACACGATCTTCACGCCACGCTTATACAGCTGCGCCGGAAGACTATAAACCGCATCGTAGCGCTCATCCTCCTTCGGAAGCTCATAAATCGGCCCAACAATCACCGGCACCTTAAGACTAGCCACATAATCAAGCACCGGCTGCGAGTGGCTGATGTGGTTGAGCACGAACTTCAGCTTGAACTCGTTTGCCAGGTTGACCGCCGTCTCCAGATCGCTAGGACTCTCAGCCGCCAGCACAATCGTCTTCTTGCCTTCAAGATAAGGAAGCAAAGCCTCCGACCTAAGATCGCGTTTAGGAGCCAGAGGCTCCGGCTTTTTATTCTGCGCCGCATCCGCCTTCTTGCGCTCGTAGTCGCTCCATTTCGTCTTGTAGTCCTGAGCATCGATAAAAGCCTGCCGCAGTTGCGCCGCCAGCCCCATACGCGTCGAAGGATACTTCCGCTTCTCGAACGGGCCCTTATTCCGCCGCTGATCGCCAGTGAAATTAAGCGGCATAGCGTTATCGCGAATCAGCAGCATCTCGGTAGCCGAAGCTCCCCACAGCTGAATGAAACGAATCCTGCCCCGGCAGCGTATCCTCACTATCCGGAGCGACCACCGCATTAGTGATCCCATTCAAACGCGCCACTGGAATCAACGCCGACTCCGCATGGAACGCCTCCGCCGTATGCATGTGCGGCATGATCTCGTCGCTAAGTTCGACCAGATCATTAGTCATGTTTTCGGCAGAAATTTCCGTAAGCCCCAGCTGCGTCTCCGAATCAATCAGTCCCGGATAGATAGTCATCCCGCTAGCATCAATAACCTGCGCGTCGCCAGGGACATTAACCGCGCCAGCCGCACCAACAGCCGTAATCTTCCCGCCCTGCATAACAATGACGCCGTTCTCAATCACCCCATGGGAGACAGTCAACAGCTTGCCGCCCTTGAGAGCCACAGCCTTGTCCTGAGCAAACGCGAAAGTCGACAGCGCCGAAAGAATGAGGACAAACCATGTCAAAAGCCGCAGGAGGGAGCGCCAGCCCCAAACGCTCTAGCTGAGTGCTGACTGCTGAATGCTGACTGCTGAGTGCTGATCTCCGCATCACTCTCCCTCCTTGTACCGCGTAGTCCCCAGCCCCGGCAGCGAGCGGTCAAAATACACCTCGCCATCAATCAGCACTTTCTCCGGCACTCCAAAACTCGACAGCGGATACCCATCCCAAATCACCAGATCCGCATCCTTGCCCACGTCAATCGACCCGACGCGATCGTCCACGCCCACAATCCACGCCGCATTCAGCGTAATCATCTTCAACGCTTCTTCTTCGGTAGCGCCGCCGTACCGCATAATCTTCGCCACATCCTGATTAAGCCGCCGGTTGTAATCCTCGGAGTCGCTCTTGATCGCCACCCGCACCCCTTTACGCATTGCGATCACCGCGTTCCACGGGATCGCGTCCCAGGCCTCCTGCTTAAAGCCCCACCAATCCGCCCAGGTGGCAATACCAACATTGTTGGCGGCTAATTGATCGGCAACTTTGTAGGCTTCGACCGCATGATGAAACGCGCGAAGCTTGTAGCCGAACTCCTTGGCCATCGCCATTTCAGTCAGCATCTCATCGGCGCGATAGCAGTGGATCTGCACCATCAACTTCCCGCGCAGCACGTCAGCCAGCGCTTCCAGCTTCAGATCGTGCTTCGGCATGGTCGCATCTTTATCGCCGCGCTTGACCTTCTCGTTGTAGTTGTCCCACTCGCGCATGTAGTCCTGCGCCTCAACCAGCGCCTGCCGTTGGACTGCAAAATTTCCCATCCGAGTCGAAGGCAGTTGATCGCGGCTGCCATAAACACGCTTCGGATTCTCTCCACTGGCAAATTTGATCGACCCCGGCGCATTCGGGAAAAGCATCGCATCGCGCGACTCTCCCACCTTGTGCTTGATGACGACCGCCTGCCCGCCAATCATGTTGGCCGATCCGTGCAGCAGCAAGGACGTAGTCACGCCGCCCGCCAGCGCCCGGTAGATCGCCTTGTCCTGATAATCGAAGGCATCTTTCATGATCATCTGCGGAGTCACCGGGCTGGTGGCTTCGTTCACATCGTCATCCAGCGCAATGTGCGAATGCGAATCAACAATGCCCGGAGTGACGTACTTGTCTCCCGCATCAATAACGACGGCGTCCGCGGGAGCATTCACGTTTGCGCCGACCGCGGCAATTTTGCCGTCCTTGATATAGATCGACCCATTCTGAATGTTGCCATGGGTCACGGTCATCACCGTGGCATTCTTGATGACAACGTCATGGTGGCCACCGGGGATTGCCCGAATGCGTACTGCCCCAACGCAGCCATTGCCGTCAGCGTCATTAACCAGGCGCACGGCAGCGCAAGTTTTCTTGTCAAGATGAATCGCATGTGCAGAACTCCGAGGAAAAAGTTCGTTTGCAGGGAACTTCGGGATTGTAGGAGCACCAGCGAAAAGGGTCAACGCGAAATCGGTGCAGGAAAGGTCTTCCCCCCGTGAACCTCAGTGTCCTCCGTGGTTAACGCTCTTGCTCGTTTTGCCAAACTCATGTCACGATCAGGACGTGAAAATCCTAACGCTACTAACCGTCCTGCTGGCGCTAGCACTGCCAGCATTCGCCAACGACTGCCCGAAAAATCAGCCTAAAACCGAATCCGCGCTAATCGAACTCGAGAACAACTGGGCGGGAGCCCTGAGCCGCAAGGACTCTGACACCGTAGCCTGTATGCTGGCCGACGAATTTGAAGATGTCGACGTCGACGGCTCCCTCCACGATCGCCGCCAGACCCTCGACCACATTCCTCACAAGAAGCCGGGCACCAATCAACTCTCGGAAATGCGCGCCCACGTCGACGGCAATTTCGCCTTCACCCGCGGCCTAGCCACTTTGGTGGATACCTCCGGCAACGTAGTGGCGCGCGTCCGCTTTACCGACATTTTCACCTACCGCGATGGCCGCTGGCAGGCCGTAGCCGGACAGGAATCGCTGCTAAGCCAGGCCAGCCGCTAAAATGCGCGCCGTAGTCCAGCGCGTAAGTAGCGCCCGAGTCACGGTTCGAGTCAACTTCAAAGACGAGGTCGCAGGCGAGATCGGCCTGGGCCTGTTGGTGCTGCTGGGCGTGGCGGCGGGAGACACCCGATCCGAAGCCGATTACCTTGCCGAGAAAATAATTGGCCTGCGCATCTTTGAAGATGCGGAGGGCAAAATGAATTTATCGGTCGCCGAAGTTGCCGGCGCCCTCTTGGTAGTCTCGCAATTCACTCTCTACGGAGACGTGCGCCGAGGCAAGCGTCCATCGTTCGACGCAGCCGCTCCGCCCAACGAGGCGCGCGAACTATACAAATATTTTGTAGAGAAAATCCGAGCCGCCGGCCTGCGTTGCGAAACCGGACGCTTCCAGGAAACCATGCAAGTCGAACTGGTGAACGAAGGCCCGGTAACCATCCTGCTGGATTCCAGTAAAGCGTTCTAATCGAACCACACCTCTGCGATCTGACCTCTAACCTCTGACCTCCACAAGCTTACGGCCTCGAGATTCTGCGACGCCTGGAGAGTGAGTCCGATTTGGTCGTCTCCGAGGGCACGGTGTATCCGCTGCTCAGCCGCCTGAAAGCGCTCGGTCTCGTGCGCAGCGAGTGGGTCGAGTCCGATGCCGGACACCCGCGGAAATACTACGCCCTGACCCGGGCCGGAAAACGCCGCACCCGCGAGATGGCTGTGATCTGGGCGCAATTTTCATCCAGCATGAGCAAATTGCTAGCTCCACTCGCGAAGGAGAACAGATGACCATAACCGGCGATGCGCAGCAGAGAATCGAAGCGTACCTGGGCAGACTGCGCGGACGCTTGCGCGGCATCAACCAGGAAGAGGTCCGCGAAATCGTAGAAGAACTGCGCAGCCACATCATGGATAAGGCCGCCGCTTCGGGGGAACAGAGAAATAACCTCCGCCGCGGTCGACGCGGCGCTGGCTGCTCTGGGCAGCCGGAGGAACTAGCCAGCCAGTACCTGACCGACAATCTGCTGGCGCGTGCCGAGGTCAGCCGCTCTCCGTTGCAGATTCTCCGCAGCCTTTTCCGCTGGGCAAGCCTGAGCGTCGCCGGCTTTTTCGTGCTGCTCGGCTCCCTCTTCGGATATTTCTTCGGAGTTGTTTTTATTCTGGTGGCAGTCTTGAAACCGTTTCATCCCCACGCCGCAGGGATTGTGGCTTCTTCCAAACAGCACGGGTGATTCCGAAATTTCGTTTCGAATGGGCTTCGCAACTGCCCCGGCAGGAGCCAAAGACATACTCGGCTGGTGGATCATCCCAATCGGATGGATGGCGGGCGGTGGCCTGGTAATGCTGACCACGCAAGTAGCCGTCTGGTGTGTCCGCCAGTACCGCAGATCGCGCGTCCTCCCCCAGTAGGCTTTTGGGTGGCGCAGCTTTCGCTGAGAAACTCGAGATTCGTATCAGGGTATCGCTTTAGCGATACCGCAAGTCAGTCAAAATCAAACGCCCCTTTAGGGGCTGGACATCGGAATTCGCGAGTTCAGCAAACCGTTAGCCGCTGAGGTAAACGAAATGAACAGCTCGGTCCATACAACCGCGACACCGACGCCCACCGCTACTGACCCTGCTCCACTGCATGGAAGCCAGCTAACCCCCGCCCAGCGCTGGATTTCCCTAGCCGAGTTCCTGATCGGCACCGCCATCGTAATCGGCCACAACGTCTATCACGTGGTCCCCAACGAAGTACCGATCCTCTTTGTAATCGGACTCATCTCGCTCGCGCGTGCGAGACGGCGGCTGGAGAATAATCGGTCTGAACTGGCCCGCATCATGGAAACGAACCGTCCTATTCGCGCTGGCGGCAGCCGCGACCAGACTTCTGCTAGGTCAATTCGTGACCGATCCCCTGACCGCCCATTTCTGGCCGCCCGCAATCGGCCCCAGCGGCTTCAACGAAATCACCGGCCACACCATGGTCGCGCTGCGCTGGCTTTTATCGTCTGGACCTTCGCCGCCTTCGGAGAAGAGATCAGCTACCGAGGCTACCTGGTCACGCGCGCAGCGGACGTAGGCGCGCGTTCGAAATTTGCCTACTGGGTAGCAGTCGTGCTGGTATCCGTCCTCTTCGGCTACGGCCACTACTACAAAGGCCCATCGGGGGTGGTCGATTCCGGCATGGCCGGCCTGGTGCTGGGAGCCGCATATCTGCTCTCCGGACGCAATCTCTGGGTCTGCATTCTGTCGCATGGCTTCATTGACACGGCTGGAATTATTGCCTTGTTCTTCGGTTGGGCCAATTAGGATCGGCCAATTAGAATGTGAGCGCTTTGGAAACCGCCCGCATAGCCGCCCTGCTAAAACCTTTTCTGGAGCAACCGCTTCAAGAACCCCAGCTCAATCAAATATCGATATACATCGATCTATTACTCCGCTGGAACGCCCGCATCAACCTGACCGCCATCCGCAACGAAGAAGAAATAGTGACCCGCCACTTCGGCGAATCCTTTTTCATGGCCAGACACCTGTTTCCCGCCGACCGCCTCTTCCCCGCAACTTCAAACCCGTGTCATCCTGAGCGTAGCCAAGCCAGGAGCGAAGCTCTCGGCTTGGCGGAGTCGAAGGACCCCTACTTCCTTTCCCAGTCCGCGCCGTCCGCATCACCGCGCGTCATCGATATAGGCTCCGGCGCAGGATTCCCCGCCCTACCCCTGAAAATCTGGTCTCCAAACCTCCACCTGACCCTGATCGAACCAAATCACAAGAAGTCGGCCTTCCTGAGAGAAGTGGCCCGAGCACTAACATTGACCAACGTCAATGTAATCACCGACCGAGTCGAAACCGTGTCCGGATTGCCCCCAGCCGACGTAGTAACCCTCCGAGCCGTAGAGCGCTTCGAAACCATCCTCCCCCAAGCCGCAGCATTCCTGGCCCCAACAGGACGCCTAGCCATACTAATAGGATCCGCCCAACTCCCCCTCCTAACAACCCTGACCAAACTAGAATGGCATCCACCAATGCACGTCCCAGAGTCACATTCAAGAGTGTTATCGATTGGTATACATTAAGAAGTGGTAAATTACACCAAAAGAATACTACATTTCAATGATAACGGCGCTTGCATACTAGTGTAATTCAGACGCAAGTGGTATTTATTTCTCATATTCTCATTATGATACAGTACACTCAGAGTGTTCCTCGTGGAACACTCCCCGCATTGTAGTAGTATCGCCGACTGCAGGCTCAGCCAACTCACCTCCACCGCAATATGTTCCACGTGGAACACTCGACCTGATTTGCACAGAATCGCTTATTGATTTCGACCATGCGTTCGAATATTCTGGCCCGCAACACTACGAAAAAATAAAATCATGGGACGCATCATCGCAGTTGCCAACCAGAAGGGTGGCGTCGGCAAAACTACGACTGCCATCAACCTTGCCGCCTCCCTGGCCGCCGCCGAGGTCAACACGCTGCTGGTCGACTGCGATCCGCAGTCGAACTCCACCAGCGGGCTGGGCCTGGTGAAGGACCCGGAGCGCATCAGCGTCTATGACGTGATCATGGGCTCGGCCTCGGCTGAGGAGGCGCTTCAGCTTACCGAGCTGGAGCAGCTGTGGCTGATCCCATCGCACAAGAACCTGATCGGCGCGAACCTCGAACTCGTCGCGGCGGAGCGGCGCGAGTATCGTCTGCGGGATGCTCTGGCGAGCGTGCTCGACCGCTTTCAGTTCATCGTGCTGGACTGTCCTCCAGCGCTTGACCTGCTTACCCTCAACGCCTTGGTTGCGGCCGATGGGGTGCTGATCCCGATGCAGGCGGAGTACTTTGCGCTGGAGGGGGTGTCGGAGCTGCTCGATACCATCGAGCGCATCCGCGCCGAGCTGAATCCTCGGCTGGTGGTTGAGGGCGTCGTGCTTACTATGTTTGACGAGCGCACCAACCTGGCTCAGCAGGTGGCGGAGGAGCTTAAGAAATATTTTGGCGACAAGCTTTGCACTACTACGATCCCGCGGAACATTCGGCTGGCGGAGGCTCCTAGCCACGGGCTGCCGGCGCTGGTGTATGACGTGCGCTCTCGGGGCGCGGAGAGCTACATACGGCTGGCTAAGGAGATCCTTGACCGGCAGGCGCTGGCGGCTCAGCGGGCCGGGGGAAGCGGCTTAGATCGATGGATGTAAATATTTATGTAT
>CAWGYS010000020.1:0-222314 GCA_963826845.1 uncultured Acidobacteriaceae bacterium
GGAGTTGCAGGCTCGCCTCCCGCAATGAGCTTATCGTGGCAGCGGCAAGTTGGGCTTTCTACATTTTGTTGCGCCAGAGTGGTAACCTGCAAACTGCGGCAACTACATATCAACAGGCCAGGGCCACCGCGCAAGAGATTGACGACAAGGCCGCGATCGCCTATGTGATGCAAGGCCTGGGTGACGTTGCGGTAGACCGGGGCGATCTTGCGGCGGCGCGTAAGTCTTATAAAAAATCGCTGGCCCTGCGCAAAGAGATCGGAGAAAAGCAAACCGTCGCGGAAACCGAGCTCGCCCTGGCGCGTCTCTCGCTTGAGGAAGGGCATGCCGCCGATGCCGAAACTGTGATCCGAAAGTGCAAAGAGCAGTTCCACCAGGATGGCCAAGCCGACGATGAACTGGCTGCCAGCGTCACGTTGATGCAGGCCTTGCTGGGCCAGGACAAGTTCGTGGAAGCGGACAAAGAAAAGCAAACGAGCCAGGCACTGGCCGCGAAGAGTACGAATCTACTCAACCGGCTTCAGTTCGATCTCATTTCTGCCCGTGTCGAGCTTGCCTCCGGCCATATCGAGTCTTCACGCACACTATTGGAGCGAACCCTCCAAAGCGCTCAAGCTCATCATCTGGTGGGCGTCGAACTCGAAACGCGGTTGACCCTGGCAGAGAGGAAAAAGAAGCTAGGCCAGAGCGCCGGGGCCCACGCTGACCTCGTCGCCTTGGAGAAAGTTGCGCACGACAGGGGATTCGGCCTGATAGCCAGCAAGGCCGAATCGATCCGCAACAATGGCGAGATGAGATCCCAGTAGGTTGTTCTCTCCTTCTTTTGTGTGAAAGTGAACAGGCTAACGACCTCGCGCGAAGATGCCGGAAAGGGTCGCCTACACGTTAACTGGCACGTATTCCGGCACACGTTCTCGACGCTGCTGGCCGCAAATGGGGAAGACATGAAGACAGTTCAGTCCCCGCTGCGGCATGCCAATCCAGCAATCACGATGGCTATCTACACGCACGCCGTGACCAGCAAGAAGCGGGAGGCCCAGAGTCGGGTGGTAGAGATGGTTCTGCCGCCTGGCAGGAAGGCACCAATTGTGATGGAGGGAGGTACCGCTTAATGTGTATCTTCTTGTGTACCATGCGTTTTCAGCGCTTAGTGGTAAGCTGCTGAAAAGAATGGCGGGGACGACGAGACTCGAACTCGCGACCTCTGCCGTGACAGGGCAGCGTTCTAACCAACTGAACTACGTCCCCACTCGCCAAATCAACTGTATGCGCAAATTTCTTCCGCGCTATTTCCACAATCCGTGTCTTGACAATTAATGATAATCGAAAATAACGACATTGGCTATTCGCCGCCGCCCGACTCGTACGAAAGCGCTGCGTTGGTTTGGATCGCTGGCGCAATCTCCACTGAGAAACTGAGAATCGTCGGATCAGATTCGCGGCCCGACGTACCAGGGCGCGCTCACCGTGAAGATGCGCTCATTGCCCCGAGCGAGCAGCACCCATTCCAGAAGATGGCCGCGCTGATTGTGAAAGAAGTATTCGTACCATTTGTCCTCCACCAATTCCGGTACGACCACAATGATGTTGCGATCGGGATTTTTCTTCGAAAGATCGAGAATGAACTTAACGATCGGAACAATGACAAAGCGGTACGGCGACGGCAGAAGCTGGAGGCGCGGTGGCTCTTTACCGGCCGCGCGAAAAGGTCGCTCGACGTATTGTTCCCAGTCGTCCTGAAGCAATTCGGAATGCTCGT
This sequence comes from uncultured Acidobacteriaceae bacterium, assembly GCA_963826845.1. Taxonomy (GTDB): domain Bacteria; phylum Acidobacteriota; class Terriglobia; order Terriglobales; family Acidobacteriaceae; genus Acidiflorens. The sequence goes on from CAWGYS010000020.1 coordinate 1,760, forward strand.
TAGGCTCGACGTGCAAAGCGATTATTTCCGGCGAAAGCCGCGCCGCAAATTCAATTCCCTGGCGGGCGATATTGCTCCAGCGGTCAATCGTAACGATCGCAATGGGATGACGGCTGAGTCCCGCCACGTCCACCGGAACCTTGCAGGTGGTGAGCATTTTCACCGCGTGGTAATGGCGGCGGACGATCGCAAAAAAAACGATCGTCAGTGGAATGAAAGAGCAGCGTGATCCATGCGCCTTGCACGAATTTCGCAACCAGAACCACAACGGTGGTGATGCCGGTGACCAGGGCGCCCAGTCCGTTGACCAGCGCGCTCTTCAGCCAGTGCGGGCCGCGATTTTTTCGCCAATGCATGACCATGCCGGCTTGGGAAAGCGTGAAGGCGAGAAACGCGCCCACCGCATAGAGCGGGATAAGCCGGTCGGTAATGCCACCGAAAAGAATGAGAACGCCGCCACAGAGCAGCGCCAGTATCACGATGCCGTAGGTGTAGACGAGCCGTCGTCCCGCGATAGCCGAAAACATGCGGCAGGTAGTTGTTTTGCGCGATGGCGCGGCAAAGGCGCGGAAAATCCGCGAAAGCAGTATTAGCCGACAGCGAGAGAACCACGAGGATGGAACCGATGGTCAGATAATAAAAAAAGCCTTTGCCGAAAACTGCGGCGGTGAGCATGGAGAGAACGCTTTGATACCCGGGCTGGCCCGGATCGGTCGCCGCGATTCCGTAGGTCTTTACCAGAAACGAGATTCCCGCCAGCAGCACCGCCAGCAGAAAAATAATCACCGTCAAGGTACGCTGCGCGTTTTTCACGGTGGGCTCGCGGAAAGCCTTCACGCCGTTGCTGACCGCTTCCACGCCCGTCAAAGCCGTGCACCCGCTGGCGAAAACCTTGAGCAGCAGCCAGTAGCTGACAGCTTCCGTTACGGCCGGCGGCGGAGGAAGCGGAACAACCGGTGTGGGATGGCCTCCGCTGACGAACACGCGGAAAATGCCCGCGACGATGGTTATGAGAAGCGTGCCAACAAACAGGTAGGTAGGAACGGCGAAAGCTGTCCCTGCTTCGCGCACACCGCGCAGATTCAGGATGGTGATGGCAATCAGAATGCCTACGCAAAGAGAAACCGTGTGCGGCAGCAAGGACGGAACGGCCGAGACCAAAGCCCCAACTCCCGCCGAAATGCCCACCGCCGCGGTGAGAATGTAATCGGCGAGGAGCGCCGCCGCCGCGAGCAATCCGGCAGGTGCGCCCAGATTGAAACGCGCGACGGTGTAAGAACCGCCGCCCGAGGGATAGGCCGCGATGGTCTGGCGATAGGAGAAGTAGACGATCACCAGCAGCGTGATGATGGCGGCGCTGATGGGCACGATGTAACGAACCCCAAGCAGGCCGAGCGGAATCAGCAGGCTGAGCGCTGCTTCCGGGCCGTAGGCGGCCGAACTTAGCGCATCGAGACCAAAAATCGGAATGCCCTGCGTCGGGCCAATTTGCTCGGCGCGCTCGTCAGTGGTCCTGATGGGTTTGCCGACAAGGAGATCAAGCATGTTCATGAGGGATGGTTTCCAACGGACTGCATTATCTCGCACCGAACTGCTTTGCCAATGCCACGTCGGCCACGAATCTGTTGACTATACGCCCGGCCGACAAACCGGTCTTGGCGGCCCGCTCTTTTTGGAAGTGGATATCGGACTTGTCTCATTCCTTGTTGGCGTCAACCCCATCCGATTGATGAACCTCACGCAATTCAACAGAGTCGCCTACTCGGATGTCGCCGCCTCGAATCACGTAACAATTCAACGCCAGCTTGCCCCCAAATCTTTTCACGATGCCTTTCAGCACATCAGGATCGTGTTCCAGAGTATCGGGATCAAACGTGGTCATCACGCAACGAGCGCGAAGATCCTGAATGCCGATCAGTACGTCGCCGATGCGCAAGTGCTTGCCCGGCCACGAGCGCTCCGCTAAACCGTCCACACCGCCGATAACGATGTTGGGCCGAAGGCGCCGCCCGTTGAGGCCGAAGGCCGAGATGGCGCCATCGGTCGCGATTAGAAGCGGCAATATATCGAATCGGTCCGTGCCTTCGTCATGAACCAGATGTGCGCCGGGTCCGGCAGCGTCAACCACGTACTGCAAAACTTTGGGATCCGTCCAAAGCAACCCGTCAACCGTCGGCTCCCCCGCGGAGTTGAGGTTTGCATGATGACCGAGCAATCCAGGATGAGTTCTGGCAGTCATGAAACGTCCACCAGCATCTTCGACGTGAACAACACGATCTCCGGCAATGCCGAGATCGCTTAAACTAGCGCGCTCCAGTTTCTCGCCCCCCATTGACTTGACGGGATAGCGCCATATTTCCGCAACGGTCATGACTGAACCCGTTCCCTATCGGGTTCGAGCGCCAGAATCCCAATCAGCCCATCCAACGCGCCCACCGTGACATCCGGCCTGACGCCGAGTTCATCTTCAGGAAGTTTGCCGCGGTTCACCCAGCACGTCCAGAACCCAAAACTCTTTGCGCCGGCGATGTCCCAGAAATTCGATGATACGAACGCAACCGCACTGTCAGAAACACCCATGTGCTGCGACACCAGGCCGTACACACCCGGGCTGGTCTTGTAGATCTTCACTTCGTCCGCGCTGATCACGTCAGTGAATACGCCTTTCAGACCGGCATGCTCTACAACGGCGGCGAGCATCGCAGGCGAACCATTCGACAAGATAGCCAACTTATAGCGCGACAGCTTGGCCAACGCCGGACTCACCTCGGGAAATGTTTCAAGGTGCAGGTAAGACTCCATCATCTCTGCGCGCGCCTCAGGAGGACAAGAAAGTCCCAGACTCCGGCACGCGAACACCAGCGCTGATTCGCTCACCGTCCAAAAGTCTTCGTACGTTCCGGTTAGGCTGCGCAGCCAGGCATATTCCAGTTGCTTAGCACGCCACAGCTGGCTGAGTTCGGCGCCGCGGCCGGGGAACGTCCGGTTGCACTCTGCGATCACGGAATGCACGTCGAACAACGTGCCGTACGCATCGAACACGATGGCCTGAATGCCACGTTTCATGGGGAGCAGTTGGTGCGAAAGGGGGGACTCGAACCCCCACGGTTTTACCCGCCAGATCCTAAGTCTGGTGCGTCTGCCAATTCCGCCACTCTCGCATTCTTCTTGATACAAATATCATAAATTACCTATGCACTGCCCGACCGCCAATTTCGTCAGCGGGGCGTGAATCATAGGTTAAGAGATTGTGATCTGAGCCGAACATGACGATTTCGGCCTGAATGGCCCGAACATCTGCGCCATCCCCTCAATGCTTCGCGGCAGAAGCGGAGGACGCCTTGGTGACAAGCAGCAGCCAACCGCTGCCTCCGCGGATCAACAAATCCTTAGTGGATTCCAGCGTAATCATCCCCACCGGGTCAGTCCGTCCAGTATGTGCCAATTTCAAGTCTCGCAGGCCATAAGCGCCGCAGGCCGAAGTTGAAAAGATCCACAGCGACTGTTCGCTCTCATTGTCATCCTCGGCCGGGCAGCCAGCTTGCGGAGCCGGCGTCAGTTTCGCCCATACTCCCCCCGACCACCGCCCCACTATTCCGGCATTCGAAGCAACAGCGCCGCGGCCGCGATTCACCACGTCTCCTCCGACCTGCCTTGTAACCCACTCGTCTGTGACTTCAGAATTGGATGAAGCGCCGATGGGAAGCCGCGCCTGGTAAACACTCTCGAATGAGGCCACAGCTCGAAGGCTCACTGCCAATGGGATCGCGCGTCCATGATCGTCGAGGGTGTCAAACGTCACAACCACCCGAGACCCGCCAGCCGCCGCCGGGGTTACGTCCACTATGTGTCCTCTGACTTGCGATCCGGATTTAATCTTTGATCCGGAGGGCAAGGCAATCTCCTGCTTGACCTTTCCTTCGAGTTTCTGGCCGACTTTGTCTTTCTTCGCGTTTATCCCCGAATTAAGCATTACCGGAATCGCAGTGCCGACAGGAAGTTCCTGGGCGAAAATGGACGTCACCATAAACAACAGGCTGACGGCAAATTGAAGACGAAACAATCGAGCGGCCTGACAAAGCGCCCGCGACACTCTTCGCCAGCGAAGTTCGTTCTCGCCTTCCGCCGTCGCGATTACGGGCAGAAGTAGGAAAATCTTCATACCGGGTCCATCCTCGGCGCTCCGCAGAGCAACGACATCCACTTTACGCCGACATTCACGACGATTTCTACAGTTGATCTAAACCGGTGATTTCGCTACTGATGCTCTCCCCCGAGCGCCGCCGGAATAATGTACTGCGGCACCAGTTGCGATTCCCACGGGAAAAACTTGTCACGCTCCGAGTAGTCTCCTCCAGCAATGCCCACCACCATGTCGAGATCCGGAAGAACCAGCACATACTGGCCGCCATTGCCGGCGGCATAGTAATCGCGAAACTCCCGCCCGCCCACTTTCAGGGGACGCGTATGCCAGGCGTAGCCGTATCCGTGATCTGTGTCCGAAGGCATGACCGGTGGAAACCCCGAGTGCCGCGCGACCGAATCCTTGACCCAAGCCTCGCTCAAGATGCGGTTCCCATTCCACACACCGCCGGAAAGATAAAGCTGGCCAAGCTTCAACTGGTCACGAGCGCGCATGTAGAGTCCTCCACCCATGTAAGCCTCGCCGGTGGGCATAAGGTTCATGTGGTAGGAAGTGATCTGAAGTGGCCGGGCAAGATACTGATCAAAGAATTCCGGCAACCAGTCTCCGGTGGCGTTCTTGACGATGCCGCCAACCAAATTTATATCCGACGAGCAGTACACCGCTTGTTCGCCGCCGGGGTTGCCTGCCATCGGCAAATCGAGCGCAAATTTGTACCAGTCATTCTGCGTGGTCTGCATCTGCATATTGTCTTCGTTACCGGCGGACGAAGGATCGTGGTCATCACACGCTAGGCCGGACGTCATGTCCATCAGGTCTTGCACTGTCATCTCGGTCTTCACTTTGTTCCAGTTCGCGAAGGGCTTGTATTCAGGAAAGAAGAACAACGCGGGCGCGTCGAGTGATATCTTCGCGCCGTGCTCGCGAGCCAGACCGATCAGCACAGGTCCGAAGGTCTTGCTGGCCGAGCGCATATCGTGCGGCCGATCTTTGTCGAACCCGTAAAAATATTCCTCGAACACCAGCTTGCCGTGACGCGCAATCAGCAGGCTCTGAATGTTGACGGGATTGCTGAGCGAAGGCGGAGTGGTGAGGATTCTTTCGATCAACTGAGCAATCGGACCTAACTCCAAACCAACATCCGTCAGCGATGCCGTCGCCCAGCCATCCTTCTCCGCAACCGGCTTCTCGTAGACATAGCTTTCGGATGGCGAGGGAATACGCGGGTAAAACCCGACCGCCGTCTTCTGGTCGTAGCGCGTGAATTGCACAAGTGGATAAGGACCAACAACGGGCAACGATAAAACGTCGGATTGCGGATCATAGCTCCCCTGCAACTGCACTTCACCTTTCTGACGCAGGGTGACGGTGCCATCTTTCAATTCCACGGCAAAAGTCTGGCCACGGAAACGATTGGCCTCCGGATTCCGAAGAAAAGCTTGCAGCGAGCCGTCTGGATTCTGTTGAACGGACATATAAAAGGATGCCCGCTCGTCGAGTGGGACGACATTGCCACTCCAAACCCCCGGCGTCAGCTCCGACAGTTCTACCGGACTCGCGTAGGAGTAGCTGTAGAAGGCAACACCCGCCAGTTGTATCCAGTGTCCGATGATCTGCTTGCCGTCCGCACTGAGATGCCCGCGAAACTTCCCCGCCTCGCCGGGCAAGGCAAAATTAATCTCGTCTTTCGCGTTCGCGCCTTTCGTGTGTACGTCTTTCGTGCGAACGACCGGAACCTCGTAGCCAGCGATCCGCGCCCGCCATTCCGGAGTGCGAGCATCGATGGTGAGCTCGCCGCGAACCAGCGGACCAAATGACTGCTGACTGCCCCACAATCCGACCAAAACCGTTGCCGCCTGGTTGGCGGAAGCGGCACCTGGAGTCTGATTCTGAGAATCCGAATGCACCGGGAAACACAGGGAAAGAATTAACAGCCCGGCAAACACGATTTTGTTTGTTCGCATGAACGAGAGCTCCCGACAACGCTGGCACTAGCACTCAGTAGGACGAGCGCTCCTTAGTTTTGTGAGCCGCATCCCACTCCGAAAGAGTGCAAAAATGTTTTGCCTTTCGCGATGATCGATGATCAGTGTAATCTCGCATCGGAGAAATCGAGCCATGTGTTTTTCAGCCACAGCGAACTTCGTGGGCAGCGGAGTTCTGGGCGCCGTCGGTGTCGTCACATTGACGAAAGTGAAGCATAGACGCGAACTGCTCTTTGCAGCCCTGCCCGTGTTCTTCGCGATTCATCAGTTCATCGAAGGATTCGTCTGGCTGGGATTAGATGGGATTCTTTCGCCGGCAGTCACGCACGATATGGGAGCGGCGTTCATGCTCTACGCGCAGGGCCTTCTCCCTTTCTTGCTTCCGATGAGCGTGCTGCTTTTCGAGCCTACCGCGAAGGCCCGCAGGCGGATGCTCCCATTCCTTGCGCTCGGCGCAGGAACTACGCTCTACATTTTATGGGCGCTTACGGCTTTCCCAACCCAGGTATACGTCCGGGGAGACAGCATCGTCTACATCAATCAGGCGACCAACAATCTCACCGTTGCGGTGCTCTACGTGATTGCAACCTGTGGTTCGCTGTTTTTCTCGAAGATAAAGATGATGGTCGTTTTCGGCGGAGCGAACCTGGTGATACTGCTCGCGGTGATGGCGTTCAAGCGCTACGCGTTCACCTCGCTGTGGTGCGCGTATGCGGCGATCGTGAGCGTGATCATCCTCTGGTACTTCTGGACGAGCAGAGAAGCGCGGCCCTTCGTCTACGCTTAGGCCTGTTGAAATTCCCCTGGAAGGCCGCACTGCGCGGCGGCTGCCAGACCGCCAGCGCTCCGACGGCGAGCCCGCCCCCCACCCACCATTTATAATAGAAAGATTCGCTAGCGAGTTTTGATCCATCTGTATTGCCAGGGGAAGATGTCGACAGATAGCATTGTGGTTCGCGGGGCCCGGGTTCATAACCTCAAGAACATTGATTTTGAGATCGAGCACAACACTCTGACCGTGGTTACGGGCGTCTCCGGGTCGGGGAAGTCGTCGCTCGCCTTCGACACCATCTATGCCGAGGGACAGCGCCGTTACGTCGAGTCGCTCTCCGCATATGCACGCCAGTTTCTGGAGCGGATCGAGAAGCCGGACGTTGATCTGATCGACGGCATCGCGCCCGCGGTGGCGATCAAGCAGAAGAACTCCACGCGCAATCCGCGCTCGACCGTCGCCACAGCCACCGAGATCTTCGATTATCTGCGCCTGCTCTTCGCCCGCGTCGGGCGCACCTATTGTCTGCTCTGCGGACAGGAAGTAAAGAAAGATACGGTGGACGAAGTTGCCAGCCGCCTGCTGGCTTTGGGCGAGGGCACTCGCTTGAATGTGTTCTTTCCGATTCAAGCGCAGGTGTCCGCCGCAGACGAGAAGACAGCCAAGAAGTCTCGCAGCAAGAAAAAATCTGCCGAATCCAATCTGCCTTCCGACGCGATGAGGGCACGGCTCTTCGATCTGCGGAAACGCGGCTTCAACCGCCTTTTTCAGAATGGAAAGGTCTTCGAGTTTTCGACTCCGGAATCATTGCTCGACCTCAACTTTTCCGAACCAGTTTTCGGACTGGTGGATCGCCTCGTCGTCTCGGCCGACCAGCGCTCGCGCATCGTAGACGCGGTTGAGATTGGCTATCGCGAAGCAGGCGAAGTGATTTTCGAAACCGCACCCCGGAATGGTGATGGCGACGACGAAACTCCTCAGCGCCTGCGTTTTTCCCAACGCTTCGAGTGCAAGAACGACGGCAGTCGCTATGAAGAGCCCGAGCCGCGCCTGTTTTCATTCAACAATCCCTACGGCGCCTGTCCGCGCTGTCAGGGCTTCGGCAATACCATCGACTTCGATCTCGATCTGGTGATCCCCGACAAGGGCAAGACTTTGAATGAAGGCGCGATCGAGCCTTGGACGAAGCCTAAGTATCGCCCGCTGTTCACCGAACTCAAGCGCTTCGCGCGCCAGGCCGGAATTCCGCTGGACGTGCCCTGGTACGAACTGGACGCCGAACAGCAGCGCCTCATTGTCTTTGGCGACGAAGACGGCGGCCGCGGCTTCGGCGGTGTCCGTGGCTTCTTCCAACATCTCGAGCGCAAGAAATACAAGTTGCACGTCCGCGTCTTTCTCAGCCGTTATCGCGGATATTCGCTGTGTTCCGCCTGCGGGGGCACTCGTCTGCGTGCCGAAGCGCGTCAGGTAAAGATTGATGGCAAGAACATCTGCCAGGTATGCAGCATGACGGTCGAAGAGGCGGCGCGCTTCTTCGGCCAGCTCAAGCTCTCGACCGAGCAAGCCGCAATTGCCGAGAAGCTTCTCATCGAACTTCAGGAGCGTCTGCGCTTCCTCAACGAAGTCGGACTCGAGTATTTGACGCTCGACCGTCTAGCATCAACCCTGTCGGGCGGCGAAGCTCAGCGCATTCAGCTGGCGACCTCTCTCGGCTCGCGCCTGGTCGGCACCTTATATGTGCTGGACGAGCCTTCCATCGGCCTGCACAGCCGCGACACCCATCGCCTGATCAAAATCCTGCACGACCTGCGCGACCTCGGGAATACCATCCTCGTCGTCGAGCACGATCCTGACATCATGCGCGCCGCCGACCGCATTCTCGACCTCGGCCCGGGAGCGGGAGAAAATGGCGGAAAAGTTGTCGGCGCCGGAACCTACAACCAGATCCTGAAGATGCCGCACTCGCTCACCGGCCGTTATCTCGCCGACGAACTGCACATCCAGATTCCCACAAAGCGACGGCAGCCCGGGCCTCACAAGCTTCGTATTACAGGCGCTCGCGCCCACAATTTGAAGCGCATCGATCTGGAAATTCCGCTCAACATGCTGGTGGCGATCACAGGTGTCTCCGGCTCGGGAAAATCGTCGCTGCTGCATGACGTTCTCTATCAGGCGCTGGCCACGGCGAAGCGGCAGACGAATGGAGGCGCGGCCCCTGTCTTGTGGGACAGCATCGAGGGCGACGACTATCTCGACGAAGTCGTCCTCGTCGATCAGTCGCCCATCGGCCGCACGCCGCGGTCGAATCCGGTCACGTACATCAAAGCGTTCGACATCATCCGAGAACTCTTCGCCTCGTTGCCGGAAGCCAAGAAACGCGGCTTCCCTGCCGGACATTTTTCTTTCAATGTGCCCGGAGGCCGCTGCGAAACCTGTCAGGGCGACGGCACCGTCACCGTCGAAATGCAGTTCCTCGCCGATGTCGAGCTGGTCTGCGATGAATGCAAAGGCACGCGCTACAAGCCCCAAGTGCTCGAAATCCGCTACAAAGGCAAGAACATTCACGAAGTTCTGAACTTGACCATTCACGAGGCTCTGAAGTTCTTCGCGGAAGCACCACGGCTCACGGAAAAACTACGCGTGCTCGACGAAGTCGGGCTCGGATACCTGCGTCTCGGGCAATCGGCCACGACGCTCTCCGGAGGCGAAGCGCAGCGCATGAAGTTGGCCGCACATCTTCAGCCTGGAAATCGCCAACTGAATCGTCCCGCGGAAGGCGGCGATGGCCACAAACGCAAGCGTCGCATGCTTTATATTTTCGATGAACCTACCACCGGCCTGCATTTCGACGACGTCAGCAAACTACTTTCCGCCTTCCGCCGTCTAATCGATGCAGGAGGCTCCATCATTGTTATCGAGCACAATCTTGAAGTCATCAAAACCGCGGACTGGGTCATCGACCTTGGCCCCGAAGGCGGCGACCGCGGCGGCCATCTCGTCGGCTCCGGCCCTCCCGAGACGATCGCGGAGTTGAAGAATTCTTACACAGGACAGTATCTGAAGCAGGTCTTGAACGGAAACGGCGTGCGCCATGGAGACCAGTAAGCGGACCAATAAAATGGTCGCAGAGCGTCGAGCGTCCTCGCTCGACATTGCCAGAAGAGATGGCCCGAGCAGAAAACATCCGCTCCTCAGAACTTTCCTGCCCATCCTCTTGTGCGCCTCCGCTTTCGGTCAGACTCAGACCACCGTCCGTCATTACAAGGAACGCGTCGACGACACGCCCCCTGAAATTGCGCAGGCCGAAGATGCCATCCAGAAAAACGATTTTGCCGGCGCCGAAACGCTGCTGAAGAAGGCACTCGACAAAGATCCCAAGAACTATCAGGCATGGTTCGACCTCGGATTCGTTCTCAATCACCAAAGTCGCGTGGAAGAATCGATCCACGCCTACCGGCAGTCCGTCGCAGCCAAGCCCGATGTTTTCGAGTCGAACCTGAACCTGGGCCTGATGCTCGTCCGCTTCAACAGCCCCGAGGCCGAGCAATTTTTGCGCGCTGCTACAAATCTCAAACCGACGGATCACGTCGAAGAAGGTCAGGCTCGCGCCTGGCTCGCGCTCGCGCACCTGTTGGAGAGCACCAAGCCCAGCGAGGCGCTTCAGGCGTACGCCAAAGCCTCCGCGCTCACGCCGAAGGACCCGGAACCGCATCTCTCCGCCGGACTCCTGCACGAAAGGCAAAAAGAGTTTTCGGACGCGGAAGCCGAATACAAGCAAGCGCTGGCGCTCGATCCGCGCAGCACCGAAGCCGCCATCGGCCTCACCAACATCTACATGAAGTCCGGACGCCTCGGCGATGCCGAACCCTTACTGCGACGGCTGGCTGCCGAGCGTCCCGATGACGCCGGCATCCACCTGCAACTAGGACGCGTCCTAGCCGCGGAGGGCAAGAAAGACGATGCCATCGCGGAATTCCAGACCGCACTGAAACTCGCCCCGGCAGATGCCGACGCGCAGCGCGAAATCGCCGACTTTTATTCAAGTGCCGGGAAAAATGATCTGGCCGAAACCGCCTACCGCGCCTTGCTCAAAACGCAGCCGAACGATCCCGAATTACATCGCGGACTGGGGCATGCTCTGCTTCTCGAGAAAAAGTTTCCCGAAGCGCAACAGGAGTTTCTGACAGCGCTCCGTTTGAAGCGCGATTCGCCAGATATCTACGTCGATCTGGCCTTTGCAGCCAGCGAGAACAAGAACTATGAACTCACGATCCGAGCCCTAAATGGCCGAACGTTGTTAAACGCGGAACTGCCCCCAATCTGTTATTTTCTTCGTGCCTCCGCTTACGACCACTTGCGCGACTACAAAAACGCGTCGCTCGATTATCATCACTTTCTGGATGTTGCGAACGGAAAGTTTCCCGATCAGGAGTGGCAGTCCACCCACCGTCTGATCGCGATCGAACCGAAGAAGCGCTGACCGCCATGCGACGACTTGCCTCTAGCATTTTCGTCAAGACTTTCGTCGCTATGCTCGTCATCGCGATCACCTTCACTTACGCCGCTGCCAAAGAAGACAGCATAGCCGAACTCAAAGCGCGCCTCGAAAACGCGCGGCCCGAAGATCGCCCCGAACTTGCCATCGAGATCGCCCAGCATGAGCTTCGCGACGCCGACAAGTTTTACAACGATGGCAACGTCGAACGCGCTACCGCTGCGGTCGGAGATATCGTGACCTACTGCGAGAAAGCCCGCGATGCGGCCGTCCAAACCAAAAAGCACCTCAAGAATGTTGAGATCGATGTTCGAAAAATGGCGGAGAAGCTGCGCGACATCAAGCGCACTCTCGCCTTCGACGACCAGCCTCCCGTGGATCAGGCCATCCACCGGCTAGAAGACGTCCGCACCACGCTGCTCAAGGAAATGTTCGCCAAAGACGACAAGAAGGGGAAGAAATAGAAATGAAGACGGGCGGCCACGGGCACTGGCGAATCGCGCTTGTTCTGGCATTAGCTCTGACCCTAGCGCTCCCGCTCTGCCTGCCCCGTTGCTCGCCGTTGTGGGCGGAGCGCCGCCGCGACCCGCTCAATCCGCTGGAGATCGACCAGCTCCGCGACGCCATGCTCGACCCCGACCTGCGCTTAAAGCTTTACGTGCAGTTTTCCCGGGATCGCATGACAAAACTTGAGCAAATGCGCAGCGATCCCAAGGTGAAAGATCGCCCCGCTCAGACCCACGACATGCTCGAGGATTTCCTCGCCGTGTACGACGAACTCAACGACAACATCGATATGTACGTCGGCCGCAAGGATGACATTCGTAAGCCGATGAAGCTCGTAATCGAAGCCGACACTGAATTTCAGTCGAAGCTGCGTGCCCTCAAGAACTCCGCGAACACCACCGCCGCCGAAGTCAGCCAGTACGAATTCCTGTTAACCGACGCCCTCGATACCGTCGACTCCAGCGCCGACGACCATCGCAAAACCGCCGCCGAGGTCGAGGAATACATGAAGCGGAAGAAGAAAAAATAGAACAAGGCCGACACAGCACTCAGCAGTCAGCACTCAGCACTCAGCGAAGCTCTACGATTTTCTGAGTGCTGAATGCTGAGTGCTGACGGCTGAGTGCCGCCCCGTGCTAACCTTCCCTCAACGTGTCCCCAAGACTTTCCGAAATCTTTCACCAAGCCTACCGCGAACTTCGTCCCCATACGCCCGCGCCGCCTTTTCATATTCGTTTCTACTCTTTCGTCTCCATCAATAACACCATCCGCCTGCGTCAGGGAGAGCTCTACATCCGGCTCTCCGATCTGCTGGAAGGCGCTCCCGACGCGGTGCTGCACTCGATCGCTCACATCCTGCTCGCCAAGCTCTATCGCCGGCCGGTCGATCGTACTCACAGCGCCCGTTATCGCCGCTATATCGCCGGTCATGACGTAGCCGCCAAAGCCCGCCTCATCCGCCAGATGCGCGGACGCAAGCAAATCCGCTCCGCCCGCGGACACCACTACCATCTGGAAGAAATCTTCGACGACCTCAACCGCCGCTTCTTCCACGGACTCATGGGACGCCCGCAACTTACCTGGAGCCAGACCCACGCCCGCAGCAGCCTCGGCCACTACGACCCGGCGCACAACGCCATCGTCATCAGCCGCGTCTTCGACCACCCACGCGTCCCGCGCTACGCCGTCGAATACATCCTGTTTCACGAGATGCTGCATTTGAAACACCCGGTAAAGCTGCGAGGGAGCAGGCGGTGCGTGCATTCGCGGGAGTTTCTGGCGGAGGAGAAGAGCTTCCCCGAACTGGCCGATGCTAAGAAGTTCTTGAGGATTATCTGATAGCCGAGGAAACTCTGGTTGTCAATGTGCGAAATGGGGATGTTTCGACAGCTATCGCGAACGGGCCGGCTTGCAGGTTCGGCCCCGACGCCCGATTCCAATTGACCATTAATTTTCAGGCACCCTCCGTTCGTAGGGAGGCATCTAACCGGGGCAACCATGGGGTTGAGGATCAAGCCGGTGCTCCAAACCTGGGGTCGTACCCTGCGAGGTCGAGTCCCATCGCTATCCATTGAAATCACGAAAGAATGCCCGCTACGCTGTCCTGGGTGTTACGCGTATGAAGACGCTCATCTTGGATCGACAAACCTGCGCAGCCTGTCCGATTTTAGAGGACAGGAGCTGATCGATCGTGTTCTCTACGCGGTGGATCAACAGAAACCGCTCCATCTGTCGATTGTAGGAGGCGACCCGCTCGTCCGTTACCGCGAACTAGAGGTCTTGCTGCCGCAGTTGGTCGAGAACACGCACGTCCAGGTCGTAACCAGCGCGTTCCGTCCGATCCCGTTGTCGTGGGCCGCGCTGCCGAACCTGCAACTCGTGATCTCTGTCGATGGCCTGCAACCGGAGCACGACGCGCGTCGCAAGCCCGCCACCTATGAACGCATCCTCCGCCACATTGAGGGCCAGCGCGTTGCGGTTCACGGCACCATCACCAGCGCAATGGTGAAACGCGGCGGGTACCTCCCCGAGTTCATCGATTTCTGGGCGGCTAACCCGGCGGTAGAGAAAATCTGGATGAGCATCTTCACACCCCAGCGGGGCGCGAACAATGTCGAATGCCTGACAGAGGAGGAACGGCGGACCGTGGTGGATACCCTACTGCGGGTTCGCCTCGATCAGCCCAAGCTGGACATGCCCGAAGCAGTGATCAAAGAATTCCTGTCTCCTCCAGCTTCGCCCGGCGACTGCATCTTCGCAAAGACAACGTACACGCTCTCGGCGGATTTCAGGACGCGCGTCGAGCCTTGTCAGTTCGGGGGCGACCCCGACTGTTCGCGCTGCGGTTGCATCGCTTCGATGGGGCTGGCGGCTGCCGGACATCGCAAGCTCGTGGGTCCAATTACCGCCGGGCACGTCTTTTGGGCCTCGGCTGCAATCGGCCGCTACGCAGAGCGCTGCGAAATTGCATTGCAGCGTCTCGTGAAGCGCGCGCCGGGCGAAACGGGCAAAGAGGCGGCGATCACGAGCCTATCGTGCGCTGAGGATCGGCTAAGAGTCATTGACTGACGAGGGCATCAGCGTTCCGGCAATATGCCGTTCAATACCCCGTTTCCCCGTTTAATCCAAATCTGCACTAGGCGTGATTCAATCCGTTGACCGCTCCCCGCACAAAACCGTATCCTATTGATATTGAAATTGAATTTCATTTTCAATTAGAAGTCGCATCTTAATAGCTACAGGACCCTAATTAATGCTCCAGGCGTTCATCATCACGCTACGCGAAGGCGTTGAAGCCGCTCTCATCGTCGGCATCACCCTCGCTTATCTCGCCAAGATCGGCCGCAACGATCTCCGCAAATCGGTCTATGCCGCTCTGGCGGCCGCTTTTGCCGGATCGATTGCCATCGCCGTCGTGCTCTCCCGCCTCAAGTGGAACGAAGACATCTTTGAAGGCTGGGTCATGCTGGCTGCCGCTGTCTTCGTCGTCACCATGATCGTTTTCATGATGAGGACCGGCCGCAAGCTCAAAGGCGAGATCGAAACAAAGGTCGGTCTGTTCGCCGGCGGCGATGCAGGCGGCGACAAATCAATCGCCCTCTTCCTGTTCGTGTTCCTCATGGTGCTGCGGGAGGGCGTCGAAACCGTTCTGATTCTCTCCGCCGTTACGTTGAACTCAACCGAGCTGATGAGTTTCATCGGCACCCTCCTCGGCATCGCGGTTGCCGTGCTCTTCGGCGTGATGTTCGTCAAGGGCAGCGTCAAGATCAATCTGCAGAAATTCTTCAAGGTCACGACCGCAATCCTTTTCCTGGTGGCCGGGCAACTCGTCATCTCCGGCCTGCACGAACTCTCCGAAAACGGAATCCTTCCCTCTTCTCGCCAGGAAATGGCCCTCATCGGCCCCATTGTTCGTAACGATTTTTTCTTCTTCGTGACCATCCTCGCACTGGCCGCGCTGATGGTGCTGTTTGAGATGAAGAGCCGCCAGCCCGTCGCCCTGCCGCCCGCTGGAGCCGCCCGCCGCAAGGTGCTCTGGACCGCCCGCCGCGAGCGTCTCTGGATGGCCTCGCTTTACATCTGCTCGTTCGTCTTCATCGTCATGATCACCGCCAGCTTCATCTACGAAAAGAGCGCCAGCGCGCTCTCGCCTGCCACCGAAGTCACCTTCGTTGACGGCAAAGTCTCCATCCCGCTGACGCAAATTTATGATGGCGAACTCCACCGTTTCGAAGCCAACGCCGGAGGCGTCGAAGTCCGATTCTGGCTCTATCAGAAACCCGATGGAAAAATTGCCACGCTATTCGACGCGTGCGAAATCTGCGGCCCCGTCGGCTTCTACAAAAGTTCCCATGGAGTGGTCTGCAAAAACTGTGCCGCTCCCATCAATCCGCAGTCGGTCGGCATGGCCGGAGGCTGCAATCCGATCCCACTGAAAGCGCAGGTTACGGGCGACGCGGTCATCGTCTCCGAAGCCGACATTTCGGCCGGCAGACACTACTTCGAGCAGCAATAAAATAATGTTTCCCCGCCTCGTCTACGAATCGTTTCGCCACCAGACACGCCGCAAGCTTCTGGCGGGCATCGCAATCACGCTCGGCGTGGCGGTTGCAACGGCCATGATCGCCGTAGCCACCGACATTGGCGACAAAATCAATCGTGAACTGCGCAGCTACGGCGCCAATCTTATTGTCACTCCGCAGGAAGACACACTCGACGTGGAAGTCGGCGGCATCAACCTGAAGCCTCCAAGCGATGGCGCGTTCCTCAACGAAGCCGATTTGCCGAAAATCCGCGGCACCTTCTGGCACAACAATATTGTCGGCTTCTCGCCCATGCTGCCGATTACCGTGAAAGTCGACGGGCGATGCGAAAGACGTCACGCTCGTCGGCACCTACTTCAATAAGCCGCTCCACTTCGGCAAAGAAGACTTCACCACCGGCGTGCGGATCACCCATCCCTGGTGGAAAGTTTCGTGTGGAGATGGCAGAGAATCCCCAAACTGCACTTGGCCGGCGGACGACTCTCAGAATGTGCTGCTAGGCGAGCGCCTCGCGGCAACGCTCGGCAAGAAACCCGGTGACACCCTCGAAGTCGCGGACCGGCAACTAAGTATCTCCGGCATTCTTTCGACCGGCGCAGCCGAAGACGACCAGATCGTCGCGCCGCTCGCGCTCGCGCAGCAGATTCTCGGCAAACCCGGTGCCGTGCGTCGCGTCTACGTCAGCGCGCTGACCAAGCCTCAGGATGCGCTCGCCATCCAGGATCCAAAAACGATGAGCCCCGAAGTCCGCGACCGCTGGTATTGCTCGCCCTACGTGCAGTCGATTGCGTACCAGTTGCAGGAAGTCATTCCGCATTCGCACGCGGAGCAGATCCGCCAGGTCGCGCAGAATGAAGGCAGCGTGCTCTCGCGCATCAACGGACTCATGCTGCTGGTAACGCTCGCCGCGCTTTTCGCATCCGCGCTCGCCGTTTCCGCCGCCATGGCCACGACCATCTTCGAGCGCCGCGTCGAAGTCGGACTAATGAAAGCCCTGGGCGCAAGCAGCGTCGCGGTCTCAGCAATCTTTTTTGCGGAAGCGCTACTGCTCGCGCTGGCCGGCGGCCTCGCTGGATTCTCCGCCGGAGCGCTGCTGGCCCGCCAGATCGGCCGCTCGATTTTCAACTCGCAGATTTCCGTCGAGCCCGTGCTCTTCCCAATCATCCTGGCCATCGCCGTCGTCGTGACCTTCGCCGGAAGCGCCGCCGCCATCCGCCGCGCCGTGAATTTCGATCCCGTCTTCGCCTTGCGAGGTGAAGGATGACGACGAGCACCACCGGCAGGTCCACACTCCGAAGCAAGTCGCGGATCGCCGCGCCGAGGCAGCGCACACTTCGCCGTCCAGATCGTATCGATGTTCGCGCGCATGCTTTTCCGCGCCGCTGTACTCCGTCGCGGACGCGCCGCCTCAGCCCTGCTCGCCATGATCGTAGCCGCCGCCGTCGCCACCGCGATGATGAACCTCTACGTCGACACGCAAGCGAAACTCCGCACCGAATTCCGAAGTTATGGCGCGAACGTGGTCATCGTTGCCAAAGACGGACGAGTCTCTGCCCGCCGACGCACTAGCTAGAATCGGATCGACCCTCGGCGCAAAGACGCTGGCCGTTCCTTTCTCCTACGCTGTAGCCCGTACCAGTGACGGACAATCTGTAGTCGTCGTCGGCACCGATTTCGCGCGCGCCCGCCAGTTGAACCGCTGGTGGAAAGTGAGCCATTGGCCCGACGCGCCTGGCCAGGCTCTGATCGGCGTGCGCGCCGCCACCGCAGTCAGTCCCAATCGCCAGCCCTTCGAACTCACCTTCCAGGGCAAGACGATTCAACTCGTCACCCGCCGGCATGCTTCAAACCGGCGCCGGCGAAGACAGCCGCATTTATCTCGATCAATCTGAATTCCAGAAATGGACCGGCATCGCGCCCTCGACCATCGAAGTCGCCGCCAACGGAACCGCGACCGAAGTTGAAGCCGCGATTCGCCAGCTAGCGCAGCTTCTGCCCGCCGCCGACATCCGCCCCGTCCGCCAGATCATGGAAGGCGAAGCCAACGTCCTGAACAAAACGCGCGCCACGCTCTACGCCTCCACTACGCCTGATCATTCTGACGTCCGCGCTCTGCGTCCTGGCCACGCTCATGGGATGGGTCTTCGACCGCCGCCGCGACTTCGCCATCATGAAGGCCCTGGGCGCTTCCGAACGTCTGATCAACGGATTCTTCGCCGCCGAAGCCGCAGCCCTGGGCACAGTGGGAGCGATTTTCGGCTTCTTCATCGGCATCGGCGTCGCCGCCTGGATCGGTCGAGTCAACTTCCATGCCCCCGTCGTCCCGCGATTCAGCGTGTTCCCATATGTGCTCGCCGGTAGTATTATCGTGGCGCTCGTATCGGCCATACTACCCATCGCTATGCTTCGACGCATCCAACCCGCTATCATTCTAAGGGGAGAGTAGAACCGAGATTAAAGCCGAGAGTAATGATCGAACTCAAGAACGTCACCAAGAGTTACCCAGCCCGAGCGGACGAAAATAACGGCGCCCACATCCTCATTAAGGCGCTCGATGACGTCTCTCTCTCTATCGCTCCGGGCGAGTGGGTCGCCGTGATGGGGCCCTCAGGCTCCGGCAAGAGCACCCTGGTCAATCTCATCGGATGCCTCGATCGCCCCGCCAGCGGCGAGATCTGGCTCGACGGACAAAATGTCGCCAGCCTCAACGCCTCCGATCTGAATCATGTCCGCGCCGAAACCATCGGCTTCGTTTTCCAGCAATTCCACATGATCCCGTACCTGACCGCCGTCGAGAACGTCATGCTGGCGCAGTACTTCCACAGCATGACCGACGAACAGGAAGCCCTCGAGGCCCTCGATCGCGTCGGCCTCAAAGACCGCGCCAGCCACCTGCCTTCGCAGCTCTCCGGAGGCGAGCAGCAGCGCGTGTGCATCGCCCGCGCCCTCATCAATGATCCGAAAATTGTTCTAGCCGACGAGCCCACCGGCAACCTCGACGCCGCCAACGAAGAAATCGTGCTGCGCCTGCTCCGTGAACTCCATCAGCAGGGACGCACCATCGTAATGGTCACGCACGATCCCGTAGTAGCGCGCCTCGCCGACCGTCGCATCGAATTGCATCATGGAAAAATCGCCGCGCAGGAAGTTTTTGCCATGGCCGACGAAGAGCAGTTCGATGAGGTGCTGGAAGAGTTATTTGCGCTGGAAGAAAACGGAGAACTCGCCGAGATCGGCCGCATGGAAGTCCACGGCGCTCTGCCCGTCTCCATCGCCGTGGAAAAAATGGCGGCCATGGGACTGGTAACGACGCGCCCGCATCCGCCCGAGCCGCATCATCACAAGCCCTTCGTCAATCCCTGCCACGACGCGCTCAAGCCGACCGGCGTTTCGATCGGCGACGGTTCCGCGATCGTCGAACTCACGCCGCGTGGACACCAGCGCGCCGCCGACATCATCCGCCGTCACCGCCTGGCCGAGCGCCTCTTCACCGACTCGCTCGCCATGGATAGCGAAAGTGAAATCGAGCAACAAGCCTGCAAGTTCGAGCACATACTCTCACCCGAAGCCACCGACAAAATCTGTACCTTCCTCAACCATCCGCTGACCTGCCCGCACGGTGCGCCAATTCCACCAGGGCCGTGCTGCGGACGCCGAGCTGAATCCGGGCAGACTTCTACGGCGTTATCGCATCGACACTAACTTCTGATTGTGCCTACTCTCGAATTTGTCATCCTGACCCTGAGCGAGCCGAAGGGGAAGGACCTGCTGCTCCAGTAGTTGCTCGGAAGTCGCGCTGCACGCTACTTCTTCCCGAAGAACTTCCCAAACCCCAACCGCACCTGCACCGTGTTCACTCCCGGATTCGGCACCGTCAGCCCGGCATTAGAAATGTGCATGTAGCGGACATCCACCGACCACGCATGATCGCCGAAAACATACATCCCCAACGCCGCGCCGGTCGTGAAATTGATCGTGGAAGTTCCCGACGGTACTTCGTGGTTCGTAAACAGTGTCCCGCCGTTCAATTCGAGGTAAGGAGCGACATGCCCGCGCGTGGCGAAGATCCACTTGAACCCCACCGGATTTACTCCTGCCCCAAAGGCAGTGTTGGCCCGCTGGAAGATGACAAAGGCCGGCACCGCGTCCACTGCAAGCTCGAAGCGTCCGCTGAGAAAGCCGGGCAGGTGCGGCTGCGTCAGGATCCATCCATAGCGCACGCCGGCATTCCAAACCTCTGTATCGCTAGTGCCCCCCGGGACCGAGTGCCCGCCGCCGGTCCAAACCTCGAAGTTCATGACCGCCCTCCTCCGGGCGATCCTGGGCCGCCGCGAGTGAACACTGCCAAACAAGTTGCTAGAACAAATGTTAGAAATAGTGTCCGAAATAGTGTCTGAAGAAGACAGCCTGCTCCGCGAATGGATCGAGTCATAAGTGGGTTAAGTCGAAACAGAACGATACGCGAAAACACGAAAAGAAACGATACGTGAATCCAGAGCGGAGAAACAAATCCTACAGCCCCAGCCCGCCATCCACCGCCAGCACCTGCCCAGTAATAAACTGCGGAGCCGTGGCAAAGAACATCACAGCCGCGGCAATGTCCGCCGCTGTCCCGTCCCGCTGCATCGGAGTCTGTTTCGCCATTTTCTTCATGAAGGCCGCCGCCGATTTCTCTCCCAAATCAATCATGCCCGGAGCCACCGCATTCACCGAAATCTCCGGCGCTAGCGCCTTCGCCATCACTTTGGTCAGCATGTGCACCGCCGCCTTCGACGAACAATAATGCGCGTGCGTAGGCCACGGCCGCAGCCCTCCCAGCGACCCCATATTAACAATGCGCCCCCTGCGTTTTCTCAAGTACGGCAGCGCCTCGCGCGACACCAGAAACGGCCCGCGCGTGTTCGAAGCAAAAATCGCATCCCACTGCGCCACCGTAATTTTCTCAAACTCGACGGTTTCATAATTCGCGGCGTTATTCACCAGCACGTCAATCCCGCCCAACTCCCGCGCCACTTCTTTCACCATCTCCCGGACGCTCTCTTCATCGGTGACATCGCACCGCACCGCCAACGCCTGCACGCCATGCCACGCCAATTCTCCTACGACCGCCCGCGCCTCGCGCGCCGACTCCCTATAAGTAATCGCCACGTCAGCGCCGTTTTCAGCAGCGGCCAAAGCGATCGCGCGCCCCAGCCGTTTCGCCGCGCCGGTAACCAGCATCGTTTTTCCAGAAAGTGCCCGTCCGTCAGTCGTCATCAGGAAATTCTACCCCCTCTTCGTGCGGCTCTCCGAGTCCCCCACTCCGACTCTTGGAACCCTGCACCAAAACTGCTACACTCCCTCGCATGACGCCGTCCCGCGAAGTCGTCGTCTATTCCCGCAAGGGATGCCATCTCTGCGAAATCGTCAAAGAGAGTCTGGTCAAGCTCCACAAACGCGGCGGCTTCCACTGGCGCGAAATCGACGTGGACTCCGACGCCGAAATCCGCCGCCTCTACACCGACGAAGTCCCCGTAGTCTTCATCAACGGCCGCAAGGCGTTCAAGTACCGTATGGACGAGCAGGAATTCCTTCGCAAACTGAGTGCCTGAGCGCGGCCTCGTCGCTATATATTTTCACCGTAGCAATCTGACTTTTAACTTCCGCACTCTGCCGTTACAATCACCCGCGATGCTTCGCACCCAGCTCTACGCCGATCCCAGCGGACGGTTCCTCCACGATGTCGTCCTCCAGAGCTGCCGGCAGAATGCCGGCAAGACCGCCCTCGTTGACACATCGTGCGATCGCCGCCTCACTTTCGGCGAATATGGCAGCCTCGTCGAATCCCTCGCCCGCGGCCTCATCTCGGCCGGGCTGGCTCCCGGAGAAGTGGTTGCTATCTTCCTCGGCAACTCGTGGGAATTCGCCATCGCCTATCATGCCGCCACCCTCGCCGGAGGCATTCCCACCCTCCTCAATCCCGCTTACCGCGAGCGCGAGATCCGCTATCAGCTGGAAAATTCCGGCGCCGCTCTTCTCATCACCGACGCTCCCCTGATCGAAAACGCAAATCTCGCGGGACTTCCCGCCCTTCGCCGCGTCTTCACCACCCGCCGCGAGTACGCCGGATGCGAAGACTTCGCCAGTCTGCTGCGCCCGGCTTCCGCTCAAGTTTCCCGAAGCCTCGCCGCGATTCGCAACAAACCATCGCCGCCCTTCCCTACTCCAGCGGCACCACCGGACTGCCCAAAGGCGTCATGCTCTCGCACTACAACCTGGTTGTCGAACGTCTACCAGTTGCTCGGCAAGAACGGCACCGCGCTCACCGCCGACGACATCATGCTCTGCTTCCTGCCTCTCTACCACATCTACGGACTCACCGTAGCACTCAGTCTTTCGCTGACCCTCGGTTCCACTCTGGTTCTGATGCCGCGCTTCGACGTGCAAAAACTCTGCGCTCTTCTGCTTCAGGAAGGCGTCACCATGATGCCCCTGGTCCCGCCCGCCATCAATGCCCTATGCCAGGCCGCCGAAGCCGGCATCTTTCCCGAGAACCACAAAGTCCGCTGGATCAAGTCCGGCGCCGCGCCGCTCGCTCCCGAACTCGCCCGCCGCCTGACCAGCCTCACCGGCATCAGCGTCGTCCAGGGATACGGCATGACCGAAGCTTCGCCTGTCACCCACGTCGGCTACATCGCTCCGCCCGAAATGAATCGCCCCGCATCCATCGGACAGCCGTTGGCGCTTCACCGAATGCCGCGTCGTCGACTAGAAGACATGACGGGAACGAGGTCGCTCCTGGCGAGCCCGGCGAGCTCGCCATGCGCGGCCCGCAGATCATGCTTGGATACTGGAAAGAACCGCAAGCCACCGCTGCCGCTCTTCGCGATGGCTGGTACTTTTCGGGCGACATCGTCCGCTGCGACGCCGACGGCTTCTACTACGTTCTCGACCGCAGCAAAGAGATGATCAAGTACAAGGGATTCCCCGTCGCTCCCGCCGAAGTCGAATCCGTCCTGCTCGAACATCCCGCCGTCCGCGACTGCGGCGTAGTCGCCAAGCTCGATCTCGAAGCCGGAGAAATTCCCTGCGCTTTCGTCGTCCTCCGTGAAGGCTTTACGCCCGATGATGCGCTGGACAAGGAACTGCGCGACTTCGTCGCCGACCGACTCGCCCACCACAAGCAGCCCCGCGAAATTCATTTTGTGGATGCCGTTCCGCGAACGCCTTCGGGCAAGATTCTGCGGCGCGAACTGCGTAAGGTTTTTTCCTAGGCCACATTCGCTTTCGCAACATGCAAAACTCTTCATCTCGACACCGCTCCTACTACGCGCTATAGTTTCCGCAACCACAGCAGCGCCACCGCTGCCGCTCCCGTCAGCTTCAGAAGCCTGGTCGCTTTTCAATTTCGGACTCTAAGGACACATCGGATGCATCGCTCACCCGCTTCCCTCTACGCCAAATACCCATGGGCACTTCTGCTCTCCTTTTTCTTAATTGTCGTTTGCCTGGCGGCACCGCTTACCGCGCAAGCCCCGAAAAAGCTCAGCACCGACACCTTCACCAACACCGACAGCGACCATAAGACCGAGGTCGAGCCCTCCTCATTCGCTTGGGGTTCGACGATTGTGAGCGCCTTTCACGTTGGACGCAGACCCGGCAGCATCGGCTGGGGTAGCGCAGACGTGGGCTTTGCCACTTCCACCAATGGCGGAAAAAACTGGAAGAACGGCTACCTGCCCGGCGCTCACCGTCAACTATGAAGGTGGCACTTACGGCGCGGCCGCCGATCCCTCCGTCGCTTACGACGCCAAACATGGAGAGTGGCTCATTTCAACCCTGCCGCTGGTTGGTTTAAATGGGGACAGTCAATACATCGGCGACGTTGCCGTCAGCCGTTCCACCGACGGCCTGCATTGGGGAAATCCCATCGCCATCGACACCACGCATCTCGACGACAAGAACTGGAGCGTTTGCGATAACACCACCAGCAGTCCTTATTATGGAAACTGCTACACCGAATGGGACCAGGCATACGGACCGGCGACGTTCTGATGAGCACTTCGAGCGACGGCGGCCAAACCTGGAGCCCTGGTCACGCTTCCGCAGAACAATGCCGGAGGCCTAGGCGGAGAGCCGCTGGTACAAGCCAACGGAACCGTCATCGTTCCCTTCGAAGGCTACTCTGGCGTTGCCGCCTTCACTTCCACCAACGGCGGAAAGAGCTGGAACGCCAGCGTCAACATCGCCAATATTACTGAACACCAGGTCGCTGGGCAATTTTCGTGACCCCGACCTGCCGTCCGCAACCATCGACGGCGACGGCAACGTGTACGTGGTATGGGGCGATTGCCGTTTCCGTAGCGGTTGCAGTTCGAACGACATCGTCCTGAGCACATCCGCCAATGGCAAGAAATGGACAGCTGTCAGCCCGCATTCCAATCGACGCCGTCAGCAGCACTGTCGATCATTTCATCGCGGGTATTGGAGCTGATCCGACTACGTCCGGCGCCAACGCTCATTTGACCGTCGTTTACTATTACTATCCGGTCGCCAACTGCACGGTATCCAGCTGCGAGTTATATGTGGGCTTCACTACTTCGCAGGATGGAGGTTCAACCTGGACTGCGGGCCAGAAAATCGATGGGCCCATGAAGCTCGCGTGGCTGCCAGTCTCCGACAACGGTTACATGGTGGCCGACTACGTTGGAGTTTCTTACGTCAATGGCAATCCCTTCGGAGTCTTCGCCATTGCCAAAGGCCCCTCGAAAGAGATTGTTGAACGAAGCCATTTACACCACGAAAGCGCCGCTGCCGCTCGACGCCAGACCAGCCCACTTACAGTTCAAGAAACGATAAAGCCCGTGCCCAACGCGAAGTCCGACTACGCACGCAAGGTCTACTACGACGATGAAGGCCACCGTCCGATTCCTGAATCCGACGGAGACTCCAATCAACAATACCACGTTGAACGCAACGCTAATTCCTGAGAGACGCGGCTTGCGCGTCTGCGTCTTCTGTGTGTCAGAGCGCGGGCAAGTCCCGTCTCCACCGTGAAATCGCGGTGTAAAATGTTGTCACCCCATGACCCTCACCCGCTTCGTCGCCAAGTCCGCCTTTCGCAACAAGCGGCGCAGTCTGTTGACGGTCGCCAGCATCGCCTTTTCTCTGCTCCTGCTCTGCATCATGCTTTGCGTCTGGCGCAGTTTCTACATCGACAAGGGAGCCCCCGACTCCGCCCTTCGCATCATGACCCGGCACAAGGTCTCGCTGGCCAACTTCCTGCCGATTTACTATCGCGACAAGATCCGCGCCATTCCCGGCGTCGTGCATGTCGTTCCCATGACCTGGTTCGGTGGCAAGTATAAAGACGATAAGCCGGAGAACTACTTCGCTCAGTTCGCCACCGATCCCGACGAATATTTCGACGTCGCCGCCGACAAGGTCATGCCCGCCGACCAACTCGCCGCCTGGAAGCGCGACCGCGCCGGCTGCGTCGTTGACGCCGACCTTGCCAGAAAACACAACTGGAAGATCGGCGATCACATCATTCTGCAAGGCAGCATTTTCCCCGCCAATCTCGACCTGACCTTGCGCGGCATCTACACCATCGATCCGCCGCAACAGCAACCTCTACTTCCACACCAAGTATCTGGAAGAATCCGTTGACTGGTTCAAAGACACTGCCGGCTTTTACTTCACTCGCGTCGACACTCCGGAAGACATGCCCCGCGCGGCCCGCGCCATCGACGACATGTTCCACGGCAGCCCGGTTCCCACCAAGAGTGAGAGCGAACAGGCGTTCAAAGCCGATTTCATCTCCATGCTGGGCAGCGTCAAAGCGTTTATCCTCAGCATCTGCGGAGCCGTGGTCTTCACCACTTTGCTCGTCTGCGCCAACACCATGGCCATGTCGATCCGTGAGCGCACCCGCGAAGTCGCCGTCCTCCGCACACTAGGCTTCACCCGCGAAAGCATCCTCAAGTTGCTCTTGAGCGAATCAATCGCCATCTCTCTAATCGGAGGTCTGGTCGGCATCACGTTCGCCACGGGTGCCATTCTCTTCATGGCGCGCCCCGGCATCGGGTTGCCGGTTTCGCTGCACATGACCGTCGCAACCGCGCTGGTCGTGATGGCAGTCGCATTTCTGGTAGGCATAGTCAGCGGACTCATCCCCTCCTACCGCGCCTCGAACCTGGGCATCGTCGACGCCCTGCGCTACATCGGCTGAAAATGATTGAGACATTGAGTTCAATGACTCAATGATTCAATGATTCATTGCCTCAATGATTTAATGATTCAAGGTGGTAAACTCGCTTCGCATGCGGACGGACATTCTGCCCCTTTGCGACCAGCATTTCCGCACCATGGAGCCAGCACTGGCCCCTACAGCGCCGACTATTCCATCGAATTCTTTCGTTGCACCGATAAGTTCTGCCACCGCTGTTTCGGCGAGCGCATCGGCTACACCACGCCCAAGCGCGGAGAAGCGCCCGTCCTCACTCCCAACCAGCCCATCTGCGAGCGCCACGGACGACCCATGTTCATCATCAGTCTCGACCGCCAGCGCAACCAGATCACCTTTGCGTGCGCTGAATCCGATTGCGGCGAGCGCGTAGTAAGGACGTAATTCGGATAGCGCGGACACTCCTGTCCGCGAAAACTCACTCCTGCAATCCCGTCACTCCCCCGTCAGCCACGAGTATTGCGCCGCCGTCAGCGGCACCACGCTCAACCGCCCCTGCCGCACCAGCGGAGACTCCGCAAACGCCGCCCTCGCCTTGATCTCCGCCAGCGTCTTCGGCGTTGCGATCGCCTTGCCAGCTTTGATCTTCACCAGCGGAGTCCTCGGGATCGCTAGCATCCACGGACACGACCGACGCCGTCCCCACCGCGCTCTTCTCGTCTCCGGTGTGGTAAATCACCAGTCGCTCTCCCGGCTTCATCTCGCGCAGATGCTTCACCGCCGCCGGATTCGTCACCCCGTCCCAGATCGTCGTCTTGTCCCGCTCAAGATTCGCAAGCGAATATACCGTCGGTTCAGTTTTCAGAAGGTAGTCCATGGGCAGGTATTGTAAACAAGTTGAGGCGCGAATTCTGCTTGTTACCCTGGACACTTCCCTTCCACGCCAATTTCGCCAACAATAGAAGCTTCTCGTGAAAGCAGCCACCATCAAGCCGGGCAGCATCACCATACCCACGACCACCATGGCCAAGGCCATCGACCGCTACTTTAATGTTGCGCTCTATGTGCTTGTGCTAACAGGCTTCGCCACCCTGGCTTCGACCGGAGGCTTGGATCTGCCAGCGGTCATTCTCGTGGGGCTGGCCC
This sequence comes from uncultured Acidobacteriaceae bacterium, assembly GCA_963826845.1. Classification (GTDB taxonomy): domain Bacteria; phylum Acidobacteriota; class Terriglobia; order Terriglobales; family Acidobacteriaceae; genus Acidiflorens. Next base: position 29,017 of record CAWGYS010000020.1, read on the forward strand.
TCGCCTTTCGCGGATACCAACTTCTGACCGGGTTCGAGATTTGTCATCCCGGAACGCTGGACCACTATCCTGACCCTGATTTACGTCTTCATCTACCTCGCCGACTACTTCTTCGTTTCGCGCAGCTTTCTGGGAGCGACATTCACCTCGTGCTCTTTGCCATGGTCGTCCGGCTTTTCTCGTTGCAGCGAACCCGCGACCACTACATGCTCGCCGTACTTTCGTTTGGCATGGTGCTGGCCGCCGCCGTACTCACAGTCGGCAGCGTATTTCTGTTTTCTTTTGCGGGCTTTCTGCTCGTTGCCGTCGTCACTTTCGTCCTGATGGAGATGCGGCACTCGGTCGCCTCCGAACCAACCCACGCGCTGGATCCACACGCTGCCGGCATTATTTCTCCCGGCGCTGTTTCTCCCACCCGACGCATGGCTTACGGACTGCTCGCGATCGCCCCCGCGCTCATGCTGATGATTCTGGTCGGGAGCTTCCTCATCTTCTTTCTTCTTCCCCGCGTTTCGTCGCGCTACCTGAGCGCCTACACTCCCACCAGCGATGTTTCCACCGGCTTCACCGATCGCGTGCAACTCGGCCGCATCGGCCAGATTCAGCAGTCCAGCGCGGTCGTCATGCACATCGAGATCGAGAACGATTTGCAAGGCGCTTACGACCTGAAGTGGCGTGGGATCGCGCTAAGCTCCTTCAATGGCAGAGTCTGGACGAATTCGTACGATCAAACCCAGCTGCGACCCTCAGGAGATGGAAGCTATCGACTCGCGCCGTGGTTGGGGCCGCGCGAGGCCGCCGCCCGATCCATTCGTTATCGCGTACTGATGGAGCCGCTCGGAACCAACGTCTTTTTTCTGGCCGAGCGGCCGCAGAGGCTCATGGGAAATTTCCGACAAGTTAGTATGGATGCCGGCGGCGCAGTCTACGACATCGATGCCGATCACCCCATCAATCGCTACGAAGCCGAATCGCGATTGGCCGCAATCGACACCGACGAGCTTCGCCTGGCAGCGAACCTTGCGCCCAGCGGTATGGACCCGTATCTGCAACTGCCGCCGCTCGATACTCGGATTGCAAGGCTTGCGGAGCAAATCACCGCCCCGGCTCCCAGCAATTACGACAAGGCCGTCGCGCTCGAGCAGTATCTATCCACTCATTTCGGATACACGCTGGAACTCCCCCGGACCCTGCCGCAGGATCCCTTAGCCAATTTTCTGTTCGAGAGGAAGAAGGGTCACTGCGAATATTTTGCCAGTTCGATGGCGGTAATGCTGCGCTCGCTCCACATTCCGTCGCGAATCGTGACCGGATTCCGCGGCGGCGAATTCAATGACCTCACCGGCCAGTACGTAGTGCGAGCCAGCGACGCCCATTCCTGGGTCGAGGCGTTTTTTCCTGGATCCGGCTGGATCAGCTTCGATCCCACTCCCGTCGGAAGTGTGGCAACGCATACCGGCTGGTCGAGGATGCAGCTCTACATAGATGCGGCCGCATCTTTCTGGCGCGAGTGGATCATCAACTACGATGTCAGCCATCAGCGCACTTTGGCGACGGACGCCGCCAACAACAGCCGGCATTTTTTTGACGAGGCTCGCCGGTGGATTGGGCGGCAGCATCGCGCTCTGCTGCAGTCGGCGCGGCGTGCGCACCGCCACTTCACCAGCTTTCCTGTGCGTTGGCTGGGCGGAGTCATCGCTTTCGCGGCCATTATGCTCGCGTTTGTGAATCTCCGGCGGCTCGTAAACGGACTGCGCGCCCGCACTTTGCGTGCGCACCCGGAGCGTGCCCCGCGCGAATCCGCCACCCTTTGGTATGACCGGATGGTGAACCGCATGGCCCGCCTCGGCTGGCGGAAATCACCGTCACAAACACCACTCGATTTCGTCGCGGCGATTCAGGAAGCGTCACTGCAGAAGAAGGTCGCCACTATTCACGCGTGCCTACGAATCCGCGCGTTTCGGCCAGTCGGTGGACGATGCCCAAATCCTGCCCCAGCTTTTCAAGGACATCACGGCCGACGCCACGTTGAATACCGAAAAGACGACGAAGCGAGCCGCCAGCTAGAAAGACTGGGAAAACTGTGGAAGCAGGGCGCAGCCCCATCCCTACTCGCACCTAGAAGCGGTGTATCACGCCAACACCGACGTAGTAGTTGTGCTGACGGCTATTCACGGTAATCACTTGCAGTGCGGGATCTCCGGAGTAGAAATCGCGTGCTTCCATGCGCACTCCCCATTTCTGCCAAAACCACACATCCAGTCCGGCTCCGAACTGGAACACGCCGGTATTGGTGCCGGTGGGCCCAGGGTTCGATCCGTAATAATAGAGATTTGAAGATTCCCAGAACCGCCCATATCCGCCGCCTACGCTGACCCACGGGGTAACGGAGTCGGCCGAAAAAATATTCACGCGCAAAGACGGGGTTACAAACACAGCCCCAATGTTTGCCGGGATATTGCCCGGGTAGTAGTTCAGGTCCATGTGCGGGTAGATTGCGACCGGCAGTTCCGCCGACAGTCCGAAAATCTTATAGGTCTTGAGATACCGGGCGTAATTGAACGCGAAGCTTGCCGGGTTTCCGAAATGAACCGGAAAGCCCGTACTCGGCACCGTCTCGGTACTAACGAAAGTTCGCCCCACCGTAGCGGAAAGCTCGTTCCGTTGCGCCCAAGCGCTCGAAATCAGGACCAAAACCGGCACGACTAGAGCTGCGAGACGTTTTGCTGACATCTCTCCTCCAGAGTTATTGAGGGATGTAGTTTTGTTTCAATAAGATTAGCATGGGTAGCGCCAGCCCAGCCGATAACCGAAGTACCCTGTGTGGTGCTCCGGCCCAGTCCTACCTCTGGAATCGGACATAGCCGTGATGGATGCTAGAATTGATTACATCTGTTGCCTGCGATCGTTATTGCTGTCGCTGCCGTTATACATCCCAGTGCCTGAAAAGAAAACTATATCCGCGACTTCGGGGCCGAGCGCCCCGGCCAAGGTAGGCTTTGTGAGCCTCGGCTGCCCCAAGAACCTCGTCGATAGCGAGGTCATGATGGGCATGCTGGCTCAGGCCGGCGCCGAACTGACTCCCGAGGCGGAGGACGCCGATGTCATCGTCGTAAATACCTGTTCGTTCATCGGCAGCGCCCAGCAGGAATCCGTCGATACCATCCTCGAAATGGCCCGCCACAAAACCGGCGGCAAGGCGAAAAAGCTGGTGGTCGCCGGCTGCCTGGTCGAGCGTTTCCACGATGAGATTCGCAAGAACATTCCAGAAGTAGACGCGGTCGTCGGCACCGGAGAGTTGGAGAAAATTCTCGCCGCTGCCGGAATCGCGGAAGCGCCACGCGCGCCGTCGCCGTTTAACATCCTGCGTTCGAGCATTCTGACCTCGCGCCCCGAGGGCGATCATCGCCGCGAACAGGGCCGCTTCGCGCGCGACTCCTGGGACGGCGCCGTCGCCGATCTGCCCAACTATCTTTACGACGATCACACGCCGCGCGTCCTGAGCGACGCCGGATATTCGGCTTATATCAAGATCGCCGAAGGTTGCGATCATCCCTGCAGCTTCTGCATCATTCCGCAACTTCGCGGGCAGTTCCGCTCGCGCCGTTTCGAGTCGGTCATCGCCGAGGCCGAGCGCCTGGCGCAATCCGGCGTGCGCGAAATCACCCTCATCGGCCAGGACACCACCTGCTACGGCGAAGACCTCGGCCTGAAAGATGGCTTGGCCCTGCTGCTGGAAAAGCTCGCCGCCGTCGAAGGCCTGCAATGGATTCGCTTCCTCTACGCCTATCCCAACAAAATCACGGGCCGACTGCTGGAAACGATCGCGGCCCACGACAATATTTGCTCCTACATTGATGTGCCCCTGCAGCACGCGTCGGCCGACGGTTCTGAAGCGCATGAAGCGCGGAGGCGGCGCCGACCTTTTCTGCGTTCCATCGAAAAAATGCGCCGCGTAATTCCCGGCGTTACGCTTGCGGACTTCATTCATCGTCGGCTTCCCCGGCGAAACCGAAAAAGAATTCGAAGAACTTTGCGGCTTCGTTAGAGAGGCGGCCTTCGACTGGATGGGCGCATTCGGCTACTCCGATCAGGAAGGCGCTGGGGCATTCGATCACGACCAAAAGGAAGCTTTCGGCGCGCGAGATCGAGAGCCGCCGCAAATCGCTGATGTCGATCCAGAAGAAGATCAGCCGGGCAAAAAAGAAATCGCTCATCGGCCGCGAATTCGACCTGCTTGCTGGAAGGCGCTTCGACCGAATCCGATCTGCTGCTCGAAGGCCGCACCGCGATGCACGCCCCGGAGATCGACGGCAAAGTCTTCGTGAACGATTATCCCGAAGGCGACGAGCCGAAAGAAGGAGAGTTCTATCGCTGCCGCATCACCGCGGCGCACGATTATGATTTGGTGGCGGAGATCGTTTAAGGTTAGAAGTCAGAGGTGAGATTGCAGAGGTCAAAACCGCTCGGCGCAGGAATGTTTTCACCTCTGCAATCTGACCTCTAACCTCTGCAATCCCACTATGCCCCGCAAACGCTCTATCAAACTCCGCTGCCCGATCTGCAAGAAGCCGACGAAAGCCGCTGACCCCGACTTCCCTTTTTGCAGCGACCGCTGCCGCCTGATCGATCTCGGCAAGTGGGCCAGCGGCGGCTACGTGATCGCGTCGCCAGTCGCTGACGCCGACGAAGCGATCCGGCAAGACAGTCCAGACGAAGAGGACGGGGACTGATCGAGTTCGTCCGCCCGACGCGTCTCGCCCAACGCCGCACTCCGCTCTGGGCCACGCTGGTCGCGACCTTCTTCGGCATAGGACGCTTCAAACCCGGCCCCGGCACTTGGGGATCGCTCGCCACGGTTATCGTTTGGGCGTTGGCCATCTCTCGCATCCCGGTCGCGAACCGCACCTGGGCGACGATCGTCGCGGCCGCGCGTCGTCACGCTCATCGGAATTCCCGCCGCTACACGCGTTGCGCGCGCCTCCGGCTTGAAAGACCCGCAATTCGTCGTCATCGACGAAGTCGCTGGGCAACTGGTCGCACTCATCGCCGTCCCGCTCGCTTGGAAAACGTTTCTTGCGGGCCTTATACTCTTTCGTGTCTTCGATATTTGGAAGCCGTTTCCAATCCGGCGGCTGGAGCGGCTTCCCGAAGGCACCGGCATTGTGGTGGACGATCTGGGAGCGGGACTTTATGCGCTCGCCGTCATGCATCTCCTGTTGCACTTTGGACTTCTAATAAGGTAGCTCCGGCTCCAGCCGGAACAAACTCATGAGCATCTCCGACCGTCTGCTGGGAAAAAAGAACGTCAACGGCAAGCCGCACATCGAGGCGGTCGCGCCAGCTTCGCTTTGCCCGGAGGCGAGGTTCGCATCATCGGCAAAAGCCTGCGTCCCCACGAATTGCGCCGTCCCAGCGTGCGCTTCGGCGAGATTGAAGGCTCGGTGCTGATCAGCTCCGACGATTTCGTGGTCGCTCGCGTTCCCGGAGGAGCAGCGTCGGGACCGGTGACTGTCAGTACAACGGCGGAGGCGCCAACGGACACGTCAGCAATGCCCATTCAATTAAAGTTGCGGTTCCGGTCGCCGACAATCTTCATCCGGTCGCCAATCCCGCGCTCGACCGCGAAGGCAACATCTATGTGACTTTTTCCGGATCGCGCGGCCAGAAAGTTCCAGTCTCGATCTTCAAGATCGATACCAACTATGACGTGAAGCCATTCCTCAGCGACATGATGAACGCCACCGCGATTGCCTTCGACCGCGAAGGCCAGATGTATGTTTCGTCGCGCCATGACGAGGCCGTGTACAAGGTGGCGCCGAACGGAGCCATGTCGATCTACGCCGAAGGCATGGGAATCGCGACCGGCATTGCCTTCGACGCGCCGAGAATCTCTACGTCGGCGACCGCAGCGGAACCATTTTCAAGATCGCGCGCGACCGGCAGATTTTTGTCTTCGCCACGCTCGAGCCCAGCGTTTCCGCCTATCACATCGCCTTCGGTCCCCACGGCGATATGTTCGTCACCGGCCCCAGCACTTCCAGCTTCGACTGCGTTTACAAAGTCGATCCCCACGGAACCGTCTCCGTGTTCTACCGCGGTCTGGGACGCCCGCAAGGCATGGCGCTGGATGTCGAGGGCAATATCTATGTCGCCGCCTCTCTCGCCGGCAAACGCGGCATCGTGAAGATCACTCCGCAAGGCAAGGCCAGCCTGGAAGTCTCCGGCCAGGGATTGGTTGGACTGGCGTTCGCTCCCGGAAAGTCAGCCATCCTCGCCACCAGCTTTCCTGGACCGCCGCCCTAGCGGCGCCATCCACCACCTTGCGTGGAATATTCAGGGGATGCCGCTGCCACCCGCTGTAAGCCGATCCGCAGTCGCATACACTTGTTCTTAGTCGCTGTCAAACTTGGCCGCATACGCGTACGGATTGGGAAATAGCGATTCTTCGTGCTTGCTCAGTTCCTGAATCCAGGTTTGAATTCCCTCTTGTGCAATCGGAGACAACGGGTAAAACTCAAATCCAGACTTGGCATCGTTGCTGTGATGGACGGTCGCCAGCATCTCCACCGGAGCGTCTCGCAAAGGCAGTTGGATGACCACCGTCTCGCCCACCCGCGGCGCGCCACAAACCAGAGCCGACATTCCTCGCATGCTGATATCGAGGGTCACGCCACGAGTGAGCACCGGCCCAAAGCGCAGGAAGCGTTGCAGCGTGACCGGAACACTGTAAACATAGCGTGGTTCCCGCCGGCGGACGTGGTACACCCGCGGAGGCGCCAACGTCCCCCGTTTGTCGAGATACATATCGTTCTCCTTCAGTCACCGGTCGTCTGCAACCGATCTCCGTGGCAACCCTTCGCGAATGGCCTCACGATGGCTTCGGCGGCGCAGCTCCGCCCCAGCCCCAGCCCGCTTGCAGGCTGGCGCGAATCACTCCCAGCAACTCCTCGTTGTCGGCCGGCTTCTGGAAAAAGGCGATGGCGCCCGATTCCAGCGTGCGTTTTTCGTTGGCCTCGGGATCGCGAGCCGTCAGCACGATCACCGGAATGTCGGAAAGCGCCGGATATCGCCGCAGGTTCTTCAGCACGGCAAAGCCGTCGCCTGCCGGCAGCCCGAGATCGAGAATGATCAGGTGGGGCTTTTCCTTTTGCGCCATGGCAATGGCGGAATAGCCGTCGCAAACATTAACGGTGTCGTAGTTATTGGCCCGCAAACGCAAACTCAGGGCTTGTCTGAGATCTGGATCGTCGTCCACCACCATAATCTTTGCTCGATTCATGGGCTGCCCCTCGGTTCTAGTCTCGGTGCGCATGCTTGTGTTTCTCCTTTTCGTTGAAGTGTTGTTTGTTCGCAATACTCTCCTGGATAATTTCGGTGACACAGTCGGCCACGCCCCACACTTGTTGTTCCACTGTTCTCGAATCGCCCGTAGGCGGCCCGGGAATCATCTCTGCCGTCACTTGCAGCGTGCCGCTAGCCTTCAACTTCGGCAGCGCGCCCACCTGGTTGCGTATGCGATCCACCATGATGTTGACGTGCCCCATGTCGGTGGAGGCGACCACGAAAAACATTTCCGTCGGCGCCGCCGGTTTCGAGCGGCGGAAGAACCAGATCCTTGTCCACGTAAATACAGAGTCGCAGGAGTTCCAGACACTTCTGGCAGGTTTCTTTCCAGCTTCCGCGCAGTGCTTTGGACAGCGGAGTCAGTTCCACCCGCACCAGCACTATGCCTTCTCGCAGATGCCCATTGTGCGTGATCACCGGAAGCAGCAGCTTGGCCAGGGAATAGAGCGGCAGGGTAAACGAGAACGTGCTGCCGTTTCCGGCTTCGCTCGCCACCCACATTCTGCCGCCGTGCAGGGCCACGATTTCTTTGGCAATGTAGAGTCCCAGGCCGAGGCCGGCGCGGTTGCCATCCACCGCATTGGGGTCCTGATAGAGACGCTCAAAAACCTGCGGCAGCGACTCCGCCGGAATGCCGCGTCCGCTGTCGCTGACCGAGAGATAAACGGCGGACGGGTCGGTCTCAACCATCGACGCTTTTACGCTCACGGACCCATCAGCGGGAGTGAACTTGATCCCGTTATCGATCAGGTTGATGAGGACTTCGAGAGCGCGGTCGGGGTCCGCATACACCAGCGGGACGGCCGGGTCCAGCACGGCTTCAAGATTGACGCCCTTTTCGGCGGCGGTCGGCCGCATCATCGCAACCGCCTGCTGAATCAGTTCGCCGATGGCGATGCAGCGCGGTTCGATGCGCAGCTTGCCGCTATCGGCGCGGGTGGCTTCGAGCAGGTCGCGAATCATGGCGTGCAATTGATTCACACTCTTCAGGACCGTCTTCAGATGGTCCAGTTGGTCCGGCAACATGGGACCTGCTAACCCATCCAACATGAGCGTCACGTATTGGTGAATGCAGGTCAGCGGTGTGCGCAACTCGTGCGACACATGCGACAGAAATTGATTCTTGAATTCGAGTTGCTGCTTGCGCGTAATGTCCAGCGAGCGCAGCAGCCCCTGCCGTTCGACGGCATAGCGGAGCGCCCGCTCCAGTTGCTTGCTGGTGATGTCGCCTTTGACCAGGTAGTCCTGAACGCCATGGTGGACGGCTTTGATCGCCATCGCCTCATCGTCCTGCCCCGAAAGGATCACCACCGGCACGTTCGGAGCCTTCTGTATCATCCGACGATAGGTTTCCGCGCCGTGGCTGTCAGGCAGGTTCAGATCGAGCAGGACCAGCGACGGCGTTTCCGCGTCCAGACACGCGAGCGCGTCAGAGAGCCGGGGCACGCAGTTCACCTGGACATCGGACTTACCCTCCACCAGGCGCAGGCGTACCAGGTCCGCGTCTCCGGAATTGTCTTCAATCAGCAGAACGTGGGCAGGTTCGTGGGCAGGTTCATGTTCCATCAATCTCATTCTTCCTCTCGCGGCAGGCTCGCCGATCCAAGCCAGAACTCCTCAATCGATTTCATTGCCAAATCCTGCCGCAGACGTGGCTCTGATGCCTGCCCCCGGCCAGCGTCCGCCGTTAAAGACCGACGTCAGCCGAGTTGTCATCCACCAAGAAGGACCTGAGGCAACTGGTTCATCGCCCGGGCTCCCCCCTTCTTAGCTTGATGACCGGCAGGCAAAGTGAACTCGAAAGCGTTTTCACCGCAAACCTCACGTTACTTGCCAAGAAAGTTCGAAACGTGAATCGATGCGCTACGGCGCCGTCCCATGATCTCCATGAACATAGCTATCGGCCCGCCGCAAACCGCCTTGACACCCTAAAGACAACGCAGCTTCCCGCCAGATAACAGCCGGAACCCAACATCTGGACGTGTCCATACAGACGTACCTGTCAAAACGCTAAAAAGATGTGGATGGAACTGGAAGGAGCGATTCGGAAATTTCCGATCAGGGAGTTTCGTATCAGGGGAAGTTTCGTATCAGGGTATCGCTTGAGCGATACCGCAGGCCGTCGAAATCAGACCCCTTTAGGGGCCGGAGATTAGAAGCCACGCTTACTTTTGGTAAACCGTGGGCTGCGGACCCTTCTCAAGCGTCTGCCGGTCCCAGATCATGCCTTCGCGGGTGAAGTTCGCGAGCTCGAAATCCTGGGTGAGTTCGAGCGCATCGGTCGGACAAGCGTCTTCGCACAGCCCGCAGAACATGCACCGGCTCAGGTCGTAAGTGAAATTCGTGAGCTCTTTGCGGCGGGTCTTTTCGTTGCGCTCGCTGGTGACCACGATCAGGTTCTCCGGACAAGCCAGCGCGCACAGGTCACAGGAGATGCAGAGAGTCTCGTCGGTATCCGGGTTGACGTTCAGCCGCGGCGCGCCCCGGTAGCGCTCAGCGACCTGCGGCCGCTCCAGCGGATATTGCTCGGTATAGATTTCCTTCGGATCCTGATAGCGGAACGTCACGCCCAGTCCCTGCATCAGGTCCAGCAAAAACACTTTCCGCAAGATGTCCTTGATTCCCATAACCCGCATAGGATAACACCTTCGGGAAACGTGCCGGTAGGAAGAGTGAAGAGATGCAGAATATAGAGACGGGGCTTGCCCCGTCTCCTCGGACACGGCAATGCGTGTTGGCGTTACTGGCTGACGACTTGCTTTAACGAAGAGGACTTGCTGGCGACATAATTCGCGTCGCCCTCGTAGCTGGCCACTACGGTATGCTTGCCCCCGGTCAGGGACGAGGTTGTGAACTGGGCGACGCCGCCTGTCAAGGTTGCGGATCCCAGCACCGTACCGCCCATCACAAACTGCACCGTCTCACCGTCCGGGCGGAGCTCCCGCGAGCGACGACACGGTGACCGTAAACGTCACCGGCTGTCCCAGCACGGAAGGGTTCGCCGACGACTTGATCTTCGCCGTCATCGCCGGAATCAGGAGATAGCCGCCCTTGTTGGTCGAGATCGCGATCACTCCGGAGTCATTCACCTGCATCGAGTATGCTTGCTGGTCCTTGGACGCCAGTTTCGCCACGATATTCAAGTCCTGCATGCCCGTCGACGGGGTCCATAAGAAGGGATGCAGAAGTCCGTTTTTGTTGCTCGTAAGCGAGGTGCCCACGATCCATCCCGAGCTGTTGATGCTGAGGGCGGTACTCTCGGCGCCGCCCAGAGTGCCCAGATCCACGAATCCCCCGGCCTGCGTCCAGGAAAAAGCGTGCTGATACCCATTGGCGATGGGCGCTCGCCCCACCACCGTGCCCCCATCGTTGATGGCCAATGCCAGAGTGCCAGCGGAACCCAAATTCTGGAGTCCCCCGATTCTGCGTCCACAGGAAGCCCAGCGTGTTGAGGCTGCCGTCGGGAAAATAATAGCCCACCACTTGGTTCGCCTGAATTGATGCCCACCGCCGTACCGCCGCCAACGTTGGTGAGATCTGGAGTCAAGTCCTGCATACCACCCGTCTCTGTCCAGAGAAACGCATGCTGCGTATTCGCCGCGGTGTAAGAGAGGCCGACAACCGCGCCCGAATCGTTGATTCCGCCCGCCGTGCTCAACCCGCCCCCGAGTGTCCCCAACCACTGCAGGCCATCCGCCGGTTGCCAGATGAAACCTTGAAAAATTTTCGAACTGCCAGGATCTCCCGCGCCCACCACGTCGCCAGAGCTGTTGATGGCGGCGCCGCCGCTGTTCGTCGCGGTCAGACCGATCTCTTGACTTCCGCCGCTTTGGCTCCAAATCGAGACCTGATACGAACCACCCTTGCCGCTGTTCACCACCACCTGGCCGCTGGCGTTGATCGCAATCAAAGAATCAGGACTCGCTCCCGGCACCTTAACAATCGTAAACGCGGCCTGCGCCAGCGCGAGGCCAGAACCAACCAAAACCAACACGGCCAGAATCGCAATCTTTTTCACATTTTTCATGATGATCAATCCTCCTCTGAGGAGCGGCGCTATTGAGAAGCTCCGGGGGACGGGCAGCTGCCAAGCCTGTACAAGTGCAAGCCTCGTGCCATTTTTGAACTAAGGTTGAGATTCAAGAAGCGTTGCTAACTATAAGACAGATAACGGGTTACATCGATGCCACGATGCAGCTCGACTCGCAGGACCGCCGGTGTGCAACATAATGCGAATATCCGATGGGAACGGAACTTCCCCCTCTAAACCGGCTAGAATGGAGTCCTCACTCTGCCAGACGCGGAGTCTGGTTTGAAACCTGAGAACGTCTCCGCGACCGCCATGGGTGACAAACCAACTCGTCCGGCCCTCGACCAACCTTCCTCGGACGAGCTCTGGATGGAAGAAGCCCTGCGCTGCGCTCAGCGCGCGCTCGGAGCCGGCGAAGTTCCGGTGGGAGCGGTGGTGGTGTGCGAAGGGCGTGTCGTGGGAAGGGGATGGAATCGCAATCTCGCCGACCACGATCCCACCGCTCACGCAGAAATCGTGGCGCTGCGCGAGGCCGGACAAAACCTCGGTAACCACCGGTTAGGCGAGTGCGAGCTGTTTGCTACAATTGAGCCGTGCGCCATGTGTGCGGGAGCAGCAATTCATGCCCGAGTCCGCCGCCTGGTGTACGGAGCCGACGATCCCAAAGCAGGCGCTGTCCGTTCGATCCTGCAGGTGGTGAATCACCCCAGTGTGAATCATCATATGGAGGTACGCGGCGGGGTTCTGGCCGGAAGGTCGGCGGAAATTCTGCAGGAGTTTTTCAGGAACCGACGTTAGGTTTTGTCCGTCGGTCGCCAGTCGTTGGGTTAAGGTTTTACTGATAACTGATAGCTGACAGCTGTCTCCGGAGAGGTGCGTGAGTGGTTGAAACGATCCGCCTCGAAAGCGGACATACCTTAACGGGTATCGTGGGTTCAAATCCCACCCTCTCCGCCATTACTTCAAGGGCTTGCAGATCGCACCTGCCGTTTAGTGCAGCCCTGTGGCCTGCCAGCCTGATATTGGTTTTCTTCTTGTCAGCTACAACTGCGTTCGCTCAAGCTGATTTGCCTTGGACCAAAACTAAGTGCCAAATCGAGCAGATTCGCTACGAGAAAAACCATTGGTCGAATGATACAGATACGCGGTCGAGATTAATGAAGAGTATTCAGGTCTGCGACTATCAGACCGCGTTTCAACTGATCGAATCTGGGATCAATCTGAACTTTAAAAATCGGTCGGGATACACGCCATTGGCGCTGGCTGTCACATTTGGTCAGAATTCGGTTATTCAAGACCTCCTGCAGCATGGGGCTGACCCAAACCGATCAAGTCGGAAGAATTCTTGGTCAACGGCATTAATGGGTACCGTATTAACCAGTAACGTCGAAGGGGCGAGACTGCTCCTCGATTCCGGCGCCAATGCTGACATGGTCGATGTGTATAAGGCTACAGCTCTGATGTATGCCGCACAGCGAGGGGAGACAGAGATAGTGAGGCTTCTTCTGACGCACGGAGCGAACCGGCAATTAAGTGATAAATTCGGAAACACCGCGATGGATTCGGCTATTGGCGCGAAACAGCCAGAGATTGTAAATCTGTTAGATGGTGCAACCAAGAAATAGAAGAATATATTAACCTCGACGCTGACTTGCTCATATGCTTCTTTGAGATTCAGCGCGGATTCAATCCCACCCTCTCCGCCATTATTTTTGTTTTCAGAGTGTTATATCGTGGTGATACCAAACGCGATACTTGGCGATCACAGCAAGCCACAATAGATGTTTTGTGATCACAATCTTAGGAACTTATTGGACGCACGCTGTTGCTCCCACTACCTCACCTTCCGTGCGCCTCAGAATCCAGATTAAGGCGAACACGGCTGCGAGAGTGACTGCAAAGAACACAATTCCGCCCTCGCGGTGCAATCTTCCGGTCAGATAAGCGGGGTCCACCCGCGTCGCGAGCATGGCAATCGTGAAGATTCGCAACCCATTCTTGGCCACGGACAGGGGAATCGCGATGGCGATGACGACAGCCTTCCGCCAGGGTGAGCGCAAGAAGAGTTGAGCCAGCACCATAGTAGTGACCAGGAGCATGGAACTGGAGCGAATGCTGCTGCACTCTTTGGCCACTTCGACCGTCAAGCCCGGGATCGTGAGCAGCACGCCATCTTGTGCGACCGGAACACCGACCGCCGCGAAAAGCCCATGTGCAGCCAAAGCCGAGCCTTGCTGCAGGAGCCTCACGATCTCATTTAACACTGCCAGTGGAAAGGGCACGAGCCAGAATAAGAAACAGAGCGGAAAGAGTAACGATCGCGAAACCCGGGGGCCGAAGCAAAGAACGAAAGCTCCTATCCATGACAGCACCAGCGCAAACATCTTGATCGAGAGCTGTACATCGGAAGTTAGCGAAGCTGACTGCACTTTCCCCAAGCCAGCGACCAGAACGGCCATCGCCATCAAGACCGAACCGATGCGAATATCCGGGGCGCATAAGGACCTAAGAGAATGCCACTCAAGAAAGATCAGGGAGGCGCAGAGCGGAAGAATCAGCAGGATGTGAGTGTATTCATCGTCCCGCACCGCAAGCGTGAAAGTGTCAACAATGGGACGCCACCCAACCAGCAGCAAAACTCCCAGTAGAAGGAAAAAACTCACTTGCGGGGATGGCAATTTGGTCATGGACTCTTTGATCGTATCTCAACGTCTTATGAATTCGGGGGACTGACAATCCAGCCCCAATGTCGTGCCAAAACTTGTAAGTTACCAGACTTTCGGTTTCGATTCGTCCCTCTTTAGGATTCCCGCGGTGAGACGATCCGTGCCGCGCCAAAGAACAGCCGCACTCGCGGATGGATAGAACGAAGCTGGCGAGGTTGCGATTCCCTATGGTGAGCAGCGTCTCTCTCGGTCCATGTTAGTTGCTCGGAACCACTGCTTGCGCGACATTTGAATCGCCGCTCTCCAGACCTTGGGCATTTACTTCAGTTGCGACGTAGTAGTAGGTGTCCCCGGAGACAACCGTGTAGTCTGTGTAGTTTGTCGACGCATCCAGGCCGGTATTGATCTGCTGGTAGGGGCCGCCCCGGGTAGTGCCACGGTACACGTTGTATCCCACCGCGTTCCCGTCCCCGGGATCCCATGAAAGGTAGACATAATGGGAACCCTGCGGCACGCCCGTACCTGCCAGCTGTTCCGTGGTTGGTGAGCTCTCTGCGTTGCTGAAGAATCCTGCTTGACCGGTGGTTAAGCCGGGGGCGTTAGGCGTGAATTGAAAGGTGACGGGGAGGCTCTGTCCCGCTGGAATGGTGGTCGGCAGATTCAGCCCGAGGATGGCGAACTCCGAGCTCGTTGATTGATCTGAGGAAATGGTTACTGAACCGTTCGAGGCGGCGAGCGTAGCCTGAAGAGTGGCACTCGATCCCACATTGACGTTGCCAAAATTGAGAGTTGTGGGAGTCACTGTCAGCTCAGCATCGGAGGCGTAGAAGCCGGACCCCACAACATGCATGTTGAGTACAGGATCTTGAGCATCGCTCGTGAGACTTAGGATGCCGTGAGTATGCCCCTGGGCAGTCGGCGTGAAAATTACGGGCAACTGAACGCTCTCTCCCGGCCGAATTTTCACTGGCACTGGGAAATCGCCGAATGCGAAAGCGCTCCCTTGTTCCGACTTGGAGGTGATACGTAGCATTTTGTTCCCAGTGTTCGAGAGTTGGATGGAAAAGGAACTGGAATCGCCGATCTGGATCTCACCGAAACCATGCCAGCAAGGGCTGCAATGGAGTTCCTGCGCCCAGACATACGCGGGCGCTAGACAACAGAGAAGCCATGCGATCATAACCAGATGGGGACATCGCATGAACACATCTTCACGAGCCGCTTGCTATCGAGGCAAACTCGGAAGTGCATTCCTTTCGAAGCTCAATCGCAATCGGGCACTGTTTGTGCTCACCAAAATCGACGAGATTCGGGCGTGGGAGAAACAGAAGGAGATGAAACGCGGCACCCGCTTTGTAGAGCTAGGCAGGTACTTGTGCGAGGTGCGGGCTGGACAGTACTGGCGGGCGGAAAAGCTGGCGTCGTTCGACGACTTCCCGGGAAGGCGATTTCAGGAATCGAGAAGGAAGGCGTACTACCTGATGCCCATCCACGAACACTTACCGCCGCCGCCACGGAGGGATCTGAAGGAAATCGGCTGGACCAAAGGGCGACAGTTGGTCAAGATGGCGCGCAGGGGCGGTCAGGGCTCCGATTGTGCACTCTGGGTACACAAAGACCGTTCAATACCGAAGGAGGACTTCAGGCGGGAGGTCGAGAAGGAACTGACGGGAAAGGAAGAGGGCTGATCTACTTCAAGGTCTTGAAGAGCCGGGTTCCGGTGATCGAGCAACTGATCGAGATGGCGGCCCTGATGCTGGGCACGGACAAGTCGCGTAGTGGCTGACACAACGCCAGCGACGGCGATAACGTGGTCAGTTAAAAGAATAGGTTTCGAGTCGGGAATAAGAGCGTTCGAAAGCTACGGTCGCGCGGTAGCCATCGACGACGCTGAGGTCTGCCAGAAACCATTTCGCGAGCTTCCGTGTTTCCCTGATTTCCTCAATTGCGGGATCAAGATCGGGGTGCGTGGTCACGGAAAAATCTGCCAGCGGAAAAGAAAGCCCATCACCCGTAGCCTTCAGGAAGGCTTCCTTCCGCGTCCAGCAGGCAAAAAAGCCCAGGACGCGGAGATGATCCGGCAACGCCTGAAGTCCGGCGCGTTCGCGAAGTGAGAAAAATCGCGTCGGCCAGTGAGTCGTGTCGACGTCGTCGCGGACTTTTTCGATGTCGACGCCTAGCCGGTGCTCACTACCAACTGCGATCAAGGCCATGTTTGCCGAGTGGGATACGTTGAACTGCAACGCCCGTGGATTCTGCTCGGCTGCGACTCGGGTTTGCCGCTGGGCAGATACTCGAAATCGAATTTCAGTTGAGGGTATTCGAAGGTAGCCAGCGAGCAGGCGCCGCAAGCGCAGAACGACATCGTGTAAAGTGACTCCGGTCTTTATCGAAATGAAATCGGCCGGCGCGGGCGATCTCATCGGCCGACAGGACGCTGGCCTCGGAGGCCTACTGACAGCCGGTTCGTCAAGACGGACTCTCCAGACATCAACGCGTCCCATGGGAAATGCCGGTGGGGACTGGGCTTCCGACCACGAAGATGTCGTGGCGTTGCTTCGGTCCGCCGGCGAACTCGCTGACTTCCTCCATGCTGTTTTTTCCTGGTCTTGGTCAGTTGGCACTGTTAATGATCGTGGTCAACGGCGGTTGCGTCTCCCAGATTGCGTCCGGCATATTGTAAAGCGCGCCGTGCCAGCCTTCTCACAATTGTTGCGAGTGACTACGACTGGTGTAATGAATTCGTGTTTCCAAAAGCTGAATATGTTCGGTGGACAACTCCCAGCCAGAGGCCGCGCAGTTTTCGCGCATGTGCTCGGTCTTGTCGGCTTTGAAAATTGCGATCACCATGCGATGCGACAGACACCAACTCAATGCCACCTGCGCGCGTGTTTTCCCCACCATAGCCGCCACCTGACCAAGGGCATCGTCAGGATCGCACCTCCGCAAGTGGTCGAAACCGCTCGCAAGCGGGCTGAAGGCCAGGAGGCTGACCTGGTGGGCATCGCAGTATTGCTGCAGCCCCGCTTCGGGCGTGCGTTCCACCAGGCTGTAGCGCACCTGGTTAGACACAATACGCGCCCTCGAAAGGACTGATCGTGCCTGGCGTAGCTCGGCGACGGTGAAGTTACTGACACCTATGAATCGAACTTTGCCCATCTCCACTAGCCTCTCCATCGCCGACATCGTCTCCCCGACGGGAACCGTGTGGTTGGGCCAGTGCAGTTGGTAGAGATCAAGATAGTCAGTGTTCAGTTGCTTTAAGCTGCACTCGGCAGCTCTGATCACATCGTGCCGGCGAAAGTGGCGCGGCGAAACTTTGCTCGCAAGAAAAATACGGGCACGGATCCCGCGTATTGCCTGACCAACAATTGGTTCGGTCCCGTACGCCTCCGCTGTATCGATAAAAGAAGCGCCAAGTTCAATGCCGGTCTGCAGGGGATCCACGCCGCCTCGGTATTGCCACGTACCGAGCCCGAGCTCAGGAATTTGCACTCCGGTGTTCCCCAGCTGCTTTGATTTCATGTTTCGAGCCCTAGAAGATTCTGTTCCACGGGACAAACCAGTGAGCCGCAGGCTGTTTCCTGCCATATCCAAGGGTTCAGACGTCGTGGCAACCGTAGAACTTCTTGATCAAATCAACGATCAGGTCGACGATTTCCAGGCGCGATTACAACACCAGAGGCTCCTAGGCACTTGGATGGGATTAGAATCGTGGTTTTGGGATCACCATCGTATTCGCACCAGAAGGCGCATTTTCGATCGCCTCGTTCATCTCGGAAACGTTTCGTTTGCCCATGCGGCGCCCAACTCCGGCTAAAACAACTCGAACTGCAGAACTGCCATAGAGCATCGCGCCGAAAGCGGTGCCAAGTGTATTAGCGATGATGTCCATCGTGCCTGAGTCACGTGTCGGCAGATATGCCTGCAATATTTCGATGGTAAGACTTACTATGCTCCCCAGAATGATCGCGACTAGTCCTGGCCGTTTCAGTCCGCTCACCGAGGAGAAGTAAGCGCAGAAACAAAAGCCTAACGGGATAAAGGCAACTATGTTACGGGCGACATCCTCGCCAAAAGTCCAGTTGGGTAGGAATTCCCTCCAGAACGGCTCCAGAAACGTTTTGTGCAGTACAAAGTAATGCTCCGGAATGTAAAGATCGGGCTCCGAAGCTACCTGGTTATGCACTACCCGGCCCTCGCCTTCGTTGAACAAATAAAGAGCGCGAGTGCCCTCCGTTTCGACAAGCTGAACTCCCAAGTCCTTACCCCACGCGTCATAGTGGTGCAAGACCTGGGCGGCCGTCAGTTCGCGATCGAAAATCCCCAACCCCCACAACTCACCGCCCCAGGTGTTGTTTTGCACCGGAGAATTTCCGATCACAAGCTCGCCCGCAAAATCCCTGCGACTGAACGCAAATTTCGCAGAGGTTTTGACCAGTGCGCCATTTAGATAAACTCTCATTCCATATGGGCCTGAAGTGATAGTGATCAGTAATCTATCCCCCTTGCGGAAGACGTGGTCGATGGCGAGGTGAGCCGATTTCAGATGCTGCGGTGCGTCCACGACATTCCGGATCACGAAAAGATCGTCGCCGCTTTGCGCGACCGCAAACTGCACGGGATTTTTCTCAGTGGAAAAAGCAACAATATCGTTGGAGTCGAAGGTTGCGGCTGGTTGCAACAAAATCTCAAGACTGCACGGTCCGTCCTGCGAAGCTGAGGTGTTAAATTCGCCAGAGCTCAATATGCTGCCATAATCGCCAAACGAAAGACCGCCCCGGTTAGTCAACCAACTCACAGCATTCCTGGGAGCGTGGAAAGGCCACAATCCTGCCACCAAAATGCCGCATAACACCAAAACGCAAGCGGCCTTGAGGATCCCTTTTGCCATTGTTTCGCTCATTGGCGGATTAGCATCGACTACGGGAACCGAAAAGGATGGGATCCACCGTGGCCGGAAATCTCAGTTATGTACCCGATGCCACGAGTGAACATTTGTCAGATTCCGCGCTTCACACGCTTATAAATCTTTGTCGCCCAGACAAGTGGCGCCACCGTGTATGACTTCACTGTGTCTAGAACGTTAGATTGCCCCGGAGGCGTCGGGCTAAGGCCAAATTTACGAAGCAAGAAATTCGCCCGGTATGCATTGGCTCGTAGTTCGTCCTTGAATTGGAAGTTCACACTGAGTGACACCGAAACATTGTCATCATTTTCGAGCCAGTGTGGACAGTTAACTGGAATGTGTACCCCCGCGCCGGGCGTGAGTTTGTAAGACTTGGCCCGAGTCTGCAGATGCTGCTTGTAAACCGCGGCGTTGAAGTCGACCGCCCAGAAGCGCTCCATTTCTTCTTCGGTAAGAACCTCGCGATCTTCCCGATCAAAAACATGAAGCGTCTTTGTCCCGCGGATTTGCAAAAGAAAATTGCACTCGCGATCGATGTGATAGGTGGTGACTCTTTTCGGCGAAGTCACAAAAATTATAATGTCTTCGACCAGGATTTGTGAGTCGATTCCTGATCCCATGTTTGCCTTGAGTTCCGCCAGACCGCGATCTAGAAACACTCGGTATTCGGGGTCCCGCTGTGCCGACTTGAAAACGAACCATGCGCCGCACTTTTCCACACGTTGGAGGGCCTCCTTCGCGGAGAACGGACTTTTGGCGATTTCATCCCATCGCTGGTCAACCCTGACATCGCCCGCGTCATAGTGAAGATCGTGCGGCCGCGTTTTGAGAGTACGGTCGGCAAGTTCCATGAGCGCTGGGAGTTGGAAAAGTGGATGGCTGGCGAGGTAATGCGATACTTCAAAACTCGTCCGGTTGAACTGCTCGCCAAATCGCTCCGGATCCGCCACAATCCAGCGGTCCGATCGACCGACTTCAGACGCGACCATAGTCACCATGGATAAACTCCTACTCGCGCTTTTCGTTTCACGAGATTAACGAAGACTCATAACAGCCGGTTCATTTGGTTCATCAGTCGAGCGGGGTACCTGAAAAATTGTTGCATAGCGGCGAACCCAGTCTTTACGCGTCTTATCCAAAGGCTCTAACCCCCAGTATTCCCACGGCCACCCTCGCCGTTCCCGCACGTTAATTTCATGAAGTTCTTCGATCCGCAGCGAAATCGGCTGCAAACGAAATTGCCGCGCCACCCGCTCCCGGACATCCAGATCCACACCGCGGCAGAGGAGTAAACCGCCCGGCCTAACACACTTAACCACATTGCGAAGGCAGTTGGCGGCTTCTCGTTCTTTCATAAAGATGAGAAAGTTGTTTGCGATAACGATATCCTGAAGGCCAAGTCGTGCACGAAGCCCGTCATCACGAATATCCCCTACAACCCACTGTACTCCCCCCCTGAGCGACGGTTTGATTGTGAGAATTGATTGATCGGCGTCGAATAACTCCGGCCAGAACTTCTCTGGAAGTCCGCTCAGTTCCTTATCGCTAATTGAATATCGTCCGGCTTTCGCCTTTTCCATCGCGGAAGCCGATATGTCCACACCCATTGCCAAAAAGTTCAGATCGGCGCGCGTCTTCCGTACCGCCCAAAGGACAGAATAAAGTTCCGCTCCAGTGCTACAACCCATGACGCACAAACGAACAGTATCGCCCTGAGGTAAGCTATTAATAAGGTCGGTAATAGTTAGAAGCAATGGTGGGTAGCGTCGGAAGCGAGTGGTTGTTGGGGCCACATGTGACTGCTTCCTGGAACTAAACGTTCGCGATAGGCTATGAATCAAGCGGTTGAGATACCTGGCAGAGGGACGTTCTTGCAATCCGCTCGGCAAGCGCTGCCACAGGTTCCATCCAGCTTTCTTAATTTTCCTGGCTAACAAGTGTGCTTCCATCCAATTCGATTCCCCTCCCGGCTTAGTTGGCGTTATAAGAGGCTCGATCTCTCCTATATCGGCTCTTGAGTTAGTCAGACACTAACTCCTTGGCCGTTGTCTTTCGGAGAGCCGAACCTTGGAGGCCCTCAAAGTAAGCGGTCTCACGGTCCAAGAAACCAGCATCGAAACGATCCATACAAGTTGCGAATCTGGCGAATGGGCTGCGCTTAAAGAGTTGCTTCAGTTCACGGTACACTCGGTAAAAGGAGCGCATTCTCCAAGCCGTGAAATCCAACCTCGCTGATGGATTTACGTCGTAGCCCAATTCTTGCAACAGGGGCGTGAGCAGCGCCTCCATACCCTCCGCTTCTGCGCCTTCAAGTCCTTTCCAGCGTCCAATTGGTTTAAAGGTATCGCGACTGGTAGCGCCATTGAAGGACGAGTTTGGCGTCCGAACCGTGCCAATCGCATTCTGCTGGATTCGTTCATAGTTCAGGTCATGATGCATAAACTCGCCAAGCACCTCTAGCGTCTCTCTCGGCTGACGGACGAGATCCTCATAGCGCACCTCAATATAGTCAGCGCCGAGGCGTCGGCCATATTCCCTGCCCTTCCGAACCAACCACTCCCAGTAAAGAGCGGAAACCAACAAGCCGTGCTCTTTGTCCCATGGGCATCGCCGCTCGAAGGGCCAGCCCAAGTGGTTCAGGGACGTCGCCACATCCCTCCCATCCCGAATATTGTGAATAAACAGAGCGTTCGGGATAGTTGCTTTGATCCGTGGCATGTGCAGGAGGTAAGCGTTCGTGCTATCTGCCCAACGTTCGACACCTTGATTTTGAGCCGTGCGATCCATGACGATTCGCAAGAAATCCCCCGCATTCTTGCAATCGGATAAAATTTCCGCTCGAATCTCTTCGGCGTTAAGACCGGTTCTCTTGAAGTGATCGCTTTGGAGCCACATGTTCATTAAGTTCACCCGGTTTGCTCTCGACCGTAAACCGTGATCCCCATAGACCGGCGCGATTCTGTTAAATACGTCACTGTCAGCGCGATAAACCGCGAAGTTCCCGGACGATAAAATCGTGTCGTACAGAAGCGTTGAACCCGATCGGGTGCAACCCACGATGAAAACAGGCGCTTTTGCTCTATTCATATCGCTCATCGTTCGCTTGCCAGACGACTGCATACCAAGTCTCCAACGATATTTGTGACCAGCCTATTGGGGGAACCACAGGGGAACCGATTATGGGGTCGTAGTACAACCACCAGGCGCGTCGGCTGAAGAAACCGACGGCCGACGTCCAAAGCCCGTGCGCCAGAAACAACCGGAATACGCCACTGGGGATAAAACGAGAGCAGACTAATTCGTACTCTCCAGAATGCGCGCCGCACCGCGGTCGTTGCCAGAATTCAAAAGCGAATCCACGAGATCCAAGTAAATATGTTGGTTGACATCCCAAGTATACTTCTTCACAAATTCACCTGCGTTTCGCACTAAGGTCTCTCGAACCGCGCTATTCTCGATCAATAATAACATTGCGTCTGCCAAACTTTTCTCGTCGTTTGCCTGAAAGAACTTGACGACGTTCTCGTCAAAATAAAAGGTGTCAATTTCAGTATCAGGAACGATGACCGGAACACCCATCGCCATAAACTCAAGAATCTTTGTGCTAAACGCCTCGTTCCCGAAGCCGTTGCCTCTCTTGGGTACGATTCCAAGGTCGGCATTCTCAATCACTCCGACCATCTGTTCAACTGCCAGGGAACCTTTAAAGAAGATTCGGTCCTCTAGTGCCAGGTCGGCAACCAGTGACTTCAAGAACGCGGACTGATCTCCCGAGCCATAGATGTGGAATTCCGCTTCAGGAACAAGGCCCTTTATTGCGGAAAACGCGCGAACCGCGATGTCAAGTCCTTGATGATAGGTGAGCGTCCCCGGATACAGCAGAATAAACTTACCGTCACTCCGATTCCTTCCTTTGGGTTGAAAGACTTGCGTGTCCGGAAAATTGAGGATAGTCGTTACTTTAGATTCTGCTACAGATCTTCCTTGGAGACGTTTCTGCCAGATGTGATTAGAGGCGATTACGTGGTCGGAAAACCCGGTCGACAGTCGCTCCATAGCAACCAGCGATTTAAACGTAAGCGACGTCCGGGAAGCTCCAAACTTACTGGTATAAAACTCGGGTACGATATCGTGGATATCCAGGATCACTTTGGATCCCATGATTTTCGGGTACAGTGTAGCGAACACTTCGAAATCGGGCACAGAGTGGACATGAATCAGGTCGTACGGTTCTTTCAGGTGCTCGCGCGTCAAGAACAGCATTGAACGCAAGAAAAATAAAACCAATTTGGCCAGGTAGTCGAACTTGCCTTTTTCGTTCTTGACCCGGCTTTGAACACGAAAAACGCGCACTCCGTTGATATCACTGTTATGTATCGCCTGCTCTGCCCTTCGCAGCGAAACAGCATCTACACGATATCCATGTTTTACCAGCGTCTCAGCGTAGCGGCGTACCCGGTTGTCCGAGTCGTACATTGAGTACGACACCATGCATGCTCTCACAGCGTAACGCTCCGAGTCGATGCACTGTCCATTGCTCTATCCATGGACATCTTCAACTCAGTCGCTAGTGTTCTTACGAACGGCTCTAAAAGCATGCCGGCCGGAAAGACTGGTAGAGTCACGATGTCATAACCACCGCCAGCCAATTCATCCCAATAAATGTCCGGACCGAGGTACTTCGAATATTGTTTGAGTGGGCGGAAATCCGTGATGCGTCCGGGATAAGGCTTTGCGGCGTATTTTACGGCGGCGTTATCGGTAATATCCCAAATCTGAGCTAGCAGGGAGGATTCGGACTTGTTTTCAGATAATCTCCTCGTCAACTTTCCGCGCCAAATATTCGATCGGCTTCGAAGTATTTTCAGCTTCTCCTGAAAGAACTTAATCTTATCTTTGAAGCTCAACACCGTAAAATTTCGCGCGTGGAACAGCAGCCTTTCTCCCTGATGATATGTCTTGCTCAAGATGGAATAAGGGGCGATCTTCGACCAATTAAGCGTGTCGAATAATGCCAGCAAGGCCACCTCCTCGCCACTCCTGGTGAGTTGTTGGGCCATCTCTAAGGCGATCGTGCCGCCCAGGCAATACCCGCCCAAGTAATACGGGCCATGGGGCTGAATAGCTCTGATTTCTTCGACATAGAGCGTGGCCATGTCTTCAATTCGAGTCAGTAACGGTTGCTCGCCGTCCAGCCCTGGAAACTGCAAACCGTAAAACGGCTGGCTCTCACCGAGGTGTCGAGAGAGGGCGCGGTAAAGGAGAACATTCCCTCCCGCAGCATGAACGCAAAAGAAAGGAGGCCGCGACCCGCACGGTTGAATCGGTACAACAGGCGACCAAGTCGGAACGCTTCCCTCATTCTGAAGAATACGGGCAAATTGGCGGATCGTCGGGGCTTCGAGTAATGTAGAGAGCGGTAGCTTAACTTTGAAAACGTTCTCAATCTGGTTAAACAATCGCACCGCAAGTATCGAGTTGCCCCCCAGCTCAAAATAATTTTGATGGACTCCTATAGAGCGGATGCCAAGTAGCTCACCCCAGATTTGTTTCAATTGCCTCTCGGTATCGTTGCGCGGCAATGCGATTTCGCTGTGGGGAGACTCTGCCGTCTGTGCGGCTCGCGTCTTTGGTCGTGCCGACAACCCCAACTCCGCGATCTTCAAGTTGGGATTCTCCAGAAGGGCATCTAGAATCTTGTGGTAATCCTCAAGCAGCAGATGAATGATGGCGGGATCGAACAAGTCGGGGTTGTACTCTAGTTGAGCGCGAATTCCCTCCTCACGTTCCAACAGGCCCATCTGCAGCTCAAAATGAGTTCCCAATCCAATATCCCGCAACGGCGTTACCGTTAACCCGCTCAACGACCGAGGTTGCAGAAAAGCGGATTGATAAAAAAAGTAACATTGAGAAAGTGGGTTTCGCCCACGGAGAGTGCTCGAATCCAGGTTCTTCAGAAGCACTTCAAACGGAATATCGGCGTGGCTCAGAGCGTTGACCGCGACATCTCGCACTCGGTTTACAAGTTCGAGCAGCGTGAGATCCCCAGAGAGATCGATGCGCAGCGTAACCGGACCGGCGAAGGGACCGATCAGCGGTTCAGTCTCGGCTTGACGGTGGGCTACGGGAGATCCAATCACAATGTCCTTCTGATCAGTGTGACGGGATAAAAGCACCACAAAGCCAGCTACCAGAAGCATGAACATCGTCACATCATGGGATTGCGCGACATTCTTCAACGCTCGTGTAAGGTCACCAGGCAGCAGCAGCGTCTCCATGGGCTCCGACACGGACTGACGCCCGGCCGGTTTGTCAGTTGAAAAGTCCAAGACCGGTAGCGGAGCTGCAAGTTGTCTTTTCCAGAATTCAATCTGTCGCTGTGCTTCGTCCGACGCCAGCCATTCCTGCTGCCAATGCACAAAGTCGCTGTATTGAATGGTGAGAGGAGGCAGGGAGGGTTCGCGCCCCTCGACGAGCGACTGATAAATAGTCCACAGATCGCTCTGAATGACGCCTTGTGACCAACCATCAACCAATATGTGATGAGTACTAATCACCAGGACGTGATTCTGCCCGCCGAGACGGAACAACCGCGCTCGCAATAGCGGACCGCTCGCCAAGTTAAAAGAAGCGCTCGCTTCCTTGCGAATCGCGTCCTTCAATCGTGCTGGCCGTTCTGCCTCTTGAATATTTTCGAAAGACGTTACCGCCAAAGTCAGAGGGAACGATGGTGAAATGACCTGCACCAATTCCTGGTCTAACCTTTCAAAAGTGGTGCGCAATGTTTCGTGGCGCTCTATCAAGTGGTGGAAGCTCTCTTCCAGCTTATCGACGGAAAGCTTACCGGTTAGCTGGACGCACGCGCGCATGTGCAGCGCGGGATTGCCCGGCGCGAGCTCTTCCAGCGTCCAGAAACGTTCCTGTGCCACACTGGCCGGCATGACATAGCGCTCGCCAGGGCTCGAGTATGTGCGGTCTATTATACGAACTTCCGATTCCATCAGCGTCGCGGGCTCTAGCACTGCAGCACCTAATGAGTGTGTCGACGTCACCGCAGAAGATGTTGCCTTAGTTGAGGGACTCCCACGACTCGTCTCGGCTAATCGCTTCTGCTGAACTTCGACAATACCCTCGACAGCCGCGAATTCCGAAAGCTTCCGGTTCGGATTCTTTGCAATGCTCTCCAGCACTGACCGGTAGTTGCCCAGCAATCGTGCAATCGTTCCGGCATCGAACAGATCCGTGTTGTATTCGCACGCGAGACGCCACCCTTCATTTCGCAGGACAAGAAAAACATTCAAATCGTAGAGCGCACCTTGGCATTTGGAAGGAATCACCGTGAGTTTGATCCCAGCAAATTCTTGAGGCTTAACCGGATCTCTCTGGCAAATAAAATTCAAGCGAAACAAGGTGTGATGGCTCGGATAATCCTTCGGGCGTAGCTCTTTTAGTAATTGCTCGAAACGTAGATTTTGATTGGCAAGCGCCTGCATCCCCGTGTCTTGAACCCGGTTTACTATGTTAGAAAAGGACGGATCCCCGGAAAGATCCATGCGGAGGATCACGTTGTTGATGAAAAGCCCAATCAATGGCTCCATCTCAACATTAGTCCGGCCTGCCACTTGTGTTGCCACTCCGAAGTCGTCTTGTCCGGTGTGTTGGTGCATGACCATTGCGAGCGCCGCCAGCATGGTGTTGAAAAAGGTCGCACCCTCGCCGTTGGCAATTTCTTTGATCGCGTCCGTGAGACCTACCGGCAACAGAATGGATGTAATCGTCGCTTCGTACGTCGGAAGTTCCTGTCTCGGATGGTCCGTAGGAAACTCTAATGATGGAAGATCCTTCAGCTGGTTTTTCCAGTAGGCTAGTTCACCTTGAACAACCGATCCCTCCGCTTGCTCCCGCTGCCAGATCGAATAGTCGCCATACTGAACTCGTAACTCGGGAAGGACCGGCTCAGATCTCCGCGAGTAAGCTTCATAAAGCGCTCCTAGTTCGTTCGAGATAAGGCCGATCGACCAGTAGTCTGCGACTGAATGGTGTGGAGTGACTAGTAAAACGTGCTCGTTTTCTTCAACCCTGAGCAGGCTGGCGCGGAAGAGCGGCCCCACGCTCAAATCAAATCCTCTACGAGCCTCCTGGAAAGATAGCCGGTCCATCTCTGCGTCTCGTTCCGCTTTCGCCAAGTGGCGCAAGTCAGTGACCGGAACGTCAATCCGCAAGGTCGGCCTGATCACCTGCACGGGCTGTCCATCCACAACCGAAAAGGTCGTGCGGAGGGCTTCATGGCGTTGAACAATCTGATTGAACGCACGTCGAACGAATTCAACGTTCAGCGCGCCCTGCAGTCGGAAGCGAACCGGGACCGCCCAGGTAGGATTACCTGGCTGCAGGCGGTCAAGTCCCCAGAACCGCTCCTGCCCCAGCGAGGGCGGAAGAGCATACACTTCTTCCGTTGGCGCACTTGCTACAGCGCTATTTGCGAACGATGGCTTCGTGTGCTCCAAGTCCGTCACTTCACTGATTCTTTCCGGGGGATGCTAAGAACCGTTTTCACTCTGTATTTTTCTCGGGAGACTGGAACAATGGTTGACATTGCGGCTTTCCCATGACCATTACCATTTTTCGCCATCTCATTTAAGAGCGCGGTGATGGTACGGTGCTTTAGGAATTGCGCAGGGGCAATCTTGATTCCCGCCTTGCCCGCCCTTGCCGCAATTTGGAAAATATGCAGCGAGTCCGCGCCTGACTCAAAAAGATTGTCCGTTATCCCGACTTGTTCCAGGTGCAGCACCTCTGCCCAAATGCCAGCCAGTGTTTTCTCCGCATCGGTGCTTGGGGCTATGAACTCTTTCTTTCGAGAAACGCGACCACTATCCGGTGCCGGAAGCGCTTTGCGGTCAATCTTTCCGTTAGGCGTGAGCGGCATCGCGTCCATGCGCATCACCGCCGAGGGCAACATGTAGTTGGGTATTTTGCCGGTGAGAAACTCGCGCACGCTGACCACGGTCATTGCTTGCTGGTCGCTCGTAACATAGGCAACTAGCCGCCTGTCTCCCGGGACATCCTCTCTAACAATCACCACCGCGTCACGAACGCCCGGGTAGCGAGCCAAGATCGTTTCGATCTCCCCGAGCTCTATACGGAAGCCGCGCAACTTCACTTGATGATCCAGCCTGCCGAGGAACTCGATGTTGCCATCAGCATCCCGGCGAACCAGGTCGCCAGTCTTATACAGTCTGGTAGGCGGAGCGCTGCTGAACGGATTGCACAGAAATTTCTCAGCCGTCAATTCGGGACGGCGGAAATATCCTCGAGCCAACCCTTCGCCTGCAATGTGCAACTCGCCCGGCACTCCGGTGGGCGACAGTTCGTTGTGCGCATCCAACACGTAAAACTGTGTATTGTCGATGGGCTGGCCAATAGGCACGGAGCCTTCTCCGGCTGTGACCTGACTAGTCGAGGACCAAATCGTCGTTTCCGTTGGACCGTACATGTTCCACACGCTGACCGCGCGTTTCAACAGTTCGTTGGCCAGTTCGCGCGGAAAGGCTTCACCTCCGCAGAATGCCTTGAGGCGTGGATTTCCGTCCCATCCGGCTTCCAAAAGGAGCTTCCAGGTAATTGGAGTTGCCTGCATTACGGTGGTGCTGGAGGAGGTCAGGCGAACCAGAAGCTGATTACCGTCCGCGGCCGCTTCGCGACTCGCAATCACTAACTTCGCCCCAACACAAAGCGGCAGAAACAGCTCCAGACCGGCGATATCGAATGACAGTGTGGTCACCGCTAACAATGTATCTTTCGCGCTTAGCCCGGGCTTCTTTCTCATCGAGGAAAGCAAGTTGACTACCGCTCGATGTTGAATTTCGACGCCTTTGGGTTTGCCAGTAGATCCCGAGGTGTAGATCACATAGGCAAGCTCTTCTGAAGTGATCGATGTCTGCGGAGCATCACCACTTTCACGTTCAATAAAACTCCAGTCCGCATCGAGATAGATCGTGCGCGCTAAAGACGACGGCACATTCGGAGCCAATCTCTCTTGGGTCAATAGAATAGGTACCTCGGCATCCCCGAGCACAAACTGGATGCGCTCCAGCGGATATGTCGGATCCATGGGGATGTAAGCTCCACCTGCCTTCAACACTCCCAGCAGACTGATAATCATATCCAGAGAACGCTCGACGACAATTCCGACGAGAACGCCCGGCTGGACACCAAGTTTCTGTAAGTGGTTAGCCAGTTGGTTGGCGCGACGATCTAACTCCGCGTAAGACAGCTCCTGGCTCTCGAACACGGCCGCTATCGCATCTGGCGTGGCTTTCGCCTGAGCCTCGAATAGTTGATGAACGCAGGCATGGCGTGGGTATTCTGCCTCAGTCGCATTCCACTCAGCCAACTGACCGCGGTCGCTCTCTGACAGCAAGGGTACCCGCGATATTGGCCGGTCAACTTCCGAGATCATGCCTTCGAGTATGGTTTGATAATGGCCGAGCCAGCGGCCGATTGTCGCTTCATCGAAGAGACCCGTGTTGTAGTCACAAGCCATCGCAAGCCCACTTTTTGATTCGACTATATTGAGGAAAATATCAAAATTGACGAAGCTTTTCGCATTGGGGTCGACCTCCACTTTCAACCCGTCGAAAGCCAAATCGTCGCCGACACGCTCCAGATTGAATTGAATCTCCATCAGGGGTAGGCGGCTGGGGTCACGTTGCAAAGCTAGTTTCCGCACCAATCTGCCGTAGGTATAGTTCTGATGATCATATCCATCCAAAACCGTTTTCTTCATCTGAGTCAGAAATTCAGCTGCCGTCGGATTGCCCGCCAAGTCTCCGCGCAGCGGGATAAAATTAACGCAATGCCCGACCAGCACTCCATCATCCACCAGAGACTGGCCAGCGGTGGGGACCCCAACAACAATGTCGTCCTGTCCACTTAATCGGCTTACCAGCATCTGAAACCCAGATAGCAATGTCACGAACAACGTACACTTCTGCTTCGCTCCCAGTTTCTTGAGATCGTTGTACGTCGGTGCATCAATCTTCCAGCGATAGGTTGCGCCCTTATATTCTTTCACCGCCGGGCGCGGGCGATCCGTTGGCAGGTCCAGCAAGGGAGCTGGCTTTTCGAATTGTTGGAGCCAATACTTCTCGACCTCTGCCCCTTCGGGTCCATTCACAAATTCGGTCTGTGATTTGGCATAAGCAGCAAAACTCATCGGTGCGGGAAATTCAGCGGTCGTGCCCCGATTCAGCGCGTTATACGCCCTGGCCAGTTCGTCCAGCAGTACATTGGTGGACCATCCATCGCAAACAATGTGGTGCGAAGTAAAGATCAACAGGTGATGTTGCTCCTCCATCCTCAGCAGTTGCGCCCTCACCAGCGGTCCGTTGCACAGAGAGAAAACGTTATGCGCGTCATCGCTAATTATCTGCCGTACACGCGCCTCACGATCGGCGGCAGCAAGTTGGCTCAAATCAACCGTCGCAACTTGAATATCAAACTTGGGAGAGAATTCTTGCAGGTCGCCCTCCCGGCCGAATGTAGCGCGTAGCGCGTCGTGCCGGCTGAGAACCTGCCCCAATGCCGCTTTAAGCGCGGTCTCATTTAACTTGCCGCGCAGTTGGAGACTAAAGGACTCGTTGAAGCTGCATGACGCCTCTTCGCCGAGCTGGTCAGAAAGCCACACTTCGAGTTGGGGCTCAGTCAAAGATGCCTTTCCAGCAGGCTCGAGAGCCTCAGTGGCAACGGGTCGTGCGTCAGGGCGGGCACGCTCCCCGATGCTAGCCGTGATTGGGAAGAATCCCGCTTTCTGCATTTCCGCGACACTTTCACTGAATGCGGACACGATCTGCTCGATGTCCGCGTCACTGTGTGCCGTCGTGAGAAAGCACGGGAACCCCTCGAGGATGTGAATCCCCTTCGCTCGCAGGAAGTAGTAGAACAGACTCGTGAACCGCTCTTCGCTCGGAAAACCGAAGTAGAAAATACTTCCAAAGTGCTCAACCCGAGACGGGACATTGCTCTGCTCGAAGCATTCGTTGATTCTCTTGACCATCCTTGCCGTCTTCTCGTTGAGCCGTTCCTGTAAGGCGGGCCCCTCTTCCTTGAAATGCTCGAGCACGGCCTTGATAGCCGCGACAGTCAGAGGATGGCGCACGAACGTCCCGGCAAAAAATGTCACGCCCACTTCAGGGTAAGACCCGTCGCCAAACCGCCATTGTCCGCCATCTAAAGCGTCCATGAACTGAGCTTTGCCGGCAAGAATTCCAATGGGCATGCCACCGGCTACTACTTTGCCGTAGGTTACTAAGTCAGCACGAATACCAAACAATGCCTGACAGCCACCCGGGTGCACACGGAAGCCGGTAACCACCTCATCGAATATCAGCGCCGTGCCGGCCTTTTCTGTAATCTTCCGAATCTCCTGCAAGAATTCGAGAGGCTGCAGATGGGGATGGCGGCTCTGGACGGGCTCAACCAGTACTGCTGCGAGGTCTTTGGCGTTCTGCCGGATCCACTCCAACGATTCCACTGTGCCATAGTCAAGCACTGTGACGTTGGCAACCTTCTCGCGAGGAATCCCCGGAGCGACAGGCGCCGACTGCGGCACTCCGCCCTTCTTGAACCCCTTGACCAACACTTCATCAAACATGCCGTGATAGGCACCCGCAAAGAGCACAACCTTATTGCGCCCGGTTACAGTCCGCGCCACGCGCAGAGCCGCCATAACTGCCTCTGAACCGGTATTGCAGAAAGTCATCCGCTGGTTCCCAGTCATGTCACAGAACATCTTTGCGACTTCGCCGGCGAGCGGCGTTTGCGGACCGATTTCGAAACCTTCATGCAATTGCTTCTCAATTGCTTTTTCAACAAAATCGGGCCGGTGCCCCAACATGATCGGACCAAAGCCGTTCAAAATGTCAATGTACTCGTTGCCATCCACATCCCACAGACGGGAACCTTTTGAGCGTACCGTAACGATCGGATAGACGATCTCTTTCCACTGTGATCGGAAGCCTGAGACAACTCGCGGATCCGCGAGCGAAAAACGGTGTTCCTGCGTCATGGCTTTCGATTTTGCCGTCCGCTTGACGTACTGCTCGATCAGTCGCTGCAGACCCTGTTCTTGCTGCGGAGTTACATTACCTGAAAGACCTTTTTGGGGCGGCTTGTAAGGCCCGAAGGGCTTGAATTCCTCTTTAGCGTCACCAGCCACCCGGGCAGGAGTAATCGAAACCGCAGCCGGAGCAGGCGTTGCGGTTGCACCCGCCAGCCTTGGTACTGCGCGCTCGGGACTCTCCACATTTCCTGTTTGCCCGGCGGTAATTGGCGATGAGCCGCGTAGTGCTTCCAGTTGCTTAGCAAAGAGTTGGTTCATTGCCTGAAGCTGTTCGCGCATCAATCGCTCGACCGACGATTCGGGCATGGGAATGCCTCCATTTCCACTCATTGGCGGAGTGGTCAATTCTGGCGTTGTGCCGCCGCCCGGGACTGACGATTGCGCTTCCCGTGCTTGTGGGGCCGAAGCCGGCATTGCTACAACTGCCGGGAAGCCATCCGCCGGGAGCTTGGCATCCATATACTCGGCTAATGAGTTCAAGGTGCACTGGTCCCCAAGTAACTGGCGGAAGGTAACCTTCAGCCCGAACTTCGCTTGTAAGGCTTGAGTCACCTGAGTTAAGAAAAGAGAATCAAAGCCCATTTCGAGGAATGTTGTCGTGCCGTCCGCTTGTGAGAGATTGACGCCTGACAAGTTTTCGAAGATTTCCGCGAGTGCGGCACCGATTCGTTGCGTGCGGGTGAGCGTCGCCATGGCGGCCGTATCTACTTGCGCTGGTGTGGTCACGAGTTTCATTTTCTCCAAGTCGGGGGAGGAAATTTCGGTTGGCGGCAAATCGGCTGCCGCGGCGAACGGAAGTTGCGTTGAAACCTCATCAACCGCAGGTTCCGAAAGCCAGTAGCGCTTTCGTTCAAACGGATACGTGGGCAGCGAGACGCGCAATCTATGCTCGTCGCTGTATAGGGCCTTCCACGTCGGCTCCGCGCCAGTAACCCATAACGAGCCGAGCGCGGTCATTAAACTCAATTCGTCGCAGTCCCCGGAAAAGCCGTCGGAAAGCGACGAAATTATTGCCTGATCGGATGATCCGCTGTGTTGGCGGGCCAGTGTGCTCAACACATTGCCAGGCCCGACTTCCAGCAAGACATTGCTGCGATCATTGCGGAGTTCGGTTACTCCGGCTGAAAATTGCACTGCTTGGCGGAAATGACTGGCCCAATAAGTGGGATCCGTTGTTTCCTTTTCTGAGATCCATTTCCCTGTTACCCCTGAAATGTAGGGAATCTGTGGAGGATTCAGACGGACTTCTTTCACTCGCGCAGTAAACGGAACGAGAATAGGATCCATCATCGCCGAATGGAATGCATGCGAGGTCACCAACCTCCGGCTCGCCACTCCCGCGCTGCTAAGCTCTTGCTCGAATTGTTCCAGGGCGTCAAAAGGTCCAGACACCACGCACAAAGATGGAGCATTGACGACCGCCAGAGACAGTTTCCCATTGAGCCGGCTGCGAACTTCGGACTCTGGAAGGCGCACGGAGAGCATTCCACCAGCGGGGAGTGCCTGCATCATTCGCCCGCGCGCTGCGACCAGCGAAAGCGCGTCTTTCAGCGTGAATACCCCTGCCAGACAAGCCGCAACGAATTCCCCGATACTGTGGCCGATCATGGCTTGAGGATGAATCCCCCAGCTCATCCACAGCTGAGCGAGCGCATACTCAATCGTGAAAATGGCGGGTTGCGCAATGATCGTTTCCGTGACCCGCCGCTTGGCCTCGTCCGATGCGCCTTGCACCGGATAAAGCAGATCGCGAAGATCCGCGCCCAGATGTGGACGCAGCAGCTCTGCGCAGTGGTCAACCGTCTCGCGAAAGACTGGCTCGATCTGATACACCTCCCGAGCCATATTGGCATGTTGTGACCCTTGGCCTGGGAAGAGAAAACAAATCTCAGGTTTCTCTTTGCCTGAGTTCCGTGTTCGGACTCGCTTGCTATCGCGTTCGGAAAGCGTGGCGGTAGCCTCAGCCACATCCGCGCCGCCACAGCACGCCGAAATGGAAAAGATCGGCGTCCCGCCTGCAGCGTCCAGGCCACATCGGCGAGGCTCACGTCCGGATTTGTCTTCAAATGCTGTGCAAGGTTATCGGTCGCCTGCTCGAGCGCAGCCGGTGAACGCGCTGAGAGCACTAGCAACTGCAGCGGCCGTTTGGTTGGCTCGGGAACCTGCGCTGGCGCTTGCTCCAAAACACGTGCGCGTTGGTTCCGCCAACGCCAAAAGCGCTAACTCCAGCGCGACGAGGCCTCGGGTTCGACTTCCATTCAGACAACTTAGTGTTCACGTAAAACGGACTGTTTTCCAGATCGAATTTTGGGTTGGGCTTATTGAAATGCAGGGTAGGCGGAAATACACCATGTCGCACCACGTGAGTGGCGTGAATCAGCCCGGTCACACCCGCCGCGATATCAAGGTGGCCGACGTTGGTCTTGGCCGTGCCGACCGCGCAAAATCGCTTCGCCGAAGTGCGCGTCCGAAATGCCTGCGTAAGAGCTGCGAGTTCGATCGGGTCACCCAGTGGCGTGCCGGTGCCATGCGCTTCTACATATCCGACGTCGAAGGGTCGATCCCGGCCGCTGCTTGAGCCAGCGCAATGACGCTCGCCTGACCTTCCACGCTGGGAGCCGTGTAGCCGACCTTAGCCGCTCCGTCGTTATTAACGGCAAAACCACGAATCACCGCATAGATCTGGTCGCCGTCGCGCACCGCATCTTCCAGGCGCTTCAGCAACACAACCGCAACGCCGCCTCCGAATACCGTTCCTTGGGCGTCCGCATCAAATGTCCGGCAATGGCCATCCGGCGAGGTCATGCCGCCTTCCTGATAGTAGGACCCGCGCTTCTGCGGAAAGGTGATCGAAGTGCCTCCGGCCAGCGCCATGTCGCTCTGATAAGTCAGCAGCGATTGGCATGCCTGAGAGACTGCAACTAATGAAGTCGAGCATCCCGCCTGCATCGTGAAAGCTGGCCCGCGAAGATTGAACTTATAGGAGACCCGTGGTCGAAAGAAAATCCAGGTTGTTTCCCATCATTTCGGGATAGTTGTCGACCTGGTAGTCCTCCGGTAAACTTTCGAATGAAGCCTGGTCTTGTGCAGAGCCGTGACAGAAAATAGGTGCTGGTGCTGCTGCCCGCATAGACCCCGATCGGTCCGTCATAAACCGCCGGATCGTATCCGGCGTCTTCAAAAGCCTGCCAGCAGCACTCGAGAAAAAGCCTCTGCTGCGGATCAAGTAACTCGGCTTCCTTCGGAAGAATTCCGAAAAACTCAGGCTCGAACATATCCACGTCATCGAGAACCGAGCGCGCACGAACATAGCTCGGGTTCTGGGCGACAGTTGGCGGCGTCTGGGATTTCAAGATCTTCGACGCGGAAGTGGGAAATTGCTTCAATCCCATTGATCTGATTTCGCCAGAACTCCGCGACGCTCCGCGCACCTGGGAAACGTCCCGCCATTCCAACGATCGCGATCCTCTGCAGCAAATGATCTTGTGACTCCGACAAACTCACCTATATACCTCCAATGACCCTAAAATCTCGAAGCGTTCACTCAGCGAGTACCATAAGGCTGTAACCGCCAAGAACACGCACCGTCAGATCCGGAGAAATCCCGAAGCACAGCTTCCTTGGAAGCCTTGCGACTCTCTGGATGAACTTGTCCCCGAGTTCAATGCATCGGGGAGTGTAGAAATAATCGACTAACCGGTAGCCGACGTCTGTCAATGTTCGTAGTGCGGTCTCCTTTGTGAAATAGTGCAAATGCGCATGATGATCGCGGCGAAGGAGAAGACCGTTTCTGCGCAACACCGCCTGAACCGAAAGATCTAGCGGTATGTGAAACAGTTTTTGCTTGGCTTTCGAACGCACAGCCCGTATCAGTCCTATGTAGTCTTCAACATGTTCAAAGACGTCCAGCATCAAGAGCAAATCGAAGCTAGTGTCGGGCTGGTCTTTTCGTATGTCGCGCAAGCGAAAGCGCAGGTTTTCGTTGCCACGGTTCGCGCACATGGCAAGCGCATCGGGAGAAACATCGTATCCGTAACAAATGCAGTCCGAAGAAAGATGGGGTTGCAGTTCCGTCAGTACCAGGCCCGCACCACATCCCACATCGCACACGCTTTTCGGTGTTAGCTTCTGCCGCTCGACCATTCGCAAGATCTGTCTCACCTTGAAGGGTGATTCTTCGACATGCCAGGAGGGATTGTATTTAAGGTAGCTGCCGTCTCGATAGATCGCGCTTTCCGAAGCGATGCTAACCAGTCGTTCGGGGGTTTCTGCAACGTGTTTTCGCAGAGGGAGGGCAATCATGGGGTTGACTCCTTCAACCAACTCACGGTCGAGCGAAAACTTGGGGCTCGACGTCACTATTACTTCAAAAGCCTCGCTTGAATGCCAGATATGGGATCAGCGCCACTTCGGCTAAACCCGGAAGCGGGTCTCGATAACTGAAGACGGCTTCCACATTGCAGTTTCTCAGCGAGCGGAAGTAGTTCTTCCAATCCGTATCGCCGCTGAGAATCGCCATCATTGCAGCCGGAAAATCGGTGGTCGTGCGGACCCAGCCCAATCCGGGGCGGCCTCTACTGATTGATACGGGTAAGCCAATCTGGTCCGAGTAGAGCATGTAGCTGAAGTCCACGCCGGCTTCGGCCCCGAGGCTGTGATAGCCCCACGTTCTCGCATTCACATCCAAAAGCTTATATTGGGAATCCCGCGGGTCAAGCTTATATTCCACTTCGACCAAGCCGTAGTAATCAATCGCCCGCAAAAACCGCTCGGACAACTTTTCCAGAATCGGAACGTCCACAGTTTCGACGTAAGTACTGGCTCTCCCGAACTCCAAGGGGTGCTGACGCCGCCGTCGCACGACCATCTTCCCAACCGCTTCACCCTTTTTAAAAAATGCGCAATAAGAAAACTGTTGACTTCCACCGCCGGAGATCAACTCTTGCACCATGATTTCTCCGTTGCCTGCCAACTCGGAGGCCTTTCGATAAAGGGTTCTTAGCTCAGCGTGGCTATTGGCGCGCCATGCTTTCGCCTTGGTGGCGTAAAAAAAATGTTCTTTGATCGCAGGCTTGATTACGAAAGGCGGTGTAAGGTCACTCAGTTCGGCCAGTTGGCCAATATTTTCTGGATAGTAGGTGACCGGCGTTGGAATGTTGAGTTCCAAAGCGAGCCGATAAGTATTTCGCTTATCCCATGCCCATTTCACAGTCTCCCAATCCGGCGTGGGAACCCGGAACACCTCGCCCAGTTCCAAACGGCAATGCGAAATCGCGGCCACAAGTTCCTCGCGGGTGGGATAGAGAACCCAGCCCTCCAAACCCAGCCGCTTCCCGATTTCGATCAGACCATCTACCGCTTTGCGCGGATCGCGCAAGTCCCGCACGCTCACAAATCGCTTCGAGTGCCTCGAGTAGCGGGAGATTGAGTGTTCATCGTCCACGACGCAAACGGGCACTCCCTGCCGGCCAAGGCTCCGAACAATTCCTAACCCCTGATAGTCGCCGCCGACCACAACCGCACCGACGGTATGGCCCGCAGGATGCACAATGTCGGGCGGGAGGATGGGTTGGATTAAGGCGCTCACGGGTCAGCTGCTTTTGCGGTTCGGAGTGCTTCCGTTAATCCGCGCAATAAAGCGGACCAATTCTTTGGAGGCAAACTCCGCTCCGGAAACGAAACCGAGGAGCGGCCCGAAACTCCATGCCGCAGGTTTACCGAGGAAATGCAATCCTGGAATCGAAGACTGCAGTCCGCGCTTGAGCACGGGGTAGCCACGAACTGTTTCCAGTTGCCTCAACAATGTCTGGGACAGGAAGGGATACCGCGAAATGTCTACTCGGAATCCTGTCGCGAGAAGCGCATGATCGACAAGGCGTTCGGTTCCGTCGTCCAGTCGAAGGCGAAGCTGGCTGCCCGCAACCTCGGCCGAGACCACCTTCCGCCCCAAGGTGATCGGCACTCCTGTAAGTCGTGATCGCAGCCATCCCGCGCCGGCCGGTCGAATCGCCCGATATGCTGTGCGATCTTGAAACCCTCGCGGAAAACGACGGAACAAATGCGGCGTCGCAACCAGCCGGCTTATTCCAGCCGGCCCGACGTCGCGTGTCGAATAAAGCACTTTCGAAAGCACGCCCAGGTGGTGCAATCCAGGATGTAACCCTACCCAGTTCAGAGCATTCGTCCGCGCAATCACCTCGACCTCGACTCCAGCCTCTTTGAATAGCGCGGCGGATTCCAGGGCGCTTTGTCCGGCTCCGATGACAACCACACGCTGTCCAGCGAACTTCCGGAGATCGTTCTGTTCGCTCGTGTGCGAAGCCAGCGCAGAAGGGATACCAACAAACTCCGAAGGTCGAGAGGCAAATACGCCAATACCGGCGGCGACGACTACGTGCCGAGACGCGAATTGCTCACCGCCTGCCAAGGACACCCTGAACCCGCGCGCATCGATTTCCACACTCCGGACGGGGCGTTTATCTACATGCGGGACTGCGCGTTGCTGGAACCATAGGCCGTAATTGACAAAGCGCTCAAGTGGAATCGGCTTTCCCACGTGTTTTCCATTTTGCCGGCAATATTCATCGATGGTAAATTCACTCCTCGGATCAGCAATGTGCGACGCCGCCAAATTCGACCGCAGACACATGCCGGCGGGCATGTGGTTCTGCCAAAATGCCATCGGTTCGCCAAAAACCCGCGCTTCTACTTTCGCCGCGCGCAGGTGGGCAGCCGCGGAGAGCCCATAGGGGCCTGCCCCTATGACGGTA
Organism: uncultured Acidobacteriaceae bacterium; assembly: GCA_963826845.1. Lineage (GTDB taxonomy): Bacteria > Acidobacteriota > Terriglobia > Terriglobales > Acidobacteriaceae > Acidiflorens. The sequence continues at coordinate 67,862 of CAWGYS010000020.1, forward strand.
ACAAAAGAATCTGCTGATTTATTCCGCACGGTCACGGTCTTATTGGCTTGGCCTTGCGGCTCAATTAATTCTTCTCGAGTAGCGACGTAGGCATTGGATCATCCGGTTCGAGGGAGAGACTGGCTGTTTGCCCAATCTTGGGCGCGGCAATCGTGTGCGCACGATCGTTTTTCGGGACCGCGTTCCCCGACATCGTCGGATAAACCTCGGGAAAACGCTCTGTCGAAAGCGAATCGATGAGATCGATATACTCCTGCTTCTTTTGTGACCAGTCATTACATTGAACATATTCGTAGCCTCGCGCTATCAGAGACTGGCGAAACTCAGGGTCATTAATAACATCAAGCATGGCCTCGGCCATGGCTTGACTGTCGCCGGAGCGAAAGAAATGAACAACACCTTCTTCGAAGTAAAAGGAGTCTATCTTAGTTCGAGACACGATGACCGGCACGCCTTGAGACATAAACTCCATGATTTTGGTGCTATAAGCTTCGTTTCCAAACGAATCAGCCCGCTTGGGAACGACTCCGAGGTCAGCATTAGCGATCACTGCCGCCATCTCATCGATCGGCACCCCTCCCAAGAACCTTACACTTCCTTCGAGACCGAGCCTTTTTGCTAATCGTTTTAACGAAGCTTTCATATCTCCGCCCGCTCCAGAATAGATATGAAACTCTGCATTCGGCACTTTCTTCTTAACCTCAGCAAACGCTGAGATTGCGAGGTCCAAACCCTGATGCCACTGCAGGCTCCCGGGAAACAAGACGATGAATTTGCCGTCCTTTCTCGTTCTTGCGTGCCGAGAAAACATTTCAGTGTCGACGTGGTTGATCAGAACCGAGCACCGCTCTTCCGGAACCGACCGTGCAACGACTGTCTTGTGCCAAAGATGGTTCGACACGATCACATGATCGACAAATCCGGCTGATAGTCTTTCGATCATCTTCAATAATCCAAAATAAGTCGCTTTAAGTTTCGTTTTAAATTTACTGGCAAATAATTCCGGAACAATGTCATGGATATCGAGAATTAGTTTCGCCCCGGTTAACTTCGGATACCAGGCCGCAAACACCAGAAAATCTGGCATGTTGTGAATGTGAATCACATCGTAGCGATTCCGTTTGTGCAGTCGTGTCAGCACGCTTGACGAGGTGAACAGAAAGCGCAAGAGACGCCACGCATAGGTCCACTTGCTACGTTCATTGTGCTCACGGCGCTGAACTCGATAAACCGTAACCCCATCGATCTCCGTCTCCGACGTGGCGAGCGCCCCGCTTATGGCGATTACGTCCACATGATCGCCACGTTTCACCAGCGTTTCCGAATATCGACGAACGCGATTGTCCGCCTCGTACGGGGTATATGCCACCATGCATACTTTCCTGCGTGTATTCCGTAAAGGAAGCGGCACTTGCTCGCGGTAATAGCGGGCGACTTCTCGCGGCAGCGCGGTCCAATACGAACCCCCGTACCTCTCGCTTAGGTAACGCAAGAGTTCTTCATAATGAGAAACTGGAAATTCATCGCGATCTCGTTCACCGTCGAAGCACATGTAGTCCGGGTGCGTGTTTAGCATGACCATGCCACCGTGCTCCGCAATCCAGTCGACCTTGCGCTTCCAGATATCTATGTTGCGCTCCCGGAGCACCCGAAACAGATTGAAATCTTGAACCAGCGTGTATGGAAGTTCCACATATCCGCGAACGTGCGGACCACCAACCCAGAACGGAAAGATCGTGCCCGCGCCGTCTGGCTGAGGTTCGAAGGGGTCCGTGTCAAATGTCGAAGCGTCATACTCTATATCTAATGGGTGCAGCCAACCGAGGCGGTGCTGCATCAACGGTGACCGAAAGCCCGAAGCCTCCCACCGCCGCACATATTCATTGATCCGAGGGGCCTTTGCGGCAAATGTCGACTTGGAACTGTAAAGCTTGCCGTCGTGCTCTAAACCGTGCACTCCAACTTCGAATCCGGCTTGGTCCAGAACGTTTCGCACAGCATCCGGGAGACGGTATTCACCCTCGGGGACAAAATTAAAAGACGACTTGAATCCATAATTCTGTTCGAGTTTCACGACTCGCTCGACGCGTGACAAGCCTTTGTTCCCCTCGACGTCATGGGTGAGGACAACCGCGAACCGTTTGCCATCGGGCCACCCGGGCCACCCGAGAGGCGTCTGAGCAGCTTTAGGGTCAATTGGCCAAACGTCTGCAAAAGATCGCCGACGACGGTCGGCCCGCCAACGCCGCAAGGCCAGACGCAAACGCCATGGCATGATCGGCTTAAGAAAGTAATAGGTTCTGTTTACAAACATAGAAAAAGAGTTCTTGTTTGCTGCTAGATGTTGAGTGATCTAGACTGCAATTGTTGAGAATAGGTCAAACCAGATTTGGAGGATGACTTCTCATTCGCCTGCGGTCCCGCCTCTGACAGAGGATCACGCCATTGCCCAAGCTCCTTCATCACCTCGGCCACAGTCATAAGCCGAGCGTCTCGACTCGCCGCAAACGAGCAAACATCCGCCAGCAGTTGCGGAGTGCAGCCATAGGGCGATGGCTTTGTAGTTACATCATGTGAATAGAAAATAAGCCAGCCATTTCGTTCCTCATTTTCCAACACCAATTTCTTAGCTGCTTCAGCGCGGTCGAGGTCTCCGTAAAGCGAGTTGGCGCGAAGCAGATTTAGATCAACATCTGGGCCATTCACACCGCCGTAAGTTCCCCGGCAACTCGTGAAATGCGACCCGAGCATCTTCTTGACTCCGAGTGTCACCTCACCAAATGGGTACGCAAAATTACCGGAGGTGGACGACCGCATTCGCTCTTGAATCGCCAGCTCTCCCTTATGCACGTCCCTGTGGAAGGCATCGCAAGCGATTTGACGAGCGGAAAGATGACTGAAAGTATGGCTTGCGAGTTCATGCCCTCGCTCCACCACGGAAAACAAGTCCTCGTCACAAAACTGCTCACCAAGATTGGTCGTCGTATTCATCAGAGACATCGCTGCATAATAGGTGGCCCGAGCGCCGACTGCTTCGAGAATGTCAGCGCCCCTGGTCAATGCCGTCCGCGGAAAGTCGTCAAAGCAGAAAGTAATGATTGGACCGTGTGCTGCCAGCGGCACGACTCGTCGACAACAACCGGAAAGAATTCTCCGACGTAGACTGCCGAACTGCGAACGGAAGCTCATGCCTGAGTTGCTTCAATCGTCTCAAGGACCACAACATTGATGACCTTGTCATCAGGCACTTCTCTAACGTGTGGGAAAACCAGGCGCGTCACTTCCCCATCTACACCCGTCTCTCGTAGCAACATATCGGCAAAAACCCGCCCCGACGGTGCATTTCTCGCAGTTTGTCGGTAGTTAGCGTAGAAATCATTGCCGGTCATCGCGATGTATTTCTTTATGATGTATGCCAGAAATGCATGCTCCACTCGCTTTGACTGGACCCGGCAGCTAAACATCAAATCGGTCATCAAGGGCACTCGATTGTCAACGATAGAAAACCCAACGACGCCGTAGCTCCCAAACCTGTCCTCCACATCGAGGACATAGGTGTCTAACTCCGGAGTAGAAAGGATGCGCTCCAACATGCTTTTCTCGTATCGGTTTCCGGAAAAGTTCATCTGATTTGTGCGTTGTGTCAGCTCATGTACTCGCTTGAGGTTCGCTTCGCTCATCGGCTGGATGTTGAGCCGGATATTGCAGTATCGTAAGAAATTCATGTAGTCGTCGCCGAAGCTTCCAGCTACATTTTGCCGCTCTGACTCCACCTGATACATCTTGCGCCGCTCTCGGCTTTCCGCTGTCACAGGCACCTGACATGCTTCCATGTCTGCGATCTCCAGAAATCGTTCCGCGTGGAGCACCCGCACTTCCGGATGTGCCGCCTGCACCTGCCGTAATTCAAATTCGGAGTCATCTACAAACAACAACGTGTCCTTGCCGATATTTAGCTGGCGCGCAATCGCTTCGATTCCTTGACTTTTCGGCTCCCACGAAATTTGGGAACACAGAAAGAATTCCTGAATCCCAAACGTTTTGAGCGCGACCAATGCTTCGTCGCGATTGTTCTTGCTCACAATGGAAAGTAAGATCCCGCGTTCATCCAACCGCTTGAGCGTCTCCACAATGTGAGACTTCAATCTGAGGTTCGCCGGGCCATCCTCCACGAGGATACCGTCCCAGAGCGTGTTATCTAAATCCCACACCACACACTTGATCTTGGTATCGGCCGGTTTACCGCCGTCCGGCGCTGACTCATTTAGGCTCGAAACTTCCTGTACAAATTCCATAAGCCCGAAATAGAGTAAGGTTTCCGCTCGGTCTTCATTCGGCACCAACTCGATGTTGAACGGCGAGTGGAGGTCGAGAAGTCTACTGATTTCCTTGTATTCCACTCTTATCCGCTGGAAGCCGGCTTTGAGTTCGAGCAATTGTTGAAACGGAATCTTAACCGCGTCATTGACCGAGCGCATTGTCAGCGAGAGGCGGATGATCCTTGGAGACGGGTTATAACATTCCAGGATGAAGGCCGTCGGCAACGTTTCACTAGCACGCGCATGGTAGGCGTTTTTCTTTTTGAAGCTGTACCTTTTCTGAGTCGCAATTTGTTTCACAAGCGCCGGCCCTGGCAACTGATAAAGTTTGGTACCGATCCAATGATCCCGGCGCTCGAGTTTCGACGCCTCCTCTATGGAACGAAGTCGGATGTTTCCGGGCGTCCACAACTTTCCCCACTGCTTGAATCGAATCTTAAGTATGTATGAGTTCAACGCTTCATCGCAGTCGATCCGCACCATTCCGTCGGAGAATCTACGGCAGCGTCCGTCTTCACGCGCACTGTAAAGATCGCAAGTCGTATAGCAGGTCGGCCACACACACTCCGTGCAATGCTCGCTCCACGGCAGAACCGTACGTGCCAACACCTTGCCCTTCAGTTCCGACCACGCAGTAATCGCGTCCGACGGAAGACCGTCGCTTGATTCGGTTTTGTGATTTGCTTCGGTTTCATACATAGCTGACGCCCGCGACCTACTCTTTGTGAAGCCGATAAATAAACTGGTTCCCCATCCAGCTATTGCGATTCCGATCCGAGGGACCGAAAACAGATCGCGTCATCTGAAACGTTTTTTCTTGCCCAAAAGCTTTAGCCGTACCCAGGGGTGGCAATCCATACCGGTAAAGTGCGGCCTCCCTGAGACCGTTTTCGTGACACAACCCGAGAACCTGCCGCCGCCTGAGCCGATTCAGCGGATAGGGTTGTGGACGAAGCAACTTCAAGAGATTTTGATATACAACGATAGGCACTCCCCAAAAATGGAAACTGTCCGTGAACTCGAGGATCACCGAGGCTCCTGGTTTCGCAAGCCGCACCACTTCGGCGATCACTGCAGATGGGGAGTCGACATGTGCCAGAACGCCAACACATAGAATCAGGTCGAAGGATTGCGGAGCGAGTTTGGCGTCGATAAAGTTCTCGTTGATCACATCAACATCACTCACACGGTCGGCAGGAATTCTCTCGCGAGCAAGCGCAAGCATCTTGCTGGAAAGGTCGAGTAGCGTGAGCCGTTTACACCGGGGTAACAGCGGTGCAGACAGGGAGCCGTCCCCGCAGCCGATATCCAGTACGTGGTCAAGTGTCAGGTTTTCAGTGAACTGTTGAACAGTTTCAGTCCGGATTTGAATGTCAAAGTGTCTCGGACCGAGGTATTTTTCCGGGACGTTAAATAGCGATTTTACCCGCTCGATCTTTGATGTCGTCATAGTGCCACTGTCTGCGATACTCACGCGTTGTGCTCCAGTCTAAGCTGCTGTGACAAACTCTAAGTTTGGACAACTTTCGCGAATCACGTTGTCGAAGAGAACTTCTCTTACTTCCAGATGGTCTCGCCACCGAATAAGCGGCCGAGTTGCTGCCGGCGTAGATACGCGATGGCGTCGCGGTCGTTGACCTGTGGCAAATTCGTTAAATAGCCGGATACGAATCCATACATCAAACCGATTGAACCAACCAGATAAGGCCTGCGAACCAACCGCACGATGCACTTGCTGATCATGAAGAGCGGATGATATCCGCAAATGTAATTCGCACGGCCGTATTTAACAAACTCGGCCACAGGCCATCCGCAGCGCCTGTGTCCCTATGGTGAACAAGGTGCAACTGTGGAAAACTTCTTGTCGTCCAGCCGAGACTATTGGCTTTCACCTCGTCCATCGTGTCCCAGCCCGGCGCCGCCAGGAAGCCGCCGATACCATCCCAACATGCCTTTCGATAGATTTTGGTCGCGCCTCTCACATGAAATGCCGGGGCCTCTTCGAAACTTTTCTTTCCGTCGCAGACGTAGCAGATTACTCCGCCGCCAACGCCCAGCTTGTGATCGCGCTGAAACTCATCGAAGCAGTTTTCAAAGTAATCACTGTCGAAGTTCAGATCGCCATCGAATTTCACGATGAACTCCCAATCGTTGCAGCTCAACGCGCGATATCCGTCGTTGAAGGCATCTACAACCCCGCCACCTGCCTTCCGAAAACCGCGGTCTTCGCGGTGGACGACGCTGATCCACGAATAACGACCGGCATACTCATCGATGATTTTGCCGGTGCCATCCTTCGAGCCGTCGTCCACAATCACCCATTCTTTTGGTAGCACGGTCTGTTGAACCATGCTTTCGATGGTCGAACGAATGTGCGCCTCCTCGTCCCGTACCGGCGTGATGACCACATATGTCATGCGTTCGGCTGCCATCTGGAATGATTTATACCCAAGCATCCGCCCTTGGAAGCTAGACCTTTACCGCGGCCACTTTGGCCCAGCTCGGCGGCATGTTCTTTGCGATCTCGATACCTTCGAAAATGCAACTCTCTCTCGTACCGTGTTCGCGAACCCACGCTGCCATTGCGCCAACCCCTTCCGGCAGGGATGTCTTGTTGCGTTTGCCGAATACTCGTTCAGCTTTTGAGTGATCGGAAAACGCAATCTTCACTTCGTTGCGAGCATCAAGGCGATTCACATCGCAAGGACTACCTATCGCCTGAGCGACAACCTCAGCGAGTTCGTTCACCGTATGAGGCACGTCAGCTCCAACGTTGAAAATCTGGTTTCGGGCCGCGGGAAATTCGACCGACTCAGCAATAATCGGCGCCACATCGTCAATGTGCGTGAATGCGCGCTGCTGTATTCCGTCGCCGAAGATCGTCATGGGCTCTCCGCGAAGAAGCTGATTCATGAAGATTCCGACAACGTTGCGATAACGGTCTCCAATGTTCTGGCGTTCACCATAGACATTGTGAGGACGGAAGACCACATAGTCCAGGCCGAACATCTCATGGCTCACACGCAGTTCCTGCTCTACCGCAAGCTTGGAAATTCCGTACGAATCTTCTGGCACAGGGATCATGTCTTCGGACATCGGGCTTTGACCCGCGCCGTACACTGCAATCGAGGAAGTGAACACAAAGCATTTGACATCGTGGTTTACGGCGGCATTGATCAAATTCACGGAGCCGATCAGGTTGTTGTTGTAGTTGAAGCGCTTGATGAAATGGCTCAGACCTTCAGCCGCGTATGCCGCCAGGTGATAGACGTAATCGAACGCATGGCGATCGAAGAGACGATTGATCAGGTCATGATCCAGTATCGATCCCTGAACAAATGTGGCTTTCGCCGGAACATTGTCTCGGAATCCCCCACTTAAGTCGTCCAGAACGACGACATCATGGCCCAGTGCGAAGTAGGTGTTCCGCCACGTGGGACCCCATAAAGCCGCGCCGCCAGTAACCAAAGATGTCGGTGTCGTTGTCATGTGAATTGCTCCTTAAGAGTGAAGAATTGTGATAGCCGAAGGGACATTAGTCGTTTGCAGTGAGACCTGCTCGACTGGCTGTTCGGTTCCGTGTTGCACAAACTGGATCGGATCGAGATTGCTGGTTCCAGCGCACGGTGGCGCTATACATCTCCAACCGGCGTTTCACACGCGTCGTTCGGTCGAACCAGGTTCAGCAATCCGTACCCAGCCTGTCGAACCCGCAACCTTGTTAGCACGACCCGGCGATACTGCCGAGCACCCTTGCTTCCGTAATGCTTGTAGAAGTAGCGATAGCCGTTTCTGCAGACCTCGATCGCAAACCGCACGGGAAACCGGCCGACCGATTGACCGCCCAGATGGGTGATCGAAACTTCTGGTGTAAAGCGGATCCGGAAACCCGCGTCCCAGACCCGCCGGCACAAGATCAACTTCTTCAAACTGATAGAAAAATTGTTCGTCAAATCCGCCCAGTTTCTTGAGCAGATCGCCCCGCAGCATGATGCAGCAGCCCGATTGCCAGTCGACTTCCCGCTCCGTATCGCCTTTCCACCCTTCGTATTCGTCCGAACAAAACCGGATGCTTCAAATGGCCGAGAAATCGCAGACCAAGGGCCGACACTAGATAACGCGAGATCGTGGGAAACGGACGCGCCGACCGCTGATAGGTTCCATCAGGGTTGTGTACGCGGCATCCAAAAGCGCCAGCTTCGGGATGCCGATCGGCAAACTCGATCCAGCGATCCAGCGATCCGTCATGAATGATCGTGTCCGGATTCAGAATGAGGACGTATTCTCCCTGCGCTTCGCGGATGCCGGCATTGTTTCCCTTGGCAAACCCAGGTTCGCTCGATTCTCCACCACGCGGACAGCCGGAAACTGCGCTGCGAATCTTCTCCACCGAGCCGTCCGTCGAACCGTTGTCGGAGACGATCACTTCGTATTCGAATCTTGTGCGTGCTCCTCGAAGATCGAGCGCAGGCAATTCTCAATGACCTTCCAGTCATTCCAGCAAATAATCACAATGGATAGCTTCATAACGTTCTCCCTTTGACGCTCGCAGGACTGCTGCATCAACTGCATCGACGAGGAATTCGGTCCGAAACTGAGGACTGCCGGATGGCGCTGTTCCGCTGGCACGATGCTTCGGACAACCATGGCTGGCCGCAGGAATCATGGCCAGCGTCACAAACCACCAGTACTTCATTTGATCGAAATAACTGATCCCGAAAAAACCAGCGAGATGACCGCACAAGATGCACCCAATCGTCCATAAGCAGCCATTCCTGCGCTCGGCTGTGAGCCATCTTCCTCGCAACGCCGATTCTCCGAAAGCATCGCGTGATCAGCACAAGAAACAGGATCAGCGTCGCCAGTCCACCTTGCACGGCCTCTGCTACGAACTGGTTGCACAGGTCCCAGGTAAAAAATCCCCAGGTATCGTTATCGGCGGTGCCGACCAGCCACCAACTGCCGAAATGGCGCACGCATTGGTCGATCAGATTGGCGCGATCCCATCCCGTCGATCCGCCAGACGAAATCAACCCGCGCCAGAAGGAACCAAACCGGGGCCTTCATCACCAGCGCCAATCCCAGGATCACGGCCACAAGTCCCCAGCGCATCCACCGCGTGTGTTTGCGAAGTGGCCAGAGACATAGCGCCCCAATCCCCACTGCGGCGGCGGAGATTCCAGTGCTCGAAGAAGCAGTGATCGTGATAATCACTGACGAGATCAGACCCACGAACGGCAGCAACCCTGGCTTTCGCTCCAATCCACAACCAAATGAAAACGGCACCAGCGTCCCGCCAAACGTGCTGGCGATGATCTCCTGCTCGAAACACACCACGGCAGCGGACGTTGCCATTGCGGATGTCGGGCACGACTCTTCCGCCCATCACGAGCCCGAAGACATTTGCCACCTTGTAGTGCTCATACACCATGCACGCCAGCCATGATCACCGCAATCACGACAAATACCTTGCGCCACCCGCCGAATGTCGTCCGCGTCCCGGATCAGACACCGAACCAGGAAATACCCGCCCAGAGCATCCCAGAGGAAGCCAACTGATTCACCACCGCGCCCCCTCGCGATAAAGAAGGACAAACGCAGTCGCCCGGCAGAAGGCCCACAGCAAGAACATCTTGTCGATGTTCGTGAACCCGCCAGCGAAACGACTTTGACCGGACGCGGCCTTCAACAGAAACCGCAGGCAGCCGCACAAAATAACGATGCGATGGGCGAAAAAATGAAGCCCGCCGATATTGAATTGCGCCCCTAGCGGAACGAGAAAAGTAAAGAGAAGAAACGGAACAATGACCCACTTGCGGGGGAGCACCAAGATCAACACGATCGCGATCACCATCGCGACCAGCGCGATCGGGGTCATGGTGCTTTCCGTGGCACCGGCACCGAATGTAACGTTGGGGTGTGGGTCCATCAGCCTGTTAGTCGAGTTCACTGAGTCAGTCGACGACTGCGGTTCTTGGAATCGGAGATGCAGAAGAGATTCTGATCAACTTTCTCCGCATGTGGATACAGATCCGGATGACGACCTCCGCGTACGCCCGATGCTTCTCGAGATCGTGCAGTCGGAATACAAAAAACCCATCCGGATTCAGCGTTTGCATCATACAACTCAGAAAAACGGGAAGTTGTACCAGTCTCACGTAGTAAACCGACTCGACCATAGCGATGATATCCCAGCGAAGTTGGGAGTGGAACGATTCGAAATCGGAGACTACCCATGAACTCCTATGATCGATGATCTTGCGCGCATCGTCGATAGCTAGCTGTGAGATATCCACGCCGCAATAACTGCCTATCCATCCCTTATCTCGTAATGCCCGAAGCAGCGACCCTCTTCCACATCCGAGATCAAGCAGCGAGGCAGTAACAGGCAATGCGTGGAGAGATACCGGATTATATCCTCAGGGGCATTAAAGTGCGGATAACCAACAACCCATATTTTATGTTCCATGCGTATTTCTTAGCAGTGGCTGGAATAGCCGCACGCAATCCGTTCATAATTGTTGCTCATCTTTCTTGGGCCAGCTCTGCACCGCGCTAGAAGTCAGCCGGCGAACCTTATTTCACTCGTTAGGAAGAGCCGCCCTACTCCATGGGATCAAAATATTCAGCAACGTGCGTTGCTCTTCGACGGATATCGATTTTGTCAGAGCAACAGCGGGCCAAGAAGCGATCAAACAAGCCACGGAAACTTCGCCTAAGTTAATCAATGCAAGCGTATTTCGCGACTAGCGCCCCAAGGAGTTAGGATCGTTACCTGCGGCGACCGCCCACGGCACTATTGTCACTGCGGTTGCTCCGGCCAGCCTAATCGCGTCGGGAACCAATCTCCTTGGCTGGAAAAAACGAAGTGCGCATGTCATAGCGGAGAACATGTAGATCACGCCGATCAATGCTGCCGCGGCCAACCCAGATAGCACTCCACGGAAACCGATGGCCCGACCAAACGCGGCTAGGACCACGAGTGCACCGAGGCCGAAACGCCTGCCGGAATTATCGTGAAGGGCGTTACCTGACGCCCGGTATAAGACAAGCTGTAGCCGCGAGATACCACTGAAGAAGCTCGACAAACACGATAGCCATATTGCCGCCATGAACTCCGGGCTCGTTTGTCCGGTCCACGCAAACACCAAGAGAGCCCCAAAAGCTCCAAGGAAGGCAGGGGGAACCACGGTGACACCTAGGGTTATCTTGAAGGCTTCCTGAAGAACCGCGCTATCCTTTCAGCGGAACCCGAGGCAAACACGATGAGTCCCACCAGACAGCAAAGGGAGAATCAATGCATCTTGACCCATCAACACTGCTGTGACAAGCCTCACTGCAACCGCATAAACACCAGCAATATCGGCGCCAAAATACTTCAAAACGGTGACCGGAAGAAACAGGTAGTAGAGCGACTTCAAGCGCATTCACCAACTGATAGCTCCCTGCAAACCGAATCAACTCGCGCCCCACGCTCGTCGTAAATATGCCGAGCTGATCTGGATTTGCGGACAAGATACGGCGAGACGCCACAAAGCAGCAAGCAATGTAAACCAGTTCCGATACCGCCATCGTAATGGCCATCGCAAAAGGCCATGTCCAAAGTGGAGCAAGCGTATGATAGCGGCAGCCTCGCTGGTTGTCGTGACAATATTGAATGTTCTCGTCAGGTCGATCCGGTGTGCACCCATCACGATCGCTTCGAAGGTCGCTCCAAAGTTTGCGATCGTCATTATCCATGGCAAGGAGTGTGATCGATCCTGCGGCCGCGGCTATGAACTCGGGAGGGACCCCGCTAACCCTCACTAATTGCTGAGTAACATCGCACCGGGATTAACCCGATCAACGAAAGCACCAACATCGAAATGCTCCCGGTGCTCAAGAGCTTGTTCGCAGTCTCAAAGTCGCCATTGGCCGTTGCTTCGGCAACATATTTCTGAAATGCAGACTTCAGTCCGGCGCTTCCAAAACGCATATACCTGGCAGTCGCCATGATGATCGACCAGATTCCATATCCGTCAATGCCAAGGTGATAAATCACAACAGGAACCATAACAAATCTGGTCCCGACCTGCACGATACTGGCGGCGACTCCAAATATTGCGTTTTTTCCGATCGTCCTCGCGAGGTGCCGTTCGGAAGAATGCACAGTCGGTATTCTAGCTTCTGACAATTTGCGTCTGCTTTCCTTGGGTGCGAGCCTGACCATTAATGCGTTTGATTAATGGGATTTCGGGGGTGGTTAATCGAAGGAGCGACTCTTGCGTCGGGCTAATCATCCGTCGCCGCACCGGGGAATCGCAATGTTGCACTGCGAGTTGGCCTACTCAGTCAACTTGAGCGCTCAAGCCGGTTGGAGCCTGCGGCGACTGGCTTCCGGTCCCATAGGGGTAGGCTCCAGCATCCTGCACACCGCTTGACGACCGCGCCAGGCATCCGCTCCCACAGGTCCCGTTCACGCCAAATGTCTGGGGGGCGCCCTTAAGATACGCCGTCGGCATACCTGGCGGCGTCGTGCCCGCCCCAATTGCGACGAGCCGCTCGGCAGCGTGTAGTCGGAATTCACCGTTACGCTCGCGTTCTTGCCGTGCACGTCGAAACCACACGAACCCTGCCACGTGGAGAACATGACACCGGAACCGCACGTGCCGTAAAACGGGTTCGACCCTTGGGCCGTACCATAGACATTGTAATCTGACGTGCTGATCGAACCCGAATCGGAGTGAACATAGGTTTGGGCGTTTGAGAGAAGCAGATTGCTCTCAAAGATGGTGCCTGACGCCTGCGTATTGCCAAAATTTGTACCGCTGTTGTCGTCACCCTGTGACCCCTTAGAACATGGAGTTGATCCGGGGTCAATTGTGTTATTGGCAAATGTTTGATTCGTTCCGTTAGAGCCACCGCCCGTAAAATGGGACAAGATGCCATCTGCACAGTAAGTGTTTCCCGTGAGATTCCCAAAAACATTATTGAAGTAATAGTTTGCATTACCCAGAGATTCGCTTGCAAGGAGTGCTGAAGGGTGCCAGCCCATGTTGCCGTGGAAATAGTTGTTGTAGAAACACACGCCCTGATAAGAGGAGCCTGGCGCGTTGTTCGCCCACGCATGTATACCGTCGTGGTGATAGTTGTTGCCATTATCGTCCCACGGCTGCATGTTGGAGAAGTCATTGTCGTGAATTGCGCTACTGCAATTCGAACCAGTGATGGTCGAGTTCGAGCCTTGGTCCCCGAGAATGACGCCGTGATCCATACCGGAAACGGTATTGTTATAGATCTGAATGTTCGTAGAGTTTGAGGCAGAACCTCCATAATAAAACACTATCCCCCAATGCACGTTAGTGATCGTGTTGTAGGCGATATTGTCATTCGAGCCGCCCCAGATTTGGATTGCGGACAGGTTGCCGCCATTGGGATCATTTGTCGCGGGGCATGGTGTGCTTTCCGATGACCCTGAACCAGAACACGCGTGAACGTACAGATTTGAAATCGTCCAGTATTCAATCGTACTGCTCGAGACATTTGCAGAACTACAAATTCCGCACGCCGTGCTTTGCTGATTCGCCAATCCGGTACCGTTCCCTGTCGCCTGAATCGTGCAATTTGTCCCGTTTAGCGTGAGATAGCTGTTTCCTGCTATATCGATAATATTTCCGCCCCAGTAACTCGCTTGTATCGTGACGGGATTGGTAGAATCGCATATCAAACTGATCGGACTGACCGAAGACCCGCTTCCCCGAAAGACCAGATATTCGCTCGCTCCAGCCGGCGCATTGAACGTCCCGCAGAGATGCACGGTCGTACCCGGCCCGATCTGTCCGGCCTTCGATCCCCAGTTAGACGCGCTGTTGAAAAAAGTTACGGCGTAAGCGTCTGCGCAATCGGTGCCACTATTCGCGCCGGCAGCGACTTGGGCGACATAAATGTCACTGGCGCTGGAGCAAGCAGCGACGAGAATCACAAACATCACAGCCAGTATAGACTTACGGGGACCGGTCACTCTTTCCTCCACGGATCGTGTGCTAAGCTCGCCCCTGGGGGCGAACCTGCTGGCAAAATTTACCTTTACCAGTAGGGGAGTTGCCCACAATCTACTGGATGGCTCAGTTACCGATCATAGTCAGAGCCAGCCACAAGTGATAGATTCCGTTAGTACATTGCCCACTTTCGACCGAATCTTGTTGCAAATATGACCCTTAGCTCCCCTACCAAAGATTAGCGACACAGCTCTTTGCCCTTTTGACCAGGCGCTGCGGAGTGGCAATCCAGTCGTACGCTCCAACCAGCTTCGCCTGGAACAATCGCGCGTCGTCCGAAGAATTAACCGGCAGCCGTTCCAGGAAAAGCGGATCGCTGTCGCGATTGCCTCTTCCGACAATCGTGCAAACCCCGTTCTTGTACCCGGCCGAACGAAGCGAATCACGTAACATGCTCCGGAACGGAACATCGTTTTGTGGGAAAGCAAAGGGATACGCAAATGAGTCCACGGCACGCCCAATCCGCTCCTCGATCGTTTTCTTCGAGCTAACAATCTCTTCGTTGACAGCCGATGCACTCAGGGCCCGAAGTTGAGGATGAGTAACGGTATGCGAACCAAACGCAATTCCGTGACTGTTCAGTTCTCTTACTTCGCCCCAAGTTAAGCAATTTCTTCCCTTGAACGGCACCGGACAGTCCCCGATGTACGCCGTCGGCAGAAAAACTGTTGCACTGAAGCCATATCGATTCAAGACCGGAAAGGCCTGGTGGAAAAAATCGGCATATCCATCGTCGAAGGTGATGACGATTGGCTTCGTCGCAGCACCCGCGCCCGACCGGAGGTGGTTCAGAGCTTGTGCCAGCCCGCAGGGGCTGTACCCTTCGCCGTGCAAGTACGCCATCTGCTCCGCAAAAGTGTCCGGTGAAGTGCATGTGCGGAAGTAGGCATGTACCCGGGACTCATCTCCATCGGAGATACTGTGGTACATCAAGACGGGGACGGAGCGCTCATTGCCTGCGGTATGACTCATGAAAGGTGACACGAGGTATAACGTGGCAAGTCGGTCGAGACGAAGATCCATACGAAAAGTCCGTTTATCCACTTCGATCACGCCGGGACTTCGCGTTGTTCTTTGTTCAATTGCAGTGATGACGGATTTGCTTTCATTCCGTCGATTGCGGATCGAGAAGGCTGGGCATCGATCCTACCGATGCTGACGTATCGAAAACCGTTCCGGGTGACCTCTTCAGGACTGAAAACATTCCTCCCGTCGATCACTAACGGCTGCTCTACTGTCGAAAGCAGTCGTTGCCAATCCATGTGGCGAAACTCATCCCATTCGGTAACGATCAAAATTGCATCCGCTCCCGCGGCCGCTTCATAAGCATCAGTGCAGTAAGTAACATTCGGAAGCACAGCCTTGGCCTTTTCCGTAGCCTTCGGGTCGTAGGCATGGACCGTCGCACCTTCATTGAGGAGCGCCGTCACCAGCGAAAGCGACGGGGCAAAACGCACGTCATCGGTGTTTGGCTTGAAAGCGAGGCCCCACACGGCGATCTTCTTCCCGCGTACAACCCAGAGTTCCTTGCGAATTTTTTCGACGAAGTGCTGAACCCGGCTTTGATTGATCTTTTCGACCTCTCTTAATAAGGAGAAATCGCAGCCCGATTTCTCGGCGATTCTGATGAAAGCTTGCACATCCTTAGGAAAACAAAATCCTCCGAAGCCGATCCCGGGGTTCAGAAACTCCGGACCGATTCGAGGATCCAGTCCCATCCCTTGGGCAACCTTGGTCACGTCCGCACCAACTGCCTCGCACAGATTCGCCACCATGTTAATGAAGGAGATCTTCATCGCCAAAAAAGAGTTGGAAGCATGCTTAATCAGCTCTGCTGAATTGGTATCCGTAATCAGGAAGACTGGGCTCTTGCGTTTCGGGCAACCCGAATGGATGGGGCAGGTGAACCTTTGTTGGATAATTGGTTCGTAGATCTCACGCAGAAGATCTGCGGCACGTGGCGAGTCAGCTCCGATGACGATGCGGTCAGGGTGCAGAAAATCTTCGACTGAGGTTCCTTCCCGCAGAAACTCCGGATTCGACGCAACGTCGTACAGCAACAAGCTTGTGCTATGTACTGACAGGTGCTTTCGCAGCTGTGCGCCAGTCTGAACAGGTACCGTACTCTTCTCGATAATCAGCCGATATCCGGTCGCACGCTTTGCAATCGCGCGCGCCACCCCTTCGATGGCACAGAGATCCGCATCGCCGTTTGGCAAAGGCGGCGTTCCCACGCAAATGAAGATTGCGTCTCCCCAGGCAATTGCTTCTTCAGTTGACCCAAAGTGCAGCCGCCCCATTTTTCGAACACCCTCGATAACGTCCTCGAGATGCGGCTCAAAAAACGGCATGACGCCATTCTGCAGTTTCGAGAGCTTTTGCACGTCGCTTTCGCTGCAAAAGACGTCGTTACCGATTTGCGCCAGGCAAGCCGCCGTTGTCAGACCCACATAACCCGCGCCAATAACCGAGAGCTTCATCTTTTGTTCCTTTTTGACGTTCCGAAGAAATGCAAAGTGATTAGGCGGTCCGATCGGCAGTTGCCAACGCAGTAACATCGGCCTCAGCGTGTTTACAGGTGAGCTTTGCGTTAAAGCTCACGATCTCGTCAACGATCCGCGCCTGTTGTGACGCGGCCAATTGCGGATACATCGGCAAGGATACAATTTCGGCGGCAACCTTTTCGCAAACTGGGAAGTCTCCTGCTCTGTAACCGAGGGATCCATACGCTCGCTGCCGGTGCAACGGAATCGGATAGTGAATCCCGGTGCCGATGCCGGCCTTTCCCAAGTGCGCCATCAAGCCCTCGCGGTCTTCAGTCCGCACAACATACAGGTGATAGACGCCGCGTGACCAGGGGGGTTCATACGGGATCCGGACTCCCGTCTCGGAAGCCGCCAGCAGGCGGTCATACTCAGCCGCTCTTTCGCGTCGCTTGGCATTCCAACCGGCGAGGTGCTTCAATTTCACGCTCAGGATTCCAGTCTGAAGCGAATCGAGACGACCGTTGTATCCCTCGATATCGTGGTAATACTTTCTTGCCTGGCCATGATCCCGGATCATTTTGCAGGCATCCGCCAGGCTTGCATCATCGGTTGTGATTGCACCGCCTTCGCCGCAAGCTCCCAGATTTTTTCCCGGGTAGAAGCTGAAGGCGCCTGCGCGTCCCATCGAACCTGCCCGACACCACCGGTTCTGTTTGCGCGAGAAATATGTAGCCCCGTGCGCTTGGCACGCGTCTTCAACGACGATCAGACGATACCGCTCTGCCTGTTCGAGAATCGCATCCATGTCCGCCATCTGACCATAGAGGTGAACTGGGACAACGGCAGTAACCGGCCTATTACTTCTTTTGCTGATGAGCTTGCCTTCCTCAGACACCGTGCATCGCGTTTCCAGATGCTCGCGCAGTTTGTCCGGATCTATGTTGTAGGTGCGCTCGTCGATGTCGACGAACTCCGGGAGCGCCCCTGCCTGCGAAATGGCCTCAGTCGTGGCAATGAATGTGTGCGGAACCGTTATTACCACGTCACCCGGCTTCACTCCGGCGGCCATCAGCGCAAACCGGAGAGCATCCGTGCCGCTGCTGACTGCAATGGCACGTTCGGTGTGGCAGAACGCGGCAAACTCTTTTTCAAAATCCTCCACCATCGGGCCGCCGATAAAACCAGCGGTGCGGATCACCTGCCGAAAAACCGAGGTCAGCTCCTGTTCGAGCTCGATATGCGGTGTGACCAGGTCAAGAAAAGGAATATTTTGCAAATGACTCACCGCACTACCTCCGTTTCAATTTGACGCAGAATTCTTGCTGGATTGCCGGCCACAATGGTATTGGCCGGAACATCTTTGGTGACCACGGCGCCCGCCCCAACAATCGCATTTTCTCCAATGCAGGTATTGGCGAGGATGGTCGCACCGGAACCGATGGAGGCTCCTTTTTTTACCACGGTCGGTTCGACACGCCAGTCGGCTTCGGTCTGCAAGCCTCCTGAGGCCGTCGTCGCGCGCGGGTATAAGTCATTGATAAACATCACGCCGTGACCGATGAATACGTTGTCTTCGATGGTGACGCCTTCGCAGACGAATGTGTGGCTTGAGATCTTGCAGCGTTTGCCTACAGTCGCGTTTTTCTGAATTTCGACGAAGGCGCCGATTTTCGTTTCATCGCCGATGTCGCATCCATAGAGGTTGATGAACTTGGAAAGCTTGACATCGATGCCCAACTTGACGTCCGAGGCGATGGATATAAATGGATTCATAAGCACAATAAGTTTCTCTGTGTGATCTTTTGCCGATAAGCTGCGCACAATGGCAGGAACTCTACTCGAACTCTACCCGCCGACAACTTATCAAGAGGTCTGTTATTTTGAGCTGTCGGACGGATTCTGTGCCTGCGGTTGCCTGTTTTGGGCCCATGCAAGTTGTTGCTTTCGAGCTCTTTCCTGAATCTCGAAAAGCTGGGAAGCACGGCCATTCCCCGCCAGGTAGTTGGCTAAGGCATTAACGGTGGTGTATTCGAACAAATCGATGACCGTAAGTTTGGAGCTGACCATTCTTTTAAGTTCTGCGTGCGCATCCAGCAACTGCAGCGAATCGCCGCCGAGATCGAAGAAATTGTCGTCGGTGCCGACCTGTTTGAGGCCAAGTACCCGACGCCAAATCCCGGCAATCTGCTGTTCTAGCTCGGTTCGTGGCGACAGTGCCACCTCATCGTTTACCCTCGCCATCGTCTGCGCTACAGGCAACGCAGCGCGGTCAACCTTTCCGTTCGGAGAGAGGGGCAAGGACTCTAGAAATATAAACTCGCAAGGCACCATATAAGCGGGTAGCTTTTGCTGCAGGAATGTCCGCAGTTCACCACTGTCGCTATTATTTTGCCGACACAAAACAACGTACGCAGCCAACTTCTTCTCACCGGGCGCATCCCGCCGGGCTATTACAACCGCCGATTGCACGCTGGGATGCCCCATCAGCACGGTCTCAATTTCGCCGAGTTCGATGCGAAAGCCGTTCACTTTAACTTGGTCGTCAACGCGGCCCAGGAATTCAATCGTGCCATCGTTTCGGTAGCGCGCGAGGTCACCGGTTCTGTAAACGCGAGATCCTGGCTCGTCGTTGAACGGATGCGGAATGAACTTTTCCGCGGTCGGTTCAGGTTGGTTCAGGTATCCGCGGGCTAATCCATCGCCTCCCACGCAGAGCTCGCCGGCTTCTCCGAGTGGCACGGGTTGAGAGGCGGGATCGAGCAAGTAAACCGTCGTGTTGGAAATCGGTTTGCCGATAGGGATCGATGTCGCGTCCACATCCTCTCGCGTGATCGTGTGGCAGCAAGTGAAAGTTGTTCCCTCAGTGGGCCCATACCCGTTAATCAAACGACAGCCTGGAAGACCATCGATGGCTTTGCGAATGTGCGCCCGCGACAATGTATCTCCTCCGACTAGCAGCTGATGCAAGGGGCGCAGGTCAGCAAGACGTTGCTCTACCATGACGTTGAACAATCCTGCGGTCAGCCACATGCTAGTCACGCCATATTTCCTGATCGCTGCACCTAATTCATCGAGCGATTGTGTTTCCGGAGGCATGATCGCCAGGCAGCCACCGTTCAGAAGCGGCGCCCAGATCTCAAACGTCGAGGCATCGAACGAGATCGGAGAAAACTGAAGAAAGACCTCTTGGTCGTTCAAGTCAAGATAGTTGGTGTTCTTCACCAAACGAACTACGGCCCGATGGTTGACCATGACTCCCTTCGGTCTACCTGTTGAACCGGACGTGTACATGACGTAGGCGAGGCTCTCTGCGGTGTTGACCTGGACCGGATTGTCACCGCTTTCCAAGCTGAGGTCGGGCGCATCGGCGTCCAGACGCACGAGGGTCGCCGCAGACCAGCTCTGTCCCGCCATTTTTGCAATCACTGAACTCTGGACCAACATTACGGGGGAGTTGATGTCGAGGCCATGAAAGCTAACCGCTCGGCGGGATAGTTCGCATCGAGGGGAACGAACGCCCCACCAGCCTTCAGAATTCCCAACAAGCCGACCACCATTTCCAGAGAGCGCTCCAGCAGCATGCCGACCGTTACCTCTGGACCAACTCCCAGGTGTCGCAAGCGGTGCGCCACTTGGTTGGCTCGTCGGTTGAGTTGCTCATAAGTCATCTGCTGATTCTTAAACCGCAGAGCTGTGGCCTGTGGACGTCGTTGCACTTGTTGCTCGAAGAGCTGATGGATGCACAGATGGCGCGGATAATCCGTGCCTGTATCATTCCAATCGACCAGAAGCTTTTGCCGCTGTTCCTGGCTCAATGTCCCGGCGCTGTTAAGGGTTGTTGCCATGTTTGCTTCGCCTGCAATTGCTGCTAGGAAAGTAGTATTTCCTTTTCTCCGAAAAGACGTTCTGCAACGATGCCTTCGCCTCGGCAGGCTTCAATCAGCTGGTTGGACTGTAGGATCGGGTTCGACTCTGGCGTATATTTCACGCTCATCACGTAATTGAGCCAGGGCTCCTGACCCATCGCGTAGACATACACTTCTTTGCTGCGAAACTGATCGACAATGGCCTTAGCGCGTTTGAAATGGGAGCCTGCGAGCCGCCGTGAACGGTCCTTTTCTTTTTCTAATTTTTCAGTCAACAGTGGACCGTATAGCCATGACATCGGGGCGCCATCGCATTCCATCCCGACGAAAAGTACATCGACATCGCCTGTTTCGGCATGCACGTGCCTGTACATCGGCGGGCTGATGTTGCAAGAATCCGCCGCGAACAGGATGCGAATGACCATTCACCCGCGTCAGATAAGCCATCTTGGTGCGGATATCCAAATCACCGTGTTCACCCAGGAATGGAATCGCCTTGATGGCCAAAGGACCAAACTGCAGGTCTTCCATTTCTTCTATTTCCACTACATTGTTGAAGCCACATTGTTTGAGAATCAGCTTCATTGAAGGATCTTGCAGCGATCCACCGGAATTTCGAGGCACTACGATGGTCTTGATTCGGCCACGCAGTTGTAACATGGTTTCAAACAGAAGATGGTCCTGATGGTTGTGGGTGATCAGAACACAGTCAATGACTTCGGGGAGATCTTCGTACGTATAGCGGGAGACGTTGTTTTCGTATGTGTAGCTCAATACGGGGTCGGTGAGGATACTGGTACCGCCCGATTCAAGAAGAATGCACGCGTGGCCAAAATACCGCCATCTGGCGCCCTGACCCTTGTAGGTCTGGTAGGGACGCGCGGGAGTCGTAGTCAGGAACGAGCGGAATGCCTCGTCATCTTCATCGGCCAGCGCAAGCGTGCTCTTGATAACTGAATACGCAGCAGGCTTCTCCTTCAGTCGAAACAAGAAATCGATTTGCTCGCTGGCAAAAGGAATCTGCAGATGAACGTTGCCAGGCTCTTTAAAACGAGGCGTACTCAACACAAACGGACGCTCGTCACCGGTGATGAGCGACAGCATCAAGGATTGAACCAACGGATCATAGTAGCGGCTCTTGTAGAGCAGAGGCTCGATCAAGCGGAACGATGGATGGTTGTGCATGTCATAGACGAGCTCGACATAACCCTGCAATGGTTCCGGGATTTGCTGGTAAAGCGGTTCCAGGGAATACCCTTCGGCGTGACTGCGCAGCAGCGCGTCCAATTCGCAGATCGCACGGGATAATTCGAACCAAGGCGTATTCCTGGTCTCAATCGCCAGATTTTTCACATCTTCCAGCCGCCCCTCTGGTAGATCCATGAAAGGCCCGCCGAGCATTCTTGGATTCTGCACTGCGGCTGCATGCGCGGCCGGAGACTGAATGAACGAATCCATGATCCGCAAGTGACGATCAGTCGCGTTGCGTGCCGCGGTCGCCGGCGGAATCAGGTGCGACCAGGCATACCAGTGGTGGACCAATGGTTCGATCACCACATTCGGACGCAAATATAACTCTTGAATCATTCGATCGCTTAATCTCTGTGCGGACTGATCATCGGCCGTCAAAATCACGGGAGGGGTCAGAGATAGACCAAAGATCCTCGTTGACGAAGGGATTCGGTAGCCGCTTCCAGCATCTTGACCACGCGCAGACCAGCTACGCCGTCATTACAGGGTTTCTGGCCATTCGAGATGCACTCGAGAAAATAGCCGAGCTCCAAACGGAGAGCCTCCACCTGCTCGACCTGCGGCGCCCACATATCGCCCGATCGGTAGCTTACCAGCAGGTTGTACACGCCTTCCTGGCTCTTTACATCTACGCCTTTGTCATAGATCTTCAGCTTTTCGTCAGCCTCAAGATCATTCCAGACCAGCATTTTCTTTTCGCCGCCAATCAGCGTGGTTCGAACTTTGACTGGGGAAATCCAGTTCACGTTAATGTGTGCAATCACATTATCGGGAAAATACGCTGTGATGAACGCGATGTCTTCGTGCCCGTTAAGGTGAGCTTGTCCCGTCGCCGAAATCGCTTCCGCTTCTTTGTGCAGCAGATGGTTCATGATCGAGAGGTCGTGTGGCGCAAGATCCCAGATCACGTTGCAATCATGCTGAAAGAGCCCCAGGTTCACTCGTGTCGAATCATAGTAGTAGAGCTTACCCAGCATCCCCTCCGCGAGCAGTTTCTGAATCTTGCGGACGGCGCCAGTGAACAGAAACGTGTGGTCCACCATGATCTGGAGGTGTTTCTGCTCCGCCAGGTTGATCAGTTCTTCACCTTGCGCTGTCGTGCTGGTAAATGGCTTCTCCACGAACACATGCTTGCCGTTTTCAAGCGCGGCTTTCGCCAGTTCGTAGTGCGTCCATACCGGGGTGACCACCGCGATAGCATCCACATCAGACGACGTAATCAGTTCATTGCAGTCGCTGTAAACTGGAACCCCGGGGTGAGCCGCCTGGATCCGTTTGCGAGCTGCGGGCGCCTGATCGCAAATCCCGACGACCTGGCAACCCTCCAGGGCGCGCAGATTACGCACAATATTCGGCCCCCAGTAACCGTAGCCGATGACGCCAAACTTAAGCATTAAATTCCACCTGATGGGTAAGTGTGTCCAAGCGAGAAAGGAAAAGATGGTTTACTTCGCGGAGGCGAATCATTTATCCGACTAACAAGCGCCGTTTCCGGCGATCACCGCCCCTGGCGTCTGTACGAGAATCTTCAGATCGAGCCAGGGAGAACTATGCCGCGCGTAGCGTAGATCGAGTCTCACCATGTCGTCAAATCCGACGCGGCTCCGCCCCTGAACCTGCCACAATCCCGTAATTCCTGGCTTGGCTTCGAGCAAACGGCAGCGATGCCATGTGGCATAGGCCTCCACCTCGTAGGGTACGGGGGGACGCGGCCCAACCAATGACATGTCGCCGCGTAGCACATTGAGGAATTGCGGCAATTCATCCAGGCTCGATCGCCGCAGGAAGTTCCCCACGGGAGTGATCCGAGGATCGTTGGTAAGTTTGAAGATGCCCTCGCCTGTGCCCTTGGCCGGTTGCTTGGCCGCCTGCCCAGCAATCAACTGGCGAACGTAATCCTTGTGCTGGCTGGCATCGTTGTCTACGACCATCGACCGGAACTTCAGAAAAGTGAACGCCGTTCCGTGTTCTCCGATTCGCCGCTGACGGAACAGAATCGGTCCGCGTGAAGTCAGCTTAATCGCAACCGCAATCACGAGAAACAGAGGAGATAAGATCGCCAGCAGCAACAAGCTCCCCAAAACATCCATGCCGCGCTTCAGCGCTCGGCCAACCCGGTTTGCCCCGTCGCGCTTGTGGAGATCCGGATATAGCGTGGGGTTGCTCTGCCGCTCGGGGTTATTCGGATCCCACTCTTCCGGAAACAAATGAAACGAGAACTTGATCTGGCTGAACTGTTCAGTCGTAAGCCGACCACGGAGGACATCGCTGATTCGGGACAGAATGGTGCTGAGAATGAGATTGTTTTCCAGCGTGATCTCCGTGAACATCACTCCCACCGCGGAGTTCGTCTCATACCAGCCCATCGCGTCGGTTTCACGCGTCGCGGTCTGTAGCGCTGAAAGAATGTCGAGAAGAATTCGGCCATTCTTTCCGGTCGCTTGAGTGCGCCCCGTGTCCATGAGCAACAGAACAAACGGACGCTGCGTACGCTCGCTGCGCTTCCGCTCCAGCGAGATCATCCGACAGAAGACCTCTTCAGCCAGGACTTCCTTGGAAGAGACTTGCTTCGTGTCTAGCCAGTTTTGTGGCTGACGGACGTTATTAGCAGATCGCGGTTTTGTCGGTGCGGATGACACGGATGAATCTCCTAGCTAGCTACGAGTAGCAAAAGAACTCGGTAGCTGACAGATTGAGTTGCTGGGGGAGTTGTGGTGAGGAAAGTAACGGTAACGCAAAAGATTCAGTTTTCGGCTACGGGTGAGGAAGCTTTCTGATCGTTCGGCGCCGCGCCGTACCGGGCATAGTAATACTTCTGCTCATTACTGCTACAACTGTTGACCACCACGCCCAACATCGTAGAGGGATCGATGACCTCTAGCGCCCTATCGAGTTGCTTCTTCTCGCAGATACCCTCACGAGCCACCAGCAGCACTCCGTCTGCGAGTTTCATCCAGAGAGGTGTGTCTGCCAGGGGCCGCACCGGAGGAGTGTCGATAATAATCCAGTCGAAAAATGCATCTAGTTGTTCGAGCAACCGCTGGAGGCGGCCCGATTGCATGAGTTCAAGTGGACTCTCGGGAGTCATACCGGCAGGTAGGAACCGAAGGCCGGACCCCTCGAGCTTATATACAACTTCCGACAACTGGCGCTCTCCACGTAGCACTTCGCTGAGCCCAGGTAGATTTCGATGAAAGCCGAACCGGTTTGCCAACTCCGGCCGCCTCAAGTCGCCATCAACCAATACCGTGTTCAGAATCTTGCTTCGGGATTGATTGAGGGCCAGGTTGGCCGCGATCAAGCTCTTCCCTTCTTCTGGAATGCTGCTCGTGACTACGATGCGCTTCAGCCTGCGCCGTTCGCGGAGATGTCGCAGCTTCAATCCCAGCACGCGAAACTTTTCCGCCGCCATGCCCCCTTGATCCGTCAAACACACCAGCCGGGCGTCGGTCGCAAGTGCTGGCAAGAGCACTTTCGCTGACACAAATGATGTCGTCTCTGAAGACTCCGGTTTCGTCGCCGGCGATTCGGCCGCCGGCAATTCGGAAAAAGATAGCTTCCGATCGATTTCTTGTTCAACTTTTTGCAGGAGATCCGCAACCGAATCTGAGTTGGTCGGCACGCTTGCACCCGACCGCTCGGCTTCTGCTCGCTGCAACGCTTCAAATATATAGCTCATCTAGAGGAACCTGATCCTATTGCAGCCGGCCCTTCGTCTCTGCTTGATGCATTCGGTCTCGAACTTCGAGCAATGTCTTCACAGCCTGCAAAAGTTCCTGCTGCTCCCGCTCTTTCGACAACCGGCTCTGATCGTTGTTCTGTTCAGCGACCGCCACTCCGAGCCGTAAATCGCGCGCGACGCCATCGATGATCTCGGAGGTGATCGTGGCCGCGTGTTGCGCGTAACCCGCGAGCAGCGCGTTCTCGCAGATGGTGTTGATTAATCGCGGAATTCCACGCGAGTGGCCGAAAACGGCCTCGATCGCGGGCAAGGAAAAAATCTGGATGGCTCCCGTCGCTCCCGCAATCTGGAGACGGCGGCGCATGTACTCCCTGGTTTCGCTCAGACTGAGCGGGTCGAGATGGCAGCGCAGCGCGATCCGCTGTTTTAGCTGCCGAAGTTCATAGGAATCGAGTTTCTGATCGAATTCCGGCTGACCCGCCAGCACGATCTGCAGCAATTTTCGCTGCGACGTTTCCAGGTTCGTCAAAAGCCGGATCTCCTCGAGTATTTCCGCGGACAGGAGATGAGCCTCGTCCACCACCAGGATCGTCGTCAAGCCCTTCTGATGCCGTTGCAGCAGAAAGCCATTCAGCACGTGGATCAGCTCGTCTTTCGCCTTGCCCGCCACCTGCAACCCGAAATCGAGCGCGATATAGCGCATGAATTCGAGCGGCGAGAGCGTGGGATTAAATATCAGAGCGAAGGCCACATCGCGCCGCTGCAATAACCCAAGCAAGGAGCGCAAAATGAGCGTCTTTCCCGTGCCCACTTCGCCCGTCAATACGACAAACCCGCGATGCGCGGTCACGCCGTAGTACAACGAAGCGAGCGCCTCGTTGTGCCGCGTCGTGGGAAACAAAAACGACGGATCCGGAGTGATCTCAAACGGGTTTCGCTGCAGCTTGTAGAAACTCTTATACATGATTATTAGCCGTACAAGTACGTGACCGCCGAGCCTAGCAGGATGAAAGCCACGATCACCGCGGCCGCCGCGCCGGCGATCCAGGCACTGCGCCGGTGCGATGACTGTTCCGCCAAGCTCTCGATCGTCGGAATTTCCGCGATCACATCGAACGGGATTACCTTCTTAATCTCGCGCTCGCTATACAGTTTGCCGCTCAGCTTTTCCTCGCCAAATGCGAAACCCCCGCCGAGAACCAGGCCCACCGCCAACCCTGCAGCGCACAGCATCAGCCGGTTCGGCTTGTACGGTCTTTCTGGGAGATTCGGCGGATCCAACATGCGAAAATGCTCGCCCTGTTGTGTTTTCTCCAGGTCGGTAGACATTTCCGATTGGTTTTTCTTGGCTAGCAGCGCTTCGTAATCGGTTTTCGACTGGTCGTAGTCGCGCGTGATATCGGCATACTGCTGTTCCATCACGGGAGCCATATTCAACCGAGCCTGGTATTGGTTAATCTTGTTTTGCTCGTCTTTGATTTCCGCCTCACGATTCGCAATTTCGAGCCGGTTGGCTTTCAACTGACTCTCCAACTCCAGAGCCGATGCGTTCTTCGGATCCAGGGACGGAGTGGCGCGCGCCGGTTCCGGAGTGGCGTCATTCGACCGATTATTCATGTCCGCGATGATTCTTTCGCGCGTCTGCTCGGCCTGCGCAATCTGTTCTTTGGTCTTGCGAACATCAGGATGCTTATCCGTGTAATGAGAAGTTAAATCCGCCAACTGCGCTTTCAGTCGGCTTAATTCCTTATCAATGTCAGCCAACCCAACCGGGCTGCCCTCGCCCGGCTTCGAGCCATGCTCCATCGCGCGATATTGATTGATCAATGATTCCAGATATGCGTTCTGCTGCTTGGCCCGATTCAGAGAGTCCTGGTTCGCCTGCACCTGACTCTGGAGCCCTGCCAGGATCTGCAGATTGCTCTGGGTCTGAGTGGGTAACTCGCCCAGATGTTGATCCTTGAAAATTCGTAATTTTGCTTCTTGTGCCGCAAGTTTTTCGCGCGCCTGATCGAGCTGATCCCCTAAAAACTTCGTCGTATTCTCCGAACGCTCCTGCCGCTGCTCCAGGTTTTCAGTAATGAACAGGTTCGCCAGTTCACTCGTAGCCAACTGTGCCGTCTTCGGATCTCGACTGGCGTAATAAATGTTGAAGGCAGAGAGCTTCTTGTCGTCGCTGTGCGTCAGTTCGATTTCGATGTCCTTCCGCATCTTCTCGACCAGATCGTCAGGGCTCGCGTGTTTCCGATCCTCGGCGTAAAGACCGAGACTGTCGATGATTCGAAGAAGACGCGTCCGACTCAGTATTTGCTGCGTGATGCTGTCCAGCTGATGCTGAATATCGATGTCGATATTCGACTCGACATATTTCTGCGGCACGGAAGGCTGCTCAACGAGAATGAGTGTTCCCGACCGATAGGTGGATGGAATCACCCAACTCGCGCCCCAGACCAGCAACCAGCCGCAGAAAAATGGCACGAGAAATTGCCATCTCCTGCGGTGGACCATGCCCCTGACTTCGTTAAAATCTATTGGCGTGCTTGATTCTTGCAGTTCTTCTGCCATGATCTATATTCCTAAGAGTCTCGTGCAAATACGAAAGAGTGATCGAAACTCGTTCCGACTGCACATCATGTCGCCGCCGAGGCGGATAAAATCAAACTGCTGCTGATGATTCATGCGACTTCCAGATTTCTCCTCCGAGATCGTCAACCATAGATTATCTTCCCAGCGGTCTGGAGAACTGATAGGACACGGAAACGAATTCCCGGTTCGTGTCCGGGTTAGACGCGAGAACGGCTACACCCGCGTAATCCTGGTGCAGTCGGCTGTAGCCGAACTGCAGATTGATATGTTCCCCTAACTGTTTCTGCACTGAAGCAGTTCCCGAAAGAGTGTGCCCGTCGTTACTTCCCCCGGCAATAAGGGAGCCGAGAACATCGTTCTGCACATATGCGCCCGCCAGGGATCCGCTAAAACTCCGCGTGAACTGCTGTCGTACTGACGTGCTCGCGCTGTCCATATGGACGGCACCGGACAACCCTCCGCCGCCGGATATGACATGCGAGTAGCTCAGCGCCACGCTCGTTAAGCGCCCCTGCCAGCTAAGACTGGCTCCGGCCGCCGGGTTCCATGCTTTCGCTGGAGGGAGCTGCAAACCCAGTACCGGTGGCTGCACCGTATCCGAGTGTTGCGGACCTCCGAAGAACGAGATGGAGAAACTCGACGTCGCGTAGAACGTGTAATAGAAAAGAACAGCGTTCGTCTGGGTCTCGTTCTGGCCCTCAGTCGGAGACGATATCAATCTCTGGTACTGATAGGTCACGCCAAAGTAGTGCTTCCTCGTGGCACGGAGCGAGTAGAAAACCGACCCTCCCTGCGAACTCGAATCAGCTAGCCCGGGAACCTCCGCCGAATTCGGATAGTGCAAATTCGTAAACGTTCCACTGGCTCCGACCATTCCGTTCGCGGCGAATTGGTAGCTGACACCAACATTCCCAGAATTGCTGATAAGGTCGGCGATCGGCGCAATTACCGAAGAATTGCCTCCCTGTGCACCGCCGGTCACGCCCCCGCCCGATCCCCAGTCCGGCTGGTTGAACACGCTGGAGCTTTTCTGGAAGCTGTCACGTACGTTGAAGGTCAGGTGCTGGGCCATGCGGTAGTGAACATCGATCGAAACGTTCTGGTCTGCTTGGTCTCGAGCGCCGGTCCGCTGATAAAAAGTAAACCCAGGGCTGTAGGTTAGGACGGATTGTAGCGTCGAGGTCGTTTGGTCGAGGGCTATGGTAGGCCAAATGGAGTAACTCACGTCGCTCACTGGAGTCGCGCCGCCCAACGCGTTGTCGCTGTACGCGGTGTTTAAAGTGAGGCCATAGCGCAAGTAATTGGACCGGGCCTCGGAAGTTGCCGCAGTTGGATAAGCCTGACCGCTCACCGGAGGCGGCGTAAGCATCTCCGAATCATTCGTTGGACTGGCGGGTTCGGCGCTGCTCGTGTCAACTTGGCACCACGCTGGCGCCGCCATTAGCAAGGCAAGGCTCAAGCAAGCTCTTGTAAACATAACTACCTCAAGGCACGACGATCGTGTCGCGCGGCTGAAGCTTGATGTTTTGGGCCGGATTCTCGCCCTTCACAACTTCCTTGTAATTGAACGTGATCCGTGACTGACTGCCGTCGGAATTCTGCCGCAGCACATAGATAGACTTCTTCTTGGCGAAATCACGGAATCCGCCGGCAAGTGCGATTGCGTCCAGCACGGTCGCCGAGTTGGTGAGCGGGTACGACCCCGGCTTTGTCACTTGTCCTAGGATGTTGAACTTCTGACTATTAATCTGCTGCACCATGACGGTGACTTCGGGCTCCGAGATGTAATTCTGGAGCTTGCTCGCGATCTCGCGCTCCAGTCTCAACGGAGTCAGGCCGGCTGCCTGAATCTCGCCCGCTAGTGGCAGCGAGATTTTCCCATCCGAGCGAACCGGAATTGACCTCGAAACATCTGGTTCTTTCCACACATTGATAGCGAGCACGTCGTCATCACCGATGACAAAACTGTCGTCGTGCGGCTTCGTGGCCGCCTCGGTGGAAATACCGGGCTGAACCGGCGACCCTTCCACAACTTTCGTTTCGCTAGTGGGTTTGGCTGGCGCATTCTGTGCCGCGAGCGAGCCCGTCACCAGCAAGCAGGCGGAGAAAACTGTTGCACGCCGCAAACAAGACTCAATGGTGGTAATTGTCATAACCGCTCCTTAGCGATCGCTGATGAAGGCCACACTGGCTTAATCGATTCCACCTGCGTTCCATTGCCCGTGAAGCGGTTGCTATTCCCGGTAGCAACGTGCTCCTCCGGAAATTGCCGAGCCGTCGAGGGTCTAAGGTGATACTGCTCGATCTTGTACAGCAATGTTCGGTAACTGACTTTGATCATGCGGGCCGCTGCCTTGCGATTCCAGCCGGTCTTCTGCAGAGCCGCGACGATCGCATTCCTTTCAGCCTCAATTCTTACGCTCTGCACCAACAACTTAAGCGAGTCTGGCACAGAGGCCTGCTCCCGAGAGTCGCTGACAACCGGCGCCACCGGAGCCGGCAACCGGGACAAGGAGTAGCCAAGCTCCGTCATCCCCCCGGGAATCGGTTCTTGGCCCGATGCAAACTCGTGATCCGACATCACCAGGTAGCGCTTCACAAACATTTCGAGCTCGCTCAGATTTCCCGGCCACGAGTAGCGCTGGCAAGCTTCCAGCATGGCGGGCGAAAAGATACGCCGGGGCAGGCTGTAGCGCTTCGCCGACTGCTGCATGAAATGGTGCAGGAAGAGTGGGATTTCCTCCTTCCGCTGACGCAGTGGCGGAACATGCAGCGTGAACGCGCTCAGACGGTAGTAGAGATCCTCGCGAAGTTTCTTGCTGGCAACGGCCTCGTCTATGTTCGCGCTGGTCGCTGCCAGTATTCTGACGTCGACCTCAATGGATTTATCCCCGTTCAGTCTCACCAGCCGCTTGTTCTGCAGAACCTGCAACAGCGCGTGTTGCAGATCCGTTGGCATCTCGACGATTTCGTCCAAAAGCAACGTCCCTTTTTCGGACAATTCAAGCTTGCCGGCGCGGGCGCGGGCGTTTCCGATTTCCACTGCGGTTGCACGTCCGAATAGTTCTTCTTCCAGAAGATGGCCGGGCAACGCCGCACAGTTCACTTTGAGCAGCTTGCGTTCGGCGCGGACTGACAGCCCGTGAATCAGTTGCGCC
This sequence comes from uncultured Acidobacteriaceae bacterium, assembly GCA_963826845.1. GTDB lineage: Bacteria > Acidobacteriota > Terriglobia > Terriglobales > Acidobacteriaceae > Acidiflorens. Next base: position 99,247 of record CAWGYS010000020.1, read on the forward strand.
GCCGTACTTTTTCCGCTCCCGCTTTCTCCGAGGATCAGCACCGGAACCTGGGCTTGCGCTAACAGCTCCGCCTGAACCCGCAGCTTGCGCATAATCGGGCTGGCTGCGATAAAGAACCCACCGTCTCCAATCGGCTCGACATCTTCGCTGCGGATATCTAACGCGTCCGAGGACGCCGCCCCGAGATTGCGCCGGATTACGAATTCGAGCTGTTGCTCCTCCAGAGGCCGGACAACTATCGCCTGGGCGCCAAGCCGGATTGCCTCTTGCTTGCTCGCCGCATCATCCGTTGGAGAGATCAAAATGATCGGAAGGTCCGGACGCATCCTGCGCAGCCACCGCAGCATATGCAATCCGTCACCGTCACTTCCTGCTAACTCAAGCAGGAGCAGATCGGGAGCGGCTCCTGCTTGCAGTCGCTCCAGCGCTTCCCATCCGCTACCCGCCGTCTCCAGATGCCAGCAATTGGATTCGCCGATCGACCACAGCGGGCGCAGCACAGCCGGTTCCCTGCTCACGACCAGAAGACGCACTGACGCGATTGCATTGGTTGCCACGGGCTTGGTTTGTTCCTTATTTTTTAGAGCTGGAGAACGAAGAGTAGAATAACGGTCTAGGCGGCTTCGATCTCGTATCCTTCTACGCGGACCGAGAGAGACCGCTGGATAGCATCCACCGACACTACAACAGAACGCTTGCCCTCCCGCGAAACGAGAATGCCCTCGACTCCGTCTAAGGCTCCACTGCGGATGCGTACGCGCTGGCCGATCTTGAGGAAGGGATAGGATTCCCAGTTGATCCCGCTCTTCCACAATGGTGCGAACCGCCTCAATCTGATCGTCGGGGATGGGCGTGCCGCGTCGCCGGAACTCCGACGAAGTCGAATACGCTGTCGGTACAAAGTACCTTCAGGCGATCTTCGTTGGTGGCCATGATCTTCACGAACACATAGCAGCCGAACAAGGGCAGTTCAATTGATTTCTGGCGATCGCTCCAGCGCCGGACCTCGGTGACCAGCGGCAGGAACGTGGTCAGCCCCTTATCGCGGAACCGTTGGACAACTACCCTCTCGTGCCGCGCGCGAGTCTGCACCGCATACCAGCTTTCGCTGCGGCCGGCAACGACTGGCACAGCGTCCGGGTGTTCCCATATGTGATTGATTGCGGCCATAGCTTCGCCCTCTGAGTCCCATGCATCTGGTGACCCAAAACACGAATTGGGGGAATGTAGAAAATGTAAGCCACGCGATCTCGGGGGTAGAGCACGTTTGACGCCAGGGGGGAAGGGATTAATTACTACTAATTCAGTCGACTATATTTTCTGCCGGCGAACTCTGTCAATATCCACTTTCGTCTCGGACCTGACATAAGCCGACCCAAGCACAACCAAGCCCTATGTCACGCCGAAGGCAAGAATGTATCCCTGGATGCACCTCGTTGCAAGAGGTACGCGGACCCGGAGAAGCCGTTCTCGCACACCCCGGGGGCCGCACTAGCCCACGCAGCGAATAGATCCTTAGAGACATTCTTCTCACAATCTTTGTTAAGAATTTCACGGGCGAGGTCCCATCTCTTTGGTGGTTGAGGAGCGAGGGCGCCACTTTTTTGCGTGGTGCAACTCTCTGAGTTTTGAGGACTTGCACGGAGTTTGCGGTTCTCCGATGTCCCTGTTTGTCTTGTTTTGATTAGTTCGGATCGCACCTGCGGTGCCTCGGCCTGTACGGCACATGCTCGAATAGGACCCTTAGGAGGATCTGCAAGACTGTGCATATGGCTGCAAGTTGTTGCGCAACATTACCTAGTAAACAGGCGCTTGCCAGGATGAAAACTGGTTGCTAACATGTGGTTCTCGGTTGGTGGCTTTTCAGTAACGGTTACTCCAACCGCGAGCTTACTCTCCCCCGCGTTTCCCTAGACGAGTTCGACTAAGGGGTTTTTGCGGTGTGCCTCATGATTGTCCGCTGCGCAAGTGGCGTCAAATCAACCCGGCTGTATCCGCGGAGGTGGGCACAAGCCAATTTTTTCCGCAGCTTGTATCCCCGGGCCTCAAATTGTATAGACCGGACTTATAGGGGTAGCAATGGATCTCGACAATAACCAGCAGCATTCATACAATTCGCGTACTCGTTGCCGACAATTCACCGTTTCATACCCAATTACTGTCCATGGCTTCAACGCGATCCCGATTTTCAGGTCGTCAGTTCTGACTTGAGCACCGCGAGTCTGGCGGCCGTTTCGAGCGGCCAGACAATCGATGTGTTTGTCCTCAGCGCCTTCGCCGACGGAGACGCCCAACGTGGATTGAGAGTCTTGCAGGAACTCCGTGCAACGAACCCTCAGGCCCGTGCGGTGCATGCTGCTGGACACATCTAAGCCTGACTCCGTTCTGGCGGCCTTTCGCGCCGGAGCACGAGGGGTTTTCCATCATTCAAGAATGCTCCGACCTGCTCTGCCGCTGCATCCACCGCGTTCACGAGGGACAAGCATGGGTCAGCCATGAGCAGATGACGCTGGTCCTGGAAGCCCTGGCCTCGACGCCCAAGATTCGGGCCGTCGATGGAAAGGGGATGGATTTGCTATCCAAGCGCGAAGTGGAAGTCGTGCGCTGTCTGGCGGAGGGCCTGACCAATCGCGAAATCGCCGAACGCATCGGACTGAGCCAGCACACCATTAAGAACTATTTGTTCCGGATCTTCGACAAACTTGGGGTTTCTAACCGGATCGAATTGCTGTTCATGACGCTCAGCCCAAGCACAGCCGCGCCTCCGTTCTTCCAAAGTCTGGCGGCAGCTCCAGCCGATGGTTACGATGACGCGACCCTCGTTTCATGTCGGAAGGCCGCCGAACAAGGTGTGGTCACAGCCCAGTTGGCGCTGGCGCGCATGTTATGGACGGGCCGGGCCAGCGACAGAAACCCCGCGCAGGCTTATATGTGGTTCTCTCTTGCGATTGACCAGGTCACGCGCACCAAGAACAATTTGACGAAGACAATGCATCCCGCACAGGTGGCGGCAGCCGAAAACCGGGTGCGTGCGTTGCTCAACCAAACCGGAGTCGAGCCTTCTCCCGCGCTCAAGAACCTTTGCGAAGGCATGCGGGATTCAGATGTTACAAGAGAGGTAGGAAGAACAAAACACGAAACCGCCTCACTCCTCGTTGAAGCGGTGAGGGAGTCTAGGACGACCAAATAGATCAAGCTATGGTGCGTTTTGCGCGCTGCTTTCGAGAGTGGAACATCGCAGCGAAACAAACGGCTCCGGCTAGCAGCAGGTACAACAAAGCAGTGCCGCCCTCGGCAACCGCCACCTCGCTCCACATTTCCTGCGGTCCGTTCATTGTCTGGTCGGTTGGTGTGTAGACGAAAAGGTTGGCAAATTGGCTCAAGCTGATTGAGCCGTGGCCGTTGTTATACAGCGCCATCACCTGGTTAACGAACCCCTGCGCGGTTGAGCCAATCTGCGCCCACGAGACTCCCCCAGTGATGTACCAGATTGCCTGCGAAAGAGCGGATTGTGTAGATGAGTTGCTGGTACCGAACATCTGAGTGACCAGCCAGGCTAGCTCCGTGTATCCCCCAATCCCAATCGCATTACCAAACTGGGTCGCGCCTATATTTGATGAGTTTAAGTTCGCAGCATCGATCCCGTTGGCCGTCCAACTTTGACCGGCCGTAATATTGTGGTTGTAGTCGTCGCAGATCATTCCGGGTGCGGACCCGCCAGGCCCTACGTTGACGCCGTTTATCGTGCCATCGTAATCGCCGGTTCCGACACAGCCGTCGGACCCGCCGCACCAAACGCCGCCCTGAAAGCCGCCGTTAAAGTTTATGTTGGTGTTCTGACCAAACGCGGGAAGCGCGAAGCAGAGCAACGCGACGAAAATGACCCCCACCAACCCTCGAACTCCGTCTTTCATTTCTTTCTCCTCAAAACTCTAAAACGAAGGGGGAGCCTCTGCCGATTCCAGTTCGACCCATTTCTAGTTACCGCTGGATTCTAGCGCCGGCTCCAAGGTTGTCAAGACTGATAATTTCTGCAACCCGTTGCAAGCCCTTGCAACCACCCTACAAACCCAGCAATCCGAATAAGATGAAGGTGGTCAACATGTTTGCCAGTAGAAAATAAAATCTGCGCCGCCGCCGTCGCTCAAGGCAGCTGAATTTTACTTGGCTGTTTTGGGGCGAGACGCGGCCGTTTCTTGTGGCGCTTTCAAATGCTTTCGCTTTATAGTCCAGCCCAATGGGTAATAGGCGATTTCTCCATCCCACCCTGAATCGGGAGGTTAAGTAGTGAGGGTTTCTTTCGGCCGCTATCTCATCATGGCTCTGGCGCTGATCGCCGCCCTGTTTTCGGCGTGCTCCCGAGACCCCCAAGTGCTCAAGCAGCAGCACTTTCAGCGCGGACAGCGTTACTTTGAACAGGCCAAATATCAGGAAGCTGCGATCGAATTCGCCAACGCAGTAAAGGTCGATCCCGCCTACGCCGACGCTCACTTCCAACTGGCGGAAACCTACCTGCAGTTGCAGCAGGGGGGCCGCGCCTATCAGGAGCTCGCCCGCACCGTCGAACTACAGCCCACGAATTACCGGGCCCGCATGGAGATGGCAAACCTGCTGATCGTCGGTCGTAACTTTCCCCAGGCACAGGAACAAACTGACCTGCTGCTGCAGACGCGGCCGGACGACCCGGCAGTCCACTCCACCGTTTCGAGTCTTCTGGCTGCGCAAGAGAACATCCCAGGTGCAATCGCGGAAATGCAGCGGACGATCGCGCTCGCTCCCGGGCGCTGGGAATCCCAACTGGCTCTCGCCCTCCTCCAGCTAAGGAACAATCAACCCGACGCGGCCGAGACCAGCTTCGAGAAGGTAATCGAACTCAATCCGAAGACAATGCAGCCACGGTTGTTGCTGGGCAATTATTACCTATCGCGCAGTCGCTTCGCCGAGGCGGAACAACAATTCCACCGCGCCATGGATCTCGACCCATCCAGCACCGAGCCCAGGACGGCGCTGGCCCGCGTATACCTGGCCAAAGGCAAGAAAGCCGAGGCCGAGGAGATTCTGAAGCAGGCCAAACACGACTTCCCCAACAACTCTGCCGGCTACCGCTTGCTGGGAGACTTCTATTTCATGACCGGCGACCTGAATAAAGCTACCACCGAATTCGGTGCCCTGTACCAGGAGCACCCTAAAGATGTGGACGTTAAGAAGAACTACATTCAACTTCTTATACAGACGAAAAGATTTCGCCGAGGCACGGCGGCTGAACGATGAAATTCTGAAGACCAACCCCAATCGATGTCGATGCTCTGGTTTACCAAAGCCAGATGCAGATCAGCGATGGAGATGTGAACGATGCCGCCCAGAAACTGCAAACCGTGATCAAGAATGCCCCGAAGAACAGCGAGGCCCACTACGCGTTGGGTGTCGCCTTCGAGAAGTTGGGCTATCTGGAGCGCGCCGAGAGCGAATGGAGGGAGGCCTTGCGCCTGCGGCCTGATTTGCTCGATGCTCAGCGCGCCCTGGCCAGTGCTGCCATGCGTCAGGGCGACATGAATACGTCTGCAAGACGCCGCGACCCAAATGATCGCTTTGCAGCCCGCATCGCCTGATGGCTACGCGCTGCGCGCCCTTTCCAACATCAATCGCAAGAACTATGGCAAAGCTGAACCGGATATTCGCAAGGCGATCGACGTCGCCCCTCAGAGCGCGTTTCGGATACGTGCAGATGGGAAATCTGAAGTTCGTTCAGAAACAGTATGGCGACGCCGCGAAAGCTTACCAGGATGCGCTCGACCGAAACTCCGATTCTACAGATGCCCTCCGTGGCTTGATGAACACCTACGCCGCCGAGAAACAAGTCGACAAGGCTATCGCCGCCGCGAACGCGCAGATCGCCAAGTCGCCCGTCAATAGCGGCTTCTACGATTTGCTCGGCACCGCGTTGTTTTATAACAAAAAAGACCTCAGCGGAGCTGATGCCGCGTTGCAGAAATCCGTCGCGCTCGACAAGCACAACTCCGATGCCTGGTTGAAGCTGTGTCAGGTGCGAGCCGCGAAGGGCGAGATCGATCAGGCCGTCGACACCGCCCAACAAGCGCTCCAGGACAACTCGCGCCAGCCGAGCCTCTATCATCTTCATGGGAAAACTGTACGAATCTAAGTCGGACTGGAAGAAAGCAGAAGACCGCCTATCAGAGCGCGTTGTCCCTCAAGCCCCAGGATCCCATGGCCTCCAACGGCCTTGCCAGGTTGATGCTGCAAACCGGCGGAAACCTTGATGTCGCGTTATCGCTGGCACAAACGGCGCGGACAGGGCTGCCCGATTCTCCCGTCGTTTCCGACACCCTGGGGTGGATCCATTACCAAAAAGGTGCTTACCAGTCGGCGATCGGCCTTCTTCAGGAAGCGCTTAAACTGCAAGAAAAGAGTAAGGCGCCCGACAGCCCTGATATCCACTATCACCTGGGAATGGCCTATGCGAAAAGCGGCCGAACCGCCCTTGCCCGGCAACAATTCGAGCGGGTGTTGGAGATCAACCCCAATTCGAGCCATGCCGCGGACGCGAAGATCCAACTCGCTCAGCTGAAATCTTTTTGAATGAAGCGCGTGTCAGGTACAAACATTGATGTACCTCGACGCTAAACCCTCTTGCCCGGGCCACGCCGCTAGGGAGCTGGAATTTTGGCCTGCGCAATATTGGAGTATCCGCTTTCACCACTCGGATCTACTGCTGTCGTCGCGTAGCAGTAAGTCGTACCGTCGGTCACCGCGTCGTCGGTGTACGCCGTCATCGAACCCGACGTCGAGCCGATCGCCGAATAGGAACCGCAGGAACCTGTCTCGAAGACTGCGCGATAGACGTTGTAGCTGGTAATACCCTCGCTAGCGCTGGCATCCCACGACAGTTGGACAGTGTGTACAGGCGCCGTTGTGCCCGTGCCAGTCAAAGTGGTCGCAGTCGGGGAGTTGGTGGCGTTACTGGCAAAGGAAGCTGTCGCCGAGGCGGCGCCGGTGGCTGCAGGTGTGAACGTCACGGTGAAAGATATGGGCTGGCTCGTGGTCACGGTCACCGGAAACGAGAGACCGCTGATAGAAAACTCCGCGGGATTCGTACCTCCCAGGCTGACCGAAGAAACCTGGACGCTCGCGCCGCTCGCGGTCAAGGTTCCAGTTTGAGTGCCACTCGTCCCATCAACCACGTTGCCCACGCTGATCGGATTCGTCACACTCAAGGTGCTCGTCTGGACATTAGAGCCCGATCCGGTCAGCGTCACATTCAAAGTCGAGTTCGAAGCGTTTGACGTAACCGAGACATTCCCGCTGAGGTTGCCGGCGGACTCCGGCGTGAATTTGACACTGAACGATGTGCTCTGCCCCGGCGTAAGTGTCACCGGCGGCGTGAATCCGGAGACGCTGAACCCTGTCCCGGTGGCTGCCACCTCCGAAATCTGCACATTCGAGCCACCCGTATTGCTAACAGAGCCCGCCAGCGTCAGACTTGTCCCAATCTGCACGTTTCCGAAGCTGATGCTGGCCGGTGCGGCAGTGAGCACGCCCGCCCCTTGGGCTTGCTGCTTCCCGCCGAGTCCCTGGCAGCCCAAGAGGGCGGCTAGACCAAGGGCGACAAGCATCACATTCCAGCGGCATCTTATGCAATTCATAGGGGATAACAACCGTTCTCACGTCGCTTGCCACGTGCGATTCGAGAGTCTAGTGTGCCCCTGATTACAGCGCGAAGTAAGATTCCAGAAGTGCAATCTCGGAACGGCAAGAGGCCAGCAGCGGGGGATTGAAATCTTGCCTTCGGGGTCACCTCACATTGTTACCGACGTTGTTACCGAGGTTTCGGCTTCAACCAAAGGGGGGAAAGCAGGCACGACCCTGGCACGCTACCAACTGCAAAATTAGCGCATGGCTCTGAGAATCCGCGCGCGGCAATCCCGCTGCAACGGACCTCGAAATCCCTTCGACGCAAATCTCCTTTTATATTCGAGAACGAACTCTTGGAGGTGCCACACTCTAGGTAGAGAATCCGCGCGGCGCCGACCAACCAGCCAGCCCGTCTCTAAACGGGATTCGCGCGCATGCCAAACCAGAGTGGGATCGTCTTCGACTTCCAAATGGACGTCTTTGTATCGGCCCACCTATTGGCCTACCGGCCAGCGGCTCGCTACACCGCCGGCACCTACTACACTAGTCGCCGGTCTTCCACACTGGATGCATGAGACTCCCCCAGTCCATCGTCCAATATCCCTCCGTCCGCAAAATCCACTTTCTAACCGTTGCCAGCGTGATTCTGCTCTTTGAAATAATGGCCGTGAGCGCCGGCGCAACTGCCTCGCAACTCGTCTGCGTGCCCGCGGACCTTCGCTTTGGCGCAGTCTTGGTCGGTCAAGCCGAATCCTTGCCGGTTGCCGTGACAAATAATGGACAGACGAGTGTGACGATCTCCGCCATCACCGTGGGCAACTCTGAATTCACCGTGTCGCCCGTGAGCCTGCCCTTGGTCTTGCTGGCGGGACAGAGTCTCGATCTGAGTATAAGTTTCATTCCCACGGCGGCGGGACGGGCGGCGGGCGCGATCAAGTTCTCCAGCAACGCACCGGGCGCTACCATTCTTCAGGTTTCGGGTTCGGGCACGGAGAGCGAATCTGTGACCGCCAGCCCCTCGACTGTGTCGTTTGGTCAAGTGGCAATAGGAAGCACAGTGACGGTGCCGGTCATCCTGACAAACGCTCATTCCTGGAAGGTAACCCTCTCCTCGCTCCAGGCAACCGGCAGCGGATTTTCGATGAATGGGCTCAACTTCCCTTTGACTCTGGGAGCAGGGCAAAGCGTTTCGTTGAATGCCGTGTTCGCCCCAAAATCGGCGGGCTCGGACGGAGGCAGCCTGTTCGTTTCCGGTCCCGGTCTGTCCATACCTCTCAACGGTACAGCAGTGTCTGCTGGTCAACTCACCGCCAATCCTGCCAGCCTGGCCTTTGGCAGCGTCCAGGCTGGAGGCAATCTGACTCTAACGGATTCGCTCACCAACACTGGCGGGTCTAGCGTGACCATCTCGCAGGCCACCGTCGCCGGGGCAGGATTCAGCCTCAGTGGACTAACCCCTCCCCTGGCACTCAATCCCGGTTCCAGCGTGACGTTCAGCGTGCTGTTCGCGCCGCAATCGGCAGGCAGCGCAAACGGTGGCATCACCGTAAACTCCAACGGATCAGACTCTAGTTTGAACATCTCGCTCTCCGGCACAGGCACAGCTCAGGGTCAGCTTACCCTCGCTCCTGCGACGGTGAATTTTGGCAATGTGACTGTTGGCACCAGCCTCAGTCAGATCAGTAGCTTCACTGCCAGCGGCTCGAGTGTAACCGTTTCGTCTGCAAGTCTGAGCGGTTCTGAATTCGCGTTAACCGGAGTTTCCTTTCCGATTACGATTGCCGCCGGACAAAGCGTGCCCGCCACACTGATCTTTGCTCCGCAGAGTTCCGGCGGGGCCAGTGCTGTCCTCTCGGTCCTCAGCAATGCTGGAAATTCTCCGACCGAAACTCTAAGTGGAGTTGGTGTCGCGCCAGAGCAGCACAGCGTCTCTCTTTCCTGGACCGACTCCGGCTCCGGGGTCGCAGGGTACAACGTCTATCGTGGCGGCGTCTCGGGAGGGCCATACGCCAAGATCAATTCGGCATTGGGGCCCACGCCGGCGTATAGCGACAACTCGGTCGTATTGGGACAGACCTATTATTACGTGACCACGGCGGTCAATGAGAGCGGAGAGGAGAGCGGGTATTCCAATGAAACCCAGGCTGTGATTCCGGCCTCCTAACCTCCTGCGATCAGGCGAAGTCCGGCGATTTCTGCACGGATTTCGGTTACATGGAGATTATTCATACACAGCTGGAAAAACGGCCTCGTCAGAGCCCACAATTGCCGCCAGCCCTACTGCTGAATGGTCGTCTGCGCCTTATCCGGCTTCTTCGTAACCTGCGACGGACTCGGCAACTGCGAGCGATCCCACCCCCCGCCAAGCGCCTCCACCAGCGCCACCGCCGACGCCATCTGCTGCACCTGAAGACCGTTCAGCGTCTGCTGGTCCGCCAAAACCGTGGTCTGCGCAATCAGCACGTCAATGTATGGATCGATCCCCGTCTCATATCGCCCCTGTTCGAGTTTGAGAAAGGTTGCAGCGGAATCGACCGCCTGCTGCTGCTGCTGCACTTCCTTCGACAGAATGCGAACTTCCGCCAGAGCGTCTTCCACCTGCTGGAACGCGCCCAGCACCGTCTGCCGGTAACTCGCGAGATCGGCATTGTAAGTCGCAACATATTGTTGGACGGTGGCGCGCCGCAGCCCGGCGTCGAAGACGGTTTCCGAAAGCGATGCGCCGACCGAAAAATAGCGGCTCGGCCAGGATAGCCAGTGCGAAAAAGATGAACTCTGAAAACCGCCTGCCCCGGTCAACGTCAGGTTGGGATAGTAGGCCGCATAAGCGATCCCGATCGCCGCATTGGCTTCAGCCATGGTGCGTTCAGCGGCCGCGACATCGGGACGCCGCTCCAGCAGCTCCGAGGGCACGCCCACCGGAATCGGTGGCGGAGCCGTGGTCATCGGCTTCACCGGAATGGAGAAATTCGTAGCCGCCTTGCCCACCAGTACCGCGATGGCATGCTCATACTGCGCCCGCGCGATGCCCACATTGGTTTGACCCGCCTGCGCGCTGCGCAGCGTGGTTTCCGCTTGCACCACCGAGATCTGGTCATCAATCCCGAGGTCATAAAGCGACTTGGTCAGGTCGTATTGCTTCTGGTCCGCCACCACCGTCTCGTCGAAGATTTTTTGCAGCATGTCCTGGCCGCGGATTTCGAAATAGAACTCCGCCAGGCTGGCCTGCTCCGTGAGACGCTCGTTCTCCAGATCGGCCGCGCTGACCTGGGCCGCGTACTGCGCCTCATGCACAGTGTTGCGAACCTTGCCCCACAGATCGGGCTCCCATGACGCTTCAAGCGGCAGCGTATAAAGCGAACTTTGCAGGTTCGAGCCCGAACCGCTGCCCGAGCCCGAGTTTGAGCCTGAGTTTGAACCAAGGTTGGCCGAAGATCGCGTGTGCGTGATCGAAGGCACAGCCGTCAGCGTCGGAAAATATTGCGAACGCGCTTCGCGCACGATGGCGCGAGCAGCCATGAAGTTCTCGAAAAATTCCTTGATGTTCTGGTTGTTGATATCCAGCTGCTCTTCGAGAGCATTCAATTCGGGATCGTTGAAAATCTCCCACCACTTGCCGCGCAGCTTGGCGTCCGCCGGCTGCGCCACCGTCCAGCCTTCATTTTCCTTGAACTGCGTGGGAGATTCCTTGTAGTCCGCCGCCGGCGCCTGCGTTACCGGCGCGTGATATTTCGGCCCGACTGTGCAGCCGGATAACATCAGCAATAACATCAGCCAGAGCACGGCCGCACCTGGACCGCTCTTCCCACTCACTGCTTTTCGTCCGAAGATCCTCATAACGTTTTACCCAACCTTGCCGGAACCATCATGCCTTGCCCGCTTCCGGAGCCACTTCCGGAAGCGTGCCGTGATGTTTGTTCTGCATCCACAGCCGCAGCGCGATCGAGATACAAGTACACCACCGGAGTGGTGTAGAGCGTGAGCATCTGACTCACTATCAATCCACCTACAATCGTAATCCCGAGTGGTTTTCGCAGCTCCGATCCCGTACCCGTGCCGAACGCCAGCGGCAGCGCCCCGAACAGTGCCGCCATGGTCGTCATCAGGATCGGGCGGAAGCGCAACATGCAAGCTTCGAAAATCGCATCCTTGGTGCTCTTGCCTTCCTGCCGTTCGGCGACCAGCGCAAAATCGATCATCATAATTGCATTTTTCTTCACGATACCGATCAGCAGAATGATCCCGATAATGGAAATCACATTCAAGTCGATCTTGAACAGATAGAGCGCCAGCATCGCGCCCACGCTAGCTGAGGGTATCGTCGAGAGAATGGTAATTGGATGCACCAGACTCTCATAGAGCACGCCGAGCACGATGTACACCGCCAGCACTGCCGTCAGAATCAGCATCCCCTCCGCTGCTCAGCGACTGCTGGTAAGCCAGCAGCGTGCCCGCAAAAAATCCGCGAATCGTCGAAGGCGTCCCCAGTCTCTGCTCCATTAGAAGGATGCGCTGCGTGGCATCGCTCAAAGAAACTCCTGGCGCCAGATTGAAAGACACGGTTACCGAAGGAAACAAGCCGGTGTGGTTGACGGCCAGCGGCGTGGTACCTGACGCCGACTTCGCCAGCGCGGCAAGTGGCACGTTGCCGTTACTCCCGCTTTCGCTCTGCAGGTAGATATCCTTCAGTCCCTCAGGGCTCTGCCAGTATTGCGGAGCGACCTCAAGCACCACGTAGTACTGGTTCAGTTGCGTATAAATAATTGAGACTTCGGACTGGCCGAAGGCGTTATAGAGCGAAGAATCGAGGGTCTGCGCGGTCTGCCCCAGCCTGGCAGCGCTCATCCGGTCATAGGTCACCATCTCTTCCAGTCCGCCATTCTGCTGGTCCGAGTTCACGTCCTGAAGGCCGGGAAGTTTCTTCATCTCGGCCAACAGGATCGGTCCCCAGTGCGAGAGATCGTCAACGTTGTCGCACTGGATGGTGTACTGATAAAGAGCATTGCTTCCCCGGCCTCCGATTCGCAGGTCCTGGGCCGCCTGCAAAAACGCAGACGCTACCGGCAAACGCCCCATCTTCGGTCGCAACCGGTTGATGATATCGGCGGCACCGATCTTCCGCTCATTCAGCGGTTTGAGCGAAATGTAGATGAAGCCCGAATTGGTCGTGCCGCCGCCGCCGGTAAAGGCGATGACGTTGGCCACCGCCGGATCGCTCTTGATCACGCCCACCATCTGTTTGATCGAGTCGTCCATCACCGGAAACGACGCATCCTGCGGCCCTTGCAGCCCGCCTACAATGGCGCCCGTGTCCTGTTGCGGAAAGAAGCCCTTGGGAATTTTCCAGATGAGCGCAACATTGAGCGCGATCATGAACAGCAATACCACCGCCGTCAGCAGCGCGTTGTCGAGAACCCAGTGCAAGGAGCCGGCGATAAGTATCGAGCATCCAGGCGAAAAACTTCTCGCTCGCCCGATACATTCTGCCGTGCTTTTCCCGGCTCTCTTCTTTGAGCAAGTACGCGCACATCGTTGGCGTGGTGGTCAACGAAACCACCATCGACACCACGATGGCGGTCGAAAGCACGACCGCGAACTCTCGGAAAAGACGGCCGACGATGCCTCCCATCATCAGAATGGGGATGAAAACCGCAATCAGCGACATGCTGATGGAAAACACAGTGAATCCAATTTCCTGCGCGCCCTTAAGCGCCGCCGCAAACGGTTTCATTCCCGCTTCCAGGTGGCGTGAGATGTTCTCCATCACCACGATGGCGTCATCCACCACGAACCCGGTCGAAATCGTAAGCGCCATCAGCGACAGGTTGTCGAGGCTGTAGCCGCACAGATACATCACCGCGAAAGTGCCGATGAGCGACACTGGCACCGCAACGCTCGGAATCAAAGTGGCGCGCGGGCTGCGCAGAAAAATAAAGACGACCAGAATTACCAGGCACACAGAAATGATCAACGTACGTTCCACGTCGCTGACCGAAGCCTTAATGGTGGTGGTTCGGTCGAGAACGATGGTGGTGTTAATGCCCTGCGGAATCGAAGCCTTCAGCATGGGCAACGCGTCGCGTATATTCTGGACCGTCTGGATGATATTCGCGCCCGGCTGGCGGAAGATGATCATCATGACTGCCGGTATGCCGTTCAGAAATCCGCCCGATCGGATGTTTTGCACGGCATCAAAAACGTTGGCCACGTCCGAGAGCCGTACCGCGGCTCCGTTGTGGTAGCCGATGACAATCGGCTTGTAGTCGTCGGCGGTCGAGATCTGGTCGTTCGCAATGATGTCGGCCGACACCAGGCCGTCGGACACCTGGCCCTTGGCCAAGTCGGCGTTCTGCGTGCTCAGCACCGATTTAACTTCCGCAAGGGTCAGACCATAATTATTCAGCTGCGTAGGATTGACATCCACCCGCACCGAAGGCAGCGAACTGCCGCCCACCGAAACCTGGCCCACTCCCTGAATCTGCGAAAGCTTCTGCGACATCACCGTCGAAGCTTCGTCATACAGTTTCCCGGTATCGAATTTGTCCGAGGTCAAGCCGATGATCATGATCGGAGCGTCGGCGGGATTCACTTTCCGATAGGTGGGATTAGCGGGAAGATTGGCCGGTAAATAAGTGCGGGCCGCACTGATCGCCGCTTCCACATCGCGCGCCGCGCCGTCAATATTGCGGCTCAGGTCAAACTGGATCGTGATCGAAGTCGTTCCCAAAGAACTGGCGGAAGTCATTTCCGAGACTCCCGCGATGTGGCCAAACTGCCGTTCGAGCGGCGTAGCCACGGAAGATGCCATAATCTGCGCGCTCGCTCCCGGCAGCGACGCGCCGACCGCGATGGTAGGAAAGTCAACCTGCGGCAGGGGCGAAACCGGCAGCACGGTAAACGCGATCGCGCCGGCCATGGCGATGGCGATCGTCAGCAACGTCGTCGCCACCGGTCGCCGGATGAAAAGGCCTGAAGGGTTCATGCCGGCTCCGCTGGCTGCTCCGCGCCGCCCGGCGTGTCATCGGAGCGGGAGCGCCAGTGCGAGAATCTCTCCCCCAGCCCGTCAAAGAAAATGTAAATCACCGGCGTCGTGTAGAGCGTGAGCGCCTGGCTCAACAACAGTCCACCAACCATGGCGATTCCCAGCGGCCGCCTCAGCTCTGAACCGATGCCTCTTCCAAAAGCCAGCGGAATGCCGCCCAGCAACGCCGCCATGGTGGTCATCATGATGGGACGGAAGCGCAGCAGGCTGGCTTCGTATATGGCTTCGGTCGCATTCTTGCCGTGTTCGCGCTCCGCCTCCAGCGCAAAATCTACCATCATGATTCCGTTCTTCTTCACAATTCCAATCAGCAAAATGATGCCGATGATGGCCACGACGCTCAGATCCTGGCGGAACAGCATCAGTGCCAGAAGCGCGCCGACTCCCGCGGAAGGCAGCGTGGAAAGAATCGTAACCGGGTGGATGAAGCTTTCATAAAGCACGCCCAGCACAATGTAAACCGTCACCAGCGCCGCCAGAATCAACAGCGCTTCGCCCGACAGCGAGTTCTTGAATGATGCCGCCGTGCCCTGGAAATCCGCCTGCAGGCTGGCCGGCATGTGCATATCTTTCTGCACCTTGTCGATGGCGGTAATCGCGTCTCCCAGCGACGCGTTGGGCGCGAGATTGAACGACACAGTGACCGCTGGAAACTGCCCCTGATGATTAATGGATAGCGCCTCGGATACGCGCTGGAAGTGAGTAAAAGTACTCAGCGGCACCGCATTGCTCATCCCCGAACTGCTGTTGGTATTCGCCGAGGAGCTTCCGCCCGAATTCCCGCCGCTCGGCGAGAGTGCGTTCGTCGGAGCAGCCAGCACTCCTGAAGAAGGCGTGTAGAGCACCGGCGCGGTGGTGGCATTGGAGCCGGCAGCGGACGATCCCGAAGCCGAAAACGAAGTGGAAGCTCCCGGCCCCGACGTTCCCGACGACGCGTTCGACTGGATATACATGTGCAGCAGCGTGTTGGGATCCTTCTGGAACTGCGGCTGCGCTTCCAGAATCACATGATACTGATTGAGCTGCGTGTACATCGTATTGATCTGCCGCTGTCCGAAAGCGTCATACAAGCGTGTTGTCAATAGTGGAAGGAGCGATGCCCAGCCGCGAAGCAGTCGCCCGATCGATGATCAGCGAAACCGCCAGCCCGCCGGTCTGTTGGTCGGTGGCCACGTCCTCAACGTCCTTCAAGCTTTTCAGTTTCGCGACAAATCGATTGCTCCAGTCGTTCAGTTCATTCGCATCCGGATCTTCCAGCGTGTACTGATACTGCGTGCGGCTAACGCGATCATCCACCGTAATGTTCTGCACCGGCTGCATGAAGAGCTGAATGCCCTGCACGTTCTGCAGCTTCGACTGCAGTCTGCGGATGATGTCCGACGCGCTCGTGTGGCTTCGATCAGCCAGAGGTTTCAGGTTGATCGACATGCGACCGCTGTTGAGCGTGGTGTTAGTGCCATCAGCTCCGATAAAAGAAGATAGACTCTGCACCGCCGGGTCCGCGAGAATGACCTTGGCCAGTTCCTGCTGCTTCTCCGCCATCGCCTGAAACGCAATCGTTTCGCGGGGCCTGCGAAATGCCCTGAATCACTCCGGTATCCTGCACCGGGAAAAATCCCTTCGGAATCATGATGTAAAGAAAGACGGTCAGCACCAGCGTGCCAAGAGCCACCAAGAGAGTAATGGTTTGGTATTCCAGCACGACTTTCAAAGTCCGCCCGTAAAACGCGATCATGCGTTCAAAGCCGCGCTCCGACCACTGGTAAATGCGCCCCTGCTGTTCTTTGGGCTCATGCCGCAAAATACGCGCGGCCATCATCGGAGTCAGCGTCAGCGACACCACGGCTGAAATAATGATGGTGACCGCCAGGGTCACGGCAAACTCGCGAAACAGCCGCCCGACCACGTCGCCCATGAAGAGCAACGGGATGAGCACGGCAATCAGCGAAACCGTCAGCGACACGATCGTAAAACCAATCTGTTCCGCTCCCTTCAGCGCCGCGTCCATCGGCCGTTCGCCCTCTTCGATGTAGCGCGAAATGTTTTCGATCATCACGATGGCATCGTCCACCACAAACCCCGTAGAGATGGTGAGCGCCATCAAAGAAAGGTTGTCCAGGCTGTAGCCGAGCGCGTACATGGCGCCGAAAGTCCCCACCAGCGACAGCGGTACCGCGACGCTGGGAATGATGGTCGCGTACAGACTACGCAGGAACAGAAAGATCACCATCACCACCAGGAAAATCGTCAGCATCAGTTCGAACTCAACATCATCCACCGAGGCCTGGATCGCCGTGGTCAAATCGGTGAGCGTCGTCACTTTGACCGAGGCAGGAAGGTTGGTTTCGAGCTGCGGCAGCAGCTTCTTGATGCTCCGGACCACGCTGATGGT
Organism: uncultured Acidobacteriaceae bacterium; assembly: GCA_963826845.1. Taxonomy (GTDB): domain Bacteria; phylum Acidobacteriota; class Terriglobia; order Terriglobales; family Acidobacteriaceae; genus Acidiflorens. The sequence goes on from CAWGYS010000020.1 coordinate 116,331, forward strand.
ATTGGCGCCCGGTTGCCGCTGAACGTTCAAAATGACGGCAGGCGTTTGATTCATCCATGCCGCCTGCTGGTTATTCTCGATACCGTCCACGACTTCCGCGACGTCGGTGAGCATGACCGGCGCGCCATTGCGGTAGGCGACCACCACCGAGCGGTAGTCGGCGCTGCTGATGAGCTGGTCGTTAGAGTCAATCTGGTAGTTCTGCCGCGGCCCGTCGAAATTTCCCTTCGCCGCGTTTACGCTCGCCTGGATAAGCGCCGTGCGCAGGTCCTCAAGATTGATGCCATACGAGGACAACGCCACCGGGTTGGCGCGAATGCGCACTGCCGGCTTCTGCCCCCCGCTGATGCTCACCAGCCCGACCCCAGCTAGCTGCGAGACTTTCGGGGCCAGCCGCGTATCCACCAGATCTTCCACCTGTGACAGCGGCACAGAATCGGAAGTGATCGCCAGCGTAAGCACCGGCGCATCCGCGGGGTTCGTCTTGCTGTACACCGGAGGCGCCGGCAAATTAGAAGGCAAATAACTTTGCGACGCATTGATGGCCGACTGCACCTCTTCTTCGGCAACATCAATGTTGAGACTCAAATTGAATTGCAGCACCACCACCGACGTCCCCCCCGAACTGGTGGAGGTCATCTGGCTGAGCCCCTGCATCTGCCCAAATTGCCGCTCCAGCGGAGCAGTCACCGTCGTCGCCATCACCAGCGGGCTGGCGCCCGGATAAAAGGTGACGACCTGGATCGTCGGGTAATCGACCTCAGGCAGCGCCGAGACCGGCAACTGCGTATAGGCCACGATGCCGACGAGCATGATCGCCGCCATCAGCAGCGAGGTCGCTACCGGCCTCATGATGAAAGGGCGGGACGGACTCACTGGGCTGGACCCTCACTAGCCGCGGCAGGAATAGCCTTCTTGGAAACTGTGACCTTCGAGCCGTTCTGTAGTTTCTCAAAGCTGCTGGTGGCAACCACATCTCCCGGATTGATGCCTTCCACCGCCGTCTGGTTGGCGTCAGTGACACCCGGCTTGATGTTGCGGATCTGGGCCGCGTCATTCTGTATCAAGTAAACAAACGCGGTCTGACCGTTATGCTGAATGGCCGAAGTCGGAATCAGCGTAACCCCCTGCTCGGTCGTCACCAGCAGCCTGGTGTTGACGAACTGGTTGGGGAAAAGAGAATCATCCTTATTATCAAAGTTCGCCCGCAGCTTCACCGTGCCCGTCGTAGTGTCGATCTGATTGTCCAAAGTCAGCAGCTTGCCCGTGGCAATCTTGGTCTGCTGGGTGCGATCGAAGGCCGTGACCTCCAACGGCTTTTTTCCGTGACGCGTCTGCGCCTGCACTTGAGCGAGGTTGTCTTCCGCAATGGTGAAGATCACCGTAATCGGTTGCTCCTGAGTGACCACCACCAAAGTCGTCGTCCCGTTGGCTTGAACAACATTCCCGGGATCGACCAGCCGCAGTCCCACTCGCCCGTTAATCGGCGAAGTAATGTGACAGAATCCGACCTGGACCTGGTCATACTTCACCACGCCCTCGTCATTTTTCACCGTACCCTGGTCCTGCAATACGATTTTTTCCTGATCGTCGAGCGTCTGCTTCGGAATGCCGTTCCGCGCCCACGCATCCCGGTAACGCTCCAGGTCCATCTGCGCCTGTGCGAGCACTTGGGTATCTTTCTCCAGCGTGCCTTCGGCCTGCATGAGCTGCGCCTCAAACGGACGCGCATCAATCTCGATCAGCGAATCGCCTTTGTGCACCAGTTGGCCTTCGCGGTAGCGCACCTGCGTCACCAATCCTGTGACTTGGCTCGTAATCGAAGCGGTATACACCGGAGTCACGGTGCCAATCGCATCCAGGTACACTCCGATGTTTCCCTTCTGGGCGGTGGCCGTGGTCACCGTGACCGCGCCAGTCGAACCGCGTTTGGACGCAGCGCTGCTTTGGCTGCTGTCGCTATGACGCAACACCAGCCAGAAAATAATCCCGAAAACCAGCAGGAGCGCGGCCCAAACGAAAAGCCGACCCCATTTCGACTTATGGGTGGGACTGCTTGATGGCTGACCGTGTTCGGGCGCAGTGGGCGAAGCGGGAGGTTTGGTTTCCATCCGACCTTCTTGCATCAGTGGATGCGGTATTTAGGTGCCACTACCTAGGCTGCCTAAGATGCTGGATTTTGTAAAGGCAGCCAGTGCAATGTTTTGTAAAGTTGGCAACTCTGGGTCAATCTGGTTCATCGTAGCGCTGAGCAGAGCGCCTCTCCGTCCCAGAACTACAAAATTTTACCGACAGGCGTATATTGTCTTGTTAAGGTTGATGGCAGAACCGTCAGGTACTCGGAGCTCTCGCTCGTGAACATTACCCAGACCCCGTTTGACACCGTCGAGAATGCCCATCAATACGTACGACTCTTGGCGGAAACGATCACCGAAGCCAAGAATGAGATCGCCGCCGACCTCGGCACTGATCAGGCCCACTCCGAACGCCGCCGCCAGGCCCTGCAAATCGTGCAATTCAAGTTAGATAAACTGGAACAGCACCTGCAAAGCAGCAGCCGCCTGCTCAACGACCTGCGCACCCTGCGAAGGCTTCTGCTGGAAGAACGTCCGGAACCAGCTACATCCAGCCCCGACCGGAACTCCGCCGCGTAGGCGTCAACAGCACTAGCTCAAGCTCTCAATTTTTCGGCAAACTTCTTTTCCAGCTTCGCCAGCTTGGGAGAGATCACGAACATGCAATAAGGTTGCCGCGAATTTTCGTTGTAGTAGTTCTGATGGTAGTTTTCGGCCACATGGAATTCCTCGGCCGGCTCGACCGCGGTCACGATCGGCTCCGGAAAAACTTTTGCCGCCGTCATCTCCGCAATCACATCCTCGGCAATCCGCTGCTGTTCTTCGTCGGCGTAGAAAATTACCGACCGATATTGCTCGCCCGCATCATTTCCCTGCCGATTAACCGTAGTCGGATCATGCACCGCGAAAAATACATCCAGCAGTTCGCGATAATTGATTTTGTCGGGATCAAAAGTGACCCGCACGACCTCCACATGCCCGGTGTCGCCGTTGCACACCGCGCGATAAGTAGCCTGGTCCGCGCGTCCGCCCATGTACCCGGACTCAACGTGTGTGACGCCGGTCAGTCTCTGAAAAATAGCCTCGATGCACCAGAAACATCCGCCGCCAAAAACCGCTGTTTGTTCTTTTGCCATGACGATTGGATGTCCGCTAGCTCAGGAAGTTACGTTTTTGTAGGGAGCGTCCTATTGAATTTCGAGAGACACTACGTCGCCGTCGCCATTCCCGCTTTCGCGATAGTTGAGAGCCACGTTCTTATTTTTCCAGTCACACGAGAAGTCGTCAGCCCCAATTACGATTACGTGCTTGGTATCGCTAATGTGCAATTTTAGAGAACGTGTACCTGATACCACGCTCAACAAAGCCTGCGGAATAGCGGAACAATCCACTGTGGCCAGTTTACCCTTGATGAAACGGACCGGTCGTGGCGGCGTCGTCGGCCTCACTTCGGCCGTGCCTGCCGTTTCTTCCTGGGGGACTGCTTCAGAACTTCGTGTCAAGGGCCCAGGGGCGCCATCCACACCTTCTGTGTGGCTTGCAATCTGCGGCGCAGCCGATTTCGACCATTCCTTGAACCGCTCGGCTTGGACCATGTCGACACTGGCGCGCCTTGCTACCTCCGGGTTGACACTGCGGGAAAGCGCCTGGAACACCACGATAGCTTCGTCCGGTTTGCGGTTCGCCAGATAGATGTTGGCCAGGTTCAACTCATACGTCTCATTTCGCGGCGACAATTCCAGGGCTTGCTTGATCGTCGCAAGACCCTTTTGCGGTTCGCCGGAAGTAGCTTGGGCATACGCGAGCAGAGAGTACGCGTCGGCCAACTTGGGATCGAGCGCGACGGCAGTCTCCAGCTCTTTTTTCAGTTCGTCGGCTTTGGGTCCAGTCACCGCCCCTCCACCCGCCGCTTGGTTCATCAGCAACGCAATGTAATAATGGACGCGCGCATTCTTGTCATCTACCGCGGCAGCCCGCCGGAGATACTCCGCGGCATGTTCGTAGTCCTTCTGTCGCAGGTACGCAAACCCCATTCCGCGCAACCCATCGGCATTGTTGGGATCCATTCTGAGCACTTCCTCGAACTCGCCGATCGCTTGGTCGTGGTGGTCCAGCGAGTGGGCATCGATGTCTGCCAGCACCGCCCGGGCACTCGCCAGGCTTACAGGCGCAACCGTAAACTGGGCCGCCACTATGTTGGCCGGCGTCGGAATCGGATAATACTTGAACCGTCCGCTGGTCAAATAATTACGCAGAACCTTGTCGAACTGGTCGGTGGTCATCCCAAAAGCTTTCTCGGTTGCCTCATCAACCGTTTTCTTGTCTTCGATGCGCAGCGCAAAATAATCCGCCAGCTTGGAGATCAGGTGGTTGTCATAAAGGTAGTGCACCAAAAGGCTTGACTCCGCATAAAACACATTGCGATGGCTTCCACTCTCGTTGTAAGTTTTCGAATACTGCTGCACGCGAAACAGATCGGCGACATGCATCATTCCTTCCCCCTGCAGGACCCGATACGTGTCCTCGGGAATCTTGCCGACGCGCGCCTCCTTGTTATCCACCTCGATACTCGCAAAGTACTCGGCAAATCCCTCTTCGAACCACGGATCGGTCTGTCTCGACATATTCCCGTTCATCAATTGGTGCGCATATTCGTGGAAAACCACGGACCACGGATTTTCCACGGACATATCCAGCATGATGAAGCTGCGTTCGTCTCCCGACTGGAACAAGCCCGCGTCTTCCGTGGGTTTTCCGTTAAATAACGGCGCCATTCGTCGCATCTCTTTGGAGGATCGGAAGGCAACAATTTGCAGCGGCACTGCCACATTCACGTGTGCCTTGGTCATCAGGGAACCGAATACCGATCGCATTTGTTCGAAGTGAAGTGCAACGTCGCGACCCCGCTTTTCACCGGCATCCGTGATCGACCGAGAAGTTCGGTGACCTGACTTCCACCCACTGCTGATTGTCGCCGGCAAAACTCCGATGCGCCCAGAAACACGAGGCACCCAAACGTCAAGCAGAGCTTGAGAAGTCTCGAACGACTAACCCCCGAATAACCAGGAATAGTACTCCAGAAAAACGGGAGTTAGCGAGTCGCTTTATCGTGGAGGTTGTATTCTTATCGAGCCGCGGAGTAATGCGGGCACAGCTACACCGACACCGTAAACGAAGTCTCCGTCCGAGTAACCGGCCGGTAAAGCGTGTCGCGCTCGATCGGTTCCCGCCCAGCTTCCGTAATCAGCCGCACCAGGTCGTTCCGCCGCAGCCCCTGAGGAGTAGTAGCCCCCGCATCGTGATAAATCTTTTCCTCAACCACCGTCCCATCAATATCATCGGCCCCAAACCGCAGGGAGATCTGCGCGATCTTAGGAGTCATCATCTGCCAGTAAGACTTCACATGCGGAAAGTTATCCAGCACCAGCCGGCTGACCGCAATCTGCTTGATGTCCAACATGCCGGTGGTAGTAAAAAGATGCTGCAAAGGCGTGTTAGCCGGATGAAACGCCAGCGGAATAAAAGTCTGGAATCCCCCCGTCTCATCCTGCAATGCGCGCAGCTTCAACAGATGATCGACGCGGTCCTCATCGTTTTCGATGTGGCCGTAAAGCATGGTCGCGTTCGATTTCAGCCCAATCTGGTGGGCAAGGCGCGCCGTATCAAGCCATTGATCGCCATCAATCTTGTGATCGCAGATAATATGCCGCACGCGGTCGGAAAAAATCTCAGCCCCACCACCCGGCAAAGAATCGACCCCAGCCTCTTTCATCTTTTCCAAAGTCTCGCGAATCGAAAGCTTAGCCCGCTTAGCCAGGTAAGCGACTTCCACCATGGTAAAAGCCTTCATGTGCACCAGCGGGAACCGTTCTTTCAACCCAGAAACCAGATCCAGAAAATATTCAAACGGCAAATCCGGATGCAGTCCGCCAACAATATGAAACTCGGTAACCGCCTCGGTATAACCGGAAGCCGCCGTCTCGAAAGCTTCTTCAAGCGCCATGGTATAAGCGCCGGGCGAGTCCTTCTTGCGTCCAAAAGCGCACAACCGACAAGCCGCCACGCAAACATTCGTCGGATTGATATGCCGGTTGACGTTAAAGTAAGCCTTGTCGCCATGCATCCGCTCGCGAACCCAGTTGGCCAGCCACCCCACAGCCAGAATGTCGCCCGTCCCATAAAGGACAAGCGCATCGGCCTCGTTCAGGCGTTCGCCCGCGAGGACTTTATCCTTAATCGGAAGCAGCCGCGGGTCGTCGGTTTGGAATGGGTGGGTCTGAAATGAGTGCGAAGCAGGCATCGCTATTGATCATACCGCAGGAGGGGTTAATAAATCGCCAGAGTGGTCTGCGCCAGCAACCCCTGACATACTATGTCAAGAATCACGCGCTTGCCGATACTCTATCCGAAGTGCGCAACGGCAGCCGTCCCACGCTGCAGTAGCATGATATGCTATTTATTGAGCATTTATCGTTATATGGAAATACATGAGGGGCAGCGTGAACATTTCACTAACGCCGGAACTGGAACAGATGGTGGACGACAGGGTAAAGAGCGGACGCTACGCCTCTGCCTCGGAAGTGATCCGTGAAGGCCTGCGGCTGCTGGAGGAGCAGGAGCAGCTCAAACAGCAGCGACTTTCAGAAGTGCGCCGGAAGATCGATCGCGGGATCGAACAATTGGATCGCGGCCTGGGTATTCCGGGGCCCGAGGCCAGGGCGCGCCTGCGGCAGCGGAGAAGCGTAAAGTAGCGGCAATGTCTGTTTATGTGCTCTCTCCCGATGCGCTGCAAGACTTGCAGGACATTTGGGATTTTGTCGCACTCGACAATGAAAATGCCGCCGACCAATTGGAAGAAGAGTTTTTCAGCGCATTTGAGAAGCTGGCCCGCCAACCTCGAATGGGGCACACTCGCACGGATCTAACTGAGCGCGACGTACGATTCTGGCCTACCGGTTCGTATCTGATTGTCTATCGCGAACTCCCAGAGGTATTGCAAGTATTAGCCGTCCTGCACGGATCGCGCGATATTCCCGAAGTAATACGCAAGAAGAGAATATCCGCCAAGCTAGCGCTCAGAAGCAAATCTCCAGCCACAAAGCAAAAGAACACCACCGAAATGACACCATTCATAGTAAAAAACGCCGCATTAAGCTTGCTCAGATCATCGTGCCGCACCAGCGCATGTTCGTAGAGCAGCAGCGCAGCCACCGCGATCACTCCCACCACCGCCAGCTTACCAAGTCCAAATTCAACGATCAGCGCGACCAAAAGCCCAAGCATCACGATATGAAACAGACGGGCGATAACCAGCGCGTTCCTGATTCCGAAATAACGAGGCAGCGAATGCAATCCATGACTGCGGTCGTAATCATGGTCCTGACAAGCGTAGATCACATCGAATCCGCCGACCCAGAACGTGACCGCCGCGGTCAGCAAAAGAATCCGCGGATCGAGCGACCCACGAACCGCGATCCACGCAGCCGCCGGAGCAATGCCCAAAGCAAAGCCAAGAAAAAGATGCGACCAGCGCGTAAATCGCTTGCTGTAGGAATAAAGAAGAATCACCGCCAGCGCCACCGGAGAAAGCATCAGCGTCAGCCGGTTCAACTGAGAAGCAGCCAGCACAAAAATCCCGCAAGCCACCAGCACAAACGTACTCACGAACGCCGGAGTCAACTGTCCAACCGGCAGAGCGCGAGTAGCAGTGCGTGGATTGGCCGCGTCAATCGAGGCATCAGCCAGGCGATTGAAAGCCATGGCCGCCGACCGCGCCGAAACCATGGCGACGACGATCCAAGCCAGTTGCCGCCATGCCGGCAACCCTCCCGCAGCCAGCATGGCCCCGCAGAGCGCAAACGGGAGCGCGAAAATCGAGTGCTCCCACTTGATCATCTCCAGAGTGATTTTCAGATTTCGGAAGAAAGCCACGAGACAATTGTAAAGCAGCCACGAGTGAAGAGCGGTCACGTTACCAGCGGCACAAACCGGCAACCTTCGAAAATCTTCACTTCAGGCTGCCCGCCAATTTTGCGAATCAATCGCAATTCCTGAATCGAAGACGGCCCGACCGGCACCATCATCCGTCCGCCTTCGCGCAATTGATCGAACAGTGCTGGTGGCATCTCAGCGGTAGCAGCCGAAACCAGAATCGCGTCATACGGAGCGTTCTCCGCCCAACCTCGGCTGCCATCGCCGATTCTGATTTTGACATTGCGATACCCCAACCGCTGCAGAGTAGTTTCCGCCGAGGCCGCAAGTCGCGCGTGCCGCTCAACCGAAAACACCTCAGCGCAGAGCAGAGCCAGCAACGCCGTCACGTAGCCCGAGCCGGTGCCGACTTCGAGAACGCGCTCGTTGGATTGAAGAGCAAGATGCTCCAGCATCGCGGCCACGATATAAGGCTGCGAAATGGTTTGCTCTTCTCCAATCGGCAACGGATGGTCTTCATAAGCCTCCGACCGAAATGTCTCCGGCACAAATTCGTGCCGCGGCACATTGCGCATCGCATCAAGCACGCGCGCATCGCGAATGCCGCGCTCCGCAATGTGCGTGCGGACCATCGCTTCGCGCCGTTGCTGTTGAGAATCGCGTTGCAAGGGAAAGCCCATGGCTGTACACGAGATGTCAGTAAGGTCCGATGATTCCGCCAATATTGCGTGCAGCAGCGGGCTCCGCGGCCGCGCCTTCTTTTCCGCCGCCTCAATCACGTCGAGATACTTATAAGCCGACCCCGTATTAAAGAGCACGACCGTATCTTCCGCGCGAAAGAATCCGCTGGCGCGCAGCTTCCGATAAGCAACCAGCGACGCAGCTCCTTCGGGAGCAGCAAACACGCCTTCCACGCTGGCCCAATGCCGCACAGCCGCAAGAATTTCCTCGTCGGTAGCCGCAACCGCCGTGCCCTGACTTTTTTTCAGGATGTCGAGAATCAAATAATCCCCATAAACTTTCGGCACCCGCAGCCCGGCAGCAAAAGTCTCGGCGCCGACGCACATTTCAGAAACGCTCTTCCCCGCATCCCAAGCCTTGACAATCGGCGCGCATCCCGCCGCCTGCACCGTAATCATCTTCGGGCGCTCGGCCCCAATCCAGCCCAGCTCCTCCATCTCATCAAAAGCCTTCCACATCCCAATCATGCCCACGCCGCCGCCCGTCGGATAGATGATCCCCTGCGGAAGCTTCCATCCCAACTGCTCAGCAACCTCGTAGCCCATGGTCTTCTTGCCCTCGACGCGAAACGGCTCCTTAAGCGTCGAGACATCGAACCACCCTTCTTTATCTTTGCGCTCTGCCACCATGCGCCCGCAATCGCTGATCAGGCCGTCGACCAAAGTGAGGTGCGCGCCGTAGTAATCGCACTCCATACGATTCGCCAGAGGCACATCCTTGGGCATAAAGATGTGAGCTTCGATCCCCGCCGCCGCCGCATATGCCGCCAGCGCGCCGCCAGCGTTTCCAGCCGAAGGCGCGGCCAATTTCTTGAGACCATAGTGCCGCGCCATGGTGACGGCAGCCGACATGCCGCGAGCCTTGAACGATCCGGTAGGATTCAGTCCTTCGTCCTTGATGAAAACGCCAGCAAATTCGCGGCTGGGAAGCATAGGAGTGAATCCCTCGCCCAGCGTAACGGGCGGTTCACCTGCAGGAAGTTCCGGGAGAACCTCAGCGTAGCGCCACATGCTGGCCACGCGTCCCGATAAATCCTCGCGGCGCAACTTCCCTTTCAGCTTGGCCAGATCATAGCGGACAAAAAGCACGCCGCCGTCTTTAGGACAAACATTCTGCGGGCGATCAGCGGAGAGATGCTCTCCGCAGCGAGTGCATTCGAAGTAAGAAATGCGCATCGAGGGAAGGATAGCATTCCAGCTATTAGAGCGGACGAGGATTAGAATTGGACAAGAATGAGCAACTGGCTTAGGCGATTTCAGGAGCGGCAGCGCGAACTCGCGATTGGTGTCGACGCTGATTTGGTCAAGGCCAACCGTAGACGATTTAAGCGTGGTCTATTCCTGCTTGCCGTCGGATGTCTGCTCGGCTTTGCGGGGCCCAGACAATGCATTTGTCGTTCGTGCTGCGAGTTGCGGTAGCCGTTGTGATTTGGAATGTCCGGCTTAATCGTGCTCTTCATGCTTCAGTGGGCGGCTCGGGAGTCGACATTCCTACACCGTCCCGACCCAGAAAAACCTCTGTATCCTTGCGGAGTGACGATGAGTAGCTGGACCGCGAATATGGGACAGCCTAGGAAAACCGCCGCTCCGTTGACCGAGGCGCAAAAAGCCGAACCCGCTCGGAGGCTTTTCATTCTCGATCAGGATCGTAAAAATTCAAGGGGTAACGTGGGAACAGTTGCGGGCGGAGTTAGCTCGCCTCCGCCCGGACGAGATACAGGTAATCTTTAGGTCGGCACTCTTTTCAGCACTTCATTCGCCCGCCGAAACCAAGGCCGCTCCCGCCGCCGCAAATATCCCGGCATGGAAGGCTTCTTATCAAGCACCTTCTGCGCCCACTCGCGCGCCTCGGCATTCCGTCCCTCAGACGCCAGCAACTCCGCGAAATTCAAATAAGTCTCCGACAAAGTCGAAGTGATCGTCACCTGCCGGAAGAGCGCCTCCGCCTTTTCTTTCTGCCCGGTCTGCGCGTAAGCGTGGGCAAGCAACCCAGCCCCGCGTTGGAAGTCGTAGTCGGACTCTTTGCCGACCACACGTTCCAGGTCAGGCAATGCCGCTGCGGCATCTCCTAACAGAATGGCGCAGACTCCCCGCCGGTAAAAAGGATCAAGCGTATCGGCGCGCGCGGCAATGGCTTTGTCGAACGCGGCACGCGCCAGCACGAGGTTGCCATCGTCCATGTAAAGCCCACCAAGTTCTTCATAGTTCCCCGCCGACGGATTGTCGCGAATCGCCGCCTACCAGTTCGCCGATGCGCTTGCGCCGCGGAAACACTTTGAACGACTGCCCCACCAATCCAATATCCGGTAGCGCCTCGACCAGAAGATAGATAATCGCGCCCAGCGGACCGAGAAACAGAATGACAAAAATCCAATACGTATCCGGCCGCCGCCGTATGAAGTGGACGATCGCCACTCCTTGAAGGATGATTCCCCACGGATATAAAAGATAGCTCAGAAATCCCATGGCTGTTCTTGTCCTAAGCCTACTCGGCCTAGCGTGAGATTACACATTTGTGGAAGATGGAGAAAGTATTCGCGAGATGCCAATGAGAGACATGTCGACTGAGAACAATCTGCAACAAGCAAGAAAAGAGCGACGAACAGCAGATTCTGGCGCTGCACGAAGCCGGAGACAAAGCCCTGATGAGCGCCGACCTCACCGTACTCGCGCAGATATTCGCTGACGACTACGTGCAATACAACGAGGCAGGCAAGGCGTTCACCAAGCAGGACGTTCTAAATAATTTCCGGACGGGAGCGATTCGTTATCCGTCGATTGTTTCTACCAGCCGCAAAATTCGCGTCTTCGGTGACACCGCGGTCGTCCACGGCTCGGAATCCGACGAAGTCGAAGCCGACGGAAAAAGGTTCAGCGTCCGCTACGTTTATCTCGACGTCCTGCGAAAAACGAATAGCGAGTGGAAGCTGGTGGCGTCGCAATTGGCGAGACCAGCGGAATAAAACACGCATACCTAGCCTTCGTCCGGCCGCAAGCGGTTCTGCCAGTGCGACCAGAAGAACCAGACGATCCCCGCCAGCAGCAAAACTCCAATGATCGCGTCGAGCTGATGGAAATACTTGCCAATCGTCCGCCAGTTCTCACCCAGCTTCATGCCGAAGTAAGCCAGCCCGAAACACCACGGCCATGATCCGAGAAAAGTGTAAATATGAAATTTGCCCCGCGGCATGCGGGCAATTCCAGCAGGCAGCGCAATAAACGTTCGGATCACCGGCAGCAGGCGCGCAATGAACACCGCCATATCTCCCCAGCGTAGAAAGAAGCGATCGGCCCAATCCAGTTCGCGGTGGCCCATCAGAATCCAGCGCCCGTAACGCACGACCAGCGGACGCCCGCCATAGCAGCCGATTTCATAAGCGACCAGCGACCCCAGATTGCATCCGATCGCGCCCGCCGTCGCCGCCCACACCAGCTTCATCGCGCCCGTATAAACCAGATAGCCCGCGAAGGGCATGATCAGTTCCGATGGCAGCGGAATGCACGCCGACTCAATCGCCATGAGCAGCGTGATCCCGAGATAGCCGGTCGCGGCCACAAGGGAACTAACAAAAACAAAGAGTACGGTAAGGATTTTTTCGGTCATTGGAAACGGGTCATTGCAAATCGGGTCGTTGCAAATCAGATCGCTGCGCAATCACGATGCCGTTCAGAACGCCCCGTCCTGCGTGAAGCTGAAGCCGGGCAAGGTGACGCCGTCTCCCGATTTAGTCACCTTCACCTTCACCACCGGAGAGTCCGGCGCGGTGACCTCGGCGGGCCGCAACACCGCGTATTGCGTGAAAACTTCGCTGTACACCTTGGTGACAAGGTGATCCTGTCCGGTTGCGTCGTGCCGCCAGACCTGCCCGAGTTTGATGCCCTTAACGGCCACAAGTTTTCCCTTTAGTTCTCATTAGTTCTCAGACTACTCACCCGCCCGCCACGCCGTCAATCGCAGCGGGGTTACCTTTGTATACGCACTGCCGCCGGCCGTCGCCTTTGTTACCATGAACTGCTCCAGAGGAGACCCATGGCTCGCGAATCAAGCGCCCGCGGAAATGTGCCGCGTCAACCCAGTCGCAGCGGACGGCAGGAAGGCGCCCGCCGGGCGCTGGGTAAGCAATCATTGAAGTATGCGCGATCAAGGTCGAACCGAACGTCTCCGCGTCAGCAAGCGGTCGAAATCCGTCGACATCGGCAAGCCGTCGAAAAAGAAATCACCATCTGGATACGACCCTCTGTCCCCCGAGCGCGTGCGTCAGATCATCGCCGGCCTTGACCAAATGTATCCCGGAGTAACCTGCGCCCTAACCCACCGCAGCGCATGGGAATTGCTGGTAGCGACAATTCTCTCCGCGCAATCCACCGACGTGCGGGTAAACATGGTCACGCCCGAACTATTCAAGAAGTATCCCACCGTTCAGGATTTCGCCGCGCTCGAGCCCGAACAGTTGCAGCCCGATATCTACTCGACCGGATTCTTCCGCAACAAGGCAAAGTCGGTAGTGGGAGCCGCGCGCAAAGTGGTCGCCGACTTCGGCGGACAAGTGCCGCAGACGATGGAAGAGTTGCTGACCCTCCCAGGAGTCGCGCGCAAAACCGCGAACGTCGTGCTCGGAACCTGGTTCAAGAAGAACGAAGGAGTGGTCGTGGACACGCACGTCACCCGAATCTCACGCCGTCTGGAGCTGACGAAGCAGGAAGATCCAAAGAAAATCGAAGAGGATCTGATGCGGATCATCCCCCGCGAGCGCTGGACAGATTTCTCTCACGAAGTGATCTGGCACGGCAGGAAACTCTGTATAGCACGCAGCCCCAAGTGCGCCGATTGCAAGATCGAGAACCTATGTCACGCCGCCGACAAGACCTGGTCCACGGTTGAGATTCATCCGGAGGCGCGGCTTTAGCAGCCCTGCCTATTAACTCCGACGCCCCCCTTGCGAGCCGAATCATGGGTTTATGGAGCATCACGGCGGCAAGATCTTGAGCATTAAGGACTTATTTTCAAAATATTCCAAATAAGGAGTTAGCTCGATTCTTCACCTGATTCTATCGAAGTTCATAGTTTCAGCGTGCGTGCTGACCCCCGCTCGTTTCGTCGAAATAGTATCAAAGAGCCACTAGCAAATGGGCCGGAGCAGCTTCGAGGGCCGTCTCTGGAGACGGACACAGTTCGAACTTGGCCCATCAGTTCTTCATTCTCGCGCATGGCAGGTTGGATGTCTATGATCGCGCGCACACGCGTTTTGTGATGAAAAAAGATCACCCGATGGCCGATCTGTTCGGACTCTGACCCGCGAACCGAACGCGACGCGCCGCGTTCAGACTGAGGGCAGGGTCAATGAGTGATCGGGCCGTCCGGCGCGGGGATTAGCTGTGTTCTTACCTCATTAGTTCCACGTCCGGCATCTCGAATGACTTGTTCCAGAAAGGCTCCTCGGGTGCGTAGAGCCGGAGCCACGGATAAGGTTCTTTGTCCTCCGTTGGAATCCAGTTGGATTCCAAGCCTTTCGGCGCTTTTGGTCCAAAATAGAGGTCAACACTTCCATCAGCATTCTTCTTCATCTGGTCCATGTTGAAAGAACCTAACCCCGCTCGGTCCAGCGGATTCTTGATGAAGGACCAAGTCCTGCGGTCGTAAATAGTCAGGGACCAAAACTGCTTGGCTGGAATTTCTTTCGGAACGTGAAGCTTATAAGTCTTGCCACGTTCCAGAGGGTGCCCTTCGCTGTCCGCAATTGGGGCGAGGTAAACGGTTCCGGCGTGCTCCGTCAGCACCTTCGGATAGAACGTAAAGAAGAACCACGCCGCCGCACGCTTGTCGATTTGAACGGCGTCGTCGGTCACAAAGCTGAACCCGCGGTTCGCGTCTGGAACCATGGCAAAATTCCAGTGACGGTCCGGCCAATATAAATTCGCTGCAAACAATTTCGTATCAAGTTGCTGCATGTAGTAATAGGCGTCGACAATACCCCGCTCCAATGCAGCCTTGTACTTCTCCGGGGGATTGAAGGGCTTGCCCGGTTCTATTCCAATTGTCGCCAGCATCCCCATCATCACTTTGTCACGCGGTTGCACTGGCTCATAGGTAACGACGTCGTAGATGTCCTTTAACGCTCGGATGTCGTAGAACGGCAGCGTACGCAATGGGTACGGACGGCCATCCGTAAACCGCGTTGGTTTTGGATTCGCTGCTTCCGACAACGGATACATCCTTAGGGTTTGGCTATAGGCATGGGCTTCAGCATCGGTTGCGCCGCCTAATGGAATGGAGCGGAACCCAAATAGGATGCGGTAGCTGGTCGAGCGAATTACGAGATAGCCGTCGGGAACTTGACCGTTGTAGCCCGGTGGAAGAAATAGATATTTACCACCCTCACCTTTGTCCAGTCCTGAAGGACCCACATCAGCAATTGTCGCCTGCCAGGCATCAACGACTTGACCATACAGAACAGCCCGGGCAGTCTTGGCCGGAACTTCCAACACAACAGGACCGTTCTTCAGGTCGGAGACTGCACCGAGATACGGTGTCACCTGATTTGGTGTAATCAACTCCTGCGCCATGGTCAACGGCCCAGAATAAGCGGTGATTGCGTTGTCGGCCATTCCGGGTTGTTCCAGCAATCCGATACGAAAGCGATAGATCGCCGACGCAGGCATCGCCCACAACATTGCTTCGAACGACCGCTGGTAGGCAACCTGTGCATCAAGATCGGGCACGGATTGCTTTGCCCCAGGCGCGGGCTGTCCGCCAAGAGGTTCTCCCTGCGCTCCGGCCTGAGTCGTGGTGAATGCCAGTGGCAAAAACGAGCGCGGCGGCAGCAACGATATGTCTGCGCGTGATGTTCATGAGTTTCCCTTCGCAACGAAGTTCATAACTCGTCGATAATCTAGCGACGAGAGCTTACCCGCAAGCTTCCCTCTCTGTAACTGTCAAAACAGACAGTCCGAACGTCGAGCCACAGAAGCTAGACGCGGATAGTTGGCGAAACCGCGATTACGCTCAGATCCCCCGAAGCGCGAAAACGAAGACAGGAAAACCAGCAGTTCGCTTCGCTCAGGATGACAATCTAGATAGGGTGCGGCCAGGGTAACCTACTAGCTAGCGCCGGTATAAGAGAGTTCGACGACGGTGCAATCGTCGTTGAGCGGAGTGCCTCCGCAAAAATCGGCTACCGCGGTAAAGACGTCCTCCATCGAAGAGCTCTTCCCCGCCACATGTTCCAGCCGTTCGCTGTCGAACATATCTCCGCGGGCGTTTTCGGCTTCGGTGACGCCGTCAGTCACCAGGATCAGCCGATCCCCCGGCTTCATCTGGCAGCGATCACTCGAGTAAGTCGCATCCGCCAGCAGGCCCACAGGCAGGTTGCCATGGGACGGGCGGAGCACTTCTTTGCCGCAGATCCACACCGGCGGAACGTGTCCGCAGTTGACGTATTCGAGATCGCCGTCGTTGCGCAGGCGGGTAATGATCATGGTCGCGTATTTTTCGCCAATGTGTTTGTAGGTGAAGAAGCGATTCACCGCGTCCACGATCTCCACCAGCGGCATGCCCGAAATAAGTTGCGAGTAGACCATCCCCTGCAGAATGGAAGCCAGCAGCGCCGCCGAGACTCCTTTGCCGCTGACGTCGGCGAGAACCACGGCCAGGCCCTGCGGCGTGTTCACCGCTTCGAAAAAATCGCCGCCGATTTCTTTACAGGACAGGTTGCGCCCATTCACCCGCGCAAAAGGAACCTCGGGCAGAGTCACCGCCAGCAGGCGCTGCTGAATGGAGGCCGCGATCCCCAGTTCCTGCTGGTAACGGCGTCCCGCTTCTTCCGCCTGCACCAGGCGCGCGTTCTCGATCAACTGCGCGGCTTCTGTCGCGATCGCGCGCAGAATATCGTGGCTGACGCTGGTGATATCGCGCGAGGCGAAGCGCGAATCGACATAGAGCGCGCCCATCACTTCTCCGCCGGCCGGCTGCTCGGTCGCGCGTGGTTTGCACCAGCGGCTTGCGCAGCGGCATGCAGATCACGGTTCGCAGGTCGAAGGCGACGATGCTTTGCCGCTCTTTCACATCGAGCATCCTGACTGGTGTCGGTGACCAGGTATTCGGAGTTCGAGGTCAACGCGCCTTCCAGCACCGAACGCGAAATTGTTTTGTCGTCGAGCAGCGGCTCGCCCTTCGAGTTGCGCCCGGCGGCGAGCGTAAGGTTGCCGTCGATGTCGCGAAGGAAAATGTAGCCGCGTTCGGCGCGGGTCAGTTTCAGCGTGGCTTCGAGCAGCGTAACCAGGATTTCATCGAGCACGCCGATGGTGTTCAGCTTGCGCGCCGCTTCCATGAAGAGCGTGAGCTTCTCCAGGTCGCTGGCTTCCGGAGCGATCTGGATGCCCGAAATCTGGCTCAGGAATTCGCGCGCCGTGTTCGAGGTGGTATGCAGCGGATGGAAGATCAGGTAAGCAATATCGCGCGCGCCAAACTCCAGCCGGTCGTTGCGCTGCAGCTTGTGGCGGTCAACCTTCTCGCCGTTGACGAACGTGCCGTGCTTGCTGCCCAGGTCGACGACAAAAAACTCGCCGTTTTCTGAAACGATGGAAGCATGCTCGCGCGACACGCGCGGGTCGGCAATCACCAGATCGCGATCCACCTTGCGGCCCACGGTATAGGGAGTGTGATTCAGCGAAAGCGTCTGCTGATCGCTTCCCTGCACGAAGATCGCGATGGGAAAAATGCTGGATATGCCCGAATGCGACGAAGCCGACATGTACCCTGAATTCTCCTGCGGCCATCATGTCAGGACGTGACACAGGCCCCCAAAGCATTCTACGACGAGCCCGGCCCTGCCGGGGCGGCAAAAGTCCTCTGATAGTAATAGATGCAGCATCAGCGCAGCCACTCCCACGGGAATCTGAATCAACGTCCAGAAGGGGACTGCCCACGCTCGCTCCACCGTCGCCGGCGGCAAAATGAAGGAAAGTCCCGCCAGCGCAATGCTCGAAATCCACGGCCAGAGGAACAGCCCCGCCGTAATCGCGAACAGCATGCGGTTAGCGATGCTTCTCCGCCAAATCGCAGCGCGCTCCTTGAACAGCACCAGCAAAGCTGGGATCAGAAGCACGTGATAATGAGGAGAAGTCGTGGGCACAAGCACGACCGTAGTAGCCAGCACCAGACTAAGCGTAAAGACAAAGGAGGCCGTGTTTGCCGCTTGCCGGCGCTCCCTCCAGCACGCAACCATCGTTCCGGCGAGCACCAATAATTCCAGCATGTAGCTCCATGGAGCGCCGATCGAGCTGTCCAGCGCCGACATCGCACCCGTATAGCGCTGATACTCGCGCATCGCCTGCCAGAAACGCGGAATCCAGTGGGGAAGGTAGTACTCCGAGGCTCCTATCAAGATGGCCATCGTGATTAGAAATGAGACCGCCAGACGATAGCGGCGCCGCCAATCCCCCATAGTCCAGACGGCGAGCCAGCACAGCAGCAGGAATGCCAATTGTGGTTTCATGGTCGCGAACGCCAAGAGCACTCCGGCGGCGACCAAGCGATCCGCAACGAGAAGCGCAATCGCGATGGCCACCAGACCCGCGACCAGCAGGCTCAACTGTTGGAGCTTCAGCCCCTGCATCACGGCCAAGCTGCCAAGCGTCAGTGCCAGCAGGCTGACCTGGGTCCAGAACGGCGCAGACCAGCGCAACACTCGAAGCCAGAGCAGCACGCTGACCGACGTGAGAATAACCAGTATCCAGAAGAAGCCTTTCTGGACGATCGCGAAAGGCAATCCAATCGTCGGAGCGAGCAAGAAAACCACATAGACCGGATAAGCAAACCCCTGCTCATCTTTCGGGTCATTGGGTCGAGACGGATCGAGCGGACGACCATAGTAACCGGCTTGAATTTCGCGCGAGACCTCTGCGCTGTAGGGATCGCGTCCATGCAGGAGCAGCTCTTTCGCGCCCACCCAGCGCGGATAAAGATCGGAAAGATTGCCCCGTGGCCGATCATGAGCAGCGGCATCGGCCTTCTGGTATGGAATCAATACGCGGTCGGCATAGGTCCACATCCCCGCCGCGCACATCAGCGCCGCGATTACCATCCAGATTGGCGGATGAGGGTAAGTAGCCTGCCTATTCATGGGCCCGCCAAAACTGCGGTGCGGCACACCACACGAACAGCGCTAGTTCCGCAGGAAAGGCATACATCAGAAGCTCTGGACCACCGACAAACCGCGTCGCCTCAAGCTTGAAGCGATAGCGCAGCACGAACACCGCGAACGACACGGCGAAGGCAAGTATCCACTGTCCCACAAACCCGGCCACAGCAACGATCCACATCACACGTGCGGGTCCGTAATTCGCGGCAAGATCTTTCCCCGAAGCGAACAACCACAGGACGACCGGAACCAGTAGGATCTGGTTGTAAAAGCTTCCACCGCCTGCATTGGGCAGAACCAACAACGTAACCGAAAGCGCGCTCACCAGCGCAAAATTGAACCGACTCGATCCTACCGCCGCTGCCCTGCAGCGCCAGAAGAATACCCCGCAAAGCAGGATCAAACCGCCAGCCACTACCGCCGCGACCCGCGCTCCCAGCAATTCAGCCAGCAGCGATCCCCGGTGCCATCGGATGTACTCGCCGACCGCCTCGCGCCAGAGCCCGAACCAGCCTGGGAGAATCACCTCCGAGCCCACCAGCAGGAATGCGACAACGATTCCAAATCCAATCGCGAACCCTTTGCGATCCCTCCAGTCGCTGGCTACCCAAATAATCAGGAACGCAACCAGCAAATAAGAAAGTTGCGGTTTGACCAGAGTCAACGCCATCAGAACGCCGGCCACCACAGGCGATCCAATGCTTAGAGCCGCCACCGACCCCGCCATAAGAAAGCTGACAAGTAGCGTGATTTGCCCGAGGCGTAGTCCCTCAACCACCGTATAGCTCGACATCATCGCCGCGAATCCCAGCAAGCTCGCGTGCATTCCCAAGCCCAGGCGCATGCCACGAATCCAAAGTGGAAGAGTTGCCACCGTCAGCAGCACCAGGATCGCGGTGAAAATCGGTTGCACCACTTCAAACCGAAACGGCAAAAAAGGAGCTAGCAAAAAGGTGACGTATACCGGATACGCGAACGCTTCGGGGTCGACATCAGCCAGGCGAGATGGGTCGATTGGCCGGCCATAAAAACCTCGCTCAATCTCTTCGGTCATCTCCCGGCTATAGGGATTCCGATGATGCAAAAGCAGCTCTCGCGCACCCAACCATCTGGGATACAGGTCCGATTGATAGCCGCCGATGCCCCACGCCCCAAGTGCTGTATTCGCGCGAATCGGCAGCAGAACGCCGGCATAGTAATAAACCATGCCCCAAGCCATCGCGAGAACCGCCGCAATAACCAGAATTTCGCGCATCGTTTTCGCACGCCCGAAGCCAATTCGTGTAGGCGAAGCCAACGTAATCGGTTCTCCTCGAAGTAAGAAGGTGAGGAATTATAATCGCCCGCCTCGCCGATCATATTCCCTGGGGTGCGTGAGCCGCGTTCAGACGATGAGGTCGCCCGATGCCGCGACCGAACTTCCAGAAGATCCAGATCAACACCGGCACGCACCAGAACGGACTGAGCCATTGCCAGTGCAGCGACGCCCACAACAGTGTGTACAACCCCGCGAGCAAAATGATGTCACAACGAATCTCCTTCCGCTCCAATGGCGGTTCCGCGAAAAGCAAGAGCACAAGCGGCACCAGAAGAGTCAAGTCATGCATCAATGTGTGGTAGCTCACCAGCACTGCACACACGCTGGCCAACCCGAACACAAACTGCATAGACGCAACGCGATTGCTCACCAACCGCGCCGCGAGTCCGATTACTGCAATCGACGCGCCGACCGTGACCCACATCGTAGTCGGGCTCCTCGACCACATCCCCGCCATGGACGCGATCAACCCATGCAGGTTCGGCATACCAGCCGCCGGGATTGCACCGCCGGCACCACTCTTTTCAAGTCCGAGAAAATAATGGACGTAATCGACGATCCCTCTCCACCCCACGACCATCGCCGACATCGCTCCCAGCAAGGCCGCGGTCGGAAAAAACCCGAGCAGCAGTCGCGGTCTTCGCACTGCGAGTATGAATGTCATCGGCAACGCAATCTGAAATTTAAAAAGACAGAGCGCGAGCGCCGCGCCTGCCGCCGCATCCCGGTCGCCTGCCAGCATTGTCAGGCCAACTGTTGCCAGCAAAGTCAGAAGAACCGAGTCCTGCCCGTGCATTAACACAGTCGCAACCGGGGGGAATCCGGCAACCGCCAGGAAAAGAAACCAGCCGGCAAGACTCGCCACTTCACCAAATGTTTTTCTCACGAGGGCCACGACCACCCACAGCATCGTCACGTTCAGCAAGCTCCATGCCAGATAAGCCGGAAAGAAATTTAAGTACGCCAACGGCAAGAACAGGAGCGCTTCAAACGGCGGATGGTTGTACGGCAGTGCCGCCTCACGAATGTCAACATGCGGCGCGAACGACAGCTGAGTCTGGTATTGCAGCTGCAAATCGTAAAGGCGCGAGCCCTCCCCGGCGCGAATCATCCGCGCGCCGCAGTAGAACGCTGTGAAGTCCTGGTAGCCCCGCTGCAACTTTGGAACAAGGTACAACACGCCGGCGGCGTTGATCGCCGCCATCGCAAGCAGAAAAATGCCCGCGAGCCTTTGCTTCCGCTGAAACAGTTCGCTTGAACTCATGCCCAACATTCCGGATCCTGATTCTATAATTGCCCGACCCCTTTTCTCATGACCTTTCTCGCCAGCAGGCGCGCGCTCTTTGCCGGACTCCTTTTCTTTGGCCTGCTCGGAATGACCGCCCGTCCCGCCACCGATCCCGATCTCTGGTGGCATCTGCGCACCGGCCAGTGGATCGTCCAGACCGGCCACGTCCCCCACACCGACCCTTTTTCTTTTACCCGCTCTGGGCACGCCTGGGTAGCGCATGAATGGTTGTCGGAGGTCGTATTTTACGAACTCTGGAAACACGGCGGCGCAGCGGCGCTCATCGCGTTCTCCACAATGGTTACGACTCTTGGCTTCATGCTGCTCTACCTGCGCTGTCCTCCCCGCGGAGGAAAACGGCACTGGGCAGTGGCAGCGACAGCGTTGGGCGCTCTAGCAGCTGCTCCCGCCTGGGGCGCGCGGCCGCAGATGTTCACGTTCACACTCGCGAGCCTTCTTCTGTGGCTTCTCGAACGTGGCAACGAAAACGACAGGGAAAAAGGTCGTCCCCACCTCCTGCTCTGGATACCTCCTCTGTTCCTCCTATGGCTAAATCTGCACGCCGGGTTCGCGCTCTGCCCTGCCCTGTTGTTAGCCTACGGAGTCGGCCTGCTCCTGGAAACGGCCGTCGGCAACACGCCCTGGCAGGAAGCCCGCCCCATCATTCTGCGAGTGTCGCTCCTCTTGCTAGCCTGTTTGGCGCTCGTACCCCTCAACCCCAGCGGCGCGCAACTCTATCATTATCCGCTCGATACCTTACGCTCGTCCGGGATGCGATCGTTCATCGGCGAGTGGAGCTCGCCGAATTTTCATGAAGGGCTCTATCGCCCGCTCTTACTCCTCTGGCTGCTGCTTCTGATCGCCCTCGCGAGTTCACGCTCGCGACCCAGGGGACGCGTGATCGTACCCCTCCTCCTTACTTCTTTAGCCGCTCTGGACGCCGTCCGCCACATCGCAATTTTCGTTCTGCTCGCAATCCCGGTGATCGCCGCAGCTCTCCCGGCAGCGTCCGCGTCTTTAGCAAACCCACGTCCGCGTCCCAACCTCTCACCGTTCCGCCCGCTCTTCAACGGCGCTGTTCTCGTTCTGATGGCAGTCTTTGCGTCCGCGAAATGGGTCACTCTTGCCCGCAACCAGAACGCACACGAGGCCGAGAACTTTCCTCAATCAGCGGTTGCCTTCTTACGTTCTGGCGATTATCCCCAGAGAATTTTCGTCTATTACGATTGGGGAGGCTACGCCATTTGGAAACTCTATCCTGAGCATCGCGTATTCGTGGACGGCCGCGCCGACCTCTACGGCGATGACCTCCTCCGCCAGTTCAAGACTGCCGTGGAGCTCCGAACCGGCTGGCGCGACGTTCTCGACCAATGGAACGTAGAGGTCGTACTCCTTCCCCCTTCGTGCGCCTTGGCACAGGCCCTCCTTCTCGATCCCAATTGGCATACCGCTTTCGCCGACTCTAAGGCTACCGTCCTCCTCCGGGCCCATCCCTCTCTCGAGAATGCCGGCATTCCCCCGGTACCTATCTTCCAGACACCCTCCCTAATCCTGCAAATAAGGTGAAAAAATGTTTCCCAGAGCCATCCCGAATCTGCGAAACTAGGGCGCATACTTGGAACGGCTTCCAAGCCGTCCGGGATTACGAGTTTCTAGCGCGACGCTCAAAAGGAGTCTGGAATGGCAGATTTTGGTAAAGTCTTGTGGCGCACCGAGGAAGGACAAGACATCGCGGAATATGCGGTGATGCTGGCCGTCATTCTGGTGATCGTGATCGGCACCATCCGCCTGATTGGCTCCAACGCGAACAACGTGTTCTCGTCCGTCGGCAGCCAACTCCAGTAGTCGTCGCAGCGGTAACAAAATGCGTCTCATGCGCGGACCGCTGCGGCAACCAATCAGTCCGGAGCTGTTTCCGGAAGGAGAGGAATGAATCGAAGCCGTTTGTTGATGATTGGAGGCTTGGCGCTGGCCATCGGCCTGCTCGTCAGTTATACCGTCTATACCAAGTTGCGCACCTCCGCCAGCGCTAGCGACAACGCCAACGGAGTGCCGGTCGTGGTGGCCGCCGGCGATATTCAGGTCGGCGCCAAGTTGGCAGCAACCGACGTCCGCGTGATTGCGATTCCTTCATCGGCTGTTCCTCCTGGAGCATTTTCCACTGCCGCAAAAGTAATCGGCCGCGGCGCAATTCTCCCCGTAAGCAAAGGCGACTTTATTCTGCCGAGTAAGCTGGCCCCTTGAACGCAGGAACCGGCCTTCCTTCAATGATCCCGCAGGGAATGCGTGCCGTTTCGGTACGCGTCAACGACGTGGTTTCGGTGGCTGGCTTCGTGCAGCCTGGCACCCGCGTGGATGTGCTGGCCACTGGTAATTCAGGCGGCAGCGGTGGAAACGGCCGTCAAACCACGACCGTCCTCGAAAATATCCTGGTCATAGCCGTGGGCAAGAGTTTGGACCGGAATACTCCCGACGCGCAAACCGCCCCCGTGATTACCCTCCTGGTTTCTCCCGACGACGCACAGAAACTGGCTCTGGTTTCCCAGGAAGGGAGGATTCAGCTGTCTTTACGCAATCCGCTGGACACCAAAATGGGAGGCATCGACGCAACCCGTGTCAGTTCATTGTACCCAGGCCTGACGCCGCCTCCGGCCGATGCTAAACCCAAAGTCCATAAAGTGGCGGCAAAAACTCCCGCGCCTGCGCCCGCGCCCTACCAGGTAGAGATGATCCGTGGCAGCAAACGGGATGAGACGAAGTTTGAAGAAAACAAGTGAGCCCTCATACCGCAGCCGTTCGTGCCCTCTCATTCCCACGAGGGAGTCAACCCTCGATGAGTCAGCGCTCGACAGATTTGCTCGTGCATCCTCGCAGAGGTTCGAATTCATGAGAGTTCTTATTCTGGTCGCCGCCATTCTACTTTTCAGTGCGACCATGACGTTCGCTCCGACGGTGACTGCCCAAGGTGGCACTCCCGGCGACGCCGCCCAGGGCACGCCGGCAACGCCTCCTCCCACTCCGGCGGCGAACGACCCCTCTCGCCCAACCTCCGTCTCCGGACATGAGGATACGCCCGGTGCCGCCCCCCTGCGCGTCATGGTAGGAAAGTCCCTTTTGATTAACACTACAGAACGCCTGAAGCGCGTCTCCGTAACCGACCCCAGCGTGGCCGATGCCCTGGTCGTCACGCCAACTCAAGTTCTCGTCAATGGACTCTCTCCCGGCGAAGTTTCACTGCTCATCTGGGACGAACTGGAGCGCAATCGCAGTTTCGATCTTCGAGTAGATGTTGATATCACTGCAGCTTCCGAGGAAATGCATCGCCTGTTCCCGGACGAGCAGATCAACGTAACCCCTTCGCGTTCCGCGATTGTTCTTTCCGGTCACGTGACCACCGAAGACGTCGCCAAACACGCGGGCGCGCTGGCCGCCGCCTATTCCAGGAATGTCGTCAACGTGCTCACCTTCGGGCCCGTCGGGGCGGAGGAAGTCCTTCTCGAAGTTAAGTTCGCCGAAGTGGATCGCACGGCGATGACCCAGCTCGGCATCAATATGTTTTCGACCGGCGCTGGAAACACCATTGGCACTGTAACCACCGGCCAGTTCGGCGGAGTCACCACCTCACCCATCACCAGCGGCTCGGCTGCTCCCACCACAACCACCACGACAATATCAAACCTGCTCAATCTCTTCTTCTTTAACCCTCAGATCCACCTGGGCGCCGTGATCCAGGCACTGCAGTCAAAAAACCTGCTCCAGATTCTGGCCGAGCCCAACCTGGTCGCGGTCAACGGCAAGGAAGCCAGTTTCCTGGCCGGCGGAGAATTTCCCTTTCCCGTCGCGCAGCAAAACGCCAGCGGAATCGCCACCGTCACCATTCAGTTTCGCGAGTTTGGCGTGCGTCTGAAGTTCACTCCCGTGATCCAGCCGAATGGAAACATCCACCTGCACGTTGCTCCCGAGGTCAGCACGCTGGACTTCGCGGACGCCGTCACGGTTGCTGGAACCACCATACCCGCCATCAGCACCCGCAAAGCCGATACCGAATTCGAGCTGCAGGATGGCCAGAGCTTCGTCATCGCTGGCCTGATCGATAACCGGGTTACAAATATCGGGAACAAGATTCCGTACTTGGGAGATATCCCCATTCTCGGCGCTTTCTTCAAGAGCAAGAGCGCCCAGAAGAGCAACTCGGAATTGATGGTTTTATGTACGGTTCATCGGGTTTCGCCCAGTACCCAGGCGCCGAACGGTCCGATGATGCCAGAACCGACTCTGGATCAGAGCAAGTTCGACGCGAAAAAACCTCATTGAGGCATTAATGCATTGAAAATCTCGCCCAGGGGTTTTAAGTGATTCAATGTCTCAATGATTAAATGATTCAATGTTTTTGGGGGTAAGTAGGTCATGCCGGAATTGTCAGTAGCCGTGTTCGCCACGGATAACGATCAGCGCGCCGTGCTCCAGGTTGTCGTGGATGGCACCAGCGTGGCCCGCACCGTGTGCAGCAACGCGACCATGCCCCTGGCCGCGAACGATCCCGTGATCCGCAAGACTCAAGCCTTTGCCCCCGATGTGATTTTGGTGGATATCGCCACCGACGCCGTCACCGCCGCGCTCCGGGCAATAGAATTGCTCCACCAGGAAATCTCCGAAGCGGCCGTGTTTGCCGTCGGCCCCATGACTCAACCCCAGTTGATCGTCAGCGCCATGCGTGCAGGAGTGCGCGAATATATCGAACGCCCCACCAACACCACCGATCTACTGGAAGCCTTCGTCCGCCTGACCACAACTCGCCGCAAACCCGGACGCGAAAGTTCGCGGGGAAAAGTCTTCACCATCGTGAACGCCAAAGGTGGCAGCGGCGCCACCACCGTCGCCGTCAATCTGGCTCTGGCATTGCAATCGATTCATCACAGCACCGCTCTCATCGACCTCGCGCCTCTCGGTCACTGCGCCTTGCATCTCAATCTCAAACCAGCCTTCACCGTCTCCGACGCCCTTACCAATCTCCATCGCCTCGATGCGTCCCTGCTCGACAGCTTCATGGCCCGCCACGATCACGGATTGCAGGTGTTGGCCGGCGCTGCGATGCCCACCGCCATCGAGCCCTCGGCATCCGACTTTGCGCGCCTCTTTGACACCATGGCCGGCCTCTTTCACTACATCGTAGTGGACGCTTCTTCGCGCCTCGACAGCGCCACTCGCCTGGTCAGCAACCTGTCGGAGAAAATTCTGCTCATCGCCCACGCCGATGTAGCTTCCTTGTGGAGCGCCGGCAGAGTCGCCCAGTATCTAGGCGAAAGCGGCTCCAGAGACCGTTTTGCCCTGGTGCTGAACCGTTATCGCAAGGTAGCCGGCTTCAACGAGGCCGAAACCGAAGCCGCCATCGGAGCGCCCGTGCTCTGGCGCATCCCCAATCAATACTTCGCAGTCGCGACCGCCATCGATCGTGGAGTTCCCTTGATGCAGCAGGGCAACACAGAAATTGCCCGCTCCATCACCGGCTTGGCCGAATACCTGACCAAAGACGATCTGGAAGTGAAACGCACAGCGTGGTCCCTATTTAAGACGGTGTAAAGTAACTTGCAGCCCATAGCGATTACCTATTAGCCTGAAGTGAGACCCGAGACCTAAGACCTGACACCTAAGACCTGATTTTCTATGGCTAATCTGCAAGCCTTCGAACGCACCGAATACCAGCAGGTCAAGGCCGACCTGCATCGCAAGATCCTCGATCGCCTCGACCTCGAAAAACTCGGCCGCTCCACCGGAGATTCCGCCCGCGAAGAAGTTCTCGTCCTCATCCGCAGTTCGGTAAACAGCGAGGCCGTCCCTCTCAGCTTCGCCGAGCGCGAGCAGTTGTCACGCGAGATCCTCGACGAAATCTTCGGCCTCGGCCCGCTCGAACCGCTGCTCAAAGATCCCACCATTTCCGACATTCTCGTCAACCGCTTCGACCGCGTCTACGTCGAGCGCGCCGGCAAGCTAGAAATCACCGGCTTGTCGTTCAAAGACAATCAGCACCTTATGCAGATCATCGACCGCATCGTCTCCCGCATCGGACGCCGCGTCGATGAATCTTCTCCCATGGTCGACGCACGCCTGCAGGATGGCTCCCGCGTCAACGCCATCATTCCGCCGCTCGCGCTCGACGGAGCCTGTCTCTCCATTCGCCGTTTCGGCCGCGATCCCGTCACCGCCCGCAACATGCTCGACAATAAAACTCTGACCGATCCCATGCTGGAACTGCTCTCCGCCATGGTCAAGGGCCGCCTCAACCTGATCATTTCCGGAGGAACCGGCGCCGGCAAGACAACCGTCCTCAACGTCCTCTCCGGATACATTCCCAACTCCGAGCGCATCGTCACCATCGAAGACGCGGCCGAATTGCAGCTCAAGCAGGAACACGTCGTCCGTCTCGAAACTCGCCCTCCCAACATCGAAGGCAAAGGCTCAGTCCGCATGCGCCAGCTTGTCATCAACAGCCTGCGTATGCGCCCCGACCGCATAGTTGTCGGCGAGGTGCGCGGTGAAGAAGCCTTCGACATGCTCCAGGCCATGAATACCGGTCACGAGGGTTCGCTCACCACCGTCCACGCCAACTCCCCGCGCGATGCCCTGTCTCGCATCGAAAATATGGTTTCCATGGCCAACCTGAATATTCCCGAGCGCGCCATTCGCCACCAGATCGCGAACGCCGTCCACGCCGTAGTCCAAGTCGCGCGCCTCTCCGACGGATCCCGCAAAGTGATCACGGTTTCCGAGGTCACCGGCATGGAAAACGACATGATTACCCTGCGCGACGTTTTCGTGTTTGAGCGCAGCGGAATCGACGAGGCCGGAAAAGTTCGCGGCGTCTTCCATTCCAACGGCCAACCGCCGCAATTCGCCGAACGTCTCGCCACCGCCGGCTGCCGCCTCAATCCCACCATCTTCGACTCCCGGATGGAGGTGTAGCTGATGCCCATCGTTATCGCGCTGCTGGTATTCGTGGTCGTATCCGTCGCGGTTTTTGCCGGCATGTCTTTGTTCGACGAGCGCAAGGCTCAGGCCCGCGTTCTCCGCGATCGCCTCACCGCCGTTCAGGGACCAGCCGAACAAGCCTTGCCCGACGCGGCTCTTCTGCGCGACGAAGTCCTCAGTCAGATACCCGCCTTCGATACCTGGCTGCGCCGCTCCGAGCGCGTCTCTGCTTTGCAGAAAGTGCTCGCCCAGGGCAACGTGGACGTTCGCGCCGGAAACTTCCTGATGCTCTGCGCCATCTCCGCCCTGGTCTTGGCCGTGGTCGCGTTCGTCGCCGGCGGCAATCTCATGTTCGGATGGGTCGGTGCCATACTCGGCTTTTTTCTTCCCTACGCCTACGCCTCCCATCAGCGCACCAAGCGCTTCCAGAAATTTGAGGAGAAGTTTCCCGAAGCCATCGATACCCTGGCCCGCGCCGTCCGTGCCGGACACGCCTTCACCACCGCCCTCGAAATGATTGCCAACGAAGTCTCCGAACCGGTTGCCGGAGAATTCCGCCAGCTCTACGAAGAGCAGAAGTTCGGACTCCCCGTCCGCGACGCCCTGATGAACCTCGCCGATCGCATCCCTCTGGTCGACGTCAAATTCTTCGTGACCGCAGTGATGTTGCAGCGCGAAACCGGCGGCAATCTAGCCGAGATTCTAGACAACCTCTCCTACGTCATTCGCGAACGCTTCAAAATCCTGCGCCAGGTCCGCGTCCACACCGCCCAGGGACGCCTGACCATGGTCCTGCTAATGTCTCTGCCGCCGACGATTGTGGTCATCATGCAACTTCTGAATCCGGACTTCATTCGTCCGCTCTTCACCGACCCGCTAGGTCATGCGTTGATCGTAGGAGGCATAACTTTGCAGACCATGGGCTATTTCGTGATTCGCAGAATTATCAGGATTCAGGTGTAGAAGTAAGGTGTAGAAGTAAGGTGTAGAAATGAAGTTCTCAGTTCTCAGTTATCAGTTTTCAGTAAAACCAGAGGACCGTTGGCTTTTGTCTTTACTGAGAACTGACAACTGACAACCGAGAACTAACTCATGCCACTGCCCTTAATACTCTCGATCGTCGCCTTCCTCACCGTCGCGGTGATCGTGTTCGCCTTTGGAGCGGCCGCGATGATGCCCTCCTCGGTGCTCGGATCGCGCCTCCGCGAAATCGGCTGGCAGCGACCCAAAGCCGATGCCAAGCCCGCCATGCGCGAACGCATGCAGCAGGCCCTCGATCCCCTCAGCCGCGCTCTACCCATCTCGCCCACCAACGTTTCACAAACCCGCACCTGGCTGATTCAGGCCGGATACCGCAACGAACAGCATGTCACCATCTATCGCGGCTTGCGCGTCCTCTTCGCAGCCCTCGGCTTCATCACCGTCTTCGCGTTCACCGGATTCAATTCGCCCCTGATGCTAGTCGGCATGACCGGCTTGGGATTTTTTCTCCCGCGCTTCTTGCTGAAAAGAAAACTGGCCGAACGCCAGCGCCGCATCCGCATTGGCCTTCCCGACGGACTCGATTTAACAGTAATCTGCGTCGAAGCCGGCTTGTCTCTCGATAAGGCCATGATGCGCGTGGGCGAGGACCTCCGCCACTCGCACCCCGAACTAAGCGCCGAATTCCATCTCTTCGATCTTGAAACGCGCGCCGGAAAACCCCGCGTAGAAGCGCTCCGCAATCTGGCCGCGCGCACCGGAGTAGACGACATTCGCTCTCTCGTCGGAACCCTGATTCAAACCGACCGCTTCGGAACCAGCGTAGCCCAGGCCCTCCGCGTCCATTCCGATTCCCTGCGCACCGAGCGCCGCCAGCGCGCCGAAGAGCAGGCCGCCAAGACAACCGTAAAAATGATCATCCCCCTGGTCCTGTTTGTAATGCCCTCTCTGATTTTCGTAACCGTAGGCCCAGCCGTAATTCAGTTGATGCACATCTTCGTCCCCGTCGGCGGCGGAAAACACTGAGCAGATTTGTAATTGGCAATTTGTAATTTGTAATTGAAGAACGAGATTCTTCAGCGTCCGTGTTCAAATTACAAATTACAAATCACCAATTACAAATTCCGGAGTCCTCATGCCCCCGCGTGGGCCCAAAGGCTACGCCTTCAACCGCACCCGCACCACCTATCTCGCGACCAATCTCCTGATCGCGCGCACCCACTGGTCCCGTTTTCGCGGACTCATGGCCACCGACTCCTCCCATTTCCCCCGCGGCGTAGGACTCTGGATCAGCCCCTCCCACGGCATCCACACCTTCGCCATGCGCTTTCCGATCGACGCCGTATACCTCGACCATGAAGGAATCGTCATCCACATAGAAGAAGACCTGAAACCGTGGCGCCTCGCCGCCGTTCGCGTCCAGGCCGCTTCCGTGCTCGAAGTTCCAACCGGCACCATCCGCGAATCCCAGACCGCGCTAGGCGATCAGGTGGATATCTCTTTCGAAGAACGCCCGACCCACACCGAAGCCGCCTGAAGCTCACGTTCGCCACCCTGTCATCCTGAGCGCAGCAGGCCGATCCGCGAAGCGAATCGGCTTGCGGAGTCGAAGGACCCCTACCCCTCTAACGCTCTCAGCGTCGCGCGAAGCTGTCCGTGTAGAGCGGACACTCCTGTCCGCTGCCCTTGACTTTGCTTTTCTCGGAAATCAGGAAAAGAAGCGAGTCGAGTAAGACCACATCTGGTCGAACGTCTTGAGGTACCGCCCTCGCCTTTGGGTAGCGCCCCAGTTCACCGCCGCGATAGTCGCACGCGATGGCGACATGGACTGCTACTTTTACCAGTCACCGCGCCTGCCGGCTGCTTGTAGACTGCTCCCGCCGGTTCAAAAGTTCCTGAAACGATGCACTGGCCGGACTCCTTGCGCGCGATGCGTTGTCTACACGACCGCACCAGGTTGCCCAGTGTGATTTGATGGCCAAATCAATATCAATCACGGTGGCGTTGTTGCTCACCGTCCTCCTGATCGGCCATGGAGGTCGAGGCCTGCTGCACGTCCCGGCCCTGTGGGCTCAAGCCGGGGATGGCTCTACCTTCCCCGCCGTTACGTTCACCAGAACTTTATCGAGCGCGAATCCTCCTTACTATTCTGTAGCGGTCTCCTCGATGGGAAGTGCGACCTACCAGTCAACTCCCAACTCCGACCAGCAGACCGGTGCCCCTTATAGCCTGGAGTTCACCGTTTCCAATGCTACCCAGACGCAGATTTTCAACCTGGCACAGGAGTTGAATTTTTTCCAAAGAAAGGTCCGAAAGGGCGAATCCGTTCCCGCAAGCACGGGAAACAGATCGCTGAGCTTTACCAACGGTTCGACCCAGAACTCGATTGCCTACACGTCGTCAACGAATCCTCAGATGAAGCAGCTGACGAAACTGTTTGAGAATATTTCCACGACATTGGAATTCGGGCGCAGACTAGGCCTTCTTCAGAATAGCAATCCAACCGGACTGACCGCGGAATTGCAACGTATGGCAGGCGTGGCCCAGCATGGACGATTGGTGGAGTTCTCGGTGATCGCTCCCACGGTGCAGCAGATCTCGACCGACTCCACGGTTTCCGCAGCTTCGCGCCGATACGCTCAGGCCATTTTGAAAGACGCCAGCTCCTGGGGAAATAAGCAATAAACAATGAGAAGTAAGCAATGAAATGTGGGCGGCTCTGGCCCAGCCTGCCCTCGACGCCCAGAGGGTGCCCCGTCCAAGCTCCGCTTGGGCGGGCCCGTTTCATCACAAACTGAAAGTCATCGAAACTCGAGTTTCGTATCAGGGTATCGCTTCAGCGATACCACTAACCTCTCGAAATCAGACGCCCCTTTAGGGGCTGCGCTGAGGATATGACTGTCGTGCCCCGTCAACTCGGCCGGTAAATAAAACGGACGAGCTTATTCCTGTCCCGGCACTCCTGGGTGTCTTCCGCGCACACCGGATACAACTCTCCCCATCCCGCCGCCACCACGATGCGATTTTCGGCAATACCGCGGCTTATCAGAGTCTGCTTGACCCAGTCCGCGCGCCGCTGGCTGAGCGCGAGATTGTATATGAAACTCCCAGTTATCGATGTATATCCATCAACGTAAAAACGCACATCAGGATGATCCTTGAGCCATTGGACATCGTCGTCCAGCGCGCTTGGATTGGTCGGAACTTCATAGTCATTGCGGAGGAACATAATGCTTTTCATGTTCTTGTAAAACGCGTCTTGCTCCGGGCCGTAGAGAATCACCGGAGGCGCTGCCCAATAGGCGACCCAACGAGCGCCCGCGTCGGACGAACCCGCCAGCTCTTGCGCGAGCATAGTCGCACTGAAAAGAAAGAAGAACACGAGTGTTGCGGCGATGGTGAACGCAAGGCGATGTCTCATGGATTTTGTTAACCTCCGTAATGCCATGAAAGCTTGATGGTGCGTGTGTCACAGATCAACTGGTATTTTTGACAACACACACCGGGAAGGGTGACCCGAACCATCTCAATCATTTGGACTCACCTGCAACCCGCTTCCCGAGAAACGGCCGACTCCATTGGCGCCTTGACTTCGCGCCGCGCCGGGACTAGAAAGATACGACGGCGAAAAGCCCTGTCTCCCTCCCCCTGGCGCGTAGCCGCCTCCGTTCAAAACTAGCGCACAGCGAGGAGGCCGTCCCATGACCCGCAAGCACACCGCTCAAAGCCTACAAGGGGTCCCTAAGATAGTAGTTGGGGTGTTAGCCGTCTTGATCACGCTTTTCACTTCAGCTCAGACAAGACCGTCAAGTAAGTCTGTTGAAAAGTCTCCGTCGTCACACCGGAAGGCCCAAGGTAACGACTCCTGGCGGCCACCCTTACCGCTCTTCGTTCCGGTCGTAACCTATGACGCTAAGGCAAGCCTGGCTTACGTTGCCGCGGTTGGCGATCTAAACCACGACGGGCACCCCGACGTGGTCGTAGCCGATTTGCTTGGCGTGGGGGTTTTTCTCGGAAACGGTGACGGCACGCTCCAGCCGGTCGTGACCTATGACGTCGACAATCCGGGCGGCTTTAGTTCCGTGACGATCGCGGATCTAAACCGAGACGGCCATCCCGATATCATGGTCGCCACCCAAAACAACTATGCAGGCGGAGTGGGCACGATTTCCGTGCTGCTGGGCAACGGCGACGGGACTTTTCAACCGGCGGTCAGCTACGATCCCGGCGGTTGTGAACCCCAACAGATTGCGGTCGCGGACGTGAATCGTGATGGCAAACCCGACCTGATCGTCACCAATTATTTTGCCAACGTCGCGGGGAACTGCGACACGGGCGTTCAGGGAGTTGTCGCCATATTCATCGGCAAAGGCGACGGCACATTCGAGCCTCCGGTGACATACAACTCCGGCGGGAACGGCGCGACCTCAGTAGCGGTAGCGGATGTGAACCGCGATGGCAACTTGGACCTCGTTGTCACCAGCGCCTGCACAGCAGACCAAGGTATCTGTACGTTGCCGCAATTTGACGAAGGCTCGGTCGGTGTGTTGCTGGGCAATGGCGACGGCACGTTCCAAACGGCCGTGAACTATGATGCAGCGGCCGCGTGGGCCACCGCTGTCGTCGCTGCCGATCTGAACGGAGACGGCAAGCTTGACCTGGTGGTCGGCTCATGCCTGCACGCCGGAGCGCAAAATTGTTACTCGAGCGGCGTGAGCGTTTTCATGGGTAATGGAGACGGCACCTTTCAGCCTGCGGTGACCTACCTCATAACCAACAGCGGCGCCCCGCCACGTTCTCTGGCGGTCGCGGATTTGGACGAGGACGGCAAGCTGGATATTGCAGCGGACCAGTCGATACTCCAGGGCAATGGCGACGGAACCTTCCAGTTATCAGCCCTGGCCACCGGATCGACGGGCTGGGGAATCACCATCGCCGATTTGAATGGAGACGGCTTACCCGACTTGGTGGATGCATCGGTGAACGGCGCCGCCGAGGTCTACTTGCATGTTGGTAACGCAGTCGCGACCACGACCTTGACCTCGACGCCCAATCCGTCGGTGTACGGGCAAGCCACCTTCACCGCGACTGTAAGTGGAGGCTCAGGCACGCCCCCGGGATCCGTCATTTTCTATAATCAATCCACGCAAGCCGGGCTATCAGAAGCTGTTCCGCTCGTGAATGGTGTTGCGACGATCGGCAGTTCCAATGTGGACGTAGGAACCGATCCCATCTTCGCCGCCTACCAGGGCACGGTGACGTATCATCCCGGATTTTCCGCAGTCGTCAATCAAGTTGTCACCGCCGCCACAACGACGACCACCGTCGTATCGTCGGCGAACCCTGGATTCGTCGATAAGAAGATCGACTACACAGTAACGGTGACCAGCCAGTATGGCGGATCGGTGTCGGGAGCAGTCACCTGCCTGGACAATGGCTCGCCGCTGAAGACGGCAAAAAAGAATCCGCTGGAGTTCCAGGCAAAGTATACGACGCCCGGAACGCACACGATCGCCTGCACATTTGCCGGCGACAGCGATCACGTCGGCAGCGGCGCCACCATAACTGAGTCGATTTTCTATCCCACGAAAGCCACGCTGGTGACCTCAGGCTCGCCTTCGCATGTGGACCAGCCCGTGACCTTTACCGCGACGGTGAGTTCCGCGTTCGGAACCGTGCCCGATGGCGAAATCGTGACCTTCACTTCCAGCGACAAACCGCTAGGTACGGCGCCCACATCAGGCGGAGTCGCGTCGCTTACGACGGCTGCGCTGCCCAAGGGGAAACGTACCGTGAAAGCCACTTATCCGGGCGACGCGAACTTCGATACCTGCTCTGCAAATGTTAAACAGGTGGTCGAACCTTAAAGCGTGAGTTGGAAGGCCGATCAAGTCGGCAATCATTGGGATTCACGAGGGTGCCCCGTCTGGACTCACGAGGGTGCCCCGTCCAAGCTCTGCTTGGGCGGGCCCGTTTCGTCACAAACTGAGGATTGCTTTTCATGGAGTGCAGCCCGGAGAAACTGCAGCGCAGTTCTCGGTGTAGACGTACATCGCATCGCCCTCGTTGGTCGCCGCTATGGCTTGGGGAAATCCATTGGCCTGAGAAATAATTTGGTCGCCTTGGTCGTTCGTCATGCTAAGTGCAAAAGTGTGTTTGGTATTCGAGCCGGGCCCATAAAACTCGTTATCATGGTCTGAAGCCCCGGCACCAGCAAAAAAGGCTCCCGCGAAATTGTTCAACTGCCAAAGGTACGGATTCCCGTTGAGTGACTGATCCATACGCGCAGCGATGTATTCAGCAGTGCTTCCAAGCGTCGGGACGTCTGACTGCAGTTGATAAGTTGCATACAGTCCTTGGGTTTCATCGGCTGCGTACACAGTCGCCGTGGTGGCGCTAACCAGGTAGACAATAACGTAAACTTCATCGCCGGGATTCACTGTGAACTCCTGAATGTTTGAAGGAGTTGTCGGATACCATGCGATTTCCAGAGAAGTGAGAGGACCATTACTGATGCAACTGTCCTCAAATTCAAAGTTGTCCACCTAACCAAAAATCCCGGCTCCAACCAAGTCGGGGGAGAGAGTGTCTGCGGGAACCGGAAGCGGCGGTGCCCCATCCATCCCAACAAACAGCCAAACATTGCCTTGATATCCACACATGCCTGTGAAGCCGATTGGGTAGTTGGCAACCGGCACATCCATAAAGCTTGAGACATACGAGAACGATGAAGCAGAGCTATTCGCGTCGCTGTATTTCTTTATAGGTTTGTAGTTAACAACTCCGCTCCAGGTGAGATTCGTCACCGACCCCTGGCCTACTTTGTTGGATTGCGCGTTAGATTGCGACACGTGGATTCTGTGGTCAGTATATTTCAGCGGCCCTTTCCATCGGGTCTTCGCCCTGCTCATCTCTCTAGCCCACACTTCGTATCGCTTCGGATACGTCGCCTTGTCAGGTCGAGGAGGAAATCCATACATCGCAAGCTGTTCGTCGGTAGCGTTTACTGGACTGAAACCTGATGGCGGTTCCTTGAATGTATGCACGCCAGTAATTTCAGTCGGGACATTGGCATACGCATCGTAAAGGCGCAGTACTTCTGGCGTCTGAGCCGATGCCAGTAATCCTGAGGCAAGAATCACACATGCGATTGTTCCACAGCGCAATTGTTTCGTGAGCATCGTTCTCCTCCTGATCTCCGATTCGATACTCTGAATGAGCCTTGGCTCCAAAAACAGTCGAAAATTTTGGCACAGTGCCAAAAGCTTGTCAATTTGCTGCAAAGATTGGTAGTGGGCTACTTTGATTTCCTGAATAAATCCACGCATACCAAGAACGCCATAAGCGCGGCCCCGGACACCATGACGAGAAATGCGAAAATCCCTACAGCCATACCAAGCCAGTAGCGGATCGGTTCCTTGTCCCGGCGAGAGGTGTAGCCTTTGAAGGAGTGGCCTTTGACTGTAAGGACACCAGTGCGAAAGGATTTGTAATAACCGTTTCCAAGGAGGAAGGCGATCGTCGCACAAAAAAAGAGTATCAGGAATTCACGCGCCACTTAAATCACGATTCTAGCGTTTACGCTACTCTTTCCGCCCTCCGTTGTTCGTAGGCTTCCCAGAGGGCCACTAAATCCTCCACGCTCCACAGCCGATCTGTGACGCCAGCGGCCATGGCTGGGGACGTGCGAAGTGTACGATGAATCTTGATGAAATTGTAGGCGAAATAATTGAGGGCCGTGGCAGCCGCGTGATTCTCCATCTTCCGACTGAATCCGTTCGACAGGCCGGGTGCGCCACTTCTCACGCTTTTTGAGAAGTGGCCCGCCACCACGACCGCGCGATGGGATTTTCCCGTAACACTCCACATAAATCGAGTTGACATCAGGGACTATAATAAAACTTAGTAAGTAGCCCAGAGTGGCCGCAGCTAGTTCAGGTTCTTTGAAAAATAAAATTGCGCTCGACTTACTAGGTCGAAACTCGCAGCAGGGTCGAATTCATCGAGCCTAAGGGGCAGGTCGTCAGCGAAAGTCTCCGGAGATAGAACCCGTAACACCTCTCGCATCAAGATTTTGCAAAATCAGCCCTTTAAACTCAAAGATTTGGCGGGAATTGCAGCGCAAATCCATGATTCTAAACGAACCGAAAATTATTTTTTTCCGACCCTTCCAATTGTCTCAAAGGTGCCCACTCGACGCCTTTTGCCGCAGCGAAGTCGAAGTTTTCCCCTAACTCCTTATTCCGCAATACTTTGATATAACTCCTTTGTTTTCAAAGACCAAGTCGAAAAATTCCCGCTAACCCAATGATTCCATGCGGCAAGGGGGGAGGGGGGTGGGGGTACCAACCAGTAAACTTCCTGGCCCGGACAGCTCAAACTCCGTCCCAGTTCCCCACAGCACAAACGGAACAAGAAACCCCGAAGTCACCGCGCTAACCACAGCATCCTTCTGGCACACTACACTAGTACCAATCCCCAGAAACTAGCGCAGTCGAAAAATGCCCGAAGTTGCCACCATTCCCGAAGTCGACACCCAGTGGCCCGAGCCGCCGCGCCTGCTGGTGGAGTGGTCGTCGCCATGGGAAGAATTCAAGTCCGCTTTTCGCCCCGCACTCACCCGCCCTCCGAAAGCCCTCGCCGGAGAAGCGCCCATCGGCATGTTTCCCTATCGAGGCATGCTCATCTGCTGGCTTCTCGAATGCCTGCTGCTGATCGCCGTCATCGAGCTTCCCGAACGCTTTGTCAGTCTTGAGATTCCGCCTCCGCCGACCCGTCCGCAATGGGACGTGATCTATTACTCCGGCGACGAACTGCCGCAAACTCAAGACCGCGGCGGAGCCCAAGCCGGCAAGTCCGGACGCGCCGGCGGTCAGCAAGCTCACCATCGCACGCAAACCATCCGCGTAGCGCGCGGC
Source organism: uncultured Acidobacteriaceae bacterium (assembly GCA_963826845.1). Taxonomy (GTDB): domain Bacteria; phylum Acidobacteriota; class Terriglobia; order Terriglobales; family Acidobacteriaceae; genus Acidiflorens. The sequence goes on from CAWGYS010000020.1 coordinate 154,687, forward strand.
GACACTCCGACCGAAAAGGTGGTGGACGCTCCCAAAATAAATCTGCCGCATTCCGATTCCGCGGTAGCCAATCTGCTCGCCTTCAAACCGCTTCCCGGACCGCCGCCCGCCGAAGGCTTGCGTTCGACTCTCATCGCGCCGACTCTGCCTGAGAGCGCAGTGCAGCCGTCGCCGGAATTGAATGCATCCACAAGCCGCGCCCAGAGCGCCCTGACGCCGAACGTCGATCGCGCCCGCGCCCGAAGTATCTAGCGCCAGCAGCAACGTCGCCTGAACGCAGCCGTCGCCAATCAGTCGTCCCGCCCGCTCCAAATATTTCGCCTGACAAAATGCGAACCGCGAGCCCGCTCGCACAGACCGTAGATCGCACCGGCTCCAAAAAACGCGCAGCGCGATCTCGCCAGTTCCCGCGTGCCGTTGAACGCAAACCGTGGACGTGATTGCGCCACCAGTTTCCGCGCCCCCGCGCGACGCCTCGTCAGGCCGAAGCTGACCCTGCCCGCTGCCGCCGTCGTAGCGCCTCCGCCGTCGCAAGTCAGCCGCGATCTCAACAGCTGGGGAAGCTCCACCACCGGCGACTTGCGCGTCAAGCCCGTCCTCCGCCGCCGAGCGCTTCCGAGCGGAGGAGATCACTGGCGAGATCCGGCGCTGGAAGCCTGACGCCGCAAGTTGTCCCACCTCCTGCCAGCATCAACGGCACCGGCTCTCAGGGAAGCGGCGCTGGCCGCTCCGGTCAATCCGCAGGCTCGCTGCTGGGCTAAGCCGACGTCGTACCGCCACCGCCGGGCTTCGGCGGAGGCAAAGCTCTCTCCGGCAGCGGACGCGGCAACAAGGGCACCGGCGCCGGCGGTCCGCTCGACCTAGGTTCCTCCGTAGCTCCGCCAAGCAATGGAGGAAATGCGCCCGGCAGCGGCGTGGTTATCTCCAGCCAACCAGGAACAAAAGTTGGAGTACCGAACTCGACCGGCGGCGGGCGCTAGCCATGTCGCCCAGCGGCACAGCCAAAAGCGGCCTAGGCGGAAGCGGCGGCGGAGCCGGCATCGGCAAAGGCAACGGCCCCGGCAGCGGTCTGCAAGGAGAAGGTTCAGGCGCAGGCAGAGAAGGCACAGGGCGCGGCTCCGATCCCAACGCCCGCGGAGGAATCTCGCCGTATCCCGGCCCCGGTGGCGCGGGCAGCGGCACCAGCGGCGCGCCCGCCATGCCCGGCGTTTCCGTGCAGGGCGGAACCACCACCATCAATCTCCCCAGCTTCGGACTCCCACCGGCGACGCTCCCGCAACCGGCCCCGGCCATTCTTCCGCGAACGATCACAAAAGATCCGGAGTAACCGTAGTCGCAACCTCGCGCTCCGGCGGAGTGTTGCCCTACTACGGCCTGTTGAAAGGCGACAACTACTCCATCTACATCGAAACCTCGCTGGGAACGGCCGTGATGCAGTACGCCGATCCCTCGTCCGCCGCGCAGCCATCCGGCAAAACCTTGACCGAGCCCGAACCGCTGCGAAAAGATCTTCCCGAAGGACTTCGCCCGACGCACGTAGTCTTCACCTGCATCCTGGACCGCTCCGGCGAACTGAAGGATATCAGAGTGCTGGACCCGGGCGCGGCCGAAACCACTTCAAAAGTTCTGTCGGCGTTGCCGAAGTGGAAATTCCGCCCCGCCTTTCGCGGAAATGAGCCGGTGGAAGTAACGCAATTATCGGATTTGGGATAGATACCCGTTGAGCAATTTGAAATCAGTATCCTTTTCGTTTATCGACCACTGCCAGCAGCGGCTGGCCATTCAGGTACCGCCGCAGGTTTTCGGAGAACAGCGCATAATGCCGCTCCCATAACTTATCGGTCAGCGCTGCCGTGTGCGGAGTGATCAGCAGATTAGGCACATCCCACAGCGGAGAATCGGCGGCCAGCGGCTCTTTCGGAAACACATCCAGCGCCGCGCCGCCAATCTTCTTTTCGCGCAGAGCGGAAGCAGCGCGGGTTCATCCACCAGCGGGCCGCGGCCCACGTTGATCAGGCAGGCGTCCGCCTTCATCAGCGCCAGGCGTTCGGCGTTCGCAATGGCTTTTGTGCTGGTCGTGACCGGCGCCGCCAGCACGATGTAATCTGCTTGCCGAAAAATCTCGTCGATCTGTGCCGGACCGAATACCGCGTCCGCGCCTTCACTTCCCTTCTCCGGATGCTCGCGCACTGCGATCACCCGCATGCCCAGAGCCTTGGCGCTTTCACAACCGGCCGTCCAATGCTCCCAAGCCCACCAAGCCGAGGGTTGCGCCCGCAATTTCCCGGACTCGCGGCAGTTCGTCCCACAGAATCTGCTGTCCCCAAATGTGCTTCTGTTGCAGCAGCACCGAGCCCGGAATCTTCTTGGCCAGCGCAAAGATGAGCGCGATAACATGCTCGGCGACAACCGGCCCATGCACTTCGCGCGCGTTGGTGAGAACGACGTCGCTCGTCGACGAGTTCTGGGAACATCAGTTGATGAACCGCTGCCGCCGGAGAATGGATCCATCGCAGCTTTTTTGCGGCAACAATCTGCTCGGGGCGGACCGACCACGCAATAACAATCTCCGCATCCACGATTTGCTCGTCCACGCGCTTGTAGTCGGGAAGATTGACGACATTGAGTTGCGGGAATTCCTGCTGCAACCGCTTCGGAAACCACGCGGGTGCGTTCCATTGATCGAACGGATGATGAACAAAGATCAGCAGCTTGCGGATCGGGCGATCGCGGATCGGTCATCGGGTGATCGGGTCATCGGGTTGAAAGATGCTCGGCGTCCTCGTTCGGCGGTTCAAGCTTTCAAGGACTTCCGCAAATCCGAACCTGTCATTTCCTTCGGCTCGGTAATCCCCAGCATTCCGAGAATTGTCGGGGAAATATCCCGCAACGAGCCATCCGGCTTCAGCGTGTACTTCTTCGCGTCTTCCGCGATCACGATGAACGGCACCGGATTCGTCGTATGCGCCGTGTGCGGACCGCCGGTGGCGGGGTCGATCATCATCTCGGCGTTGCCGTGGTCGGCGGTGATCAGCATCGCTCCACCCTTGGCGCGCACGGCTTTCTCGATCTCGCCCAGACAGGCATCCACGGTCTCGACCGCCTTGATCGTGGGTTCAATTTTCCCGGAGTGGCCGACCATGTCGGCATTGGCGAAGTTGACGATGATCACGTCAAACGTGCCCTCATTCGTGGCTTTCACAACCGCTTCGGCAATGCCGGCGGCGCTCATCTCCGGCTTCAGATCGTAGGTCGCGACCTTGGGCGACTGCACCATCACGCGATCTTCTCCCGGGAACGGCTGCTCCACTCCGCCATTGAAAAAATAGGTTACGTGCGCATACTTTTCTGTTTCCGCGACACGCAGATTGCGCATGTTCAGCCCGCCCATCACGTTCGCCAGAATGTTCGCCATCGACTCCGGAGGAATCACCACCGGCAAGCTGAAATTTTTGTCGTACTGCGTCATGCAGACATATTTCAGATTCTTCGGCACGCGGTCGCGAGGGATGGTCGCGTCGAGTTCGGCCGCGCCCGGCAAATCGCTGCCGCCCTTTTCATTCAGCCCGCTGTTGCGGCAAAGAGCGCGCGTAATCTCGCGAACGCGGTCAGCGCGGAAATTAAAGCAGATGCAGGAATCGTCGTCCGCGATCTTCGCCACAGGCTCGCCGCGCGCATCGGTGCAAACGAACGGCACCACGAACTCATCGGTCACGCCCTTGTTATAGGACTCTTTCATGCCCTGCACCGCATCAGCGCGCGTTCCGCCCTCGGCTTTGCCTTCGACCATCGCGCTGTAGGCCTTGGCGATGCGCTCCCAGCGCCGGTCGCGGTCCATGGCATAGTAGCGGCCGTTGACGGTCGCGAACTTGCCGGAGTTATACTCGCGCATCTTCTGCTGCAGCTGTTCGAGATATCCAGCGCCATTGGTCGGCAACGTGTCGCGGCCATCCATGAAGGCGTGCACGAAGACGCGGTCGACTCCCTGCTGCTTGGCCATTTTCAGGAGCGCGTACAGATGCTCTTGCCGCGAGTGCACGCCGCCGTCTGAGACGAGCCCAAACAAATGCAGTTTGCGGCCGCTGATGCGCGCATGTTTCATCGCTTCGACCAGCACGGGATGCGAGAAGAATTCGCCGTTCTGGATCATCAGGTCGATGCGCGTGATATCCATGTGCACGATGCGGCCAGCGCCCATATTCAGATGCCCGACTTCGCTGTTCCCCATCTGGCCTTCGGGCAGTCCGACCAACGGCCCGCTGGTGTGAATCAACGTATTCGGATACTCCCGCAGCAGCCGGTCGTAAGTCGGCTTGCGCGCCAGCGCAATGGCGTTGGCCTTGGTTTCGGCGCGGTATCCCCAGCCGTCGAGAATGATGAGGACGAGAGGTTTAGGACGAGACATAAATCAGCTCTTGGCTCCTGACTTTTGCGGGCAGCCTTCGATGCGAAGAGTTCGTGAGCGACGGTCGCGCGATCCATCTTCCAAATAGTTTGCCACTTCGAAAAGGATCACATTTAAGGTCCCCACGCGCAGGCTGCTCGTATGATCGGGAATCGTTATGTGATGTGGATGACCCCGATGATTCGTTTCCAGGCGCATGTGGCCTCCAACTTGCCGCGTGGGATGGTAGCCGTATCGCCGCAGCAAACGGGCGAGATCGTGACCCGACAGATCACGAGGCAATCTCAAACCTGGATAACCTCGTCGCGAACCATATGCAGACGGATTACGCTCGGAGCCTTGCCTTCGTCGAAGTGGCACTGGACCGCTTCACGCACGTTTCGCTTCAACTCTTCCATGCTGTCAGCTTGAGTGAAAATCGCTCGGCCGGTGCATTTCCTGGGCCTCATACCCACCCTCGGAGATTCCTGCACCGAGAAGATGATTTCTGAGCTGCTTCATAAGCTAGAAGAGATTATACCTCTGCCTTCCAGCAGATAGACTGAATCGCTTCCCGCAGCCGCACATCTCATACTTATTGCAGAAATCATTCTTTGCGGATAAGACCGCAGATCAAAACAGCGAATTAACCCAGCGAGGATAACCATGCCGATCAACGAACTGCTTCTCTCTGAATTCGACGAAGAGATCAAAAAAACGCGCACCATGCTGGAACGCGTTCCTGAAGGCAAAAAAGATTTTGCGCCCCATCCGAAATCCATGCCACTAGGCAAGCTCGCGCCGCACGTCGCGCAGTTGACGGGCTTTGGCCTTACGGTCTTGACGACTCCCGAGCTTGATTTTGCGAAAACCAAATTCGCGCCTGTGCCCTTTGAGTCGGCCGCCCAACTCGTTAAGACTTTCCGATGACGGAGCGGCCAAAACTCGCGACGCGCTCAAGACCACCCCCGATGAAGCCTGGACGCAGCCCTGGAAGCTGAGCGCCGGCGACATTACGATTTTTAAGGGATCGCGCTTCATGGCCTACCGGCAGATGTTCCTCAACCATCTGGTGCACCACCGCGCCCAACTGGGAGTGTATCTGCGCTTGAATGAAACGCCGGTGCCGGCAACCTATGGCCCCTCGGCGGACGACAAGATGGGATTCTAGCTGTTAGCTTTCAGCCTTCAGCTGTCGGCTCTCAGCTAGACACTTTGTCTACCGACGCTTCATTCGAAGGAGATCTCTTTGGGTAGAGGATCGTGAGATCATCTGGGACCGCAAACTCGCCTTCCGCAGAGCCAAGAATCCTAATTGGCGGAGATGTTATGTGAGAGCACTGAATCGGCGCTTTGGGAATTGATTTAATCAGAGTCGAAAAATAGTCACGAACTCCCGAATGCTTCTCACCGTCTAGAACGAACTCCTGTCCTCTGCCGACCGTCTTCAGACAAATTTGGCCGTCAACCTCCGACCACCGCCTTGCTTTGTTTCCGTGGTAAGTCAAGTCGGCATGTTGATACACCGATTTGAACGCCGGGGGAAGTTTCCACTGCGAGCGCTTGCTGCCCGGCATTGTGAGCACAAGCTCGTCGCATGCTTTTGCAAAGCATCCCGCCCCCAGGCCAGATGTGTTGCCGATGTATATTTGGTTTGGATGTTCTTTCACGAACTTGCTGTGGGCGTGTTCGTTGAGAAATTTCAGATCGCCTTCAAAACCCATCTTGGGCACTTCAACTACCTTCCCGACTTCCAGCCAACCGTAAATGATGTGCCTCCCGTCGTGGTCGCTCGGGCTAAACCGCAACTTGTTCCCTATCATTTCGGTTTTCCTGAACCAACCAAAAAAGATGAAAAGGTCCCCCGTCTGTGACACCCTGATTCTCAAGATGGCTGGCCGATGCACCTGCCTGCCCGAAAGCCGGCGCCCAATCTTCTGGTCGGGGCTTCCACCGATCCAAAGAATCAAACCGAAGATCGGGATCTAGATGCGCGAACTTGTGCTCCCAAGCTGGATTGAGTTCAAGACAAATCCGATCCAGCGAACGTCCACCAAATCGAATATCCGAATAAGGAATTCCACCATCTGGAAATGGGATTGGGATACGAGCATAGACAGCCGCACGGTAGAATGGGGCTAGCCATTCTGCCGGATTTTTTGTTCCGCTATCACATCCCTTTCCTGCTGATTATGATTTTCATGGCTGGTACCACATCTTAGAATCCGCTGCGACTTACCCTTTATAGTTCAGCGCCTTCACCCCCAGGAACCTCGCCGCCGAGCCCAACTCTTCTTCAATCCGCAGCAACTGGTTGTACTTCGCGATGCGGTCCGTGCGCGATGCAGAGCCGGTCTTGATCTGTCCCGCGCCCGTCGCGACCGCCAGGTCGGCAATGAAAGTATCTTCTGTCTCGCCGGAGCGATGCGAGATCACCGACGTATATCCATTGCGGCGGCCAGGTCGATGGCATCGAGCGTCTCGCTCACCGTGCCGATCTGGTTGACTTTGACCAGAATCGAATTGGCTACGCCCTTGTCGATGCCCTTTTGCAGAGAAGCTGATATTGGTAACAAAAATGTCGTCGCCCACCAGCTGAATCTTCCCGCCGAGTTCTCTAGTCAGATTCTCCCAGCCTTCCCAATCGTTCTCAGCCAGTCCGTCTTCCAGCGAGACGATCGGATAATCGCTCACCCACTTCGCCCAATACTTCACCATTTCATCGGAAGTCTTTGCCGACTTATCCGACTTCTTGAACACATACTTGCCGTCCTGATAAAACTCGCTGGCTGCTGGATCGAGCGCAATGGCAATATCCTTGCCCGGCTTGTAGCCCGCCTGCTGAATCGCTTCCAGCACCACTTCAATGGCCTCGACATTCGACTTTACCGACGGCGCGAATCCGCCTTCGTCGCCGACCGCTGTGTTGTATCCGCGCTTTTTCAGCACGCCTTTCAGCGTGTGGAAGACTTCCACGCCCCAGCGCAGCGCATCCGAAAACACGGCGCGCCGACCGGCATCACCATGAATTCCTGAAAGTCGACATTATTGTCGGCGTGCGCGCCGCCATTGAGGATATTCATCATCGGCGTCGGCAACGTGTTGGCACACGCTCCACCCAGATAGCGGTAAAGCGGAAATCGTATTCATTCGCCACCGCGCGCGCAGCGGCCATCGATACCGCCAAAATTGCATTCGCGCCCAGCCGCGCCTTGTTGGGCGTGCCGTCGAGTTCGATCATTCTGGCATCGAGGACGCGCTGGTCCACCGCGTCCATGTCGGTCAACGCCTCGGCGATTTCGCCGTTCACGTTTTCCACGGCTTTCAGCACGCCTTTTCCCTTGTAGCGCTTCTCGTCGCCGTCGCGCAGTTCCACGGCCTCGTGCTCGCCGGTCGATGCGCCGCTGGGAACAATGGCCTGCCCACGGCTCCGCTCGCCAGAAAGACTTCCGCTTCCACGGTAGGATTGCCGCGCGAATCCAGTACCTCGCGCCCGATGATGGCTTCGATAAATGTCATGGTTGTTTACCTTTCCTAATAAGTGTTCAAAGGTGGTGATTATAGCGGAGTGAATGGCGTGCGCTGTGAGCGGCAACCGCCGCCACGGTGTCGATTGCACATGGCCCAGACATTCGGCTATCCGCCGCGAACAATCGCGTCCATAAAAGGCCGGAACCCCGTCTGCTATTGTTCCGTAATTCCATCCTGCTCTAACCTCGCCACAAGATGCAGTCTCGTACTGAGACTCTGGAAATTGGCTCGCACGCTCCGGAGTTTTCTCTGGAAGCAGCGAACCGCGAGGGCGTGTTCACTCTCGGCAGTTTCCTGGCGCAAGGGCCTTTGATTCTTGAGTTCTTGCGCGGGACCTGGTGACCGAACTGCGTGAAGCGCATGGCTCAGTTTGAGCCGTTGAAGCCGGAGATTGAATCGGCGGGAGTTCAGATGGCATTCGTGGCGGCGGAGAAACGCGACGGCATATGGAAGCCGGGAAAATTCCTGGAGAAGCATCCCATTTCGTTTCCGTTTCTGCTGGATGAGGATCGCGTCGCCACCAGGTTTACGGACTACATCACGCATTCGGCGCGGATGCGTTGAACATCGCGCATCCTGCGACTTTCGTGATTGATCGCGAGGGCACCGTGCGATTCATTTATCGCGGCGACAACCAGAACGACCGCGCGCCGCTGGAAACCGTGCTCCAGGCCGCGAAAGAGATTTGTTAAGTAAGGAGATCTATCGAAAGAGGAGACTCCATGAAAAAACTCACCCTGCTCGCAAGCTTACTTCTATTGACGGCACTGGCGGCGGCGCAGACTTCCCTGCCCACCGGCACGGCCGTCAAAATGAAACTCGATACCACCTTGACCACATTCAGCTCGAAGACCGGCGATGCTTTTTCGGCGCGAGTGACTGAACCAGTCATTCTCGACGGCAAGACTGTAATCCCTGTCGGCGCAACCGTCGAAGGCCGCGTCACTAAAACGACCGAACCTCGCCGCATTGCCGGCAAACCGACAATTGCAGTTTTTCCCGAGAACCTGGTCCTCCCCAATGGCGAGCGCTTCATGTTCAACGGCACGCTGATTGACACCAACATGCGTCACGGCACGGACGTGAACACCGAAGGCCAATTCAAAGGCGCTGGCCACGATGGCACGGACCTCACGCAAATTGGCATGGGCACCGGCGGCGGAATGCTGCTCGGAGGATTGATCGGCGGAGCCAAGGGCCTGGTAATCGGCGGCGCAATCGGCGCGACCGTTACCGTCTCACACTGGCTCGGCAAACATCGTTCAGCGACGTTGCCGGCGGGCACGGAGTTGGTGATGGAATTGAATCGTCCGCTGGTGATGACCAGCGCCGCCAGCGAGGACAGTAACAACAAAGCCGCTTTTCGCCTATTCGATATCGCTGTTCGCGACGTGCGCATTTGTGCGGTCGCGAACAGCGAACGGCGAAAAGCGTTAAGCGATAGCCCTCATCCCCCGATCGCGAGCAGATCTTCTTCCGTCAGCAATTCCAGTTCGATCCAGCCTTCCAGCGGCAGCGCATCCACCGGCAAGCGGTTCTTCCACAGACTAAAGCGCAGGCGCAAGCGCGTGGTCAGAAGATCTGAGCTTTGGGGCCCGCGCACTTTCTGCAAATCCAGCGGAGCCGCCAGCAGCCACGAGAGCGGCAGCCGGAATTCGAAGTTGCGCGCCAGCGCAACCCGCACCGCGTCGTTCGGCTTGGCAGACTGAGCCAGATTCTCCTTCGCCGGTCTCCGTCACTTTCCAGGAGCGTATGCTTCCGCCTTCGACCGCCACATCCAACCGCAGTTCGCGCCTCGGGTCCGCTGAATGATTCGTCCACGACTCCACATTGACTACCAGTTCGAAAACGTCGTCTGGAACTCTGCTCAGGAAATCCAGCCGCCCATACACATACTCCTCGTCGATCCCCGCATACACGCCATCGAGCAGAAACTGCTTGCCATGCATCGACCCCGAGCGATGGTCGGCCGTATAGCGCGCCGCGCCCATCCACTCGAAGTAACGCACCATGTCGCCGCTAACGCGCGGATGAACGTATGCCGTTTGTGGCGCAAACGCCGGACGACCTCTGCCGCCCGTAATCGGTTGCGCCAGATAATCGGGAGGTGTGCCACCCAGCGCCTGATATGCATTCGAAAAATGCTTGCGGTAGAGCTCGTCGAAATCGCGGTCGTTGGCCGAATGATGCTCGGGGCCGTACCACCAATTCCAGTCGCTGCCCTCCGCGATCAGAATTTCCTCCCACGCCAGCTTGCGCTGCGCTCCGTCGCACTGGGAGCGGCCTGGGCATAAAAATTCCGCGCTGCGTATAAATAGTCCCACGCCTTGTTATCCTCGGGCGCTCCAATCCAGACGTTGAAATTGGCGTTGATCCACGATCCTGGCACCAGCGAACTCAAATGTCCTTTGTCCTTGTGCCGCGCGATCGCTTCGCTCACCGTCACCGCTTCAATTCCCGGATCGTGCTGGAGCGCATCGTAAAACCGCGCAGGAATTCGCGCCCCGACTGCGGATAATATTCCCACGCGTTTTCGCCATCCAAAATGATGGGAACAACCGCATCTTGCCCGTGCGAAACGATCGGCCCCGCCACATTCGCGGATCTTCTGCATCAGATTGTTGGCTGCGTCTTGCGGCGGCATGCCCGAATACACAAAGCCGATCAAATCCGAAAGCGTGTGATCGCGGAACAACAAGTTCATTTCCGTTCCGCCATTTTCGTAGCGGTAGATCGTATAAAGCCGGTGCGCCAGCTCGGAAATCAGATACCCATTGCCGTCGCGCGAAAAGTGAGTGCCCTGGCTTCGTCCCAGCACGCCCTCGTCGGTCGCCATCCACTTCACGCCGAGCTTCTGCGCGATCCCCAAAACCTCTTCGGAGACGCTGCCCTCCGATGGCCAAACGCCTTGCGGCCGCATTCCAAACACGTTCTCGTGCAGATCCAGCCCCCGCAGCAATTGTTCGCGCGCATCCTCCGGATGGCGATAGCGATTCTGCGGCAGCGGCAATCCCGGCGAAGAAACCGCTCCCATATCCGTATCGCAAAGCAGCGGAAGAATGGGGTGATAAAACGGCGACGTTGAAATCTCGATCAGGCCTTTGCCCGCCGCCTCCGCATGTGCCGGCAAGACGCGGCCCATTAGTTCGCACTCGCGCGCCATCACCAGCCGCTGATCTTCGAGCGAATAATTGCGCCCCTTGCGGATCAGTTCTGCAATGTCTTTCTCTTCCAGAAAAAATTCGTCAAACCATCCAATCTGCGACAGCACCTGCAAGTCGGTGAAGTCTTGCGGAAGAAAATATTTGTCGGCTTGTTCGGGAGACTCACCCGCGCTTCGAAACTTTTCCAATAGTTCGCGGTATCGCGGATACCGCCCAATCACATTGGTCGGATGCGCCTGAAACAAATATTGCAGCGCAAAGCGCCGTTCTTCCTGCGTCAGATCCCGCGCCGGGCGGCTCGCCACCTTCAGAAACGGATCCTGCGCCTCTCCCGAAACATAATCCTGAATCTGCGAGATCAGCGATGGCACCAGGTTGAAGGTCTGATGCACCCCCGGAAACTCGTCCAGCAACTTCACCATCCCGTAGTAGTCTTTCAGTGCGTGCAGGCGCGTCCACGGCAGCCGGTACTGTCCGGTCACCAGGTCCTTATAGAAAGGCTGGTGCTGGTGCCAGAGGATCACCACTCGTATTTGTGCCATGAGAGCCGCTTCCCCTGAATACATCGGCGATTGGTCAGTTTACATCAAGCGATTTTCCCCGCACGGAATCGCCCGCGGCAAGCGTAATAATGGATGAAGGACGACATATATCATGAACTCGAAAGTCAAAATCAAAGCCATCTTCTTCGACGTCGGCAACACACTGCTATTCCCCAACCGCGAGCGTATTCATGCGCCGCTCGCCGAACGAGGCATTTAATCTCGACCGCGAACATCTGCGCGACCTGGAGTGCCGGACCAAGAATCAATTCGACGGAATGATGACCGCCAACGGCAGCACGGATCACAGCTTCTGGTGGATGTACTACTCGCAGTTGCTCTCCGAGATCGGCCTTAAAGATGACGCCATCCGCGACCAGCTCGTCGCCGCAATCCGCAAGTCCGGTAATTGGGACAGAATTTTGCCCGGCACAGCTGAACAACTACATGAGATCGGCGAACACTGCGAAATCGCGGTGATCTCCAATGCGGATGGCAAGATTGAAAATGTGTTGCAGAGATGTGGAATCGCCCATCGCTTTCGCACCATCACCGACTCCGGGCTCGTCGGCTACGAGAAGCCGCATCCCGAAATCTTTCGTCAAGCCCTGAGGAGCATGAATGCCACGCCCGAAGAGAGTCTCTATGTCGGCGACGTTTATTCGGTGGACTACCTCGGCGCCACCGGCGCAGGCATGCAAGCCATGTTGATGGATGTGCCCGGCGCCTACCGCGACAAAGGAGTGCCGCGAGTGGAGTCGCTGGAAGAGTTGCAGGTCGTGCTGCGGGGATGAGTCTGTTTCCCGCGTCTACGCTACTTCAATTATTTGATGATCGTGGCAATCCGCGTGAATCTCCTGATAAAGATTCGCCAGCAACTCCGTCCCATACCGCGCCACAAAGCTGACGCCCGCGACCTCGCGCTCCTGCAACACCTTATGCGGAAACAGCGCGTCGCTCAAGGTATCCGCGTGCCTGGTTATGACCTCATTCCGCAACAGTTCCGCGCGTGACGCCCGCCGATGCAGCCGGTTGATTTGATACCACAATCGCGTCCGGACGCGATCCGCCGCCCCGATGAGAGTTGTATCCAGGTTGCCGATCGATTCGCGGACTGCTGCCATGGTCTTCTCCGCACTCGCATACGCTTCCGAAAAGCGGGCCTGCAAATCCGATGGCAGTGAACGAGCGGCAATCGCTTCCCGAAGTTTTTCCGGGCCCAGGAGCACATCCGTCAGCCCCAGTTGATAGCGTGCCAGAATGCGCTCAGGCTTCGCTTCGAGCAAGGTCGCGGAGAACCGCGGCAGGATCGGCGTCACCCGTCCCAGCAGTTTTTCGTAGACGACGGCCGCTTGCGCAAAGTACGCAACTTCGGCCGGGCCGCCGGTGTACGCCAGAGTTGGCAGCAGGTAGTCCTGCACCACCGGACGAAAAAGTGCATTCGGATTGAACTTCTCCGGAGCCCGCTCAATTCTTCCGAGCAATTCTTTGGACGATATCCGCTCCTCGCCGACTGCAAACTCACCACCGTTGACGCCATTAGCGTTAATCTTGCGCCGCACCACCGTGCGCGCGCCATTCTTCACTTCAAAAAGCAACGTGCTCGCCGAGGTCACTTTCACCTGCTGGTGATATCCCGCCGCTTCGAGCGCCTTGCCCCGCCCGAGCAATGCCTCATCGAGTTCCGATGCCCGTTCAACAGCCGCACCGAATAAAGGCTTCGCCAGTTCATGGAAATCCTTATCAGCCGGATCAAGCAGGATGACGCCCCAATCCGCAAACAGCCGCGCAAACAGCAAAGCAAACGCACTGCCCAAAGTTTCGCCGGGGCAATACGCCTCACGCAGCCAAGTCGTGACGTCGGAATCCCCCAACAGCATGGCCGCGCGCTCGACCACCGGCTGGATTTCGGGCCCAAACTTGACAGCGCCTACAGGAGCGTCAGCAACGCCGTGACTCTCCACCGCAAAAAGCTCCGGAGCGCCATGCTCGGAGGCGAGCGCCACATGATTGACCTCAGCCAAATCGTGGTCTTCGGTAGCCAGCCAGAAGATCGGGACGCACTCCACTCCGGCAGCAGTCGCCGCTTCTGTCAGCTTGACCGCGGTCAGCGCCTTGAAAATTGAAAACAGCGGCCCGCCGAAGAGGCCGACTTGCTGTCCCGTAACCGCCGCCAGCGCTCCTCGGCGCAGCCGCTCAATATTGGCCAGCGTCTTCGAAAAGCTCCCCAGGCGCGATTCTGCCGCTCCAGAATGTCACTCACGTTGCCGCGGCGAGCAGCGTCGTAAACGACGCGCTGGGATTCCTCCTTCACCCACTCAGAAAAATTCGGTGACCGCGGATACATCCCGCGAACGGAAGGAGTGTAGGAAAGATAATCAAGGAAGAGACGGGAGGAGTGCGGAATCTGAGTGAACGGTAAACACTGCGCCTTCATCGGCGAGTCTCCAGACATCTCCCGGCACGTCTCTCGATATGCCAGCGCATTCGTGCCATCCGCATATGTTCTCGGTCTCCCGAAGGCCTGCGCACAGTCCCTTGCGCGCATCCAAAGGTAGCACTTCCTTAGCAGGGAGCGCCAAACTCAACTACATCTGATGATGTGGAAGGGCTCGGTTGCAGGGAGTGATGAGAATACGAAGGAGTTGCTAGAGGGTGCCAGCATGGTTCGTAGTTGACCATTGTGGTATCTTTCCAGCCAAGAAGAGGATTCGTGACACTCCATACAATAACGCTCCCGAGCATGTTGGTAGTTGTCACAACCATCATATTCATGGTCCTGGAGAGGGTCTTCCCTGGGCGTGACCTGCCCAAAGCGAGAGGCTGGTACGGACGTGCGTTGCTGGTAACGTTTATACAACTCGGAATTACGTTGGCGACCGCAAGGCTTTGGATTCGCCTCTTCCACGTTTCAGTCTTCCATCTTTCCGCTTGGAATATACCGCTCGCGGAAGGATTCGTTGGGTGGTTCATCGGAACCTTTTTCTTCTATTGGTGTGGCATGTGCTCCGCCACAAGAATGGATTTTGGCTGGTGTTCCACCAGATCCATCATTCACCTTCACGCATCGAGGTCGTGACAGCGTTCTATAAACATCCCATTGAAATATTGAGCGACGCAATCCTCAGTGCGCTCGTGCTGTATCCCCTGTTGGGCTGCTCGCTGATGGGGGGCGTTCTGGTACAACTTCTTTGCGGCGACCGGCGAATACTTCTATCACGCAAATGTCCGAACACCGAAGTGGCTCAGATTTTTTATCCAAACGCCGGAATTGCATTCAATACATCACCAATACAACGTTCATCGATACAACTTTTCAGACATTCCGCTTTGGGACCGCCTGTTTGGGACTTATAAAGACACAACTGAGTTTTGTGATCGGTGCGGATTCCCAACTGGGGCCGAAGAGAAGCTCGGAGCGATGTTGGCGTTTAAGGATGTGTATTACGAAGAGCCCGTATAACTCTTGAGCGGGCGCACGAGGGACGCGCGCCTTTTCGGAAAGCACCATTTGGGACGAACGGCCAGCGCAGCGTCTTGGTTTGCCAGCGGAAACTGCTGTCTCGCTGGCAGTTCAGCCCTGTCGCCGTTATTGGTCCTGATGCTCTTGCCGGTGATCAGCGCAGACATGGGAGGCGAACTCCTTGTCGCGCTTTGATTCGAAGGCACGCATCATTTCATCGAAAGAGGTGCCGGTGGGAGCACCGGAGGGGCTGAACCGCCAGCCACATTCGGAACAGGCAAATCCGCGAAAGCGTTGCTGTTCAGCCCACACCATTTTCCGATTCATGGCTAGCTTGTCGCTGCGTCCCCCTCGTTGCCTGATCGTGCCTCGCGCCACCATGCTAGCGCGGCCCAAACCATACGGGTGAAGTCTTAACAAGTCTTAGTACAACTCTTGTAGTGCATCTTCTTGGAAACATTTAACTTAATGCGTCTCATCGCCAGCAGATCGATGCCATAGGCTAGATTCGTACAGATTTTCAGTTGCAGCATATGAGTTTTAGCAGTAGGATTTTTCGCGTACGGATACGATCTCCAGGAAAAAGGAACCCGCCCCATGGCACGAAACGGAAACAGCACGCATTATGAGTCGGTGAGTCGGGCTGATGTTCCGCAAGGCCGCAAAGGAAAGCATCGCAAGGCGGTGTCGGACATTCTGTCCGACCTTCTAAAGCTGAAAGCCCAGCAGGCGGTCAAGATTCCGCTGAGCAGCTTGAATGGCGACAAGATGCAGAATCTTCGCTCCGCGCTGAACCGCGTGACGCGGGAGAGAAACATCCCTGTGATAACGTCGAGCGATGAGAAGTATCTGTACGTTTGGCGCGCCGACTTGCCCCAGGATACGGGAGTGAACGAGTAGGCGTTCAGCGCTTCTCCAACACCACCGCAACCTTGTCCTCATACGCCACCCGCCAATCCAGCGGGAGCTCGCGCAGCAGATTCGCCAGTGTCGAATCCGCAGGCAACAGTGCCGTCCGAATCCGCCAGTCTTCGAGCACGTTCCGCCATCCCGGCTCGACCTGGGTCAGGATCAGGTACTGCCGAATCCGGTCTGAGCCATAGAGATCGTGACGGTCATCAACGACCACCTTGCGATCGGGATACATGCGGTATATCAGATAGCCTCCCCACGCATCGGTAGAGAAAACCGGCTCCACGACTGGCGGCTCTTCCACATTCTCTCGTCTGCAGAAAAGTCACCGCCGCAACCGGCATTTTCTTCGGATCAAACTGCGCACGAATCAGCTGCCGCGAACCAAGCCATCCCCCTTGAAGACAAACTGCGAAGGCAAAAACGACCGAGACTACCGGCCACAGGTGCCCGCGAAGCTCCATTTCTTGCAAGCCCATGCGCTCGGAGAATCCTGAGATTCGGCTCGCGCCGTTGCGCAACCAACTCCATGCGCCCGCCTTATCCGCCAACGATGTGAAGCTTTCCCACAAAATCGGCCCCGCCACCAGCACCAACAGCATCGAAGAAACCGGAAGATTGCGCGCCGAATAAAACCCCGCATACGCCGCCAGCAGCACCACCAGCAACTGACTAGGCCGCAGCGTCTTGTGGTTACCGGCAAACGCAATCAGCACCAGCGCCAGGATGACCGCAAACGAACGCTGCGCCCAGCCATGAAAGTCAGGCGAGCGGAATTCGTCGATATGATTCATCAGGTAGCGATCACCGAGATAGCGATAGATGTGCGCGTGCAGCCGCCAGCCATACGGATTGACAAGCGTCGCCACGCTCGAAGCCACGAATGCCCAAGCCATGGCGCGAGACCGATGCGCGGCCCGAATCGCCGCCAATGCATCGTGCGAACGCAAACTCTCGACGAACGCCGCGAACGCATAGATTCCGAGCAGCGCCATCCCAAACAGCCATCCGCCATGCAGGTTTACCCATAGCAACATCGAGGCAGGAAAGAACCAAGGCATCCACCAAGGCAGGCTTCGATGCTCGGCGACCCTCGCCCCGTTTCCAATTTTCCCAACGTTCCAGCACCACAAACCAGAGCAAAGAGAAAAGCCAGCTCGCAATGTGCGGGCGCGCGTACAGATGAATCGTCGAAGCCGCTTCCGCCAGCAGCATGAGCACGATCGCCAGCAGCAGACCCGTCCCGCGCCGCAGCAGTTGCGAAAGCAGCATCGCGAAGACGGTGGCCACCAGCAAAGCGCAGAGCCAGACCACGCCGTTCAGTCCGCAAGCCTGGTGCAGAATCCCAAGTAGAATGTCGTACAACCATTCCCAGGCAAACCAGGGCTGACCTTGCATGGTGGAGGAAAACGGATCGGTGCGAGGAAGCGCATGAGTCGCCAGAATCTGCTCGCCGGTCCGGATATGCCATCCAATATCCGCATCCGCCAGCGGCCGACTCGATAAAGTGCCCGCCAACAGCGACCAGAAAAGAAAAATGAAAATGATGTCGCGGACCGAAGGCAGCAGAAAACGCTGGGCGAACGAACTGGGCGGCTCCGAAGTCATCCAGGTTTGCAGAACAAACTGTGAAGAAGCAGTGTATAAGGTTTCAAAGTTTCAAGGTTTCAGAGTTTCACGGTGAGACCGGGGCCGTATCGAATCTTTGAAACCTTGAAACTCTGAAACCCCTGCCGGAATCTCTATTGGTAGGGATGAGGCCAACTCCAACGGATATGGGTATGGGCAGCAAGTCGAGACCGCGGGTCGTAATCGTAGGAGCCGGCTTCGGAGGCCTGACCGCCGCCCGCCGAATCGCGCGACTTCCCATACAAGTCACGGTCGTCGACCGCAGAAACCACCACACCTTCCAGCCGCTGCTCTACCAGGTCGCGACCGCCGGCCTCTCTCCCGGAGAAATAGCCGCGCCCATCCGTTGGATCCTGCGAACCCACTCCAACGTTGAAGTGTTGCTTGAAGAAGTACTCGATTTCAACCTGGAGCAGAAGGAAGGTCATCACCAGGCAGCAGGCGCTCGATTACGACTATCTCATCATCGCCTCGGGTGCTACCCACGCTTATTTTGGTCACGAAGACTGGGAGCCTCTCGGCGCCCGGCCTGAAGACAATTGAAGACGCGCTCGAAATCCGCCGCCGCGTTCTGTTGGCCTTCGAGCTTGCCGAACGAGACAAAAACGAACGCCCGACGTCACCAGGAGTCGAAGGCCAAAGCTCCTCGCAGCTCCAATTTGTCGTAGTCGGAGGCGGCCCCACCGGAGTCGAACTCGCCGGCACGCTTGCTGAAATTGCGCACCACGCCATGACTCACGAGTTCCGCAACATCGACCCGAGGCAAACCCGCATCCTGCTCATCGAAGGCGGCCCGCGAGTTCTGGCCGCCTATTCCGAAAACCTTTCCCGCAAAGCCGAAGCCCAACTGCAACATCTGGGAGTCGAAGTCCGCACCTCCCACGTCGTCACCCGCGTTGAGCCCGGCGCGGTCTGGGTGGGCAACGAAAAGATTCCCGCCTCCGTGATCTTGTGGGCAGCAGGCGTAGCCGCCTCTCCACTCGGCCGCAAGTTGGGAGTTCCCGTTGACCGCGCCGGTCGCGTGCCGGTCCAACCCGACCTCAGCATTCCCGGGCATTCCGAAGTATTTGTAATCGGCGACCTCGCCACCCTCAACGACGAAAACGGCAAAATGCTCCCCGGAGTCGCGCCCGTCGCCATCCAGCAAGGTGACTGGGTTGCGAACACCATCGCGCGCGACCTCGAGAATCAACCGCGCCGCAATTTTCGTTATCACGACAAAGGCAGCCTCGCCACCATTGGACGCGCCGCCGCAGTCGCGCAGTTCGGCAAGTTCGAGGTTTCCGGATATTTCGCCTGGCTGGCATGGCTGTTCGTCCACATTTTTTTCCTCATCG
Organism: uncultured Acidobacteriaceae bacterium; assembly: GCA_963826845.1. Classification (GTDB taxonomy): domain Bacteria; phylum Acidobacteriota; class Terriglobia; order Terriglobales; family Acidobacteriaceae; genus Acidiflorens. Next base: position 173,649 of record CAWGYS010000020.1, read on the forward strand.
GATTCCGCAATCGTGTGATCGTCATGATCCAGTGGGCATGGTCGTATCTGACCTACGAACGCGGCGCTCGTCTCATCACCGGAAGCGACGAATTGCCCGGCTGGATCGAGCCCGGACAAGAACCGCAGGCCCCGGCCGAAGAAAGAAGGCCCACCGAGCCCCCTATTTCCGCACTGCGGCCGCCCGCGTGATGCGCCATCTTCCCTACCGATATAATCAACTTGTCGTGAAACGCGCCGCTGTTACCGTCTTTGTAGCTTCGCTGCTCTTCTGCTCGTCGCTCCGCGCTCAGGACAGCACCGCCCCCAATCCCGCCGTCGCAGTGCCAAGCGCAGTCGGCAGAACCGTGGTCGTGATTCCCTTCGAGAATGCTTCTCCCACTCCGGGTCTGGAATGGCTCGGCGTATCCTTCTCCGAGACCTTTCATGAGCAACTCAATTCGCCAGTCTTGTACGTAGCCAGTCGTGACGAACGCCTGCGCGCTTACGATCGCCAGGGCGTTCCGGCCGGAGTTCATCCTTCGCGCGCCACGCTTTACCGCATCGCCGAGCAGATGGATGTCGATTACGTCGTACTCGGCTCCTATAAATATGATGGTGCGCGCCTGACCGCCTCCGCGCAGTTGCTCGACATGCGGGCTCAGAGACTCCTGCCCGAAGCCACCGAGTCCGCGCCCCTGGCTGATCTCCGCAGCCTGCAGTCAGCGCTCGCGTGGGATTTGCTCCGCCAGATCCGCACCGACTTCTCCGTGCCCAAGGACAGATACATAGCCAGCGTAGCTCCCATCCGTCTGGACGCCCTGGAAAACTATGTCCGCGGCATTTTGGCCGCGACTGCCGAAGATAAAGTTCAGCATTATCGAGAAGCAACTCGCCTCAATCCCGATTACGCGCAAGCCTGGCTCGAACTCGGCAAAACCTACTATGCACAGCGTGCCTACGAACCCGCGATCGCCGCGCTAAGCCAAGTCCACCAAAATTCCGCAGTCGCGAGCGAGGCAAATTTCTATCTAGGGCTCGCCGCCTATGCTCACGGAGATTTCGCCAAATCCGAAAGCGCCTTCGAATTCGTCGCGTCGCGCCTGCCGCTGGCCGAGGTATACAACAATCTCGGAGTAGTCGCCGCCCGCCGCGGTCAGAAAAAAGCCGCCGACTATTTCGAACGCGCGATTGAGAACGACCCCAGCGATGCCGACTATCACTTCAATCTTGGAGTCACTCTAGCCCAGGCCGGCGATCGCGCCGGCGCAGCCCGCGAACTGCACGCGGCGCTCGATCATCGTCCAAACGACGCCGAAGCGAAAACGCTGCTCGACTCCCTGACGCCCACGCCCGGTAGCATCGTCCCGGCCAGCGCAACCTCGAAAACTCCACTGGAGCGCATCAATCGCAACTACGAAGAAGATGCTTTCCGGCAGATGACCCTGCAAATGGGAAGCTGGGCCGAGACGCGTTTTGCCCGATCCGATCCCCGCGCCCACGCGCTCTTCCACGTCGAACTCGGCAAAGAACTTCTGGCTCACGGATTCACCGCCGAGGCCGAGGCCGAATTCCGTCACGCGGCTGCCGTCGATCCCGCAAGCACCGCCCCCCTCATCGCGCTCGCCGAAGATTACGAGGCTCGCGGCGACACCGTCGAAGCCCGCGCCCAGGCTGAAGCCGCTCTCCGCATTCACGAGTCGGCCGAGGCATACCTGATTCTGGCGCAGCTCGATTTGAAAGAAAATAGAACAGAAGCAGCCGCCCAGAACGTCAACCGGGCGCTGCAACTCGAACCCGGCAATCCTGCCGGCCAGGACCTGAAGCGCACCCTAGCAGCCAAGCTCGCGGAGAAAGCGCAGCCGCTGTCACAGCCATGAAAGCAGCTATCAGCCGTCAGTTATCAGCTATCAGCAAAAGCATTATTGATCACCCATTTCTGTCGCGGGTCTGGATTAGCAGTTGTTGTCTCGGTATTTCTCGCTGCATCCTGTTCCGCCGACGTCCTGAAAATCACACTGGACGACGCTATCCAGCCCGTCACCGCCGAATATATTGCCCGCGCGCTAGCAGCCGCCGACAAGGATAAAGACCAAGCCGTCCTCATCGAGATCAACACTCCCGGAGGCCTGGTTGAATCGACGCGCGAAATCATAGAAAAGATCGTGGCCTCGCCCGTGCCGGTCATCATCTATGTCACTCCGAGCGGCAGCCGCGCCGCCTCCGCCGGCTTCTTCATTCTCGAATCGGCGGACATCGCCGCCATGGCGCCCGGCACCAATACCGGCGCCGCGCATCCCGTCATCCTCGGCGGCAAGATGGACGACGTCATGAAACAGAAAATGGAAAACGACGCCGCAGCCCTCATGCGCTCCGTAGTAGCCAAGCGCGGACGCAACGTCGAACTGGCCGAGAGCGCCGTGCGCGAGTCAAAGTCCTTCACCGATCAGGAGGCGCTCGACAAGAAACTGATCGAGTACATCGCTCCAACCGAGCAGGACCTTTTCCACCAACTGAGCGGCAAAAGCTTCAAGCGCTTCAACGGCTCGACCGTCACGCTCAGCCTGGACAACCAACCGCTGCGCGATTACAAAATGACGCTCAAGCAGCGCATCCTCTCCTACATCATGGACCCGAACATCGCGTTCATCCTGATGGCCATCGGCGCGCTCGCCCTCTACGCCGAATTCAATCACCCCGGCGCAGTCATTCCCGGGACAGTGGGCGTGGTCTTCATTCTTCTGGCGGCGTTCGCCTTGAACCTGCTGCCCGTGCGCTTCGCCGCGATCGCCATGATCGTCGGAGCCTTCGCGCTGTTCGCCGCCGAAGCCAAATTCGCCAGCCACGGAGTGCTAACCACCGGCGGCATCGTCCTGCTGACGCTGGGAGGCTTGTTCCTGGTGGACGCGCCCATCCCCGAAATGCGAGTCCACCTCGCAACCGCCCTCGCCGTCAGCATCCCCGTTGGATTGATCACGGCGTTCCTGATGAGCGTCGCCCTGCGCGCCCGCCGCAACAAAATTGTCACCGGCAAAGAAGGATTGATCGGCCAAATCGGCGTCGCTCAAACCATGCTGGCTCCCAGCCGGCAAAGTGGTGGTTCACGGCGAGTTTTGGAACGCCGTCTCCACCGTCCCCGTTCCCGCCGGAGAACGCGTTGTCGTGCGACAGGTGGACGGCCTCACGCTGACGAGTTGATCCCGTTGGCGGCGGCGAGACCGGCAATGGCGTGAAGCTTCGATTTCCGATTCGGCCACTGAACTCATCCGCTCTGTGTCATCCTGAGCGCAGAATAGGCTTCACGAAGTGAAGCCTATTCGGAGCCGAAGGATCCCTGCACCCTCATCTGCGCATTCAGGCGCCTCGCTCTTTCATCACAAAACATCCGTGACGCGCGTCACTGACGCCAACTCCGCGGGCCAAGTCCGTCCATCTCGCGAGGCGGTCGCCGTAGTCGCCAAACTCCCATTTTGGGCAGATCTTTGACAACCGAACCATGAAAAATCGCCGCTAAGTTATTGGTTTCCAAAGACTTTGCTTGTAAACCGGTGCCGCAGCCCTCGCTGCACGCGCTGTTGGCACCAAACTCAGTGGTCCCACAGAGATCATCGCTGCTGGCTGTCTGGACTCGCGATGAGTCTTGACAAGACCTTTTCGCTGCGGGACTATGCCTGTTAGTCAGTGGCCCGCTTCAAAGCCCGGGCGAACCCACCTCTTCTGCCGGCACCGGGCGCACGCTACGCGGATCGGAATCTGGAGGGAAAACCAAATGTGCTCCCGAGCGATCACTCTGTATCTTCTCTTGTTTGCATCAATGATAATCGCGGTTCCGTCGGCGTGGTCGATCTGCTCCAACGCGACCCTTACAGGCGTTTATGGCTATTACCATGGCAGGCCGGACGGCATTGGAGGTATGAGGGCGGTGGTCGGTCAGATGGTTGCCGACGGCCAGGGGAACGTCAGCGGATCATGGACCATGGGTCTCAACGGAACCATCTCAACCGGGAGCTTTACCGGCACCTATTCGATCTCCAAAAACTGCGCCGGCTCCCTCACCCTCCAGAATGAAGATTTTCCCACAGCTGACTACAACATCGTTCTTGATGACAGCCACAAGGGCTTTCAGATGCTCCAGACCGACAATGGCACTGCCCAACCCGGCTTTGGCGTCGCTCAGGGAAACGCCAACTGCGGACTACCGGGAAAGAAACAGATCCTGGCCACAAACCTTCTTGGGACGCTGACTGCCAGTTCCGATGTCGATGCGATTGTCGGTCAAATAACGTTGGACGGAAACGGAAACATTTCCGGCACCGAAGCCTTCAGCGTGGGCGGTGCGATTTCAACGGTTGCGGTTACGGGCACGTACACCGAGAACGCTGACTGCACGGGCACAGCCCAGATCATTCCCACCGGATCGACCGCAACGAATTTCAACCTGGTTGTGGTGAACGACGGGAAGGAACTGCTGCTGATCGAGACCGACAACAATACGGTAGTCGCCGGAACCGCACAGCAATAGAAACGCAGTCGTCACGTCTCCGGCTTGCTGGGATGCCCGCATCTTCCTCAACAACTGCGCAGGCAGATCACCCCCGCCGATAGGCGCTCGCGTGCGCTACAATCCGCTCATACTCTGAATCACGAGTTGCAGTGGAGGAATAATGGATGCTCTCGGTTTTCCGGTGATCACCGTTGCCATCATCATCGTCGTTATCTACCTGTTGAGTTCGATCAAGATCCTCGCTGAATATGAGCGCGGCGTCATCTTTCGTCTTGGACGTCTGATTGCCTCGAAGGGTCCGGGCGTAATTCTTGTCTTCAGTCCGATCGACCGCATGGTGCGCATTTCGCTGCGGCAGGAAGCGATCGAGGTTCCACCGCAGGACGTCATCACTCGAGACAACGTAACGCTTAAAGTCAACGCAGTCATCTTTCTGCGAGTGATCGATCCCAACAAGGCGGTCGTCGAAGTATCCGAATTACGCTTACCAGACTTCGCAGTTCGCGCAGACGACTTTGCGCTCGGTGCTCGGCGAACAGGAACTCGACGAACTGCTGGCGCATCGTGACAAAATTAATCTGCGCCTGCAGAGCATCCTCGATCAGCACACCGCGCCCTGGGGCGTGAAGGTCGCGAATGTGGAAGTCAAGCAGGTGGATATGCCCGAGTCGATGCTGCGCGCCATGGCCAAGCAGGCTGAGGCGGAACGCGAGAAGCGATCGAAGATCATCCACGCCGAAGGCGAGTTCTCGGCCGCGCAGCGACTGGTGGATGCGGCACATTTGTTGTCCACGGAGCCAGCCAGCATCCAGTTGCGTTATTTGCAGACGCTCACTGAAATCGGCGTCGAGAAAAATACGACTGTCGTTTTTCCCGTGCCCATCGATTTCTTTTCCGGCATGCAGAAGTTGCTCGGAGGCGAACCCAGAACAGCGGCGCCCACGCCAGCGGCGCCGGCAGGAAGCTAGAGGTCAAGTCTTATTCCTATGCCCACGGCGCAGCAGCAGGATACCGAAATCACCCTTGACACCGGCCGCATGCTGGCCATTTTCTTTGCTTTTGTCTTGGTGTGCGCGTTCTTCTTTGCCATCGGCTTTTCACTCGGCAGAAGAACCGCCAGCGCAGTCGCACTCAACTCGTCGAGCGGGATGACTGGAACGCCCTCGACCATCGTCCGGCCCTCGCCGGCGAAAAACGCAGCAACTCCAGCACCGTCGTCAGGTGCCGACTTTAGTTTTTACAAAGCGGTAGGAGCGAAGAGCGCCGACTCCGGACTCACGACCCAGGATTCAACACAAAATTCGGCGACTCAAACTCCCTCGACTCAAACTTCAAAGACGCAACCAGCCTCTTCACCCGCAGCAACTCCGGGCACCGACGCGCCCGCAAATGCCGCGCCAGACGCCGCATCCGCAGCGCCCGCAAGTGCCAGCTATTATGTGCAAGTCGCCGCGGTCACCCGGCAAGAAGATGCCGACGCGCTCGTCGAAGCGCTGAAGAAGAAGCAGTATCCGGCCTTTGACGCGAACAATCCGTCGGTCGACAAATTCTATCGAGTTCAGGTTGGACCCTATGCCGACATCAAGGACGCAGAAGCGATGCGCGCCCGTCTCATAAGCGATGGCTACAATCCGATTGTGAAGAAATAAAGAGGAATGGGCCACGTCGCTCCCAATCTCGATCGCTTTCTGCACGCGATTGCCGACCCGACGCGCCGCCGAATTCTGCACGCGCTCACGGAAAAAGGCGGATGCTCGCTCGATAAGCAAACCGGACTCTGCGCAAGCGATATCGAGGAGCGCGTGAAACTCGCGCAGCCTACGGTTTCGCATCATATGCGAATCCTGGAAAAGGCCGGTCTGGTCGAGGCTAAACGAGAAGGTCACTGGCGCTGGTACCGGCGCAATGAAAAGCTGATCGCAGAAATGATGCGGGACTTGAAGGGACAACTTTAGGAGGAGACGCTACGCTCCCGCGCCTGCGGTGTAGGCTTTTTCCTCGTTCTTGTCTTTTGTCGTCGTTGCCGACTTCATGTCGGTTTTTCCTTCTCGCTGGCTCAGCGAACGTACCTGCGAGATGAGATCCGCAACTTCAAAAGGCTTGGCCAGCGACGGCACGCCATGTTCCTGAAGGAAGCTTCGAGTCGGCGCGTCGGTCACGGTGGAAAAGGTCAGCAGCAGTCCCTTTTCGAGGCCAGGACGATTCTTCGCGATCCAATCGTACATTTCCGGTGCGGTGCATCCTCCCGGCATGCGGCCATTCATCACGATCACGTCGAAGGAGCCATTGAGAAGCCTTTCCTTCGTGTCCTCGACGCTCATGGAGGTGGTAACATCGGCTCCCGCCCCGACTAAGACGTCTCGTTCAAATTCCATCACTGCTTCTTCGTCTTCGACCAGCAGCACGCGCCCTCGCAGCACCGACTCACGCCGCGTTGGCGCAACCGCTTCTGGCACATGCCGTTTTCTCGCTGGCCAGCAAGCGGACTTCAATCGTCGCTCCGCCCTCTTCGCGGTTGCGCGCCACGATTTCGCCGCCGTGTTCCTTCACGATCCCGTAGCAGATGCTCAAGCCCAGGCCAGTTCCTTTGCCGACCGACTTGGTGGTATAGAAGGGATCGAAGATCCGGCTCGGGTCCTTGATTCCCGGACCGCTGTCATCGAACTCCACGCATACGTAGGCGTCTTTCCTGAACACACGGACTTTCAACACGCCACTGCCGTTGCCCTCTACCATCGCGTCGAGCGCGTTGTTGACGATATTCAGGAAGACCTGCTCCAACTGATGCGGATCGGCCACGACCGAAGGCACGTCGTCGGGGATGTCGCGCTCCAGCGAGACATTGTTGACCCGCAAATCGTATTCGCGCAGCGTGAGTGATTCTTCCAGCACCTTGCGCAGATCTACCTCCTGCTTCTGCGGCTTGCGCTGGCGGGCAAAGGAAAGCAAATTCTGTACCACGCGGTGTGTTCGCTGGGCCTGCTTGAACAGCTTGCGCACGTAGTCGGCCGAACGAGTGTCAAGGCCCGCGCCTTCCAGCAGTTGCGCGTAACCGAGGATCGCAGTCAGCGGATTATTCAACTCATGCGCCACGCCGGAAATCAGTTGTCCAACCGCCGACATCTTCTCGCTCTGCAGCAGCTGCTCCTGTGTCCGCCGCAGGTCTTCGTAGGCGCGGCAAGTCTCCTCGTAGAGCTGGACTTTCTCGATCGTGGTGGCAAGTTGCCGGCTGATGGCAACGAGGAGGTTTTCGTCGTTGCTCGAGTAGTGGCGGTCTTCCTTGCTGGCAATGCCCATGATGCCGATGGGCTTGTCCTTGCTCCAGAGCACAACCCAGATCCAGTAAGGCAGGCGATCAGCGCAGACGAACTCAACCACCGCCGGAGGCAGGTGCGGCATAAAATCCTGCGTGACCACCTCTGCTCGCGAGCGCATCACCAGATCGCCCAGGCCCTCTGCAAAAACCACTTCAGCCATGCGAACGCGTGCCTCGCTGCGCGGACCCCATCCCGCGCGCCGCCGGTAGGTACCCTCCGGGTCCGCGGCGAGATAGACCGAGCCGGTTTCGGCTCCGAAGAGAGAGATCACCTGGCGCAGCGTCAGGTTCAGAATTTCGTCGAGATCGAACGACTGCGTCGCGATGACGGCCATGGCGTTGAGGGCATTCAACTCGCGATTGCGCCTCCGCATTTCGTCTTCCGAGCGCTTCTTTTCCGTGATATCGAGAACGAAACCTTGATAGCGTTCAATGCGGCCGCTGGCGTCGCGCGTCGCAAAGCAACTCTGCGCCACCACCAGGAGCGTGCCATCTTTGCGCCGCACTGTAATTTCAAAGTTGCGCACATAGTTGTGCGCCTCGATTTCCTTGCGAAAAGCCTCCCGCTCCTCGGGAACCGCGTTGAGCACGCTGTTCACGTCGAGCGCCATCAACTCGTCCCGGCTGCTATAACCGAGCATGGTAACAAAAGCGTCGTTGCAGTCGAGCAGGTTGCCTTCCGGCGTAGCGACGAACACGCCTTCCTGCGCCTGCTCAAACAGCATGCGGTACTTTTCTTCAGCCACCTGGCGTTCGGTGGTATCGTGCACCACATGGATGGTGCCCTTCTGCTGGCTTCCCTGTTCGGCATACGATGAGGTCGAAACCACCGACTGCCCGCCGAAACAGGGATCGATTCCTTCGGTCAGCCCCGACCCGCGTTCGCAATACGGGCATCCGCTCCAGGCGCGCCTTTGCGGCAGAACCTCTTTGCAGAGATTGCCCAGCACGTCCGCCGGGGCCTTCGCCAAACGTTGCAGCAGGGCTTGGTTGGTCTTGAGGATGCGAAAATCCGCGTCGTGCGCGAGAATCAGGTCCTGGATGGAGTCGAAGGTATTCATCCACTGCCGCTGCGAACGCAGCACCTGTTCCAGCAACCGCAGATTCTCTACCGCGATGCCCAGCGCCTGGGCCGCTGTCTCCAGGAATTCCAGTTCTTCGCGAGTATGGCTCCGGCTGCCGGAGCAGCCGAACGACAGCATCCCGATCACTGCCCTCTTACCCAATACCGGCAGTAGAACGACATGATGAATGCCGTGCTTTGCCAGTTGTTCCCGCTCCTGCTCGGACATGTCCGAGAGTTTCACAACCTCCGCCCGGTTCTCCTGGAGAACGCGGGCCTGGGTCTCAGCATTCGCGGCTTGCGCGATGTCTCGCAGAAATTCTGCCGACAGGCCAGCGTGCTGGGTCGGCACCAGGCGGTCGCCGTCCATCAATTGGAACCACGCTGCCTTCGCTCCGGCAATCGCTTTCAGTTTCTCGAGCGCGATCTGCATCATGGGGGCATGATTCTGGCCGCGCGCGATGGTGACCGTCAGTTCGTTCAGAACCGCCAGCCGGCGGGTGCGCAATCGCGAGTCGTCGAGCACGATCAGCAACAGGCTCGAACCGAACAGCACTTCCGCCAACAGATAGCCTTCACTCGGAATACGACTGGTGAACGACGGCCAGTTCAGATTCAGCGTGAGCAGCCCGGCGCTGAACAGCAATGACCCCAGCCCAATGCGCCCGAAGCGGTAGCGGAGCAGTTCGACGACTGCCCCGGCCGCAAGCAGCCGACAGGCCACGTCCAAACCCAGCGCGAGGGTCTTCGAATCCACAAAGTACAAAGAATCCGGAAAATACACCGGCCGCATGGCCGCGAAAACCATCAGCACCCACGAGATTGCCACCAACGCCGTCAAGGCCCGCCGCGCCTGCGCCGACATCAGCGCCGCCGCCGCAAATAATCCCATCGCCAGCACGAAGTCAGCCTGCGCGAATGCCGTTATTACCTTCGGCGCAACGTGCAAATCACTGGCGCGAGCAATCCAGAGAAACGCTCCATAGGCGACCCAGCCCGCTCCCCACACCAGCAGGCATCGTTCGCGAAATACCCGGAAGAAAAACAGACTGGCCACGACTACGATCAGGGCGGCCGTTTCCCGCGCCGTCAACCAAGGAATGGTCAACCAGGGAACAGTGAGCCCGGGGATGGTCAACACACCAACCGAATTCCCAAACAGCGAGAAAGAACCCATAGATGAGCGCACGCTAGGCAGGCGCACTTAGACAGGCGCACCAGTACCAAACCTTTAAATATCACGCGCGCCCTTCATCGTTGGCGGATTTCCGTCTCCAATTGGTTACTTTCGGAATGTGCACCCGTGGCCTAAAATGGGCGATACATCACTTAGCCTTGTACTCTGCCCTATGCCTAATGACCGCATCCTCGTGGTGGACGACGAGGAAACAATCCGCGAGATTGTCTGCTCCATGCTGGGCGGGGCGCATTTCCAGACGCGCCAGGCGGCCAATGGCGTCGAAGCCCTGGCGATTCTGGAGTCAGGCGACGAATTCGATCTCGTCCTCTCCGACCTGATGATGGCTGAGATGGATGGGATTGCCCTTCTAGAGCGGGCCAAGGAGCGCTACCCTGACATGCCCATCGTCATGGTCACGACCGTGCACGACATTTCGGTGGCGCTGCAGGCGATTCGTAATGGGGCATACGACTATCTGCCCAAGCCTTTCGAACGCGAGCAATTACTGGCCACAGTGCGCCGCGCGCTGGAGAATCGCCGCCTCAAGCGCGAAAACGATGCCTATCGCACCAACCTCGAAGTTTTGGTTGCGGAACGTACCCAGCAATGGAAAACTGCGCTTTCCAGCCTGGAGAGGTCTTATGACATCACGCTCGAAGCCTTGGGCGACGCGCTCGACCTCAAGGACGCCGAGACCGAAGGCCACTCCCGACGCGTCACCGCGTACACCATCGCGATTGCGCGAAAAATGGGTATGTCGAAAGAAGAGATCAACGTAATCGCCCGTGGCGCGTTTCTCCATGACATCGGCAAGATGGCCATTCCCGACGCTATCCTGCTCAAGCCCGGCAAGCTCACGGACGACGAGATGGCGATCATGCGCGAGCACTGTTACCGCGGTTACAAGATCATCTCACGCATCCCCTTTCTGGCGGAGGCTGCCGAAATCGTTTATTCCCACCAGGAACGCTACGACGGACTCGGGTATCCTCGGGGATTGAAAGGCGACGAAATCCCTCTGGGCGCCCGAATTTTCGCAATTGCCGATACCCTGGACGCTATGAGAACCGACCGCCCCTACCGTAAGGCCCAAAGCATTCAAGCAGCCCGCGAGGAAATCGAACTCTGGTCCGGTCGCCAGTTCGATCCCGCGATCGTCAAGGTGTTTCTCGAAATGCCCGACAATATCTGGGAAGACCTCCGGGAAGACATCAATGCCCCGAACACCTCGATCCCGAGGGTTTAACCGCGCACCTACCGGCCTATCCTCCCACCTGATCGCCCAAATTGATCGCCCAAATGTTGATTAGTAATTTCCGGCTGGCTCCGGGCATCGTTCTTGCCCGATCGCCTCATCCAACCTGATAGTGAAGTTGATCCAAACGGCCCTCAACGCGGTTGGGTTCTGCCGTTCTGGGGCGAAGCAACCGGTGCCCGCCGCATGCGCCTGTTCGCATCTGGCGGGCAGACCGGGTTTCACTGTTCAACGACCCGCCTGCTTTCACTTCTTTTGTTCGCAACTTTCGTTCGCAACTCTGGCAGGTTCTCGCGTTCTAACGTCAGAGGTGTATAAGGAGAGTCTTAGATTCTGTCTTCATATCCAGATTGGAACATTACAAATTTCAATGATCAAATGACCAGGAGGAGCTCCGATGAAGACCACCATTATCATTCTTAGCGCCATTCTCGTGCTGGGCGCTCTCTCGATGGCGCAGACTCCGACGCTCAACGCTCTGCCCAACACTATTTTCGTCGGCGCCGATGGCAAGTTTGAAACCGCGCCCGACACTGCGCTTATCCAGTTCAATATCTCGGCCCAGGCCGATAACGCCAAAGACGCCTACGACCAGGCCGGCAAACAGGCCGAGTCGACGCGCCAGGTTCTGCGAGCCAACGGAATCGATCCCAAGACGGCGGAAATCGGTTTCTTCTCTGTGAACCCCCAGTACGACTGGAAAAACCCGAAGCACAGAGTCATCGGTTACCAGGTGACGACCAGCGTCAGCTTGAAGCTCAAGGATTTTTCGAAGATTGCCCCGATCACCCAGCAACTCGCCGATGCCAGCGTCGGAGAAAGCCAGTCGCTGAGCTACACGCTGGACTCGACCGAAGAAGCCAAGAGCAAAGCTGTCGCCGACGCCTATCGCCGCGCCCGCGCTTCCGCGCAGTCCCTCGCCAATGCCAGTGGACGCACGCTCGGCGAACTCTCCTACGCTTCGGTGGACACCTTCGAGAACATTCGCGTGCTTGCGCCCGTGCATCAGGCCATGGCGATGAAGGCGATGGCAGCACCCACGCCGACCGAGGAGTTTTCACCCCAGAACGTGACCATCACCGCGCACGTCAACGCTATGTTTGTATTGAAATAGAGTGGCGGGAGGAGAGCAGCACGCCAATTTCTCCGCTGCGGTGGACTAGCGGACGCTAGACCCTATTCGTTGCGAACAACAACCTCACGCCGCGAAGTAATCCGGCTCGCATCCACCGTCACCTCGCGCTGAATCTCCATCTCGATCGAGGTTCCCGGCTCCAGCCTGACGTCAGCGCCGCGCGACAACATTCCGATCGCGACCCCGGCGACTCCTCCAACACCCGCTCCGATGCCGGCTCCCTTCGCTCCATCGGTGACCGCGCCGATCACAGCTCCAGTGGTCGCCGTGCCGGCGGCTTCCTTGGCTTTTTTGCCGGCGTCGCTATCCTGTTGAATCGTCCCTTCCGAATCCTTCACCGATGTCTTATCCGCTCCAGGCGTGTTCTCGACCGAGCCCCCAAGCATCACGGTGTAGCCATTGGGGTAAACCATCGAGGTGAAGTGGATGAGCACTTCGGCGCGTCCTTTGACGTGGCCGCCGCGCTGCGCGCGCTCGATTCTTCCCTGGATATAAGTCCCGGCTGGAATCACGACCCGCTCGTTGACCACGAACGGAAAGGCGGTCTCGGCATAAACCGGGTCCCCATCTTTCGCCGTCTTCGTCGAAATCGCCTGCTTCAGCGAGAGTGGGATCCTGGTTCCGGCAGGAATGTTCAGCGTTAGCTTCTCAGCTTCTATCGCGGGCGCTGCGGAGGATGGGACCAGAGTTGACTGGGCGGCTGCGATGCCCGCCAGCAGTACCAGCAAAGCGGAAGCGGAGCGTATCTTCATCGAAGGCTACTTTTTCAGGAATTCAATAATCACGCTTGCAATCTCAGATGCGCCCTTCGGGAGCCCGGTTATCTCGCCGCCGCCCAAGTCGAATAGCTGAGAACTGCGGTCTACGCAAGCTTAACCGCTACTTCGGCGGGTCCGGTTCTCGATCACATTGCCCATGAATTGCGACTGCAGTTTGTGCGCGCAACCCTCGCCGCAGACATGCATCGCGCCTTCGCGCACAGCCATTTTTTCGTCCCATGGCGCTAAGTGCATCACTGGCACTTCGTAGTCGCCAAATGAGCTCCACATGATCCACCAGCGATCGCTCGCGCCTTTCATTACTCCGCAATTGGGGCCGGCGCAACGGTAAAACGAACTTGGAATTTGAAACAGATTTTCGGACATGGCTAGCCTGCCTACCACGGGCAATTGTAGCTGAGGAGTCGGCGCGGGGCTATGAGTTACGGGCGCTATTTGTACAACAAATACTTCTCGCGCAGATGCACGAATTCCTGCAGCCGTTCTTGCCAGTCCTCGGCAATCCGTCTTGGATCCTGGCCTGCCGCGATCGCGTCCAACACGGCCTGATTCACCAGCAGATCCGCCATCCGCTCCAGTTTGAAATCGTTCGGATACAGCTTATGCAGTGCCGACGCCAGCTCGATCCCTAACTCCGGCGAGTCCAAAGTATTCCGATCCAGGACGATCAGGTTCACGCCTTCACAGCGTTCTCCGGAAAAATTGCTTGATGAAGGGGTGAAAACAATGGGCACGAAGCGCACGCTCTGAATACTGCGCGCGTTCAAATAAGCTGCCAATTCCCGGCTCTTGATCCAGGGAGCGCCCACGACTTCGAAAGGCGTATCCGTACCTCGTCCTACCGAAACATTGGCGCCTTCGATCATGGCTACGCCGGGATAAAGCGTCGCCTCGTTCACGTCCCGCAAATTTGGCGAAGTGTTTACCCATTGAAGGCCGGTCGAATCGAACCAGTCCCCGGGCTGCCAACCCTGCATCGCAACCACTTCGAGCCGCGCACCGATATGCCGTTCGGCATTTACCATTCTTGCCAACTCACCCATAGTCATGCCGTGGCGCACTGGTTCGGGGAAGTAATTCGTAAACTTTTCCTGTCCCTCATCGGACACCGGCCCCTGCACAAACGAACCCGTAATCGGGTTCGGGCGATCGAGAATGACGACTTCAATTCCCGCCTTTGCGGCCGCTTCCAGAAAGTATCCCACTGTAGCTTCGTAGGTATAAAAGCGCACGCCCGCATCCGCCACATCAATCACCACCGCATCGAGCCGCTTCAGAATTTCCACCGGAGGACGCCTCGCCGTATCACTGCCGCCGTAGACGCTGTAGACCTCAATTCCGGTCGCTGTATCTTTCGTACCTTTGACGTGGATTGTGTCCAGCGCGCCCGTCACCCCATGTTCAGGGCTGAAAATGGCATCAAGGGAAATCCCCGGCACATTTGCCAACACATCAATCGTCCGCCGCCCTCCCGCGTCCACGCCGGTCTGATTCGTCAGTAGTCCTATGCTTCGCGGGGCTCCGCCCTTCGCCGGATGCAGCGCCGCAAAATTTGTCTCCTCGAGAACGTCAATTCCTGTCTTAACCGTCCCATTGCGCACCGCCAGCTTGCGCGCCGCACTCTGCATTTCGTTGTAGCCGGTGATCGTGGCCACTCGCATCTTCTCCGCCTCGGCCGGATCGAGTGCCAGCGCCGCCGCCACAGCCGTCGCGATCTTGGTCCGAAGAGACGCCGCGCTTCCCTTCTCCTTTGCCGGTAAAACGTTCATGTGCACCGCATTCGTCAGCAACACGATGTAAGTCTTTGTCGACGGGTCGATCCACAGCGAAGTCCCGGTAAATCCGGTGTGCCCGTAACCACCAACGGGCAAAAGCTCCCCCGATTGCTGGAAAGGGGAGAATCAATGTCCCAGCCGAATCCCCGCAGGGTCGTCCCATTCACCGGCTGCTGCGGTGCGGTCATTTTTGCGATCGTCGCCGACGTCAGCACGCCTCGTCCGCCGTCGAGCAGGGCTTGCGCAAAAATTGCCAGATCGTCAGCCGTGGAAAATACTCCCGCGTGCCCCGCCACTCCACCCATCCGGCGTGCCGTGGGATCATGCACCACTCCGCGCAGCAGGTGGTGGTTCTCATCCTCTTCGGTGGGAGCGATGCGGGACTCCCACGAATGTGGCGGAACAAACCGGGTTTCCTTCATGCCGAGCGGCCCAAAAATGTGCTTCGCGGAATACTCGTCGAGAGACTCGCCCGAAAGGCGCTCGACCAGCGCTCCCAGCACTAAGAAGTTGACGTCGCTATAGACAAATGACGCCCCCGGAGGGCGCTCGGGAGCCGCCTCGAAGGCCATCCGATACGCTGTGTCTTTGCCTTCCCACGCTGTCGCCAATTCCATATCCGGAGCGAGGCCAGAGTAATGCACCAGCAACTGGCGGATCGTAATATCCTGCTTCCCGTTCTGCGCAAACTCGGGGAGATACTTCGCCACCGGATCGTTCATCCGAAACTTTCCCTGCTCCCATAGCTGCATGACCGCGGTCGTGGTCGCGATGACCTTGGTCAGCGACGCACAGTCAAACACCGTATCGAGCGTCATCTCCTCCCGGCGAGGTTCAATCGCGCGGCTGCCATAGGCCTTGCGATACGCTACCTTACCGTCGTGACCGACGATGATGACAGCGCCGGGAATCTGCTGCTGGGCGATGGCGTCGTTGATAACGGGGTCGAGAACGGCGAGGCGCGAGTCGAGCGGAGTCTGGGAGAGCGCGACGGTAGAAAACAGTAAAGCGCAGAGCGGCAGAATTATCAGTAAGCGTTTCACGTCTGCTGTGACTGTACATGACCGCGGAGATGCGCCTCAAGGTGGAACGTTACAAACGATGCTCTAAAAGTAACTCCCCGTTTGCCTCCATCCCCCGCGTTTGCTATAACCCCATCAGTTCACAAAACACCTTGGACCTGACGCTGCCGAATCGAGAATCCGGCTTTTCCTTCCTGGTGCGCAATTTCGACGCGCAGGGGGACCGTTTTCACGGCGCTTTCGGGATTCTGGAAAAAGCCATCGCCGCGCGAGCCTTTCCTGCCTACTCGCTGGCTGTGACTTTCCGCGGAGAGCTTGTAGCCCACAAAGCCTTCGGCCACTTCACCTACGATCCGAGCGCGCCTGAAGTCACCACTGCGAGCATCTTCGATCTCGCTTCGCTGACCAAGGTGGTCGCCACGACCGCCATGGCCATGGTCCTCTACGAGCGCGGCTTGCTTGATCTCGAAGCACCCGTGACCGCGATCATTCCAGAATTTGCGGGCCCACTGGATGATAACGATCCGCAGCGCCGTGCAGTCACGCTGCGCATGCTGCTGGCTCATAGCTCCGGGCTGCCTGCCTACGAAAAGCTTTTCCTGCGCGCCGATAACTCGCGACGCGACTTCTGCAGGCTGCCTTTACGACCTCACTGGTCGCCGTCCCCGGCACACACGCCGAATACAGCGACATCGGGTTCATCATTCTTGGTGTCGATCCTCGAGCGTCTGGCCGATGAACGCCTAGACGTTTTCTGCCAGCGCGAAATCTTCGGCCCACTCGGCATGACGCACACGACGTTCAATCCCACGCCCGCCTTGAAAGACTCAATACCGCCAACGGCGGACGATCGCACCTTTCGCCGCCGTACCATCCAGGGCGAGGTGCAGGACGAGAACGCCAGTATCCTCGGCGGTGTCGCCGGACACGCCGGTCTGTTCTCGACCGCCGAAGATCTCGCGATCTTTGCTCATGCCATGCTCAATGGTGGACATCCAATTCTGCGCTCTTCGACTGTTGAACTGTTTTCGCGCCGGGAACCCGCTCCGGAAGGTACTTCCCGAGCGCTCGGCTGGGACACACCTTCCGCACCCTCGCAATCCGGACAATATTTCTCGCCCCGTTCCTTCGGACACCTTGGTTACACGGGCACGTCCTTGTGGATCGATCCCGAACGCCAGCTTTCGATCGCGTTGCTGACCAACCGCACCTGGCCAGACTGCGCGAACCAGGCGATCAAACAAGTGCGTCCGGCGTTTCACGACGCGGCGATGAAAGCCTTGGGGATGCAAAACTTGAGACGCAAAACGTCGACTCGCAAGAAAGCGAGCACAGAAATCCGCCGCCTCGGCACCGAGAAAACAAACTCTGCCTCTGCCGGACTCGATCAGAAGTCCGCGCTCGAAATCGCCCGCATTATTAATCGCGAAGATGCGAAGGTGGCCGCCGCCGTGAAACACGCTCTCCCGCATATCGCGCAGGCAATCGATCTGATCGCCGCAGCGCTCTCTAAAGGCGGCCGCCTCATCTACGTCGGCACCGGCACCAGCGGACGCATTGCCGCTCTCGACGCCGTCGAATGTCCGCCCACTTTCGACGTCGATCCGCGCATAGTCCAATTCATCATCGCCGGCGGAACAAAGGCATTGGCGTCTGCCTGTAGAAGCAGACGAAGACTCGCGCGGGCTGGGACGGAAAGCAATCGCAGGGAAGAAGCCGACAAACAAGGATGTCGTCGTCGGCATCGCTGCCAGCGGACGCACTCCGTTCACCGTTGCCGCCATCGAATATGCGCGCGCTCACGGCGCCAAGACCGTTGCCGTCGTCTGCAACCCGAAATCTCCGCTCGGTAAAGTGGCGCACATAGAAATTGTCGCGGAGGTTGGTCCGGAGGTCGTCGCAGGATCTACGCGTATGAAAGCCGGCACCGCGCAAAAGATGATTCTTAATACTCTTTCAACCGGAACGATGGCCCGCCTCGGCTATGTTTACGGCAACCTGATGGTCAACCTCCACCCGAGGAATAAGAAGCTGGCGGAACGCGGCGTGGGTATCCTGGAAGAATCTGCAGGCCTCGGCCGTCGAGCGGCGCGCAAGCTCCTTGCCGCCGCCGGAGGTCGTGTCAACGTCGCTATGGTGATGGCGAAGGCTGGGGTGAGCCGCATCCAGGCTGAGGCGGCGCTCGCGAAGTCCGAAGGCCGTGTCCGCCAAGCCGTAGCCGCTGCGACGATGAAGTAGGTGACGGGAGTTACAAACGGAACGCCCACCCGCGATTGCAAATCGCACAGCTGCGCATTCCCCGCTAGAATACTCGCAGCGCCCCGACCCGCAGGGGGCATCTCAGGAACTCAGTACAACATGGATAAGCTGATAATCCGCGGCGGCAATCCCCTGCTGGGGACGGTTCGAATCAGTGGCGCGAAGAACGCCGCGCTCCCATGCATGGCGGCAGCGCTGCTTACTGATGAGCCGGTGATTCTTGAAAATATCCCGCAGGTGCGGGACATCGAGACCACGCGTAGGCTGCTCGCCGCCATGGGCGCCGAAGTCGAACTCGGCTATGGACGCGCTCAGCACCGCACGACAATTTGTGCGCGTACACTGGCCGCCCCCGAAGCCTCTTATGAACTCGTGAAGACCATGCGAGCGTCAACCCTCGTACTTGGGCCGCTCGTCGCGCGCTGCGGGCGAGCTCGCGTCTCGCTGCCCGGAGGATGCGCCATCGGCGCGCGGCCTATCGATTTGCATATCAAAGGCCTCGAACGCCTGGGCGCGAAGATCACGCAGGAACATGGCTATGTCGAGGCGGTCGTTGATCCTCTGAAAGGTGGCCGCCTTTGCGGCGCCGAAATTATCTTCGACAAGATTACTGTCACCGGCACCGAAGATTTGCTCATGGCCGCGGCCCTTGCCGAAGGCGAGACCGTCATGCAGAACTGCGCCCGTGAGCCGGAAGTTGCCGATCTGGCTGCGTTGCTCAATGCCATGGGCGCGAAAATCGAGGGCGCCGGCACGTCAACGATTCGAGTGAAGGGCGTCAGCAAGCTCCATGGCGCGAAGCATCGCATCATTCCTGACCGCATCGAGGCCGGAACCTTCATCATTGCGGGAGCGCTGACTGGCGGCGATCTCAATGTCTCTGGATGCGATCCCACGCACCTCACGACTATTCTGCGGAAGCTGGCCGAAACCGGTGTGAAGACTGTGGTGAAAGCCGACTCCGTTCGCGTGATGGGCGATCAGCCGCTGCAGGCCGCCGATATGAGCACGGAAGAATATCCTGGCTTCCCCACCGACATGCAGGCGCAGTACATGGCGCTGGCCACGCAGGCCGCTGGCACCTCGATCATCACAGAAAATATTTTCGAGAACCGCTTCATGCACGCGCAGGAACTGGTCCGCATGGGAGCAAACATTAAGATTGAAGGCCACCGCGCCATCGTCCGCGGCGGAACTCCGCTCAGCGCGGCCGCCGTGCTAGCCTCGGACTTGCGCGCCTCGGCTTCGCTGGTGCTCGCGGCCCTGGTCGCCGACGGCGAAACCATCATCGACCGCGTCTATCACCTCGATCGCGGTTATGAGAACATCGAAGAGAAACTGAAAGCCGTAGGCGCAGAAATCCGCCGCGTCGGCAACATCTTTCCCAAGCGCGCCGCGGCCCCCGCACAATCTTGAGTGGTAACGATGGTAACCTGTCTGCCCCCGGCTTCTCGGACTACCATGATCGCGGATGTTGACCCACAACCATCAATCTGGATCGCACTCAGCGGCAGCAGTGGCGCCTGCCCGTGAAGTGATCACGTTGCCAGTTCAGCAAAACGTGCGTGGGTTTACCCTGGTTCGGTATTTAATCGTGGGCGCTTGCAACACGGTCTTTGGCTACGGTTGTTTTGCGTTGTTCACCTTGCTTCTAACCCCACTCCTTGCCTACGGATATGTAGTAGCCAGCCTGCTCGCCAATGTGTTCAGCATCACGTTCGCCTTCCTCGGCTACAAGTGGTTTGTATTCAGGACTAAGGGCAACTACCTCAAGGAATGGATTCGCTGCGTTGGCGTTTATACCGGCAGCATGATTCTGTCCGCCGCCGCTCTTCCGTTCGTCGTCGGCATCATTCGCCGCCAAACCAGCTACAACCGCAGTGCCCCGTATATTGCCGGAGCCGTCGTTCTCGTTTTTTCCGTCCTGTTCAGCTTCTTTGGGCATCGACACATTTCCTTCGCCGACCGCACTCAGACTCCGCAAAGCACGCCTTAGTCGATAAGAGTCTCTCGCCTTGAATGCAAGTCTGCTGGGTACTTCCGTAATACTGCCTTCCTCGCTCACGTGTGGGATAACTGACAAGCGGGCTGTGTGCGGCTGCGCAAGGACCCTGTATATGAAGGTTGTTGTTCTGTGCGGTGGATTAGGTACCCGTCTCCGGGAAGAGACCGAATTCCGCCCCAAACCGATGGTTGAGATCGGCGGCCGTCCGATTCTCTGGCACATCATGAAGATGTATGCCCACTACGGAATGCGCGAGTTCATTCTGTGCCTCGGATATCGCGGCAACATGATCAAGGATTACTTCCTGAATTACGAAGCCATGAATAGCGACTTCAAGATTTGTCTGGGCCGCAAGTCGCACGTCCAGTTCATGGGCGCTCATCAGGAGCAGGATTTCGCCGTCACCCTTGCCGACACCGGCCTTGAAACCATGACGGGCGGCCGCTTGCAGCGCGTTGCGCGCTATCTCGAAAGCGACGACACATTTTTGCTCACGTACGGCGACGGCCTCAGCAACGTAAACATCAGCTCCCTGCTCGACTTTCATCGCAAGCACGGCCGCTTGGCAACGGTTACATCGGTGCCGCCCGTTTCGCGCTTCGGAGTGCTCGAAGCCGATGCCCAGGGCCAGGTGCAACGCTTCATGGAAAAACCGAAGGCCACGGGCTTGATCAGCGCCGGTTTCTTCGTCTTCAACCGCCGCGTGCTCGATTACCTCGGCGGCCCGGAGTGCATCCTCGAACGTGAGCCTCTGGAGCGCCTCGCACGCGAAGGGCAACTCATGGCCTATCGCCATGACGGCTTTTTCTACGCCATGGACACCTATCGCGAATACCAGTACCTGAACGAACTCTGGGCGAGCGAGCAAACTCCCTGGAAAGTGTGGGCAGAATGAATTCATTCTGGCGAGACCGCTCTGTCTTGGTCACCGGCGGCACCGGACTGCTCGGATCATGGCTGGTAAAGCAGCTGATTGACGCCGGCTCGAATGTGGTTTGCCTGGTGCGGGACTGGGTTCCGCAAAGCGAACTCATGCGCAGCCGTTGCATTGAGCGGGTCAATACCGTGCGCGGCGATATCACCGATCGTGATTTGATTGAACGTGCTCTCGGCGAATACGAGATCGAAGTCGTCTTTCACCTGGCGGCCCAGACCATTGTCGGCATCGCCAATCGCAACCCTGTCTCGACGTTCTCGACCAACATCGAGGGCACGTGGAACATGCTCGAGGCGTGCCGCCGCTCACCGACGGTCTCGTCGATTGTGGTGGCTTCTTCTGATAAAGCCTATGGCGATCAGGAGCATCTCCCCTACAACGAGACGATGGCCTTGCAAGGCCGCCATCCCTACGATGTCAGCAAGTCGTGCGCCGACCTGATTGCGCAAACCTATGCCGCCAGTTACAAGCTGCCGGTCGCCATCACACGTTGCGGAAATTTCTATGGCGGCGGCGATCTGAACTGGAATCGCGTCGTCCCGGGCACGATTCGCTCGGTCATCCGCGGAGAGCGGCCAGTGGTGCGCTCAGATGGTCATTTCGTCCGCGACTATTTTTACATCGAAGACGGAGCTGCCGCATACATGCTGCTGGCCGAGCGTCTTGCCTCGGATCCAGCTCTGCGCGGCCAGGCTTTTAATTTTTCCAATGAAAGCCAGGTCAGCGTATTGGAGCTTGTAGATGCGATTCTGGGGAAAATGAAGTCCTCGCTGCGCCCTGAAGTGCTCAACCAGGCGAGCAACGAAATTCGTCATCAGTACCTGAGTGCCGAACGCGCACGTACTGTGCTCAACTGGCGGCCGCAGTTCACTCTCGATTCCGGCCTCGATCACACCCTCGCCTGGTACCGCGAATTCCTGGGCGCACCCGCGGCGATGGCCCATGCGGGCAGGGGGTAAGCGGGGCCGCACCCATGACAATAACAATAACCAAGACCAAAACGGCCGACCGACTCCGAGAAGAAGTTCGCGCGCTCGTTAGGCAATACTGCGACGTCGCCATGGCTCCGCAGGCTTTCGTACCCGGCCAGAGCAGCGTACCCGTGTCCGGGAAAGTCCTGGACTCGACCGAACTCGAACTACTGATCGAGGCCTCGCTTGACGCCTGGCTTACTACGGGTCGCTTTGCCGCGCAGTTCGAACGCGAATTTGCCGCCTTCATGGGCGTGCGCTGTGCTTCGCTTGTCAATTCCGGATCCTCCGCCAACCTCGCGGCTCTGTCGTGCCTCACATCTCCGTCGCTCGGTGATCGCAAACTCTCGGCTGGAGACGAGGTCATCACGGTTGCTGCCGGATTTCCAACTACCGTCAATCCGATCTTGCAGAATGGACTGGTCCCTGTTTTCGTTGACGTTCAGGTTCCAACTTACAACGTCGACGTCAATCAACTGGAAGCGGCCGTCTCCAATCGCACCAAAGCCATCATGCTGGCACACACCCTCGGCAACCCGTTTGACGTTGACGCCGTGATGCAGCTCGCGAGCAAACACAATCTCTGGGTGATCGAGGATTGCTGCGATGCCGTCGGATCTACGTACGACGGGCGCTCCGTCGGCACTTTCGGCCACCTTGCCACCACCAGCTTCTATCCCGCGCACCATATCACCATGGGCGAGGGTGGATGCGTGCTCACGCAGTCTCCTGCGCTCAAGAAGTTGGCTGAGTCTTTTCGCGATTGGGGACGCGACTGCTGGTGCGATCCTGGGAAGTCCAACACTTGCGGTTGCCGCTTCGAATGGAAGCTCGGCGACCTGCCCACTGGATACGATCACAAATATATTTACAGCCACATCGGGTACAACCTAAAAGCAACCGACATGCAAGCTGCCGTTGGAGTCGGGCAACTGCAGAAGTTGCCGGGCTTCATCGCCGCGCGGCGCGCGAACTTCGCCAAACTACATGCTGCCCTGAGCGATCTCGACGACATCTTCATCTTGCCCGAAGCCACCCAGAACTCGGAGCCAAGTTGGTTCGGCTTTCCTCTCGCCGTGCGTAATGGGAAAGACGCACCCACAACCCGCAACCAGGTCGTGCGCTTCCTGGAATCTCGAAACATAGCCACCCGCCTGCTCTTCGGCGGCAACCTGCTGCGTCAGCCCGCCTATCGCGACATTCCGCGGCGCGTGATCGGCGACTTACATAACACCGACTTTGTCATGAACAACGTTTTCTGGGTTGGCCTCTACCCCGGCATCACGCAGGCGATGATCGACTACACGGCAGACATCTTCCACCAGATTCCAAAAGCCTCGTGCGCCGTGCAGGGAGCATAGGTCGTCGTTCATCGGACAGCGAATTACGGGGACATGAGTTACGCAACATGAGTCAGGCAACCATCACAAACCGGCTGGCAAGCGACCTCGAGCACGTCCTCGCGCGAACCGAGCCTCTGTGGCAGGAACTGCGCGGCCAGCGCATCCTGATCACGGGGGCGACGGGATTTTTCGGATGCTGGCTGCTCGAAAGTTTCGCCTGGGCAAACCGTCGGCTCAACCTCAATGCTCATGCGGTCGGACTATCCCGGCATCCGCAACGGCTTGCGGAAAAGGCGCCGCATCTGGCGCAAGATCCAGCAATCTCGTTGCACGCCGCCGACGTTCGTCATGGCGATTTTCCCCAAGGCGCGTTTTCACACGTCATTCATGCCGCGACCGAAGCCAGCGCTAAGCTGAATAGCGAATCGCCCCTGATCATGTTCGACACCATTGTCGAAGGGACGCGGCGCGCGCTGCAGTTCTCCATCGCCAGTTCCGTCTCCAGATTTCTGCTCATCAGTTCGGGAGCAGTTTACGGGAATCAGCCACCGCAAATCACACACCTCAGCGAGGCTTTCGAGGGTGGCCCCGATCCTCTCAACCCTGCGAACGCTTACGCGGAAGGCAAGCGCTCCGCGGAGTTGTTGTGTTCGTTGGCCGCTTCGCCCCGCTTTGCGACTACGACCGCACGCTGCTTTGCCTTCGTCGGTCCATATATGCAACTCGACGCGCATTTCGCCATCGGCAACTTTATCTCGGATCGTCTGCATGATCGGCCGATTCGCGTCCACGGAGACGGTTCCGCGGTGCGTTCCTATCTATACGCCTCCGATTTAATGATTTGGCTCTGGACGATTCTCTTCAAGGGACAATCGCGACGTGCCTATAACGTCGGCTCCGAAGAGGCCCTGAACATCGCCACCGTCGCCCGCGAAGTGGCCGCCGCATTGCCACCCACGGCCGACGTCAAGATTGCTGCCAAGGCAACGGCTGGCGCGGTAGCGCACCAATACGTACCATCCACAACGCGAGCGCGTGAGGAACTCGGACTCCGCGCCGAGGTGCCGTTGCGGGAAGCCATCCGCCGCACCCATGCCTGGTTTTCCGAAAACGCAATCTCCGAACGAGAGCTTTCGAGCCCAGCAGCAAATGCGCGAGGCGCCCATGCATAGTGCCGCTACTCTGAGCCCTCAGCCGCATCGCGCATGCGGAGCTTGCGGTGCCACCGGAAGCACGGTCTGCCATCACCAGCGATTCATCGTTCCCGACGGCTATCCTCTGCCCAACGAGTACAACGTGGTGGTCTGCCACCGCTGCGGTTTCGTGTATGCCGATCCCGCGGCCACCCAGCTCGACTACGACCGTTTCTATTGCGAGTGGTCGAAGTACGACGACTCGGCGACTGCCACGGGCAGCGGCGTTTCCCCGTTCGACGCCGGTCGGCTCAACGTTACAGCCGCCGACATCGCTCGCGCCCTGCCTTCACGCGCCGCCAGCATTCTTGATGCCGGCTGTGCCACCGGCGGATTGCTCACAGCCCTTCGCGACCAGGGATTTACAGCGGTCGCCGGACTCGATCCCTCTCCCCGCTGCGCCGCCGCGTGCCGCGATCGCGGCTTTGAAGCCTACGTGGGCTCGATCGCTACTGCTCCCGCGCACATGCCGAAATTTGACTGCGTCGTCTTCAGTCACGTGCTGGAACACGTTTACGACATACCGGCATTCTTTGCTGCTGCCCGCCGTCTTCTCGCGCCCGGAGGTTATTTGTATCTTGAGACTCCTGACGCCACCCGTTACGACGATTATCTCTACGCGCCCTTCCAGGAATTCAATACCGAACACATCAACCACTATTCGGCGAGAGCGCTCGAGAACACGGCTCGCCGCTTCGGTTTCCAACCCATCGTAGTGGAGCAGAAAGTGATACAGACGGCAGAAGACACGCTCTACCCCGCTGTCTTCGGCCTTTTCCGCGATAACGGCGGTGCTGCCGACGAGCACCCGATCCTGTGCGATCAAGAATTGCCGTCGAAGATTGCCGCCTACATCCGGCATTCCGCTGAGCAAATGGAGAGGATCGACCGCGACCTGACCGCTCAGCTGACAAGCACCGGGCGCATCATGATTTGGGGTGCGGGGCAATTCGCGATGAAACTCCTCGCCCTTCCGTGTCTCAAGCGGACTCAGGTCTGCGCTGTGGTGGACAGTAATCCCGTCCTCAGGGGTAAGACACTGGGGAGTGCGCCCGTTCTAGGACCACAGGAAATCGCTGGCACTATTGAGCCGATCATCATCGCGACGTTACTACACGCTGACGAAATCAAAGCTCACATTCGTGATCTCGGTCTTAGCAATCCTGTTATCTCGCTGCTTGCAAACCCAAAAGCCGACGTCTGCGCGAATGCCCACTCGAACGCCCACTCCGAGGGTACGACGCCCATGAAGCTTTCCGACTACGTCGTGGGCCAACTCGCGGATTGGGGTGTGCGCCACATTTTCCTGGTGACCGGCGGCGGCGCCATGCATCTCAACGACTCCATCGGCAAGGAGCCGCGCATTCAGTACGTTTGCAATCACCATGAACAAGCTTCGGCGATGGCCGCCGAAGCTTACGCCCGCGTCAGCGGCCGGCCCGGCGTGGTGAACGTCACCACCGGGCCCGGCGGCATCAACGCTCTGAATGGAGTTTTCGGCGCGTGGACTGACTCCATCCCGATGCTCATTGTTTCCGGCCAGGTCAAACGTGAAACCTGCATGCGCGCCCAGGGCATCACCGGCCTGCGCCAACTCGGGAGACCAGGAAGCCGACATCATCGCCATGGTCGCGGGCATCACCAAATATGCAGTGCTGATCGACAACCCTCTGTCCATTCGATATCACCTCGAGCGCGCCTGGCACTTGGCGCAAACTGGACGCCCGGGCCCCTGCTGGCTCGATATTCCCGTTGATGTGCAGGCCGCGTCCATCGATCCAGCTAGTCTTCGTGGCTACGATCCCACGGCGGACGAGCACGCAGAAGACAATATCGCCGGCGATCTCGTCGCGGCTCAAATCCCAGTGCCAGGAGGTCCTCGACCGCATCAGAAAGGCAAAGCGCCCGGTAATCCTCGCCGGGACCGGCATCCGCGCCGCCCATGCCGTCGCCGAGTTCGACGCATCTCTTGCACCGCCTGGGCGTGCCCGTGACCACCGCCTGGACCCACGATCTAATCGCCTCCGACGACCCGCTCTTTTGCGGACGCCAGGGCACGATCGGCGACCGCGCCGGAAACTTCACCGTCCAAAATGCGGATGTTCTGCTGATCCTCGGATCGCGCCTCAACATCCGACAAACCAGTTACAACTGGAAATCGTTCGCACCGCGGGCCTTCAAGATTCAGGTAGATATCGACGCTGCGGAGTTCCACAAGCCCACAGTTCGGCCGGACATGGGCATCCGATGCGACCTCAAGGAGTTCCTGCAAGAACTCCTCCGCCAGTGTGACGCCTCTAACTACAACAATGGAACTCACGCTGCGTGGCTGGCCTGGTGCCGTGAACGCGTGCAACGATACCGGGTCGTACAGGACAAACAACGTCAGCCTGGGCCGCCCTTGAATCCTTACTACTTCGTCGAGCAACTCTCGGCCAAGCTCGCCTGCGACGATGTCATCGTCTGCGGTAATGCAACCGCTTGCATCGTGCCTTTTCAGACCATGCGGTTGCGCAAGGGCCAACGTCTTATCTCGAACTCCGGGTCCGCGTCGATGGGCTACGACTTGCCCGCCGCCATCGGCGCGGCTTTTGCGCGTCCCGGCAAGCGTGTCATTTGCCTTGCCGGGGACGGCAGCATTCAGATGAACATCCAAGAGTTACAAACCGTCGTTCATCATCGCCTGCCACTCAAGATCTTCGTGCTGAATAACTCGGGTTATCTCTCGATGCGGATGACGCAATCTGGGTTCTTCGGCCGTCTCACAGGGGAGAGCGCAGCGAGCGGCGCTTCTCTTCCTGACATGGTCAAGGTGGCTTGCGCTTATGGCATTCCGTCGATCCGCATTGACCGCGAGTGCCAACTGGACCAAGTAGATCGCGCGCTGGCGGCCGACGGGCCAGCACTAATCGACGTTGTGCTCGATCCGAACCAGGAATTCGAGCCGCGCTCGCGGGCGCGGCAGTTACCCGATGGGCGTATCGTTTCCCCCAATCTAGAGGACATGTACCCATTCCTGGATGAGACTGAACTAATGGACAACGTCATCAAGGAATAAGGACATTACCATGCTAATGAGCCCTACTTTCGAACGGTCACCGCACTACCACGGGGCAGGCAAGTAACATCATGACTGGAAACGATATATTCGACGAGTTATTCGTCCTTGAGTTGGCCAATAACCACCTCGGCGACTTGCAGCGCGGCTTGAAGATCATCAGCAACTACGCCCAGGTCGTGCGCTTCAACAACGTGCGCGCTGCCATCAAACTCCAATTGCGCGATGTCGACAGCTTCATACACCGGGACTTTCGGCAGCGCGACGATATCCGCTACATCAAGAAGACTCTCGACACGCGCCTGCGGCTCGAGGATTACGCCAAACTGGTGCAAGCTATCCGCGAAGCCAGTTGCATTCCGATGGCGACGCCGTTTGACGAGAGTTCGGTTGACTTCTGCTGCGAGCTCGGCATTCCCATCCTCAAAATCGCCAGTTCGGACTGCAACGACTGGATCCTGATCGAGAAGATAGCGAAGACAAAGAAACCGGCCATCGTTTCGACTGGCGGCTCTTCACTCAAGGACATCGACGATCTGGTCACTTTTTTCGACAATCGTCATATCCCGCTGGCCATCAACCACTGCGTTTCGCTTTATCCCTCTGAGGACTCCGACATCGAACTGAATCAGATCGACTTTCTTTGCCGCCGCTATCCCCAGCACATCATCGGATTTTCCTCGCACGAGTACCGTGATTGGACTTCGTCCATGCTCATGGCCTATGCCAAGGGCGCGCGCACCTTCGAGCGGCACGTCGACATTCAGACCGAGGGCATGACGGTTTCTCCATACTGCTCCGTGCCGGAGCAGGTTGACAGCTGGTTCAAGGCTTTCCATCGCGCCAAGAGAATGTGCGGAGCTCCGGGCACGCAAAAGCGACTGCCTCCGCAAAAGGAAATCAGTTATCTCGACGCGCTGGTTCGCGGAGTGTATGCCAAGCGCGATCTTCCGGTGGGCCACGTTCTGCAGGATGCCGACATCTATTTAGCGATTCCGCTGCAGCAGGGACAGATCTCCTGCCGCGAACTGATGCGGGGCGAAGTTATCCGAAAGGCGGTGTCCAAGGATCAGCCCATCATGATCGACGCCATTGACAGCCCTTATGCCAACATTCCGTCGCTCACCGAACTGATCTACAACCGTGGTCTGGCACCGCAGGCTGCCGCTCACGCGGCCAAAGCCGGCGGCGGCAAGTGAGCGCTCTTCACGATATGAAAACCATCAGCGTAGTCACGCCCTGCTTTAACGAGGAAGGTAATGTCCGCGAAGTTTACGAACGCGTGCGCAGCCTGATGTTGAGCCTGGGAAAATACCGCTACGAGCATATTTTCATCGACAACGCATCGCGCGACACTACTTTCGCCGTTCTCAGCGAAATCGCCGCCGCCGACTCGAACGTCAAGGTGATTCGCAACGCGCGCAATTTCGGACATGTGCGTTCCCCCATGCATGCCATTCTGCAAAGCAGGGGCGACGCCGTCATTGTTCTCATGTCCGATCTGCAGGATCCGCCTGAAGTGCTCGCCCAACTGATCGAAGAGTGGGAAAAGGGAGTTCCCATCGTCATTGCGGTCAAGCATCAAAGCCGCGAATCCGCGCCGATGTTTCTGGTACGGAAAATGTTCTATCGGCTGGTCAATCACCTCTCCGACGACATTGAGACTTACGAAAACTTCACCGGCTTTGGGCTCTATGACCGGCAAGTTATCGACCTGGTCCGCCAGTTTGGCGATCCCTACCCTTATTTCCGTGGCATGATCGCCGAGATCGGGCTGCCTCACACCGAGATTCAGTACGAGCAGCAGCGCCGCAAGAGCGGTAAGTCAAAAAACAACTTTTACACGCTTTACGATCTCGCCATGCTCGGCATCACCAAACTTCCAAGGTCCCGCTGCGGCTCGTCACTTTTTCCGGTTTTGCCGGATCGCTGTTTTCATTGCTGGGAGGCGTGGCCTACTTTGCCTACAAATTGATGTTCTGGGAAAACTTCACGGTTGGCATCGCGCCCATCGCCATCGGAATGTTCTTTCTGGGATCGCTCCAGCTTCTCTTCATGGGCATTATTGGCGAGTACATCGGGAATATACATACCCAAGTGCACAACCGTCCGCTGGTGGTCGAGCGCGAAAGGTTGAATTTCCAGTACGAGCCCGGCGAACCGCTTTCCCAGAGCGCTCTCGCATCCGGTGTGGCCGCAGGAAGCTAGAACTAGAGACGTTACCATCCCATTACTCACAGCGGTTCTGCCAGAGTTCGTTACTGGCGTGCGTTCCATGCTGATCTTTAGTAACTCCTCACATCCAGCGCAGCGGCGTGAGGCCACGCATCCTACGCTACAATCTTTACAGTCAACACACTTTATCTGTAACTTTTGCATCTTTGCCTCCGGGGAACGGTCTTCATCCAAAGGGAGTCGTTAATGGACTTGGGTAGCTTGCAGCGCTTTATTCCGGCTCGAGTAAAATTCCTACTCAAGCCGCACTACCGCAAGCTGTTCAGCGACCGCCTGCACGTCCTTTTCTGGCCTACTTTTCGTTGTAACTATGCTTGTACGTATTGCACGGTTTGCACAAAGTTCGACTTTGCCAAGGTGTTTCCGAAAGAGTCCGAGAAGCGGGTTGAGCAATGGCTGGTCGCACTCGAAAAGCTGCCGCCCGCATTGATCTATATCTCCGGCGGGGAGCCATTTTTATATGCCGGCCTTCCGGAGCTGGTCAATCACCTGCCCAAGAAGCACAAGCTGCTCGGAATTGTGAGCAACGTGTCGCTGCCCGCGAGCGTGTACCGGAAAATTAGTCGTCCTTTTCATCTCAACGCCAGCTTTCATCGTGAATATGTAAGCGCAGAGAAGTTCATTGAACGGGTCAAGGAACTGCAGGAATTTCTCGATGTTCATGTGAATATCGTCGCGACCCGCGAGAACCTGCCCGGTGATTTCTGCGATTGACGAACTGATGAGAACCCACCGCGTTAGTCTGCATGTGGACCCATATGTCGATCGCGAATTCGTTTACAGCGCGGAAGAGCAGACGCTATTGCGTAAGTACACGCAGGCTGACCGCAAGTCGTTGGTGGATTTTAGCGACTTCAGCGCCAAGCAGTGCTCCGCCGGGCGGAATTACATCAACCTGTTGCCGGACGGCCAGGTATTTACTTGCGCAGCGGGATTCAGCTATACCTATTCTCCGCTGTACACCGAACTGGTCAGGAACCGGCCGCTCGAGCAATTTCGGATGGCCAACCTTTTTGACCCTGACTTTCGGCTGAACCCTACCGACCTTGTCTGCAAGCTGCCTTGCAAGGACGCCTGCGATCGCGATTCTGTTCTGATCACGATCCAGACCCCGGAAGAGGCTCTACAGGCCACATGAGTTCGTTCGCCCGCACTCAAGCGATCGGCCCGGGCTCGAACGCGAAGCCTGGAAGCGAGTTCGTTTCTAACGGTTCGACTTCTACATGCCGTTGCTGGTTTTGCGGAAGCGCACGGCTGGTTGTGTTTCGCCGCAATTTCTCTCGTTTTCGGTTGGGGCCACCTGAGCGGCATGGCCTCGCGCCATCTGGACCACGACGAACTCTTCACGTTCTACATCGCGCAGGCGCCGAGTCTCCGGCAGCTCTTCGCGCTCACTCACTACCATTGACCTCCATCCTCCGCTTTCGTATTTGTTCGTTCGCGCCTCGTTTCGCGATCTTTGGAGTGAGTTCCTGGTCGTGCCGCCTGCCGTTCCTGCTCGCTTTTCTCGCCTGCAGCGCAATTCTGTTTTCTTTCTTGAGCCGGCTTCTGTCCCCGCTCTACGGACTCATGGCTGTGCTCATGCTTTGGAGCAGCCCCTACGCTCACCTGGCCACCGAGGCACGTTCGTATTCGATGGTTCTGTGTTTTACCGGCCTGATGCTCGTGAGTTGGTATCGTTCCATCAACGAGGAAGACCGAAGCAGCCGGACCTGGGCACTTACAACGCTGATCGCGGGCGGCTTCGGGCTGCTGCTCTCGCACGTGCTGGGCGTGCTGGCCTATGCCGCTTTTGTCGCCGCGGAAGCGATCCGCTACTGGCTGCGCCGCAAGCCCGACTGGCGTCTGTGGTTGGCGCTGATACTTCCGCTGATCTCCGCCGTTACGTACCGGACTCTCCTTCGCCACGGATCAATCATATTATTTTCGGAATGGAGCCAAGCTAGTCCCCGGCGCCTGGCCATCTGCTATTGGGAACACGTTCGGTTTCTTGTGACTCCTTTGGCCGTCATCCTATTGATCGCGGCGGTGTGGCCTTTGGTTCCAAAAGGACAGAACACCGCTCGGCGCTTCGGTTCGCGGGCAGCCGATGTTTCCCTGCGATGGCTCCTTTTGTTTTTGTTCCTCGTTCCGCTGGAAATTGAAATTCTGTTTGCCCGTACTGGCACCGCGTTCTATGAACGCTATGGGGTAGCGGCACTGATCCCCTGCGCGATGGTTCCGGTTATGTTTCTTGCGCGTCGCACGCACTGCGACCGCCGGGCAGCTGGCTGGATGGTAGTTCTGCTGGCCGTTCTGCTCATTTTCAATACCTTTGGAAAACCTTGGCTGACCGAGCAACTCTCCAGCGTCGCGCGGCCTGCCGTCGCGGCGAAACTGATGTATGTTCTCGCGCTGCCTCCGATTGCGCCGCCCACGTTGACGCAACCAAGCGTCCCGCCTGGGTTGCAAAAACAACTGTCTGCAGCTCCAACCGTATCTCGACTTGGCGCGCTCGACCCCAGCCTTCCCTTCGTGGCTGGCAATGGACCCACATTTCTTGAACTCGCCCAGTACCAGGATGCCACCCTCACGAATCGGCTCTATTTGCTGACCGACCATGCGGCAGCCGCAACCATCGTCCATGCCACTGCTTTCGATCACTATGAACTGGTCAGGGCGGCGTTCCCCATCAGCGGAAAAGTGGAGTCCTATTGCACCTTCTTACGCGGGCACTCGCAGTTTCTCGTGCTGGGTGGCTACAACCATCCCGACACGTGGCTTCTGCGGCAACTTGAGATGGACGGTGCGACCCTGACCATCATCGGCATCTATGAAGACGGGGTGATTGAAGAACACCAAATCTACCGGGTAAGCGTGAACAGTGAGAACTGCCGGATGCAACCTTAATCGGATCAGAGAGCGCGCCGCCGCTGGCCCAGGCCTCGCTTCATCCCGTGCACGCTATTTCTTGACGAAGATGGCGTGTCCGTTCAGGTTATAGAAAAAGTTTAAGTCTTCGTGCCCCCGCCACTCATTCACGAAGCGCTGCACGCCTTCCGTCCCTCGCATTCCATAATCGTCGAATAAGACAACGCCGCCCGATACCAGCCTCGGCCATACCCACTCACAGATGTCTTTCGACGACTGGTACACGTCGACGTCGATATGACAGAACCGGAAGCGGCGATCCTGAATTTGGTCTGCGGTCTGTTCCGGGAAAATGCCCTGGAGCACAACCGCATTGCCCAGCGCGAGATCGGCCAATAGCTGCTTCACAATTTCCGCAGAAGTGTCGGCATGCATTCCGTCTTTGTAGATGGTGTCCTGCGCTCCCGTCTTCACCACGCCCGTGAACGTGTCGCACAGAAACACCTTAGCGGAAGGAATGCGTTGCGCGCTCTGAGCCGCAATCAGGGCTCCGGTGCCTCCGCGCCACACGCCAACTTCGAGCAAGTCTCCTTGCGGAAGCTTCGCAGCTTCAGCTACGGTTGACCAGATTTCATAGCAGCGATAGATGTCGACCAGCGTGTTCGTGCGGCACCGATCGTAGAATTTGGCGAATACCGGATCGAGATTCCACGGGGCATAGGAGGCCAACGGAACGATCGTCTGGTGTTCGCCGCGGGTCGCCGCCGGCGCCTTGAAGATCTCGTATCCAAAGCTGTGGATTATGTTTAGTATCCAACGTTTGAACATAACTCGGATTTCCTGGTCGAACGAATCACTGCTTCCAAAACACGTGGAAGATTCCGAACTGGCTGCTGTACGGAAACTTTCGCGCAACTTCCGCTCTTACTTCCGGACCCATCTTGGCGGAGGGGAAGAACGGCGCTTCATTGATCACGACTAATTTAAGATCATCGGATTTCAGCGCTTGCAATACGTCTTCCGCCGGCGCGCCGCCATCGTCGCGGGTTGCGTTCTTCAGTCCGGAGAGAAAATACAGCTCGGGACAATCGTTGCCCGCATACATCAATCCGTTAGGCGAATGCTGCTGCAGAAAATGGATCAAGTCAGCGAAGTTCGCGGCATATTCGATCCGTAGTCCCCCTGCCCGTTCCAGATGCAGTTCGTCCATCGCCCCCACTTTGTGGGTCAATTCGTAAACATAATCCGGAACCAGCATGACCACGCCAAACAGCAGATAAAATCCTACGACCGCGGCCAGTACATAAGTCCCCGGCTGCTTTCTAGCGGTCGCCACAATTGCCACTGCGGCCAGCAACGTCAGCGGCAGCGCATAACAGAGATAAATCGGCGCTGCGAACGGATACTGCACAAGACCACAGATCGCCGCCAGCGAAACTGGCACCATCATGCGCTGCTGCTGGAGTCTCGTGGCGCCGCCCCACTTCCCCGACGCCAACACGACCGCCGCGCCTAGCAACACCACCAGCGGAGTAAGAGTCGCAACCGAATACCAAACTCCCGAGACGATCTCACTCGACGTCCCAGCCTTCACCAGCATCACTGCCAATCCCAAGCCGACCGCCGCGCCCACAAGCTTTCCCTGAAACTCGCGCCAGTACATCGCCGCCGCTACCAGCCCAGCGAGCGCTAAGCGCGAATATGCTTTTCTC
The DNA here is from genome assembly GCA_963826845.1 of uncultured Acidobacteriaceae bacterium. Classification (GTDB taxonomy): domain Bacteria; phylum Acidobacteriota; class Terriglobia; order Terriglobales; family Acidobacteriaceae; genus Acidiflorens. The sequence goes on from CAWGYS010000020.1 coordinate 208,219, forward strand.
GATTCCCACCGGACGAATCACTCCCAGCCCAACCGAGCGGGCGATGGCGCTTGAGGTGACGCCCGAAAAGAACTGGACGAGCGCTCCCGACCGCGCGTAGGGCGTCAGAAAAACAATCACCGGGCTCAGCAGTCCGCCGACAAATGGAAGCACCAGCCGCAGCGAGACCTCTAAATCGCTGGCCGGTCGACCGCCTTCCGCACATTCCGTTCACCGATGCAGGATCAGCGCCACCAGCACGGCCGACGGCAGCACGAAATGGTAGAACTCGCCCATACCCAGGCGCGCGTGAAAAACGTAAACTACCGTAGCCAGAAACAGCAGGAGCGCGCTGCCGCTGAACACACGATACGGGATCGCGCTCTGGTTCGGCTCCGCGGATTCATCATCTCGCGCGTCAGTCTGCACGTCACTCCTCGCATCGCTCTGTTCAAGGAACGCCAGAAACAGCAGCGCCGCCCGCAATGTAGTAGGCCCCGATGACTTTGATCAGAATCGACACGCCCCCGCAAACGCCCGCCGCAAACAACCACTGCGCCTTGCGTACGTCCAGGTAGCGCAGCAGCGCCGCTGCTCCAAAGGTGGCGAAGAACAGGTTGTACCAGGACGGCATGGCCGCTGGATAATTCGGATAACTCCAGGCAACCGCCAGCAGCGTGATCAAACCGGCCGCAACCGCGGATGTAAAGCGCAGAGCAATGTAGTAGACAGCGGGAATCCACGCCAGAAAGAACAGAAACGCGCAGAGTCGCAACGACATCAGGTTTACGCCGAAAACGCGAAACGCCAGCGCGTGGATCACGTCCAGACCGCCGGTATAGATCTCCGTGAAATCGCGATGCGGAAGCTGCCCTTGCATCACGCGCAGCGCGCTCTGGCCCAGAATGCCGTCGTCGGCCGGAACCCAACCGCTGCCGATGTGGACACCAACGTAAATGGCGGTGATCGCCAAGACCGCGCCCAGCACCAGCAGATGGAACACCCAACCCTGAGCAGCTGTCAGCACAGCCACTTCGCTCGCGCTGGCCTCTAACGCCTCCGGGCCAGATTCGTGGACCCTAATTTCCACGCCGGGCAGTCCACCCAATGCCGGGCAATTGCATCTCTGACTTTGCGGAAGCTTTTTCCATTTCCATCTTCACTTCGTCTCCAGCGCCATCAGTCGCAGCTTCGCTTCCTTGCTCTCCTGGTTCAATTGCAACGCCTGCTGATATTCGGCCCGCGCTGCAGGTATATTCCCGCTTTTCTCAAGTGACTCGGCAAGCCAGTAGTGGTAGTCCCACACTTTCGGATCCATGGCCACCGCCTGCAGCAGATAGGGTTGCGCCTCTGCGTTCCGTCCATCCTGCAGAAGGGCGCGCCCCAGGAAATGTTTCGGAGCCGCCTGTTCCGGCACTAACTGCACGGCGCGGGACAGCAACTGTTCGGCGTCCTGGTATTGACCGTCGATCAAGTGAATATTGCCGCAGTTGTAGAGCGCCGAATAAAGATTCGGTTCCTTTTCCAAAATCTCCGAGCAGAGTGTAAAGGCGCGTTCGTAGTCGCCTATTTGTCCATACAGCCCGGCGAGCCCCGCCATGCCCACTTCCGACTTGGCGTAATCCGGGTTCACCCGGTCCAGCCATACGCGCCCTTCGTCGAATCGGCCAGCGTGGATATATGCCTCCGCTAGAGCCAGCGGCCCATAGCCATACTCAGGGTGATCCGTTACCACCTGCTGCGCCAATGCGATCGCGCGCTCGTGCGCACCCCGCTGGCTGTATTCTTTGGCCAACCCCGCCAAAGCATAGGGATTTCCCGGATACAGCGATTGTCCGCGCACCAGCATCAGCAGATCGTTTCCCCAGTACACCTGCTGCGCAAGGGATGCGCCCACATAACCAACGCACAGCACGATGACTGCGCAGGTCTGCACTGCCTGTGCGCTCCATTCCTTGAAGGATGGCAGCCGCCGCAGCCCCATTGCCGCAAGAATCGCAAATCCAATTGAGGGCAAATACATGTAGCGGTCGCGAACGAAATCGCCATTGCCAAAGTTTCGCAAATACAGCGCGGGCGCCAACCCCACCAGCAGCCACAGCCCGGCAAACGCGACGGTTGAGTTCCCTTCGCGCCGGTTCCAATACCACAGCCCCAACCAGCACGGCTCCCAGCACTAGTACGGGAACCACAACTTGACTGAAAATTGCGCTCGTAACATAGGGCGTGTAATAGAGCCCTGTGATGCCCACGGGAATCAGCAACTGGCGCAAATAAATGGACAGCACCAGCGGCAAGGTCCGCATTACGTCTATCATTCCGTGACTGGGATCAAACTGGCCCGTTGCGTGCAGCAGTGCATGTTTTCGCAGCACTGCATAAGCTAGCGTCACGACCGCGTATGGAGTGGCTTCCATCGCCGCGGCAATGAGTCGCCGCCCCGACGACGCCTTTTCGTCGATGGGGTGCAACCACGCGTAGATTCCCACCAATGCCGAAAAGATTACCGCCATTTCCTTTGTGAGGAGCGCGCATGCGAGCAGCGCCAGAGACGCAAGCCGCCACGCCACTCTTTTCTCTAACCTCGAGGTGCACTCCAGATCACGCCCGTTAAGAAACGCCGCGAAGGCCAGAGCGGCGAACATCGTCACCATCGTGTCTGAGGCGGCGGAAACCCATGTGACTGGCTCAATGTGAATCGGATGCAACGCAAAGATCAGCGTCGCCAGCGCCGCCGTCCAGTATTCCAGTCCCAGCCGTCGCACCAGCCAAAACACTGCCGCAACCGCGCCCACATGCAACAGAACCGCTCCCAAGTGCCATCCCCACGGACGCAAGCCAAACAATGTGTAATTCAGCATCGACCACGCTACGAACAGCGGACGGTAGTACACCTGGTGTCGCGCCACGTGATACCACAGGTCGCTCCCGAACGCTCGCGGCAGATTGCTCCAGCTCCGGATGATCGGACTGTTCACAATCTGAGGCCAGTCATCCCATACGAAATCGAATGACAGCGAGCCACTATAAAGTACAAAAGTAACCAGCCCAAGCAACGGCAGCAGAACGCCCGGCCGTCGCAGATACTCGGCCAGCAATTCCGATGCGCCAGGATCCTGATGTGCTTGGGTCTCGTTCATGCGGTTGGTTTTTTAGACTTGGAGCAAATTCACTCCACAATCAGCTCATACTAAACTTCCTATCCGACGCCCCGCATGTTACTCAGGTTACCTAGGTGTGCCACTTATTACCGCATTTCGCCCTCTTCCCTATGCGACGATCATCCATGGGGTCGGCTACAGGAGCGAAACCCGCCAAGGGGCTGTCCCCGGTCTTGTGCGTCGATCTTGACGGCACTTTGATCCGGGGTAACGTCCTTTGGGAATGCGCTCTCGCCCTGCTCAAGACCCGGCCCATCACCCTGCTGCTGCTCCCGTTTTGGTTGCTTTCGGGACGAGCTTCCCTTAAACACCAACTCGCCGTCAGGGTCCGCCTCGATCCCGCTCGCCTGCCCTATCGGCAGCAAGTCCTTGACCTTCTCAGGCAAGAAAAAGCCACCGGCCGCCGCATCGCGCTTACAACGGCCGCCGACCGCGAGCTTGCCGAAACTATTTCCAGCTATCTCGGCCTCTTCGACGATGTGCACGCCAGTGAGGGCGAACTCAATCTCAAGGGAGCAAACAAAGCTGCGTTTCTGGCGCAGCATTACGCCGAGACTGGCTTCGAATACGTGGGAGACTCCGCCGCTGACGTAGAGGTGTGGCGCAACGCTCGCGCCGCTTATGTGGTCGGCACCGAGGCTCGCGCCCAGCAAGCCGCTGCGGTAACCACGCTCAAGGTCACGATTCTCGAAGCGCGCGCATCGTTCAGTACATCGTTCCGCATGTGGATCAATGCCCTTCGCGGACACCACTGGGCAAAGAACCTTTTGCTTTTCTTGCCCCTTGCCCTGTCGCATAATCTGGCGGTCAAGCCCGCTCTTCGCACTCTCGTTGGCTTCGTTCTCTATGGGCTTTGCGCCTCGGGACTCTACATTCTCAATGACCTCCTCGACCTGCATTCCGACCGCGAGCATCCGTGGAAAAAAAAGCGTCCATTTGCCAGCGGCGAGATATCCATTCCCGAGGGCTTGCTGGTTTCGCTTATCTTGCTTTCGTCCGCGCTCAGCCTGAGTTTTCTGCTCGACTCGCAATTCGGATTCGTCCTGCTCGCGTACGCTGCGCTCACGATGGTGTATTCCCTCTACCTCAAAAAATAGCCCTGCTAGACGTTTTTGTTCTCTCCAGTTTTTATAGTTTCCGCATCCTCGCCGGCGCTTTGATCTCCGCAACGCCGCTTTCGCAGTGGTTCCTTACGTTTTCGATGTTTCTTTTTCTCAGCCTTGCGATGGCGAAACGATATTCCGAGTTAGTCAATGCCAGCGACTTAGTTAAAGCCGGTAATTCCGGACGTGGCTATCATCTCGGCGATCGCGAACTGTTGCTCTCACTCGGCGTGGGCAGCAGTTTTTCTGCGGTCGTCATTTTCAGTCTCTACGTTCACAGTCAGGATGTGCGATTGCTCTATTCCTCACCGGAGTTTCTGTTTTTGCTTTGCCCGATTGTTCTTTACTGGCTCAGCCGAACCTGGCTTCTGGCGCATCGCGGCGAACTGAAGGAAGATCCGGTTACGCTTGCCATCAGGGATCCCGTCAGTTATGGGGTGGCCCTAGCCTCAGCAGCTGTCATCGCCGCAAGCATGATAGACATGCGTTGGTAGGGTCATAGCGACGCGTTTTGTAGATTTGTAGTTAATTAATCGCTTTGCAGCACACTTACTATGTCTGGTCAGTCAGCCGTAGCTTTGCGCAAACAGCCCGCTGTTTTACCGGTCGTCACGCGAGTTCTATCGTGGGGACGTTACCCCAAGACTGCGCACCAACATGTTCATAAACCGGCATGGAACGACCAGGTACCGAATATTCTGCAAACTGCGGCGCCCGGTTCCCTGCTTCCTTATGGTCTCGGCAGCAGCTACGGCGACTCTTGTCTTAACGGTGGGCGCGAGCTGATCGACTGTAGCCGTCTTAACCGCATCCTCGGTTTCGATGAGTCCACAGGCACGCTGCGCTGTGAAAGCGGCGTCAGCCTCGCCGACATCATCGATGTATTTCTGTGCAAGGGATGGTTTCTTCCCGTTACGCCTGGCACTCGCTTTGTCACGGTGGGAGGAGCCATCGCTAACGATGTTCACGGGAAGAACCATCACCGCGCTGGAACATTCGGCGCTTACGTCCGCCAGATCGGCCTGCATCGCTCGAACGATGGGCTGGTGATCTGCAGTTCGCAGGAAAATCCTGACATGCTGCGCGCTACCATCGGCGGGCTCGGACTCACCGGCGTGATTGCCTGGGCGGACATTCAGCTCAAACGCGTGGCTGGGCCATGGATCGACGCCGAGGTCGTCCCCTTTCAGTCTCTCAACTCATTCCTCGATCTTAGCCGCGAAAGCGACGGCAACTTTGAATACACCGTCGCGTGGCTCGACTGTTTTGCCGGGAAAAAACTTCGCGGCATTTTCTTTCGCGGCAACCATGCCTCCGAGGCTGGGAAGAAGTATCGGGCTCAACGTGACGTCAAACTACCGTTCGCAGCGCCCTCATGGATGCTTAACCGATACTCTATAAAGGCTTTCAACGCCACTTACTACAGGATTCACGCGGCCAAGAAAGGTGCAGCGGTCGTTCCTTATGACTCGTTTTTTTATCCCCTTGATTCCATCCGGCAATGGAACCTGCTTTACGGAAGACAGGGGTTCTTGCAATATCAGTGCGTAATCCCCGAAACGAACCTTGACGAGTGCGGGGAGTTACTTGATCGCGTTGCCCGCTCCGGCATGGGATCTTTCCTGGGGGTGCTGAAGCAATTCGGGTCTGCGCCTTCGGCTGGCATGCTCTCATTTCCACGCCCCGGGCTCACCCTCGCGCTCGATTTTGCCATGCGCGGCGAGCGCACGCTCAAACTCATGCAATCGCTGGATGAAATTGTTCAGCAAAGCGGCGGCGCGCTTTATCCCGCCAAAGACGCCCGCATGAGCCCAGCCATGTTTGAAGCGTCGTTTCCACGTTGGCGCAGCTTCGTCCCCTACATAGATCCCAAGATGTCTTCTTCATTCTGGCGGCGGGTGACGGGGGGGCAATCCTGATGACAATCACCGCGCACCCGACAACTACGCACCCGATCGAGACGCTTGCGCCGGCCATGAAAAAGATTGTCATCCTGGGCGCCACTTCGGGCATTGCACTGGAGATCCAACGCCAGTTAGCTCGCCGGGGTTGCGACTTACTTTTGGTCGCTCGCTCATCCCAACGCCTGGCTGAACTTCAGGCCGACCTGGCGATCAGAGGCGCCCGGAAAGTCGTGACCTACGCTGCCGACCTATCCTGCATTCGGCAGCACGCTGCTATTCGTGACTTCGCGAGCGCTAGTTTTCCAGGCTTTGATACCGCGCTTCTCGCTTACGGTTCCATGCACGACCAAAAGGATGCAGAAACCTCAATCGATGTTCTGCTGGAAGAATTGCAAGTCAACTTCGTCAGCGCCACCGCAATCCTGACCTTGTTCGCCGCAGATCTGGAACGCCGGCAAAACGGATGCCTCGCCGCGATTACATCCGTCGCCGGAGATCGCGGACGCCGCTCCAACTACGCGTACGGTTCCGCCAAGGGCGCTCTCTCTTTATTTCTACAGGGACTCCGCAGCCGGCTGCATCCGGCAGGCGTCCGCGTCATCACCATCAAGCCCGGACCGGTGCAGACTGCGATGACTGATCATCTGGCCAATTCCGCGCGCTTTGCTGATGCGAAACTGGTTGCCCGCGACATAGTGCATGCGCTTGAACGCCGGTCGCCCGACGTCCTCTACACGCCGAAAGTGTGGCGCTACATCATGAGTGCTGTCCGACATATCCCAGAAGACGTATTCAAACGCTTGTCGTTCTGACTTTCGCCAACTTAGCCAACTGACTCTAGCCAAAATGAAAAGGACCGCATCGCTGCGGTCCTTCGCCTTACTAGTTAAGAATACTGAGTACTGATCCTAACGTCTTCCGCGACCGCCGCCACCGCCGGAGTGGCCACCACCGTGACCTCCCGAACCGCCGCCTGGGCCGCGACCCGGACCGCCACGTCCGCCGCGCCGCCGGCGATTACGATCACGATCTCCGCCGCCGCTGGGACGTCCTTCGCGCGCGCCATCGGGACGCCCGGCACCCGCTTCTACGGACGCGACCACCCCATCTACGCGGTTGAAGTTCGGCTCATCATCGGCGTCGAAATCCGCGCCGCCTTCGATCACTGCCGTGGGTGTGCCTTGGGGAGCACTGTGTGACACAGACGGAGGCGCTGCATCTGTTCCTTCGTCAGTTGAGTCTGGAGGAGGCGGCGCGCCGCCCATCTTTGCGCGCTGCTCTTTCAGGATCGCCTTGCGCGACAGCTTGATGCGGTTGCCTTCGACGGCAAGAACTTTCACCAGCACCTGATCGCCTTCTTTCAGTTCGTCGCGAACGTCTTTGATTCTGTGCTCGGCAACTTCGCTGATGTGCAGCAAGCCGTCCAGGCCAGGGAGAATTTCGACAAACGCTCCGAAATCGGCCAGCCGGCTGACCTTGCCGAGATATGTCTTGCCTACCTCGGCCGACGCCGTCAGATCGCGGATGATCTGCAAAGCCTTGTTCGCCGAGACTTCATCGTTCGACGCTACGTTGACCTTGCCGGAATCTTCCACGTCGATCTTGACGCCGGTCTGCTCGATGATGCTGCGAATCATCTTGCCACCGGGCCCAATCACGTCGCGAATCTTGTCGACGGGAATCTGCAGGGTGTAGATCCTGGGAGCGTAGGTCGAAACCTTCACGCGACCTTCGGTGATCACTTCGTCCATCTTTCCGAGGATGAACAACCGTCCGCGCTGAGCTTGAGCGAGCGCTTCGCGCATGATTTGCGAAGTGATGCCCGCGACTTTAATATCCATCTGCAACGCGGTGATGCCGTCCTTGGTGCCGGCGACTTTGAAGTCCATGTCGCCGTAATGATCTTCCGCACCGGCGATGTCGGTCAGGATCGCATAATTGTCGCCTTCCTTCACCAATCCCATCGCGACTCCGGCTACCGGAGCTTTCAAGGGCACGCCTGCATCCATCAGCGAGATTGAGGCGCCGCAAATTGTGGCCATGGACGATGATCCGTTCGACTCCAGAATGTCGGAGACGACGCGCATGGCATAAGGCCAGTCATCGAGCGTGGGAAGCACTGAGGAAACCGCGCGCTCGGCTAGTGCGCCGTGGCCGATTTCGCGGCGTCCCGCGCCACGCATGAAGCCGACTTCTCCAACTGAGAATGGTGGGAAGTTGTAATGCAACATGAAGCGTTTCTTGGCTTCACCTTCAAAGCCTTCGAGGCGCTGCATGTCGTCGCTCGTGCCGAGGGTGGTGGTGACCAGCGCCTGGGTCTCACCGCGGGTGAAAACGGCGCTGCCGTGCGCGCGAGGAAGGACTCCGGCTTCAATCCAGATCTCGCGGATCTGGTCGAAGGCGCGTCCGTCGGGACGGCGCTTGTGATCAATCACCTGGTTGCGGAAAATGCGCTCTCTAAGAGTCTCGTAATACTTCTTGAACTTCTTCTTGCCCGCATCGTCGTCCTCGGGCAGAGCTGCCAACTGCTCCTTCTCGAGAACGCGCACCAGTTCGTAGCTCTCGGCCTTCGGATGCTTCTGAGTGTCGAGAGCGTCGGCCAATCGAAGACCGATCTGCGATTCCAGACCTTTGAAATAAGTCTCATCGAATTCCGGCGGCGTGACTTTGCGTTTCGGCTTGCCGACCTTGCTGCGCAGTTCATTGATCGCAGCACATATCTTTTTGATTTCGGTGTGAGCGAATTCGATCGCGTCCACGACCGTCTCTTCTTTTACTTCTTTCGCGCCCGACTCGATCATGACAATCGCGTCGGCAGTACCTACAACCATGATGTTGAGCAAGCCTTCGCGCATTTCGGCGTAGGTGGGATTGGCGATGAAGCGGCCATCCACCAGACCGACGCGCACGGCGCCAAGCGGGCCAAGAAACGGGATATCGGAGAGAGTCAGCGCGGCGGAAGCGGCGTTAATGCCGCAGACGTCGGGATCGTTATCCGTATCGGCGGAGAGGACGAAGGCGATGACCTGGGTCTCGCACTTGAAGCCCTCGGCAAACATGGGACGAACCGGCCGGTCAATCTGGCGGCTGGTGAGCACTTCGCGCTCACTCATGCGGCCTTCGCGCTTGATGAAACCGCCGGGGATGCGTCCGCCGGCATAGGTGTATTCGCGGTAGTCAACCGTGAGGGGGAAGAAGTCGATGCCCTCGCGGGGTTCGGGATTGGAGGTGGCAGCGGCGAGGACTACATTTTCGCCGAAGCGGACTACGGCCGAACCGCCGGCCTGCTTGGCAAGTTTTCCAGTTTCAATGGAGAGTTGTTTCCCGCCTGCGATTTCGACGGAAACTTTGGTAGATTCAGGCTTCATAAATCATCCTTTACATGGGCAGAAGGGCATGCGCGCGGATACGGAGTTCGCGTGGGCGGGCGTATGCCAAGGCCGCGGTTGGGAACGCACTGCAAAAGGCTGAGGTCTGGAAACCCAGGTCTCGAACCGGCCCCACACGGAGCCGGTCGCGCTGTTATTTGCGGATGCCGAGCTTGGAAATTACGGTTTTATACCGTTCCGAGTCGTACTTCTTCAGGTAGTCGAGCAAGCTACGACGCCGGCTCACCATCATGAGAAGTCCGCGGCGCGAGCCGTGGTCTTTCTGGTGCGTCTTGAAGTGTTCCGTCAGCTGACCAATGCGCTCGCTCAACAGAGCGATTTGAACTTCGGGGCTGCCAGTATCGGTAGCGTGCGTACGATACGTGTCAACGACGGTTTGCTTTTGCTCTCTGGCTAACACTAACCTGTTGCACTCCTGTCTCTTCTCGTTTTCGTAACGTATTCGATGTTAACACGCTGGTGTTGATAGTGGCAAACCGAAGGGCGCGGGGTTTTTCTGAGAACCGAAAACCGAGAACCCAAATCGAGGTTATACTATGGTTACAACTCGAATCTAAACGACCGGATGCAAGTCGTCCGTTCATCGTTTATTCAAGGAACAAAGCTGGGCCAACTCTACAGACCCTTCATGTAGCCGGCCATCATAAAAAATAGAAATACGGGGAGATTGCCTATGCCACGAGGCCGATCAACTTTCACCAAACGTCAAAAAGAACAAGCCCGCCAACAGAAACAGCGGGACAAGAACGAGAAGAAGACCCAGCGCAAGCAGGATCAACCGGAAAGCGTTGTGGTGGACGAAGCTGAAGAATTGCGTCAGATGCGCGAGCATGCCGCGGAGCAGGCCGCGCTGTTCGGCATCGGCAGCGACGACGAAACTGATTCTGGCGAACTGTCGATTCCGCACGGAGCCAAGGCCGTTGATCGCTAACGATCGCTAACGCTTATCCAGTGAGGTGGCCGGGCGGAACCGCCCGGCGCTCCACAAACAACTATACAAAAACCTCGCCCGGCAGTCTGGTTAGCGTCCGCGATGCCAGCGTGTTTTCCACGAACCGCTTCGGCCGGTCATTGGCTGAGGCCGACGCATCCAGTTGCTTGCGTTCGATGCGCAGCTTCAAAGCACGTTCGATATCGCGAAGCGTAACGTTCTCCGCCGCTGTGAACAGTGTTGAGGCCCTGCCCTGAGAGCCCATCCGTCCGGTGCGCCCGACGCGGTGAATGAAATCTTCCGCCATCTTCGGCAAGTCGTAGTTGATGACGTGGGCCACGTCATCGCAATGCAATCCGCGCGACGCGATATCGGTTGCAACCAGCACTTGGTAACGGCCTTCCTGAAATCCGCTCAAAGCGCCGTTGCGCTGGGACTGGGTGCGATCGCCGTGAATCATGGCGGAAGAGAAGCCGTCGCGCTCCAGTTCGCGGGCCAGCCTTTGCGCGCCGCGTTTGGTGCGCGTGAAAATCAGGGTCTGTCCCTTTTCCCCGTACAGCAACTGCCGCAGCACGTCCAGTTTTTCGGACGGACGCACCTCGTAAGCTTCGAGTGACACGCTTTCCGCCGGCTTAAGCACGGAGCCGAGCGCGATACGCACCGGCTCACGCGTGTAGTCGTTCACCAGCGAGGCCACCGACTGTTCCATGGTGGCGGAGTAACACAGAGTCTGCCGGCGCTGCGGCAGAATTTGCAGGATACGCCGGATGGCTGGAAGAAAGCCCATATCCAGCATGCGGTCGGCTTCGTCGAGCACGAGTATTTTCACGTGCCGCAGATCGGCAAACTTGCGGGTGATGAAATCCTGCAGGCGTCCGGGAGTGGCGATGACAAATTCGCAGCCGGAGCGGAGACTGTTGATCTGCGCCTTTTCTGCGACGCCGCCGATCACCAGCGCTGCTTTCGGCATGTTCTTGTCGCGCAGTTGTTCATACTGCTCGTGAACTTGCATGGCTAGTTCGCGTGTCGGCAACAGGACCAGCGCGCTGACATTCTTCGATGGTGTGGCGCGCAGCATCTCGATGATCGGAATCAGAAACGCAAGAGTTTTGCCGGTGCCGGTCTGGGCGGTGCCGATAACGTCCTTGCCTTCGAGGGCAGGAGAAATGGCTTTCGCCTGGATAGGTGTAAGGGTAATAAATTGAGCCGCCGCCAGTTTCTGCTGCAGGGCAGCAGACAGGGGCAGTTCTGTAAATGTGGTCATTCGATTGTTTTCTTTCTGGAGGGGCTTAGTAGATTCTCAAACACAGTGTCGAGAGTTCGCATGCCGCTCGCATTGAAATTGGCGCTGGAACCAAACGGCGGGCAGGAAATGCGGAGGTGATACGGATCCAACAGGATCCCCGCTTAACGAGCAAACCGTAGCAAAAGCGTTAACAGCAGTATAGCAGAAGATGGCGCAACGTGCGAGTTACGTTGGTCATAATGCGAAATAACGTATTGATAACAAAGGCACCTGCTCGTACTGACGCGTCCTCGTCGCGCATTTCAGGGCGATGGGACACTTCCCCGGATCACCACCACCGAGGCCGCCGGTAGATCGTAAACCGTGTCTTTGCCGCCGTTCTGCTTCGAGCGCAAGATCGGCCCGTCCGGATCAGCCATGCCGTTTGTGTAGGCCACGATCGTCGGCGCAGCGGCTATTTCGGCATGCGCCATAAAGCGAGTGCGCGGCGGGTTCCACTTGTATTGGGCGCTCCCAAAGGTCGCAATCTCGACTGGACCAGCAAATCTCGCGGTCGAATCTCCAGTCCCACGAAACGCGATGCGAACATGGTGAGCGTTCTCCTGATCGCGATTCACAATCATCAGCGACCATGTCGCCATCGGGACGCTTCAACGCGTAGGCAGTGACCAGTTCGCGGCCCGCGCCGTCGTCGACATCGGATTTGGCCGAATAGACTTGATGCTCTCCTCCGCCGGGCTGCGCCCACTCCAGATTGATGAGTTGCGCCACAAAGAATTGCGCCAGCGGTTGCTGAATTTTGTATGAAGCATCCACCGTGAACATGCCAAACGTCCCCGGAGAACTGTTGCAGCCCGGCTCCATCTGCAACGGCAGATAGTGGAAGTAATAAACCGCTTTGCCGCCGGCATCGAGCAGCGATCCGATGTAATCGGCCAGCCAGAGGCCGGAAAAAATGTCCTGGTAAGTTTCGCTGGCGCCGGAGGAAAGATTGCCCTCGGTTACAAACATCGGCATGTCGGCGGGAACGCCGTCTTCATGCCACATCTGAATAATGTGGCGCATCAGCTCGGGCTCGTCATAAAGAACGCCCCACGGCGTTTTGCAGGGATCGTAGGGATAGTGCTCGAAGGAAAAAAACGCTAAGATCCTTCATGCGGCCGTGTTGCTTGAGATAGTCGAGGAAGCGCGCGGTCCACGAAACTCGGCCGCTCGCATCCGGCCAGACTTCGATGTCTTTGTTAACGCCCTGAAAAGATGGGCCGCCGAGTTTGAGCGTCGGATCAAGCCGATGGAGCGCGGTCGCCCACTGGAGGTACAGCGCGGCGTAATCCTCGGGGAGCATGTACTGCCCGTCGGCCTCCTCGCCCATCTCGACGTAGGAGATTGGATAGTGGCGTTTTTCAAGGTATGCGATTTCGGCTACCGCATTGTCCGGAGTGTCATAGAGCAGCGCAACCGGAATCATCGCGGGCAGTCCGCGGGTAACGCCACTGGTAAAGAAAAGATCGAAACCAACCTGAGCCTGACGCGTCGGACCAAGATCGGACGCGGTGTGCCATGGATCCACAGACGAACAATAAGTAGTCGTCTGCTCCTGATCGGCAGTGTGGCGAACAGTGTCGTGGAAGGCGCCGTCGTCCGTTGTCGTTCCCAGGTAGAGTTCGCGGATGGAATAGCCCACGCAGTTTCGCGGATCGTTTTGCGGATTAGGTGTGCCGTCGGCAACGCAAGTGTTAGACGACTCCGTCATCAAGATGCGCACGAAACGAACAGAAATCGGAACCGAGACGAGTCGAAGGGTTTCGGTTCGGCCCTTGGCGCCAGCGACTGTGCCTTGGGGGAAGGTTTCCCAGACGCCGCGCGTCGGCGCTTTGATGGGATCGTCGCCGGTCCAATACTGTACAAGATAGCGAGTCGCATACGGTTCTCCCCACGCTATGCGAATACTGTCGATGGGCTGAACCTGCGCCATATCAAGCACAACCCACTGTGGATGCTGCGCGTCACTTTCGCCGGTGAAATGCTGAGTAAGATAGGGATTGCTCTTCCAGAAAGTGCTGAGGTCACCGTCGGTCAGGCGCGAGAAACCAGAGTTGTCGGTGCCGTCGTTACGCGTGAAACCGCGCCGCGGAAGCGCATATCCGTAGGAGTAGCGCAGGTTCTCCGTGGGCATCGCGGAGCCGGTGAAATAGCCAGTGCCTGCGGGATCGCTCCCGTCGCGGCCATTGCTCCATGTTCCCTGCGGATTCCAATGCCAGGCTTCTACGGCCAACTCGGTGTTCTGGCGGTATGACACCGTCTGCCAACCCGACGACAGCGTGGTCTTCAGCGAAGCGGGAAGCAGATCTTTGTCGATGGCCTCCACCGGAATGCGATCAAC
>CAWGYS010000021.1:0-138367 GCA_963826845.1 uncultured Acidobacteriaceae bacterium
GTTGTTGCCCGCATCTACTTAACACATACGTATTGCTCGGCAAATTTGGCGGGCACGCCTCCATCGTGGCGGATGTAGGCAGCCATTTCCTATCGCGGCCAGAATAGGCGCGGTAATCATTTAAGAGTTGCCTGCAACATATTGACGATGCACAGCTTAGTAATACATCTGGCGGCCTAACTGCAGCCGAGAGTGAATCATTTGCCAAGTCTCTAGCGAGGGATTGGTATAGTTCTCGGGGCGAGCAACAGTCGCCAGAAAATTGATTGGGAGGAGAATTCGCTTGGGTTTGTCGGTTAGCATTTTCGGGCTGGGATACGTCGGGTCGGTCTCGGCGGCGTGTTTCGCTTCCATGGGCCACAAGGTCATCGGCGTTGACGTGAGCCCCGCCAAGGTTGAGATGATGGGCTCGGGCCGGACACCGATCATCGAAGCGCGCATGGGCGAGATGGTCGCCGAAGCGCACAGGGCCGGATTGCTGGAGGCGACCGCTGACGCGGCCGCGGCCGTGATGAATTCTGAAGTCTCGTTCGTTTGCGTCGGCACCCCGAGCCTGAAAAATGGCAAGCTCGACCTCAGTCACATTGAGAGCGTTGCCCGGGAAATCGGCGCCGCTATCCGCCAGAAAAAGTCACCGCACGTTTTTGTTCTACGCAGCACGGTCCTGGCCGGGACCACTGAAACGGTGGTGCTCCCCATCCTCGAAAAAGAAAGCGGCAAGAAGTGCGGCCGGGATTTTACGGTTTGCTATAACCCGGAGTTCATGCGTGAAGGCAGCGCCGTCGCTGACTTTCTCAGCCCGCCCTACACTATTCTTGGAGCCAGCGACACGCAGCACCTCGCCCCGCTGCGCGAGCTTTACAAGAACACTCCCGGCACGCTTTACGAGACGACTATCCCCGTCGCTGAAATGGTCAAATATTTTTCCAATTGCTACCACGCGGTGAAAGTCGGGTTCGCCAACGAAATGGGAACCATGTGCAAACATCTCGGCGTGGACGCGGACGCGGTCGCCAGGATTTTCACCTCCGACACCAAGCTGAACATTTCTCCGGCATATCTTTCCCCTGGCTTCGCTTTCGGTGGCTCCTGTCTGCCGAAAGATTTGCGGGCGATCACCTATAAAGCCAAAGAACTCGATCTCAAACTTCCCCTGCTCGAGTCGCTTATGCCGAGCAACGCGGAGCACGTCGATCGCGCGGTGGAAATGGTGCTTGGCACCGGCAAGAAGAAAATTGCGCAGCTCGGACTAAGCTTCAAAGCCGGCACTGACGATCTGCGCGAGAGTCCGCAGGTGCAGTTGATTAAACGCCTTTTGGGAGAGGGCCTCGACGTCAAAGTATGGGACGAGGACGTTTCTCTGGGCCGCCTCGCAGGGTCCAATCGCCAATACATCGAAGAGGTCATCCCGCATATTGGGTCGGTGCTCTCGGCCGATCTCGAAAGCGTAATGCGGAGCGCCGAAGTCGTCATCCTGGGGAACAAATCGGCGAGCAAAGATCAGCTTGCCAAGTACCTGCGTCCCGAGCACATTGTGATTGATCTTATCCACCTGGACAAGACGCGGCGTCCGGAAGGTGCTCGGACGTATGAAGGAATTTGCTGGTAGGAATTTAGTGCAAATTTCTTAGCGCGCGATTGACTGCAGCTTTTCCACGAGGGCCGCGACGGCTCCGATGTTCTTCATCTGCTCAATCTCTTCGGGATCGAACTGCACTCCGAACTTGTCTTCGACCGCGAGAACCAGACTCAGGTGCTGCATAGAATCCCACCTCTCGATGGTCTGCGGCGAGGATTCCGCGGTGATCTTGTCTGCTGGAATTCCGAAAATATCACTGGCGATGTCGCGCACCTGATTCAACGTGCCGGCTGTCAATTCTTTCCTCCGGATGTGGTCTCTGTCTCTACCTTCAGCTTAATCCAATCGGGGCAACGAAGCGTGGAACTCTCAAGATCAAGTGTCCACAGAGAACCCTCGCAGTTGGTTACCTGCCACTCGAAGCCATGCTGCTCATAAAAATCACGCGCTGGAGCATTCTTCTTTGTCGGCAAAAACCAACCCTCCAGCCGCTTACGCCCGCGCTGTGCGGCACTTTCGGCGAGATGCGCCAGCAGCGCGGTTTCGACTGTTCTTCCGATGACGCGGCAGCTCAGCAGGAAGGTATCGATCTCGCACCGTTCGCCTATGTCGTGCGCGATCGCGACGCCTACCAATCCGTGATCGCCGAAACGATCGCGCACCCGGATCGAAAACATGTGCCAGTCCGGGCTTTTTCGCGATGTCCGCGATCTGCAGCTCGGTATAGCGCCGGGTGGTCAGGTTGAACTGGTTGGTCTTCTGTGTGAGTTGTGCAACCCGGGCGAGCGTAAGATCCGATAACGGATCGAGTTCGGCTTCCTGCTCGAGGTAGCGAAAGAAATCTTCTTTCGATCGAAAATTCTGTCCGGCACCGGCACGCTCCTTCTGGGCGGCGTACATTTCGGTGCGCTGCTGATCCTCGGACGAAAGGGCCAATCGCTCGAGCGCCGCACAATTTCTGACGGCGGAGGCATAGTCCGTCGGATTCTTCGGCAGATCGATAACGGTAA
Source organism: uncultured Acidobacteriaceae bacterium (assembly GCA_963826845.1). Classification (GTDB taxonomy): domain Bacteria; phylum Acidobacteriota; class Terriglobia; order Terriglobales; family Acidobacteriaceae; genus Acidiflorens. The sequence goes on from CAWGYS010000021.1 coordinate 2,590, forward strand.
CCTCGGGCAGCGCAGCGCGGACCTGCTCGCGCTCGAAGCGGTTGTCGTCAATGAAGGCCAGCGCGTCCAGGCCGACGTTTAACTCCTGCGCGATCTCGCGGAGGTTCTGGGCCTTGTCGGTCCAGTTAATGCGCAGCGCGGCGAAATGTTTCGCGCGCAGCAGCATCCCGGGATGCTTCTCCAGCGCTTCCATGGCGTCGTCGAGATTGTTCTTGCTGCATAGGGCGAGCAGAATTCCCTTGCGCGACAGATCGAGCAGGGCGCGCTGTAAGGACTGATAGGCCGCGCCCGGATATTCGGGACCCACTGCGATGCCGGTCATGCCGTCTTCGCCGATCACGCCGCCCCACAGCGTGTTGTCGAGATCGACGACCAGGACTTTCGCGATGCGTCCGCTGAGCGGAACGACAAAGCGCGTCCACTCGCGCGCCATTGGAAGAAGATAGGCGGCGGCTATGGGAAGCCTCGCAGTCAGCCACTTGCGTTCGTCGTGCCAATGCTCGCCGCCGTGCCGCGCCACCAGCGCGTCGTAGTCGAGCACGTACACGCCGTGGAATTCCTGGGCAATGCGCAGTAGTTCACAGTTGATGTGCCGGATGAGTCCCGGACTGTCCCACCTCAGACTGGCTGTCGAGGACTCCGAGACTTGGAGATGACGGGTGCTCCAGCGAATGAACGATCAGCGCTGCGTGGCTGTGTTTTCGAAATGCTCCGATCCACTGTTCGTAGTGGTGGGCCACGCGCTCGGCAGCCTGCTGCGCCGCTTCAGGCGCCAGATCGGCGAAGTCACGCCACAACTCAGGAGCCGCCTGGTCAGTGCGAACCGCCAGCACCACGGCGTCGGGCGCGAAGCGATAGAGCGAACTTTGGGCGTCGAGCATGTCCTGCACGTAGGTGTTGAAATCGCCGACTTGCACTTCGAGATCGATGCCGTATGCGAATGCTTCCGCCCGGAGTAGCGGCACGATCGGTTCGACAGTGTACGAGCGCAGAATCGCCAGCTTGAATTTTGTGAGCGCGAACTTATTGCGCAGTTCGTCGAGTCGCGAAGCCATGAAGCTCGCTGTCGCCGGTGCGGGATCGCGCCGCCATAGCTCGGCTAACAGCTTTGCCACAAGATCGTGAGAGCCTTCCGCGACCAATGTGTCGATTTCTGCGCGCAGGTTTGGCGGATTGCGATCGAAAGGCTTCGAATTGGAATTCGACTCGGACATCTAAGTCTGGGTATTGCTCCCTCTGCCCGGCTTAAACAAATTACCACCCATGCTTCATGGTCCTGGCGAACTTGTTACGGGCAGGGTGTTCAGCACATCGTCCTTGGTAAGCCAAGCCCGCCGCGCCTGCGTGATGCCGTAGCGAATCTTTTCCATGTGCGAGGTGTGGTGGGAATCGGTATTGATAACGATCTTCACACCGTGCTGTTTCGCCAGGCGTAGATGAACGTCACAGAGATCAAGGCGGTCGGGATAGGAATTCAGCTCCATGGCGACTTTGTGCTTGGCGGCGGCTTTGAGGACGGCGTCGAGATCGAATTGGTAGGCGTCGCGCCGCAAAAGTTGGCGCCCAGTCGGATGGCCGATGAGCGAGGTATTCGGGTTCGCGATCGCTTTCAGCAGACGATCGGTCATCGTGGCGCGATCCTGATTGAAGTGCGAGTGCACGCTGGCGATCACGATGTCCATTTGCTCGAGCACTGCGTCGGAGAGATCGAGCGGGCCGTCGGCGAGAATATCGACCTCGATGCCGGCGAAGATCCGGATGCCTTTTATCTGTTTTGTCGGCCGCACGGATTCGTTCGATGTGCGGCCAGCGCGCGTTCGTCGGTGAGGCCGTTGGCGAAGGCCAGATTCTTCGAGTGGTCGGTGATGGCGATGTATTGATAGCCGCGGTCGCGCGCGGCTTCGGCCATTTCTTCGATCGTGTTGCGGCCATCGGTCTCGATGGTGTGCATGTGCACGTCGCCGCGGATGTCGGACTCGTTCGATCAGCTTGGGCAGCTTGTGATTGGCGGCGGCTTCGATTTCTCCCAGATTTTCGCGCAGCTCGGGAGGGATGAAATCGAGCTTGAGCTTGGCGTAGATTTCTTCTTCGGTTTTGCGCGCCACAGGTTTCTCGTCTTCGAGCGTAGCCAGGCTGTACTCGTTGAGCGTGAAGCCCATCTTCAGCGCGCGCTGGCGGAGCGCGACATTGTGCGCCTTCGAGCCGGTGAAATACTGCATGGCGGCGCCGAAGGATTCGGGCGCGAAGCAGGCGCACATCGACCTGCATGCCGTTGCGATGGCGAAAGCTGACCTTGTTTTCGCCCTGGGCGATAACTTCCATCAGGCCGGGGAAGCGGATGAGATGTTCGATCACAGCCTGCCGCGATTCGGTTTCGATGCAAGCCTTCCCGGTGACGAGGATGTCGAGGTCGCCGACGGTTTCGCGTCCGCGGCGCAGCGATCCGGCGGGCGTAACTTTTTCGACTGCCGGGAGCCGCCAGCAGATGTTCGATCAGCTTTTCCGCCAGCTGTTCAGCCGCATCAAGCAGAAAGCGTCCAGCGATGCGGCGGTAGTCTTCGATGGCCTTGAGCAGCTTCAGTTCGTGCTTTTCGCCCATGCGCGGCAGGGTGCGGATTTTGCCTTCGCGCGCCAGTTTCTCCACGCCTTCGATATCGCAGACTTGGTAGGCGCTCCAGATCAGTGCGATGGTTTTCGGGCCCAGACCCTGAATCTTGAGCAGGTCGAGCATGGAAGGGCGATATTTCTTCAGGAGTTCGGCGTGGGCTTCGACGTTGCCTTCTTTGAAGAGTTGCAGTAGATTGGCCAGCATGCCTTTGCCGATGCCGTGGATTCGAGAAGTTTCTTCGGCTCCGCGATCAGGTCGGCGATCTGCTGCGGCAGGGCTTCGATGGCCTCGCGCGGCGTTGCGATAGGAGCGCACGCGGAAGGAATCCTGGCCGTCGATTTCGAGCAGATCGGCGGTTTCGTAGAGAAGGCCGGCGATGGATTTGTTGTCCATGAAAAGGGGGTCAGGTGTTTTGGGGGCCAAGCGCTGCGCCTGGCCCCAACCCAGTATAAGGTCAAGGACACCCCGAATCATCAGGGCCAGCTCTACGGGTTCACGACCTGCTTCAACGTTCCCGATGATTCCGCCTTGTGGAAAGCGTCGCCGGGATAGCTGGCCTTGATCGGGTACATCTTTGCTTTGGAGAACGATGTGGTCAGGCTCGCGATCCCATTGGTCGTGGTACCCGTACCAAGACTGGTCTTGCCATCGTAGAAGGTTACGACTTCCCCGTCGGGGACCGCTGGACTCGAAGTAACCGTGGCCGTGAATGTCACCGACTGGTTGACCAGCGACGGGTTGGGGGACGATGTGACCGCCACGCTCGGCTTAGCCACCGAGACATCCAACAGCACTTCCGCCGCGCCCGGGCCACTCTTAAAGGCCTTGGAAGCGCTGTTCAAGACCACGACATCAGGCCGGCCGTCGCCGCTCACGTCCCCGATCGCGACCGAAGTGGCCGTGTACCCGCCCGATTTGTAGATCACGGGTGCGTGAAAGGTGCCGTTGCCGTTGTTCACGAGCACACTTACTTCCCCATGGCTGTCGTAGCTTTCGGTAACGTTTACGGCCACGACTACATCCGGATGGCCGTCGCCGTTCAGGTCCGCCAGGCCGAGTGAATAGGAGCCATAGCCGCCCGAACTGTAGCTGGCGGGCGGCTGGAAGGTACCGTCGCCATTGCCAAGCAGCACGCTCACGCTGCCGCCATTGCAACTGCTGTCCTGGCAGCCGTTGCCTACGATCATATCAGCATGGCCGTCGCCGTTCACGTCGCAGATCGCGACAGGGGCGGTAAGGTACCCGCCGGAGCTATAGCTGACAGCCGCTTGGAAGGTGCCATCGCCATTGCCAATCAGCACGCTCATCCCGCCCGGACCGGCGCAGGTGCCGCCGGCGATTGTGCAGAGGTTGGTCACGACCAGGTCTGGATGGCCGTCGCCATTGACATCCGCGAGGGCAATGGATAGTGCACCAGATCCGCCCGCGTCATAGGTTACCGGTGTTTCGAAGGTCCCGTCTCCGTGGCCAATTAGCACGCTGACTCCGCCATCAGAGCCAGCGCACTCTGGGCTGTAGCATCCGTCGGCCAAGATCAGATCCGGACGGCCGTCACCGTTCAGGTCCTTGATCACGATCGAACTGGACCCACCTCCTCCACCTGAAGTGGAGACGGCAGGTGGCTGAAAGGTGCCGTCGCCATTCCCCAAGAGCACGTTTACGACACCATTGGAACTCCCTCCGTTGTACGCCGACACAACCAAATCCGGGCGGCCGTCGCCATTCACATCCTCAATTGCAAGAGCAAGGGAGGCAGGATATGTATCTATGGTGGGGTAAACGACCGGGGTCTGGAACGTACCGTCGCCATTCCCCAGGAGCACGCATATACCGGTATCAGCGGCAGCTACGACAATATCCAGATTGCCATCCCCGTTTAAGTCCGCTAGCGCTACGGAATTGGCCGCATAACAAGCCGAGTCGTACACTACGGCCTTGGCAAGAATCTTCACTTGCTCAGCGGGAGCCAACTGGGCGGACTCAGCCGCAGGCTGCTTTTGAGCCTCGGGAAGCGCATTCGGTTGATTGGCATGGGCGACAGGATTCGATTGCACCGCAGCCAGCATCATGGTGAGGGCGGCGAACAGGGAGATGAAGCGGAGAGATTTCATGAAGCCTCCAGCAAGATGGCCGTTCCGCGAGCACAATAGAATGACTCTTACTTGGCTCGGTTGCGGCAGTGCTAACGATCAGGGGAGGGTTGGCCAGTCGAACACGGAATCATCCCCCGGAATCATCGGTAAGTCAAGCGCATCTGGGGAGAAGGTCGCTACGAACTCCAAGTAACTTCGACGCTGCGATGCTTGCTCCGAATTCACACCAGCTTGATTCGGAGGACACAGACAGCGCCGGCATCGTTGACACAAACAAGTTGGTCCGGAAAACCGGCCGGCGTGAAGCGACGTGCGATCAGGGAACCTTGGTTACATTGGCCGCTTGCGGCCCTTTCTGACCCTGGACAATCTCGAACTCCACCTTATCGCCCTCCTGCAGGCTCTTGTAACCTTCGGTGGTGATGGAACTGTAGTGAATGAATACATCCGGTCCATCGTCTCGGCCGAGGAAGCCGTATCCCTTAGCGTTGTTGAACCACTTTACGGTGCCTTTCAAACGTTCCACGTGCGTCCCCCCTCTTTTTCGCGAACCCTGAAAAGGCGCAATTTCGGGGGTACGCAAAAAATGTGTAGGCATTGTGCTGCTGACTTGGAGGACTGTCAAGGCTTGGCATAAGGCAGCCTATTCGGCAGTTATGCCAGAAGAGTGACCAGGCAGTTATCAGGCGGATGGCTGGGGTTGCGCAGGAATTCGGGAGCTCTGGCGACGCGGCTGTGAGGGCGCTCTGCCGCATCATCGCTCTAGCGTGGGTCTAGCGCGCTGGTCGCGGCATTTGGGCCAGCCACAGGATGCCGGAGATGGTCTTGGCATCGCGAATAGTCCCATTCAGAGCCATGCGTTTCGCCTCTGATAGGGGGAGGAACTTCACTGCGATTCTCTCGTCCGCCTCGGGTTGAGCGACCCCGGCTCGGAGGCCACGGGCCAGGTAGATAGTCATGGTTTCGTCGAGAAAACCGGGGCTTACGTAAAAATGCAGGATTCGCTTCCAGTGGCGAGCGGTGTAGCCGGTTTCTTCGAGCAACTCGCGTTTCGCGGCGGTGAGCGCCGTCTCGCCATCGTCGATGCGCCCGGCGGGCAGCTCCCACATGATGGACTGCGCTGCGTGGCGGTACTGGCGCTCGAGCAGAATGCGCGGCTCGGCTTTGCGTGCGGCTTGCTTAGCGCCATCGTTTTCGTCGTCATTATTGTCATGCACAGCTAAAACAACGATGGAGCCGGCATGCCGGATGACATCGCGGCGGGCGCGGACGCCGCCCGGCTCTTCCACTTGATCGGTGGTGACGCTGAAGAGCGGGCCCCGGTAACTGACCCGGGAAGAGAGCACGCGAGCTTGCTTTAGTTTGGTTTCTGACGCTTTCGCCATGACAACAATATTAAGGCCTTGTGCGGGTCGTTGGTGGAAAGTCATTACTTCGTGGCGGGAATCGTATCTCCGACGCCGCCGTACTTCTCCAGCCACTTCAGCTCTTCGCGCACTTTGATCTTTCCGTGCCAGGGATTCTTCGAGAGATCGTGTCCCTCTCCGGGGAAGATCAGCAGGTCGCTCGGAACGTTTAGCTGGTGCAGAGCGCGATCTAGCAGGTAATCCTCGAGCAGCGGGACCCGAATATCGTCGCCGCCAGCTACCATGTGAGTTGGTGTTCGTACTTTATCGATTTGGAAAATCGCGGCTTCGCTGCGATAACGATCTGGTTTTTCCCAGGGCAGCCCGCCGAGAAAGTAAGTATCATCAGCGGTCGAGTCGTCGTTGCCCCAGTCGGCGACGTTCTCCACTCCACCGGCGCCGGTAACCGCGGCCTTGAAGCGCGTGGTCTGGGTGATCAGCCAGTTCGTCATATAGCCGCCATAACTGTAGCCGCCGATGGTCAAGCGGTTCGGGTCGGCAATGCCATCCTTCACCAGCGCGTTTACGCCCGCGAGGATGTCTCGACCTGGGCCGGAAAAAAGCTCAGGAACGATCGCGAGCGCGAATTTATCGCCGTAGCCGGTCGAGCCGCGATAGTTGGGCTCAAACACCAGCCAGCCGGCGGTGGCGGCGAGGCGATCCCACACATACCAGTCGGCCTGGAAGTGATTGCCGTCGGCATCCTGCGGACCGCCGTGGATGAATACAAACGTCGGCAGGTTTTTCGCTTCAAATTTTCCCGGTGGATACATCAGCATGCCTTCGATTGGGGTGCCGTCGTCGGAGGTCCAGTGATAGGGCTTGGCCTTGGGCAGTTCTCGCTCAGTGAACAGCTTGTTGAAAGACGTGATGGGCTGGGCCTGCGCCAGTTTGTCGAGGCCATCGGCGATGTAAATCTCCGTGGGGCGCTCGATTGCCGAGTATACAAAGGCGATGCGCGAGGAATGCGTTGCGGCGGCGGGGTCTTCGTAGGTTCCGGGCCATCCGTCGCGCTTTACGATGGCAGCTTTTGGATTTGCTTGCGACACGAATTGAATTTCGGTACCGAGGCGGCAGGCACAGAGCACGGAGCCATCGGGAAGCGGTGTGTAGTGCACGACTTCGCCTGGGTAGTCGGCAAACCAGCGCTGGACTTCCCTTTTGTCTTCCCTCTTGTCTTCCCTCCTGTCTGGCGCGCCACCTGGCAAATCGCCGGCGTCGACCCAATAGAGGCGCGGCTGCGGATCTACATACTTTCCCTCCACCGATCCGAGGTTGACCTGAAAGAAGAGATGGCGATTGTCCGGAGGCCCACTCCAGATTCAGTTCCACGGCTTCGTTGTAGGTCAGGCGGATGGGCGCGGCTTCGCCGGCGCTCGCTGAGTCGTTGCCGGTCAGCTTGACGAGGTAGAGTTCGATCTCTTCAGACTTTTCCTGACGCTCGGACACCGACGAACTCAAAAAAGCCAGCCGCTGGCCGTCTTGCGAGATGGTGATTTGATCGGCGCGCAGCGGGGTACGTGCGATTGCAACGGCGCCGGGCGTGGCGTGGGAATTGTTTTCCGTCGTCGGAAATCTCTTTTGAACCGGCGGCGGCGTGGCGCGCCAGGGCTTCATCGAGACTGAGGCGGAAAATTACGTCGCCGCGCTCGTCGCCGCGGTAACGGATTACGTCCTTCCAATCTTTTTTGTGATCGTCGTCCTGCTCCTTGGTCAAGGGCTGGCGGGTCGCGAAATAAATTGCCTTCGAATCGCCGGACCAGGCAAAGGCGTGGACTTCCTCTTCGCCGGAGGTGATGGCAAAGGCTTCGCCGCCGTTGGGCGAAATCAGAAAGAGTTGGGAGACGTCTTTGTCTTTGTCATCTCCTGCGTCTGGATCCTTGGCGTCCGTGGCTTTGCGCTCAGAGAGGAACGCGATCCACTGGCCGTCCGGCGACCATAGCGGCGAAGTGTCGTGCCCGGATTGCGTCAACTGAATCAAGCTCCCGGTCGACTGGCTCGCGCCCGCGACGCGGTAGAGCCACAGGTCTTTGCGGAAGATCTGCTGGTCCCAGTCGGCTATTTCCGTTCCGATGACGATACCGTTGCCGTCCGGCGAAACTTTCACTGTGTCGAAGCTTACCGAGTTGAAGAACTCGTCGAGTGTGAGCTTGGGCTTCGGGGATTGAGCGTGGGTAATGATCGAAGCGAATACAAGGGAGAGAACAAATATTGATCGTCGCATTGAAGATCGTCGGACAGCGGGTCGTCGCATAGAAGATCGTTGCAGAGAGAATCGTCGCATAGGGTTCCTAGAAGGGTTTCGATCATACACGGCGGGGCCGGTCATGGTGCGGGTTGCGCGTTGCGCAGCGCCTCGTCCAGCGGCTGGCTGCTAGGGACATTTTGTTCCACGACGCGCCATCCGTCATCATAGCTACGGAAGGCGACGGTGGACTTGTAGTGCACTCCGCTGTCGTAAAGCGCCGCGCCCACCGGATTGATGGAAACCCAACGCCAGGTGAATTCGACGTCGGCGAAATTGCCCGCCTTGCTGATTCCGGAAATGCTCACCAGTTCGCGGCGCGCTACTTGCATCGCAATTGGGCCGTTGTCGGGTAAGGCCTTCGAAATCAGGGGCCGTATCGTATCCACTCCGATCGGCGTTAGCACTACGTCCCAGCAGGGCGGAGGGTCGACTCCGGCGGGACATTTCTGTTCGGTGCCGATGATCCATCCTCGGCGCTGTAACACCATCGAGTCAGGAGAACTGAAGTCTTTGTTGGAAACGACGCCGGTTCGGAGCCAGAACAGTTTGCGGCGTTTTGAATGCTTCGGAGGCAGAGATCAAGTCGGCGGCGAGGCGGCGCGTCAGGAAATCGCGCGGAGAACAGCTGCACACTGAACAAATCAGACACGACGAGAATGCCAGTAGCAATATTTTTGCTGTTCGCATGAATGCTGATTATGGTCGCGAGAGGATTCTAACTAATTGCGCTTGTCTGCGGGGCACAAAAGGCGAGGCGGCAATTTGGCCGTCGAATTTTTTCGACCAGCGGCCGGGGACTGGTGCGTGGCAGGCTGGGCAATCGCCTTCTGGAGTCAGCTTGTATTTTTTAATCGAATATCCGTAGCGCTGAATCAGAAGTTCGCCGCAGTGGTGACAATGAGTATTTTCCAGGCTCTCGACCTGCCCGGGAAGGTTGCCGGCGTAGATGTAGCGCAATCCGGATTCGCGACCGATGGCGGCGGCACGCAACAAATCTTCGGGACGGGTATCGGCGGGTGACGTCATTTTGTAGTCCTGATGAAAGGCGGTCACGTGCCAGGGGATGTCGGGCGAGATGTCAGCCAGAAACGCGGTCAGCTTTCGTAGTTCGTCTTCGCTGTCGTTGAAGCCGGGAATGAGCAGGGTGACGATCTCCAGCCAAACGCCCATTTTGTGCAGACTGCGGATGGTGTCGAGAATCGGCTGCAGGCGTCCGCCGAGCTCGTGGTAGTGACGCTCGTCGAAGCTCTTAAGATCAACCTTGTAGAGATCGATCCAGGGATGGAGATATTCGAGCACCTGGGGAGTTCCGTTGCCATTCGAGACAAACGCCGTGAGCAAGCCCGCCTGGCGGGCTTCGCGGAAAACCGCTACTGCCCACTCGCTGGTGATCAAGCGGCTCGTTATAGGTGCTGACTAGAACTTTTGCGCCTTGGGCAAGCGCATCTTTGACCAGTAGTTCGGGATCGGCCTCGAGCGGCGGCGATATGGCGTTCGGATCGCGCAGCGCTTGCGATGTGACCCAGTTCTGGCAGTATGCGCAGTGCAGATCGCAGCCCAGCATTCCAAAACTGTAGGCTAGGGCTCCGGGGTGGGCGTGGAAAAACGGCTTCTTCTCAATCGGGTCGCACTGCACTCCGGCGACATAGCCGTAGGGAACGTAGAGGGTGCCGCCGTGGTTGAAGCGAACTTTGCAGACGCCGGGTTGTCCCTCGGGAATTGGGCAGCAGTGGCCGCAGGCATAGCAGCGCACGCGATTGCGATCCAGTTTCTCCCAGAGAGCAGGATCGGCTTCGCGGACACGGTCTTCAGACGTCAGAATGTCGTGTAGCGTGGCCACCGCTTTATTCTACGGCGGTTTGGAACTTGCTAAGGGCTACTTCTTTGCCACGGGGGCACACAGAGAAGGGCGGCGATGATCTTGCGATATCCGATCTCTGCTTCAGTTCTTTGCGGAGTTTGCAGTAGTTGTGCTGGCTTATCCACGTTTCGGCCTGTTGGGTAGCGGCGGCGACCTGGGCTCGCGTCATGCGGGAGGCCAGGCCCTCGAGTCGAGCATTGCTGTTCTCGTCGCCTCCTCTAAGCGCGATGGTGGACCACATGTAGGCTTTGGACCAGATCTTCGGGAACGCCGCGTCCCGCCCAATAGTAGGCGCCAAGCGCGGCCTGAGCGGCAACGTTGCCCTGCTCGGCGGCGAGTTGGAACCATTGCATAGCCTGCGCGTCATCCTGCGGAACGCCTTCTCCGTTGTGGTAGCGCACAGCCATCTGCCATTGCGCGTCGGCGTCGCCATGATCGGCGAGGTTCCGCAAGTCTGCGAGAGACTGCGGTCGCGCTGGTTGAGATGGCGCTGTGACGATTGCGGGGAGTTGCTCCAACGCTTTTCGATGACGGGGCCGACTAAATAGCCGAGGACCGTTGCCACCACCACGATGACGAGCCCGAGCAGCGCGCGATAAAGCAGGCGCGATGGAGCTGCAGGTGCTGGACTCGAGCGACTTCAGTTCCGGAATTCTGCGGGACTGGTTCGGGGACTTCAGGTTTCTCTTCCGACAAGGCCTCGCGAATCGGATATATCGGGTCAATTTCGACTTCGACCGCACATGACTCGATCGTCTCTATAGGCGAGTCCGACGCGGCTGGAGACGGCACCTGACCTGATCGGGGGTTCCGGTTGAGGAATTTCGCGCCGCGCGATTTCAGGCTGCGTCTTTCTCGCGATGTGTCTGGGGAATCATTTCGACGAGCCGGGCTAAAACTGTTCCGTGGGCCTCGGTGAATGCGTGGGGCTGCGGAGAGAAAATCTCCAGCAGGCCGAGCACTCGGAAATCGGACACGATCGGCGCGGCCATGAGCGAGCCGATGCCCAGGGCGCGACCGATCTCGGGATCGACGCGCGGATCGTTTTCCATGTCCTCGCAGGAGACTAGCAGGCCGGTGCGAACGCATTCTCCGGAGAGACCTTGTTTTACGTCCACCGGAGCTCCGAGCGGAGGAGCGGGTTCGCCGGCCCGGCCGCAGCAGATCATCTTGTCGTCCGTGATAAACGCCAGGGCCGCGCCGCTGGCTCCGGTGAGACTCAGGGCGCGCTCGGTGATCAGTTGCAGGGCAGCGTCGAGGTTGCTACCGAGCTCGCGAACTTCGCCGCGAACGCGTTCCAACCGTAGCGACGCGGTTTGCCGCTTCTGAGACTGGGCTAGCATTCCGCTCGCGTCGGAGATCGGGACGACATTGTCGGATTCGCGGGCTGCAGATTGACGGACTCGCTCCGCTGCGGGTGAGTTCTCCGCATCGTGCCGCGTGCGCTGCTCCGTTCGAGCAGCGTGGTTGGAGCAGGCGATCAGCAGATTGGCAAAGAGCCATTGTTTCAGAATTTGCCGGGAACTCTCAGGGAGCGCAGAAAACCGGATACCACTGCGGCCAGAGTCGTCGCTCCACATCACCTGGCCACTGCCATGAACGAAGCTTCTGGTTTCAGGCAAATCCAGGCAAAGGGTGACGGCCCGGTTCGTTTCCAGGCGTTCACTGGTTTGGACGGCGAAGCCTTCTTCGTGCAGATCGAGCAATTCGCTCAGGTCCACAACCATGCCGGTCTGCGGTCCATTAAAACTGGCGTAGACGGGAGTGTGGAGTTTCTGACGAACTGAACGGCGTCGCTCTCCGTTGGGAGCCCATGCAATTGGATCCGGCATTCGGCCAGTGCTCCGATCCATAGTTGCTTCCATATTAACTCAGGGGACAGGGGGAAAGGAGCAAGATCCAGCGTAAGAGGTCAGAGGTTCGCGGCCAAAAACGAATTATCGCTTTGCGGTAGTGGCACTAGAACCTGGGGCATGGTCAGGACTCGATCGAGCGCGTCGGCGAGGCTAGAGGGAAATTCAGAGGTCAGGAGGTTGACGTCGAGTTGGAGATCGCGCTGGGTATAGACGCGATAGACGACAAGCGATCCGCGACGCCGGTTCGATGTGGTTACCAGGTCGAGCGTTAACTTCCACGAAGGCTGGTTCGAAATTGCCACCATGTGAGGAAACTTGCTCCAGTGAAAGCGGCGGTTGCTATCGCTGGGATCTACTTGATCGTCGGGAAGCGACTTGAGCTGCAACTCAAAGGCATCGAAGTCGTTGCTGGCAAAGGCGGCGACGAGCACGCTCCGCACCTGATCGAAATCGCCTGCTACTTTGAGTTCCTCGACCGCGCGGCGCACCGAAAGATTGTTGATCACGATTTGTCGCTGATCAATGGTGCGCTGCGCTACTCGGCGCAGTTCGCCAAACTCGAGATAGTTGAGGTGCTGGACTCCGAGCCAGATGCCGGTTCCCACTACCGCCAGAACCAGTCCCAGGGTGCTGCCCGTCGGCCACAGCAGGAAGAGACTGAGCATGGCAAACACGGCGGAGACGGCGTAGAGAACGATCACCACCTGGCGATGCGAAAAACCCATTTGCAACAGCTTGTGGTGGATGTGTTCCCGATCAGCGGTGAAAATCGGACGCCCGCTGATCAGCCTTCGCAGAATGGAGAGCAAGGTTTCAAGAATCGGCAATCCGAAGGAGACGACCGGGATGGCTACTGCCACGAATGTCGGCGCCTTCTGTGCTCCGGCCAGAGCCAGAGCGCTGAGCATGAAGCCGATGAACAGACTGCCTGAGTCGCCCAGGAAAATCGTGGCTGGATTGAAGTTGAAGCGAAGGAATCCAAGGATGGCGCCAGCCAGCGTCACGCTCATTAGGGAGCCGAGCCAGGAATGAACGACCAGGGAGACGACAAAAAACACCATGGTCGAAAACAAGGCTGATCCAGCGGCTAGACCATCGAGGCCATCGATGAGATTGAAAGCGTTGGTGACCGCAACCACCCACAAAATCGTAAGCGGAAGTCCGACGAACCAGGGCAACGAGTGAGAACCGAAAATCAGCGGCAGATCGAGAACCCGCATGCCGCCGGCGAAGAGCATGGCGGCGGCGATTGCCTGTACGGCAAACTTCAAATAGGGACCGGCGCCGCGGAGATCGTCGTAGATGCCAAGAGCAAAAATCAGGCAGGCCGGAACATAGATCCGGAGCAGCATGGTCGGAGCGAGTCCATCGAGCAGGCGGGGAAATATGAGGGAGAGCCCCAGCCACAGGCTCAGGCTGACTGAAAATGCTAGGAAAATTGCCACGCCTCCCAAGCGGGGCAGCGGAGCCTGATGAACATGACGTCCTTCTCGCGGCACGGAAACCCAGCCTCGGCGGGTTGCCATGTCTCGCACTTCGCGCGTGGCGACGAACGACACCAGCAGCGAGAACGCGAATAAACCAAAGAACAGAAACGTCAAAGTCCGTGTTCCCTTCTGGCTGGAACATCCGGTTATTCACACCGGTGCGCCGCGGAAGCTCCAGTCCACAGTTACAGACGAGGTTTCTCCATTAGTGGCGTCGTGTGATGAATTGGTTGTTTGATGGAACTATACAACTCGTAGCGGTTGCTGGGCAACTGCGCCAGCACTTATAGATTGCTTAGCATGGTTCGGACACGTGTCTATTACGGGGTGCGTGCGTCTCGCAAGCTGGCCTGCAAGCGCTGTCGTTTGCTTCTCCAGAGCGGGTCCGCGAGCCCGGCGTACATGAAGCGAAAATCCGAAGGTGGATAAGCTACTTCGACTTCGGTGCGCCAGATCAGGTCTGGCGAGTCGGCGCGACAGTCGACGGAACCAGGACACGGCGCGAAACAGAAGCGGTGACGCTGCTGGATCAGCCTCCAGGCCGTGGGGGTAATCGAGTCCCAGGAAAAGGTCCAGGCAAATGCATCCACTGGTTGCCTCGTCCAGGCGGCGATTTGGGCGGCGCTGTCAACGATCTCGTGATGCAGTTGACTCTCAGGTAAGGTAGCCAGATTCACGTGCGAGAAAGTATGGTTGCCGATGGAGTGTCCGCGGCGCGCCAGATCTGCGATTTGCTCTGGCGTCATGGAGCGCGTTTCACCCTCGGGGAGGTTGGGCGGAAGCTGCCGGGTATCTATGCGCGAGTAATAGAATTGACGCGCTTCCTGCGGATTGCATTGCACAAACTGCGGGACCACGAAGAAAATGCCGCGCGTTCCGAAAGATTCGAGGAGCGGTGCTGCGACGGTGTAGTTATTCAGGCGGCCGTCATCAAAAGTGAAGAGCAGAGGTGGGTTGCGGTTGATGGAGGCTCGCGGGTTGATGCGATACTCCTGCCACAAGCGGTCGAACGTGGGAAGGTCGACTAACGTAAAATGACGCGCGGCCCATTCCAGTTGTTGCCGGAGTAAGGACGCATCGCGCTCCGGGGTCTCGTGCATTTCAATCACTAACATGCTGGGAGATTGACCGCAGCGGACGAGGCGGCGTCGCAGGCCGAATGCAAGTTCATCTACTCGCAGCGCGGCGGCAGTTCTAATCAATAGTGAACGAACTGTTGAACGAACGGCGGTTTTAGCGCTCAAACTTTAGCCTCACAGAAACATGTCGCCATCGGCTGGCACGATGTACCAATTCCTGGTTGGGAGTAGTCCGTACTTGTCGATGCACCAGGCTAGGGGCGCCGCGAACGGACGGACTCTGAAACCGTGGGCAGTTAGAGTCTGCTGCAGCGCTGGATTGAGGCAGCGGAACACCAGCAAATCCATCTGCTCACGATACTCGCGCCACAAGCAGGCAGTGATCGCGAGATAAGTATTCGGATCGGCTTCGCCCCAGACGTCCAATATGTGCAATGCTCTGATCTGTTGTTTGTATCCTCGATTCTGCAAGTGAACTGCGACCATGTGCCGTTTCTTTTCGTCGCTACCGGGGCGAAACCCGAATAGACGGGTCGTCGGGCTAACGTTCGAGAAGTAGCGCCATTTCAGAAATCGGACATCCCGGCAACTCGTGATCTTGTCGCTGCGATGCTCTGCGCATATGCTCTGCGCTTCCTCGGGACTGTTTAACGGCTGGAGTCTTCCACCCGCCGTGTCAGAAAGCGGTTGGCGCCGAGCGCCGGACCATAATGCGAGGGGCGACGCGATGACGGCGGCGAACTGGGCCACGCGATCGCTTGACGTCTTGCGGTATACGGTTTCTGCCAGGAGCGGCGGCCAGCGCAGGATACCAAGGACTTCGTGATCCGAATTTCCCAAGAGATATCCGCCGAGCTTCTGCCACATTTCCGCCACCGTGGAATTCGCTGAACTGACGAATAAAGGGTAGCGGCGGCCGAGCTGCAAATATTTCAGGAAGATCGACGCGCCTGCTCCGCGATATTGGTCGTCGACGTAGAAGGAGTTGGCCATCATCAGCCTGAAAGTCGTCTCGCCGAAGCAGAAGTTCTGGGGAGCGCACGCCATGCAGCCGACGACTTCTCCAGAGGGGGCGCGGAGAAGCCACCCCAAGGGATCGCCAGCCTGGCGCGCGGGATTTTCCAGCAGTATCCACGACAGGCGCTCGACGGCACGAGGAAGCGGCGTGGTTGAACCCGACACGCGGGTGATGAATCGCGCCGCTTCCTCAAGGTCGGACGAAGTGAACTCGTGGAGCTGGAGACTCTTGCCATTTTGCGGCATGTTGGGTTAAGGCTTAACGAGAACTCCTACATTACATCTGCGCTCCGGAGAGCATGATCGATTGTCCTGAAATGAAAGAAGCGGCCGGTGAAAGAAGATAGCGAACGGCGCCGGCGATGTCTTCGATTTCGCAAACGCGACCCATAGGTACCAGCGCTTTCTCACGTTTGATCTGCTGGTCATCGCCCGCCGAGTTCATGCCGATGGGCACGAAAGTTGGGCACACGGCATTGATGCTGATTTTCTTGCGAGCTAACTCGGGAGCCAAGAGCTGGAGCGTGTCTTCCAACGCCGACTTAGCGAGAGAATAGGCTCCCAGGCCCAAAGCGGGCTTGTGGTGCCCGGCCGCGGATCCGAGCGCCACCATTCGTCCGCCGTCGGAGCCGGCTAGATTGAACAGTAAACGCGCGAGGCGCACCACGTGAGAGGTCCCGAAGGCTAGCTGTTGCTCGATAAGACGGAGGTCGCTGTGCAGCAGTCCGCCTTTGGGCATGCCGGGCCACGCACAGTGGACGATGCCATACAGAGGATTGCCGCTCAGGCGCTCGATGACAATTTGTTCCCATCCTGCAGCGCCGATATCGGCTTGGACTTCGACCGCATGCCGCGGCTTTCCCTTTAGTGGATGGCGGTGAACTAGAGCCAGCACTGAAAATTCTTCCGTTAGAGACTGGAGCAGGGCAGCACCGATTCCTCCCGAGGCTCCGGTGAGCATGACAATTTTTCTGTTCGGCGAAAATGCTGCTTCCTCCGATCTCGAAGGCCGCGTCGGCTGCGTCGCTATTGCGGGCTGCTCGGGGTTACCCCGCTGCAGCGTGAAAGCCATGCTGATCTCGGAGGCTGGCGCGAGGGATGCCAAGTCGGACACCGTAACCCGAACACTGCCGGCACGAGAGGCGGCGTTCCACGCTGTAATCTCTCCGCTGACGCGAACTCGCGACGGGAAATAAAGGGGCGACAGAAAGCGCGCGTTGACGGAGCCCAGAAGCACGTCGCGGCCGGGCAAATGCATGCCGATCAACGCCGAGGCCAAGCCGATCTGAAAGGCACCGTGAACGATGCGCTGCGCGTAACGGCTGTGCTCGGCGAAGCTGGAATCCACATGCAGAGGGTTGAAGTCTCCGGAGTTGGCGGCGAACTCGAGTACATCCGACTCTACGATTTCGCGCTCGTACTCAGCGGTGACTCCGATGCGAAGGTCGCCGGCCGCAATGGATTTAGGGGCCATCGTCACTTTGCGTCCTCCGAAGATAATCAGCAATTAACTCGAACGAGATCAGATCGGAAACATCATCGGGCGATATGTTGATACTGAATTCCTCCTCGATCAGGGAAATCAAGGTGATACCAGCCAGCGAATCCCAGCTTGCGAGCGAACCCGCGGACACTGAAGGAATCTCTTGCGCTTTAAGTTCCGGAAAAGCGGTCGCGAAGCAGTTGGTCAGACGGCTTTCGAGTTCAGCCATCAGGCGACTTCCTCAACGGAATGATTTGCTGCGGGGCAAGTCTGCATGAATTGGGCGCGGGACAGACGACAGTGCGGCTCCGCGGGCGCGTGAAGAAGTTGCTGCAAAAACTTTTGCATGGGTGTGTTGCGGGCGGTGGGCAAAAAGTCGAACTCAATTTCTTCGACATCCAGCTTGGCAAAAAGCCACCGCACGCACTCATATTCAATCAAGCGGGAGAACGCGCGGCAACTCATCACCCAGGTGTGGATGCGCAACGTGCGCTTTCTCGAAGAGTTGCCATTCATGCCCTTGACAGCGTTCACACTCGCGCCCTGCAAGAGATCACCGGCGATGACCGCGATCTTTCCCAGGGGCCCGTATTTGTCGCGATAGCTGGCCGCCACTAGGACGGCGTCTGGTGTGTTCAGCCAATTTTGCCATTCCGTCTCTTGAAAGCGGCGGCCGTTCAGGTTGAACTGGTTGGTCTTATTCACTAATTCCAAGGACCTGGAGTCCAGCGGCTTTTTCTGCGAACCGAAGAGTCAACTTGCCGTCGATGTGGCGAATAAAGTCGTCCGCAGCATCGGCTGGAGACTTCGTCTTATCGTGATGTAACTCGGCATTCGACCGCAGGCTGGCGGCGCGGAGGCCGTCTTCATGTGAGATTTTATTCTTCCCAAACAAGTCGCGTAGTCTTTCCAAAAGCTCATACGCGGCTTGCGGATTCTCGCGAGGAAATAAGAGACATTCTGTCGTCGGATGCACTGCTTTGATCTCCGCGAGATCCATGGGGCTATCGTCGACACAAAGCACGTCGGCGGCCGAAATATTCCATGCGTCGAGGATGCTCCTTACCGATTCGGATTTGGCGCCCCAATGCACCTCGAAAGGAAAAATATCAGTTGCGCACAGAATGGGCTCTCGGACGGCAAAGGCTTCTTCGACCAGCGGCTGGTCGTTCTTGCTGGCAACTGCGATCAGGGTTCCGGCGGCAGCGAGCGAGTGCAGCAACTGCTGATAAAGCGCGTGAATCTGGCTGCGATTGTCCAAGTCCCACGAGATGCCGTGCACTCCAACCTCGCCGAGAATACCACGCCAGAGAGTGTCGTCGAGATCGGTGATCAATCCTTTCTTGGGTGTCTATTCAGAATTAATTCGGCCAGCACCTCGGCCAGCGCCGAGGCATGCGCGAGCGTATAGGGGAAGCCAGACGAGAGATCGGAGTTGACATCGAGGCGACGCGATGAGGACAGAGCGTCCAGCCGCTGCGCATCAACAATTCTGACGCTGGGGACATGGGATAGCTCAGCGCTTAGCGAAGCAATGCGGTTGCGAAGTTCGAGGGTGAACTCGCTCGCCCGCGCTAGCGGTGTGAACGAAACCGGAGGCAGCGGAAGAGCTGGGAGAGACACGACCAGCGGAATACTTCGCGCCGCCGCCGCTACAGCATTTTGCAGAAAGTCGGCGCTGCGGTTCACTTCGCTGAGGATGTCAGGGAGTTGGGATGGTTCCCATCCGCCGAGCCGGCGCAGGCCTAGCCGGGGATCGAGATCGGACCATTCGATCACCGCAACCGCGGCGGAAACACCCGCCACGCGCTGCAGGTTGCCAATCAAGTCGCCGTACAAACCCGTCTTCACTTCAGGAGCGCGTCCGGGAAACAAATTGCACAGCCGTGCCCGGAGGAATGTTTCCAGATGCAAGGGAGTGAAGCCGCACAGCAGCGCCACCGGGAGCGGAGGAGCATCGGGTGGGACGGACTGAATAATCTTCAGGGCTTCGGCCAGCTTCATGGTCATCTCAGAACGACTCCGAAGCTTCTCTGGCAGTGGCGGATGCGGTGGGCGCGGTCACCATCACCTTCACATCTGTCTCTGCGGGCATGTTCTCGGGCGTCTTTTCAGGTCGCTCTGCGGGTGGATCTGCGAATGGGGATGCGGTGCGATCTTTCAGTCGCAGGAACCACTCTTCATAGTATTTCCGCGAAATGTATGCCAAGCAAACGGCAGCCGCACTCACAATTGCAAACCTGAGCAGGATCAGGTCAAAGTGCCCGACGGAGGGCTGCAGCCTCGGCCAAAATTTTCTCGTGACCATGTCGTAGATTTGAAATATCAACAGATGGATCAGGTACAGTCCGTAGCTGATGTAGCCGAAGAACTGCAGGGTTGAACTGCTGACTAGAGCTTTCCGTGAACTGCTGCCGACCACCATGAAGAGAAGAAGAAGTCCTGCAAAAAAAGTATTTACTAATGTCAGTTGCAGACTTGCACCTAGCACGGTTTGACGCGACAGCATGCCGAAGGGAGCGCCTGCGATCAATATGATCGTTGCCGTCGTCATCAGGAATGCGGCCCCGGTCGCCGCTTGCTTCCGGCTGATCGAACTGCGCAGCGCTATTGCCAAAAGACTACCCGCAGCGAGCCCGTCCGCTGCAAACCACGTGTACCATTCTCCCGCTTGAAAGTGACCGGAGTGGAAAGCGATGGCTCGGGCAATTGGTATGAGGATGCAGATGGCCAGAGAAAACGGGGCCAGAAACTTCGGGCCCCAATTTACGCACGACTGAGGGCCAAACGATGTAATAGTGCTCTTCGACGGCCAGGGACCAGAGCGGGTGATAGTCCATGGCCACGCCGAAAAGACCCGTGACATTGGATAGATACACAAAACTCAGACCGAGAAATGCTGCCGAGGCCTGGTGCAGAAGGCCCAGGAGGATCAGCAGCAAATAATAGGCGGGGAGAATTCGCAGGGCGCGGCGAGTGTAAAAGCGGCGGTAATAGTCGGGCCGGTTCCGAGAGTCGAGGAGGAATCCCGTGATCAGAAATCCTGAAAGCACGAAGAACAGGTTTACTCCGAGGACTCCAGGCTGAGTCGCCTGCACGAAAAATCTGCGCGCTCCAGTGAAGGGCAGTTCTCCGTACTGCGCTCTAAAACCATGGTAGAACAGCACGCCGAGAACTGCGATTCCGCGCAGCACGTCCAGCTCGGGCATGAAGCGCCGGACCAGTGGCTCCGGCACTTGCACCGCTGTCTTCATGACTCGCTCCTCCGCTGCCAGAGACTCATCAGCCTCGACGCTCGAGAATTAAGCTTTCAATGATTTTGGGAACTGAACGATTTTCGAAATTATACCTTTAACTCTATTCTTCGCTCCCTGAGCAGTTTGCGGAATGCCTTGGCTCATTTCGGCCAGTGGCCAACAGCCATTGGTTCCGGGGCTATTTTGCCGTTTAGCGTTT
This sequence comes from uncultured Acidobacteriaceae bacterium, assembly GCA_963826845.1. Lineage (GTDB taxonomy): Bacteria > Acidobacteriota > Terriglobia > Terriglobales > Acidobacteriaceae > Acidiflorens. The sequence continues at coordinate 23,184 of CAWGYS010000021.1, forward strand.
GGGTTCCGGGGACTGTGACTCGTGCCGTCTGCGGCGATTTCACTGCGGAGCGTGTGTTAAACTCGACCCACGCGTAAATTCAGGAGTGTAGGTATGTCCGGGCGGAATCGCCGCTTCGTTTTGCGGAGCTTGAACGTATTGCTGGTTGGTTTGTGCAGCCTCCACCTTCTGGCCCAGACGCCGGGCGCGGGAGAGCCTCCCCAGTCCGCGCCCGCCAGCGAATCCGCTGCGCCTGCGTCGTCTCATCTACTCGCTAATTCAAACATAAAACTTGGGGTCGGCGATCTGATCGAAATCACCGTGTTTGGAGTGCCCGATCTTTCGATCAAAACGCGCATCAGTGGTTCTGGAGATGTGTACCTCCCTTTGATTGACTATGTTCACATTTCCGATTTGACGACCGATGAGGCACAGGAATTGATCCAGAAGCGGTTGGAGGATGGAGGCTTTGTCCGCGGCCCGCACGTTTCCATTTTCGTGGACGAATCGGCCTCGCAAGCCATCACTCTGGTCGGAGAAGTCAATCACCCCGGGCCGTATCCCGCGATTGGCGATCGCCATCTTTTCGACTTGATCTCAGCGGCGGGTGGGCTCACTGACAAGGCTGGCCGCAAAGTGACCATCGAGCGTCGCGGAGATCCTCAGCCGATCGAGCTTCAGCTGTCGTCGAATCTGGCGGAAGACACTCAGAACAACGTGGATGTTTATCCAGGGGACACGATCATCGTTTCCCGAGCGGGAATCATTTACGTGGTAGGCGACGTGAACCGCCCGAGTGGCTTTCTGATTGAAGACAATAATCTGACTGTTCTTAAAGCCCTGGCATTGGCCGGTGGCAACACCCGCACATCTTCTTTGGGCAAGACCAGGATCATACGCCAGGGGCCAAACGGAGTTCAGGAGATTCCGGTTGATCTCAAGAAGATGCTCTATTCCAAGGCACCGGATGTGGCAATGGTGAGAGGTGACATCTTGTTCATCCCCGGAAGCGCCGCTAAAGCCGCGGGCTACCGCACTGCGGACGTTGCGGTGTCGATGACGACTGCCCTGGCAATTGTTGCCCTTCATTAGGATTAGGCGGTTCACTAGCGAGCGGGCGCTTGAAGCACAATTCTTCACACTTCTTCACAGTTCTTCGAGAACACTGATATAGGCCCGCGCCGTTCTTTCCCTCGAAAATTTGTTGACGATGTGCTGCCGCCCGCTGATTCCCATATGCCGCCTTTCATCGGGCCTCGACTTCAGTTCCAGAATCGCATTCGCCAGCGCTTCACTGTTCTCGGGTTCCACAAAAACGCCGGCGCCGGCTTGCTCGACGATTTGCCGGGCTTGCCCGTCAACAGCAACGATGACCGGGCACTCGCACGCCATGTATTCGAGCAGTTTGGTCGGAATCACGGTCTTGAACAGCTCGGTCTTTTTCAGCATCACCAGGCAAAGATCGGCTGCCGAAATATACGCGGGAATCCGTTCCCGCGGCTGCTGCCCCAGAAACTGGACGTTGCTGAGTCCGCGCGCAACTGCAAGTTCCATCATCTGTTCTTTCTCTGCCCCTTCCCCAATCAGTAAGAACATCGCGCTTGGCAACTTCGTTTGCAGTTGTTCGGCGGCCCCGAGCAACGTACCGAGTCCATGCGCATTGCCCATGGTGCCGATGTAGCAAATCAGAAAGCGACCTTCGAGCTGCAGTCGCTTTCGCACCTCGGTCGCCGCCGGATCAAGGTGGAAAAGATCGGTCTCGACGCCATTCTCGACTATGGAAATCCTGGTCGCAGGAACGTTCCAGTAGCGGATCAGGTGGTCCTTGAAGGCTGGCGAGACGACTACGATCCGGTCGGCACGACGGTAAAGAAATCCGGCGATGGCGCCCAGGGTGCGGTGGAGCAGGCTTCCCTCACCGCCGACGCCGACGGCTGCGAGCGATTCGGGCCACAGATCGCGCACTTCGAAGACGAAGGGAAGCGCGCTGCCAGAACGCGATCCACCATCCAGAAAGCGCGCAGAGCAATTGCGGCGACGTCGCTATGACTACGTCCGGCTTGGGAAGAGCGAATCCGGTGATCGCCGATGAGACACAGAACGACACGTAATTGCGGATTCTTTCGTGGGCTTTTCGGTTCGGCAGTGGCCAGAGCCAGGTGCGAACGATGTGCACTCCGTCGATGCATTCGGTGTGGCGAAGCTGCTGCAACCGCGCCCGCCACTCAGCGGGCACGACTCCAGTCGGATGGTTTGGAAAGCCGGTGAGGACAGTTACCTGGTGCCCCATCCGCGCCCAATGGCGCGATAGCTCGGCGGCGCGCGCTGCCGGCGCTCCCATTTCAGGCGGAAAATATTGCGAGACGTAAAGAATTTTCACGGGGCTCTGGACAGAAATCGTCGAAAAGGGCCGGGACCTAAGTCCCTATTCCTGGAAGCGTTGAATTTGAATACCCTTCTGCAGTCCGCCGACTGAAATGGGCCGACCTGAAGAACGCGACTCCTCCAGCGCAAATGTGGCGAGCATCGTGGTCACAATCTCCACTAGAGGGATGGGCGAGTCTTTTCCCTTTCGGAGCGCGGCAATAAAAGCTTCCCATTCGCCGCGGTGACCTTTGTCCTGCCGCAGCAGCGATCGGAAGACTTGCTTCCGACCACGGCTCACGAGTTCCAGCCGGCGAAAATCTTCGAGCACCGCGACCGCGCCGCCACCGAAGATTTCGACTCGTTCTTTCGAATACGATTTGTCTCCGTTGGCCAAATAGGCGATCGTGCCTTGCGAGCCATCCGGGAAACGCAGCGAGCAGATGATGTTGTCATTACTGTATTTGCCGGGATTAGCAAGGCTCCGGGCTTCGACCTCAATCGGGGCGGCACCGACGAGGAAAGTCAGGAAGTCTACAAAATGGCAGACTTCGCCGATGACGCGGCCGCCGCCTTGTTCGGGATCATTCAGCCAGTGATCGGCAGGGATAAAGCCGGCGTTCACGCGATAATGCAGCGCCAGCGGCTCATGAATCCCGCGAAGAAAGCTCTTGAGCCGAAGGGCGAGTGGAGCGAACCTGCGGTTGAAACCGACCATCAGGAGTGGCTTGGCCGCGTCTCGCTTGGTTTGCGATTCTTGCTCGCAGGTAAGCACGATGTCGCGCAAGCTCATCTTCAGTGAGGCACAACGGCTTTTCACAGAAGACTTGCTTGCCTGCCCTCAGAGCTGCCAACACCTGTCTGGCATGTAAATGATGGCGGGTGGCGACCACGATGGTGTTGATCGCCGCATCGCCGATCAAGCGGTCATCATCGGTGGCACCGTAGCGGAATCCAAACTTCTTCGCGGTGTGATCCGAGTGGGATCCATTGGCGGCGCACACTCCGACCAATGTCGAATCGCCTACTCGTTTTATCGCCGGCAACAATGTGCTGGTGGCGAAGGTGCCCGCTCCTAACAGTCCGATGGCGACCGACATCGCGGCGTCAACAGCGGTCGCTCGGCGAGTCGAGGCCACTTCTAGTTCAATTGCCGCTCCTATCGCTATACGGCGCGTTTCCTCAGCCCGTTCCGGATAAGTAATCAGGACTCCCAGAAAGGCTTCGTTCGACTTCCCCGTGATGAGGTCGTATGCGGACTGCGCTTGATCAATCGGAAACCTGTGCGTGATCAGAGCGCCTACGTCCACTTTGCCATCGGCTAGAAGCTGGAGGAAAGCCTCCATGTTGCGAGTCTCCGTCCAGCGCACGTAGCCAATGGGGTAATCGACTCCCTTCTGTTCATAGGCTGCGTCGTAACGTCCGGGGCCATAAGAGCGGGAGACGCGGAAGTCGAGTTCCTTCTCATAAAAAGTTCGGCGTTCGAGGCCCATGCCTACGGTGCCAATTGCGACGATAACCGCGCGGTCCCGCGCCACTTCCGCGGCCAGATTGACTGGATCGCTGCTCGTGGTCTGCGCTGTAATCAGTACCGCATCCACGCCTCGGCCGGCGGACTGCTGCATGCATGCGTCGGAGAATCCGGCCGTGGAGTCACTGGCGGCATCGGCGCCGAGACGCAGCGCGAGTTCAACCCGTCCTCGGTCGACGTCCATACCCACGACTCGGCAACCTGCCGCCTTGAGAATCTGCGCGGTTAGTTGTCCGAGGAGGCCGAGCCCGATCACTCCGACAACGTCACCCAACTTGACGTCGGCGGTTCGGACGCCATGGAGAGCGACGGCCCCGACTGTTGTTGCGGCGGCGTGATCGAAGCTGACTCCCGAAATCCCTCGCGAGTCGGGAGGAATGCGGGCCAGCAGTAGGCGCGGTATGCATGCGAATTCGGCGTGCATCGCATGACCGGCGCCGGCGCAGGCTACGCGATCGCCCGGGCGAATGTCGGTGACACCCGCGCCTACGGCCACGACGGCTCCGGCGCTGCTGTAGCCGGGGGCGCTCGGCTGATCCATGCGGCTGCGGACTGCGGCGAACGCCGACACCACTCCATCGCGGCGAACTTTGTTCCAGACCTCGCGCACCAGGTCGGGACGCATCCTCGCCTTCTGCAGAAGGTTTTTCCGGGCGAACTCCGATGAAGCTCTCTCGGTCCCGACCGAAACTAACGATGCGGCTGTGCGTACCAGTACGCAACCTGGGAGCAATTTCGGAGCGGGAACGTCGACCACTTCGATCTCGCCGCCGCTGACCTGTTGAAGAAGCTGTTTCATATCGGTGTTGCGAGGGACTGCACGCCGCTCCGAGCTCGAAACCTGCAGCATCCGCAATTGTACGATGGTTAGCCGCTCACTCTTTCAGTTTGCATGGGCGCGAGACTCACTTGATAAACCTGCGAAGCATCGCACGATAGGACCAGGTTGCTGTCACTCTGCCGAAGCTCAAGCGCTTCGTCGGCCAGAATTACGGTGACCATACGAACCGGCAAAGGCGCTTGCACGCGGTAGAGGAGAGAAATCGCCGGGACTAGCTCGCCGTAGGTGGGCGATTCCCAGCCCAGGATATCCTCATCTCCGCCTACGATGCTTCCCGCCAGATTTTTTCCGCCGCGAACGATGGCTGCGCTCCCTGCGGAACTGGAAAAGATGTGCCAGCGAAAGCGGACCTTTTCCGCCGAGAGAGCCGCGCAAAATGGCGAAGTGGCAATCACCTCGAACGGCAGGTCTGGCAACAGCCAGTGCAGCCGCAACTCGTGCTCATCCGCGCCCAGCAGATCATCCACGATGATCCACGCGTCTTCGGTGACACGCTGAACCACCCGCCGATGCTTCACTCCGAGGCGACGGTAGCCGTGGTGCTCGCCTTGAAAACAGTCGGGAGAATCGGAGTTGTCGGTAGAAAATACCCTGCCTGATGCCTGCGCCCAATCGAGCCATAGAAACCGGCCAGCGCGCTTCATCTGGTCACGGCGATCCACCATGACGGTATTGTGAACGGCGGTACCGGCCAGGCCGTTGTTCCAGGGAGGCTCGCCGTTGTACAGATACGTTCCGGCATCGCGCGCGAGATTGAGGCCGTGCCACCACAAGTCCACGTGCAGTTGATCGGATTGAAAAGGACGACGGGTGTAGTGCCCGGCTCGCACCATCGCCCAGGACTTTTCAGTGCCGATGCTGTGATATCCCGTGGAGTGGGATGCGTTCGTGGTGCCGGACGCGCCCACCCAAGCGGAACTTGGATGGGACACCTTTTTCTCGGGGCAAAACCACTGCGCGGGTTCGTCCCACGAGCCTGGTTGCAGGGTGATCGGGCAATTCAGAATGCAACTTCCCATTCGGAGCAGCGGGCGAAAGTCGCCATAGTCACACACGGCCAACGGAAGTATGTTGCTGCCGTCGTTGGAGCCATGATTGGGCGCGCGTCCGGAATCTTTGTCTACGAACTCACGGATGAACTTGAAGGCTGCGATCGCGCGCGTGCGAATCTCGGGGTCGAGTTCGATCTTGTGAATCTCCGAGAGCCGAAGGGTCCAGAGGAGCTGGTGAAGAACCATGCGCTGATAGTTGAATGAATCCTGGAGATAAACTCCTTCAGGCGTGATCTGGTCGAGGACTGCTTCCCTTAGCAGGTGCGCTCCCTGTTTCTGCCAGGCGGCTGCCTCGTTCAGTTCAGGGTAGAGCGCTCCGGCCGTCCAAAGACCTACAGCTTCGCTGAATAGATGATTACTGCGCTGCGATCTGGCGTAGCCGACAGTTTGCATGGTGCGCCAGGCATGCGCGGCGATCATCGACAACAGAAGCGCTACTCGTTGCGCCGTGGTCGCGGGCGAATGGAGAAAGGCGTAAAGAGCAAACGACCACGACAGAATTCGCAGCGATGATTCCTGCCCGCATATCCAAAGCGGACCGGACGCGGGCGGACTGCTGGCGGCCCAGTTTTCGATCGCTCTCCAGTAAGCTTCGGGATAGCGCTCATCGCCGCTTAGGGCATACGCACGGGCCAGCGGGTATATGAACAGAAATCTGGAGGGCTCCAAAATGAACTTTAGGTCGCCGTAGTCGTCTGGGGAAAATCCGGAGGCGAATCTCATCGATGTCCAGGGGCGAGTGGGCGAGACGCGCTGGCCTGTGGCCGGATTCTGGAACCATTGGGGCGGAAAGCCGCACGCAAATGACAGGCGGCCGAAGAAGGGCAGGTTGCCTTCGAGAATTCTGCTTGCCTCGGCAAGGAGTGATTCTTCGCCGTCCGCGCCTAGAATTTTCTTTAGTTGCGGCGCCAGACTGCGACAGTCCGAGAAAAAGAAAGGACGACCGCCCTGGCGTCGAATATTCAGAAGATCTTCCGGTGAAGAGTTCGGAGCGATGCGTTTCGGGTGCCAAGATTCCCAGCCCTGGACCGATTGCATGCGGCGCGACATCTGCCCGCTGCCGCGCTGGAGTTCGTATCCCAGGCGCAAGGCGCCGTCGCGAAGACCAAACGCCCGGCCGATCTGGAACAGGGTGCCGAGCTTAGCCATGGCGCTCGTCGGCTAGGGGATTCAACTGTACTTCCTTCGACCGGATTTGATTCAGGCGGCGGGTGGTCACAGCTTTCAACCGCTCATGCATCACGAAAAATTGACGATCCTTTTCGCGATCTGCTTGCGGGACAGCTGAGATCGAGCCGCGATCGAGGCCGGCCACGGCCTCGGCGATTAACTCGATTCCTTGGCCGATCATGCGGTTGCGCAAATCATTTAGCGAATCGCAGCTGTCGGTGACCACGAATTCGCGGCGCAACACGATGGGGCCAGTATCAATGCCGCTGTCCATGAAGTGAATCGTTATGCCGAGGGGAACTCCGCACAGGAGCGACCATTCCGGACTGCTCATCCCCCGGAGTTCGGGCAGCAGGGCAAGGTGCGAATTCAAAATGCCGAGTCGAGGAACTTTCAATATCTCGTCGCGAAGAATGTTTCCGCCGGTGAAAATCGCCACGTCTGGGGACCACTGCTTTAGCTGTCCGACTGCGCGCGGTGAATTTTGATCGGCGCACGTCACCACGGGAAATCCATAGACTCGGGCCACCTCGCCCACGCTGCGGAATACTCCATCGTCGCGCCGCAATGGCTGTTCGAGATAGGGGTTGCGAATCTGTTCCCGGGTTCCGGACTTGGCCGGTGCCAATTTGGTGACGGCGTAGTGCAGCGAATCGCGCAGACCCCATTGCCCAAGCTTGCGGAGCAGCGTGCTGCGGTCCCAGGAGGGTAGCGTCAGGGCTCCGACGGGAACGTGTCCGAGTTGTGCCAAGCGAGCGGCGACGGCACAGCCGGTTTCGCTGTACGGACTCGAGCAGAGAATCGCTACGCGCATTCTGCCGCCTTGAGCTTTCGGTCGAAGTTTGTCTCGAACTTTGCTTCGAACCCTTTTTCGAACTCTGCTTCGAACTCGTGCGTAAGGCGCTCCTCCAGCATGAGTGCGTCGGCGAGGAACTTGCTTCCCCAACTGATAAACCGCATCGGTTGATAGGCGCCCCAAATGGGATACGAGCCAGCTACTCCGCCGGCTATTCCGCGAGAACCATTGAGCGAGATCGACTGCTTTAGGAACTCGTTCATCTTGAGCGCTGCGTTGAGATAGCGCAGATCGCCGGTCACCTCGAACAAACGCAGCCACACGCAGGATATTTGCGCATTGCCCGTGAGACATGAAAAATTGTGACCACCGGTGAAGTCCGGCTCGTAAGTGCCCAACAATCGCTTGTGAGTCTCGAACTTGCGCAGTAACACCCATGCCGCGTTCGCGGCTGCCTGGATCGCGTCGTCGCGTCGTCGCAGGATTCCGCACTCGAGTGTCCCCTGGATCACGTACGCAATGAAGTGCAGATATGCCGGATGTCCGCGCAGGTTGACCCCGTCAGCCCAACCGCTGGGCTTGACGTGTGCCAGCACCCAGTCGATGTTTCGATCGGCCGCCGCTGCGTGACGGGGATCCTTGGATTCGGAGGCCAACTGCGCCAGCGCCCACGAAACCATGCTGTAGTAAGTGTGGGCCGTCCCCTGATATGTGGCTTCTCCGCTCCATGAGCCATCGGTCTGCTGGATCGAGGCCAGCCAATCGCCGGCAGCCACGGCGCGTTCGAGAATCTGCGCGCTTCCGGTCTCGGCATGAGAGCGAACCAGTCCCTGCAAAATCTGGCCGGTATTGAAGACCGAGGGCTGAGCGAGGCTCTCGCGGCCGCTGTCGGAACGATGGAGTCCGCCGGGAAACGCGCCGGATGACATTTGTAGCGACAGCAGCCAGCGGGTAGCGCGTTCCGCGGCATGACGTGCGGCGGCTTGTTCGGTTAAGCGTCCAAAATCGTACAACGTTGGAATGATGTAGCCAGTCACCTCGGGATACGAATCGGAATATCCAGTGCAGAGACTGTAGTACGCTGCGATGCCTCCGTCAGCTTGTTGTGCGCGGAGAATCCAATCCACGACTGATCGCAGCGCGCGGTCGGTCGTGATGGTTGTGGCCGCGTGCGAATAGAGATGGCGGTACTCCAAGGCGGTCCGTAGTTCGTCGGCAACGAGTTTGCAGACCAGCGGAATCACGCGTTGCGGCGCGCGTACCAGACCCGCAGCTTCGTTTAGGATGCGATCCGTTCTGGTGGACATGACGTTTCGAGTGGCAGTGGAGTCGGGGCGGTTCATCTGGGTCTGCGTGCGTGTTCTGGGCTTGCCAGCGTTGTCATCCTGAAAGGATCCGCTCAAGCGATGGCCAGTTGCTGTGCTCCGATTTGTTGCTGCGCGAAGGAGCGCGCGCCGCCATCGAGAAACAGTTGCGACCAGATTTCCAGCGTCAGCAATTGCCAGACTTGCATGGACCAGTCTTCCGTGCCGCGCCGTTGCTCATCCACATAACGCTGCACTACTTCGGGGCGAAACAATCCGCGCTTGCGAACCTGGCTCTCTGACAGCAGATCGTCAACCATGGGACACAACTCGTGCGCCAGCCAATAGTCGACAGGCGCCGCAAAGCCGGCCTTGGGCTGCCGCATCACCTCGTCTGGCAGCATACTACGCATGGCCTCGCGGAAAATGTGCTTCGTTACTGGACGCCACTTCCCTTTCAGCTTCGACTCTGGTCTGACATTCCAGGCGACAAATTCGGCGAGTTCGCGGTCTAGAAACGGAACTCGCACTTCGACTGACGATGCCATGCTCATTTTGTCGTTGTAGGTAAGGTTCAGTGTGGGCATGAAGATCTTGGTGTCCAGGTAGAGCATCTGGTTGAGGAAGTCGGCATGTTTCACGTTGTCGAACGCGGCGAGGTGTTGGCTAGCGGAGTCGCCGTTTGCCGTCGGCTGCGATTTCACAGCGTACAAGTCGGTCTTCTGTTGCGCGTCAAAATACGTGCAGTTTCTGATGAAGGCTTCCGCCGGGCTTAGCGCTGCGCTGCGCGCCATCTTTTTCGCCAGGCGCACCGGCCCTTTCATGCGCGTTCCGCGAAGCGATGACAGGCCGAGCACCGCCTGTTCTGCCGCGGAGCGAGCAAGGCCCGGAACGCGGCGATATTCTTCCGCCCATGCGTGCGCGACATGCTTGCGGTATCCGGCGAAGATCTCATCGCCGCCCACTCCCGACAAGAGCACGGTCGCCTGTTTTCGCGCCTCGCGGCACACCAGATATGCCGTGATGATCGCTGGATCGGCCGTGGGCTCGTCCATGTGCCAGATCAGACTCGGCAACAACGCCACCACGTCGGGTTCGACGACGATCTCATGATGCTCGCAACCCAGCTTACGTGCCAGGCGCTCGGGAACGCCGGGATCGTCAATCGTTGTCTCGCCGACGCGATATTTCTTGGGAAACGTAATCGTGTATGTCCGCACCGTCTGCTTTCGGGCCATCGCCGCCACGATGCCGGACGAATCCAACCCCGCGCTCAGAAAGGCTCCGATCGGAACGTCGCTCACCATCTGCCGCTCGACCGACGCGCAGAATCGCTCGCGAATTTCATCCGCGAGATCCGCTTCGGTTCGCTCGAAGCGATGTTCGGCCGGAGGAAACGTCAGGTCCCAATACTGTTCGATGTTGAACTCGCCGCCTTGCCACTTCGCATAGTGGCCCGCCGGGAGCTTGAGGATGCCCTCAAACATCGTCAGCGGATCGGGTACCCAGAGGAATGTCAGGTATTTGTCGAGCGCCTCCATGCTCATGCGGGCTTCGATTCCCGGCACTTCGAGCAGCGCTTTCACCTCGGACGCGAACGCGAGTTTTCCGCCGCGCTCGCAGTAATAGAGGGGCTTGATTCCGAAATGATCGCGCGCCAGAAACAACTTCGGCGAAGGGCCGCGCAAATCGCAAATGGCGAGGGCAAACATCCCGTTCAGGCGATTGAGACAGTCTTTGAAACGGTCGGGGCCATATGCCTCGTAGAGATGCAGGACGACTTCAGTGTCGGTGTGCGAGCGAAAACGATGGGCATTGGATTTGCCTTCTAGCTCACGGCGCAGATCGGCAAAGTTGTAGATTTCTCCGTTGTAGGTGATCCAGACCGTGCCATCTTCATTGCTCATCGGCATGTGGCCATCGGCAGAGAGATCGAGAATGGCAAGGCGGCGGCTGCCCAGTCCGATGTATCCGCCATCGGGGAAATGCCGCTCCCAGAGCCCGGAGTCGTCCGGACCGCGGTGCGTCTGCACGTTGGTCATGCGGGCGAGCGTTTCCCGGTCACCGCAGTTCACGAGTCCGCTGATGCCGCACACGACTTCAGTCCCTCCCGATTTTTCGTTCGTGGTTCAGTTCGTAGATTTTCGCTTTGATGTGGAAAAACTGAATGCCTTGCATCGCGCAATAGATCAGGCCGGGGACGCCATCAAGAAATCCGAAGCTCCATACGTACTTGTAGAGGAAGAACGCCAGCGGCGATCCGGGGAACCCCAGGAAATGCCGTCGCAACCATCTGCGGCGCTGCGCTTGAGTTCCCCAGAGAGAAGGCTGAATGTCCTCGTCATTTCCATTTCCATTTCGATTGCCGCCGAGCCAGACGCGCGCTTCCCAATTCGAGTATTCGTTGTGTTTTTGGATGTAACGCGACAGGGACTCGATGTTGTGGTGGATGAGTGGGTGAGTAAGCTTGCGCGTCGCTCCTTTTACGACGACGTGCTCATGCACTTCCATGTCGGCCATGCTAGCGTCCTGATCTCGCAGGCGGCATTCGAAGCGCCCCAGGCCCTTGCGGAACAGAGACAGCTTCCAGAAACTTGCTCCGCTGTGTCGCAGGCGACGTCCGAGAAAATATATTTGCAAGGCAATGTAATAGCCGTCGGTGTGCGGGTCTCGAATTGCCTTTTGGATCTCGTCCGCCAGTTCGGGTGTCAGAACCTCGTCGGCGTCGAGAAGCAAGGTCCAGTCGTACGCCAAGGGCAGAGTGTCCATCGCCCATTGCCGCTTCTTCGGCCACCCGCCGGCATACTGGAACTGCACTACCTTCGCGCCATAAGACCGTGCTATGGCGCCAGTATCGTCGTTACTCTGCGAATCGATGACATAGACTTCACCGACCGATTTCAACGCTTCCAGGCAACGCGAAAGATTATGCGCCTCGTTGCGCACGGGGATAATCACGCTCAGGGGCAGTAGTGGCGCGGCGGTTTCCGGGCTCGATATCTGAGTTTCTGATTTCGTCTCGATCACGTTTGTCCCGGGTAGAAGGTTGTACTATCTTAGCCTCCAGCGCGCGTTTTCACCAAGAACGCTGTGCTAGCATCGCTTTCGGAACACTCCCGCAACTTGTCTTGCAAATATGCCACAGGCCTCGCCAATTCGCGGGTTCGACGAACACAAGCTCAAAGAAGAAGTACGGGATTTCTGGAACGCCGATCCTTGCGGTTCGCGCTATCTGGACGATAGGGCCGGCTTCGAGGCTCATGCCCGGACGCGATACGAACTCGAGCCTTACATTCACGAATTTGCCGGATTTGCCCGATCTCGCGGTCAGCGTGTGCTTGAAGTTGGAGTCGGCATGGGCGCGGATTATCTCGAGTGGTTGATGGCTGGGGCGCTGGCCAGCGGCGTGGATCTTTCCGCAATCTCGCTCGAGCGGGCGAAGCGGCGCTGCGAAATGGCTGGGTACACGCCCGATCTGCGTGTCTCTGACGCCGAGCACCTGCCGTTTGCGGACGATACTTTCGACATCGTCTACTCCTACGGAGTGATGCACCACAGTCCAGATACGCCGCAGTGCATCCGCGAGGCTGGGCGGGTTCTCAAGCCCGGAGGAGCGCTTCGCATCATGGTCTACCACCATCGGTCGCTGACCGGATTCATGCTATGGCTGCGCTACGGCGTGCTGCGGGGCAAGTCCCTGCGTGAATCCGTTCGTGAACATCTGGAAAGTCCGGGCACCAAGTCTTATACGCGGAAAGAAGCGCGAGCCATGTTGCAGGGGTTTAACCAGATCGAGTTGCGGCAGGCGTTCAGTCCGGGTGATCTGCTCTTGCACGAACCTTCGGCACGGTTTCAAGGATGGGCTTACCGGATGGCGTGGCGACTTTATCCGCGATTTCTCGTGCGGAAGTTCGGAGCGAAATTGGGATTGTTCCTTTTGATTTCCGCGCGCAAACCGGCGACGCGGTAACACCGCTCTCACAGGTTCTGTTCACACCACTGCGCCAGCACGAAAAGCGACCAGGGACGCGACCATGATGTCTCGCCCGCAAGAAATCGAACCCACACTTCTCGCACGGCGGTGGCTCTGATCGGAGTTTGTTCCCAATCGCTCTTCAAGAGCGCGTCTTCTACGACCGGCCTAATTTCGCCCCGTAGCCATTGCTCAAAGGGCAGTGTGAATCCGTGCTTGGGGCGATTGACGATCTCGCTGGGCAACTTGACGCCGAGGCTCGCGAGCAACAGTCCCTTGGGCGAACTCCCTCGCAACTTCTCAACCCCGGGAATGCGAAAACAAGCTTCGACCAGCGACCTGTCGAGAAAAGGCACGCGCAACTCGAGACCGCGCGCCATGCTCATGAAATCAGAATCCCGCAGCAGCGTGTTGCGCATGTAGAAAAGCGATTCGAGATAAGAAACGCGGTTGACGGGATCGAAAAACTCGCTCGCGGTGACTGACTCCTGCAGAACTTGATCCAGGGATTGCTGTGAGGCATGGTAATTTGGCGTTGCAAAAAGCGCGTCGCTCTCCGCTGCTCCAAACAGCATGCGCGCCAGAAAGTAGGGATGGACGTGGGAATCAGCGTCCGAGGCCAACTCTGCCAGCTTGCGGCTGCGATCGCCTTTGCCGGCAACCAGCGCCACTGAAGCGGACAGCGGCCGCCTGGCCATCTTCGGTAGCTGTCCCCATCGTTTCGAGAAAACTTCCATCTTCGGGACGCGACGAAAATTCGAGTAGCCCGCGAACATCTCGTCGGCGCCAAGACCGGTCAAAGCGACTTTCACTCCCGCCGCCCGCGTTTTGACGGACACGAGATACGTGTTGATGCCGTCAATCGTCGGCTGGTCCATGGCGCACAAGGCCTGGGGCAAACACGCCAGGGTATCTTGCTGCGAGATGGGGATCTCGTGATGTTCGGTTCCAAAGCGACGGGCGACTTCGCGTGAATACTGCGCTTCGTTGAATTCCTCTTCCTGAAAGACCAACGAAAATGTATTCGCACGCACGCCGTTGTGACTGAGGACCGCCACCAGAGCGCTGGAATCGATTCCTCCGGAAAGAAAAACTCCGACAGGAACGTCGCTCACCAGATGCGACAACACTGCATCGCGCAAGATCGCCGGCAATTGAGCCGCAGACCCGTTCCCCGCTACTTCCGATGCAGCCGACGGCGACGGCCTTAGCGGGCTCCAGTATTCGCGGCAGTTCACCGATCCGTTTTCTACCGTTAGCATGTGCCCCGGCGGAACGGCTCTCACGCCTTCCACGATTGTCCAGGGCTCGTATACGGAACCGAACGCCAGATAACTCAACACCCCGACGGGATCGGTCTTGCGCGGCACAAGTCCGGTTCCCAGGAGCGTTCGCACCTCCGACGCGAAGATAAAAGTCTGCTCGGAGTGGTGGTAGTAGAGCGGTTTGATTCCCATGGGATCGCGCGCCAGCAACAACCGCTTTCGCGGCGCGTCCCAGAGGGCAAGCGCGAACATACCGCCCAGTCGCGTCAGGCAGGATTCGCCCCACACACGATAAGCAGCGAGAATCACTTCTGTATCGGAATGACTTTTGAATTCGACGCCCGCGGTTTCGAGCTCCTTGCGAAGCTCGCGGAAGTTATAAATTTCGCCGTTGAAGACGATCCAACTGCCGGTAACCGGGTCCTGCATGGGCTGGTGACCCAGGGGAGAAAGATCGAGAATCGCCAATCTCCGGTGACCCAGGCCGATTTCCAGTGGCTCCGGCTGGATTTCTTTCAGCAGCACCGTACCCGAATCATCGGGTCCGCGGTGGGCGAGCGAAAGCGTGGCTTGCTCCAGAACCGCAGGAGCGATCTGAGTTTTGCTCGCCAGAATGCCAACGATGCCACACATCGGATAGGGTTGCCCGCTCCCTTGAATTTCGGTTGATTCATCTTATCGTGAACGCATTCGTGTCTGGCTCGGCTCCGAATCGTTGGCGGCAAAGTGCGGGGTCAGGCTGTCCTTGTCATCGATCCCGGGTTAGCATGGAGCCGTGATTAGAGCCACTTTGAAAAAGTTAAGCCGGGGCGTCGTGTTGAAAAGACGCTTGCCATCTGAATTCGGCCGCGTTCCGATCATTGTGTCGCCGGAATCGAGCCTGCGGTATTGGAGGCGTGATCTGGGGACGGTCGATCCTTCCCTACTAGCGATGGTTCGAGAGTTGGTCCGGAGCGACATGACCGTCTGGGATATCGGAGCTAACGTCGGCCTGTTTGCTTTTGCGGCTGCCGCGCTCGGATCGCGCGTTCTGGCGGTCGAAGCCGACACCTGGCTGGCGTCCCTGCTTCACAGATCGGTGCTGCTGAACCGGCTGCCAGTAACCGTTCTATCGGCTGCCGTTTCCGATGCGAATGGAATCTCAGAGCTGCACTACTCTGAAGAGGGCAAGGCGTCGAATTCCCTGATGGGTACCGGCCCTGCTCAATCCGTTGTAACCGTAACTTTGGACTGGCTACTCGAACACTTTTCGCCGCCACAGGTTGTGAAAATCGACGTCGAGGGCATGGAATACGCAGTTCTGCGGGGAGCGGGCAAGCTACTGAGACAGCGTCCGATTATTTTTTGCGAGGTCACTCGCGACCATGACAGTATTGGAGAAATCTTCCGCGACGCCGGTTACACGTTGTATGCGGCTCGAGAAAAAGACCGTCGTCCAGTGCAGAGGCCTTCCCGCGATACTTTGGCCCTGCCGCGCGTTACCTGATGCGAGGCTTGCACCTCAACTGGAGAACTGCTACTCCTTATCGCTAGTTCAATCGGTAGCCCCAATCGCTAGCCCAGCCCCGGGAGGAAACGGTTGCCATGCGACATCTAACTTTTGCGCTGCTCTTGCTGTTATTTGCGGTTGTCGGCCAAGCTTATTCCGGTTCAGTTCCGGGCACGAGCGACGGTGGCATTCCAGCGGGAATCACTTATGCATCCACGGCACAGAATTGGACGCAGAAAGTCTCAAGCGCGTTGACAGCGGGAAGCGAAGCGATGGTCACGCTGACTCCTTGTCCGACCGGGATCGACACAACCAGTGGAGTCGGCTATCAAGTTCTTATTTCCGGCTCGGGACGCAGCGAAGCAGTCAACGTATATTCCGGCAATTGCGTGTCGGGAGCGTCGTCGGGGACGATTACTCTCACTCCCTATTATTCGTATCCCATCGGAGCGACGATTGGATCGGCCTCTTCCGGTATTCAGGAGACGCTGAACGCGGCGTGCGGAGTTGATCCGACTGTATGGAAAAATTCGCAGTGCAACGTCATTATCCCGGCGAACGGCCCAGGCTATCCCAAGCACTCGATCAATAGTTACAGTGTTGCTGGAACGATTTATCTGCATTCCAACCAATCAGTGTTGAGCGGCTACGGAGTTTCGCTGGACTGCATTGGACGCGGGGCATGCCTGCAGGTGGGCAATCTGATGAGTTCCAATGCGTTCACAAACAGCACGGTGCAAGGTCTCAGTTTCCGGACGCCGGTGAATTACTCGCGCTCCCCGGAGTATGCGGGAGTGGCCATTACAAAAACGCAGAGGTTGTCACAGTTGGCAATGATCACGACAGCCACGCCGCACGGCTTTCGGCCCGGTGACATGGTGACGATCCTATTCACCGACAACAACGCGTACTGGGGAGATGCGGTGGTCACAGGGGTGCCGTCGAGCACATCCTTCCAGTATGCACATTCCGGCAGCGACATTACTGCGCAGGCAACGCCCGGGGTTGTGGCGCTGGCGTATGTGGCCGTCCTGGACAATGGAATGAACACACACTTTATCGACATCTCCTATGACAGGGTGGGAGACGGCGGTAACTTCAACAACTTTTTCGATCTCTGGGACGATGAGAACGCAACCATCGACCACTTCAATAACAATGCCATCTCACTGAACAACGGCGCGAACTGGACCGGATCGTTTGTGTTTTCGGCGGGGAACCAGGGATCGCGGGGTCAGATCGCCCCGGTCATTACGCTGCGGGACTCGACCATCACGGCCAACTTCTCCAATGGTGTAACGGTTTATAACTCCAATGGTGTTTATGTCGAAAATACGGTGCTGCAGGCTACGGGGCCGTGGCAGGTGTATGCGTCGAATTCGACCGGGAACTACCAGGGGGCTTACCTGAAGAACATTTACTCGGAAAGTTCGACGGCGCTGAATCCGGTTTCGCCGGCGCGTTCTCCATTCGCGGGGACGGGGGTCGCAGGTCTGATCGCTGGGATGACCAGTGGGGCGGGAACTTTCGCGATCGCTGGCGCAGGTGGAGTCCTAGGGGCATTTCCGTCGGGGGGCAGTGGCGGCACGCAATATTCTTACTTCATTGTGGTGAACGACACGCCGGTGAACGATAAGACTATCGGCAGTCACACTTCGCCGATGCAGGTTTTGAATTACCGCTCGACCGGGAGTGATTCCATCCCGGTGCGGTGGCCGCGAGTTGCGAACGGAACCGATACCATCACCTATGACCTACTCCGCGCAGCAACTCCGGCGGGGATTGGCGCGGCGTATCCGTCGTATGGAAACTGCGATGGTGGAACGACCACTTCATGCGGGTATGTTGCACATAACCTGCCGCAATGCGTGGGGCTGGTTTGTACTTACACTGACAGCGGGAGCGCATTGCCGCAAGCTTATGCGGTTCCGCAGGGTAACTACGCGGGGAACCTGATCTTTTGGCCGGGATCGATTGTATCGGTCAACAAGAGTGTCGCGGTAGATGTCGAACATCCGAATGTGGTGGGAGTCGGGCTGAATAGCAATCCGTTGCAGGTGGCGAACCGGTGCTCGGATTATGGCCAGACCTCGCCGGGAGGATATACGGCGTGCACGGCGAGCGTGACCACGGCGAACAATAGTGTTCCTAATCAGGCGGCCACGCTGATGACGGATGGGGGATCGCAGGGCGGCGGACAAACGCTATCCAAAGGCCGCTTAAACTTTGGAACTTCTCCATGGGTTGCGCTGCAGCCGCACCATATAGTCACGCTGGTTGACTCGCAGCCTGGCTTGACCCGCGCAACCATCGGCTACCGCCCGCCGGCTAGCGCGAATGATGTGTGGATCGGCACGGATGTGCCTGCCGTCGGCGTGGGTCTGAGTGTGGGACAGCTTGCCTTCGGCGCTCCGGTGTCGATCACGAACTACATCGGCGCGACCGGCGACGGTGTACATACGAACTGGCTGGAGCGGTTGACCGCAAAACAAGAGACGTTCGCGGTTCCGGTAAAGATAACGGAGGGCAACAGTTTTACTCTGGGAGACGGCTCGCCGCTCTCGCAGATGAAAGTTTATAGCGTTAACCTGCCGGCTGGCCACGCGGCCGCCCAGAGTTGCGCTGATGTTGTCGGCAAGGTGGGTGGCTTGACCAAATCGGATCAAATTACAGGCGTCACTCCGCCAGCTACGTTGGGGAATTTATCGCTCAATGCCTACGCCGCTGGCGCAGATGCAATCACGCTGCACTTTTGTAATCCGAGCGGCGCTGAAGTGATCATCCCGGCGGGAACGTACTCGTTTCTGGCTGTGCGCTGACCGATTGCCGGCGCAGGGTTCAAGCCAGTTGGCGGTTCAACAGACGGAACCTGGAATTCGTAACGGCGGCTGTGACCTGCTCTTGATCGTTTCGCTTAGGTCATTGTAGAAGGGTAAACGCAGCAGCCGATCGCTAACGTCTTCGGTGACCGGGCAGTCCGAGGGACGCGGCTGCGAATTTCAGTCCAGCCTCTGAAAGATGAAGCGGGGTGTAGTGGAAGACGCTGAGAATGCTTTGCGCCTTCAGTTGTGAGATCAACGCATCGCGGTGCTGGAGTGAAGGCAGAAGCAGGTAAAACATGTGATAGGCCTGCTCGCACTCCGGCGGAATCACGGGCAGTTTCACGTCGTTCTCCGCAGCCCAGCCGGCAAGCGATTCGTGGTAGCGATGCCAGACTCGCTCCCGTTTTTCTTGAATGGTCTTTCTTGCTTCGAGCTGCGCATAGAGAAATGCGGCCAACAGATCGGAAGGTAAATAGCTGGAGCCGAGGTCGACCCACGTGTATTTATCCACTTCGCCGCGGAAGAAGCGGCTGCGGTTGGTGCCTTTCTCGCGAATCACCAGCGCTCGCTCTACCAACTCGGCGTCATTGATGATCAGCGCTCCGCCCTCTCCGCAGGTGAAGTTCTTGGTCTCGTGGAAGCTCTGGGTCGCGAGGCAGCCGAGCGTTCCCGTGTACGCGTCTTTATAGCGGGAGAAGAGGCCGTGGGCGTTGTCCTCCACGACCCGGACTCCGTGGCGGGATGCGATCGCAAGAATCGAATCCATCTCGCAGGCAACACCCGCATAGTGAACCACGACGATCGCCTTGGTTCGCGGGGTTATCAGGGATTCCAGACGATTCTCATCAAGATTCAGCGTGTCGGGACGAATATCGGCGAACACGAGGCGCGCTCCACGCAAAGCGAAGGCATTTGCCGTCGAAACAAAAGTAAACGATGGGAGGATGACTTCGTCCTCCGGGCCGCAGTCGAGGAGAAGCGCAGCCATTTCGAGCGCGTGCGTACAGGACGTCGTCAGCAAGACCCGCGGAACCTCCAGTTCCCTTTCGAGAAGTTCGTGACACTTGCGGGTGAAAGGGCCGTCGCCGGAGGCGTGCCCGTTGGCAATGGCTTCTGCAATGTATTTGTATTCATTGCCCGCCAGGCAGGGACGGTTAAATGGAATGCGATAGCTCATAGTTTGCGGAACACAAATAGTTTTTGCGTGCCATAGTCGCCCGCCTGAGGAAGCTGCGAGAACCAGCGATTCCATTCGGCGTTCGGGTCGGCGACGGAGACCGGCGCATGAGCGGCCTGCGCCAGAAGCGGCTTCAGAACCCGCGTGCCCACGTAGTATGTGCTCGCGAAGTTTGACAGCTCGAGCAGTTTAGCCTCGCTGTTGAGCGCGGCAATTACTTTGTCCTGGTCAAGGTATTGATTGAAAGGCGGCATGGGAATGTCTTCCATTCCCCACTCCGCACGGAGCGCATTCAACCGCCGCCAGCCCTGCACGGTGGCCTCGGAAAGCAAAAGGATTCCACCGGGTTTGAGCACTCGAGTGCATTCGCGCAGACCGGTGAGCTGACGCTCCCAGGTTCCGAGATTGATGAGCACCCGCACGACAATCACTTTGTTGTAGGAATTCGACGGCTCCTGGAGTTGAGTGATATCGCCGACATCAAATTCGACGGAGCCGAGGAGATTATCGCGCATGGTACCGAGCCGGGTCTTTGCCTGCTCGATCATTTCCGGAATGTAATCCAGGCCGCGAAGCTGCATCTTGCGGGCGCAGGCGAATTGCAGAGAGGAGTATCCGTTGGCACAGCCTACGTCGAGAACTTTGTCTCCATCGGCCAAATGCTTCGCGATCTCACTGATCTCCATTTCGATTACGGAATGGTCGGACCAGGAAGCCGACGGCGATTGGCCATGCTCGCGCGCCTGCCGTGTCCAATATTCAAAAACTTCGCTTTGGCTCAATCGGGTCGTCATTAAAAGGAAACTGCCTTGCCGCTCGCCACGGTTTTCTCTACTTCTTTCTCCACCTCAGAATCGCGAACCACATAGGGAGGCTTCTGCATGCTGCGAAAATGCATACGCGCCAGGTATTCCCCGATGATACCGAGGGCAAAGAGCTGGGCTCCGGAAAATAACGCGACGACGGACGCCAGGAACGGGAAACCCGGCACCGGATCACCATGCAAGAAGTACCGACCGACCACGTAGACCAGGACGAGAAGCCCAAATAGCGTAAACACGAAGCCGATCATGCTAGCGATCTGCAACGGCATGGTGCTGAAGCCGGTCATCATGTTCATCGCGTGCGTCATCAACTTGCGAAAGGTGTATCCCGAAGCGCCTTGTTTCCGTGGTACGTGCTTCACTGGTATGGCAGCGAAACGATTCGTGCCCCAGGTCAGCAGAACATCGATGGAGACAAAAGACCCTTCATAGTGTGCGAAGGCTTTGGCTACCTGGGCGCGAAAGCGCGGAAAGCGCAGACCTGGCGGGCAATCTCGGCGCCCATCACATTCTGCAAGGTCAGCTTGGTCACCCAGGAAGCAAAGTCCCGCCCGAACCCGTGTTGCTCCTGCTCCGGCGTCCCGTAGACGACGTCATACCCTTCCGCTAGCACCGCCAGCAGTTTTGGAATCTCTTCCGGGGGATGCTGGAGATCGTCATCCATGGTGACGATGATGTCGTAGCGAGCGGCCCGGATGCCGCACAGCAAGGCATTGTGCTGGCCGTAATTGCGCATCAGGTTGATGGGATGAATCCAGGAATGTTGCCCAGCCAGATCGGAGATGATATCCCAACTGCGGTCGGGACTGGAGTCGTTGACCAGAATGAGTTCAAAGTTATCCGCAGTTTCAGCGAGCACCGGTTCCAAGCGCCGGACCAACTCGGGCAGGATGGCCTCGCTGCGATAGACGGGGATGACGACCGTCACGCTTCGTGGGAGCTCTGACCGAAATCCGATCCACACGCCGGGCTTCGAACCCTCTTGTATTTTCTGCACTGCGCATAATCCTGTTTGCCGATAATAGCTGTTCGAGGGTCTGTCGTCCAACTCAGAATGCCGAGCCTGCGTGGCTTTTTCAGCGCCTTTTCTCTCCGTTTATTTGTCCGTGGTCGAGTAAATCACAGCGGCGTTATTTGCAAAGACCTGGTTCAGAACTGGAGCACTTCTTAACACCGATAGCTGTCTTGCTTCTTCCTGGGTCAGTAAGACATACCGGATTGCGTTTTGGTGAAGCAGCCCGTCTCGCACCACGTTGGAGGTTCCCAGCGCGAAAAACAGATCCACAGCTTCGGTCTTTTCAGCGAACCTGACGGTGTTGCTGTATCCGCAAAAAACGCGATTGTGGGTGTATTGGGGAATACGATTCGAATTGTCAAAATCAGCCAAAACCAATTCATCGGGCTGGGAATGCTTGTCCAGCCAGTTGTAGGCCTCTACCAGACCTTGGTCGAGGCGATAATTTCCCCGCCATGCCAACCGAGCTGTCTGCGCAGTCAGGCCGACAGCCGTAAGGCCATTCACGGCCAGTACAAGCACGATGGAGATGCGCGCCCACCGGCCGTTCTGTATCCATTGCGTGAGCAGTCCCTCCAACCCGAGAAACACAACCATGACAAGCGGCACAAGAATATCGGTCGCGAACTGAAACGAGAAATGGAGGAACCGATAAGAGTAGATCAGGGCTGCTGCCGTGACGAGACACGAGACCATCAAAGTGCCTGCGTCTCCCAGTCGCTCGGCACGAAGATGCCAGAGCGCAAGCAACAGCAAGAAGAAAGAAAGACCGAAACTGAATGTCAAAGCCCACGGAGCGGGAGGCACTCGGCCGGCATTACTCCACCATCGAAAAACAGGATGGATTCGAAATATCCAATAGTAGTAACCGAGGAGTGGAACACACATCAGGATAGGCAGTTGCTCTTAAGATGAATGTCCACGACAGCTTCTTGCTTCGCCAGACGAGAAGACTGAGGTAGAGACCGGTTGCACCCGCGAGGTAGGCCATATCGTAAGGGCGGCAGGAACCAGTAAGCAGGTAGAAGAGTCCGGCGCCGATATAGTCGCTGGCCCGGCGGTTACGTTCGGCCCGTAAGTACAGGCACAGGCCCAAGGTCGCGAGCGCTCCCGCGACCAAGAAGTGTGGAAGCATCAGGGTCCAAAAGTAAGGAAATAGCCCGGCTCTCAGGTCATAAAAATACGATTGATCCACCGGTACGCGAAGCACATACAACAGATGCGATAGTAGGAGCCATCCGAAGCCTCCACCGGTCATGACGGCGACAAGGGCTGCCCGACGGAGGAAGATATTGTGCAGGCAATATGCCGACAGCCAATACACGGCAAAGCACATGATGACGGCGAACAATAGCCGCAGCACATTCATGGCTGACCCTGGAGAGAGGTGGAACACAGCCGCTAATTTCCCCATCAAAAGCCACTCGAAATTGAAAAAAACGGCGGCGTGGGGCTCGCCAGTCATGGGGTTGTGGAACAACCAGGCTCCTGCGGCGGATTGATGCGCATAAGCCAGATAATTGTTGGCGTCCGCCTCGTAAGCCAGGATGTCGGTGAACACCGAGCCGGGAAACGACGCGATGCGGCCGACCACGTAGGGAATGCTGCTCACTCCGCAAAGGGCCAGTGAAAAAAGCAGAACGAACTTGTACTCGAATGCGGCGACCGTGCCGAGTTGGGGAATTTCCGAGGCGGGCTGGGGGACGCTCGCGGTGGTCCTCTTGCAGTCCCGGTGTGCAAATCCTTGGTCAGCATTTGTTTCGACCGCACTTTATCCTTTCTTCCGCTAGGGAGAAATCCTGTAAACCACTAATTCCATTTGTCTTTCGCCACGGGACTGCAGATGACGAAATGCCGGGCACGGCATTGCCAGAAACTACAATCCAGTGAACATGGTCTCTGGCAAGGCGCGCGTAGGCGGCACCGTCGATGTTGCCTTTGAGGAAGGATCCGACGTCATCGCGTCTCTGCTGGTACAGGCGGTCGGCCTGCGCGAACACGTCCGCTTGGTTCGGTCCCTGAAGGCCGGGTACAGCAGAAAACCTGGAGTAATCCGGCGACGAGAAGTAGCCGTCTAGACCTGTCATCGCCATGATCGCAAAATTTGTACTCTGCACAGCGCGCCCCCAGATCGCAGTTTCGATCAGATCGCTCGGTAGATAGGCGACGACGTCATCGGGCGCGGCCGTGGAGCAAACGTCCTGCAAGGCATGAACGGTCTCCTGGGAGAAGGTCGCTTTGGAAGAGAAATTGAATGCGCCGAGGGCTTGCGCCAAGGTGAGAATGAGCATTCCCCAAAGCGCGAGCGGACGCCAGGTTGCGCGGTTGCGTTCGAGGCATGCCTGGATTGGACGCAGCGAAAAAAGCCCGAGTATCCACAATGGGGGTTGGAGAAACGCGACGGCGATACCGGTGCCCTGATACGGGAAGAAGGCGCCGATTGCGAAATTAAGGGCGAAGGTGATTGCGAGCACCATGGCCAGGCCGCGAGGCAGGTGTTCGCCCAAGTCGAGCCGTAGCATCGGACCGATGCCGAATAGTCTCACACCAAAGGCGACGATGGGGAACAGGATCAGAGAAGCCAATGGAACGAGCGTCGCCGGTAGGATTCGGGCCAGGGTCGTGCCCCAGGCTGCGATCGGGTATTCCAAATTCGGCCCTCGAAAGGGAAAGCCGGGCGCCATGTTGTGAAATCCCGACAGCACCATGGCCGCAGCTATGGGAAGGCTGCCAAGGAATATGAAGAGCGAGAGCCACGCGAGATTGCGGGCTTCGGAACGACGGCGCTGCAAGAACAGTATGAGGGTCGCGACTGCGGCAGAAAAGCCCAGGGTCGCAGCCAGGGTAAAGTTGAATCCGGCCATCAGTCCCAACAGTAGGCCCGCGAGAATCCAATCGCGCCGGGAAGTCTCTTTCCGCAAAAGAAGATTAATCGCGGCAAGCGAGATCAGGAGGCCGTGGTAATGCGCGGGGCGATGGACGAGCGGAAGAATCGCATCGATGCCTTCCCAAGACGCCCAGTCGGAAAAGAGCGATGCACGCATGGCGGCGAAATGCGGGGCATGGAGAGCAGTTTGCAGGACACCGAAGAACCAGCCCAGTCCGCCGGCTCCGAGAAGCAGCAGAACGCTCAGGATGCCGCCACTAGCCTTCCCCAAGCATTGCCGTCCGACGCGATAGGCGAGCGCGCCTATCAGGAAATAAACCAGGACGGGATAACATCTGTAATACAGATCGAACACATCAATGGCATGCAGGTGCAAAGCATTTTGCGATCGCAGGATAAGTGCGAGAGCGAGGTCGTCAAAATAGTGATAGATGGTTGGGCGGATGCCGGAAACCATGAAGTTATCGGGCGGTACGTGATGCAAGAGTCGCTGCAGCAGGGTCACGTGGAACAGTTGATCCTGCCCGGCCGGTCCATAGAATACAAACTGGCCATCGGAGAAGCGGCCGCTTCTCCAAAGCACGGGAGCAACGCACAGCGCCACCACGCCCCCGGCGAGGAGGCTCTCATATTCTTGCTGGGTCCACTTGGACAGCGGCGCTGTGCGCGTGGCGTTCAGCGCGAACACAATTATTCCTGCGGCTGCGAGCACGACCACGTAATAGGGAAAATAGGCGTCCTTCGAGGCGAGCGAGAAAATATCGTACGCGGTCGTGATGGTCAGAATCCCGAAAATTGGACTTAATAGAATGCGAAGGCCGCTCGGGGGTTCGCCCAGAAGGTTCAAGACCAGATAACCGGGGAAAATGAATACGATTGCGAGAAGGAAAATCGCCGAGGCTGCGCCGGCAGAATCGTTGGACAGCACGAGTGGAACCGAAAGCAATATGAGAATGAGCAGCAAAATTTGAAAGAGCGCCGACGGACTGACGCGACAGGCGTTGTGCTCCATAGGAATAAAAGAGACTACATCAAAAGAGGGTTCAATGCAGAAGGGAAGAATTCAGCGCGTCATTTGAACGCTTCCACGTAAAGAGAATGCGGTAAATCTATCGAGTCTCCAGGTTCGTATGGCGGGACGTCAGTCCCATACAAGCGGCTCTTCCCTTCCGCAGATTTCTCTACCTCACGGAACCCCGCTGCACGCAGCACCTCGCTGAGATAACTGAAATCGAAGGCGGTGCGATGTTGCCCATCGCAGAAGACGAAATTGGAAAACCTACCGCCAAGGGAATCGAAATGACGGGGGAAGGCATCATAGAACCACTCGCTGCGCGCCTGAGTGTAAGCAGCAATCGCACTCTCCAGACTCGGCACGATGAGCCGGATGCCGCCGCCTTCCTTCAGCACGCGCGCGCATTCCTGAAGCAACCGCTTGAGTTCATCCGGAAAGAAGTGCTCGAACATATGGGTCGAATAGATCGAATCGACCGAGCCCGAACGAAACGGAAGCCCGTTTCTGACATCCAGCCAGACGTCAATTTTGTTGAAGAGGTTGCCGTCAATGTTGAGAAAACCCGGCAAATACTTTGGGCCGCAACCAAGGTGGAGATGACAGGCGCCGTTTCGAGGAGGTATCACATAGCGGCGCAGCAAGTAATTTGGAACGGTGGCCTTGGCGATGCCCCAAAATACGATGTCTTTATAGCGCTGATGAAGCAACCCATCCTCCGTTGCGGTGATCGCTATTGTAAATCAGCGGGTCGTGCCGTCCCGATTGCCTCATTTGCGACGCGCACGACTGATGCAGCGGCTTGGCGATAAATGGTAGCGAGTTGTTGGGCTTGATGGGATAGCGTCAAGTTTTCGAGGATCGTCTGGCGCGCCGCCGTCCCTATGCGGATACGCATTTCGGGCGAACTCGAGCAAACTGGATAGGCCCTGCACAAGTTGCTCCGCTCCATTCACAGGAATGAGCCAGCCGTTCTTGCCGTGCTCAATCACTTCATCAATTCCCTGTCCGCGACAAGCAATCACCGGTTTGCCACAGGACATGGCTTCGAGGTACACACATCCCAGCCCCTCGTTGGAACTTGGCAACACGAATACGGAGCAGCGTCGCATGGCCTCCGCTACTTCGGACCGGCTCTGCCGGCCGACAAACTGAACTTGCTCTCCAATGCCCAGTTCGCAGACCAGAGCCACAAATTGGGCACGATTCGGACCTTCTCCGATGATGCGGCAACGCAGACGCGGAAACGCGGGCTTAAGATTTGCAACAGCTCTCAAAACAAGTTCGTGCCCCTTGCTGGGCAGCAGAGTACCAACAACCAAAATTTCAGGATCGACCGGTTCTGCGTCGGTTAGGTTCGGTCGCAAAAAGGACAGGATTTACACCATTGCGCACGATGCTGCTGCAGGTTCCAGTCGGCGTTCCGCGTTTCAGAATTTCCTGTACTTTGCCGCTGATGCAGATCACGGTCCGCGCCGCGCGGTAGACTTCCACCGAGATCTTCCTCCGCCACTCCGCCGGAATTCCACCAAGGTGGCAGGCGTTAAGCACATCCAAACCATGAACCGTCACCACGAACGGAATACCCAAGCTCCTGGAAAGCAGGGCCGCGGCGTGGCCGGAAGGCAGGGCCGCGTGGGCGTGGATAACATCAATCGGCCTGACGCTGTGCAACTTCCGCACCCGTCCGAGCAGACGGGCGTAGAGCAACTTTCCCGCACTGGAGAGCCCGATGTTTCCGGGAACCTGCGGATATCGGACCCAATCCGCCGGAGCCGACGGAGTTGAATGCCTTCGTGAATAGTGAATTGGCAATGCTGCAATCACGCTGCAGTCGACACCAATTTCTCTGACCTGTTTGATCGGTTCCGCCACAAAGCAGCCGCTCACCTGATTTTCGTCCGACGGGAAAAAAGGTGTCAGCGTCAACACGTGAAGTGCAGATCCGACTTCCGCGGTTCTGGCCATCAATTTCGCTCCTGCTCAGACGCTACCAATCCCTGCGCCAGAACCAAGCATTTGGTCTACATGATTGCTCCAGTTGAAGTCTCGAGCGCGACGAAGACCATGGCTCGACAGCTTCTCCGCCAACTCCGGCGATTCCTGAATCTGCAGGACTCGTTTCGCCAGCGCATCCGAAGAGAAGCGAGGGAAATAAATTCCCGCGTCTCCGCAGATTTCGCGGTGCACGGGTAAATCGGACGCCACCACGGGCAAGCCACTCGACATCGCCTCGATCAGCGGATGCGCGAAGGATTCCGCATAGGCCGGGGTT
Source organism: uncultured Acidobacteriaceae bacterium (assembly GCA_963826845.1). Lineage (GTDB taxonomy): Bacteria > Acidobacteriota > Terriglobia > Terriglobales > Acidobacteriaceae > Acidiflorens. The sequence goes on from CAWGYS010000021.1 coordinate 50,960, forward strand.
ACATAGATGTGGCACGCTCGGTAGAGCTGATGTAGAGAGCGATAGGGAATGGTTCCGAGTTCGACGATTTCCCCGCTTTTCCCGAAGATGGTCGGCGAGAGTCGCCGCGGAATCGGTTCGATAGCTCCCGGATTCTCGCCTGATTTCAGTCGGCAGGTAAGAAAGAGTTTCACTTTCTTGTGGAGGAGATGGCTCAAGATGGGCATCGCCCGGAATAAGGTCTCGAAGTTCCGGTAATAATTGTAGTGGCTCACAAAAAGCAGGCGGAAGGACGTCTTTCCCTTGATCCAACTGGACTCTCACTGCCGTCTGGCAAGGGCGTGGCATCGCTCGATAAAAGCATCTGGGTCAAACCCATGGTGTAGCGGCAAGACATTCCTGCCACTCCACTGGCTGAGTTCCAGGGCAAACGACTCGCTTGGAGCGATGGTAATGTTGGCGCAGCTTATGGATTGCCGAGCGACCCAGCCCTTGACCAAAGTGTCCATCCAGATCGCGTAGTCTCCGCGAGCGCGAACATCGCGGAGGAAATCGGCGGAGGTATAGAGCGAGTTGCGAGACAGGAGTATTTGCGGGACGGGGCAGTTCCAAAGCGCAAAGTTGCCGGCGGAAATCAGCACCTGCGCCGCCGCTCCGCCGGATCAGTTTCGGCAACACCGTCTGTTCCTGGAGGAACCGCCGGAATACGCCCGCGCTTTCCGGGGGCTTCGGCAAAGTAAATGTTGGGAAGCTCGCCAAACTCCTTGCGCATTACCGGGCTCAACAGCACCGTGGTTTCCGCGTCCGTTCTGCGCGCGAGATGGGGAATCACGTTGCGCAGATAGGTAAGGCCTCCGCCCGCACTCGCGGCAAGGCCATTGATAAACAATCTGATCATCGGTGAGACACGACGGCTCCATAATCGGCGGGCATCGGACGGAGGAACCCGGGAAATAGCGCCGGCGGCTGGAACCACAACCGCATCGGGAACAAGATCCGCCAGCGGAAATGCAAAAATCCAGAAAAATACGCTGAGATAGGACCCTACGGCAAAAAGCCAATCCTCGAAACTGGCATGGACCAGCCCAGCCAACACCACCATGGCCAGCGGAATCGAGTAGTGGGTGGGGTCGGCGGTTCGCCTCATCCATGCGCACACTTTCCACACGTTCGACGCGGTCACGGCCAGCAGCGCTACAAAGGGCATCACACCCAGGAGACCCACCCATTCTGCGATGGTCATGTAGCTGCTGCCGTGCTCGCGCTCGGTTTCGGCGGTGGAATAATACTTTCCAAACTCCATTCCGGGATCCTCGCCCGTCGGACTTGTGCCGTATCCCGTCCCGAACAGTGGGTGTGCTTTGATCGAGGCTATCGACTGATCCCACGGTGTGCGCCGCGAACCCAGCAAGCCTTCTTCCTTATGCCCCTTGTAGAGCAGCGCATCCTTGAAGTCCCCGAGTTGCCGGTCTAACGTATCAGGCGCCAACATCCCACTGACGGCGACCACGACCAGAACCAGCGCCGCCACTTTAACTAGCAACCTGTACTGGTACAAACCGACACAAAAGACAACGGTAACCAGCCCCGCGGCAACGATTCCAGCGCGCGCCATGCTGAAACGAATAAGGTATGCACAAAGAACGAGTGCGACGAGCCTGCGGAGCTTGACCACGGGACCATCACTGTTCAGCCATCCCCACAACAGGATGGGAAACACTCCGATACTCATCGCTGCGCCCAGAGAATTGGGATTACCCCAGATATTGTCGTCGAGACCGAGATAACAGATTGCCGTAACAAAAACTGCTATCTCACTTCCCATTACCGCCCCGCGAAAAAACCGATCTTCGCGTCCGAGAAGGGCCAGGCGAGCACCCGAAGCACAATAAAGAAAAAGGAGGGCCACGCTCACAGCCTTAAGAGAGGCCATCTGGACAAACGGGGAAACGGTCGCGGACACGAATGCGGCGCAGATGCAAAAGAAGCCGATCAAATGCATCGATCGAAAAGGCCTGCGCGGAGCCCTCGTCCAGATGATGAAGCCAACCCCTGCACCCGTGGCCAGCACGACCCAGCGCCCAACGATCCCTGCGCTGCGCAAGGGGACACCCAGTCCAGCCCAAACAAACATGAGTACCAGCAGAACCAGGAAACGCTCGTCATACTTCCAGAGGCAGGCGATGATAATTTCCAGCATCAGGATTGCGCCCAGGAAAGAAACGTTACCGAAATATTGCAGGTGGGAATAAATAAGGTACAGCGCCAGGGCCAAGGCGAGCGCTATGCCGACCCACTGCAGCGCTCTCGTGGATTTCATCGCGCCCTCGAAGCGGCGGACATCGCAGCCGCAGCCAGACCCTCGGCGCATGCTTCCGGCGAATAGTTTTGAATTCGCTGCAAGCTACGCGCGCTCATTCGCCGACTAAGCTCAGGATCTCCGCACCACGGAATCGATCGCCACGCTCAGTTTCTCCGAATCGAGTGGAGGCACCACATAACCATTCCATCCGTCTTCGACGAGGTCGGCCGAACATCCGGCAACATCGCTCACGATAATCGGAAGCCCGCATGCCATCGCTTCGTTCACCACCAGACCCCAAGGGTCGCTGTGCGTCGGCATTACCAGCACGTCCGCCAGCGCATAGAAGCCAGCCAGATCTTCCCGGTGCGCGAATCCCGGGAAACAAACTGTACCTGGATTTATCCGCTTCGCCGTCTCCGCTAGTTCTTCTCTGCAGGCGCCGTCGCCGGCAAAAACCAAGCCCACTTCCGACCTCAGGCTGCTCTCCAATTTGGCATAGGCTTGGAGCAGATCAAAGATACCTTTTTCCCGGACCAGGCGACCTACAAAAAGAATATACCGCGAGGGCAGTTTCCGTTTTTCTCGAAATTCAGTTGCGCGGGCTCGGACGTTCTCCGCCTGGGCCGCAAAAAAGGCGTTATCGACGGCATTGGGCGCAGTCAAGATGCTCGCTTCTGAGCACCCCAACGACTTGAGATACTCGAAGGAAGCCTTTCCGGGCACGACAAATCCGTCACAGTGCATCAAGAAATAGAACTTCAGCCACTCCACCAGCGCCCACCCTGGGCGAGCGTCCCGGCCATTGCTCTCCGACCACAGCACAAATGCTGCGCGATGGCGGCGCGCCCACAGAAGAGCTTCCCAGGAGGCGGCGTAGTTATATCCGCCACAAATAATAACTTGCGGACTCACTCTGCTTAAGGCGGACCACAATCCTCGATTGAGCAGAAAACTGCTTCTCCCCGCACGCCATCGCCAGGACAGCAGAACTTGATGCGAAAAACGGATTTCATTCTTATAAACAGGCCAGTGCCGGAGTTTCTTATCCGTCTCCGCCAAGAATATTACGTGCAGGTCTATTCCATCGCGAAGTCCCAGAATGTTGAAAACCGGAATGCGATACGGAGCGATAATCTCGGTGAGGAGCGCGACCCGGTGCGTCATGCGGTTTGCGAGACTCGCTTCCCACGCCGCGGATTGTGGATGCCCACCGCCAACTCCAGGAGCTCCTGCCACTGTCTGGTGATACGGTCCCAGTCGAATTTATCGGCGTGCTGAATGGCCGCCGACGACATCTGCGCGGTCCGACCCGGCTCGCGTATCAGGCGACTGAGCGCCGAACTCATTTGATCGTTGGACGACGCCAGCAGCCCCGTAACTCCGCCGACGACATAGTCGGGGTGGTACGAATCTCGCGCGATGCAAACCAGCCCGCACGCTGTTGCCTGACCCAATACCTGAGGATGTCCTTCGATTTCGCTCGGGAAGAAGAATATGCGCGCGCGTCGCATCTCGGAGCCCAGTTGAGCTGCGTTCAGATGGCCTAGGAATACAACGTTGCTGCACTTGAGCTCTTGCGCCAGTCGCTCGCACGCGTTTCGCTCTTCCCCGATTCCGGCCAGACGGAATTCCCATGCCGGATGTTTAGCGGCCTCCCGGACCACGAGGTCGGCCCGCTTGTACGGACGAAACGAACCGGCGAACAGCACATGCGGCCGCCTTCCTTCGGCTCCTGATTCTGACGGTCTCGGTTCTGGCGGCGGATAGTAATAGCGCCGGTCGATGCCGTCGTAAACGGTTTGCACATTCCGGCCACCGAGTCTCTCGACCGTCTCGGACATGCAACGGCTATTCCCCGCGACCACGTCGCAGTCTCGAATTGCGCGCAGTAGAAGTGGCCGGTTCGTTTCCTTCTGTTCGAGTCCTCCGGAAACCACATAAGTGACCAGCGCCGACTTCCAGCGCAAATTCGCGCGAGCCGAAAGAAAAGCGGCATCGAGCGGTCCTTCCCTCGGGAAAAAGTAAACATCCGGAATGTGGCGGAGCATATGCCACAGAATGCGCGGCGTGTTTCCGCGCTTCTCCCAACGAAGAATTCTGGTGTTCGGCCGGGCGGTGATTCTCGCATCGGCCACGCCTTCGCCGAGCATCACCACGCGAAAACGCGACGGATCCATGCGCGCCACGACTTCCTTCACGGTCAGGTTCTGGGCGTTAGTGTTGCTTTCATCAGCGAAAGAAGGCGTGAAAACGGTAATCATGCGGTTGGCATAACGAACGGGGACTCGTATGTGGGAATCGTTGGATTCCCATTCTAGCCGATGTTCTCATGACCCGAAGGTCTCGTGTCGAAGATCGCGGAGCCGAGCGCCCAGACGCAAAACGCTATCTCGATCTGATACCGTTTTCTTCATGTGCTCAAATGCGGCGAGCAAGAGCCGTTTTCGGGTTTCGAATCCGAGCCCATCGCCGCGTGGTTGAGTCTCCGCCGGATCGGCTTCCAGATCGTACACTTCCTCGGTCGCTCCAGGTTCCATCCGCATAACCAACTTGAAGCGGGCATCGCGGACTCCCAGAAGCCTTGGCACACTGCGGCTTTTCACACGAAATGGATTCGTACAACCGTAGCCGCACTCGATGATCGCGGGATCATCCCAGTCTGTCCCGTGTTGCAGGTTCGTCCACAAACTCCGCCCCCGGAACGACGATGGCGCCTGCATGCCCATCGCCTCCAGCAGAGTGGGCGCCAGATGCAAATGGCTCATCGGAGAACGTGGAACCTTCGCGCTCCGGTCCCCGGGAACACGGATCAAAAGCGGCACGCGAATGATCCCCTCATTCAGTCGCGCCGGCGCATGATAGCGTCCGCCGTGGTCGAGGAATTCCTCGCCGTGATCCGCAGTCAGAGCCAGAACACAGCCGTCCCACCGATGCGTTTCCTTGAGACCCCGCACCAGTCGGGCAATCTGGTTGTCGGCCCAGCGAATGCCCGCGTCGTACAACTGCACGACCTCATCCCGTTTTCCGCGCGAGCCGGCGAGCGTCAGATCCATGCGGTTCCAGTATTCATTCACATAGCGTGCGCGGCCGGGCTCGATCGTTCGTCCCGTCAGCTCGCGAAACGCCTCATTCCGCGGATAGTAAGGCGAATGCGGATCCATCAGATGCAGCCACAGGAAAAATGGCCGCTGCCCGACTGACGTCAGCCACTCCTGCGCCTGGTCTATCAGAATGTCGGCCGAGGGAAATCTTCGCAGAGCCTCAACGTTCCCGGCCGCAGGCGCAATCTTCATGCAGTACTGAAAGTAAAGTTCGTTGTAGAGTTTGCGGAGTCCGAGCGCGGTGGAAAGAGCTTGCAGCGATCGATTCAGCTTCCCACGAGCAGAAGCGCCAGCCCCAGTTTCAGGACTCGCTGTGCGCTGGGCTGGAGACGCCTCGAGGTCAAGAAAATCGCGGAAGACCTCGAAGCCCTGCTCGTAGCCGAAGCGTGGCGAGATGTAGGGATTGGCCGCTGAAAATGCGCCCGTCGCATAGCCGGATTCACGCAGCACGGTTGCAAGCGTGGTTTCGCCGGGCGCGAGCCCGACCACATCTCGGCCCAGCGCCAACGGCATGCGCGAGGCGAGAATTACCGGCAACGAATAATACGTGGGCGCACCGCCGACAATAGCTGCCGGGACGACGAAAGACTCGGGCGCCAGGGAATCGAGGAACGGAGTAGTGGGACGCGAGTATCCGTAGCATCCGCAATGGTCCGCGCGCAGGCAGTCCACCGTGACCAATACCAGCGATCGCTTGCCCTGAGCCGAGTTCTGAACCACGCTATTTGCCCGCTTCTGCGCTGATCACGGCCACCCGCGCACGTCCGCTTTCTCCAGCATAGAAGCCTCCGGTTGCAATTGAAAATAAATCGCGCGTCATGCAGGTAGAGCAAGTCCGGCCATCTATTTTCGAGCGTGCTCAGGAATTCGTCCATGAGCTTCAACGTCGGCGTTCGGAAGTCCTGAATAGTCGAATGAAAATTGATCGCATGAATCGAAATCACCGCCGGCAGGCCGCGCGCAAAACACACCTCCACCTGCGCTCAACAGTTTCGCCAAATCGCACGGTGCCACGGCCGGCTCCATTTCAAGCGTGCGGAAAGTGAAGAGCATTCCGTTTTCGTCCAGATACGGGCCCCTGGCGCTCGTGGCCTGGGCCGTTCTGTGAAACGCGCACTCCGGATTCGAACCAGGCCGTTTTCGTATCCTGGTTGGCGCGATAACCGGGCGCGCAAGCGCTGGATGGAGACGCGGCAAATATCTGCTGAAAAATTTCTGTCGCGCGCGCAATCGCGACCCGCTGCTCATTCAGGGAGAGGAATCGATGCCCCGCCGGCATCTCCGGGTCCCAGTACTCAAACCCGATCCAGGGCATTCGCCAGTGAATGTATGGTGTCTGCGCTTTCCACAGGTTCTTGACCAGTCGAGACCGCTCCCCGCCGGCCGCCAATTCTCGGGCGACCGCCGCGTTCGCAAAAGTGCGTCAGTCCGTGCAGCGCGGGATAGAACAGGCGTTCGCGAATACCGTGCCTGATATGCCTCCAACAACTGCGGACGATGCCACATCCCCGGCAAGCCTGCGGTCAGAGGCCGCAGAGGAATCTGTTTCTGACCCGGCTCGACGCGGTCAAAATCCACATTGGCCATGATGAAATTCATCACCATCGACGGACTGCGCCCAATCGAGTCCCGATGCTTTCTCAGGACTTCTCCGAGCGCATGCACGTCCTCGGCTGTTTCCAGACTATAGAAATCGTACGGCTTCTCGCCAAGATTCAGCCCGCCGCCCGAAGCTCTTCCCATCCTTCGCGGTCGCGCACACCGGCGCGGCCCCAATCGTCGCTCTGGAACAATACAAGCGGGCGATCGAAGCGCAGAGCAGGATGCGCCGACGACTTCCTCGCCCGCCGGAAAGCATTTCGCAGGCGCGTGATCATTTCACTTCGACCTGGTCCTTTGTGGACGCTGGTAGCGGGGAGTGCTACAATTTTTTTCCATTGGCAGTGAATCCTCTCCTCCGACGCCTTCTACAGTAGGTAGCAAGCCCGACAGCCTCAGTCGAGGTGCGTCTTCCAATCTCGACTTTCTTCGCAGTGCGGCTGTCTTGATGGTATTGATCAACCACCTCACCCACCACTACCACTTCGACAGGTTCGACGATGTCGGCTTATTCGGCGTCCTGCTCTTTTTCGTGCATACATCATTAGTGTTGATGTACTCGATGCAGAGGAGCCCCCTGACAGGCTTTGCTCTCGTCAAAGATTTTTACATCCGCAGATTTTTCAGGATTTACCCACTTAGCATACTAGCGGTGCTAACGGCTGTCGCTCTTCATCTGCACGCCGGTGGGGCCGGGCTGTCCTTTCGGGCCGAGGCCGGGCCGGCTGGAACTGATCTCAAACCTGCTGCTCATTCAGAACCTCACCTACTCCAGTTCGATCATCGGCCCGCTGTGGTCGCTGCCGCTCGAAGTGCAAATGTACCTGGTGCTGCCATTTTTATTTCTCTGGAAGAAGCGCTCCTTCTGGCGACTTCTCGTGCTTTGGCTGGCGTGCGGGATCCTGGGCCATTTTCCGCAGACGATACCGGCGCTCGGATGGTTCACGCTGCTGATTTTCGTACCCAACTTTCTTGCCCGGGGTCATGGCTTTCACTCTGCGTGAGAAGAGATCTATCCCGTCGTATCTTTGGCCGCCGTTCATCCTCTTGCTTGTCCTGGTGTTTATGTGGATGCCGACCAGGCGAGCCGGAGGAGGACTGTGCCTTTTGCTGGGAATAATGCTGCCACGATTCGAGGAGATTACCTTTCGACCGCTGAAATTTGTCAGTCACCGCATTGCCACTTACTCGTACGGGATCTACCTGGGCCATGCTTTTTTTATCTGGTTCGCACTCACTCTGCATAACAGTTGGGTCCTTTTCTGGCTGATGTGGCTAATTATCCCGGTGGTTCTCTACCATGCGTTTGAACACCCGGCAATTCTGCTGGGGCGCCGAATCGCAGAGAGGACCCGGACAGCGCCACGACCCGCAGCAAGCGCAGAAAAGCCGATTGCAGACAGTGCGGCGGGCTAGGTCAATGTCATTTGCGAGCCCATACACTGTAGTTCGCGGTGAAATCGGTGTTTTCCCCCGCAAGTTTCTGCAATACGCAACCCGTCACATTCAAGAAGGGAACAAACGTCCACCGCCATACTGGAGCCAGAACCCTAGGCCTGAAAAACGCCTCCAGAAAAACATTGCAGGTGCGGAAAAACCCCGTAAGACTGTTGCCCTCGGGTACGACCTCTACGGTCTCGAACTCCCGCAGTAGATGCCGCAAGCCCTCCGGTAAGAAACGCCAGCACTCCTTCTCGTTGTTCCGCAGGAAAACCGATGGGGCGCTCAGGAAAAGAACCCCGTTCTTGCGAAGCACACGGTTGATTTCTGCAACCGCCGACGCTGGGCTCCGGCAAGTACTCGAAGACCTGCGTGCAAATCACAAAATCGAATTGCTCGTCCCGGAAAGGTAACGCCTCTACGGCGGCGCCAACATTTACGAGTGGGGCGATATGCACATCAATCGCAATGTAGTTTTTTGCGCGAGACCCGAGGAGAGATCGGTACGGTTGCAACCGTCCTCCTATATCGAGCACGGAAAGACCGTGAGCGGGCAACTGGCTGAGACCGGTTTCAAAAATCTGGCGGCGACGGCGCAGGATCAGCCAGTTCGGATTCCTCAGCGACGGGTGCAATCGCTCCCAACTCTCCCGTTGAGACTGTTTCAACATGGAAGGCAGCGTCATAGGGAGGTGTTAGAGGTATCCCAGATCTCGCAGACGTTTTTCGAGCACTGCCTGCTCGGTCTTATCCAGCACCTCGGCATCATTGCGCAGAAGTTCCCGAAGCACAAACTCCAGCAGCGACTCGACGTCCGTGAAACGAGCGCCAAATTGCTGTTCTGCGGATGAGCAGAGTTCCTCTGGCAAATTGATTTGTCTTCTTGCGCCCGTTGTAGTTGTCATTTCGTTGTCATTGTGGGATCGATGGCGCCCTCCCGGTTGCGCCAAAAACGCGACTGCGAATCGCAGCCACGATCATCTTGTCGTCATCGTCCAATCCGGCGAGCAGGGCCAATCCACAAAACGACGCGTAGGACACGGCTAATGCAATTCCAATCCACAACCATTCCGGATGCAGATTCAAATTCGATGACCGGATCAATAGTCGCAGCCCCGCGGTCACCGACGAAACTCGCCAGGCAAGGCCCGAGCAAACGAAGATACGTCCGATTGTAAGGCGACAGTTGCAAGGCTGCTCGGACCTGCCGCAGATACAGGACATTGGCCAGGACATTGGTCAAAGCCGCGGCCAGAGCCACACCGGCCATTCCCAGCGGCCGTACCAATCCCAAGGTGGCCGCGATCATGAACACTGCCATGAGCACCTGCACGCGAATCAGGCGCGCCTGATTCCCTGACATCAGCAGCAGATAGCCGACGGGGCCGACGCCGGCATTTACGAGTTGTCCCAGTGTGCCCAGGACCAGCACCAGCCAGCCTGCCTCAAATGCCGGGCCGAACAGGCGCATCAGGGGTTTTGCAAAAATGATCATGACGAATGCCAGGGGCACGGTCAGTCCGAAGATCCATTTCGTCAAAGTCTGAAAAAGCCGGCCCAGCAACGCGTGCTCCGCACGGACGTGCAAATCGGCAATCGTCGGAGAGAAGATCTGATTGACCGACTGCAGAGCCACTGGCACAAACACAACCAGCGCCGCCGCCACGGAATAGATTCCTACTTGCCGGATGTCCAGAAAGGCGCCCAGAAGAATCTTGTCGGCTTGGGCGAGCACAAACTCCAGAATCCCAACGCCAAATAGGGCGGCGGAAAACCAGAGCACTTCGCGCTCCATGGGCAGCGCTGTGGAGGGAGCCACGCCTGGCCTGCCGTGGCGTCAGCCGCCACACCGCGACCAGCAGCAATATCAGGACCGTCCCTGCCGCAGCCAATTGGGCCAGCAAATATCCGCGCAGCCCAAAACCCAGAGTGAGCAGCACAACTCCGAAAATAATATTCAGCGGACTGGCGATGAAGCTCGTAATGACAGTGCGGAGTGCAACATCTTTGTACCCGGCCAAGACCTGGCCCAGGAAAGTCGTGAACCCGCCCACAATCAGTATGACGGCAAACAGAGGAAGGTAAGGCACGAGAGCGGGAGCGTGATAGAGGCTCCGCGCCAGCCAGGGCCCAACCACCATCATTGTCACTGCCAGCACAACATTCCCAATTCCCAGTAGTCCCAAACGCCCGGCGAAGAAACCCATGCAGATGCTGCCATTGTTCTTTCGCCGCGTATGCAGCCACGAAGCGCACCGCGGCCTGCGGCAAACCCAAGCCGTTGAAAATCCCAAAGAATCCGACGATCGTCATTCCCAGCGCGTAGATACCAAGAGCGTCCGCGCCCAACACTCGCGCCAAGTAGATTTTGAAGAGATATCCCGCGCCTGCGGAAAAAAAAGTTCCGGCGAAGAACACCGCCGAATGCCGCGAGATCTGACCCATCTCGCTCCGGAACCGGGCCTCATAGCTGTTTGCGAGCGGCGGTTGCGACACCTCGAGTGTGGTAGCGGGGATATTCAAAGTATTTCTGCGAGCGCCTTCCGACGATTCGTGGTTCAAGATTATCTCAAACCGCTCGCCAGCAGTTGGCAGAGAATCTCAGCGGTACTTGGAATCGAAATAAGGCGGGAAGTCACCCCTTTTGGCGGTGACGATCAACTCCGAGTCAAAATGTCCGTGCTCATTGACTCCAAACAAACGGTGCCGGATCTGGCTTTCTTTCAAGAAAGGCCAGCGCAGGAGCCTGCCCAGTCTTTGTTTAAGACCTGGATGGGACGCAGAAGGTGCATGGAAGCGAATCTCGTCGAAGCCGCAAATATCAAGCAGAGAGGCCAGATTTCCGCTGCTGAAGCCGTATTCGTGCGCCAGGGTTACGTACAGCGATGAATTTGCGCAGGGCCCCTCCATGTTTGGCGTGCGCAGCATCAGCACGCCGCCGGGTTTTAGCGCACGGTACAAGCCGTCAGCCACCCAAAGCAGAGAGTACTTAGGAATATGCTCAATCACGTGAGACATGTGGATAAAGTCATATATCTCCGGTTTGTCCGCGAGAAAGCCGCCAACATCACTCTCGATTTCGGTCAGGGTGATGGCGTCAGATGCCCATTCTTTTACATAGGCTTTATTAGCGATGCCAAAGTCGGCGCCCGAAAGATTGGTATAACCGAGGCGCAGGCAAGCTGCCAGAAACCAGCCTCCGCCAAAACCCACATCGAGAATAGCGGCCAGCGTGTCACTGGGCAGGAGGGTGCGCAATTCATGTGCGGCCTGTAATACCCGGGCGTCGTTCTTTACCTCTGGCCAGCAGGGGGCGCCTCGATCGGAACGATGCCGCAAACTCATGCGGCGATAAACTTCAGCTACAAATGCGTGGGGATCCACTCGATTTTCGGTCCATTTTTCGGTCAGGATTCTTCATCCTACTACACAGGCTATTCAATCTGGGCAAAAGACATTACCGACCCGAAGGAGCAGCGTTCGATGCGATACTCGCGCAACTTTAGAGATTCGAGAACAGCGATCGATTCTCCCCGCCAGTCTTTCAGGTTCAGTTCGTCGAACGCGATGACAGCGCCCTTGGGCATGCGAGGCAGAAAATGTTTCAGGGCCGCGAGCGTAGGCTCGTAAATGTCAAAATCCAGATAAAGGAGGCTAACTATCAGCTGAGGATTCTCTTTCAAGTACTGCGGGATCGTCTTCGTAGCGTCGCCGCGAACCAACTCCACCTTCGGAACGTGCGCGATGAAGCGGTTCATATCGAATAGTTCTACGCAGCATTGCAAGTGATCGTAGGAGTCAATCGCCAAGCCGCCCGGGACGCGCCTCGTCAGACTCGCTCGATCGATCCTGCTTCGACAGCTTCGGGAAGCCGCTGAAAGTGTCGAAGCCAACGATCCGCCGCTGATGGTTGGTCGGTTCGAAGATGGCGCTGAACTGTGCCCAGGCCATCAATCCGCCTCCGCGCAATACTCCGCACTCGATAATTGAACCCTGAACCGCGAGTACGCGTTTGAAGATTTCGTATCGAACGAGGAAGTTCGTCAGATCCTGTCTGGGCGCGTAAAGGGTGAAATTCTGCAGCCGTTCGAGATTTGAAAATGGACTGTCGGCAATGCACTGATCCATACGCTCTGTATAGCTCTGCTCCTTTGGGGAGCGCGTCGTACTTCGGCCGTGCTTGGGCTGAATTTTTCCGGAGCATCTTTGTTGCGGGCATCCTTTTCTTCGACATCGAGGAATTCCTCGCGGGCAGAAACGATCTTAGTCGATTCGTTCGAGTAGACGCTCTTGCAGCAGACTTTCAATGATGGGTATGCAGGTTTCCGCCGGTACCCCAATCCGCTCTGCCAGCGAAACCAGGTCTCGCTGTCCATCGGCGTAAGCCAAAATGTTCATCATGGTTTGCACCTGCAAACTGCTCCCACGCTCGCTAAGGGTAGGATACAGGCCGCGCCTGCCCAGTTGTGGCTCACCTAGACACGTCGCCCGATAAGTCCCGTTCGCTTCGATCAAAGAAATGCAGCGCTGCAAGGCTCCAAACGCTCCCGACAGTCCCGCCGGCGAAATAAAATTCAGGTCGTCCAGAGACGTGTGGTACTCAGGATAGGTTCCGTATTTCGAGCGCATCAGCGATACCACCGGAAGATCCACGCCAGGGCTGCAATACTGCCGTTCATCGCTTCCACGGTCCAGAAAACTGTACCTTACGCAATCGGGATAGTAATGCTCGATTACGTGTTTTGTAATCGAGTCTGCCAGCGTATTCTCCAGACGCGACTCCAGAAAGGAATACGCGCGATCGTCGCCCACGCAAGTGACGACATAACCTGCGATGGTCTTTCGTTTCATCTCCTCCAGATGCGTGCTCAAGTACGCAATTGAACCGATAGTCTCCGGCACAAAGACGATTCGGTAGGTGTATCGCCTCTGGGACATTGACCGCAGCCAGCGCACCAGTGCAGTTGTCACGACCGGACCTGAAAGTTCGTTATTAGCCATCGAGGGATGGCAGACGTAGGTCGACAGTAGAATCTTCGCGCTTATCGCCTTGGCGCTCGCCGCTGCCCGGCAGAATGATTTCTCCGTAACTCAGAGAGCCGGGAGCCAGCGTGCTATCGATCAAGACGCGGTATTTCCCCGGACGCAGCGCGTCGCGCACGCGTTGACTCAGGCAAAATCCCCAGCGCCTTTCATAGTAAGAAGTGACATAAGGAATGGCGTCGGGCATCGCCGGCAGGGAGTGCAGGTGCGGCTGCAAATCCTCCAGAATAATCTCCGTCGAGACCGGTTCCGAGTAGCCCACCACGTGAAGATTGTTCTGGCGAAAATCAACGATGCGAGTTCCGGCGGCGTCAGCAATGAAGGCATCGCGGATGTTCCACTCGTCCGGAATCACCCAGTCGAGCACCTTTGTGCCCGACGGCACTTCGCTGATTTCGAGGCCCGGCAATAGTTTCTGCAAATAGCCGAGTGTTTGCCGGACACCGTGACCGGTGAGGCTTCGGCAAATCGGGAACAGATCGCGCGCCCATCCATACATCTGGTCGCCGATGCTGACATCGCTCATGCGGACCCCCTGGTGCGAACTCCCTCCGCAACCAGCGCAACCGCGTCCTCATCCAACATTTTCCACGCCGTATCGAACAGATCGCTTGCCGTCACCGTCATGATTCGCGATCTTCCCACATCCGCGGTTCGCAAGTTCCCGTCCTCCGCAAGCCGCCTCTGCAAGCGTCCAAGATCTGCCTCCGACCTGCGCGCGAGATCGCGCACGTTGTAAACGACCGAACATTGACGAGCCTCGCCGTCAGCAGAAATCATTGTCCCAGAGAATACCTTCTTGTACCGGTAATCCACGGCGTGGGCTGTCTCCACGTAGTGCACAAACGTTCCGCCCCGGTTCAGGGAGCAACCCACGTCAACGATGTTGGCGTTCAGCCGATGCAAGGCGGCAAACACGGACTCCGCGCCAAAACATTCTTTGACGGGGATGGCGCATAATTCTCGCGCCAAGCGTCCTCGGCAAGCGAAGCTGAAAATCGGATCCTCAGTGCGATAAACACCGGGCCGCGTGCGGAATCTCTCGCTGACCATGCCGACGGCGCTCGGCGTGTTCCGGACGTCGAACGGCTCCCCTTTTGTGAAGCTGTAGCTGAACACCGGGATCACGAGGGTTCCGCCATCGCCAATCGCCGCCTGGATGGCTTCGATCAAGAGATCAAGCCTCCACCCGTTGGTTGGGGTGGTCGGAGTTGCCGGAGCGGTCACGGCCGGAAACGCGGGGAACTGCGCGGCTACGATCGCATCCGCATGCACCAGCGCAACGCTTCCCGGCTTGACGCCGATCGACAGCAGAGCGTCGGTGACAGCGGACGGCGCAATGTTCCTCTGAGTCACGCTCTTGCTCTCGGCTCCAAGCGGCGCTTTTTCAAGTTTTCGCAATCGCTTTTATCAGGCTAATCATAACCTGCTCATCGCGCTTCTCATGCTAGTCTTCGACTGCTAAGATTTTTTGTGCCGGCGTTTCCACTCTTATCCTTCATGAACATTCTGCTGGTGCATCCCGACGATTCTATTGAAGAAAGCCCGGCGGAAGCGGGAGCATGGGCTGGAATCCGATGGGATCTCGTGGTGGATTTGGGTTGGTCTGGCCGTCATGCTTACTCTCTTCAAGCCGCATCTCGCGGTTTTCGCTTGTTCAGCATTTATGACGCGCTGGATCACGACCAGCACCGTCGTCGCATACGGGAACTGCTGGCGCTCGGCTGGGACCAGCTGCTTGACTCAGAGTCCGTTGACTGGTGGGAAACGTACGCTGTTCACCCCTTCTCGCAACTCGAAGAAATTATGTTGGTATCGGCGCTCGCCGAGCAAATTCCCGAGTCACGCCGAGATTTTCGCGACTCGTCCTCATTTTGCCGTACGCGCACTGTCGCTTCTTTTGAACCGCGAGATCAAAACTTTTTCGCTGGAACGCGATTTTCGGCCTGCGAGCACGCTGCCGGCGTTATCTGAAGGCGATGTTTGCTTTGCGCCCATCTCAACTCGCCGAAATCGCCTTCGATAAGTGGGACACCGACTACAGTCTCCGGCGTCATTTCGTCCGTGCCGCGAAAGCATGCTCCGCTCGCGCGATCCTGCTTCCGTCCTCATACTCGAACGTGTCTCGCGCTCTGGTGGCCTTCGCGCGCATGCTCCCGCACCGCCGTTTTCTGCTCGTCGTCACGCGCCGCAACGGTCGCCTTCAAAATCTTCCGGCCAACGTCGCCGTCCGTTCGCTCGCCTTGTATGCTCCACGGGTGTTGCCCGCCACTGAGGAGGAGCGCACCTCTCTGCTGGCGCGGTGGCTGGAGATGCAGAATAAGCGGTTCGAAACTAATCCTGTTTTTCGCCTGGCCAGGAAACTGCGCGTGTTCGACGGATTTCCTGCTTTCCTGAAGAGTGGGTTGCGAGTTCGCGACGCGTGGCGCGAGGTATTCGCTCGCGAGCCCATTACTGCAGTGCTCTCCGCTGATGAATACAATCCATTCACGCGACTGCCGACCCTGCTGGCGAGAACCCGAAAATTGCACACTGTCTTTTGCGATCATGGCGCGCTGAACCTCGGCTTCGGAATCCGCCGGCCGGTTTCCGATACTTATCTCGTGAAGGGCGAGATGGCTAGGGATTACTGCGTTTCATGGGGTGGCCTCGCAGCCGCCGAGATCGTGGTGGGCGGCCCTGCTGAGCCCGGCCCTCCGCTGCGGCCTGCCAACGTTTCTGATCCGGCCCAAAGAGACTGGATTGTTTTTTATTCTGAGGAGTATGAATTATCGTCCGGCCGCACGCAAACCTTTTACGCGGAACTCCTGCCTGAGTTGTGCGCTCTCGCCAGCCAGACGAATCGCAAAGTCATCGTCAAGCTGCATCCCTTTGAGAGTCGCCGCGTGCGAAAACTTTTCGTTGACAAAGCATTATCTGCGGAACAGCGCAGCCTCGTCGAGATATGTGAGGGACCGATGACCCCGGATCTTTTCGCGCGCGCATGGTGCAGTTTTACGGTGGAATCCAGCGTGGCTGTCGAGAGCACGATGAACCGCGTACCGTGCTTTTTATGCGGTTGGTTTGACGCTTCCTGGTACGACTATGGCAAGCAGTATGCCAAGTTTTCCGCCGGTTATACGCTGGATTCTCCACAGCAGATTCGCGACGTTCCGCGGCTGTTGGAGCAGGTTCAGATAACCGAAGCAACCCGGCGAAAGCCTACAGAGCCGCATCAGCCCCGAGCATCTCGATGCCGTGTTGACTGGCCGCTGACCAAGGCGGCCATGCGGCTCGATCAGCGAGCCACTAAGACCCAACTCAGCGGCGTTCCCCGCTCCACATCGCAGGCGGCGCATTTTCCCAGAACCTCGTTGACGTGCCGCGGATGCAATCCGTCGGCGGGACGAATCGAACGCACATTCTGCTTCGTAAACAACTCACCTTGTCTTTATATCTTCGACCACGAACAACGACCGCCGAAACTTCAGGCTGCTGGCCTCGCGTGGTCCGCACCCAAACTGGACCACGCCGAGGGCTTTCTCGGCCGTGCGCACCGTCTCTACCATCGCCTTGAATTCTTGGGGCTCCAGTGAGAACGCGCTGTCCGGCCCGCCATCCGCGCGTCGCAGACAAAGATGTTTTTCGATGATGCAGGCTCCGAGCGCTACCGCGACGACTGGGACTGCGACTCCCATGGTGTGATCGGAAAGTCCCACAGGGCAAGCGAAACGGCGCGCCAGCTCCGGAATCGTGCGCAGGTTCGCTTCCTCCGCCGGCGCCGGATAGGCGCTCGTACACTTCAACAGCGCAATTTGAGTTGCACCCGCTCCGCGGGCCGCTTCGACTGCTTCTGAAATTTCTTCTTCGCTGGCCATGCCCGTGGACATGATCAGCGGCTTTCCGGTGCGGGCCATTTTCTGGATGAGACCGATGTCGACAAGTTCAAACGATGCCACTTTGTGCGCGGGAACTTTCATCTCCTCGAGAAAATCGACGGCACTGTCGTCGAACGCGCTTGAAAACAAGTGCATGCCCAGTTCATCGGCGATCTTTTTCAGTTTCGGCTGCCACTCCCAGGGCGTAAACGCCTCCTGGTAGAGGTCGTGAAGCGTGCGCCCATCCCACAGCGTGCCGCCCTTAATCCGAAAGCATTCCTGGTCGCTGCGCAGCGTGATCGTGTCTGCCGTGTACGTCTGGAGCTTGACCGCATCGGCGCCGGCATCTTTGGCGGCGCGAACAATGCTGACTGCCTGATCAAAGCTCTGATTGTGATTGGCGGAGATTTCGGCAACGATGTAGACAGCAGAACCCGGACCGACGCGCCTGCCCGCAATCGTTATCCGGTGTCCGATTTCGTGATGATCCGAATCTCAGTGGACATGATTTCCGTTCCCGGACTCCCATGTAAAAAGCAGAGGCATCCTGGTTAGCGACTTTTTCCATCCCGGCCCGGCGAAAGCCGCTCGCTTCGAAGAGACGAATCGAGGCTTGATTCTCCGGCTTGACGAATGCATCAATCCTGCGGACGGATCGCGCTCGAACCACAGAGCGTGTCGAAAATGTGATCAGTTCCCTGCCCCAGCCTTTGCCGCGAAACTCCGGCGCCACATTCACCGAAAGCACGGCGGTCTCGCCCTTGATTTGAAATCGCACCACGCCCACCGGCTCACCGGCCGCGTTCTCTCCAATGTAGATCACCGACTGGGGATCTTGCAGTCGCTCGGCAAACCAGCGCGAGTGGTCTTCCCATGAAAGGGCTGCCGAATGAAACGACGCCGCGCGTGCCACCGGATCCTCCGCCCATGCGTATAACAATCGGCAGTCGCTCTCACGCAAGGATCGAAGTTTGATTTCTCGCTCCAGAAGTGCAGCGCGGACGCGTTCGCTGCCCAGGCCATCCACTAACTCGCGCGCGCCGTGCGACATCGCCGTGCGCCGCTCGGAAGAGTCGATCAAGCCTTGCATGCTGAACGGCGAGCAATTCGCTACTGAGTTCTTGCGACGTGCCCGCATTCACCGCGACTCCGGACTGCGACAGGCTCTCCGCGATCCGCCGCTGGTTCTCCGCGACTATCAATAGCAGCGACGGCAATCCCATGTAGCAAAGTTCATAGGACGTGACGCCGGCGCCAGAAATCGCCACATCGGCCCAAGCCATCAAGGCCGGCATATCCCGGACGTTCCGCACGACCCGTACCGGAACCGTGCAGCGCTTCGCCGCCTCTTGCACGTCGCTGCGATGCGGATTTCCACCGCCGACACGACAACCACTTCAAGGTCTCGATTGTTGCGCGCCAAGAATTCCAGGCTCTGGAGAACCTTTGACACTCGCGTTGTCGGGGTCACTGCCGCCAATCGTGATCAGAATTTTGCGCGCTCGGTCGGGAATCGATCGCTTCCACCCGAGCCATGGCAGAAACTCATCGCGCAGCAGCGCATACGCAGGCCCCAGGAGCAATCGAGCGTTCGTTCCGTGGTACATCTCGGGCACCGCGTATGAGTTTTGATTTAATAGCCAACGCACAGGATAATCGGTGGCATGGCCATAGTCGTCGATGGTCAGAACTCGAATGCCGGCACCGCTCAACATCTGCTGCTCACGGGCGCCAAAGCCGTATCCATCGAGCACAGCGATGGGAGCTCCGGCGCGAAGAGCCGCACGGACGAAAGCCTCCGCGGACGCTTCGGATTCTTTCGGCAGCGTTTCCAGCAAAATGCCTTCGGCACGGATCCGTTCCTCGATCCCGGACATTCCTTCACGCAACAGGAAAGTGACCGGGCCGCCCGCCCGTTTCCAGGCCTGTGCCAGCGCGAGGCAGCGCATGACGTGACCGGTTCCGATCTGCACTCCGCTTTCGGCGCAGATGATCAGGTGCTCCGGCTTTTCCAAACTTAAGGTCTCCAGGTCTTACGCGCGAACTTTGAATACTGGCTGAATCATCTCGCCTTCGAGATGTTCTTCCGGATGCGATTCGCTCAGCCACTTTTCCAATGTCTTGCACACTTCCGCATACACGCGCAGGGTTTGTTCAATCGCCAGCGGATCGTGCGCTGCCGTCATATTATGCGTCGCCAGCAGCAGCACGCCGCGCTTCACGCATTCTTGCGTGAACAGACTCCGCACCAGAAGACTGTCTTTGCCGTCGGCATCGAGAAATTTGATCAACGACCAGAAGGGATAACCGATGCACTGGATGCGATCCCGCAATCCCGCCTCCTTCGCCAGCGCGTTCAGTCCTTCTTGCAGCAAGCCGTCCGTTGGCATCCATGCGGGCGAGCGCATCGGTGGTTTCCAGTACGTCGAGCACCTTCATGGCCGCAGCCATCGATGCGACCTCGCCTCCAAAGGTGAAGCTGAAAAAAATATCTTCAAACACTTGCATGACGTCCGTTCTTCCCACCACGCACGCAATCGGAAATCCGTTGCCCATCGCTTTTCCGAAACAAGCCAGGTCGGGAGTCACACCAAATTTTTTCTGCGCGCCCCCCAGGCCGAAATGAAACCCGCTGCAGATCTCATCGAAGATGAGCAAAGCGCCGTGCTCATGGGCTAGATTTCTCACGCCTTCCAGAAAGCCCGCTGCCGGAGGCCAGAAGTTCACCGGCTCCATGATCACGGCAGCGAACTCGCCTTTGTGTTCATTCAAAAGTTTCCGCAGCGATCCCAGGTCGTTGTAAACGAACGGATGCGTCAAAGCGCGCACCGCTCCCGGAACGCCCGCATTTCGCGTGGTGCTGCCGATATACCAATCCTGCCATCCGTGATAGCCGCAGCAGGCGATGCGCTCGCGTCCGGTAAGGGCTCGCGCGCGCCCGAACCGCTCCCGAGGTCGCGTCCGATCCATTCTTGCCAAAGCGAACTTTCTCGGCGCATGGAATGAGCCGCGTCAGGCGCTCCGCCAGTTCCACTTCCAGCGGATGCGGCAAGGAAAAACTGTGCCCTTGTCCCAACTGCGCCGCCACCGCTGCATTTACCTCTTCGTGCGCATAGCCGAGAATATTCGGCAGCAGCCCCTGGATGTAGTCGATATATTCATTCCCGTCCACATCCCAGACGCGGCATCCTTTGCCTTTCGCCAGAAAGATCGGCGCCACCCCGCGAACATGCTGGTTGGCTCCCTTGCTGAACGTCTGCGAAGCACCCGGGATCACCTTCTCCGCCCGCGCCAGCCACGCTTTCGATTTCTCAATCGGCCGCATCGGTGCCGCCGCTGCGCGCGCCTCCTGGTACAGGCTCTTGTAGTATCCATGGTTGGAAACAATTTCCGAGTTCATCTTCTCCAACCCTGGATTCTTTTCGATCAATTCCAAGACATCCTTCATTCCGAAACTCTCTCTCTCGCGAAAAGCCTTGTACACCGCGCGAATGAACTCCAAGTCCGCCGCTTCGTCGACCGTCCAGCGATAATGCTGACCCAGGGACGTCGAGTCGTTCTCCACGTTGGCGGTGCGAAACTTTTCTGAACGCAGGTAAGGAGTCACATGCTCGCGCTCTGATGCCTTAGTCGCCTCGTGCCACGCCCGTTCCAGCGCGGAAAACGAGAATATCTCCGTATCCAAGCCATCGGGATAGGTCCGCACCATGAGCATTGGATGCGTAGTCGAGATCGCCGCGCTGAAAGCGGCGCACGACGCGATCGATCACTTCCGGATCGATCAAGGGGCAATCGGCTGTGATGCGCACCACCTGCGACGCTTTCTCGGCGCGCGCAGCTCCGTAGAAACGATCGAGCACGTCATTCTCGCTGCCCCGATAACATGGAACGCCGTTCTCCCGGCACATCTTCTCGATGGCGTCGTCCGCCGGGACCGTGGAAGTGGCGACCACCACCCGATCCACCAGCCCGGCTCGTTTCACGCGTTGAATCACGTGCCACAACATCGGATGTTTTTCAATCTCCGCCAGGCTCTTGCCCGGCAGCCGGCTCGATCCCATTCGCGCCTGAATGATCGCCACCACCGGGCCCTTCACTCGCTTCGCTCGTCCAATTCAGCGCCTGCGGCCGTCCTTCTTCTGACGACTTCTTGGCCGCTTCCACCACGCGGATCACGTCCCGGCTTTGCTCAAGATCGACCATCGGGCCCCGTTCCGCTTCCGAGAGACTCCAGAAAGTGGACCATCTCGGCCACATACATGTCGTTAGGTTCGAATACGTACGGGATACGGTTCCAGCCGGGCTGCTCGGCGGAGGGCTGTTCGGCCGAGGGCTCTTCTGCGCTGAACCAGCGCACTTCCTGGACGTTGAAATCCCAAAACGCAGTCCCCGTTTCGCCCACAACTTTGCAGGTTCGCGTGTAGGTCCGCTGCACAAAATCGAGATGGAGTTCTGCGCGCCGCCGCTCCGGAAAACTCAGGTAGATCCACGCCGAATCTTCGACATCCACATCCAGACTGCTGAGGTGCTCAGCCCGGCAAGTCACTTCTGTCGGCCGCCCCAACAGCCAGCAGATGTAATCCAGTTCGTGAGAACCATCGAGGATGATGCCCCCACCCAGTTCCAGGCGCGCGCTGTAGCTTTCGCGATAGTGCTGCCAGGGGCGCCAGTCGGGGAGATATTGCCCCGCCTCGACGTTGAGCCAGAGCACGCGCCCAATCTTTCCCGAATCGACCAGCTCCTTCAATATCTGCAAGCCGGGATGGAAGCGCATGTTGTAGCCGATCTGGACGTTCCGGTCGCGATGTCGCGCCTCGGCGATCAGCGCCTGAATTCCACTGGATTCGTGGGAAAGAGGTTTCTCGACAAAAACGTGGGCGTGAGCTTGCAGCGCGGCCAGCGCCTCCTCCACGTGGTAGACCGGCGGAGTGCAGATGAGCACGATCTCAGGTCGGAATTTACGCAGCGCCTCGCCATAGTCGCCGAAGATTTCTCCGCCCAGTTCTTCACGGCAATACAGCAGCGCTTCCGGGCTGGTGTCGCAAAAGCCCAGTTGCTGCAATCCCAGCGCCTTGAGATTCTTTGCGTGCCGGCGGCCAATCGAGCCGCAACCGACTACCAGAGCCCGATATCCCACCCAGTCGGAAATGCTGGACATGATTTATTTTGCCTTCGTGAAACTTGTCGCTGGTCGTTTGCTGGTCGTTGGTCGTTGGTCGTTAGTCGTTAGTCGTTGGCCAAAACCGGGTTTGCGAGCGACTAACGACTAGCGACCAACGACCATCTTCTTTTCGTAGTGGATCAAAACCTTGCCCAGCGCGTGGATCACGTCCTCCACATCCTGCGCCGTCATGGCATGAAACATGGGCAGGCTGATCAGCCGCTCATAAGCGTCTTCGGCTACCGGATAGCTCTCTTGCGATGACGGAAGCGCTCGCGGTAGTACGGATGCTGATGCACTGGAATGTAGTGAACATTCACTCCGATATTCTCTGCCCGGCAGCGCGCGAAAGATCTCTGCATCGTCCCGCCGCAAGCGCTTCCCGGTTCAGCCGGACTGGATACAAATGCCACGCTGGATTTATTCCCTCGCGCACTGCGGGCACAGTGATTTCTGGCAAGTCGCGGAATGCCTCCGTGTATTGCGCAGCAATTTCGCGTCGTCGCGCCAGGTTAGCTGGCAGGCGGTCCAGTTGTGAGAGTCCTAGGGCGCACGCGATATCCGTCAGCCGGTAATTGAAGCCGAGCAGCACCATTTCGTAAACCACTGGCCCGCTTCCTGCCGCTCGCGCGCTTCGCTGCTGATGCCGTGATTGCGAAAGCGGCGCATGGCCTCCGCCAGGCGCGCATCGTTGGTTGCAACCATGCCGCCTTCGCCGGTGGTCAGATGCTTCACCGGATGAAAGCTGAACACGGTCATGTCGGCGATGCCGCCGACGCGTTTCTTGCCGTATTCCGCTCCCAGCGCGTGACAGGCGTCTTCAATCAGGAGCGCTCCGTGCGTCTTCGCCAGTTCTGCGAGTTCGTCGAGTGGGGCGGGATGTCCGGCATAGTCGACCGCGATGATGGCTTTCGTATGCGAAGAAATTTTCCTGGCAACTTCGTCCGGGTCGAGATTCAGCGTGTCCGGCGAAACGTCGGCGAATATCGGCGTCGCGCCCTGATACAAAATGCAGTTCGAGGTCGCGCAGAAAGTCAGAGGAGTGGTGATCGCTTCGTCCCCAGGCCCCAGTCCAGCGGCAAACGCCGCGCCGTGCAACGCGGCCGTCCCCGAACTGAAGCTGACTGCGTGCCGTGCTCCAACCCACTCCGCAAAGCGTTCTTCAAACTCGGCGATCTTCGGGCCCGTGGTCAGCCAATCTGACTTCAGAACCGCGACCACCGCCTCGATGTCCGCGTCACTCAGACTTTGCCGCCCATACGGCAGCAACTTCGCCCGCACAGGCGTACCCCCGTGGACGGCTAGCGTTTCCAGTTTTGTGGGAATTTCCAAATCTCCACCCTTTGTCTTTCCGAGCGGAGTCGACCGGGAGCGAAGCGAAATCCCACCTCCGAGCTTCATCGCCGGTTACGCGCCTGGTCTAGGCCGACCTCGGAAGCGCCTCCGCAGCACTGGTTTCAGGCATCACCAGTTCCTCCAACTCGCGACGGGTAAGCCAGCGTTCATTCGTATCGCTCGAATAACGGAAACCTTCCGCAAGCGGCGTGGCGTTGACCCAGTTCTCCGATTTCCACCAGGGATGCGAGGGCTGGATTACGAACATGTCCTCGGTCTCGAGTGTTTGCCGGGACTCGTCTTCCGAGACCAGCACTTCGTGCAACTTCTCTCCCGGACGAATCCCGATGTACTCCACCTGGCATCCCGGAGCGACCGTCTCCGCCAGATCCAACAATCGCATGCTGGGAATTTTCGGAACAAAAATCTCGCCGCCGTGCATCTGCTCCAGGCAGCGGATCACGAACTTCACGCCGTGGTCCAGCGTCAGCCAGAATCGGGTCATGCGAGGATCGGTGATGGTGATCTTCCCGCGCCGGCGCTGCTCGAGAAATACCGGGATCACACTGCCCCGGCTGCCCACCACATTCCCGTAGCGGGCGCAACTGAAACGCGTATTTCGGGCGCCCGCATAGGCATTGGCCTGGACAAAGACTTTTTCCGCGCACAGCTTGGTCGCGCCATACAGATTGATGGGATTCACTGCCTTATCGGTGCTGAGTGCCAGAATGCGGCGCACACCCTGATCAATGGCCGCGTCGATCACGTTGCGGCCGCCCATGATATTGGTCTGGATCGCTTCGAAGGGGTTGTACTCGCACGCCGGCACCTGTTTGAGCGCGGCCGCATGCACTACCACTGTTATCCCCGCGAGCGCGCGCTTCAACCGCTCCACGTCGCGAACGTCGCCAATAAAATATCGCAGGCTGGGATGATCGAACCCCGCCGTTCTCATCTCATGTTGCTTCAACTCGTCGCGGCTGAAAATCACCAGCCGTTGCGGCTGGTAGTCGCGCAACATGATCTCCACAAACTTCTTCCCGAAAGATCCGGTTCCACCCGTTACCAGTATCGATTCCTGCGACCAATTGCCCATTCTTATCTCTTATCCCTTCGAAGCGCCTTCTGACGAGGTATACCAGCCCACCTGACAAGTTCTTACAAGGCTGGAATCCGGAAGAATCTTCTCGTTTCGGGTAAGTTCTTGTGTTCGATAGTATAGCTGAGCAAAGAGCCCAGGAAGTACAACTGCGGATTCATTGCGCCATTCACGTCCAGCGGGTCAAAACCGGTATCGGAAACAACATAGGCAAGTGTAATTTTTTGGCTGGTTCTCACGGCCAGGAATGCTAGAATCAGGCAAATTCCTCATAACAGCCCGCTCTCGTCTTCCCGGCTTGCTGTAGAAAAGTCGGCTGGAGCGGGACCTGTGTGTCGGGGTGCGGCATGCGGCCGCATCGAGCTTGTGGCGGGTAAGGAGTAACGATGTCATTGGGACCGCTGGTTCCACGAAGTGACGTTCCACGCAGTGCGCGGACTGCAACCGGGCGAGCCGGCTGAATTCCTCCGGCCGATTCACTCCGCGCTTTATAACGTGCTGCCGGCGCAGGAATCGACCCTGCGCGAATATATGCGCGTTCTCATCAAGCGCAAGTGGATGGTGATTGCTGTCATAAGCGGAATCTTCATGGCGGTCGCGGTGGCCAGCCTGCGCCAGACTCCCATCTACGAAGCGGTGGGGCAAATCGTCGTCAACAAAGCCGATTCGAACCTCATCACTTTCAAAGACTCAATGCCGGTGATGGACTACTACGACCAGAGCGATCTGGATACCGAAGTCCGCATCCTGCAAAGCGATCTCATGGCGCTGCAGGTCATCCGGCAATTAAATCTGGATAAGCGTCCCGAGTTCGGCGGTCACTCCGATCAAAAGCAGGCCAATCTGGTCGCCGATCCGCTGCAGACCGATTCCAGCCGGACTTCGGCTCTGCTGGGAGCCTTTCGCGGAAATCTCCATGTGACCCTCATCCCCAACACCCGGATCATCGAGATTCACTACAACAGCACCGATCCTCAGCTTGCCGCCAGCACCGTCAATACCCTGGCGGCCACTTACGTCGAGCAGAACTTCAAAACCAAGTTCGAATCCACCATGCAAGCCTCCGACTGGCTTTCCAAGCAACTCGTCGACTTGCAGATGAAAGTGGAGACTTCGCAGGAAAAGCTGGTCCGCTACCAGAAGGACCACGAGATTCTCGGGATGGACGAAAAGCAGAACATCACCACCGAGAAGCTCGACGAACTCAATAAAGAAATGACCATGGCCGAATCGGACCGCATGCAGAAAGAAGCGGTCTATCGCCAGACCCAGTCGAACGATCCGGAGGCGGTCGCGGCGGCGATCGTTGCCGACACCACGGGAGACGGCAGCCCGGCCGGCTCCCTGACTCCTGGACAAGTTGCGCGAACAACAGGCGGGACCTCAAAATTCAGATCGCCGAACTCAGCACGCCAGTTCGGGCCTTCCTATCCGAAGATGCTCAACTCAATAACCAACTGAAGGAGATCGACCGCCAGTTGCAATCGGAAACCAACAAGGCCGTCGACCACCTCAAGGGACAATATCTGGCCGCTTTGCAGCGCGAGAATATGTTGCGCGAGTCTTTTGAGAAGCAAAAACAGGAAGCGAACAAACTCAACGAGAGCGCGATCGAATACAGCATCCTGAAGCGCGACCTGGACAGCAACCGTACTCTCTACGAGGGATTGCTGGAAAAACTGAAGGAAGCCGGCGTCACCGCGGGATTGCGCTCCAATAACTTCCGCATCATCAATGCGGCCCGCGTTCCCACTGTCTCCGAGCGAACCCAACATTCCGCGCAATCTGTCGTTCGCGCTGGTGCTGGGCGTCATCTCCGGCGTCGGGCTTGGCCTTCCTGCTCGAGAATATGGACAATACCGTCCGCACTCCCGAACAGGCGACAGCGCTGTCGGCTCTTCCCTCTCTCGGGATGATCCCGCTCGGCTCCAAGTCAGCCAACCATGGGGCAGCCGGCAAGCGGCTGGCTTTAACTGCCTCCAAGGAAGCGGTGGAGACGGTAACCCAGGTTCGCCCGCAGTCGCAGATGGCCGAATCGTATCGCGCGCTGCGGACTTCGCTTCTGCTCTCCAATCTCGGAGCGCCGCCTAAAGTCATCATGGTGACCAGCGCGCGTCCGCAGGAGGGCAAGACCACGACCAGCATCAACACCGCCATCGTGCTGGCACAAAAGGGAGTCCGCGTTCTGCTGGTGGATGCCGACTTGCGCCGCCCCAGCGTTCACAAGACCCTGGGCATGGGCCCGCGCAGCGGTCTCAGCAACGTGCTCACCGGAAGCGCCACTTTGCAGCAGACGATCACGACCTCTCCGATGCTGCCCAATCTTTTCATCATGCCCGCGGGCACGCCGCCTCCGAATCCCGCGGAATTGCTGGCGTCCTCCAACATGAGGGATTTGATCGCCGAGTTGCGCGGAATGTACGACCACATCGTGATCGACACTCCGCCCACACTGTCCGTCACCGATGCGGTCGTGCTGTCGCCGCGCGCCGACGCCACCATCCTGGTGATCCGCTCCGGCCAGACCACAAAACAAGCGCTGCGCCGCGCCCGCGACATATTGATGCAGGTCAATGCTCACGTCGCCGGCGTGCTCCTGAACGCCGTCGATCTGACCTCCCCCGATTATTACTACTACTACGAGTATCAGGGGAAATACGGTCAGTACTATCAGGAAGATCCTCCCGACGCCGGGAACGATGCGGAACCGAAAGCGGTTTGACGCGATGGTATTCGCCGCGCTAGTGATTGCGTTACACTCTTCGAGCATTTGGAGAGCTTAGAAAATAAGTTCCCTGTCGGCTCCGAGACCTGACGGGCAACGGGACCATGGCCATTTCACTTTCAAACCGGCAACGTTGGCAATTGGCCGCCGGCTTCGGCCTGCTGGTCTGTGTCTATCTTTTTCTGGCCGGCAAAGAGTTCGCCGCCAGCGTCTTCGCTTCGCGTCCGGAGTTGCCCAAACTGGAGCGCGCGGTGCTGGCTCTCGCCGGGAAATGCGGACTATCGCCATCGCCTCGGACGCTACTTTGCGTTTGTTGCCGGCGATCCTCAGTCCGCCATCGACAGCCTTCGAGCCGCCGTCGCGCTCAATCCCCACGATGCCCGCTATTGGTTCGATCTGGCCGCCGCCTATCAGGTCACCGGGGATATCGCGGCCAGCGAACCGCACTGGATCGCGCCTTGCAGGCCGAGCCTACCGCGCCCGATGTGGCGTGGGAAGCAGCTAACTTTTTTCTCATCGACGGCGAGATCGACCGCGCCCTGCGCGAATTCCGCGTCGTCATCGAGAACGATATTTCCCTCGTGGACGCCTCTCTGCGCGCATGCTGGCGCGTGCGTCCGGATGCGGACGCGCTTCTCCGCGACGTGGTGCCTGCCGCGCCCCGATTCCCTGATTGCCTTTCTCACATTTCTTGATGAGCAAGAAGGAAACCGAGGGCACCATCAAAACCTGGGAACGGCTCGCCCAGTTGCACGAGAAATTCCGGAACCGCTATCTCTACGAGTACGTGCGTTATCTAATTGAAGTGCATCGTCCCGATGCCGCCATGTCTGCCTGGGAACAGACCGCCGACGTTCTTGGCCTCTCCGCCTACCTGCCCACCGAGGACAATCTGGTGGTGAACGGCGATTTCAGCCTCGACATTCTGAACGGAGGCTTCGACTGGACTTACGTCGATCGAACCGGAGTCAAGCCCTTGCTCGATCCGAGCGACTTCCACGAGGGCCATCGCTCCTTTTCCTGACCTTCGAAGGTCCGGGAATCAACGACGCCGGGATTTCAGCAACTGATTCCGGTGCACGGCGCAACCACTTACGACTTCTCGGCCTACTACAAGTCGGCGGAATTTGAGGGAGCGGGCGGGCCCCAGATCGTTCTGCGCGACGCCTACACGGGCGCTCCGCTGTTTGCCAGCGATCCACTCAAGGATGCCGACTTCTGGAAGGAAGTTCATTCCCAAGTTACTGTCCCGAATTCCACCACGCTGCTGAGGCTGGCGATCGAGCGCTTCCCCGCCGGTTCCCCGATTCGCGGCAAACTTTGGCTCGACGATTTCGAACTTTCCCCCGATAATTGCTCCGACAATTCCCCCGACAATTCTCCGAATGATTCCAAGGACAACCCGTGAGTTCCGCCCTGGCAACGCAGCCTGAACCCGCGCCCGTCGCTAAAGTCTCGCAGCCGCGACTTACCAACAACGCGCTGCTTGCCGGCGCCTGCGGCGTGCTGCTGCTCGCGCCGCTGGCTTTTGGAGCGGTCGAACCCTGGTCCATTTTTGCCCTGGAAGCCTGCGCCATGCTGCTGCTTGGCGCTGTGGGTGTCCGGCAGTGGATCAATCGTGAACTCAATCGTCTCCGATCATCCGCTCTACCGCCCCATGGCCGCTTTTTTTGCGCTGCTGCTGGTGCAGTGGGCGGTGGGAACGACAGCTTATCGCCACGTCACCTACGCTCATTTGTTGCTCTATGCCGCCTACGGCATGCTGGTGTTTGTCGTGACCCAGACTCTGCGTCGCTCCTCTCAATTTGAGCTGATGGCCAAGTTGTTCACCGGTTACGGGGCGGTGGTGGCTTCGTTTGCCGTGCTGCAGGGTTTGGCGCCGAATGGAAGGACTTTACTGGATCTGGGCCCTGGACCAGGGCGGCTCGATTTATGGACCTTACGTCAATCACAATCACTACGCCGGCCTGATGGAGATGCTCTTGCCCTTCCCGCTGGTGCTGGCCGCAACTCGCTTCACGACGGGAACCGCAGGATTGTTGTGGCGGGAGTCGCCGCGCTGATGGCGGGAAGTATTTTTCTTTCCGGTTCCCGCGGAGGCATGGTGGCGTTCGTCGCGCAGATGATCGTGCTGGCCGTGCTTCTGGTTCGCAAGCGCGAAGGCGGCTGGAAACAACCTCTCATGCTGGGAGGGTTTCTGGCGATGGTGATTGTTTTTCTGGTCTGGATCGGCGGCAACGAACTCACCCACCGCCTGGTCAGCATTCACTCCGAAGCTCGTGAAGAAATCAGCGGAGGCATCCGCATCAGCATCGATCGCGACTGCTTGCGCATGTTTGCCAAGAGGCCATTCCTCGGCTGGGGACTCGGCACCTTTCCGATCGTCTACCCGAGTTTCGCAGTTTCTACACCACCTTCTTCGTGAACCAGGCGCATAATGATTATCTGCAATTGCTGGTCGAAACCGGCCTGGCCGGATTCTCCATCGCGGTCTGGTTTCTGGTGCTGGTCTTCCGCCGGGCCGCGGGCAAGCTCAAGAATTGGACCGAGACCGCGAGCGGCGCGCTGACCGTGGCTGCGCTGCTCGGTTGTGTGGGAATCCTGGTGCACAGCTTTCTGGATTTCAATCTGCAGATTCCGGCCAACGCGGCGTTGTTTTACGTTCTCTGCGCCATCGCTGCCGCCGCCCCGCTCCAGGAATCGCAGCGCCGCCGCGTGATTCGGCGGCACAACCTGGTCGTCCAACCCACGCCGGAAACCTCGGCATCGTGATTGGTCCTCGAGGAGCGCCAAATGTGCCAGCGCGGCTTCTTCCCGAGTTCGCTAAGGCTGCACCACTTGCGTCAACGACGCTGAACTGCCGGTGAAGCCGTCGGCGCCGCTGTAGGTCGCCGTGATGGTAGTTGAGCCCACCGGCAGTGCAGCCGTCGATATGCTCGCGATAGTGTCCTTCAATGCGACCGTGCCCAACGTCGTACTGCCGGCGGTGAACGTTACCGAGCCGAAGGGGTCCAATCCGGTCGAGGAGGTCACCGTGGCCGTAAACGTCACGTTTTGGCCCGACAACGACGGATTGGCCGACGACGTAAGCGCGGTTGTGGTCGAGGCAGGATTTACGACCTCTTCTAAAACCGTAGACGTGCTGGGAGCGGAATCGCTGTCTCCCAGGTATTCAGCGGTGATCGCGTGCGTGCCCACCCTGATCTTGGTCTTGGTGTAACTGGCCACGCCTCCGACCAACGGCACCAGCCCGATTCCAGTCAACCTCACGCTCCCCGTGGGAGGATTCGGTCCACTGGATGTAACCGTCGCTGTATAGGTCAGAGGCTGGCCATAGACTGCGGGATTCAGGCTGGAAACCAGCGTGGTCATGGTCGCGTATTTATCCACGCCTTGCGTGACGGTGTCAGAACTTTTCTTGAAGGTGGCGTCTCCGGCATAAGTGGCCTTGATGGTGTGTTTCTTCGGCGTAAGTGAGGACGTAGTGAAGCCCGCGACACCTCCGGCCGTGGTGCCCGTGCCGATCGTCTTGTCGTCGTCGTAGAACGTCACCTGCTCGCCATCCGGAATCGTGCCATCTTTTGACGTCACGGTAGCGGTGAAGGTAACGGGTTGCCCGACAAACGAAGGCGTACCTGACGTAGCCAACACAGTTTTCGACGCGAAGAGTCCTTCTCCGATTTTCTCTGTCAGCACGGAGGACATGCTGCCGCCGTTATTCCCATCTCCGGAGTACGTCGCTGTGATCGAGTGGACGCCAGCCGCAGCATAGGAGGTGCTGTACGCCGCCTGGTTGCCTGACAGGCCGACGGTCGCAATCGTCGCGCCGCCGTCCTCAAACGTCACCGTACCGGACGCCGCTCCGCCGAACTGGCTGGTCACGGTTGCGGTGTATGTAACGCTCTCCTTGATGCGGGCCGGGTTCTTCGATGCAACCAGTGAGGTGGTAGTGGTTGCGGTGTTCACCACCTGATTCAGCGGGGCTGACGTGCTGGCCAAGAACGCGCCCGAGCCTTGGTAAGCGGCGATGATCGATTGCGAGCCCGCTGTCAGCGATGAAACGGTGATGGCCGCGCTTCCGCCGGCCAGCGTCGCGCTACCGAGTGCATTTGAGCCGTCGTAGAAAATGACGGTTCCGGTTGGCGTTCCCGCGGACGAGCTTACCCCGGCGGTGAACGTAACGGATTGTCCGAAGACGGACGGATTCAATGACGAGGTCAGTGCGGTTGTGGTGGTGGCGCCGTTTACAACTTGAGTCAGTACCACGGACGTGCTGGGCGCGAAGCTGCCCGATCCCTGATATGCGGCAGTAATCGAATGCGAGCCTGCCGACAGCGATGACGTGGAGAGTGATGTGCTCCCGCTAGCCAGAGCCGCGCTGCCGATTGCGGTTGAGCCGTCGTAGAAAATGACGGTTCCAGTGGGCGTTCCCGATGTCGAGCTCACCGACGCTGTAAAGGTAACGGTCTGTCCGAAATTTGACGGGTTCAGTGAGGACACCAGCGTAGTCGTGGTGGGAGTGCTGGGAACGCTGTTGTTCAGCAGCACGCCGACCGTGCCTGATTCGTTCGCAACCACCAGGTCGGGACTGCCGTCGCCATTAAGATCCGCGACGAAAACCCAATTGGGTGAGCTCCCACCCGTCGAGAAGGTCACGGCTGCTTGGAACGTGCCGTCGCCGTTGCCCAGCAATACGGCCAGCGTACCTTCGGATTGATTGACCACTACCAGATCCGGATTGCCGTCGCCGTTTAGATCTGAGATCGCCACTGCGTCTGGATAGGACCCTCCCGTCCCGTAAGTTACTGCCGACTGGAAGGTACCGTCGCCGTTCCCGAGCAATACTGCCACGGTGTTACTCTCGCTGTTCACCACTGCTACATCGGGTTTGCCGTCGCCATTCACATCCGCGACTGCGAGCGATTCTCCTGCAAAAAAACCCTCGGCCCCACCTGACCCGCCGGTGCCAAATGTCTTCGCCGACTGAAAAGTACCATCGCCGTTCCCCAGCAGCACGGCGATCCCGCTGGTTGAACAAGAATTGCAACCAGTCTCCGCCACAAGAACATCAAGTTTGCCATCGCGGTTTACATCAGCGATCGCTACCGCGTTGGCGATGACCCCACCCGGGTCGTAGCTCACCGTCGGCTTGAAGGTACCGTCGCCGTTGCCCAACAGCACACCAATCGCGGCGTCTCGACCATTTACACCATACCAATTCGCTACCACGATGTCCGGATTACCGTCGCCATTCAGGTCTGCCGCGGCCACAGAATTGTCATCGTCCCCGCCTGAACTGTACTCCGCCACTGGCTCGAAGCCTCCGGCACCGTTGCCCAACAACACGCTCGCGGCAAACGGGACAGACGACGATTCGCCCGAAGTCACCACATCGAGCTTACCGTCGCCATTGAAATCCGCGACCGCGATAGAGCTCTGCTCAAACCCCGCCGGGTACGTCGTTGCGGATTGGAGTGTGCCATCGCTGTTGCCGAAGAGCACACCGACGGTGCTCTGGCTGTTTGCCGTCACCACATCGAGTCTGCCGTCACCATTAAAATCCGCGACGGTAACGGATGTTGGCCCTTGCTGGCCCGTGTCATAGGTCACGGCTGGCTGGAAGCTGAGACTTAGTGCGCCCGGCGCGGTAGAGTGCGCCTTCTTTTTCCCTTGCCGTCTCGGAGAAACTCCCTGCTGGTGCGCGGTTGCCGACGGTGGCAGTGGAACCAATGCTTGCGACGGCATCCCCGCCTGCGACGTCGCGGACGGTTGATTTGCGTCCCTCACCTGGGCTAGAGAGGCGAGAGCGGTCAAAATCGTGAAGACGGCAACGAACAGCGTGGCGACATTAAGAGTGTGAATTTTGCGGGCGAAGTGGCGGGTCATGGGAGACCTCCTCGATGTCAACAGCAGGGGCCCGATATTGCCTTGATCTTGCGGAGCGCGGAGGGTCAGAGCGCGTAGGCTTCTGGTAACTCGCAACTGGCAACGTGCGACGAGAGGGGGAGCCAGATTCAATGCTACGCTGTGGCGCGCATCTCCGAGTCCGCGGCGTGAGCAGATAGGGATTCTCTGCTAAACGGAACTGCCGGACTCGCGGAAAATGTACCGCCGAATCAAAGAAAAGTCACGCCATCTTTCTTCCTGAGGGTCGGCAAGAGAGAAATGCCGGCCTAGGTTGGCCGTCCTCCCGATCGCCTGACAGCCTTATATAGGCATACATATTAAGGAGAGCGCGAATATGGTCTTGCCCCGACACCAAACCTTGCTGTTTTCACGGGCTTTCAGGGCAGGAACTCCGGCAAACATGCGGGTTTTCTCCTGAAATTGCGGCTGAATCACCTATCTGAACCTTGAGAGGTACCTAGTTGCTACCCGGATTACGAAGGTAATCCCTGCTTCTTCTCAGGTATTGTCCGTGGTATAACCCGGATATAGACTGCTCATTAAGCTTTGGGCTGGTGAATCTCACGGTTTTCCGGCTTTCAGGTTGAAATGCAGAGCGAGAGTAGAGGAGGAGTCGTGACTTCTGAAGCACGTACCGGGAAAAGATTTCCGCTGCAGTTGCCGATCAAGATTCACAAGGAAGATGTCGCAATCGACACCAGCGGCATCACCGGCAACCTGAGTGCTGCTGGCGTGTACATCCGCGCCGACGCTGCGCTTGAGGTCGGCTCACCCGTAGAGTTTGAGATCACCCTGCCGCCGGAAGTAACCGGGGGCAAGGACAATGTAGTCATTCAGTGCCGCGGCCGCGTGGTGCGGACCGACGAGCCCAATGCCAGTGTCGACTCCGGAGACAGCCGGGGCGTCGCTTGCGTAATCGATTCTTACGAATTCGTTCGCAACAGTTAACGGGAGCGATTCATGCTGAAGCTTATTCTGGCCGACAATCAGGCGATTTTCCGCGCCGGCATCGCCAAAGTGCTGGCGGTAGAAGACGAAATGCGTATCGTGGCCCAGGCGCAAACTGCCGAGCAGATGTTCATGGCGCTCGACAAGTTTCGCGCCGCGGTGCTCATCATTGCCGGAGGTTTCCACTCCGACTTCAACTCCGTGCTCAGCGCAGCCAACAAGAACAAGACGCGCGTGGTGGTGCTCGCCGACACCGGCGAGAGCGCGCAGCGCTACATGGCGGCGGGCGCGCATGGCGTGGTCTATCGCAACGTGACCAGCCCGGCGCTGGTGGACTGCGTCCGCAAGATCGCGCGCGGCGAAAGCTGGGTGCAGGACATGGCGGTGCCGAGCGAGTTGACCGAAAACGATATGGTCGGGCTGCGCGTCCGTGACCGCTTGACGGCCAAGGAACTGCGCATCGTCGCGCTGATCGTTCAGGGCTACAAGAACAAGGAAATCGCCACCCAATTGGGGACCACCGAGCAGGTGATCAAGAACTACCTGCGCAACGTCTACGACAAAATCGGCGTTTCGGACCGGCTGGAGCTGGCGCTGTTCACCATTCACCACCGCATCCTGAACGAAGCCGCGGCCGCTACGGCAGCCGCAGCCGTCCCGCAGGTGTCACAAAGCGCGGGAATTGGCACCTAACTTTTTGCTGTGATGACAAAGGCCGCCTGCGGGCGGCCTTTGTTAATTCTGAGCTGCTTCCCTTTCTATGTCTATGCGATCTTTTCTCCCACGCTTTTCGCCTGCGTGAACAGATAAAGATAGTCCGGGCCGCCGGATTTTGAATCGGTGCCGGACATATTGAAACCGCCGAAGGGATGCGCTCCTACCATGGCTCCCGTACATTTGCGGTTCAGGTAGAGATTGCCGACGTGGAACTCGCGCACGGCGCGATCGAGTTTTTCACGCGAACTGGAGTAGACCGCGCCGGTCAGTCCGAACTCGGTGTCGTTGGCGATTTCGAGGGCGTGGTCGAAGTTGCGCGACTTGATCACGACCAGCACTGGTCCAAAGATCTCTTCCTGCTCGAGCGTTGACTTCGCCGGGATGTCGGCAATCACGGTGGGCTGAATGAAATATCCTTCGCCTGCTTTGGTGTCGCGCGCGCCGCCGGTGATCAGGCGTCCATCTTTCTTGCCGATCTCGATGTAGCGCAGAATGTCGTTCATCGAACCTTCGTTGATGACCGCGGCCATGTTCGGGTTCGGCGTGGGATCGCCGATGGTGATGCGCTCGACGCGCGATTTCAGTTTTTCGAGGAACTTGTCGTAGATGCGGTCGTCAACGATGGCGCGCGAGCAGGCCGAACACTTCTGGCCCTGGAAGCCGAAAGCGGCCTGGGCTACGCCTTCTACGGCGGAGTCGATATCGGCATCGGCATCGACGATGATGGCGTCTTTGCCGCCCATTTCGAGCACGGTGCGCTTGATCCAGATCTGGCCCGGCTGCTGGTTGCGGCGGTGTGGTTGATGTGCAATCCAACTTCGCGCGATCCGGTGAAGGCGATGTAGCGAACCTTCGGATGCGCGACCAGCGCGTCGCCAAAGCTGGCGCCGCCTCCGGGGCAGAAGTTCACCACGCCTTCGGGCAGGCCGCATTCTTCGAGCAGTTCAACGAACTTCGCCGCAATCGTCGGCGAATCGCTGGAGGGCTTCAGGACAACCGTGTTGCCGCTGACGATCGAAGCGAGCGGTCATGCCGGCCATGATGGCGCAGGCAAAATTCCACGGCGGAATCACGGCGCCGACTCCGAGTGGAATGTAGGTCAGGGTGTCGCGCTCGCCGGGCAGTTGCACGGTCGGCTCGGCTTTGGCAAAGCGCAGGGCCTCACGCGCGTAGAATTCGCAGAAGTCGATGGTCTCGGAAATATCGGCATCGGCCTCGGGCCAGTTCTTCGAAACTTCGAACACCAGCCAAGCCATGTATTCCAGCTTGCGCTCGCGCATCACATCGGCGACGTGAAACAGGAGCGAGGCGCGCTCTTCGACCGAGGTGTGGCTCCAGTGGCCAAAAGCGCTTGAGGCGGCTTGCACGGCGGGCTCAACGTGCTCTTTGCCAGCTTTCTGGTGAATGCCGACTACTTCCGAAGGCTTGGCGGGATTGATGGAGCGGATCTTGTCGGAAGTCTTGAGGCGCTTGCCGCCGATGATCAGGTCATACTCGCGGCCGAGTTGGCCGCGAACTTTTTCGATGGCGGCGCGCATCTTGCGCACGTTGTCTTCTTTGCTGAAATCGACGAACGGCTCATTCTTGAACGCACCTTGATGAAGGCGGAGTTGCAGACGCGGCGGGGCTTCCATGGTGGCCATAGGAGATCCTTTCCTGGGGACGGAAGTATTGGATGTTGGCGCGGATGTTCGCGACTTTTGATTTTACACCCGGGTGAGGGCTGAGGTTCTGGACGCATGGCCTATGATTTTGTGGATTGTTAACCAGTTGGTACCCATACCCCCCTCCCCCCTTGCCTCCTGGAATCATTGGGTTAGCGGGAATTTTTTGACTTGGTCTTTGAATCTAAAGGACTTATATCAAAGTACTGCGAAATAAGGAGTTAGGAGAAATTCTCCGCTTGGACTTCGTTCTCAGCCGAGATCTGGGCAGTGGCCTGCTGAAAAAGACCGAAAAAAATAAAAATATGTGGCTCCTTTAGAATCATTGATTTACCCGAAATTCCCCGCTAAATCTTTGAGTTCAAAAGGCTGATTAGCAAAATCTTGATACGAGAGGAGTTACGGGTCTATCTCTGGAGACCTAACTCCTTGGAATCGATGAGTACGACTTACTAAGTCTCGTCTCGCGAACTTTAGATTTCAAAGAACTGGAAACGGCTGCGGCCGCTCTGGGCTACTTACTAAGTCCTATTATAGTCCCTGATGTCAACTCGGCTTTCGTAGGGCTGAGATGAAAATGTCCATCGCTCCGTCGCGGTGGCGGGCCACCTCTCAAAAAGCGTGAGAAGCGGCGCACCCGGCGAGGTCTGTGGTGCTCACCCTTCGCAAAAGCACGAAGGGTGGGGCAGCCGGGGTTGTGGTGGTGGCAAAGATCGGCCAGCCCCTCCTCAGCGTTGTGTAGGAGCGCTCGGCCTAAAATCATGACTCACCCGCGGCCCCACTTCGTGCTGCTTAATCAAGTTGATTGCACGAGTAATCGCGTAACTCGTGACGATCCCGGTGTTCAAGCGAACGAGTTTCTTATCTGGCGTTTCTTCAAGTAAGTAGACCCGGTGTGTGCCATTGTCTCTCACGATTCGACCTCTCTCTTCATCTTCCGGTCTTACTTGCGCCTCAGTGATCAACGTCGGAACTAAGACAGGACCGAGGTCAGGCTTGAAACCGGACACAACGGCGATCACCTTAAAGACCCCCGATTCGTCGCGGTAGAGGACGGGAGAACCGGAGAAACCGAAAACGTTGTAGCCGTCCAGGAAGAATACGTCAGTGTCGTCGCCTAGCTTTGCGCCCGAGACGACGCCCTTCTTAACAAATGGCAGAGGATAGACAAGCGCGAAGCTATTCTTTGCCTCCGATGCCATGCCGAGGGGGAACCCGACAAAGAATGCATCTGACCCAAAGCCTCCAGTGTCAGTCCAATCCATTGCCGAGTCCACGGTCAATTGTTCCGGCGGAACCAGGACAGCAATATCCGTAGGAGGATCGCAACTAAAGACTTGCATCGTGTACGGAACCTCGACAAGTTTGTTGCTCGCGGTAACCTTACTCACTTTCACAATTCCTCGCGTTCCCATACCGGCAACCATGTGCTTGGCAGTGACCAAGTACTGGCGTCCGTTGATGTCAATTGTGAATCCCGTTCCCTGTCCATTCGGCGTATGAATCTCCAAGACGCGAAGCATTACGCTTCCGGGCATCTGCGCACAAACGTGAACGGCAGCAACGATCCAAAGGGTAAACACCGCAAACAAGGTTAGTTTGCCAGAACGCATGACGTGGGACCTCCAATAAATAATCGCCGAAGATAGCGAAACTTGCGATGATCATTTTCCGATAGCACCGGATTGCGAAGGACTGCCGCGCCTTCGGGCCAGCACAGCTTCGGCTGGCTCACCCTTCGTGCTCTCGAAGGGTGAGCACCACCGGCCTCGGAGTCTTGTTCATTAGGTCGCCGCTGTCCGGCCCCTCCGCATTAAATCCGAGGGGCTCGCAACCAAGCCCTTGATACCATCGTCCGTGACGCCCCCTTTGCAAAACCGGCAAAGGTGGGGCATCCGTCATTGTGGAAATTCAAAGTCGGGCGAACCCCCAGAGCCTTGCCGCACGCAGCACGCGGACAGGAGTGTCCGCGCTACACGATCAGACTTTGATCAAATGTTGATCAGACTTTGACTGCATCCTTGCGTTCCGCGGGGACGTACTTTACGGCTGCGGTGCGATCTAGTTTGTCCCAGGCGAAGGGGCGGCCTTGGATGGCTCGCTTCAGGGTCCGGAACAGGACCAGAGAAAAAACCTGGCGATAGGCGAAGCGCTGCAACCATACCTGGCTTAGCAGCCAGGCATCTTCGCGGGCTTCGGGTTGGCGACGCTCCAGAGCGAAGGCCAGGGCCGAGGCCAGGAAATCGATTACCAGGAACGCTACGAAAAAAATCAGCAAGCGCTGGAAGCTGGCGGGATCGGTGGAATCGGGATGAAAATATTTTTGGACACGATACCAGATCACTCCGACGACAAACATCACATCAATAAACGGCGAGACCAGCGGAAGCAGAATCTGGAAGATGAGGATGTTGGGAAGCGCGATCCATCCCAGGACACCTTTGCGCGCGAAAACGCCTTTGTGCTTGAAGATGGCTTGCAGGATTCCGAATGACCAGCGAAAGCGCTGGCGCATGAGCGCGCTGGCACTGGTTGGAGCTTCGGTGAAGGCTAGCGCCTGGTCTTCGTATTCCACGCGATAGCCGTTGCGCAAGAGGGCCATGGTCAGGTCGGCGTCTTCGGCGACGGTGTCTACGTGGAAGCCTCCGGCTGCGCTTACGAGATCGGTGCGCCATGCGCCGATTGCTCCGGGCACTACGCTGACCGCGCCCATGGTGTTGAGCGCGCGCCGTTCGAAATTCTGGCTGGTGATGTATTCGAGGGCTTGCCAGCGCGTCCAGAGGTTGACGCGGTTGCCGACTTTGGCATTGCCGGCGACGGCTGCTACTTTCGGATTCAGGAAATGCGGCACCATGCGGACGATGGCGTCGGGAGCGATGATGGTATCGGCGTCGATGCCTACGAAAATTTCCGCATCGCCGATGTGTTCCAGTCCAAAGTTGAGCGCCTCGGCTTTGCCGCTGTTGGGCTTGGTGAGAATCAGGACGCGTCCGGCGGCTTCTTCGGCGGCGAAGGCGCGGCGGGCGATTTCCAAAGTGCGATCTTTGGAGCCGTCGTCGATGACGATCACGCGCAGGTTGGGATAGTCGGAATCGAGCGCTCCCTGAATCGTGCGTTCGATGACTTTCTCTTCGTTGTAGGCGGGAATGAGAACCGCGACTTGCGGGCGGTAGGCGGCAATCTGCTCCGGGCGTTCCGTAGACATGCGCGCGGAGGCGGTCATAAATGGCGAGGACGCCGACGGAGATCAGGCGTCCGGTCATCAGAATGTCACCCAGGAAAAAGATGACCGTGATGCCGGTCATGGTCGCGCTGAAAAGCCAGAAGCCGATGCCGTTCAGCCGCGCGGACCAAACTTCGTTGCGCGGGAGCGGCGGCATGACCTCGGCTTTGGTCTTGCCCATCAACTGGTAGACAGGGACAAATTCAAATCCGCGAGCGCGAGCGCCGTCGATGATCAGTGGCAGGGCGAGCACGGTTCTTTCGCGGTTGCCGCCGCCATCGTGCATGAGAATGATGTTGCCGCACTGCGTATCGTTCGGTTGGCATGGCGGCAGGTGGTCGAGCACGCGCGTGGCGATTTGTTGCGGAGTGAGCGCGGGCTGATCGTTCCAGTCCCGGGTATCGATCTTGTTGCCGATGGTGACGTAGCCCAGGCTTTGCGTGAGTTCGAGCGGCTTTACCTGGTCTTCGGTATCGGGCTCGGCATCAACGGAGTAGGGCGGGCGGAAGAGTGTGGTGCGAATGCCTAGCTGACTGGCGAACAATTGCTCGGTCAGGTTCAGTTCGACGCGCATGTAGCCGGAGCCAATCGTGCTGATATCGGGATGGGTGAACGTGTGGTT
Source organism: uncultured Acidobacteriaceae bacterium (assembly GCA_963826845.1). GTDB lineage: Bacteria > Acidobacteriota > Terriglobia > Terriglobales > Acidobacteriaceae > Acidiflorens. The sequence goes on from CAWGYS010000021.1 coordinate 91,685, forward strand.
CCCGATTTCGTGGCCTTCGCGGTAGATGCGCTGGGTCAGGCCGCCGAATTTCTCTGCCTGGATTCCGATCAGAAAGAATGTTCCGGGCACATGTTCGCGTTTGAGGACGTCGAGAATCTTGGGCGTCCACTCTGGGTCAGGACCGTCGTCGAAGGTCATCGCGAGTTGGTTCTTGCTAGCGCCATAGCGCGCGACGCGATACGGCTCAGGCAGGCTCTTGAAATCTTCACCGTCAATGAGGCCGGTCTTCTTGTCTATGCTGAGTTCGCGTTCGCCGTCGGTGGGCTTCGCCTCGATGTGCAGGATTTCGCCTTCGCCCTCCATGTCAACGTCCTGGCCGGGCGGGACGTCTTTCAATCGGTCGGAGGCGTTGGCTTCTCCGGGCATGTCCCAAACCCGCCACAGGGAGCGGTCTTCAGCGCCGAGTCTCCACAGGGCGAAGGTCTGGATGCCGAGCAACTGGGCGGCGCGCATCTGGTTCAGAGCCGTCACCGCATCGAGGAACCAGACATCGTGGCGGAAGTGATCGTCGTCTTCGTAGCTGAAGTGCGGGTTGAGCGCGTCGCCATCGAAATCAACGTCTTCTTCGGAATCGCGCGCGCCGATCCAGGCTTCCTGCACGGAGACGGTTTTGTCGGCCTCTCCGGGAGGGAGGTTGCCTTTTTCGGTCTGCTCGGCCCAGTCGTATCCGTAGTTGGCTATGGCTGCAGATGAGTTTCTCTTTCGGAATCTCTTTGACGGCGGAATCAAGGTTATCGGTGAACCAATCCTGCGAAGCGATGGGACCGGGAGTTCCTCCGGGAAAGTGCTCGTCGTAGTTCATGATGACTACGCCATCCGCCGCGGCCGAGATTGCCTTGTAATCAAAATCCTCGTTGCGCACCTGGACGCTGACGTACAGCTTCATCCCCTTGGCGTGCAGGTCGGAGGAAAGCTCGTTGAGGAGAGCGACGTATCCCGGCTGCGCTTTTTTCGGGAAGGATTCGAAGTCGATCATCAGTCCGCGATAGTGATCGGTGGCTAGAAAAAGCGCGATCTCGCGGCGAAACCGGGCGCGTGCGTCTGGACTGTTCAGAAAATCGCTGATGCCGGGAACGAAGTCGGTGCCGTCAAAGTTCTGCACCACCGGAAAGACTTCCATGTCGGTGTCTTCGGCCTTCAGAAACGGCATTACTTTGTTGTCCACGGTGACGGACTTTTTGCCCCTGCACCACGTCGAACATGGTGTTGGTGTCCTCATCGACGGCTTGCAGATGGCCATCGGCACCGAGCACCTGCAGCCAGGTCGGGAAGAGCAGGTCAATCTGGCGCGCATACTCGCGCAACGAGGAGAAGCTGGCGGCGTCCCAGGGAACGTAGAAGGCGGCGCGCACGCCTTGCTCGGAATTCAGCGTGAGTTGCGAAGGAGCTTTGCGGATTTGGTGGCGGTGTCCGGTGCGGGCGAGAGTGGCGAGGCGGCGCTTCTCGCGCGCTTTGGTCTTTTCGTCTTCTTTCAGGGCGTGGTAGGGCTTCTTTTGCGTAAGCCAGGAAAGGTCGGGCAGAGGTTCACTGCGCAGGGCGCTGTAGATGAAAAAGATCACGAGCAACGAAAAGGCCAGGGCGGCCGCGTCGACGAAGCGTCGAATGCGCCGCCAGCGGGCTTGCTAGGGATCGTAAAAAACCTGTTTCGCCATCTCGTTGTGGTCTATTCATCGTATGGTGAGAGGCGCGGGGGGTCAAACCCAGTTCTCGGTTCCCAGTTCTCAGTTCTCAGCTCTTCTCAGGTCTTCTCAGTTCAATGAACGCATAGGAAACCGAACGTTTGCGATATATTCCCAACGTGCTCCGCTTGATCCATAAGCATCGCGGTTTTTTCTGGGGACTAGCGCTGGCCGCCCTGGCTTTGCGGCTGTTTTTTTTCGTCTATTTCCCGATGGTCACGGACGACTCGCGCGTTTATGCCGACCTCGCTACCAACTGGCTGCAGCACGGCATTTACGGCCAGACGCAGAACGGCCCGCAGGGAATACAGATCGTGCCGACGGACACGCGGCTGCCGGGATATCCGGCGTTTCTGGCTGCGATTTTTGGATTGTTTGGTGTGGGGAACCTGAGGGCAGTTCTGCTGACGCAGATTCTGGTCGATCTAGGCACCTGCCTGGTGATTGCGGACATTGCGCGCCGAATGGTTTCTGAACGCGCGTCGCGAATCGCTTTCCTGCTGGCAGGGCTGTGCCCGTTCCTGGCCAACTACACCGCTGCGGAACTCACCGAGACTCTGGAAGTCTTCTTTACCGCGCTCGCGCTTGATTGTGCGGCTGCTGCTCTCGATCGGATGCGTGAGGGCGGCCGGGAGATTAGCGGGCACTGGTTCTGGGCCGCAACTGGCTTGGCGATCGCGGCTTGCGTACTGCTGCGGCCGGATGGGGGCATTCTGCTGGCGGCGGTCTTGCTTTATTTAGTGGTGGCAGCCCCTAAAGGGGCAAACGATTTTGTGCGGGCTTCGGCATCGCTAAAGCGATGCCCTGATACGAACCTTGATGCAAGTCCTGATGCAAATCCTGATGCGAACCCTGACACAAATCCTGATCCGAATCCTCGCGCCGTTCAAGCGATGCCTCGGGCGAAGGTCGGTATTTTTCGCGGGTCGAAGGTCGCTGCGATCTTCGTCTCTGCGATTATCGTCGCGGTTTTTGCGCTGGCGCCGCTGGCTCCCTGGACGGTTCGTAATTTTCGTACTCTTCATCATTTCCAGCCGCTGGCTCCGCGCTACGCTAACGAAACGGATGAATTGGTCCTTCGAGGTTTCAACCGCTGGGTCAAGACCTGGATGCTCGACTACGTGTCGGTGGAAGAAATCTACTGGAACGTTCCTGGCGACAAGATTGATCCGGCGAAGTTGCCTTCGCGCGCCTTCGATCATCCGACGGAACGCGACGCCACACTGGCCGCCATCGCGGACTATAACGAGGATCAGGACATAACGCCAGAACTGGATGCGCGCTTCGGCGGTCTGGCGGCAGAGCGTATTCGCGCTCATCCTATTCGTTACTACATGGTGCTGCCGGTGCTGCGCATTGCGGATATGTGGCTGCGGCCGCGGACCGAAATTCTTCCTCCGGACCCCCGCTGGTGGGAATTCAATGATGATGCGAAGGAGTCGGCTGCGGCGGTTGGACTCGGGTTGCTGAATCTGGCTTACGTGGCGGCGGCGCTGTTGGCTCTTTTCTGGAGAGATCCCCACGGGCGGTCAGGAATTCGCTGGGCTGGATTGCTGGTCGGCTTCGTGGTGCTGCGCTCGGCATTCCTGGGAACGCTCGAAAACCCGGAACGCGCTACACGCTGGAATGTTATCCCGCCGTCATCGTGCTGGCATCGGCGCTACTCGCGAGATGCGGCCGGCTTGAGCAGCCAGCCTGATTTTTCCGCTCAGCTTGGAAAGCCAGCCTTAGCTCAGGGGCGAATCGGTCATGCGGAAACGGGTGCGGACGTGTTCGGACAGGAGTTGGATGGCATCGCGATTCCCCTGCGGATCGGCCTTCGCCAGGTAACTCATCGCTTCCACCAGCAGCTTCTGGCCGTCCACGTAGCGAGGGTCGGCGGTGCGTTCACGCTTCTTGCGCGACAAATCGGGAGGGACAGGGATGGTAAAAACTTTAGCCATGTGTACTCAACTCTCAGAGGTTCTTCCGCAGTATATAGCCGGAGGCGGGGTTTTTCAGCTTGTTTCTATGGTTCGGATTGGGCCGGATTTGCCGGAGGGCAGCCATTTTCGTTAGCTCGGCCTATGCCTTATCACTCATCCTTGTCCTTGCTGCGAGACGAATTTTGTTTTCTTGGTCGTCTTCAGCTTAAAGACATCATCAGGAAGTCTTTGATTGATCTTTATGTCGGAATACTTCGCGAGACGATAATCGCCGGCCCAGCCGCCTTTCGAATCGGGCTGAAAGAACTGCTGCTGGATTGAGACTCCACGCGCCGGGTCGATCCAGAGCAGGATGCGCGCGATGAAATTGTTTCGCAAACGATCGGACTTCGGGAATCAACTCCAGCTTCTCAGTCTTGACGCCGGCAATGGTTTCTGACCCCAGAAGCTTCACATCGTACGACTTGACCAAGTCGTGGCCGCTGCCACCGAAGCCGAGCATGCAGATAGGCTTCGACGTCCGCACGATTCTTGCCGGGACTGTATTCGTCGACCTCATCTATCTTGGGCAGGTACACCTGAATTTTGCCGCCACTGTATCGGACGTACTTCTTGTCGGGCTTCTCGAAGTCAACCGCCATCTCGACCGCGCCGCCTTCGCGCCGAAAATAAACCTTGCCCGTCTCGGTGTCGGTTTCGTTGATGACCTTGTCGTATCGATCCGACACCAGGGTGGCCTCGGCGCTCTTGAAATTGCGGGCGGCGGCATCCATCTGGCTGAGGACGGCGTCAAGCGCGGAATCGGCGCTTTGCGCCCACGCGGCTGCCGACAACAGAAAGGCAAGCACCGCGACTCTGGCCACTGATCTCATTTGGCTTTACTCTTAATTTTTACCTTTATTCTCTTTCCACTATTCTTTTTCTACCCAGACTTTGTAACTCAGCGGGCGTCCGAAGCCGTCTTTTAACGTCTCGTAGCGGGTAATGCTGACCGCTCCGGAAATCGGCTCAATGATCTGCTCTAGCTGCCGGCGAATATCTCCGCCGGGGGCGGCATTCACGGCCGACGCCTGGATCTGATAGATGAACCCGCCCTTGTCGCCGGGAATCACTACCACGCCGGTGAGATGCGGATTGCGCTCGACTGGTTTGTCCTTGAAGTTGATGAAATGCGGGGACACAAAAATGAAGAGGAGAATCAGCGTGACCATGATGTCATAGTGCAGGCTGCCCCGCTCATACGACCACAGAATGTATCCGCGGATTGTGCGCCAGATCGCGCCCATGGGAGAGACGGCGCTATCGAGCGCCGTCGAGGCTTCAGGTTGCTGCCAGTGTATTTGGGAATTCATAGGTTGGCAAATCTTCGTTTGGCAAATTTCGGGAGAGCAAATCGTGCCGTTTATGCGCTCCTTGGTGGTGCCGGGATGCAGTCGGTGCCCATGTACGGCTGCAGCGCCTCAGGAATGCGCACACTGCCGTCGGCTTGCTGGTAGTTTTCGACGATCGCAACCCATGTGCGTCCTACGGCTAATGCGCTGCCATTTAAGGTGTGCAGGAATTCCGTTTTGCTCTTGCCTTCGGGACGGTAACGGATGTTCGCACGCCGCGCCTGAAAGGTTTCGAAGTTCGAGCAGGAAGAAATCTCGCGAAACAGATTCTGGCCTGGGAGCCAGACTTCGAGGTCGTAAGTTTTGGCCGAAGTGAATGACATATCGCCCGTGCACAGCGTTACCACGCGGTAGTGCAGGCCGAGCTTCTGCAAAACTGTTTCAGCGTTGTGGGTCAGCTTCTCCAGTTCATCGTAGGAAGTCTCGGGACGCGCAGAACTTTACTAATTCCACTTTTTGAAACTGGTGCTGGCGGATAATTCCGCGGACGTCTTTGCCATAGGAGCCGGCTTCGCTGCGAAAACAGGGAGTGTACGCGGTCAGCGAGACTGGTAGCTTTCGCCGCATCGAGAATTTCGTCGCGATAGAGATTCGTTAGCGGAACTTCGGCGGTTGGAATCAGCCAGAGATCTTTCTCGCCATGCGGCACGCGAAACAAATCCTGCGCAAACTTCGGAAGCTGGCCCGTGCCATACATCGACTCGGAGTTCACCAGATACGGCGGAAGCACCTCGGTGTATCCGTGCTCGCGCGTGTGCAAGTCGAGCATGAAGTTGGCGAGGGCCCGCTCTAATCGGGCGCCCAGCGCCCAGTACACGGCGAAACGAGCGCCTGACAGCTTGGCGGCGCGTTCCAGGTCGAGCACTCCGAGTTGTTCGCCTAGCTCCCAGTGCGGCTTGGGCTTGAAATCGAATTTTGGCGGCGTGCCCCAGCGGCGGGCTTCTACGTTGGCTTCGGCGCTTGATCCTACGGGCACGCTGGCGTGTGGGAGGTTCGGGATCGAAGTCAGAAGTTCGCGCAGGCGCGCTTCCTGCTCCGCTGCTTTTTTTTCAGATTCCTGAATCTGCTCGCGGAGTTCTTTGGTTTCGTTAATCTGCGCCGAGGCGTCCTGCCCGCTTTTCTTCAGTTTTGCAATCTCCTCAGAGGCGCGGTTGCGGCGTGCCTGTAGAGATTCCGCCGCCGTAATCGCCTGTCGGCGCTCGCCATCGATGGCGACGAAGTCTTTTAAGACTTCGGGATTCATTCCGCGCTGGCGCAGCTTTTCTTCCACCAACGCCAGGTTGTCACGCACAAAATTCAGGTCGAGCATTGTGCTTTAACTTTAGCTGAAAAACGCGATTTCGTGCACTGGAGCAGATCAAATCTTGAACCGCAGAGGACGCTGAGGGCGCAGAGAAGATCGGGCAAAAATCTCTGCGCTCTCGCATCGTCTGCGGTTAGAATCTTTTCTCCTGTAAACTAGCTCGCAATGAGACTCCCCCGTTCGCTGTTCGTTGCCGTGCTGTTGCTCGGCTCGATCACCTGTTCGACGAGCGCCGCGTTCGCTTCCGCTTACAACGCCCGGCCTAAGCTTGTGGTCGTCATCGTGATTGACCAGTTTCGCGGCGACTATCTGGAACGCTATCGCGATCAGTTCGGCGACGGAGGGTTCCGCTTATTCCTCGATCGCGGCGCTTATTTCACCGACTGCAACTACGATTACGCCAATACCCGCACTGCTCCCGGACACGCCACACTCTTTACCGGAAGCTACACCAGCGGACACGGCATCGTTTCCAACGAATGGTGGGACCCGCAGAAAAAGAAGCGGGTGACGTCGGTGGAAGATGACGCCACAAAAATCGTCGGCCTCGACCGTCCCGGACCCGGCGCATCGCCCCATAACCTGATGAGCGACACGCTGGGCGATGAATTGAAACTTGCCACTGGAGGCAAGGCTCGGGTGTTCGCAGTTTCGCTGAAAGATCGCGCGGCCGTGCTGCCTGCTGGGTTTTCCGGGGACGGCGCCTACTGGATCGACCAGCAGAGCGGCGACTGGATCACCTCCACTTATTATCGCGCGGAGCTCCCGGAGTGGGCGCGCAATTTCAACTCCAACCATCGCGCGGACAAATATTTGAACCGTGAGTGGAAGGACAGCGACGGGAACGTTCTCGGCTCGACTGCGCCGCGAACGGGCAAGAATAAAGATGGAGGGCCGGCCAGCTTTTACGAGCTCGTCGGCTCGACCCCCTTCGCCAATGATTACCAATTGGAATTCGCCAAGGAACTGGTTTTGTACGAGAAGCTGGGCACGGGTCCGGCTACCGATCTGCTGGTGATCAGCCTTTCTGCCAACGATATTCTTGGTCACCAGGTTGGGCCTGACTCTCCTCAAATGCGCAGCATGGCGCTCGAACTTGACCGGAGCCTGGCGGAGTTCTTCACCTTCCTCGGTCATCAGATTGGGATGGCGAACATCTGGATGGCGCTTTCGGCCGATCACGGGGTTGCGCCTTTGCCGGACTTCGCAAAGACGCTTCGTCTGCCCGCCGCCAATCTTGATACGAAGGCGCTGCGCGCGCAGATCAATTCCCTGCTCTCGAAAAAATATGCGAAGAAGGCCGACTACGTGCTTGATTTCGATTACCCGCTCGCCTGGCTCGAACGAAGAGGCCTTCGCTGGAACTCCTGCCGGGAAAAAGGAATCCGAGGCCGAAGGCTGAGGTCGGCGAAGTCATGAAGCAGGTGGGATTGACCGGATACTTTACCAAATCGCAACTGGCGCGGGGAGAAACTCCGGCCACCGAATTGGGGCGACGCTACGCTCACAGCTATTCGCCCGAGGGCGGATGGTATGTGATTGGGATTCCCGCTCCGTTTCAAGTCGGAATCACGAAGGGTACCGATCATGCGACGCCTTTCTCGTACGATACTCATGTGCCGCTCGCTTTCTATGGTCTAGCCTTTCAGCCCGGTATCTACCGGACGCACGCCGAGCCGGTTGATCTGATGGCAACGCTCGCCTCTTTGCTCGGTATCAACGCACCCACTTCGGCTACTGGAAGAGTGCTGATTGAGGCGCTGCAGCCGCCGCATCGTTCTTCGGCGCCCGGCAACCAGCCCGCCGTGCCGTCGGCGCCATCCGCCGGAACTGCGCCCGGAGCGAGCCAATGACGCCTATCGGCAATCCGGACTTGAGCGTCAGTTTCGCGGGCATCGAGTTGAAGAACCCGATCATTGCGGCTTCCGGCACTTTCGGATATGGCATCGAGTTCGAAGATATTGTGCATCTCGATCGGCTGGGAGGGGTGGTCGTCAAAGGTCTCTCCAAGGAACCGATGACGGGCAATCCGCCGCCTCGCCTCTATGAAACTGCCGCTGGAATGCTGAATGCCATCGGGTTGCAGAATATTGGCGCGCCGGCATTCCTCAGCGAAAAACTGCCGGCGTTACGCGAGAAGAAGAATGTCGTCGTGTTCGCCAACGTCTTCGGCTACACCCGCGGCGATTACGAGGAGACGATTGAGATCCTCAATCAGGGCGAGGGCATTGCGGCTTACGAGATCAACGTGTCCTGCCCGAACACGGCGCACGGCGGCATTCAGTTCGGCAGCGATCCGCTGTTGCTTGACGAAGTGGTGCGGACGGCGAAGCGCGTGGCGGCGCGGCCCGATCATCGTTAAGCTCTCACCCAACGTCACTTCGATCGCGCACATGGCGTATGTTGCGCAGGAAGCAGGCGCTGACGCTATTTCTCTGGTCAATACTTTTCTGGCTATGGCGATTGATCCGGAAACGCGGCGGCCGCGAATTGCGAATGTTACTGCCGGTCTCTCCGGGCCGGCTATCAAGCCGATTGCGCTGCGCATGGTATTTGACGCCGCTCATGCGGTGAAAATTCCGGTGATCGGGATTGGTGGAATTAATACGCCGGCGGATGTGGTGGAATTCATGCTGGCGGGAGCAATCGCGGTTCAGGTGGGGACGGCTAGTTTCTTCGATCCGGTGGCAACTGAAACGCTGGTGGAGGAGCTGGCTGACTACTGCCGCGAACACCGCATTGAGCGGCTTAGTGACTTGACGGGCGGGTTGCTGACGGATTGAGAACAGCCCCTTGTCATCTGCTTTTTAGTGGACGCACGAGAAAGCAGGTCCTTCGCTTTGCTCAGGATGACAGATTCATAAGGGTGACAAATTTATTAGGGTGACAAATTTACAGGTAGGCGGCTCTTATCGTCCGCTGGAGTACCAGATTGATCCTGGCGACTGGTAGTTCAGGCCTTCGCCCCACACGACATGAGTGTCGCTGTGGTTGTCGATGGCGAGGCCGAAATAGTCTCCGAAGGGAAAGCGGAAGCCGTCTTTGCCGATATAACGGTAGCCGGACACGTAGCCTGAGATTCGGATTTCATCTCCAAAGGTCGCGCCGCCGTTGCTCGAACTCCGATAGTAAGTGTTCCAATAAGGCAGAGTTGCGTTTATCCATCCAGGCTATGCGGATGTCGCCGCCGTTGCCGGCGACGATCGCCGGGAAAGCATGCTCCACTCCCGGCGCGGCGGTGGAAACACCGACCCGCGGCAACCAGTTCTCGCTGCCGTTGGTGGAAGACGAGAAATAGATGCGCTGTGCCCGCATGGATTTGCCGCCCGCACTCCAGAGAGCGTAGAGAGTTCCATCGGCGTCGGAAGTCAGAGCAACCTGCGCGCCAAGATAGCCCTCGCCACATTCCTCGTCTTTGCAGCCGGGTGCTGCCGCGGAAGTGTCGAGCAGAGAGTCACTCCACGACTTGCCGGCATCTGTCGACTTCGCAACGTACAAGTTCACTGTGCCCCGCGCTCCTCCTGCCTTGGAGTAGGAGGACCACGCCAGATACACGTTGCCCGCGGGATCTACGGTTGCCCCGCCCAGCAGCGACCATCCGGGACGGCTTTCAGCATTCACACGCGCCGGGACGAAGCTGCGGCCAGCATCCTGCGAAGCCGCTACCCATACCTCTTCTTCGTGATTGAAAGACACGTAAACGCCCTGGCCGCGGACTGCCAGCGCCGGTTTATCCAGTTCCTCGTCGCTTCGAACCGCAATCGTGAAGGCCCAGGTGGCGCCGGAGTCCAGCGACTTGGCGAGCATCACTACACGTTTTTTATCCTGCAGCCAGGCAGCGTATAGGGTGTGCCGGTCGGCGGGGTCCACGGCAATCTGGGCATCAAACTGGCCGGAGCCGGATTCGAGCATCACGCGCGGAGCCTGCCAGGTCTTGCCGTTGTCGTTACTGGCGACGAGCAGCATGGTGGGGATGCGGCAGCCCTTGCAATCGGCGACCTTCCCGTAATGCGGATAGAGAACGAAGATCCGTCCCGCGCCATCGGCCGCCACGGAGGGCTCCCACTGGTCGCCGGTGGTCAGACCGACGCGCTTCTGCCCGGAAAATTGCGCCGGCGCCGGCGCTGCCCATGCCAGGCTGGCCAGAGCGAGCAGGAACACGACGAGTTTTGGACCGGCAGAGCGCATGAAAAGCAGGGGCGGGGGGAACAAACTGGACCCTTGATCTTGAACTTTATCCCGAAGCTGGCCGCCGGTCAACCATTCTGAGCCGGCGATTGTTACCATTTTGTAAATTGGCCCGCTTGCTTGCCTGTCTATGGGGACGGTTAATTCGGCCGTGGTTAGCCTAGCCAGCGGTCAACAAGATGGGCGCTCCGGAAGTGACGACCAAAGTATGCTCGAAATGGGCTGAGAGCGCGCGATCGCCGGTCCGTATGGTCCAGCCATCTTTGTCGGTAAACACGCGGCCGGAGCCGCTGGAAATGATCGGCTCGACGGTGATTACCAAGCCGTCGTTCAGAATCTGCTGGGCCTGCGGGTCGGGATAATTGGGGATGTGCGGCAGCTCGTGGATGGTGCGGCCGATACCGTGTCCTCCTAGTTCGCGGATGACGGCAAAGCCGGACTTGCGCACTTCGCGTTCGACCATTTTTCCAATTTCAAACACGCGGAATCCGGCGCGGGCAACCAGCATGGCCTGCTGGAAGGCGCGCTCGGCGCAGGCCATCAACTGCTCAGCCTGCGAGCTGACGCGGCCGACCGGGACGGTGATGGCGGCATCGGCCATGTAGCCATCCTTTTCTACGGTCACGTCGAGCTTCACCAGATCGCCTTCGGCGAGCTGGCGCTCGCCTGGGATACCGTGGACCGCTTCATCGTTCAGGCTGATGCAACTGGCGCCGGGAAACTGATAGACCATCGACGGAGCGGAGCGGGCGCCGTTCTCCTGCATAACGCGCGCGCCGGTTTCGTCCAGATGGCGGGTGGTGACGCCGGGGCGCACTTCGGACTTCATCTCATCCAGCATCAGGCGGACGATGCGGCCTACGGCTTTCAGGGAAGCTAGTTCCTGCTCGTCTTGAATGCTCAAGGTGCGACTCCAATTACTGCGCGATCATGTAGAGGCTATCGCATTAGGGGGTGGTTGGGATAGGTCGGGCAATGGCTCGCTTATGTCAAAGACCCAAACCTATATTGGGTTCGCGCCCTTCTTCTAGGGCTTCGCAATTTGTTGCTCTGCTGGTTGCTTTCCATATTTCCGGTAGAACTGATTTTGAAATAGTTCCTGCGGATCGTACCGCCTTTTCAAAATGAAAAATTCGTCAGCCTGGGGATAGGCGCGACGAAACTGCTCCGGAGTCGCGTGCAGCCGGTAGGGCAAGTAGTATCGGCCTCCGGCCTGTAGAACCGCATCCACCAGTTCCACCGTCATTACCTGCATTTCAGCATCGCCTGCCGCCGTACGCGGCTGGCTGAAAAACATGACAAAGGCGAGCACGTCGTTACCGGCGTAGTTGAGAAAAGTATCAGTGTCTGTCCTCACATCGCGCACGGTGACATTCAGAAGATCCGCATTGCGCTTGCGTATGATCTTTCGTGCCGCGACCAGAAACTCGCCAGCATGATCACGGTCTACGAAGTATTCGTGCAAAATGTCGGTCGTCCCTTCCGACCGATCCAGATACCACTCGGCATCGTCATTCATCAATTGATTCCTAGAGAACACTTTGCCTGTAAGCTCAGTCTGTATATTTGTTTCCGCTGACCAACGCATCTCTTTGCCGTATGTGCTACCGGCCGAACCGCGAAACACTAAACGGGGTAACCAGCGTGAACCGACAGCAGTGAGATGCGGAATTGGTCCGTTTTCGCGGTAAAACACGTTTACGAGAACTTCATCAAACATTTTTTGGGGAGTGATATTCATCCTCGCGTACACCATCTCGGCATTCGGGGTCTTGCGAAGACTCCGAGCGAAAGATTCCATGGCTCGACCAAGAGGAACGACATACTGCTCAAGCCGCAACCGCTCATTAGGCACGACGCGCAGGTCCGCGTCCAGGATGACTCCGAAAAGTCCGTAACCGCCAAGAGCGAGTGAGAAGAGTTCACGATTCTGAGTGCGGCTGCACGCTATCACTGATCCGTCTGATTTCATCAAATGAAACGACTCGACGGTCGAGGCAATCGGTGGCCGGCCGTATTGCCAGCCGTGACAATTTACGCTCAAGGACCCTCCTACTGTGAACGAATTATCGGATTGCATCACAGCAACTGACCGGCCATGCTGGTCGAGGTACGGGATAACATCGGCCCACTTCGCTCCCGCCTGCACGTGAAGCAAATTCTTATCTTCGTCAAGCTGCATGCCCTTAAAGGGAAGCATGTTGATCTCTATGCCTCCCGGATAGATCGTCTGTCCCCCCATGCTATGGCGAGCACCGGCAATCGACACCTGTAAATGGGAGGCTTGCGCCTTCAGGAGCAAGTCACGGAGTTGGTCTTCGCCCTTTTGGGGATCGCTTGGGATGTCCCAGACTTCGGCAACCTGGGTCTTATTCAATCGACTGACGTCATCCGCATACCCCACTGGAGGTTTCTCGACGACGGCCCTATCCCGGAAGGCTGTCCTAACCAGCAGGAAGATTGGCGGGACCAGAACAAGGAGGGCGATTCCGACCATGAGTAACAAGAGCGACTTTTTTCTGTGACGGGACATTGCAAGACCTCAACCGGATCAATGCGACAGTGTATGCCAGCGGACGAAAAGAACGGGAATCTTTCCTGGTTGCTTCTCCGCGACCTCGGCGTCTCGGCGGTGAATCAGCCGTCAATGGTCGTGCTGGCTCAATGCCGGACGCACTCTCAGAAAAATCTGGAAGGAGACTGGATTTTGTCCGTAGGACGAGTCCAAGCTTGCGGGCTTCGAGTAGAAGGTAAAGTCCGCGCCGAGCGCCAATTGCCAGAAATGGCTCTGGACTAAGTCGCGCGCTCCGCCGAAGGTGTAGGCTCCTATGCGGTAGCTTGGCGACGACGGGTTGTCGGGAAATAATTCGTCTTTGTCTACTAACTCCATCCGCGAAAAGACGTAGTTGCGCAATTTGAAATTCGCGGTTGTCTCCAGTAAGTAGCCATTCAGATTGTGGTCATCAAAGACCTTGTGCACGCGTCCCCAAATTACTGAGGTGGCCCACGATCCTCTCGCGAACGGGAGCACGTATTCCACCGAAGCCGTTTGCCGGCGCTGGCTGCCGGGTTCCTGCGCCTCGGGATGTTCTAACCTTCCGTAGCTGTACTGCGCGGTCCAGTTCTTCGTGGGGGCTAGGCTCAGGCGCGCTGACCAGGAATCCAGCGGCGCGAACTGGATGGTGTAGCGCGTTCTCGTCGGGCTCGCGGCCGTTGAAGACCGAGCCTTCAATCCTGAACCGGGATACGTCGAATCCGGTGGTGATGACGCCGAAGCTGGTGTGAGTCGAGTCCTGCAAATGATGGGACAACGGCGCCAGCGGCAAGTCTGACGCAGAAACGCGGTGCATGTAGGCCACCGGGCCTAGCGCCGGATCGCCTACGGCCGCTCCATAGAATAGCCAGGAGACTTGCTTGTCGATGGGCACGGTGTAGTACGAGCGCCAGTTCGGAAAAAACGTTGTGCGGATGCTGGTGATCGACCAGGGGCTGACCATGATAGGTTTCGCCGGTCTGGAAGAGCTCGGGAAATCCGGGATGCGGCGAGGTCAGCGACTCGGCAGAAAACATTTCGCGAAACAGGATGCTGCCGCTGCCAAGTTTGTGCTGCTGCATCAGCATCAGCCAGTTGACCGACTCGGCTTTGCCCTCGCCGCGCGGGCCGCCTTGCTGGTTGTAATCCACGAAGACGACGCCGTGCGCCATTATTTCCCAGGTGCCTAGCTGCTTCATCCACATATGGTCGGCCGCGGCGGCGGGCTGCCATCCGGTGCCTGAACTTAGGTCGGGCGAGGGCAACCAGTCGGGCGTGGGCTGGGACATAGTCCATGTGCATGTCTTTTCTCTTGTCCTTGTCCATGTCCATGTCCATGCCCGGCATTTGCATGGTTTGTGCGGTCTGATCGGCGTCAGGCTTTGCGGCGAGATCCTGCGCTGTCGCGAGAGATCGCGATAAGTTGAGTAAGAAGAAAACCAGAATCAACGGCCGCACGTCGTACTCCTCATGCGCACTCTCATGCTCATGTGAAAAACAGGGCTTTTATTTATTTATCGCTTGCCTGGAGATCGCCGCAGTTGAGGAGGGAAACTAGATTCGCAGCGGAGTCGTGCCCGGCGGGTCGGCAGAGAGAACTATGGAAAATTCCAAACCATCTAACTTGGATATTGTCAGCGTCGGATCGACTTGCACGGCGACGCGTGAGACTTCAGCCGAAGGTTGCGCGAAGTGGGAAGGGGATACCAAGGCCGCATCATGGCCCGTCAAGCAGCATTGATAGCTCGCGGGCGCTGGCAGCCTGGGATGCGAATGAGGAAGTATTGCACCGTCGTGGCCGTGGCAAGCTGGGGCTTGCTCATTAGGCCTAATCGATGGCGACGATGCGTGATCTGCCTCGGCCCAGGCGCCGGTCTGAGAGACGCGGTGCTAGCGCGGCGATCGAGAGGCGACGATGATCAACGACATCCCGATGATTTTGGATGCGGGCATCATGATCTATGACCCGGTGAGCTTGACACGTATTTCTTCCGGCAGGCGTTCGCGAATCTCCGCCGGCAGGCGGTCATGCACGTGGCGCGCGCCGAGCTTTGCCGCATCCGCCACAGCGGTCGGTGCGGGAGTAGCTACGGCGACGACAAGCCAGATCAGAGCGGATAGGGCAAAGCCGGCTAGCGCTCCGATTTCAAGCCAGAAGGCGTGGCGCGGTTCAAAATACCGAACCGCCGCAAACGCCAGCAGAAACACGGCCGCCGACGCCGAGGCCAGCGCGATCAGCGAAATATCTATGATGCGATGCAGTTTCTGGCGGCTGCGGCAATGTTCGCAATCGGCGAAATGGAGCTCGTAGTCGACGCACATCTCGGGAGCCAGGCCGGAAATATCGTAGCGCCATCCCGCCAGGATTTTGCCGACGATCGGTTCCACACACTCACTCATAAGCGGTTAAAACCAGCGGCTACAACTGGATGGATTCGAGAACTTCCGTCTGGGTTGCCAAGAGCACACGGTTGTGCCACAGCCCCTGACGGGCGCCGAGCGCCTGTTCTGCCGCCGCTCGCGCGATTTCGGGATGGTTATTTTGTTCAGACAAATGTGCCAAGACTAGATACTCGGCTCCTCCATCATAGTCGCTGGAGAAGAATTCCGCGAGCGCGTCATTCGACAGGTGCCCGACCCGGCTCATCACCCGCTGCTTCACCGACCACGGGTAGGAGCCCGAGCGCAGCATCTCGACATCGTGATTCGACTCCATGACTAATACGCTGCAACCGCGCAAATGGTTCCGGACGTTGGTCGGCATATAACCCAGGTCGGTGGCAAAGCCGATCTTCACTCCCTCGGCACGAAAGGTGAAGCCGACGGGATCGGCGGCGTCATGAGGAATGGTAAAAGGCATGACTTCAATGTCGCCGATGCGAAATCCGCGGCCGGCAGAGAAATGTTCCGACTTTGGCAGCTCGGGAATCGCGCCTTCCTCGTCGCGCATGGCCCGGTTCCAGGCATGATGGGTGGGAGCGGTCAAAAAGACCGGCACATTCAGCTTGGTCGCTAGACGCTGTAGTCCAGCAACATGGTCGGAATGCTCGTGCGTGATCAGGATCGCGGAAATATCGTCGATGCGTTCGCCGGGAGTGCGTTCGGACAGAACTCGCAAGCGCTTGAAAGTTTCGCGGCCGGAGAGGCCGGCATCCACCAGAATGCGGGTTGAACTGGTCGAGACCACGGCACAGTTTCCGCGACTGCCACTGGCAAGCACCGACACTGAAACACACATGCTGGTAGCTTACCCCCAGGGGCTGTGGAAACGGGAACAGAATTTCGCAGACCGGTACCTTTGGGGGGACTAAGCCTGGTGGGACTAAGCCAGCAATTTCTCGAGCGGCTCCCAATAATGCGCTTTCCATCCTGACGCCAGAGACTCCGCCTCGCCGTTAGGAAAGCCGGTGTGGTCGAAGACGATCTTTGTTGTAGTGGTCGTCGTGGTCGTCGTCCCGAGGTTGCCGCCGGAGCCTTGTTCGACAAGTTCGAAGCGGGCAATCGAAAAGATGCCCGAGGGCCAGCTGCCGGCTCGCCAGGCCTGCACGATGCGCTGGTCGGGCACGAGTTCGAGCTGTCGTCCAGTGATGTAGCCGCCGAAGAGTGCGAAGGCTCCGCCGACGTCGCGACTGATCTCGGCGGGCTTGTCTGCGAGATGCATGGCCTGCATGACGCCGCTGATTTGTATGACCTTGTCGAACTGTTTGGCGTCGGTCAGCGCTTCGTAAACACGCTTTGGGCTCGCTTTGAAAACGGGTTCCTGATGAATGGCTGCCGCGGTGTAAGAAATCCCGGCTTCGGTTGCCGCCGAGGCCGCCCATGCTTTGGGTGAGCCTAGGGCAAGGCTGCCGAATGCGATCGCGGCTCCGACGACGGCTTGCCGCCGGGTTAGTGCGTTGGTCAGCGCATCAGGATTATTTCGATCGCTCGCCGTTGTCGTTGTGATCATCATTGTCGTTGTCCTCATTTCCCTGTTAACAAATTGTCCACTACGCCGCGGCCGAACGCGCCGCCGAACGCGCCGGCGATTCCGGGAAAGAACGCCAGGAAGGATTCGTAGATCTGCGCCCGTTGCGGTTTTTCGGTAAGAAAGAAATATGCCAGCCACTCGACCAACGGCACCAACACTCCGACGAGGACGACCCAGCGCCAGGGCTTTCGCGGGCTCAGAAATCCGAGAAGCATGTTCGCCGCCAGCACCACCATCGCTGTCAGCAGCAAGTCGCCTACTTTGATAGCCACCCAGCCCGCGAACGCTCCCGACGCGACCGCCAGCAAATAATAAAAGCCGTCACCGCCAGATTTTCCTTCGGGAAGAATTCCGCCCCAGCCAGTGGTCATCTTTTCATTCCTGATTGTCAGTCGATTCACATAGCTGGGCTACGAGCTTCGAGCCGCGAGCTTCGAGCCGACCCGCCTGGACCGCAGCTCGTAGTCCGCAATCCGCAGGTCGCAGCTTCCTAATACGTATAAAATCCGCGCCCAGTCTTGCGGCCGAGCCAGCCCGCATCGACCATCTTGATCAGCAACGGACAGGGGCGGTACTTCGGATCTCCCAGGCCATCTTGCAGCACTCGCATGATATCCAGACAGACGTCGAGGCCGATAAAATCCGCCAACGTCAGCGGGCCCATGGGATGCGCCATTCCGAGCTTGAACACTTCATCCACCGCCTGGGGCGTCGCCACGCCTTCCATCACGGCGTACATCGCTTCGTTGAGCAGCGGCATCAACACCCGGTTTGAAACAAACCCGGGAGCGTCATTTACCTCGACCGGCGTCTTTTCCAGCTTCAGCGCCAGGTCGCGCACCGTTTCAAACGCCGCTTGTGAAGTCGCGAGGCCGCGAATCACCTCGACCAGGTTCATCACCGGCACCGGATTGAAGAAGTGCATGCCGATGACTTTGTCGGCGCGCTGGGTTAGCGCTCCCAGCTTCGTGATTGAAATTGAGGAGGTGTTGGTGGCGAGAATTACGTCCGGCTTGGTGATGCGATCCAGTTCGCGGAAAATCTCCGCCTTGACAGGAAACTTTTCCGTCGCTGCCTCGACCACCAGATCGCACTCTGCCAGCTTTGCGCGGTCGACGACTGCCGTAATCCGCCCGAGCGTGGACGCCTTGTCGGCCGCCGTAATTTTGTCTTTGGCTAGTTCGCGATCGAGATTCTTCGCAATCGTCGCGAGGCCGCGATCCAGAAAACGCTGCTCGACGTCGCAGAGCACGACATTGAACCCCGATCGCGCAAACACGTGGGCGATGCCGTTGCCCATGGTGCCCGCCCCGATTACTCCGACCCGTTGAATCGCCATGATTTGCCTCGCTGAGACAGCCTGTAACAGAGAAGTGAAAAGTTTAGCAGAGCAGGACTTCCTGTCCGGGACGGATGAGATCTCAAAATCGCGGGGATTCGTGAGGCCAGTTGACCCGCCGGTTCACGGCGGTTACCCTTCCGTACGAAACTGACCGCCTCTTTAATTGATATTGACACTGATATGGAGTACATCGTTAGAGACAATTTTCAAACGAAGGAGAAAGTCCTGTGAAGCGATGGATGGCATATGCATTT
Organism: uncultured Acidobacteriaceae bacterium; assembly: GCA_963826845.1. Taxonomy (GTDB): domain Bacteria; phylum Acidobacteriota; class Terriglobia; order Terriglobales; family Acidobacteriaceae; genus Acidiflorens. Next base: position 110,291 of record CAWGYS010000021.1, read on the forward strand.
CTCGCACTCATTAGCCGCCAGGGTGGTCGTCGCCCAAGAGTCGCCTGCGAGCCGGAAAGCAACGGACCCTTATCAGCCAACATTGGATCGCCTGCAATCGCTGACTACTATGCCTCTACCCGAGTGGCGATTTCACGCTGACGTGCCGCATCCGGAAAATTCGTCGCTGGATGAAGCGGGATGGGAAACCATGAAAGTTGGGGAAAAGTGGTCAACCGGATCTCGCGTGCTGCGGCGCTGGATTGAGATTCCGGAGAAGATCGACGGTTATGCGGTGCGGGGCGCTCGCGCCAAATTAGACCTTGGCTTCGACTTCATGTGGAACAACAAAGGTCCGGTCATGATCGCGGTCTTCTCGAACGGAGCGCTGGTGTCGCGCGGGGATGACGACATGCAGCAGCCGATTCCGCTTACGGAGAACGCGCAGCCGGGGCAGAAGTTTCTGATCGCGGTGCGCATCGATGCTCCGGAAGTGGAAACGCTATTTCAGCGCGCCCAGTTGCGCGTTGAACCTGGCGCTGGCCGGCCTGATCCGGCGATGGTGCGTACAGAGATTTTGGCGGCGCGTCCGATGATTGCGGCTTATGAGGAGGGCCGAGCGGAACGCCAGCAGCAACTCGATGCGGCGGTTGCAGCCATCGATTTTTCTCCGCTCGAGAACGGCGACCAGGCGGGCTTCGACGCGTCTCTGCGCCAGGCGCAGAGCAAACTGCAATTGTTGAATCCGTGGTTGAAGCAGTTCACCGTTCGCGCCGTGGGGAACTCGCACATTGATATGGCTTGGCTGTGGCCGTGGACGGAAACGGTCGAAGTGGTGCGCAATACGTTTCAGAGCGTTCTGGATTTGATGCGCGAGTATCCGGATTTGAAGTTCACCATGTCGTCGGCGCGAACTTATGAGTGGATGCAGGAAAAATATCCGGACATGTTCGAGCAGATCAAACAGCGGGTGAAAGAAGGCCGATGGGAGGTGATCGGCGGGATGTGGGTTGAGCCCGATCTGAATATGCCGGACGGCGAATCGCTGGTGCGTCAGATTCTGGTTGGCAAACGATATTTTCAGAAAAACTTTGGTGCTGACATCAAGATTGGATGGAATCCGGATTCTTTTGGATACAACTGGCAGCTTCCGCAAATCTACAAGAAGTCGGGCATCGATTATTTCGTAACCAGCAAACTGCTGTGGGCGACGGACTACACAAAGTTTCCGTACCGGCTGTTCTGGTGGGAAGCGCCCGATGGCAGCCGTCTTCTGACTTATTTCCCGCACGAATACGCCAATGAATTCGATCCGCAGCAGATCACGCAGGATTTTTCGTTTTATGCGCCATCGATTTACGGGAGCAAGCTCGGCGAGAATAAAGACTCGCCGCAGATGCTTTACCTGTACGGAATCGGCGACCATGGCGGCGGGCCGACGCGGACCATGCTGGATGAGGCGAATCGCCTGCGGGATCCGGACACAGTGTTTCCGAAGATTGAGTTCAGTACCGCCAAAGAATTTTTTGCTGACCTGGCGCAGGAGCTTCCACAGTCTCAAAGTCCCGACGTGGAAGGACGAACTGTATTTCGAATATCATCGCGGCGTGCTCACCACGCAGGCGGACACGAAACAGCGCATCCGGCGCGATGAAGGGCTGATGCTCGATGCGGAGAAGTATGCATCGCTGGCTTCGCTTTCGGCCGCTCGTATCCGCAAGATCAATTTCAACTCGCGTGGAAGAATCTGCTGTTCGATCATTTCCACGATGTCATGCCCGGCTCCGGAATTGCGGTGAATTATCTCGATGCCAAGCGAAATCTGGAAGATGTTGCGCGCTCGGCGAAAGAGATTACGGATGCGGCGCTCAGCGAGATCGTGGCTCACGTCAACACTGTGGGAGTAAATCCGCGCGGCGACGGCGTGCCCGTGGTGGTTTTCAATTCGCTCTCCTGGGCGCGAACGGAAGTGGTTGAGGCTGAGGTGCAATTTCCGGGCCCGGCTCGCGACATTGAAGTGTTCGACGGCGCCGGCCGGCGAGTCGATCATCAACTACTCACCATGGACTCGATCACGAATCGAGCGCGTATTCTGATCCTTGCGGATGCGCCCGCGCTCGGTTACAAAACCTATTTTGTGCGTTCGATATCCAGAGCCGAGGACGCCGCGCTACCTGATAAGGCAAGCGCCGTTAAGGCCACGGACAGTTGGATGCTGAACCGCTCCATCCGCGTGACCGTTGATCCGAAGACGGGATGCATCACCAGCCTTCTCGATCTGACAAATCAGACCGAAGCGCTGGCTCCGTCTGAAACCGACAGTGGTGGCCCTAAGACCTCCATTTGCGGGAACCTGTTGCAGGCTTTCACCGACAAACCAAAACGATGGGACGCCTGGAACATCGATTCCGATTTCGAGAAGCAACATTGGGACCTGGATAAAGCTGACGAGGTGAAACTGGTTGAGTATGGACCGCTGCGCGCGGTGATACGCGTCAAGAAACATTTCCAGAATTCCACGTTCGTACAGGACATCACGATGTACGCAGGAGTGCCGCGCATCGATGTGAAGATGCAGGTGGAATGGCACGAGAAACACATTTTGCTGAAAGTCGCATTTCCTTTGAGTGCGCACAGCGACGAGGCTACGTTTGAAATTCCCTATGGCTCGATTGAACGCCCGACTACGCGGAACACACCGGCGGAGCAGGCGAAATTCGAGGTTCCGGCACAGCGCTGGGCCGACTTATCTGATGCCACGCACGGCTTCAGCCTGCTGAACGACAGCAAGTATGGATACGATGTGAAGGGCAATGTGCTGCGGCTGTCGTTGCTGCGTTCGCCGGAATGGCCCGATCCTCATGCCGACGAGGGCCATCACGAATTCACTTATTCTTTGTATCCACATGCCGGAAATTGGCGGGACGCTCAGACGGTACGCCGCGGCTATGAGTTGAATTACAAGCTAGTCGCTCTACAGTCACAGAAACACTTGGGACCGCTTCCGGCCGAACATTCTTTTGTGCGAGTTGAGGCGGACAACGTGGTGCTTACTGCTTTCAAGAAGTCGGAGGATGATAACTCTCTCGTCTTGCGTTTTTATGAGTGGGCGGGAAAAGAGGCTGATGTAAAGCTCCAGCTTCCGCCGGGGGTGCAGTCGGCGTCAGAAACCGATCTGATGGAGAGACCGATTGCAGATCTTGCGCTCCATAACGATGCCGCGACCGTGCATACCAAACCTTATGAGATCAAGACGGTCAAAGTGCGCTTTGCGCAGCACGCGCTGCCAGAAGGGATTCCTTAGCTGCGTGTCAACCTAACTGACAGCTTTACTGTGGAACTGCCGCAGCCCGATGGCCAGGAAGAGCGCGTCGAACGCCGTCAACACGATCAGCACCGCGAGCAATGGAAGATGCGGGAACTGGGGCACGAGGGTTCCGCGCAATCCCTCGCTGGCGTAAACCAGAGGATTTATGAGCACGATTTTCTGCAGGATAGGAAACTTCGCTAGAGCGCTCCAGGGATAATAGGTGCAGCCGAAAAAGATCATTGGCGTCAGGACCATGCTGAACATCAAACCGATGTGGGTCTGGCTGACGCTGCAACCTAGCGCCAGACCACCGCAGGCGGAGAAAAGCGCGACCAGCAAGGTCACGCAGGCAAACGTTAGCGGAGAACGCAGATTGAACTCGACGGGTCGCAGCAGCAGCCACGCCATCGGGATGACGACCAGACCCGCTACCAGAGCTTGCATCGTGCCGAAAAATACTTTTTCTATCGCCAGCCAGGAATTTTCTATCGGCGCCAGCAAGCGGTCTTCGATCTCGCGGGTGAATTGAAATTCAGAGATCAACGGCATCGCTACTGCCCAAACGCCAGTGAATATCATGCTGATCGCCATGATTCCCGGCAGCAACAGGCTCTTGTAGGCGGCGGGCATATAGCCGCTTGAGACCATCACTCGTCCAAAGATGAAGACGAACATCATCGGCTGAAGAAAAGTCTGCAACACCAGCGGCATGAAGTTGCGGCGAGCAACATGAGCATCGCGGCCGAGCAGCGCCAGAAAAGTCTTCCAGTTCATTCGCGCAGACTCCTTCCGGTGTGGTGGAGGAAAAGATTCTCCAGGCTGGGCTCCGAAATGTGCACGTCGCACAATTCGACAGAGGCACCGGAGGCTAGATTGGCAATCTCCGAGACCAGCGAGCCTCCGCGGTCGGCGTAAATATCGGCGGAGTTGCTGTGGCCCCGTCTTCGTTCGCTCGCACTTCTCTAACACCCGCCAACGCCTCAAGCCGCTGCAACAATTCCGGAGAGTTATGGCCGAAGCGCAATCGCAGCAAATAGCCACCCGGGACCGACGCCTTCAACTCCGCAGGAGTGCCGAGGGCGATCTTTTTTCCGTGATCGATGATGGCCAGGCGCTGGCACAGGAAATCGGCCTCTTCCATATTGTGCGTGGTCAGGAGGATGGTCTTGCCACTCTGGTTATATTCGCGAATGATTTCCCAGAGCAGCAGGCGGGTTTGCGGGTCGAGGCCGGCGCTGGGTTCGTCCAGAAAAAGCACTTGCGGATCGTGCATCATGGCGCGCGCAATCGAGAGACGCTGCATCATGCCGCCGGAAAATCCGCGCACCATCTGGTCGGCGCGGTCGGTGAGTTTGAAGCGATCGAGCAGCGCGTTCGCGCGGGTGGTTCGCTCGCGGGAGTCGATGCCGAAGTAAGCGCCGTGGAAGAGCAGAATTTCGCGCGCGGTGAGAGAAAAATCGAGGTTCGGACGCTGCTGCACCACTCCAATCAGGCGCTTGACCGCGACTTGCTCGGCCCATACGTCGTGCTCGCCGATCCAGGCCTGGCCGCCGGTCGGACGCACCCGGGTGGTGAGGATCCCGACGGTCGTCGACTTGCCGGCGCCGTTCGGTCCGAGCAAGCAAAAGATTTCGCCGGGAGAGACCTCCAGCGAAAGCCCGTCGAGGGCGATGATCTCGGCCTTGGGCTGTTTCTTTGCTTTGCCGCGCGCCGCGGTGAAACCGAAGCCGCCACCCGAGGCAAGAGGCGGCGGCGACGTGTAGATCTTGCGCAAATCGCGAGTTCGGATGCCGGTTGACATGGCTAGTCTGTATGCAGCGGGAGTCGGTTCCTCACGAAGATTTTGATCAGCATATCAAACCGGACAGCTGTGCGCCGCTTTGTTAAGCTGATTTCTGCGTGGATAAGAACGTTAATCAGAGTGTTAATCAGAACTATGACGTCATCATTCTCGGAGGCGGTGCTGCCGGGCTGATGTGTGCCATCGAAGCCGGCAAGCGCGGACGCCGTGTGCTGGTGCTCGAACGCGCGGATCGAATCGGGAAGAAGATCCTGATCTCCGGCGGCGGCCGCTGCAATTTCACCAATCTGCACACCAGCCCGGAGAATTTTCTTTCCGCGAATCCTCATTTCGCCAAGTCGGCGCTTGCGCGCTACACTCCGGCCGACTTCGTGCGACTGGTCGAAAAGCATCGCATCCCTATCACGAGAAAAAACTCGGCCAGTTGTTCTGCGATCGATCGGCTAGCGATATCACTGCCATGCTGGAGCAGGAATGCCGCGACGCCGGAGTGGAAATCCGGTGCAACATTAAGGTGAAGACGGTTGAAAAGAACGGCCAGTTCACTGTGCACGCCGAAGACGCCAGCTTCGCGCGACCCGCCTGGTGGTCGCGACCGGAGGCTTGTCCATTGCCAAGATCGGCGCCACCTCATTTGGTTATGATCTGGCCCGGCAATTCGGACTGAAGATCGTAGCTCCGCGCGCCGCGCTGGTCCCTCTTGTATTCAGCGAATCCGACCGCAAGCGCTGGTGCGATCTTGCGGGAGTCTCGACCGAAGTGGTTGCTTCCACTGGCCGCATGAAAAAGGCATTGCCCATGTTCAAAGAAAACATGCTTTTCACACATCACGGCCTCAGCGGTCCGGCGATTCTCCAGATCTCTTCTTACTGGGATGGGAAGGAGTCGATTTGCCTCGACCTTGCTGCCGAGCGCGATCTCGCTGCCGAGTTGAGGAAGCGTGGTCATCGCGATCGGTCGAGTTGGAAATTGCTGCTGCGAGATGTCCTGCCGCGCCGCTTCGCGGATCGCTGGCTTGAAACTTATCCTTTAGCGGGCAACTCCGATCGCGACTTCGCTGACGCCGAACGTCAACTGCATGCTTGGGAAATCAGGCCAGGAAGAGACAGAGGGTTATGGCAAAGCGGAAGTCACCGCAGGCGGCGTTGATACCGGCGAGCTTTCCGCCCAGACCATGGAATCGCGGAAAGTGCCGGGGCTTTTTTTCATCGGAGAAGTGGTGGACGTTACTGGCCAACTGGGCGGCTTCAATTTTCAGTGGGCGTGGGCGTCGGGGTTTTGCGCTGGGCGGGCAATGTGAGAACTTCGTCGTTAGTCGGTGGTCGTTAGTCGTTAGCGAGCTATCGCGGTCTGCGGTGAATCGCGAACGACTAACGACCAACGACGAACGACCGTTGTGCTAGATCTCCGCGCCTTCCTGCATAAACGGCATACGGGCTAGAATTTCGGCGGCTTGCTCCAGTTGCTTCAAGTCTTCGCTGGTGAAATCTGCTCCCGAAAGCGAAGCATCGAGACCTTTGCGCGAAATCTGAACAACTCCCACCACGTTTCCGGAGAGCACTGCCGGAACCGACATGATTTTCTGGATCGGCATTTGCTCCTGGCTTCGATCATCTTCGTCGCCGCCGGATCCGATCTTGACTGCTTCAAACAGGCTGACATGCTTAACCCGCATGAAGTTGTTCGACAGCAACGGAGTGCGCGTCGCCGCCGTTCGCGCCGCCACCGCCGATCCGCTCAGAGGCAATACGCCCGCGGACCGCAGTTCGGGTGGAAAGATGAATCGCAGGCTACCCTTTTCCAACCGGAGCAGTGCCACTTCGCTGCGGCGCACTTGCAAGATCTTGGCCAGCTTCAGGCACACTTTCTCCGAGCCCGGAGATTCCGAGATCATGCTCTCCAATTCGCCGAAGCTTGCTTTAGCGGCCTTGGCGGCTGAACCCTGATTGCCCGACGATGACATAGTTGTGGCCTTTGGGCCGTACTCATCTATCCTGTCTATCCTGCGGTCATCCGCGGGTTTTCCACAAGTTACCAGAGTACTTTTGCCGCTTTGCATGGCGTCCGAAATGGGGCGATTTTCTCTTATGCGGCGGAAAGGATTTTTCAATGCCTTAGGGCACAATTCCACAGGCGTTCGCGCTATAGTTAGATCAACCACTTTTCGCAAAATAGTCGGGTAGCGGCTATCGGAGTACACGTATGTCGCTGATTCATTACGCAAGACCATTCCTGGATTTAGGTATCTGTAAGGAGTACTGTATGGCTCGCAAGACAACTGGAAGCTCTACCACAACTCGCAGCAAGAAGGCCGCAAACTCGATTCAGCCTGCCGCGGCGCAGGTTGCCCGAAGTTCGCAAACAAGTTCCGCAGAATGGGAAGTCGGCTGGCTCGGCATCCTGGAAAGGCCGTTTCCTCCAATATTGAAGAAGAGATTCGCCGCCGCGCCTATGAACTCTACCTGCAGCGGCGAGCGACTGCCGGGCGATGCGGACGGTAACAAAGATCAGGATTGGCTGGTCGCGGAGCGCGAGATTTTGGCGCGCCACGGCAGTCACGAACAACACACGGCGTAGCGGGGATTACTGCTGTACGGCTTGCACCAGCTTCGGTCTCACCTGTTCGTGCTGGATTTCGGAAGCATCCCACGCGCCGCCCAGAGCTTTGACCAGATAAACGGACGTGACCATTTGCTGACCGAGCAACTGGGTTTGCAGGCGTTCGTTGTTCAGCAGCGTGGTTTGCGCGGTGATCACATCGAGGTAGGTGGTGAGGCCGCCTACATAACGGTTGTTGGCGAGGTCGAGGGCTCGGCGCGAGTCGGTGACCGCTGCCTGTTGCGTTTTCGCGGCTTGGTTTAGCATCGCGAGTCCGGAAAGCCCGTCTTCGACCTGCTGAAATGCCTCTAATACATTTTCGCGATAATTGGCGACCGATTCGTCATAGGCGGCGCGGGTGGACGCCAGGTTGGCGCGATTGCGCCCGCCATTGAAAATCGGCTGTAGCGCGTCGCCGCCGAGCGACCACAAAGCGCTGGGAGCGTTGACCAGCGTGGCGATGTCGCGGCTTTCCCACCCGCCGCTTCCGGAAAGCGTGATGTGCGGATAAAACGCAGTCATCGCGATTCCAACTTGCGCATTTTCGAATGCCATCTGCCGTTCGCTGGTGGCAACGTCAGGGCGGCGCTCCAGAATCTCTGAGGGGACTCCGACTGGGATCGGCGGCGGGGCGCCGTTGAACGGCGCCTCTGCGAGGGTGAAAGCTGAGGCTGACTTCCCCAGCAGCACGGCGATGGCGTGTTCGTATTGCGCGCGCTGCTGCAATACTAGCGAAAGCTGGGTCGCGGTCGAATCGAGCAACGCGGCTTGCTGCGCTACTTCCAGCCCATTCGCCACTCCGCCTTCATGGCGGTTGTTGACCAGATCCAATCCTTTTTGCTCGATTTCGACCGACTGGCGCACTACTCCGGCTTCGCGGTCAAGTTCGCGCAGGTTGAAATAGTCGGCGGCTAGTTCGGCGGTCAGGACGAGACGCACATTTTCGAGATCAGCCGCGCTCCCTTGCAACGAAGCGTTGGCGGCTTCCAGACCGCGGCGCACGCGTCCGAATAAATCGAGTTCGTAGCTGACGGCAAATGGGACCACAAAATCGTTCTGGGTTACCGGCGTCAGCGGAACCGTGCTGCCTGAAAGGGGACGGTTGCCGGAGATGCGCTCGCGTTGCGCGCTGGGATCGACGCTGACTGTCGGAAAATACGCGGACGATGCGATCCGCGCCTGAGCCCGCGCCTGTGCGAGGCGGTCCTGCGACGCCGCTAGCGATTGGTTTGCCTGCAGCAGTTGCTGTTCTAATTGATCCAGTTCCGCGTCATGAAACAGCTGCCACCACGTGCCCTTGGGGATTGCGTCTTGGGGGGTGGCCGCTTGCCACGGCCCTTCGCCTTTCCACGTGTCTGGGACCTGCACGGCGGGGCGCTTGTATTCCGGTCCGACGGTGCACGCTGAGCACGCAAGCAATGCCACGACCAGCAGAGCCCAACACCCACCACGGAGATACAGAGACACGGAGGAAGGCCTCTTCACAATCTCACTCGGTCGCTGTTTCTCCATAAGGGGCGAAATCATGAACTCGCTCTTCTCCTTGACTCCGCCTCCGTGGTGAGGTCCTGGCTTCACGAATGAGCGTCTCCCGTGTTGGGCTTGGCGATGTGAACTTTCTGTCCTTCTTCGAGCGAGTCGGACGGGTTGATGATGATCTGATCGCTGACCTCGACCCCACCCAGAATTTCCAGCTTAGCGCCGAAGTCGCGTCCTATGATGATCGGACGCAAGTGCACGGTGCCGTCCTGGTCGACGACCGCGACCTGCGGTCCCTCGGAGCGGAACAGCATGGCGTTGACCGGAATCGTAATCCTGGGGACGGAAGTGCCGGTCGCAAAGTGCACCTGGCCGTAAGAACCGGGCAGCAACTTGCCGTCTTTGTTAGGCACATCCACTTCGGTGTTGAGAGTGCGGGTCGCAGGATCAATCGCTTCGGCGGTGCGAGCCACCGTTCCCAAGAATTTCTGCCCGGGAAATTCCTGTAGCGTCACGTCGGCCTTCATCCCAGCTTTAATGTTCGGGGCGTACGCCTGCGGGACGCTGACGTAAACACGCAGCGGATCGACTTGAGCGATATCGAACATCTCTCTGCCGGCAGCGGCTCCGGAATTGATGAGCGCACCGGGGTCGACGTTGCGCTTGGTAAGCACGCCGGAAAAAGGAGCGTATACATTCTTGAAAGACTCGAGTTCTTCGAGGCGGCGAACATTCGCGTCCGCGGCGGTAAGGTTGGCTAGCGCCTGCTGGTAGCCACTGGTCTGCTGATCGGCTTCCTGCTGCGAAACCGAGTCGGTCTTGCGGAGATTCTCCCAGCGGTCGGCGGAGATCTTCGCCAAGGCCAGCGCCGCTTTGATCTGCTCGCGGTTGGCTCGGGCCTGGTAGAGTTGCTGGTCGATTTCCGGAGTATCTATCGCTGCCAGCAGTTCGCCTTTCTTCACCTTGCTTCCAATGTCTTTGTACCAGCGCAGGAGGTAGCCGTTGGTGCGGGCAAAGATGGGAGACTCTATGTAAGCCTGCAAGTTTCCCGGCAACACCAATTCGTCGTTTCCGGGCTCGGATTGCGGTCGCACTACGGCAACGGTGGGAATCGAGACGGCTTCGGTTTCCTTTGCCAGTGCATTGGATTCGCTCCTCCGGTTCAGAAATGTAATCGCGCCGGCGATGAGCAGAACAAGCAGCGCGATAGCGACCAGAAGTTTTCCCCGGGTCGCTGGAGCGGGCGCGAGGTCGGGAGGCCGCTCGATCGCCGGATGAGTGTGGTGCGGGCTCAGGGGATCTGTCTGGTTCGTCTCGGTCGTCACTGGCGGCTGCACTGGCATAATCGCGATCTCCAACAAACTCTCTGCTCTTCTTTACTTCTCGATCGACTCTGCTTCGGTCTGCTTTTCGTCCTAATGTTTCTGCGACTGGAGCCGCGCCTCGCGGCGGCCATGAATAATGGTAAACACACTGGGCACAAAGAATAAGGTGGCGACGGTGGCGAAGAGCAGGCCACCAACCACGGCGCGGCCAAGCGGAGCGTTCTGCTCGCCGCCCTCTCCTAACCCAAATGCCATCGGGAGCATGCCGATAATCATGGCGAGAGCGGTCATGATTACCGGACGCATACGCGTATAACCCGCTTCAATCGCCGCTTGCAGCGCCGGGAACTCCCGCATCGAGGCGGTCGCGGGCAAATGAAACCATCAGAATCGAATTCGCGGTCGCGACTCCCATACACATGACCGCTCCCGTCAATGACGGAACACTGAGCGTGGTGCGCGTAATCAGCAGGCACCAGCAGATTCCCGCCAGCGCTCCCGGCAACGCAGTAATAATGATAAAGGGATCGAGCCACGACTGGAAGTTGACCACGATCAGCAGATAGACGAGTACGATCGCGCCCAGAAGACCAACACCCAAGCCGAAGAATGACGACTGCATGGTCTCAATCTGCCCGCGAACCACGATGCGGGTTCCACGCGGCAGATTGTCCTGAAATGGCTTGAGCGCCTTCATGATGTCGGTGGCCACTCCGCCCAGGTCGCGCCCTTGCGTGCTGGCATATACGTCGATGACCGGCTGCACGTTGTAATGGTTGACCACCGCGGGGCGCGCGACCGGAGTGAGTTGAGCCAGATTGCCGAGGACTTGCGGAGCCTGGCCACTGGTGCCTGTCACCGGCGTATTCATCAAATCCTGCAATCGAGGTCATGTGATATTGCGGGGATTGAATGACGATGGGATAGGTGACGCCGTTCTTGGGATTGAGCCAGTAATCGGGCGTCGTCTGCGAAGCTTCCACTTAAGCTGATGAGTACGCTTTGTGCGACATTCTGGGCACTCAGCCCGACGTCACCGAGGCGGGTTCGGTCCATCTCGAGGTGGAGGGTGGGCAGGCTGAGCATCTGCTGAACGTGCACGTCCGCAGCTCCGGGAATCTGGCGGAGCCGATTTGCGATCTTCTGCCCGATATCGTAGCTCGCGCGCATATCCGCGCCAATGATCTGGATGTCGACCGGGGCGGGCAATCCAAAATTGAGAATTTGCGAGACGATATCGGCGGGCTGGAAGAAGAACTCCACGCCCGGGAATTGCGCTGGGCAAGTCGCGCCGCAATCGCGCGAACGTACTCCGCCGTGGGGTGATGGTGCTCCGGGTTTAGCGCGATCAGAATTTCCGCGTCGCTGGTTCCAATCACACCCGAACTGGTGTAAGAGAGATTAATGCTCGAGTAGGGGACGCCGATATTGTCGATCATGGTCTGCAATTCTTCCTTCGGAATCTCGTCGCGCAGCACCACGCTCAACTTCATCGCAGAGACGCGCGGTCTCTTCCACGCGTAAGCCAGACCGGGCGCGAAAATGCAGGCGAATCAGGCCCGCATCCACTTGCGGGAAGAAGTCCTGCCCCAGAAAAAACACCAGCCCTAGCGACAGAACGCAGAAAATCACGAAGCAAACGGAAAAAAGTCCACGGTTTTCGAGCGTGGTTTCCAGCAGCTGCTGGTAGGCGCTACGGAATTTCTCAAACCCGCGTTCGAATTTCCGCTGGAATTTTACGAACGGATTATTCGTCTCCGCGGCGCGGTGCTCGTGTCCGCGCATGATAAACATCACCATGGTGGGGATCAGGGTTCGCGAGAGAAGGTACGACGCCAACATGGCAAACGACACGGCTTCCGCGAGCGGCACGAAAAGAAACTTGGCGACTCCGGTCAGAAAGAACATCGGCACAAACACGATGCAGATACACAGCGTTGACACAAGCGCGGGCACCGCAATCTGCTGTGCGCCATCGAGGATGGCCTGCTTCATCTCCTTGCCCATGGCGAGATTGCGCTCGATGTTCTCGATCTCCACCGTGGCATCGTCGACCAGAATTCCGACGGCAAGCGCCAGTCCTCCCAGGGTCATGATGTTGATGGTCTCGCCGAGCGCGGCGAGGAGAAGCACGGAAACAAAGATGGACAGCGGGATAGAGACGGCGATGATCACGGTCGGACGCCAGTCCCCCAAGAAGAGCAGAATCATGAGTGCGGTGAGGCAGGCGGCGATGACGCCTTCGCGGATCACTCCCTGAATCGAGGCGCGCACGAAAAGCGACTGATCGAAGAGAGCCTTGATGTTGAGTTCCGGCGGCAGTTGCAGCGCCGCCTGGGGCACCATCGCTTTCACGGCGTTGACTACCGTCAGAGTTGATCCGCCGAGCTTGAAGATGGCCATCAGGACGCCGCGCACGCCATCCTGCCGCACGATATTGGTTTGCGGTGTAAATCCGTCGCGCACATGAGCCACATCGCGCAGATAAAGGGTGGACGTGGCCGTGGTCTTCACCGGCAGATCGTTGAGCTGGGCGATGGTCTGTGGACTGCCGTTCAGTCTCCACGTTGTATTCGGTCGGCCCGATCTTGGCCGTACCGGCAGGCAGAATAAGGTTTTGCGCGGAGACGGCGTTGACGATATCGGCGGGCGATAAGCCATAGGCTTGGAGCTTGGCGGTATCGAGGTCCACCTGTATCTGGCGCGGCTTGCCTCCGAAAGGATAGGGCGTACCCGCGCCTTGAACCGTCGACAACTGCGTGCGCAGAAAATTCTGCGCCAAGTCGAACACTTGCTGCTCCGGAAGCGTCTTGCTGCTGACACCCAGTTGCACAACGGGGGTTGACGAGGCCGAATAAGTGATGACCAGAGGCGGAGTCGTGCCCGGGGGCAATGACCGCGTAACGCGGTCTGGCAGATCGCCGTCACTTGCGTCACTGCCATGGCAATGTTGACGCCGGGCCGGAAAAAAATCTTGATCACGGCTTTTCCTTGAGCGACTGCGACTCCTGATGTTCGATGTCGTTGACCGTGACGGTGAATCCGCGTTCGGAGTTGGTGACGATCCGGTCCGCCATCTCACTGCGGCGACAGGCCGTCGTAGTTCCACACGACGCTGACCACGGGAATATTGATTTCAGGGAAAATGTCGACTGGAGTGCGCAGGATAGTGATCGCGCGTAAGAATGATGATGAGCAGTGCCATCACCACGAACGTATAAGGGCGGCGAAGCGCTAGTGCGACTATCCACATAAGACTGGCGAAAACTGGTATTTCTGAAAACACGACACTCGCGGTAACTGTTACCGTCTTGGATGCAGCGCGAACCGCCCTGCGAACTATTCAAATTAAGATTCAAAACAGTACGTATCGGATTTAAATTATATTAGACTTTAGCCATGGCTCAAAATCGCATCCGGCGCGGCGTCAATGGAAACGGAAGTAATGGGACGCGTCCGCCTGGCCGGCCTCGGAGCGAAGAGTCGCGTCAGGCGATTTTGCGCAGCACCCTGAAATTGCTTAGGCAGGATGGTGGATTCGCAGAGCTGAGCATCGAGGCCATCGCCGCCGATGCGAACGTTGGCAAAACAACTGTCTACCGTTGGTGGCCGACCAAGGGTGCTCTGGTGGCCGACGCTTTCTCCACCAGCGCCGAGGACGAACTTCGTTTCCCCAACACCGGTTCGGTGAAAAACGACATGACCCTGCAGATGAGAGGGCTGATTCGCATCTTCCGCTCCAAGCGCGGCAAGGTCGTGGCCGCACTGCTTGCCGGAGGGCAATCGGATCCGGAGTTGCTTGAGGCCTATCGGGAGAGATTCCTGTGGCCCAGGCGCAAACAGGCCTATCAAACTCTGCAGCGCGGGGTTGACCGCGGCGAGCTTCCCGGCTGGCTGCGACTTTGACCTTATTCTCGACTCGCTTTACGGGCCTATTCTGATGCGCTTTCTGATCCGTCACGTCAAGCTTGAGGAAAGCTTTGCTGACGAAGTTTGCGGGATGGTGCTGCAGGGTCTGAAGCACCGGTGCCTTGCGCAATCTAACAAAGACTGAAAACAGCCGGTGGACCGTACGGCCAGTGGCAAATGGACATAGTCCCCTAAGCCGTTTACCTGCTGAAACTTACCGTTCACTGACCAAATTAAACCGATTCCTGCTCGCCCTTGCGCGAACCAGCGACTGGGGTTAATATCAAAGTACGACCGAAACAGTCGGAATTGAATACGACCATATAGGTCGGTATTAGCCGTTGTGATCAAGACGCGCAAGAAGACATGCTGAAACTGACCAAAAAAGCGGACTACGGACTTATGGCCATGAAGCATCTGGCGGAGCACGCCGATCACGGCGCGTGCAGCGCCAAGGATGTCGCCGAGGCTTATGGTATTCCGCAGGAGGCGCTGGCGAAGATCCTGCAACGACTGGCGAAGGTCGGGTTGGTGCGGTCGCAGCATGGCATGAACGGCGGATATACGCTGACGCGCGATCCGAAGATGATTTCAGCGTTTGAAGTGATCAAGGCGATTGACGGCCCGCTGTTCATTACCGCGTGCGTGACGGTTCGCGGCGAATGCGATCAGACCGATCGCTGCACGATTCGTGAGCCGCTCCGCAAAGTGAATGAAAGCATCGAACAAGTGTTGAAGAACATCAAGATTTCACAGATGAAGGAAGAGCCGGAAGTTCTTCGAGGTAGATAAACAGGAGACCAAAAGGCCGGCGGAGTTAGTAACGATTTCGTAGCAATCTTTTATATAGCAAGCTTTTCGCAGCGATTTTTTCGCAGCAATTTTAAGGAGAACGGTGATCATGAGCACGAAGACGGCGACCCCAGCCAGCCAAATTAGCGGACAGCACGCGAATCCCAACGGGATCAAGCTGCCCATTTACATGGACAATCACGCGACCACGCCGATGGATCCGCGGGTCCTGGAAGAAATGCTGCCCTATTTCATGGAGAAATTCGGCAACTCCGCCAGCCGCAACCATCCCTTTGGATGGGCGGCGGAAGAGGCAGTCGAGCTGTCGCGCGAGCGTATCGCGAAGCTGATCGGGGCGACGCCGAAAGAGATTATCTTCACTTCAGGCGCCACCGAAAGCGACAACCTCGCGATTAAAGGCGTGGCCGAGATGTACCGCGAGAAGGGCAACCACATCATCACCGCGGTCACCGAGCACAAGGCGGTTCTCGATACCTGCAAGCATCTGGAGAAGTTCGGTTTCCGCGTGACCTATCTGCCGGTGCAGAAGGATGGTCTGGTTGATCTCGACGATCTGAAGCGCGCCATGGACGACAAGACGATTCTGGTCACCATCATGGCGGCCAACAACGAAATCGGCGTCCTGCAGCCGATCGCGGAAATTGGCAAGATGTGCCGCGAGCGCGGCGTGATCTTCCACACCGACGCAGTGCAGGCGATTGGCAAAGTTCCGGTGGATGTAAACAAGATGAACATCGACGTCGCCTCGATCACCGGACACAAGCTCTACGGGCCGAAAGGCGCGGGCGCGTTGTATGTGCGGCGCAAGAATCCGCGCGTGCAGTTGGTGCCGCTGATTGACGGCGGCGGCCACGAGCGCGGAATGCGTTCCGGAACGCTGAATGTCCCGGGCATCGCGGGCCTGGGCAAGGCGTGCGCGATTGCGCAGGAAGAAATGCCGCAGGAAGCCATCAAAATGGCAGGCATGCGCGACCGTCTCAAGAACAGCATCATGAGCCGGCTCGATGAGGTATATGTCAACGGCTCCATGGAGCATCACCTGCCGGGCAACCTGAATATCAGCTTTGCCTATGTGGAAGGCGAGTCCCTTTTGATGGGTATTAACGATATCGCAGTTTCCAGCGGATCGGCCTGCACCTCGGCGACGCTTGAGCCATCTTATGTATTGAAGGCGCTCGGCACCGGGGACGATCTGGCGCACAGCTCGATCCGCTTCGGCATCGGACGTTTTAACACCGAAGCCGAGATCGATTACGTGGCCGACCGCGTGGTTGAGACGGTGCTGCGTCTGCGCGAACTTTCGCCGCTGTACGAGATGGCGAAAGAGGGCGTGGACTTGAAGAGTGTGAAGTGGGCGGCGGAAGCGCACTAGATCTTTGATTTCGAGCTTAGATTTCCAAGGAGATTGCAAATGTCATATAGCGATAAAGTAATCGATCATTACAACAATCCGCGCAACGTCGGCTCGATGGACAAAAAGGATTCCGACGTAGGCACCGGCCTGGTTGGCGCTCCTGAGTGCGGCGACGTGATGAAGCTGCAGATCAAGGTCAATCCGCAGACCAACGTCATCGAAGACGCGAAGTTCAAGACCTTCGGCTGCGGCTCGGCGATTGCATCGTCGTCGCTCGCGACCGAGTGGGTCAAGGGCAAGACCATCGACGAGGCGCTCGCGATCAAGAACACCGAGATCGTGAAGGAACTCGCCTTGCCGCCGGTGAAGATTCATTGCTCGGTGCTGGCCGAAGACGCCATCCGGGCCGCGATCGGCGACTGGAAGAAGAAGCAGGAAGCGGTGAAGCCGGTGGCTGCGGAAGTGGCGCGGTAGAAAAGTCGCGCTTCAGTCGCGAGCTATCGAACAGGCCTTTTTCGATAAAAGCCTTGCTCGCTCGCGGCCCGCAGGTCGTAGCTTATATCTCGTAGCGACTATGTCAGACGCACTCAAAACCGTCGAAGCCCCGTGCCCACGGCTCCGGCCAAGGGCATTCAGGTGACAGACAACGCGCTTAAGAAGATTCGCTCCGCCATGGTGAAAGAAAATGTTTCGCCGGAGCAGGGCGGCCTTCGCCTGGGCGTGCAGGGCGGCGGCTGCTCGGGCCTGAGCTACAACATTCGGTTCGATACCCAGCCGCGCGAGCGCGACCGCGTGTTTCAGTTCGAAGACGTGCGTGTTTTTGTGGACCCGAAATCGTTCATCTATCTGCACGGCATGATTCTCGACTACAACGAAACCCTGATGCAGCAAGGGTTCGTGTTCAAGAATCCGAACTCGACCAAGTCCTGCGGCTGCGGCAGCTCTTTCTCGTAATCGAAGTTGTGACGAGGATGGTGAGGGCGGGCCGAGCGCTCGCCCTGAATTTTGTCATGGCAAATGTGGAATCCAAATCGTCGGTGATCGGTCTAATGGAGTCCAGTCATGTCGGACAGGCAACTGGTGACGCCACTCCAAGCTGCTGGTCTTGCGGCACCATGCGCGCGGTGCACTTCTGCAATTCGTGCGGCAAAGTGCAGCCGCCGGTCCCGGTGGACTATTTCACCTACTTCGGATTTCCGCGCCAGCTCAACCTCGACACGGCTGCGCTGGAAAAAGAGTTCTACGCGCTGAGCCGCCGTCTCCATCCTGACGTCTTCGGACAGGCTGGCGAACGGGAACGTGCCTGGAGTCTCGAACAGAGTTCCATGCTCAACGACGCCTATCGCACTCTGAAAGATCCGATCAAGCGTACCGAATATTTGTTGCGGCTCGAAGGCGTCGAACTGGAAGAGCAATCGAAACAGGCGACCGAAAAGGCGCGCGCTACGGGCGAATTGAAGAAGCAGGTTGTGCCTCCCGATCTGTTAGAGGAAGTATTCGAACTCAACATGCATCTCGAAGAACTGCGCGTGCAGAAGAAGATGGGCGAGGACGATCCCGCTCTGCTTGAAGAAATCGGCAAGGCCAAGCTTTCGCTGGAAGAAAAACACGACGCGCTCTTGAACGAACTGAAGACCGAGTGGAACAAGTGGGACGACGCCGTGGACGGCGGGACGGAAGCTGAGCAGCGGAAGATCCTCGACAAAATGGTGGATGTATTGAACCGCAGAAATTACATACGCAATCTGCTGCGGGATGTGAATGAGGCAATGGAATAGAGCAATTGGAAGCTTTGTAGATTTGCAGATTTCTAATTTGCGAGCGACGAATCAGCATTACTCACAATTACAAATTACAAATCGGAAATTACAAATGGCTACTGACTACATTGTCGGCATCGATCTCGGCACCACGAACTCGCTCGTGGCCTACATGCAGGGAGACTCCCCTGTCGTCATCCCCGGCGAAGATGGGCTGAACCTTGTGCCTTCGGTGGTGGCGCTCGACGAGAAGAACCAGATCATTGTCGGCAACGCGGCGCGCAAGTATCTGATCGAGACGCCGGAGCGGGCCGTTTATTCGATCAAGCGTCTGATGGGCCGCGGCGTCGAGGACATACAGGACGAACTGAAGCTATTCCCGTTCAAGCTAGCGGACGATCTTGAGCAAGGCGAAGTGCTGCGCATCAAGATCGGTGAGCGGACCTATACTCCGCCGGAGATTTCGGCGCTGGTGCTGCGCCAACTGAAGCGTAATGCTGAGCGCTTTTTCGGAGCGCCGGTGACCCAGGCGGTCATCACCGTCCCCGCATATTTCAATGACGCGCAGCGGCAGGCGACGAAAGATGCCGGCCGCATCGCCGGGCTGAACGTTTTGCGGCTGGTGAACGAACCGACAGCCGCATCGCTGGCGTATGGTCTGGACAAAAAGAAGAACGGCATCGTCGTGGTTTACGATCTCGGCGGCGGCACATTCGACATTTCGATTCTCAAACTGCACGACGGCATTTTCGAAGTGATTTCGACCAACGGCGACACCCATCTTGGCGGAGATGATATCGACAATCTGCTGATCTCGATCGCGCTCGACGACATTCGCGGCGATCTTGGAATCGATCTGCGGCGCGACCTTCCTCACAACGGCGAGGCCGTAGCTCGCATTCGCAAGGCCGTGATCGAGGCCAAGATTGCGCTGTCGTCGCAGGCGTCTGCAAAACTCGATGTCGATCTACCTGCCGGGAAACAATATCAACGAGAGATTTCGCTCGAAGTTTTCGAGCAGATGATCCAGCCGATCATTGATCGCACCGTCGGCCCCTGCAAGCAGGCGCTCAAAGATGCGGGCATGAAGCCCGAACAGATCGACGAAGTTGTGCTCGTCGGCGGCTCGACGCGCATTCCAAGAGTGCGGCGGCTGGTGCAGGAGCTGTTCAAGCGCGTGCCGCACACCGACTTGAATCCCGACGAAGTGGTCGCGCTCGGCGCGGCGGTGCAGGCGAATATTCTTGGCGGCGGCTCCGAAATCACGCAAGACATGCTGCTGCTCGACGTGACTCCGCTGTCGCTGGGAATCGAAGTCGCGGGCGGCGTGACTGACAAGATCATTCTGCGCAACTCGACCATCCCGGCTTCGGCGACGCAGCACTACACGACTCAGGTGGATGGTCAGACCAACGTCGCGATTCATGTGCTGCAAGGGGAACGCGAACTGGCGCGGGATTGCCGGTCTTTGGCGCGCTTCGATCTAAAGGGCATTCCGCCGATGATCGCGGGCATGCCGCGTATTGAAGTGAAGTTTCTGATCGATGCCAACGGCATTCTGCGCGTCTCGGCGCGCGAGCAGCGCAGCGGACAAGGAAGCTGAAATCGACGTCCAGCCCAGCTATGGGCTCACCGACGAGCAGGTCGAAAACATGCTGCTCGAATCGTTCGACTACGCGGAAGAAGATTTCCGGCAGCGGCAGGTGATCGAAGCGCGACGTGAAGCAGACACGATTTTGACGCGCGCTGGCTAAAGGCAAGAAGAGTCCGGCATGGCAGGAGCTCACGAGCGACGAACGCCGCAACGATCGGGACTCTGGAACAGGCGCTGGTTGCGGTGAAGGACGGCGACGATGACTATCACGCCATCCGCGAAAGCCATCGACGCGTTGAATCAGGCCACGATGCGTTTGGCGGAATTGATGATGGATACGGCCGTTTCGACGGCGCTCAAGGGAAAGACGATGGATGACACCGATATCGAGGAAGGCCCGCAGGCCGGGCATCCGATGGCGAAAGCGGAATTTAAATAGCGGTTGG
The DNA here is from genome assembly GCA_963826845.1 of uncultured Acidobacteriaceae bacterium. Taxonomy (GTDB): domain Bacteria; phylum Acidobacteriota; class Terriglobia; order Terriglobales; family Acidobacteriaceae; genus Acidiflorens. The sequence goes on from CAWGYS010000021.1 coordinate 130,659, forward strand.
TATTGGCTTATGTGCTGACGAAAGAAACTGCAGGGAGCAGGCGGAGAAAAGACACAATCGATGGATACGGCCACCGCCGAAAAGAGTGAAAACACCGTTGAGGTCACATTTCTTCCCGAAGGAAAGACTGTGACTTTCGAGCACGGCAAGCTGCCCTATAAAGATCACGGCAAGAAAGAGTCGCTGCTCGATGTCGCGTTGAACTATTGGCATCCGCCTCGATCACGCTTGCGGAGGCAACTGCGCCTGCACCACCTGCCACGTCTGGGTGAAAGAGGGCGCGGAAATGATTTCGGAAATGGAAGATGACGAAGCCGACAAGCTCGACATGGCCGCCGATCTTCAGCTAAACTCGCGTCTCGGATGCCAGGCAGTGATTAAGAAGCCGGGCAAAGTGGTGGTGGAGATTCCGGCGTGGAACCGGAATTACGTTTCGGAAGAACACTAGAGAATGCAGCATTGCAATCAGCATTCAGCCGATTGGCTTCTGCTGATGCGGCAAAAGCTTGATACGCGAATGCTAATGCCGAATGCGAGTGCAATTCAAGGAGCTTTCATGCCAAAAGAACTTACCTGGAGCGATCCCGACGACATCGGGATTCTGCTCTCCGAAGCTCATCCTGAAATCGATCCGCTCGCGGTCCGTTTCACCGACCTGCACAAGTATGTGATTGCGCTTCCCGACTTCAAAGACGATCCCACGAAGTCAAACGAAGCCAAGCTGGAAGCGATCCAGATGGCATGGCATTCCGAGGTTCTCGACCGGACGCAAGGATAAGGCTCGGTCTGCGTTCGAGCAGCTGCGCAATGCTCAGCGCATCTCCCACTGCCGCTCGGCGCCGCATCTTCCACGCTCGCTTCGCGCAGAAACTTCGCTGCTTCTTCCGGCGGCGTGGGATTGATGTAGAAGCCTGTGCCCCATTCGAATCCCGCGGTCTTGGTCAGCTTGGGCATGAATTCGATGTGCCAGTGGTAGTGCTCGTTGGTCGGATCCTGCGCCGGCGAAGTGTGCATGACGAGGTTATAGGGCGGATTGTCGAGCACGCGGTCGGCTTTCATCAGCAGCAGCTTCAGCGCCTTCGCCAGATTTTCGAACATGTGCGACGACGAATTCTCGAATGCCGACTCGTGGCGCTTGGGGAGAATCCAGGTCTCGAAGGGAAAGCGCGGAGCGTACGGGGCGAGAGTAATGAAATCTTCGTTTTCGGCGACCACGCGAGTGCCGCTTTCGATTTCCTGCCGGATGGCGTCGCAGAAGACGCAGCGCTCTTTGTAGATGTAATACTGCTTCGCGCCCTGTAGTTCTTCGAGTACGTAAATGGGCAGAATTGGCAGCGCGATCAGCTGCGAGTGCGAATGCTCGAGCGACGCGCCGGCGGCTTCTCCGTGGTTTTTGAAGAGCAGAATGTATTTGAAGCGGCGATCTTTCTTGAGATCGAGAATGCGATCGCGAAAGGCCCAGAGCACGTCTTCGATGCTCTTCGAGGGCAGCGAGGCCAGGGTGGCGTTGTGGTCGGGCGTTTCGATGATGACTTCGTGCGCGCCGATGCCATTCATCTTGTCGAACATGCCCTCGGCTTGCTTGTTCAGGTTGCCTTCGATGCCGAGCGCGGGAAACTTGTTCGGAACGACGCGGACCGTCCAACCGGGGCCGTCTTTCTGCGGAGTACTGCCGTTGGTGCTGGGGCGGTAGGCCAGGATTTCCGACGGCGTCTTGCTTTCATTGCCGTAGCAGAAGGGACAGAATCCGCCCTTGATCTTCACCGCCTCGCGCACGAAGTCGGTTGGCCGCTTGGCGCGATCGGTGGAAATAATCACCCACCGTCCGACGATGGGGTCTTTTCTTAGTTCAGGCACGTACTAAATCCTTTCAGTAGCGGGTCTCAGAGCGATATGAATTCGAGAACGACGATTGTACGATACGGAAAACGCATTTTGAAACAGCTCGAAGGTGGGGTGACTTTGTCCGCGCTCATAATATACAGCGAGCACGTCGAAGCGCCACTCCACGCCATCGCGGCGAAAGTGGCATCTGGCGCAGGAAGTCGCGGGCGACCATTTTCAAGTCTTTCTGTTTGTCGCGATCGACGGCGGCTTCGGCGGGTTTGAAATCGCGCGACGTTCGAGTTTTTACTTCGATAAAACAGAGGACGTCGCCATTCCAGCCGACGAGATCCAGTTCGCCGCGATGCTGCGGCGAGCGGTAGTTTCGGGCGATGATGGTGTAGCCCCGGCGGCGAAGATAGAAGTAGGCGTCTTCCTCGCCGCGCCGGCCGGTGCGTAGGTGCGCGGGAATGTCTTCCGGCTTAAGCGTTCTTGCGGCGAGCCAGTCTAGCGCGCGTAGTGTGGCTTGGGTCAGGCGTCCGGAGAACATGCTTTGAATAAACTATTTCCGATAAACATCGGGAAACTCCGCCTTTAGCCTATCTTGGAAGCGGCGCGCGTTCTGTGATCCTGGTCACTGCGCGTCGGGTACATTTCGACTGTCACTTGCCCGCTAACAATTTTCCAGCAACGACAAGAATGCATCCCGCGTGATGCCAGCCGTTCGAATCAGGGTTGTAATAATATCTCGGCCGACTTCAGGATATTTGGGGACGATCAATGGTCGAGCGACGCCGGGTTTTTCCAGCTTGAGGTGGCTACCTTTCTGGCCTGCCTGCCGATAGCCAATCTGTTCAAACACGCAAACTATTTTGTGCCAGGGAAGCGGATTTAGGCGTGACATCGGATTTCTCGAAACCAAAGGGAACCGGAACCGGAAAACGGAAGCCGCCTTTACGCGGGATCGCAGAACGCTTTCCCGGTCGAGCTGCCGGGCGACCGGCCACAACACTCCATCCCAGTTCGCGAAGCGCTTGCTCGAAGGTGCCGCGCTCGAAGCAGCTTACGACAAAAAGTTCAGAGGCCTCGGCAAGATTCTTCTTTGCCTCAGCCTCGGTCCTTCCCTGAGTGGTAATGTCCAGCGGAGGGCAATGGGCTACGTAGCAGCCATTCTCTTTTTTTATGACACCGAAGAGCTGGAATTGTGCCTGCAGTATCATGCGCATACCTTCATGATAGATGCATTGTCAACGTCCGTCAGCTTTCCTTTCGGTACCGGCCTTTTGCCCACGGTGTTCACCAGCACGACGCCGCCGAGCGCGACGGCGCCGCCGACCAGAGAAATCAGCTTTGGGACCTCGCCGAGCCAGATCCATGCAATGCCAATCGCCACAATCGGAATCACGTAGAGCAGTGTTGCCGTGCGTCCCGCGGCGCCGTGCGAGAGAACATAGGCCCACGCCACATAGGCGAGGGCTCCCGGAAAGACGCCGAGATAGATTACGGACAGTGTCGCGGCAGCGGGAGCCGCGCGCAGGTTTTGTATCAGTCCGCTGCCGAAGGGGAGCATCAGCGCGGTGCCGAACCAGATCGAGTATGCGGTAAATTCCAGCGCGCTGTATCTGCCGAGATAATGCTTCTGCATGATCATGTAGAGCGCGGACGTGACTGCCGCAGCAAGGATGATCAGCGCTTGCGGCGAGAGGCGGATGCCTTCGCCTTCTCCACTGGCAATCAGTGCGACTCCGGCGAAGCTCACGAACACTCCCAGCCATCCGAGTGCGGTGAGTTTTTCGTGCAGCCAGAGTCGAGCTGCGAGTGCGGTCCAGATCGGCGTGGAGGCTATCAGCAGACTGGCCGCGCCCGCGGTCACGTGAGTCTCTCCGTAGTTCAGTGCCAGGTTATAGAAGGTGATTCCGATGGCGCCGGTCAGAATCAGCCCCGGAATATCGCGCAATTCTGGACGCCGAAAGTGCGCGATCCCGGCGTAGATGGCGAGCACCAGCGATGCCACGAGAAAACGTAATATGGCAAGATTCGCCGGCGAATAGGCGCGCAGGCCGGCGCGAATTCCGGCAAAGGCTGAGGCCCAAACCACCAGGGTGAACATAACGGCGACAAGAGTGCGAGAGGTAAAGCGCGGCATCCAGAGGCCTCCTTCCAGTGAGAGTTACGATTTATGAATTTCTGCTGATGCAGAGTGGCTGCGTCGGAATCGGCGGTATCGGGGGCCGCTTAGCCGTTGTAACTGCCGGGCAAGCTCACCAGGTATCGCCGCCTCGTTCAGGAGGCCAGGCGCCCGCCTGGCGGCGGAGCAAAGCAATCTGGCCGGCGTGATAACTGTTATGCGCCATGATTTGCCAGAGCATGGCGTGCACTGTGGACTCACGCGGAGATTGTTCCGGGCCAAGGTGCCGAACTTTTCGCGCTAACGCCGCTTCGTCGGACTCCGCGAGTTGGGCAATCCGAGCCAACAGGTTCGCGAGACGACTGGTCGATTCACGCCACTGTTCCTCGGTCACTGGATCAGCCGCTGGATTCGGATGCGCGGGCCAGCTTTCGATCGCCTTGTTTGGGTAGGGACGATTCTCTCCCGCAATTTTGCCGAGATCGTAATGCATCCAATAGTTCATGTGCTCCACGATTTGCCAGATGGAGTGCGGATAACCAGCCACGGTCCGCGCCGCCAATTCCGCGGAAATATCTTCGACGCAGGCGACCGGATCCACATGGGCGCCTTTGCCGTACACGAGTTCGCGCAATGTGGTGTCGCCCATAGCTCCATCCTTTCTTATGATTTCTCTTCTGGCCTCTTCTCGTTTTCGAGAGCGTACCTCCGGCCAGATTACGCGTTCTTTTCAACTACTGCGATCGACTCTTCCAGAGCGTCGACGGCAACGTCAGCTTCGTCTTTGGTGACAACGAGCGCCGGAGCGATGCGCACCGTGCTTGGACCACAGCCCAGGAATAGAACGCCACGTTCGAACGCCTGCTCCACGATGCGATCGCGTTCGCTGGCTCCGTACTCGCGAGTCGCCTGATCTTTCACGATCTCGACGCCGATCATCAGTCCGCGTCCACGAACATCGCCGACAATCTTGTGTTTCTTCGGCCAGTCAGCCATGCGCTTCATCATGTGGCTGCCGACTTCGTGCGAGTTTCGCAGCAGGCCTTCTTTTTCGATCACGTCGAGCGTGGCAAGCGCCGCCGCAATGCAGACTGGGTTGCCGCCGAAAGTTGACGCATGCGAACCGGGAATCCAATCCATGACGTCGGCCTTGCTCAGCGTGACGCCGAGCGGCATGCCGGAGGCAATGCCCTTCGCCATGCAAACGATGTCGGGCTGCACGCCGGTGTGCTCGACGGCAAACCATTTGCCGGTGCGGCCGATGCCGCTCTGTACTTCGTCGGTCACCAGCAGGATGCCGTGCTTGTCGCAGATGCGGCGCAGTTCCTGCATGAAGATGGTCGGTGCGACAACGTATCCGCCTTCGCCCTGAACCGGCTCCACAAAAATGGCCGCGACTTCTTCGGGCGGAAGTATGGTCTTGAATAGTTTGTCTTCGATGTAGCGCGCGCAGCCCAGCGCAAATTTCTCGGCATCCTGCGGAGCGACACCGGCGCGGTAAAGATCGGGATAACTTATGTGCGTAACTCCGGGCACGAGCGGCGAGAAGCGGCGCTTCTGCTGCGGCTTCGAAGCCGTCAGCGAGAGCGCGCCCATGGTGCGTCCATGAAACGCGCCGAAGAAGGCGATGACCTGCTGCCGCTTGGTGTGGTAGCGGGCCAGCTTCAACGCGCACTCGACGGCTTCGGCTCCGGAGTTACCGTAATAAATTTTGTGCGGCCCGGGCATCGGCGCAATCTTTGACAAGCGTTCGGCCAGCGTCACCATGCCTTCGTAATAAAAATCGGTGCCCGACATGTGGATCAGCTCAGCCGCCTGCTTCTGAATCGCGGCGACCACTTCGGGGTGGCAATGGCCGGTCGAAGTCACGGCGATGCCGGCGGAAAAATCGTAGAACTCGTTGCCATCCACATCTTCGACCACAATGCCGCGTCCGCGCTTGGCAACCAGCGGATAGGAGCGCGTGTAGGAAGGCGAGATGTATTTCTCATCGCCCGCGAGAATGCGCTTGGCATTGGGGCCGGGAATCGTGGTCTTGAGCTTGGGGCCGGCGGTCGCGGTTCGAGTCAGTGTCTTGGTGGTCATGAAGTCCTCCTGAATCAGTTCTCGGTTGTGAGTTATCAGTTCTCAGTGCTGATTAGGCCGGATTGCGAGCAGCGTCCACGGAGATAGGCTGCTTGGGCTGGGAGCTAATGGCTAAAGGCGATTAGCGAAGCAAGAAGAGGATGGGAAAATTAGTCGCTGCCGAAGAGATTGGCGCGCGCGTGCGAAGGCAGCACGGACAGATACCGGCGGGGACAAGCGCGTCCCTCAATCCAGCACGTCTGGAGCGGCGAAATGTAGCGATTCGAGCGCATGGCAGCTATAAACAGTATATCGCGGGATTGATTGCGGCGTAACCCCCAAAGTACGTGTACCTGTACGACTGCCGCAGCCGGCTATGCCTCCGCTTCGAACACGAAGCGATCGCTCAGTAGAAAATTCACCAGCGAACACAAGACAATGGCAAGCACATTTGACGCCAAATAATTGAGCTTGAACTCGCCCACCAGCAAGCGCATCAGCACGAGGTTCCCGGCCAGCGAAACCGCTCCGTTGCTGGCGTTGAACTTCGCCAGCCGGAACAGCGACTGCACGGGCCGCGCGGGCGGACGATCGGCCCAGGTGAAGCGCTCGTGCCATAAGAAGTTGTGGATCACCGCAATCTCGACCGCCAGCCCCGTAGCCAGCAGATAATCCAGCTTGAGCCCGGAACGAAAGATAGCAAGCGCCGCCAGTTGCACGACCGATGCCGATGACACCAACCGCGTTGAACTTCATCCAGCGAAGAAAGGTCCGATGTTGTTCTTTCTGGAGAACTGAGAACCGAGAGCTGAGAACTGCTCACGAGATTCTCTCTTCCCGATAGAGCCGGACCGTATTCTTCACGCAGACTGCGACCAGCATCAGCAGCATGACGGCCAGCCCGATCGCTCCGCCAATATCAAACAGCCGATAGCGGCCGTGAATTACCCACGCCCAACGGAACAGCCGCCAGGTTGCCTACCGCCAGCAGCACGCGCAGCTCGGTCGGTCCGAAGTGCCACAACGAAAGATGGAATTCGCCGAGCGCGTAGGTCGCCAGATATGACTGGATGGAAAGCAAGCAGAAACGCAATCAGCAATCCAATCGCAATCACCGGATGCATGTATCCGGAAAGCGCCAGGCCTCCCATCATGGCAACTGCGCCGATGGAGTCGATGATGTGGTCCACATAAAAGCCGTAACGCGGACGCTGCTGCTGGCGCACGCGCGCTAACGTTCCATCGAGGCTGTCTCCAAACCAGTTCACCGCGAGGCAGACAATGGCTGCGAGCAACATGCGGCGGTCGTAGCTGGCGAGCGCGTAGCAGACACCGGTTGCGATCTGGGCGGCAAACCCGAGAATGGTCAGATGGTCGGAATTGACCCACGCGGCATACGCTCGGCCATCCAGACCAGAGCCCGTTTCTCGGCGGCGGCGAGGAGGCTTCCGTGAACGCGCGCCGCTTGCCGGAAGTTGGCGCGGCGAGCCTCGGCCAGGGTCTTGGGGTTGATCTGCTCCGCAAAATCTGCCAGTGAAGTGGCCACGAATGCCTCCGTACTGGCGGCACTATGCGGCGCAGGCGGAGGGATGACAATGCATAGCGGGTAAAATGCAGATCAACTGCCAAGCCAAAGTATTTCAGATAGATAGAGTTGGACCTCGCCTGCGGCTTGCGGAGTCGGCAAAGCGAA
>CAWGYS010000022.1:0-23119 GCA_963826845.1 uncultured Acidobacteriaceae bacterium
CGCCGATGGAATTTATCGGAGTTGCGGAGGAGACGGGGCTGATCATCCCGATGAACCGGAAACTGCTGCGCGAAGCCTGTGAACGTCTGCGGTCGTGGCAGACTGAATTCCCTTCCAGCCCGCCGCTGACCATGAGCGTGAACGTCACCTCTCGAGAGTTCGCACAAGCCGATTTGGCCAGCGAGATTGGCAAGTGCCTCGATCAGACTGGGGTTGACCCGGGCTGCTTGCAGCTCGAAATCGTGGAAACGATTGCCATGGGCGATGCGGAGAAATCCGGTTACGTGCTGGCGCAGTTGAAGGCGCTCGGCGTGCGCTTGAGCATCGATGATTTTGGCACCGGCTATTCGTCTCTCAGCCGCTTGCGCCGAATTCCGGTGGACACTTTGAAAATCGACCGGGCATTCATTTCAAACATGGACACTGACCCGGAAAATCGCGAGATCGTGCGAGCCATCATCCTGCTTGCACACAATCTTGGGTTGAAAGTTGTTGCTGAGGGTACTGAGACGGAAGCGCACATCAATTTGCTCAAACAGCTCAACTGCGAGATGGCGCAGGGATACTTCTACTCGCGGCCGGCCGACGATCAGGCTATGGTGAAGCTGCTGGTCGGGAATCGGAGCACTAGCGCGGCGGGCGCCGGTCGGTAGGGTCTGAGACTTCTCTGTCTAAGTTGTAGAGAGATTTGGTGGACCTGGTCGGGATCGAACCGACGACCTCTTCCATGCCATGGAAGCGCGCTCCCAGCTGCGCCACAGGCCCACTTGGAATTGCCTGCTTCAATTCTCGCTTAGCTTTGCCGCCGCGTCAAACTCGGCCAGGACGTTCGGTAGTGGAGCAGTTTGAAGGTTGGCGTCCCTCAGCGGCTAAAGCCGTGTTCAAAACAGGAAGTTATCGCAGCGGTGAACCGCTGCGCCACCCAAAATCAAGCGTTTTTTCGCAGGGCTCAGAAGCCGCGCCCTTTCAAAAGCAACTCAAACTAACGCACCACGCAATGCTCGACTGCGATATTCGACTGGCACTCACTCGACTGTGACAGGCAACCTCAACTAGGATATGGTTGGCAAAACACCCATACACAATCGGAGCATTATTTTGAACTTGCGGAATATTCTGGTTTGGCCGCTTTTCGCTCTCATTGCTTTTCTGACGCCTGCGATTGCCCGTGCGCAATCTGCGGCGACCACACCCCCCGTTACGCAGCCACCGGTTGCTTATGCTTCTGTGAGCGAACTGAACGGAATTCTGACGAACTTGCAGCAGACTGCGAAGAGCATGCAATCCGATCTCGTGAGCATGCGCATCGAGAAATGGAAGACGAACAATTCCACCAAGCAGCAAACGCTGGGGAATGTGGACTCCATTCAGCGCAATTTGCAGTCGGCGCTGCCGGAGATTATCGCGGCATTGAACAATGCTCCGGAGGACCTGGCAGCGAGTTTCAAACTCTATCGCAACCTCGACGCGCTCTATGACGTCTTTGGTTCGGTGGTGGAGTCGGCGGGAGCTTTCGGCAGCAAGGACGAATTTCAAAGCCTGAGCAATGACATGAACGGCCTCGAGAGCGCGCGCCGCGCTTTTGGCGAGCGCATGCAAAAGCTGGCGGCCAGTAAGGAAGAGGAGTTGACTCATCTGCGCGCGCAGGTCAAGACACTGTCCGCTGCGCCGCCTCCTCCGCCGCAGAAGATCGTGGTGGATGATACCGAGCCTGCGAAGAAGCCGCCGGTGAAAAAGAAAGTGACGAAGCCGAAACCGCCAGCGACCGCTCCGGCAACCACGACGGACACTCCGCCGAATGCTTCGCCGCCGAAGTGATGAAGTGGCGCGGCCCCTGAAGGGGCGTCTGATATTGGACGCAATTATGTCATCGCTAAAGCGATGACCTGATACGAAGCCCGAGAAGCGATGCCCGATACAAAACCTTAGAAGCGATGCCCTGATTCGAAAGTTTAGAGGCGGCCTACGGGGCTTCCGCGCAGGGACATCTATTTCATGGGCGGCAGATACGGAATATAGCGGGCGAACAACCAGCACAGAAAAAACACGACCGGTACATGAACCATTAACTGGAGCACGCCGTATCCGACAATGTCGCGGGCTTTTAATTTCAATATGCCGAGCAGCGGCAGCATCCAGAACGGGTTGACTAGATTCGGCAGCGCTTCGGACGCGTTGTAGATCTGCACTACCCATCCCAGATGCACCTGATGGAGATTCGCGGCCTGCAGCACATAGGGCGCTTCGATCACCCACTTGCTGCCGCCGGAGGGAATGAAAACGCCTAGCGTTGCCGAATACACCGCCACCAACAAGGGATACGTGTTGTGGGTGCTGATGTCGGCGAAAAGTTTCGCCAGTGAGTCTGCGATTCCCGTGCCCACAATCATTCCGAAGATAACAGCGTAAAACGGAAACTGGATCAGCACGCCGCCGGTGGCGGGAATGCACTCGGTCACGGCCCGCATGAAACACTTCGGACGCCAGTGCAATAGAAGTCCGACGGTGATGAACATCAGGTTGTAGGTATTTAGATCGAGCGCTGCCAGCGCGCCTTGCGGCGAGGTGCGGAATACATCCACCAGATACCAGCACAAGAGCGCCGCGACCAGAATTGTCAGCAGCGGACTGTACTCGAGCCATTCGCCGGGAGTTCTCCTGATTGGCAGGCTGGAGCGAATCGGTTCGTATTCGATGCCGTAGGACTCGGCAGTTCTGGCGTTCTCCGGCGAGGGCGTGGACAAGTACGCGATCGTCACCGAGAGCACGATCAGGATGGCGGTGGTCGCAATGCTTTGCCACAGGAAGAGAGTTTGGGTGAGCGGGATCAGACCGCTGATGTTGAACAATGATGGCGGCATCGCCGACTTGGTCGCCATCAACATGGCTGCGGAAGAAGACAGCCCCATCGCCCAGACGGCTCCCAGGCCGAGATACGCGGCGGCACCGGCGGCGCGATAATCCAGACCTTTGACGCGATGCGCCAGTTCGCGAACGAAGAGTCCGCTGAAAATCAGGCTCAGGCCCCAGGAGATCAGCGACGTCAGCATGGAGAACAGCGCCACCATGGCGACGGCTCCGCGCGGCGTCTTGGGGATCCGGCCAGGGCGCGGATGGCGCGATAGACGATCGGCGTCGAGGCGACGACATATCCGCCGACGATGATCATCACCATCTGCATGGTGAAGGGGACCAGCGTCCAGAAGCTCTTTCCGCCCTGGATGGCGAGTTTGGCTGGCGCTCTGGTGAAGCACAGGCCAACGACGAAGACCACCACGATTCCGAGCAGCGCAAAGATCAGGGGATCGGGAAACCAGCGCTCGCTCCAATTGGCGAGTCCCAAGCCAAAACGGACTAAGGGCTGCTCCTGAGTTGCGGCTTGCTTCTCTTGTGGCATGTCTTGATCCTTTCGCTTCATTCCACATTCGGCGACATTGTAACGCCTGGGGCGTTCCACGGAAGTCGTTGTGCCGGATTCCAAGAGCGTGTACTATGCCTGCGATTGGACTGGCGGGATTGGCTCCACCTGCCTGGCGTCGGCAAATCAGAGTCTCACCAAAGCTCTTGCAGGTTCCAGGAGGAACCCGTGACCTCTACAACCGCTCCGGTACCGCAGACTTCTCCCGCCAAAGCCAACCCCGTAGTTTGGATAACAGTACTCGTGGCGGCGGTGGTCGCCGCCGTACTGATTCTGAGGATTCCGCCGCTGGCCCATCCCTGGCCGCAGGGCTACGACCCGCTTGGACACTGGTGGCTGTCGGCTCTGATCGCCACGTTGCCCGTCGTGGTGCTGCTTGGGAGTCTGGCTCTGCTCCGCATGAAGGCGCATTACGCCGCGCTGCTTGGACTGGCCACTTCCCTGCTCTGCGCGATCTTCATCTTCGGGATGCCCGCCAGTCTGGCCGCCAAGACGGCCGTGCTGGGCGCGGGCTACGGCTTGCTCCCGATTGGGTGGATCATCCTCAACGTCATCTTCATGTATCAGCTCACGTGCGAGGCGGGACTGTTCAAAGTGATGCAGGAGAGCCTGACCAGCGTCACGCAAGACCGTCGCTTGCAGTTGCTGCTGATCGCTTTCAGCTTTGGCGCGTTTTTTGAAGGCGCTGCCGGATTCGGCACTCCGGTGGCCGTGACCGCGGCGGTGTTGATCGGACTGGGGTTCAAGCCGCTCGAAGCTTCCGGGCTGTCGCTGATCGCGAACACCGCACCGGTCGCGTACGGCGCGCTCGGCACTCCTCTGATCGCTCTGCAAGGAGTCACCGGACTCGATCTGCTGCAACTCAGTGCGCAAGCTGGCCGCATCCTGCCTTTCTTTTCGGTGCTCGTGCCGTTCTGGCTGATGTGGGCGTTCGCCGGCTTTCAGGGAATGATCGAAGTCTGGCCGGCGGTTCTGGTGGCAGGCGTGTTCTTCGCGATCCCGCAATTTCTGATGTCGAACTTTCACGGGCCGTGGCTGGTGGACGTGGTCGCGGCCGTCGTTTCCATGGCCGCGCTGATCGGCTTCCTGATGATATGGAAACCGAAGCGCATCTGGGGTTTTGAGCACGAAGGAGAACGCGCCGCTCGCGGCACGCACGGACACAGCGCGTCGCTGGTCGCAAGAGCGTGGGTTCCGTGGCTGGTCTTGAGCGTCGTCGTTTTCGCATGGGGATTGCCTACCGTTAAGGCGAAGCTGGACAGCTACTCGGCGCCAAAATATCCGGTTGTCGGACTGCATCAGATGGTGCAACGCGTTCCTCCGGTGGTGCGCAAGCCGACCGCCGAAGCGGCCGTGTATTCGCTGAACTGGCTGACCGCGACCGGGTCGGGGATTCTGGTTGCGGCCATCATTGCCGGACTGATCATGGGCTTCAATCCCGTGGAAGCTGGTGAAGACCTACTGGCAGAACGATCGTGCGCGTGCGCTTTTCATTGCTCACGATTGCCACGATGCTCTCCATCGGCTACATGACGCGCTATTCGGGGCTGGACGCCACCATGGGCCTGGCCTTCGCGCGTACCGGCGTGCTCTATCCTTTCTTTGGAACCTTGCTCGGCTGGCTGGGCGTGGCACTGACCGGTTCGGACACCGCGTCGAATGTGCTGTTTGGCAGCCTGCAGAGAATTTCGGCTGAACAGATCGGGGTGTCTCCTACTCTGATGGCCGCAGCCAACAGTTGCGGAGGCGTGATGGGCAAAATGATCGATGCCCAGAGCATCGTTGTCGCCAGCACCGCGACTGAGTGGTATGGACACGAAGGCGACATCCTGCGTTACGTGTTCTTCCACAGCATCGCGCTCGCGGCACTGGTCGGAATCATGGTGACGCTGCAGGCATATGTGTTTCCGTTTACGCGTCTGGTCGTGCGGTGAGGGAGTGGACAAGGTGAACGACCCGACAAACGACGAGTTCCAGAAGCCGATCGGGGCCAGGAACTTTCCGGTAGCGGATTTCTTGGGCATCACCTTCAGCCGGCCATCCGAGGGCTCGGTTGTCGCGCAATTGCGCACCCAGTCGCACCATCGCAACCCGATGGGAACTCTGCACGGCGGTATTCTCTGCGACTTGGCGGACGCTGCTATGGGAGTTGCGTTCGCCTCCACCCTCAGCGCGGGCGAAAGCTTTACTACGCTGGAGTTGAAGATCAACTTTCTTCGTCCCGTCTGGGATGCGGTCTTGACTGCCGAAGCGCGGGTTGTCTCGCGCGGACGGACCGTGGGTATGGCCGAATGCACGATCACCGATGAGAAAAATCGGTTCATCGCGAAGGCTACCTCTACCTGCATGGTGCTCGCAGGAGAGGCTGCTAAAAACCGATAGCGTTTGTGATCTCGGGCAAGAGCTAAATCAAGATCAAGGGCAGCGGACAGGAGTGTGCGCCCTACACGTTCTCGGGCTTGAAGATTGCGCCTTGGCTGGTGCGGCTGTTCATCACTACGCGGATCGGTTCTGCAAACTGCAAGTGGCGGACGCAGCCTTGCTCTTCCACCGACGGCTGTTCGGTCAACCATTGCCAATCGACGGAGCCTTCGCCGGCATCTGGATTCACGGTGAAGTATCCGATCTGAAAGGCGGTGAGATTCTGGAAAAAATGGCTGCCTTGCGATGGCGTGACACGGAAATCGCGGAATCCGGCCTCGACGATCACGCGCGCGCCGGAAATTTCGTCCCATTCGACCGGAATGCCTAGCCAGGGTTCGGTCGATCCCCAGCGGCCGACGCCGATCAGCAGATAAGGACGGTTCTGGTCATTGAGCAGACGATTGAAGCGCGAGACTGCTTCGGCCACTTCCTGGCTGCGGCTTCGCTCGAAGCGCTGCGAATCGACTACGACCACATCGTAGAGATTCTCGATCCGTCCGTTGCCCAGCACTTTGCTGCTCAGGCAGATCAGGCGCTCCGGTTGCACGTCTCCTAGAGCAAAGTCCTCGCGGTCTAGCGCCAGCGCCAGGGGACGGATCTGGAGGAAACCGAACTCGGCTACCTGTCCGGGCGTTAGATCGTGCGCCGGATCGGTCAAGCTCGGCAGACGGACGGCGAATTCGATCTCTACTGGATTGCCCAGAGCGTCTTCTCCGGCGCGAACCAGGACGTCGAGAATCTCGGCCAGCGGAAAAGTGCCGTGCTTGAGCATGGGGGCGAAGGTTACGATGCGCGTGCCGGCGCGGCTCACGCCATCGTAAACGGCGTGGTTGTCGCGCGAGTAGGTCGAAGCGACGGCGTGCAGAGTTCCGTCGGTTGCGGCGGCATCGAGGCCGAAGCGCTTTTCGTGCCAGTGTCCGGGACGGCCGTCGGTGGCGCCGTGCAGCTCCAGCGCCCAGAATTCTGACTGCGAGTTGGCGAGTATGTCTTCCACAGAAGAAAACTGCACCAGGTTGCGGGGATAGCGCGGACAGAAAGTCAGGCACTTTCCGCCGTCGACGACGGTGCGGCCGAGGCCGAGAGCCTACGGCGGCGATGCCGTCCTCGAAAGTCATGGGAGGCACGGGGTAGTAATTGCGCGACCGCACGACTCCGGAAAAATCAGGGTAGAAGCGGTGGGCGTGCGCCGTGCCCACGACCTGCTGGAGGATGACCGCCATTTTTTCTTCCTCCAGACGGTAGGGCGTTGCCCGCACGTAGGCTTTCGCGTGACGGCTGAAGGTGGAAGCGTAGACGCGGCGGATGGCTTCGCTTAGGGCGGCCAAGCGGGCTTCTGGATCCGCTTGCTGGTTGCCCAGCATGAAAGTTTCATAGACGCCGGTAAAAGGCTGGTATTGCGAGTCCTCGAGCAGGCTAGAGGAGCGCACGGCCAGGGGATGGGTGACCTCGGCCAGGAACGACTTCAGGTCTTCGGTGAGGTCGTCGGATAGCGGTGCGGCTAGGAACCTGCGATAAATTTCGGCGTCATCTTCGCAATGCAGGGCGAAGTCGAGGAGATCGTTCTCGGCGAGGAATTGATCGAACACGTCGGTCGCGAGGACTACGGCGGGAGGCACCGAGATGCGGACTCCGGGAAAACGGCGGGTGATGCGACTCTTGCGCAAGAGATGGCGAACGAAGGCGAGACCGCGGGCTTTGCCGCCGAGCGAGCCGGAACCGATGCGCAGGAAACTTGATTCTGACGGCTTGAAGGTGTCGGCGTGGAAGTCGCCGATCAGTACTTCGCTTTGTTCGCGGCGATAGTCATTGATGGATGCGATCAGATCGCGGCGGAGATGCTCGGGGCTGGCGAAATCCGAAACTTTTCTTGGGCGGAGCTTGGCTGCCAGGGCGAACTCGGTGCGCGCCATCAGCCAATGGGAGAAGTGGTTGCTTTGGGAGTGGAAGACTATGCTCTCCGCCGGAACGGTTTGCAACTGCTCTTCCAGTTCGTTCATGTCTTTCGCTCGTCCGACTTCGTTGAGATCGGGCAAACGAAATACGAAGTCTCCAAAGCCGAATTGCTCGGTGAGGATCTCGCTCAAGTCTTTGAGCAGTGTGGGCGAACGTTTGCGCAGAAACGAATAGCCTTCGGCGAGCGCTCGCGGACGAAACTCGGGACGGCTGGTTTGTAACACCACGGGCGCGTCGGGCACGAGGCTCTTCACCATGCGGGCCAGTTCAAAACCCGCCTCTTGACTCGGCTTGCCCTCCATTGGGAACTCGACGTCGGAGACCACGCCGAAGAGATAGTTGCGGTACTCCTGGACTAGTCTGGCTGCGTCTTCGAAGTTCGTGCTCAACAGAATTCTGGGGCGCGCCTGCATGCGTACGAGTTTGTGCGCGACGTTGAGGCCTTCCTGAATGACTCGCCGCGATTGCTTGATCACCTCGGTATAGATGACGGGCAGGAACGATGAGTAGTAGCGGATGTTGTCTTCCACCACCAGCAACACGGGAACACCCATGGCGCGCGTATCGTGCTGGACGTTGCGTTTATCCTCGATGTACTTGACGATCGCTATCAGGATTCGGGCATTGCCCTGCCAGAGAAAAACGCGCTCGATATCGGTGACGGGATTGCGCTCCACGAAATTCGTCATTTCGCGATGGTCGTAGCCAAGAACGACGACGGGAACATCCAGCCCGGCCTGCTTCACGTCGCTCGCCAATTGCGCCGCGTTCATGTCACCGACGTTGAGGTTGGTCACGATCAGGTTGAATTGCTGGGAGCGAGCGAGTTCGGCGGCTTCGGCGCAGGAGGAAACGTGGGTAATTCCGGGAACGTGTTGGGGACTGAGATCGAGGGATTGGTCGATGAGGAGTTCGTTGAGGCGTCCATCTTCGCGGAGGATGAAGGAATCGTAGAGGCTGGAGACGAGAAGGATGTTGTGGACTTTGAAGGGCATCAGGTTTTCGAAGCCTTCGAAGCGCTCTTCAGCGTCGGTGATGGTGACGGGCTCGACGATGCGGTGGAGGGACATGGGTTGTTGCCTAGTTTACGCGGTCGCACGCGCGGGGGCAGTAAAGATGCAGGGGTAGGAATAGGACGAAGTTTGCCTTACGGGTGGTGAGATTTCCGGCCGGTTCGCACGGCAGCTACTCGTTGCGGAACTTCTTCACCGCGAAGATTCCCAGCACGATGAAAATTGCCATCACGATAAGTTGGGTGACAAAGAATGGCGGCTCTTTTTGGGTTGGGGCTAGCGCGTGCGCGGCCGGCACCTTCATGAAAGTCTGCGCCACCAGGACAAAAACGTTCAGATAGAGAGCGAGCACGGCGCAGATCACGTAGATACGGCGCCATGCGCCGGCCATGTGCAGGGCGTAGCGCGCCAGGATAGCGATGGCGAGCGCCACCAGCGATATGATCCCGAGGATGTGGGACGGCAAAAGGTGCTCGAATGGAAAGAGGAATCCGGTCACACTGGTCAAGACGGTGAAGATCAGAAAGATCGCGGTGCCGCCGTCGAAACGTTTGCCGGTGAGCAGTCCGTAGAGTACGAGGAAGCCAGAAGCGATCCCGATCAGGCTGATCAACACGTGGACGGCGGTAAATGCCGATAGCGGCAGGCCTAAGACCATTTGGGTTTCCTCTCGGAGCCGGAATTCTACTTGCGCCTGGAAGAAATTGCTACCCGTATCGAACGGTGACAGTGGGGGTTAGTTCGATGTCCAGCCCCTAAAGGGGCATCTGATTTTGAACGACTTGCGGTATCGCTAAAGCGATACCCTGATACGAAGCACCTGGCGCGCTATTTGGATTCCAAGGTCGAATCGCGGCTGACGGCTGCTGCTTAAGGCATTTCACTGCAAATAAAAGACTTAGCACTGGAACTCCGGCGACGGCTCCGGAGTCTAACTATTTAAGCGGGAAAATCGTCCAAAGTGGTTTTGGCAGGCATGTAAGATTCCCGCCGGTGGGGCCAGAGTGACTCTATAATCGAGGGTAACGCCGCCATGGCGGGAGCTACTACATTGGGCGATCTTGCCAGCGCTATCGGGGCCCGTACTGAGGAATCCGCCGTCATTGCTGAACTGAAGGCGGGTTCGGAAGAGGCCTACTCCTGGCTGATTGGCGAGTTCCACCAGCCGATCTACGGTCTCATCTATCGCATTGTGAATGATCCGTCCGACGCGGCCGATACTACTCAGGATGTATTTCTGAAAGTTTTCCGCGGGATGAAGCATTTCCACGGCGAGTCCAGCCTGAAGACGTGGATTTACCGCATCGCTTTGCACGAGGCGGCGAATCGGCGGCGTTGGTGGTTCCGGCACAAGGCGCAGGAAACGCCGATCGATCCGATCGCAGCGGGCGAACACGAATTTTCTGGAGAAGAGCGTCTGGTGGATCCGGGCGAGTCTCCATTTGAAAAGTTCGCGCATACCGAAGTGCGGGCGGCGGTGGAGCAGGCTTTGGAGCAGGTTCCGGAGCCTTATCGGACGGCTTTGATTCTGCGCGATCTGGAAGAAATGTCGTATGAAGAGATCGCCGAGGTTCTGGCGATTTCGCTGGGAACGGTGAAGTCGCGCATCACGCGGGGACGGGATGCGCTGCGCAAGAGATTAACGGAGTATGCGCGGGATCGTGGGTCCGGAGATGGGGCTGCTTGCTCCCGTCGATGTGTGTAGTGGGGTTCAAAGTGGCAATGTTCGTAACGACGGTCGTGAAGGTTCGCGTGGTGGCAGAGAGGTTCGGGTGACGCCATGAAGCACGCTGAGATGAACTGCACTGAGATCAAGCAGTTGTTCTCGCCGTATATTGACGGCCGGGTGAGCGGGTCGGAGATGCGGCGCCCTCACTCGCCATGTAGAACAGTGTGCCGCTTGCGAGCAGGAATATGCGGCGATGCAGCGCACGCAACAGTTGCTGGCGAGTCTGGGCCGGAAGAAGGCTCCGGCCGACCTGGCATTGAAGTTGCGGGTAGCGATTTCGCGCGAGGCGGCCCAGGAGCGCCATCTGCGGTTTGACGGTGCGCTGGTTAGGCTGGGAAATGCGCTGAATGCTTTTATGGTTCCGGCGACGGCGGGACTGGTGAGCGCGGTGCTGATTTTTGGATTGCTGCTGGGCTTCTTTGCTTTGCCGGCTGAATTGCGGGCGAGCAACGGCGACGTTCCGCTGATGCTGTATACCGCTCCACAACTTGAGCAGTCGGCATTTGGCACATCGCTCGGCAATATGGGCGACGATGCGGTGGTGATTGAAGCGTACGTGGATGCCAACGGACGAGTCGATGATTACCGCATCCTGTCGCAGCCAGGCGACGCCCAGGCGGTGCTGCCGCAGTTGAAGAACCTGCTGATTTTTACAACCTTCCATCCCGCGCTTTCGATGGGGCGACCAACGCGGGGAACCGCGGTGTTGTCGTTCTCCAAGATCAGCGTTAGAGGTTAGCGGGGATTCAAGGGGCGAATCCGGTATTTGTCAGTTCAAACACGTTGCCGTCGCCACTAGTTCCCCCATTGAGGGTCACCCCGAAGAGCACGGTGTTCTTTCCCGATTTCAGAGGTGTGAGTCCGCCCCCCGGGGAACTGCCATCCGGCGACCCCTTGAAGTCATACAAAGTTTTGAATGTCCAGGCGGTTTGTCCGGTTCCGGGGGGTTCAAGCTTGAACACGGCGCCGTTGTTCCGGGTGCCCCCGGCGGAGGTTGTGCCGTAAATTGCACCTTCCTCATCCATGATGATGGCGTTGTCAGGATCGCTTCCATCCTTTGCCCCGGTGAAGCTATAGAGAATCGTCTCGGTCCAGTTCGTCCCTCCTCCGGACGGTGGAGAAAGCTCGAAGATCGCCCCCGCATTTGGTGGCACGCCACCGAACCCTCCGGTAGCAGCCGGTCCATAAAGATTGCCGGAGGCATCGGCAACGAGGGCAGCGCTTGGCGTTCCGGCATCACCGAAAAACTCGCCTCCGAAACTATAGAGGACGCTTTCGCTCCAGTTTGTCTCTCCCAGGGTTGGTGGCGTCAGTTTGAACACGGTGCCACCACCGAGATACCCGCCGGTTGTGGTCGTCCCGTAAAGAGCTCCGTTCGTGTCCTGAATGAGAGAGGATGCAGGATAGCCCCCATCGGAACCCCCAGTAAATGTGTGGAGGACGGATTCGGTCCAACTCGTTTGCCCTTGTGCCGGAGGCGTCAGGGCAAACACGGTGCCAGCGCCATACGCGCCACCAATAAACGTGACACCGTAGAGCACGCCTGTGACGGGGTTAGGCAGCGACATATTTACTGGCTGGTTCCCGTCGTTGCTGCCCTGAAAATTGTAGAGGATCGTTTCGGTCCAGCCGGTCTGGCTTCGTGACGTCACCTCACGCCGCTCCGGCGGCGTCAGATGGAAGACCGTTCCGCACCCGGGCACTCCGAACTCAATTGGGCATACGCCAGTGCCGCCCTCGTAAGTCACTCCAAAAAAACCGCCGCTGCCGTCGGGTGTAAGGCCATTTGTAGGATCGATGCCGTCGGTGCCACCCTGGAATTGGTAGAGGACTGTTTCGGTCCAGTTCGTCTGGCCTTCCGCGGGCGGCGTCAATGAGAAGACGGAGCCATATCCTCCGCCCTGCGATGCTGTCCCATAGAGCACTCCGTTGCTGTCGGCGACCAGGCTGCCTGTGGGATTAGATGCGCTACTGGTTTGGTTGAAGATCGCAATTTCCTTGGCCGAGCCGTGCGTTGCGAGCAAGAGAAAAGAACCCACGATAGAGGCGATGAAGATTCGGCGTTGGCGGGCTCTTGTGGTCGACGTAGGATTGTCGTGCATGATCTCTCCCATTTTTGTTTTGCGCTAATTTTCGTCCAAGCCGTTTAGTTGCAGGCAAGAATCTTGAATCAGCGGATTGGAATCCGCATGCATAGCCGCGAGCACGGGAGTATGACTTGGGGCTTTGCAAGTGTCAACAAAAAATGCCCGCCGTCAATGTGGAGAGGATGTAATTCTTTGCACTTTAAGTTATTCGTATTTCTCCACGCAATATCCGTTGCAAACGTCCGTTTGACCGCCAATTGACCAGTTCGTACACTACTTCTAGCTCCAACCATGCTTGGGACCCGAGGAAATTTCCTGAGACAAATCGTTCGTGGGACATTCATTGTAAGCTTGGCGGTCGTGCTGCTCGCGGGTCGTGGGTTGGCGCAGAACCAAGCGCCGGTGTCTCTGGAGACGAGCGAAACCCTGTTCACTGTGTTGACCGCGATCAACACCTGCGGCTATGACCAGGAGTTAGGTATTTCCGACCCGCTGCGCGCGCAGATCCGGTCTGAGGTTGGCAAGGCCGTCGAGAATACTGCCGGGGCTCAGGACGTAATCGGAGCGATGTGCTTGTTTTACCGGCAGCACCAATCACCGGATCCGTCACACGATCTTTCTCACTACGTGTCGCTGGCGCTCTATCTCGGGGAGCCGCCGGCTTTCGCACTGAAAGTAAAGCCAGCGGAACTGCCGCCGGATGCGGCGGTGGTGGATGACATCGTGCCGCTGATGCAGGCTTTCTATCAGAAGATCGGACTGCACGCCATCTGGGAGCGGCACCGCGCGCGTTATACGGAGTTGACCGAGGTCTATCACGATCCGCTGGCGAAGATGACGTTCGACACTGAGATCTATTTAAAGATGCCGTCCGCGGGCTATCTGGGGCGGCAGTTTACCGTGTATCTGGATGCGATGGGCGCGCCGGGGCAGACTAACGCGCGCAACTATGCTTCGAATTATTATGTGGTGATTTCACCCACTCCGGGGACAGCGATCAAGATGCAGCAGATCCGGCATACGTATTTACATTATCTGCTGGACCCGCTGGCACTGAAAAACGGCGACTCGTTCAAGCGGCTGGAACCGCTGCTCACTATGGTGGATAACTCTCCGATGGATGACGCATTCAAGAGCAACATTTCGTTGCTGGTGACGGAGTGCCTGGTGCGGGCGATTGAAGAGCGATTGACGAAGATTCCTGAGGCGGAGCGGGCGCAGGCCATCGAACAGGATGATAAGGAAGGGTACATCCTGACGCGCTATTTTTACGACGCTTTGGGCAAGTTCGACAGAGAGCCCGAGGGCATGCGCAACGCATACGCGAACATGGTCGGGTCGATTGAGGTGGGAAAAGAAATGAAGCGGGCGTCGCACATTCAGTTTGCCGCCGATGCAGCTCCGGAACTGCTGCACGCAGGAGGCGGGAAGGGGAATCTGCTGCTGAACGCGGAGCGGAGGCTGGCGGCGGGTGACCTGGAAACAGCGCAGAAGCTGGCGCAGAAGGCGCTCGATGACCAAGTCGAGGATTCGGGACGCGCGCTCTTCATTTTGGCGGAGGTGGCCACGGCGAATCGGGACATGGAAGGGGCGCGCAAGTACTTCGAACAGGCGCTGCAGACCGCGCACGAACCGAAGGTGATTGCCTGGTCTCATATTTATCTGGGCCGCATTTTTGATTTGAAAGAGGATCGGATCGCCGCGGTGGACCAGTATCGGGCGGCGCTGGATGCGGCCGGCGCAACGCTTCCGGAAGCGACGCTGGCCGCGCGACGGGGATTGGAACAGGCGTACGAGCCTCCGGTGGCGAAGCAGCCGGAGTAGCCGAGGGATTTTTTCTACGCGTCGCAGCTGTTCGCCAGCGCCAGGGACCTATTGAGCGGGTTCCGGCTTAGCGGGGCAATATCTCCTTCAAAGCCCACTCGATCCTGTCGACCTCTTCGCGGATGACTCGGATCGACTGCTGATTTTTCGCCGGGTGAGCCAACGGAGTAATTCCTTCCAGGGCGCCGCGGATTTGATGATTGCGGGCCCAGATGAAGTTGAGTCTTGCGCGCCTCTGCTTACGGTTTCGATAAGCATCCCCGACGAACTTAATAGCCAGCCACGCAAAAGTGAATCCGAATAGAGCTTCGATCGGAATGCGATCCTTGGCGCCTTCAAATTCAGAAAACAAAAGGCGGTAGACCATTTCTCCCATGCCAAACGAGGCAAACAACACGATGGCTCCGAACAAGTAAACTTTCAAGCGCTCCATCAGTTGAAAGCGTACGGAATCGTCGCCTCCGCCGAGTTTCTGCAAAAGCTTGATGAACATGCTGCCCCCAGGTGATTTGTTCGCGGCTCGCGGCACCAGCAAGCCGTGCACTGATTTTGTTGAAATGATACTCGAAATTGCAGCCAGCCGCGGGCAGGTAGTCCTGGACCACCCGCTTGGTTGCGGGCCGAGAGGGCGCTCGTGTAATCAGACGCGAACGCACACGCGCTTTAGGGTTTG
The DNA here is from genome assembly GCA_963826845.1 of uncultured Acidobacteriaceae bacterium. Classification (GTDB taxonomy): domain Bacteria; phylum Acidobacteriota; class Terriglobia; order Terriglobales; family Acidobacteriaceae; genus Acidiflorens. Next base: position 15,122 of record CAWGYS010000022.1, read on the forward strand.
GCCGCGGCGTTGTTGGGAAGCTTTGGTGTCAGATGCCGGATGACAAATTCCTGCAAGAGATTGGCGACAGCGGTTGAGCCAAGCGCGATGGCTCCGTTTTCTAAGGTCAATGCCGCCCCGCTGCGGTCTTGCGACGGATAGTAGAGATTTGAAATGCCGCCCGCCGCCAGACTCCCGAGGATATTCGAGTAGTTGGCCTGCCAGCGTCCGTTGTCGCCCTTGCAGATGAAGGCATTGGCGATGGCATACAGAAAACGCGATGTTTTGCTGCCGGTTCCCTTGTAGAAATAGCGCGGATCCTGTTTAAAAAGCGATGGCAGTATGGCGGCTCCGATGAACGTGCCCGCAACCGTGTCGGCATAGCCGGCGCCGAAGCGCTTTCCATAACCTTCTGCGCCTTGCCCATATCCGCTGAAATGATTTTGCGCTTGCTCGATTCCCGCAGCTCCTCCAACCATTACGAAGGTGAATGGATCGATCACCGTCTTCGAGGCAAGCTTGAACTTTTGCTTTGAGTTGAGGGGAGCGGCATCGGGGATATAGCTGACATAGAAATTTGGAATGACTCCGAGCACACGCTGCTTCTCTTCGACCTTGATCTGCTCTTCGGCCACTTCGGTCTGCGTGAGCCTGACTTCCACGTCAGAGACGTTGGTTGCAACGGCGAGCGCGATCTGCGGGACCACGTAGGTCTCTTCCGAATGGAGTATGCCAGAGGATGTTTGCGTCGCGAAGCCGACCGACATAATGGTGAGATGGAAAGGGCCGGAAGCGACGTTGGTGAAAGAGAATTGCCCGTCGTACTGCCAGTTAGCGTTTCCTGGCTTGGGGACTGGTCTTCTCCCGCGGCGGTGCCGGTAGCAGTAAGCTTTATCCTGAGCTCCGGCGACGACCGCTCCACTTTGATCAACGACCGTTCCGGTGATGGTTCCGGACAATCCCTCAGGGGCCTGTGCCAAGCAGGACGCCGTCCAACCCAGAGTGACCAAACGCAAATACTAAGAGTCCAGACTTGAATTGAAGGGCCATGAATATGACTTAACTGTAATCCTCCACGCGCTTCGTATCCAAATCAGAAGTCATCTGATTCCCGATCTGCGAATTTGATGCTTGATGGACGCGGGCGTTTCCAGTTTGCGGAAAAACTCGAATTCGGATGTGCAGCCTAAAGGGGTGTCTGATTTTGAACGACTTGCGGTATCGCTAAAGCGATACCCTGATACGAAGCAATGGCGATACCCGAATAGAAGCACGAGCGTTTCAGCAACCCTAGGCTTTGACAAAATCAATAAAGCCATGCTGTACATCGGTCCGGACCAGCTTGCGCGCAGTTTATCGCCTACGTTCAGACCTTGCGCTCCCTGCGTCAACAAGCCTTCCATGTGGGGTTGTGCGACGCGAACGAAGGTGCCCTTGGGAGTGGTTCCGGTGATCATAGCATCAAAGGTTTCGCCGATCCGATTACTCATTGCCATCGCCGAAATGCGCTTTGACATTTCGCGCTCCACCTTTCGCGCCGCGTCGCCTTTCTGGGTGCAGTTTGAGGCGATGGCGGCGAGATCGTTGTCGGTGTAGGGGCCGGGCTTTCCATCTAGCGAAGCTTTGATCAATCGCTGCGTTACGATGTCGGGAAAGCGGCGGTTGGGCGCGGTGGAGTGGGTGTAGTCCTGCACGGCGAGTCCGAAGTGGCCCTACGGGAGAGTCGCCTGGACGCTCCAGAATATATTCGCCGGGCCCCACCAACTTGATGACGGCCAGCGAGAGGTCGGCGAAATGGTCGGGATCGGCGGCTTTGCGCTTCACTAGAAAATCGTTGAGCGCCTTGGAATCGGGATCGGCGGGAAGCTTTTCGCCGGCCGCTGCCGCCAGGCGTACGATGCCGTCCCAATGCGCGGGAGTTCTTACGATGCGGCGCAAGGAAGAAACTTTCTCCAGCAGACGAGCAACTACGCCATTGGCGGCGACCATGAAGTCTTCGATCAAATCGGTGGCCCGGTTCTTGGTAGCTTTCACGACATCGACAACCTGCTCGTTGTAGAGCAGGGGACAACCTCGCTGGTGTCCAGTTCCAGAGCGCCATGCTCGTAGCGCAGCTTCTTGAGCGCCTGGGCAACTTGGTCCTGCAATTTGAGCTGGGCCTGCAGATCCGAAGAGGCAGCCACTTTTGGCGGAGCTGGCGCCGGTGCCGTCGAGCCATGCTCCGACTGCGTTGTAGGTAGTTGTGCCTTGTTGCGAACTACGGCGCGATACACATTGCTGGCGTTCAGCGCGCCGCCGGCATTGACTACGAATTCGGTGACCACCGCGGGCCTGTCCACGTCTGGAAGCAGAGAAGATGCGCCGGTCGAGAGTGCGTTCGGCAGCATGGGAAAAATGGATCACGCCGGTATAGACGGAAGTGGTCTCTCTTTCCGCATGTTGATCGATAGGAGAGTCTTTGGGGACAAAGGCGTCCACATCGGCGACTCCGATCATCACTTTGACGTCGCCGTTGGGCAGGCGTTCGGCAACTTCGATCTGGTCGAGATCTTTGGAGGTGTCGTTGTCGATCGAGGACCAAAGCAGATTTCTGAGGTCGCGAACTTTGTCGGAAGGCACGAGTTGCGGCGGATGCGCTCTGATATCCGCCAGTTGTTTTTGAACTTCGGGCGGAAAGTCGGGCTCGAAAACCCGCTGCCTGCATGACTTGCCGTGCGATGGTCTGAAGATTGATGGAAGAAGGGCTGAGGATCGTTCATTATTATTGCGTCCCGCTTTCGGTGAAGATTCGCTTGAAAAGGCTAACATGAATTCGCGGTTGGCTGCGGCGAGGGGTTACCGGCTGCCCCGGGTTACTTCGGTGCATGCCGTGAGCCCACTCATTCGCAAACAGCCGCGAATGAATGGGGCACCCTCCGTGATATTCTAATAGCAGCAGCTGCGTCTTCCTCCGATTGGATCGATTCCCGCAGTTCCCTGAATATCATGATTTCAGTTGGCAACTGTTTCCATGCGCTACGGCGCTAAAATTCTGTTTGACGAAGTTTCCACGGGCTTTGTTCCGGGGAAACGCTACGGCCTCACCGGTCCCAACGGGGCGGGCAAATCCACATTCATGAAGCTTTTGACCGGCGAACTTGAGCCGCAGAAGGGGACGGTCGTCCGCCCGCGCAAGCTCGGCGTTTTGAGCCAGGACCAGTTCGCCTTCGATAAGTATCGTGTGATTGACGCGGTCATCATGGGCAACCGACGTTTGTGGGCTGCTCTCGAAGAGCGAGAAATCATCTATGCGAAGGCTGAGATGACCGACGCGGACGGCATGAAGCTCGGCGAACTCGAAGGCATCGTCGGCGAAGAAGACGGCTATACCGCCGAGAGCGACGCTGCGATTCTGCTGCAGGGGCTCGATATTCCTGATGAGCAGCACGAGCGGAAAATGTCGGAATTGCCGGGCGGACAGAAAGTGCGCGTGCTGTTGGCGCAGGCTTTATTCGGACATCCGCAGGCGCTGTTACTTGACGAGCCCACGAACAATCTTGATCTTGATTCCATTCATTGGCTGAAGAATTTTCTGAATCAGTACGAAGGCGTGCTGATCGTGATTTCGCACGACCGCCATTTTCTCAATGGCATTTGCACGCATATTGCGGACATTGATTACGAGACCATCATCACTTACACCGGCACTTACGACGACATGGTGGTCGCGAAGACGCAGATTCGCTCGCAGATCGAATCGCAGAATGCGCAGCGGGAAAAGAAGATTGACCAGTTGAACGAGTTCATCGCGCGATTCGCGGCCGGAACGCGCTCCAGTCAGGTGCAGTCGCGGCGTAAGGAAGTCGAGCGCTTGCAGGTGACCGAACTGGCGCGGTCGAATATCCAGCGTCCCTACCTGAAGTTCGAACAGAAGCGGCCGTCGGGCAAGCACATTCTTGAAATCGAAGGTGTGACGAAGTCGTACGGAGACGCCAAAGTGATTTCCGCTTTCACGGCGAGCGTGCTGCGCGGGGAAAAAATCGCGCTGATGGGCCGCAATGGCTCCGGCAAGACGACTTTGGTGAATGCGCTGCTCGCAAATTCGCCGACGGTTTCGGAATCGGAACTGCGAAAGACGAGCGGGTACGATGGGCCGTTTGCGGACGGCGGAAAAGTTATCTGGGGGCATGAGGCTGCGGTGGGATATTTTGCGCAGGATCACAAGGCGCTAATCGAGCCCGGCATCAAGGTTCTGGAGTGGCTCCATCAGTGGGATCCTGCGGCTTCGACGGAAGAGATTCGCGGCATACTGGGGCAGATGCTGTTTCCTCGCGATGATGCTGACAAGCGGACGGACGTGCTCTCCGGCGGCGAGGCGGCTCGGCTGCTCTTTTGCAAACTCATGCTGCAAAAGCCGAACCTGCTGGTGCTCGATGAGCCGACAAACCATCTAGATCTCGAATCGATCAATGCGCTGAACATTTCGCTGCAGCGCTATCCGGGAACGGTATTGCTCGTGACGCATGACGAGGATTTGATTGATGAGGTGGCGACGCGGATCTGGCATTTCGAGGGCACCCATGAAATCACCGATTTCAAGGGCGCCTATGCGGAGTATCAGACGGTTCTGGCGTAACGCCCGCAGGATCGCGGCCTACTTGCTCTTCATGTCACTGTGAACGATCGAAAGAAGAGGATCTTTCTTCGCTTTTTTCTTCGCTCTCGGTCGTTTGTGCGGTTTGGAAGCTCTCCCCACGATATCAGCTACGGAGGTACTCTCCAGTATCTTGGCCGCGGCATCGCGCACCTCCAAGAACACACCGTAGAGCGCGCGATGGTCGGGATCGGTGATGATTAGGCTGCGAAGCTGGTCGGCATCGCCAAAGGGCGCCAGCGGGCCGTCAACCAAACGAATGATCTCGCTGAGCTTGATCTCCGCCGGTGCGCGCCGCAGGCGGTAGCCGCCCTTCGCGCCGCGAACGCTTTCGACAATGCGCGCGTTCTTCAGTTCCAGCAGAATCAACTCCAGAAATTTTTCTGGCAGATCGCTGTCCATGGCGATGTCACGAATCTTGACCGTCTCCGTCCCATAGCGGCGTGCCAGGGTCATGATCGCTTGCAGCGCGTAAAGTCCTTTTTGCGAGATCTTCAATGCTTATCCTCTCCAATTGCTTTCGTACTGTAGTGCGCCCGCGCCCGCTTTGCAACTGTCTTGTTGCTAAGTACGAGTGCAGCGAGTTGTAAGTGCAAAATATTTCACGTTAGGAGGTCACTTCCACTGGATCACTCCGGCTTCGGCGCAAGCGTCAAGATAGTCAGCGACAAGGCTCACCGGCAAAGGGCCGTATTCGGCCGAAACTGCATCGCGTATCTCGCCCACGCTGCGCTGGCCATTCACGAAGTTGACGATCTCATACGCATAAAGTTCCGATTGGTCTCGCACGTTGAGTAACTGCGTGGCTTCGCTATTGATGAGTTTGATTTTCCCGTAGCGCTCTTTGCCCAAGCGCGCCAGCAGCACGTTGTCGTTCTGATAGGTCAGCGGGCCGAATTCCCCAATGCGGACAGGGACGCGTTTTGCATCGGAGACGCTGGCCCAGGGCGCGATTGGGAGCCGCTCCTCTCGCTCCCCTCAGGATGGCTCGCGCGTCGATCCAGGTTTGGAACCCAGCTGCCTGACCCGCGAGAGCCTTCGCGCCGTCCATGTCCGCTTCTGCGGGGCCGCTGGCGAATTCGACCATGGAGCGCAGGGTCGCGCGTTCACGCTGCAGAGCTTGATTCACCAGATTGCGCGATTCATACCAGGCGACTCCCGTTTCGAGTTGCGGATCGTCAACCATTTGCTGCGCCGCTCCGAAGGCCTGGGCGAGGCGGGCCTCGGCTTGAGCGGTGAGAAACGGCAGCAAAGTTGGAAGTTGCTGCGCGGTGACGCTCGCATACACGTATCCGGAAGCCGCGCCCAGCAGGGCTATGCGGCGCAACTTGGTTGCGTCGATCTGGTCGAGAGTGTCGTGGTCGGTGTGGATGTAAATATCGGGCCAGTCGCGGAGATAGAGCGACGGAACGGCGATGGTGGAAGTGTCATAATCGTCGTGATCGCTGCCGCTCGAATACGGAGTCACATCGGCGAAGAGTTCATTGCGAGTGCCCTGTCCCGGCGCGGGTTTCTACAATGCCGGCATCGGCAGGCAATTCACCGGCAGCGTATCCGCTGGCGGCGGCGCGAATCGTGTCGAGAAATACGGCGCCCACGTCAGTTACAAAACTTGGCAGCGACCACGGCGTGGCGGTGACGTGGAATACGGATTTGTTCTTGAAAGGGTCGCCGCCAACCATATCCATGTGGATGTCGGCGCGTAAACGCTGCCTGATTTCTGGATGGCTGGCGAGAAACGCCATTGTGCCCTCGACCTCCGGCCCCCAGATAAAACGCAGTGTGCGCTTGGGGCGCGGCAGTTGGCCTGAATCGATCAGGCGCGCCAGCACACGCGCGGATTCGAGGATGGTGACGCATCCGCTGCCGTTATCGTTTGCTCCCGGACGCTCGTGATCGAGATGGCAACTGTAGACGATTTCTCCCGCAGCCGGGTCGGTGCCGGGAATGGTGGCGGTCACCACCGTCCAGTGGCCGGGGCCGACGGTGGCTTTCACGTGGGCGTTCAGAACAATCGATTCGCCGCTTCGCAAGCGAGAACGCAAGGCTTCGGCGGTCTGGCGCGAAACCATGAAGGCGAAGCCGGCGGGTTGACGCGCATCGAGGTGACCCCACCGGACTATGGTCGTGTCCAGGCCGGACCAAGCCGTGGTCTGGTTGGGCATGTCACTGACGATGCCGACCGCGCCATGTTGCATGATCGCCAGTTCCTGCACTCGCGCGAGAACGCCATCGGCGAGCACGATCTTGCCGCGCACGTCTCTTATTGCCCGCGTAATCGGCCTCGCTGGCGCCGTTGCCGACGTCGACCAGTTCCGTTTCCACATCGGCGCTGTGACTGTAGTCGGCGAGATGGATGGGATCGGTCTTCCAATCTCCGAGAAGAAGATGTTGCGGACGCACCTCCCAGAGCCGCGCCTCTTCGACTGTCCATGCGAGGTATGAGCGCATCAGGCCATATGTTTTGGTGCCGTCTATTGGGAACTGCTCGCTGTGGGCGTCGGCGAGTCCGTACTCGCGCGCGCGCTGCAAAATGAATGCGGCTGCCTGGTCGAATTCGGGCGTTGCCGGCACTCGATGCAGGGTCGTCAGGTAGCGGAGGTTCTCGTAGGGAGCAGCTCCGCTCGACTCGTCTCGCAGGGCCGTCCACTGATGGATGGAGAGGAACGGCTGCTGGCCGAAAGTATAGAGCGTGGTGAACATAATAAAGGAGAAGGTCAGGCGGAGACTGCGCATAGGATAACGAGGATAGCACTAGAGATATCGCGGAACACAGATCGTCAGCAAAACAAGTCGCTATCGCGTCGGATGCCATCTTCATGGACGGTTCGGCAACTTCGTCATGCGCTTCGCCTTCGAGACAAACGCGATGCCACAACTCAAGATTGAGCAATCGCCAGATGCGATCGTAGTTGTCGCGATGCTGCGCGCGATGCTCGTCGAAAAGCTTCTCAATGGCTTCGCGGCGGAAGTATCCGCGATCCAGGCTGCGCGGTTCCAGCAGCATCTCGCGAATCGTTTCCAGGCGCGGCCCGGCCAGCCAACCGCTCCACGGCGTGGGGAATCCAAGTTTCGTGCGGTAGAGAATCGAGTGCGGCAGCAGGTCTTCCATCGCTTTTTTCAGAATCCGTTTGCCGGCCAGTCCCTGGATCTGGACTTCGCGCGGAATGCGGGTCGCGTATTCAACCAGCACGTGATCGAGAAACGGCACGCGGCTCTCGATGGATGCGGCCATGCTCATGTTGTCTTGCTTCATTAGCAATTCGACCAGATAGGTCTTGATGTCGGTGTAGAGCAAGCGTTGCAGCATTTCGCCGGAGGAGTGGTTCCAGTAGTCGAGGACATTGTTATAGGCGCTGCTGGGTGCGGCTTCGCTCGCGAATTCA
>CAWGYS010000023.1:0-32060 GCA_963826845.1 uncultured Acidobacteriaceae bacterium
CTCGAGCGCTTTCGCCGGGAAGCCCGCGCGGCGTTGGCTTTGAATCACCCCAATATCTGCACCATCTACGAAATCGCCAACCATGAGGGCCAGTGGTTCCTGGCCATGGAGTTCCTCGACGGATTGACCCTGAAACATCAGATCGGCGGCCGGCCGCTGGAGCTTGAAATCCTGTTGCCCCTTGGCATCGAGATCGCCGACGCGCTCGATGCCGCCCACGCCGAAGGTATCGTCCACCGCGACATCAAGCCCGCAAACATTTTTGTGACCAAGCGGGGACACGCCAAGGTCCTCGATTTTGGCCTCGCCAAGGTGACGGGCAAGAGCGATCCCAAAGACAAGGATGCGGTCACCCTGGCGCAAACCGCCGCCGCGGCCCTCGAAGACCGCACCAGCCCAGGCACGGCTCTGGGCACCGTGGCCTACATGTCTCCCGAGCAGGCCCGCGGCAAGGAACTCGACAACCGCACCGATCTGTTTTCGTTCGGAGCCGTACTCTACGAAATGGCGACCGGCGAGGTGCCTTTTCGCGGAGAAACTTCCGCCGTCATCTTTGAAGGCATCCTGAGCAAGGCGCCGACGTCTCCGGTTCGGTTGAATCCCGAATTGCCCGTCGAGTTCGAACGCATCATCAATCGCGCGCTGGAGAAGGACCGCAATCTCCGCTACCAGCACGCCTCCGACATACGCGTCGAGTTGCAACGGCTCAAACGCGACACGGAATCTGGCCGCTCTGCAATCATCTCCGCCGTGTCCGAACCGCCGCGCCAACTGCCGCGCCCCCGTCCGGAACCGTGCGCACGCCATCGTCCAGTGGAATCACCGGGGCTCCCTCTAGCGGACCCAGTGCCGTCGTCGCAGCGCCATTTTCTGGATCGGCAATCGTCCCGCCCGCGCCCGGCCATCGCCCTTGGCTTCTTGCAGTCGTTGCGCTGGTACTTGTCGCTGCTCTCGCCGCGGGAGCGTACTTCTACACTCATCGCACCGTCGCCCTCACCGAAAAAGACTTCATTCTGCTAACTGACTTCACCAACACCACCGGCGATTCCGTCTTCGACGGCACCCTGAAGCAGGCGCTCGCCGTGCAGCTGGAGCAGTCTCCATTTCTGAACGTCTATCCCCAGGAGCGCGTTCGCGAAGCCCTGCGTTACGCCGGACGTTCCCCCGACGACCGCGTCACCGTGCCCGTTGCCCGCGACATCTGCCAGCGCGACGCGATCAAGGCGATTCTCACCGGGACCATCAGTTCCCTGGGATCAAACTACGTAATCAGCCTGGAGGCCCTGAACTGCCACACCGGAGATACCATCGCCCGCCAGCAGGCGGAGGCAGCTTCCAAAGAAAAAGTCTTGCAGGCACTGGGTACCGCAGCCAAAGAAATTCGCGGCCCGCTCGGTGAGACGGTAACTTCGATCGAACATTTCAACGCACCCATCGAGCAGGTCACCACATCATCTCTGGAAGCGATGAAAGCCTACTCCATGGGCGACGAAAAACGCTCTCGCGAAGGCGATCTCGCGGCCTTGCCCTTCTACAAACACGCGGCCGAACTTGATCCGAACTTTGCCATGGCCTATGCGCGCATGGGAGCGATTTACGGTAACCTCGGCGAAAGCACTTTGGCGGAAGAGAATGCGCAGAAGGCATTCGATCTCCGCGAGCGCACCAGCGAGTTGGAGAGGTTCTACATCACCGCGCACTACCACGAAAGCGTCACGGGTGAATCACAGAAGGAGATCGAGAACTACGAGCTGTGGATTCAAACCTATCCTCGCGATTGGACGCCGCGCAACAACATCGTAAACAACTACATTGCGATCGGAGAGTTTCAGAAGGCATTGGCCCAAGCCCTCGAAACTCTCCGCCTCGAATCCAACGATATTCTTCCTTACCAGGTTACGATCGGCAGCTACCTTCATCTGAATCAACTCGAGGAAGCGAAGGCCATCTACAAGCAGGCGGTCGACAGGATATTCGACAGCGTTGTGGTCCATTTCCAGCGCTTCCAGATCGCTTACCTCGAGGGCGATACACAGGAGATGGAGCGCCAGGCAGCGTGGGCTTCGGGAAACACTGAAGAATCGACTATTTTGCTGGCCGAATCCCAGGTCGCTGCTTCGCGCGGCCAGCTCAAGAAGTCACGCGAGCTGTCCCAGTTGGCTTTCGATTCCGCGAAAAAGAATGGCCTCCAATCCGCGGCCGCCTTAGCTGCCGCGGGGCGAGCTGTGGTCGAGAATTGGATGGGCGATCCAGTTGCCGCGAAATCGTGGTCCGCTCAGGCCCTCGATTTATCCAACGATCAGCTGACTTCGGCCGCCGCGTCGCTCGCCTGGGCCGGTGACTCCACCAGGCCCGAGAGAATTATTGATGTGGAGGGGAAGAAACATCCCAAGAATACTGTGCTGCAGCAGGGCGGAATCCCGCAAGTGCGGGCGGCGATCGCGATCAAACGCGGCAATCCAGCCGCCGCCGTCGAGGCGCTCAAGCCGGCCTCCCAATTAGAGCTTAACGACCTCGGCCCGACGTTTTATCGCGGTCTGGCTTATCTCAACATGAAGCAGGGTAAAGACGCGGCAGCGGAATTCAAAAAAATCATTGACCGAAAAACCATCCAGCCGATCTCGCCACTTCATCCCCTCAGCCAGCTGGAACTAGCCCGTTCCCTCGCTCTCACCGGCGACACCGCGGGAGCTCGCACCGCCTACCAGGATTTCCTCGCGCAGTGGAAAGACGCCGATCCCGATTTGCCTCTGCTCACCCAAGCCAAGGCCGAGTACGCAAAGTTGCAATAGCGCCATTCGCCATCAGTGCCGCCCCGTCACGCGGTCTTTGGGATTGAGACCTGGGGTTGAGAGCTAGGATTGAGACGAAGGGTTGAGCCGCGCCTCAATCGTCTCCAACAAGCGAACGCCGGCTTCTCCGGCATGGCTGGTGGAAAACTCCGTGCCCAGTTCAATTACCGGAAGTCTGGCGCAAGCCTCCTTAAAGGCTGGTGGCGAAGCCGCGGCAGCGGCCATGCCGGGACCCGCCAGCAGCAGATCAAAACGGCTGACGCGCATCAGCAGCAGCGCGTCGCTTACCCGGCTGCTGCTCTGGACGTCATATCCCGCGCCGCGCAGCAGTTCGCGCACATAAGCAAGCACGTCAACATTCGAGTCAAGGCACAGAATGCTGCGGCCGATCGGCGCGGGCGTCTCGGTGCGCGCTCCCGGGCGGTAAAAAGCCGCAATCGCCTTCTCCTCCGATTCGTGCGAGTCGAACACCGTCGTCAGGCGCGACATTTCCAGAACCTTGCGCACGAAATCCGGCACGTTACAGAGCTTGAGGTCACCCCGCGCCTGGCGGATGGTAGTAAGAGCGCGGACCATGGTACCGAGCCCGCTGCTGTCAATGAATCCAACCTCGCCGAGGTGCAGCACGATGTCGCGGCGATCGCGCAACAACCAGGTAACGTGCGAGCGCAGAGAATCGCTCTCACTGCCGGCAACGATCCGTCCATTGCAGCGCACAATGGTGACGCGTCCAACCTCGCGAGTGTCAAGCGTAAGGTGCAATCGGTCTCCGATGAAGACTGGGTTCAAGCCAGCGAAATCGCCACATTATATGCCAGCCCGCGAACGGAGCGCGGGAAATCCGGGAGCGCCCGCGAAACGCTCTCGCATGGGCTTAGTGCCGTCACACCTCTAAAGCATCGAAGCCGTTGACAAGCGCGGCTTCCCGGAGCTTTTGATCAGTGGACAAAAAAACCCGTCCCTGCGGGACGTCCTCGCACCATTCCAGAGCTGCCGCCAACTGAAACGAGTCAGCGGCCCGCAAGTCATAGCGCTCCACAAGCTGCGTGGATTTAGCGCGCAAAGCGTCTGATGGCTGAACCACGCTCCACGAATCGGCAAGCCCTGCGGCAGTTTTGCGGGCCTTGTTCCAGTTGGCGGAATCAATGTGCTTGGTTCGCAGAAGCCGGGCAAGCGCGCTCGCAATTTCAACCGGGGTAGCCCACCAAACCGCCGCGTCGTAGATCTTATAAAAGGCGAGTGCGCGAGGCGTGACGCCCTGCCGTACGCAGAGAGGAACAAGAGCACTGGCGTCCCAGAACGCCTGTGTCCGCACTACCGGCCTTCCCGTTCTTCCCGCCACAGTCGCTCCATAGCCTTGTCGGAAACATTTCCCGCTGGCTCTGGCCACGAAGCGGACGCAGGCCGTCTTTTCAAAGGCGGAGTCAGAACGCCGCGAGCAATCAGTCGCCGCTCCTGCGCTGAGCGATCCTCCAGTTGACAGGGCACGATTCTCGCCACCGGCTTATTGCGATCGCAGACCAGCACCTCTTCGCCATTCTGCACCATCTTTATGTGGGCGCTGAGACGGGCCTTCAGATCGCTGATATTTACGGTCTTCATGGAGCAATTATAGCGTACATGACCATGTTGGTCATGTCATTTATTCATGGTCGGATGTCGATGGAAGTCCCGTCCGCTATAAGTTCCCAGATTTCGTCCATCTCGGTATTCGTGACCGCGATACATCCGTCCGTCCAGTCCAGCGCCCGATGCGCGGCATCCAGCCATCCGAAGCCGTTCGGAAGACCATGAATCATGATGTCGCCACCGGCAGAGACTCCCCGTTGAGCCGCTTTCTTCTTATCCTGCTCATTGGGATACGACACGTGGATCGACTTGTAGAAACGGCTATTAGCGTTGCGGCGATCGAGTACGTAGTGACCCTCCGGAGTCTTGTGGTCTCCCTGCTGCTCTTTGGCGCCAACCGGCGAACTTCCGAGCTACTCTATAAGTGCGCAAAACCTTGCCCTGCGAAAGTAGGGTAAGAGTGCGCTGGCTCTTCAAGACGATCACCTGGTCGGCGCGCATCACGTCCGCCTTAGTCGCGAGGTCTTCCGCCGCCAGCATCCCAATGAGCAACAGCAGGATCATGGCCGCAGTATGTATGTTCTTCGCTGGAAATGCTAGCCTGAAACCGCTTTGCATGAACGCCTCTTCCATTCGGTGGCACTCCTTGCGTTCGCGCTTTCGTTTCGCAATAGCTTCGCGGCCGGGACGGCCGCCCGCTGGACAGTCGTCACCGAACCCGCCCGCCTCGTCAACGGATCGCCGCTGCTCCTCCGCGTCACCACGCCAAAAGCGGCCAGCGCACTTTCGGGCACCTGGCTCAGCCACGAGATTGCATTCAGCCTACGACGCAAGCCATAAATCGTGGTTCGCGCTCGCCGGCGTCAGCCAGGAAACCAAGCCGGGAACTTATCCCCTCGAACTGCACGCCGAAACTTCATCAGCACCATCCGCCGGACAGGCGATCTCATTCGAAAAGCAAATTCGAGTCGAGCGCCAGCGCTATCCCCGCGTGCTGCTGAAAGTCCCGGCGCGCTACACCGCGCCCAGCCCCGAAGACCAGCACGAAATCGAACAGGACAAAGAAACCAAAGCCGAAGCATTCAAGACCCTCAGCCCCGACCGCGAATGGAAGGGTTCTTTCGCGCCTCCGGTGAATGCCGAGATCTCCGACCTCTTCGGAGTCGAGCGCGTTTTCAACGGCTCCGTCCAGAGCACCCACCAAGGCCTCGATTTCCGCGTCCCCAGCGGAGCCTCAGTCGCCGCCGTAAACCGCGGGCGAGTCATCCTGGCGCGGCCCTATTCTTTGAAGGGAACTGCGTCGTGATCGATCACGGCCAGGGACTGCTGACGCTCTATCTGCATCTGTCGAAAGTTTCTGGTCAAAGAAGGCGACGATGTGAAAAAAGGTCAGCCAATCGCACTCAGCGGAGGCACGGGGCGCGCCACCGGTCCGCACCTGCATCTGGCCGTGCGCTGGCAAGGCGTATATCTGAATCCGCAGACGCTGCTGGATTATTTGCCGTAACTTAGTAAGCTGTCAGATTTGCCTCAGGACGGGGCCCGCCCCGTCATCTGGGAGCGCCCTAGCTCTTTACACCCCAGCAGCCAGCAGCGCATCTTCCGCATCCCACACGCCGTCGCGAAACGTAACGCTCCTACCAGAGATGGCGGAATCCGCTCGCCCGGCACAACGATTCCCACCAGGTTCAGCGGATCGGCGGCAGCGATGACAACGCGTTCGGCATTTGCATTCGGTGGCAGCTTGCGGTGGGCGCGCAACGATTCGACCGCGACCGGAAGCGCGAACTGCTCGCCCAGAAATCCATCCACAAATCGCCCGCCGCGCACTTCGCCGCGATCTTCAAGACGGCGATAGCCGATCTGCAACTCCCGCCATCGCGGAAGATTAGTTTCCCGCACCAGTAAGTCGCGGAAGACCACTCCATAGCGTCGCAACAACATCCAGCAGCAGGATTCGACGCTGCGGTCGCGGTCCGCGCCTTCGGTGTGCAGCAGCGACCACCGTCCCGGCGCATGACGCGGACGGCGGACTTTCCCCATCATTTTTCCAATGCCGCTGCCAGAAGTACTTTTCGGGGTTACCAGCGCGCGCAGATTCTCGAATCCGTCAGCGGTCACCAATCCCGCCGCGACCAGTTCCCACAGCCCGGTTTCCACTTCCGCCTTGAGCCGGCTCGTAGCACGCACCATGTCAGGAAAGAACAACGCTCCCCGTTGCTTCAAAAGATCGAGCACCGCCTGTGCCACCGGGCTCAAGAACGAAGTAGAAGAATCCTCCGCTCCGGGATGATGCGCCCTCATCCAGTCGGCATCTTCGCGCACAAAAAATGCAATCGGCGCGACTCGCGTGGGAATGACTCGCCGCCGATTCTCAAGGCCACTTTCACCGTGTCCCGTAGTATCCAGAGTCGCAGGATGCGGCGACAGCCGGCCCCATCCGACCGCGCCAGCCAAGCAAAGCTGATCGAGGTACGCTGGATCGTAATCCGAGATTCTGCGTGCCAGCACAAACCGCTCCCACGCGCTCGCCGGAATCTCAAATCCCTGCAACTGCCGAATCACTTCCAGCGTCCCATGCTCGCCCCGCACCTGCGTCCCCGGAGCAATATGCTGCCAGCGCAAAAGCCAGTTCATGAATTGCGCCGCCGTGACCGGAGCGATCTGCTTGCGCAAGGTAGCAACCGTCAGCCGATGAATACGTGCCAAAAGACGCCGCTCGCACCACTCGATTTCGAGTCCGTCGGATACGGACGTTATTGGGCGCGCATCCGCAGGTCTGAATCTGCCTCGCAAAATCGTCCCGCTAGCCTCGATGCGCAACAGAGCCTTTTCAATCTCAGACGCCGGAAGTCCCAGCAACTCGCCAATCTCCGATGCCGTCGTTGGTCCAATATGCGCCATCCAACCTTGGACGGCAGCCAGCAAGGCGTCATCCGGACTTACTTGTGCGGTAGCCGCGCTAAGCTCCGTCTCCACGCGATGTATTGCCCGAAAATATTCGACGCGCTCGGCAGCGACCCAATATTGCTTGCTCGCGGCCTCCGCCACAAGCGCACGATTCTCACCCTGCAACTTCTCGAAGAAGTTCTCCCAGCTGCCCGTCATTTGCGGTCGCTGAGTGCTGAATGCTGACTGCTGAGTGCTCCCCACCGGCATCACCACCAGCGTATGCAGCACATCATGCAACTCATCCGCGTCGCGCACATCCGGCCACGCCTCCTGTTGCACCTGCGCGATGGCCGCGGGATCAAGCGCCCCGACTTCCTCAAGCACCGACGCCGGCAACACACGCCGCATTTCAACCGCCCGCGCCCGGCGCTCTTCGAGCGGAGCGTCATCCAGGTAGGCATAAGGGTTCGCATTGAGAATTTCGTGTGAGAACTGCGACGGCACTGGAGTATCCACCGCCAGGCAGCGAATCCGTCCCTGCTCGATTCCGCGCAGCACCTCACTCAAGCCCTCAATATCCAGCGCCTCGGTGAGCACGTCTTTCATGACCTCGCCCACCAGTGGATGGTCCGGAATCTTAATGTCCCCCTCAATATTTTCCTGGCACGCCGCCACGTCAGGAAAAACCGAAGCCAGCAGATCGTCCGAGCGCATGCGCTGAATCTGTGGAGGAACTTTCTTGCCGCCCTGAAAACGCAGCAGCGCCAGCGCACGCGTAGCATCCCAGCGCCAGCGCGTCTGAAAAATTGGAGAAGCCAGCGCCGCCTGCTCAAGGATCGGCGGCATTGTTTCCGAATGCAGAAATTGAAAAACATCCGCGAGAGGGAAGCTGTGCTGTTCGGCCAGCGCAATGTTCAGCCCGTTGTCAGTGGCCGCCGCCTGCAATTCGAAATTGAAGCCGCGGCAAAAGCGCTTGCGCAGCGCCAGTCCCCAGGCTTTATTGATGCGTCCGCCAAAAGGTGCGTGGATGATCAGCTGCATCCCGCCGCCTTCATCAAAAAATCTTTCGGCGATAATCGTTGTCTGCGTCGGAACATCGCCCAGCACAGCCCGTCCTTCAATCGTGTACTGAATCAGTTGCTCCGCGCCCGAGAGATCGAGTCCACATTCTTCGCGCAGCCAACTCACCGCCTCGGCAACCACCGGCAGGTTGCGCCATCCTTCTACTGGAGTAACTCCGGGCAGCCGGTCGCTGATCTCTTTGCGCAACTCGCCAAGCTGCTGCGAAAGTTCAGCCGTGCGCGCCGGAGCCTCGCCACGCCAGAACGGAATGGTGGGTGGCGCGCCATGCGCATCATCGACCAGCACGCGCGATGTTTTTCCCTCGACCCGCCGTATGCGCCACGAGGTGTTGCCGAGCAGCATGATGTCCCCAGCCATGCTTTCGACCGCGAAGTCTTCATCCACGGTCCCGACGGTCCCGCCATCCGGTTCGGCAACCACCGTGAACAGGGCATTGTCGGGAATCGCGCCGCCGCTGGTGATCGCAGCCAATCGCGCCCCGCGCCGCGCCCGCAGCTTGCGATTGATGCGGTCGTGATGCAGATACGCGCCGTAGCGGCCACGTTGCGAAGCGATGCCCTCGGAAAGCATGGTCAGAACTTCGTCGAACTTCTCCCGCGTGAGATTGCGATAAGGATAAGCACGTTTCACCAGCGCGAATAATTCATCTTCATCCCAACCGTCATTATCTTTTTCGCCGCCCGATCGGCTCTCCGTCGCGGCGCTACCCGAGGCCGCGCAGCAAGCGACAATCTGCTGCGCCAGCACATCGAGCGAAGCCTCCGGAAAAATCAGCCGGTCGAGTTCTCCCAAACGAATGGCGCGCACCAGCACCGCGCATTCCGCTAGGTCGTCCCGAGTAGTGACAAAGAATCGCCCTTTGGGGACCGCGCCCCGCCAGTGTCCCGACCGCCCCACCCGCTGCAAAGCAACCGCAATCGAACGCGGAGAACTGATGTGGCACACCAGATCCACCGTCCCCACGTCAATGCCAAGTTCAAGCGAAGCAGTTGCGACCAACACCTTTATTTGACCTTCTTTCAGCTTGCGCTCCGCCTCCAGACGCAGCTTGCGCGACAGGCTTCCATGATGCGCCGCCACGTTAGCCTCGCCCAACCGCTCACCTAATTGATGGGAGATGCGTTCAGCCAGCCGCCGCGTGTTCACAAACACCAGCGTCGAGCGATGCGCGTTCACCAGTTGCACGATGCGCTCGTAAATCTCGTCCCACATTTCGTTCGAAGCAACCGGCCCAAGTTCTGAAGAGGGAACCTCGACTCCAAGATCGAGCGTGCGTTTGTGTCCAACGTTAACGATCACCGGATCGGGCCGCGGGTTTTGCGGATCAGAGTTAACGACAAAGCTGCCGGCAAGAAAACGCGCAACTTCTTCAATCGGCTTCTGCGTAGCGGAAAGCCCGATCCGCACCGGCGGACGATGAGTCAGCGCTTCCAGTCGCTCCAGCGACAGCGCAAGATGCACCCCGCGCTTATCGTCGGCCACGGCATGAATTTCGTCCACAATCACCGTCTCAACATCGCGCAAAATCGCGCGACTCTTCTCCGCCGTAAGCAGAATGTAGAACGACTCCGGCGTAGTGACCAGAATATGCGGAGGCCGCCTCAGCATAAGCCGCCGGTCTTTCATCAAAGTGTCGCCCGTGCGCACAGCCGTGCGAATCTCCGGCATCAGCAGGCCGCGTTCCCCGGCCATTTGCAGAATTTCTCCCAGCGGGATTTCGAGATTTCTCTGGATGTCGTTGCCAAGCGCTTTGAGCGGAGAAATATACAGAACTTCAGTACGATCGCGCAGTTCGCCCGCCAGGGCCTTGCACACGAGTCGGTCAATGCAGGCGAGAAACGCAGCTAGTGTTTTGCCCGATCCAGTCGGAGCCGAGATCAGCGTAGTATGCCCGGCGAGGATGTGCGGCCAGCCCTGCTCCTGCGGTTCGGTAGGCGTCGAGAAACGCGCCGTGAACCACTCCTGCACCAGCGGATGCGCCCAGGCGAGCGATGGGGAGACTGCGGAAGGCATGGGAATTATTGTAGCGAGGATTTGAGGTTTCGTAAAATGTTCGCCCTTCGCGGTTGGTAGCTGGTGCTTTTTGCGTTAGCGGCATTCGGATTACAGGTCAAATCCGTAACGAATGTAAGACGAGTAATGATGAGACCTACTCATGCTATAATGTAGGACATATGGAGCCTGTTTTTACCGTAGTCAGTTCGAAAGGGCAGATTGTGATTCCCGCCGCCTTGCGCGAGAGGCTGGGGATTAAGACCGGGACGCGCATCGCCATCCGCACCGAGGAAAACCAGTTGATCCTCCAGCCCATCACTGACGAATTCATTCGCAGCCTGGTCGGCTGCTGCAAAGGTGAGGACTCGCTCGTGGAAGCTCGCGAGCGCGAGCACCGAATCGAGAAGCGATGAAGAGGTACGTCCTCGACGCAAACGCGGTATTGGATCTCATCGAGGCGGGGCCCGGGTGGCGAAAGGTGGAGAGTCTGCTCCAGTCAGCGCGTCAGCAGAACAGTTCAGTATTCATTTCAGTCCTGAACTGGGGTGAGATCTTCTACGTGTTATGGCAGAGGCGCGACCAAGAAACCGCGCGGCGGACTATGTCGGGCTTGTCGCGCCTTCCCATTGAGATCGTCCCCGTTGATCTTCCTCAAGCCATTAAAGCCGGCGAACTAAAGGCCGTTCACAAGATTCCGTATGTGGATTGCATCGCGGCAGCCCTGGCTACTCTGCATCAGGCCACGCTTGTTACCTCGGACCGCGATTTCGAAAAACTCGGACGCCATTTCCCGGTCCTGTGGATCGCCCGCCAGTGAATTTGCGGAAATCGTTCACCGCCGCGCCCTGCCCGGCCGCCCCAATTCCCGCACCAACTGCTGAAAATCCGCCGGCAGCTTACACTCCACCGAAACGCTCTTCCCCGAGCGCGGATGAACAAACTCAAGATGTGCGGCATGCAGCGCAACCCGCGCAATCAGCGGTTCCGCCGCTTCCTCGCGATGGTATTTTCGATCGCCAATCACAGGATGCCCCATCGCCGAAAATTGCGCCCGGATCTGATTCTGCAATCCCGTCTCCAGCTCCACCCGCACCAGCGAACGCATCCGCAAAAAGCCGTTCGACCGAATACCGCATTTCGGCGCGAGTCGCCCGCGGATCCCTCGCAGTCCGCAACTGTTGATACATTCCCTCCCGCCGAAAATAATGCACCGCCGTGCCTGTCCTAGCGCCCGTCTGAGCGCCTGTCCGATCTACGATCCGCCCGCGCACCACCGCCAGATACCGCCGCATCGGAGTATGAGCAAGAAACTGCCGCACCAGCGCCTCCCGATCCGAAGCCGTCTTCGCAAACAACAGCGCCCCGGAGGCGAATCGATCGATGCGGTGCACGATCAAAGCTCGCTGCCTTTTCGGTTGAAGTTTTGCGATCAGCAATGACAAGGCGGACGGCGCATCCGAGCCCTCAACCGGCACCGCCAGCAGTCCAGCCGGTTTGTCCACAATGACCAGAGCATCGTCTTCGTAAAGAACCGAAAGCTCTTTCGAAAAACGAGGCCGGCGCTGGTCTTCTTTGGATGAAAGATGGCCTGGCGTCTGGCGCGATGAACTCGGGCGAGCCGAACCCCGATCCGCCTTCTCGGCGCGTCTTCGAGTTTTTCCGGGAAATTTCTTCATTGGCTATCCGTCGGCCAAGTATCTCGGGTGTGTCCGACCAGCACGCCATTATCAAATCATTTCTCTGACATCGCAAACGCCGCAGATAGCCTTCTACCCCGCAGTCGCACGAGGATAAAGTCGCACCGGCAGCACCGAAGCGTAGCTCCGGAAATCCTGATCGGTCGTGAGGATAGCCCAGCCGCGACGGTCGGCGGCGGCGCAGATCAGGAAATCGACTGCCGATCCCACGATGCCTCGCGCACGGCACTGATTGTTCATGTGCGCGGCCTCCTCGTAGTCCGCCGCCTCGAGCGGGTGCTCCACGAAAGCGCGCAAATGGTCGCGCAGCTTGCGAAACTGGCTCTCCTCGCGAATACCGGATAGCAACTCCTGTCGTATCGGCCCCAGGATTTGCACGCGCCCTTCGCGAATCAGGTCGGCCAGAGATTCTGTTAGTCGCTGATCCTCATCACCAAGATTCTCCGGCCGCCGCCGCAGCGCCAGCGACCAGACTGGAGTATCCACAAGCACCATCATGAGCGATGATCGACGCGAGAGCGCAACGAGCTCTTGTCCGAGCTGCTGCGACTCCCGGCCCGTTCCGCCTTGTAGTCGTAGTCAGGGTCGACGGGAAAACTGCCGAAGGCGTCCAGAATCCGCATCTGCTGGCGCTTGCGGACGTATTCATCCAGGGCGGCCGTGACCGCTTCTTTCTTCGTCTTGTGCCTCCCGGCCCGACGCGCTTCTTCGATAAGATGGTCGTCCAAAGCGAGGTTAGTTGGCATGTGTAACATCCTACACATTGTGACGTGTGGATTCAATGGTAGAGACGATGATGATGATAAGAAAGAGGTCAGCCGGACATGACGGACACGAAAGTAAATTACACTTGACAATATGACAAGTAAACTTTACAGTAAGTTCCATGAACACCGTTTGCACGCCCCGCTCACGTTTCACCCGACCAATCTTCCTCTGGGCAGTCGCCGCTCTCGTCACCGAACTCGCGGTCGATTGGTTCCCCAGCCATGTATTACACCAACCCGTCCCACGCCTCCTGACTCTTTTGCCGCTCGTCCCCTCAACGTTTTTCTGGGTGGCATTAGTGCACATGATTCAGAAAGTGGACGAACTCCAGAAGCGCATCTGGTATGAGTCGGTATTCATTGCCTTCATGGCAACTCTGGCTCTCACCTTTGTCTTCGCCGGGCTGGAACGGGCGGGAATCCTCCGCGCACCGTGGGATGACATCGGAAGTTCCATGCTGCTGCTTTGGGGCTGTGCCTATGTCTTTTGTTCAGAAAGGTACAAATGATCACACCGCCAATCGTCTCCCGAATCAGCACCCGAGCAACCACTAAAGACCAGCAATGCAATGTGAGCGGCCTGATCCTTTCCTGGGTCGCCTACTTAGCCGTACTGGTTTACATGGGATACGAGCGCCGTTGGGCAGGCGGCCTGATTTGGCTGATCGTGGTGCCGTCCGTGCGGTGGGCACTATTCCACTATTTCCCCAGCATCTCCCGCTTCCTTGGCTATGGACGAGTCGACGACAGCCTTCCCGAAAACCTAACCCGGGCTAGCGTCGCGGTGACTTTTTACAGTTTTTTCAGCTGTCCGTTTTGTCCGATCGTATGGCAGCGCCTGCAAGCTCTGCAAAAAGAAATGGATTTCACGCTGGAAAAAATTGATGTGACTCTCAAGCCCCAAATTCTGATGAGCAAAGGAATCTCCGCCGTACCGGTAGTGGAAGTGGGGAACGATCTACTGGGAAAAGATCGGCTGGTCGGTAACGCCACCACGGAGCAGTTGGCCGCGCTGATCTCACACGCTCGCCGACTAGAACCATTGCCGTCCGAACCAGTGGAGGTCGCCTAGTCTGCCATGCAGAACCGACTCCGAGTTCTTCGTGCAGAGCGCGATTGGTCGCAGGCCGAACTCGCCGCGCGCCTCCACGTCTCGCGCCAGACCGTGAACGCCATTGAAACCGGGAAATACGACCCCAGCCTCCCGCTTGCCTTCAGCATCGCGCGCCTCTTCCAGCAATCGATTGAGGCAATCTTTCAAGCTGCGATCGACGACTCCGACCCTGTCGAAGACAACAGGTAACCCATAGGAGTCGTGAATAGTGGCTCACTTTGGTTTGTCATCCTGAGCGCAGCATGTTCTTCACGAAGTGAAGAACGTGCGGAGTCGAAGGATCCCTACACCCTCATCCAGTCCGCACTTGGCTAGCTTGCTCCCCAATTTAAGCCACGACCGGGTTGAAGCAGGGCACAAGCGCCGACCCGTCTGAATGCTAGAATCGCGACGATGCCCAAACCATCCGCCACCGCCCGTGCCCGCAAAATCAAACTCATCCTTTTCGACGTCGACGGCGTTCTGACCGACGGCAAGATCTGGATCTTCCCCGCGCCCGCCGGCGCGCAATCCGGAGTTCAGCAGAGTGTGCTCGAACGCTCCGCGCAACCCGGCGCACAGGGTGGCTTCGGCCTGCACAGCGCTAGCCTGATCGAAGCCAAGGGCTTCCACGCCCACGACGGAACCGCCTTTTCATTCGCCCGTCTGGCCGGGATCAAGACCGGGATCATCACCAAGCGCATCTCTGCGACCGTCGCCCTGCGCGCACGCGACCTGAAAATTGACCACGTTTACCAGGGAGTTCAGGACAAGGCATCGGTCGTTGCCCAAATTGCCAAAAAAGAGGGAATCACCGCTGCCGAGGCCGCGTTCGTAGGCGACGACGTGATCGATCTGCCGGCGATGCGCAAATGCGGTCTGGCGATAGCCGTCAAGAACGCCCGCCCCGAAGTGAAGGCCGAAGCCTACTGGACCACGCCCCACGCTGGAGGCGAAGGCGCAGCCCGCGATGCAGTCGAATACATCCTGAAGGCGAAAGGTAAATGGAAGAAAGCGGTGGAAGCATACATCTCGGAAAGAAGCTAAGCGCTAATTGCCAAGTGCTGACTGCTGACTACTGAAAACACCCACCGGTTGCGTGCTTGGGGCGTGCTCGGGTTAGCAACCGGTGGGTTCTTGTTCTCCTTACTCACCCTGTTGTTTTCAGGAGCAATGACACTGCAAACCCAGGCGCACCGGGAAAGTTTCGCGGATTCTCGAATTTCGCCCGTTTTCTTCTAACTTATTCGACGCAGCGACTTGTCGGCTTCTAATCGGAGATCGCCAGCGTCTTCGCCGCCATCAGTTCGGCGAAACGGGGGTCCTTGCGCAGGGTGCTGAATTCATTGTCTTTGTAGACGTTCTTGATGTTGTAGCCCTCCTCCATTGCTTTCTTCAGATAGTGCAATGAACGGTCATTCACGCCGGCCCCGGCGTACATCTTGGCGAGAACATAATCGTAGTGGGCGCGGTCCTCGGGAGAAGCGAGCCTGGCCTGTAGTCCTCCGTGGGAGTTGCGATCGAAGACGTCAGGATCCAGACCCACCGCCTTGGCGTAACACTTTATGGCTTGTTCGAACTGCTTTTTGCCGAAATATGCCGTGCCCAGGTTGCTGTAGACGCGGCTGCGTCGTCCTTGAGTGAGATCGCCTTCTCGTATTGCTTGATGGCTGCGCTGTTGTTATGCATATCGTAGTAAGTCGACGCCCAGATTGTTATAGGCGTCAGCGTGGTTACGATCGGCTTTGATGGACCGTTCGAAACTCTTCTTGGCTTCCTTGTCGCGGTGCAGTTGGAGTTGGCACATCCCGATTTTATTGAACAGCGAAGCGTTCCCCGGCGAGTCCTTCAAGGCGGCTTCGTAATAGTCGATGGCGTCGAGAAAGATCTTCTCCGCGCGCAGGTCGTCGCCACGCTCTTCTAGCTCCTCAGGCGAAGCACCGGCTGCCGGTGGATCGACGCGGTGCAGCGGCGGCGGCCCGACCTCCAACTGTTCGCTGTTTTGAGCCTGTAAGGGAGAAACAACCAGAGCAACGAAGGAGAAGAGAATTGCTACGAAACTTACGCGGATCCAGGAAAACATATCCCACCCCCGGCCGAACCTACCAAACTTCACAGTTTCAGGGCATTTCAGCGTTCGGCACTACATCCCTTGCAACTTTGAGACCGTGACGCTTCTAAGGCGGCGGCGTACCGCTGTCACTGCTCTTAGGCGGCGACGGTGGGGCGCATTCTTGTCATTCTGATTGGAAGAGCCGCTGTCTCCCTTGAACGCGCCCACAATCTTGCCGAAGAAGCTTTTCTTTTTCTTTGCCTCTTCGTCTGATTGGACACCGGTGGCAGGCGGCGGGTTCCCAGAGGGTGGCTGCGCGCTACCCGTGGTCGGGGGAGGCAGCGCTTTCTCGGTTCCGAACATTCGGGAGAAGAACCCCCGCATGCCGCCCGTCTGGTCACACGTATCGTGGGGCTCGGTGCCGGCAACGAAGGCAATCGTGTAATCGTCGGGGCACGTTGGAGTCGCCAGCCGGTTTGTAACCTTGTCGAGTTGCACATCCACCACGCCCTGAGGTTGGGTGAAAGGCTTCACGTCCGCATACTGCGGCAGCGTAACCGCCTTCTTCATGAACTCGGCCCAGATAGGAGCCGCAGTCTGCGCGCCGCTCAGCCGGATATCGCTGTAATCGTCGTATCCCACCCACACAATGCACAGCAGGTTGCTGGTGTATCCCGCGAACCAGCCGTCATGCGAAGTGCCGGTCTTGCCGGCAGCCGGAGCAGTAAATCCGCGCGTCCGAACCCCGGCAGCCGTGCCGAAGTTCATAACGCCTTCCAGCATGTTGGTCATGACAAAGGCGATCCGCGGGTCGAGCACCTGCGTCCTGGTGGTCCCGAAGTTCACGACGACGTCGCCGGTGGAATTGCGAACCGAATTGACGAAAACCGGGGTAAGCCGCATGCCGCCGTTGGCAAAACTGGTGTACGCTCCCGTCATATCCACGGGCGTGGCGTCGTAGGCGCCGAGTGCCATCGCTGGAGTAGCTTTCACCGAGGCGATTCCAGCGGCCCGGGCCAGATCCGCCACCTTGTCGTAACCTACTTCCTCCGCCACTTTTACGGTCGCGTTGTTAAGCGAAAGCGCCAGCGCATAGCGCAGCGTGACATCGCCGTGGTACTCCTCTTTGTAGTTGCGCGGCTCATAAATCTGGTCACCGTAAGTGAACGTCGAAGGTTGATCAGCTAACCGTCGACGCCGGAGTAATCACAGTCGTCGAGCCATCAATAGCCGTATTCATGGCGGCAGCGTAAACAAACGGCTTAAAGATGGAGCCAGTCGGCCGCTTAGCCAGCGCATGATTCAACTGGCTGGTTCCGTAATTTCGCCCTCCGACCAGCGCCCTGATTTCGCCAGTGTGCGGATCCATAGCCACCAGCGCCACCTGCGCCTGCGGGCCAGGCGCGACCGTGGTTTCGTACTTGTTCTTGCCGACCTTCACCTTCTTCGTCCGCATTTTCGTGACTTGGTCGTCCACCAGCTTGATGCCGGTTTCAACCGCCTGCGCCGCCGCCTGTTGCAGCGCCGGATCTAGCGTCGTGTAAATGCGATACTCCTGATCATTAACCTCGCGCTCGTTCAGCTTGTTGACGATGGTGTCGCGCACCATATCCACAAAGTACGGAGCGTCGCTGGCCTCAACATTCGGCGGAGCCAGTTTCAGCGGTGTCGCCTTCGCCTTAACCGCTTGCTCGCGAGTGATGGCGTTGGTCTCGACCATCGACTCGATCACCGTGTTGCGCCGTTCCAACGCCCGCTCCGGATGCCGATATGGCGACAAATAGCTAGGCGCCTGGATCAACCCCGCGAGCAGCGCAGCTTCGGGCAAGGTGATGTCTTTGAGGTCCTTGTTGAAATAAGACCGTGACCCCTCAGCGAGGCCCGAGATCGTGAACGAGCCGCGCTGTCCCAGATCGACGCGGTTGGCATAGAACTCGAAAATCTGTTGCTTCGAAAATTTCTGCTCCAACTCCACCGCGATCAGCATTTCAATCAGCTTGCGCCGATAAGTCTTCTCCGGACTCAGAAAAAATGCGCGCGAGAGCTGCATGGTGATGGTTGAACCGCCCTGCGAATGGTGCCCATGCATAAGGTCAATCCAGGCAGCTTCCGCCAGCCGCATGAAGTTAACCCCGTTATGCTGAAAAAACCGGCGGTCTTCGATGGACGTAACCGCCTCCACCATGACCTTGGGAATGTCGTCGTACTTCACCAGTTGCCGCTTGGAGCGCTGCTCGGCATCGAATAACGATGTCAGCATCTGAGGCTCGAGCTCATACGCTGCCAGTTCTCCGGCGGAGCGGCTGTTGATATTCGAAACCGCTCCATCCGCAACCGTAATCGTGGCCGCTTCGGGACTGTGGTAAGAGTCGGGCCCGGGCAGAATTTCAATCGAGCCGCCATGCAGTCGGAAGCTCCCCAGCGGAGACTCCCCCTCCTTCTCGGTATAACCGGCATGACGCAACTCCGCCGCAATTTCCGAGACGGTCAACCTCGTTCCCACCCGCACCACCTGCGGAGCGGCGAAGATCTTGGCCGAACTGGCGAACACCGGCCCCCGAAAACGTTGCTCGATGATGCGGTCGTACTTCACATACCAGTAGGCAAAAAAACCGACCACTACGAGCGACAGAGTGAGAAAACAGAGCAGGGCAATGCGCACCAGGGGATCGTGGGCCAGAAACCGGTCGGTTCCACGCTTGCCACGACGTCGAGCTGTCGGGATTTTCAGCTTAATGGCCATGGAAACAACTGTGCATCATGCACAAGAGCAATTCTCAGCCCGAACTGGCTTTGAGGCGTTATCACTGATTCTAAATCACCAGCCGTCCGCTACAACGATTTGGATGCGTGTCAAAGGATGGACGGGGTGTGGCAGTGAGTCTGCCCTCGAACCGCCAGCGCTCCAAGGGTTTGATTCGCCAAGCATTTGGGGTTCCCTGTGACTCTGTGACTCCGTGGTGAAAAAAGCTAGATCGGGACGCCACCTGGAAAACATGCGCTATGCATTTGACAGCTCCGAACGGCGGCCCTTATGGTCATGTGTTCACCCCTTTCTTGGTTTTGCTTGTCAGGGAAAATTCTCAGGAGACTACTCATGTTCAGATTCAGAAAACTGTGTTTCGGGATCATCGCCGCTGCCTTGCTCGTTCCGGCTATGTGGGCGCAATCCGCCGACGAGATTATTGCGAAAAACACTCAAGCGCGTGGCGGAACGGACAAGCTGAAAAGTGTCCAATCGATCAAGGCCACCGCCACCATGGCGATGGGGCCGGGAATGGAAGCGCCGGGCGTGTTAATCCAAAAGCGGGGAGATCTCGCGCGGCTGGAGTTCACCATCCAGGGCCTGACCGCGGTGCAAGCCTACGACGGCAAGAATGCATGGCAGATCATGCCGTTCATGGGCAAGAAGGATCCCGAACTGATGTCGGCTGACGAGGCCAAAGAGGTTCAGGAGATGGCTGACATCGATGGCCCGCTGGTGGACTACAAGAGTAAAGGCAACCAGGTCGAACTCCTCGGCAAAGAGAAGATCGAAGGCACCGACGCCTACAAGCTGAAGGTCACATTGAAGAATGGCGACGTGCAGACGCTCTACATCGACTCCGATTCCTTCCTCGAGATCAAAGAGGAAACCAAGCGCACCGTCCGCGGAAGCGAGCAGGTGGTGGAGTCGTCGATCGGCGACTACAAGGAAGTGAACGGCATCATCCTTCCGTTCGCGGTCGAGAGTGGAGTAAAGGGAAGTGCGGAGAAGCAGAAACTGACCATCACCAAGGTCGAATTCAACTTGCCGTTCGATGACTCGATTTTCAAGATGCCTCCGCCTGCTCCCGCGCCGCCTCCGGCACCAGCACCAACGCCGACGAAGGCCGATCCGCCGAAAAATTAGCAGCGTTCCGCAGAACGTCGATTCGCCAATCCTGAAGGGGCGAATCGACGCAACGAATTACGGCATCGCTTAAGCGGTGCCCCGATACGAAACGTTTGCGTCGCCGATACGAAACGTGTTTGCTCCACTTCGAGGGAACTAATGTTCAAGCGCGTGCGAATTTTCCGGATTGCTTCCTTCTTCGTCGCGGCCGCGCTGGCCGCCTCTGCGCAGGATGTAACGCTCGATTCCGACACCCTGAGCGGACTTCCGATCCGTGCCATTGGCCCGGCCGTTACCGGAGGCCGCATCGCCGACATCGCGGCGGTTCACGAGGGCCAGCGCCTGACCATCTATGTCGGTTCGGCCAGCGGCGGCGTCTGGAAGTCGGTGGACGGCGGCACAACCTTCAAGCCGGTCTTCGACAAGCAGCCCTCGCTTTCGATTGGCTCGATCGCGATCGATCCATCCAGTCCGCAAACGGTTTGGGTGGGGACTGGTGAATCGTGGGTGCGCAACAGCGTTTCGGTGGGGACGGGAATCTACCGCTCGCGCGACGGAGGCGATAGTTGGGAAGCCCTGGGACTTGCCGACTCCGAGCACATCAGCCGCATCGTAGTGAATCCGAAGGACAGCAACACTGTGTATGCGTGCGCCCTGGGACACTTGTGGAATTCGAACACAGAGCGCGGCGTTTTCAAGACCACCGACGGCGGCAAGACTTGGACGAGGCTCCTCTACCGCAACGACAGCACCGGTTGTGCAGAGATGGCGATGGACCCCCAGGATCCGAGCGTGCTCTATGCCGCCATGTGGGACGTCCGTCGCGAGCCGCATAACTTTCGCTCCGGCGGCCCGGGCAGCGGATTGTTCAAGAGCACCGACTCCGGCGCCACCTGGCATGAGCTAAGAAAAGGTCTGCCGCAGGGCGATCTGGGACGCATCGGCATGGCCATCCCTCCCTCGAATCACACTCGTGTGTATGCGGTGGTGGAAGCGAAGAACCACACTGCGCTGTTCCGCTCCGACGATGCGGGCGAGAGTTGGGCCGAGGTCAATAACTCGTTCAACATCAGCGGGCGCGCGTTTTACTTTGCGCGCTTGGCGGTCGATCCTAAGGATGCCGATCGTGTGTACAAGCCGGGATTTTTCCTGACCGTCAGCGAAGACGGCGGAAAGAGTTTCAGCGCTGCGTTTTCAACTAGCGAAGGCCCTGGCGATGCAGTGCATGGGGATCTCCACGCGCTCTGGATCAATCCCGACAATCCCGACCAGATGCTGGTTGGCACCGATGGCGGCGTGTATCAGTCGCTGGATCGGTCGTCGCACTGGCGGTTTCTTTCGAATCTTCCGGTGTCGCAGTTCTACCACGTGAGCGCCGATATGGCCGACCCGTATAACGTGTATGGCGGCCTGCAGGATAACGGCACCTGGATGGGGCCGTCGAGGGCCGCCGACGGAATCGCCAATCGCCACTGGCGAAATATTGATGGCGGCGACGGCTTTTGGGCGTTTTCCGATCTCTCAGATAATGACTTTGCCTATGCGGAATACCAGGGCGGAATGATCGAACGCTTCCGCAAATCCACCGGTGAAGCCAGAGACGTCAAACCTTTGCCCAGGTCCGGCGAACCGGAGTTCCGTTTCAACTGGAACGCCCCGATTCACCTGAGCCCGAATCATCCGGGGACAATTTACCTGGGCGGACAATTTCTCTTTCGCTCGCACGATCATGGAGAATCCTGGGACCGTATTTCGCCCGATCTGACGACCAACGATCCCGCCCGGCAGCATCAGGAATTATCCGGCGGCTTGACGATTGATAACTCCGACGCCGAGAAATTCGAAACCATCTACACCATCGCGGAGTCTCCCAAGAACGGCGAAGTAATCTGGGCGGGGACCGACGACGGCAACGTCCAGGTCACTCGCGATGGCGGCAAGAGTTGGACGAATGTCGCGAAGAATGTTCCCGGGCTGCCCACTGGCACGTGGGTATCAACTATCGAGGCCAGCCACTTCGATCCCGCCACTGCCTACGCCACTTTTGATGGACACGCGACGGGCGACATGAAGACCTATGTCTACCAGACCAAGGACTATGGCAAGACATGGACCTCGCTCTCGACATCAGACTTGAGCGGCTATGCCCACGTGGTGCGGCAAGACCTAGTGAACGCCAATCTTCTGTTTGTAGGGACCGAGTTCGGACTTTTCCTTTCGATTGATGGTGGCGCGCACTGGGCGCAGTTTAAAGGCAGCCTTCCGAACGTTGCCGTGCGCGACATTGCCATCCATCCGCGTGAATCGGACTTGATTCTGGCGACGCATGGCCGTGGTATCTACATTCTTGATGATCTGACGCCCATCCGCGCTCTTACCCCGGAACTTCTGGCCAAAGACTTGGTAATGCTGCCCTCGCGGCCCTCGGTGCTGGCACTGCCGTCGGGCGAACAGCGATTCGATGGAGACTCCGAATTCCTCGGGCGAACGCTGCCCGAGGCGGCAGCGATTGTCTACTACCAGAAGAAGCGCCACATTTTCGGCGACCTGAAACTCGACATTTACGACTCTAAGGGTCAGCTGCGCACCTCGTTCCAGGGGGACAAGCGCCGCGGATTGAATCGTGTGCAATGGCCCGAGCGAGAGAAGCCGCCCAAGATGCCTCCTGCCGCCGGATTGGTGGAGAACCAATATGTCTTCTTTGGGCCGCAGGTGCAGGAAGGAACCTACACCGTCAAGCTCACCAAAGGTAAGGAGACCTATACTTCGCAGGTCAAGCTGGTTCCGGATCCGCGCTCGAAGAGCACCGCCGCAGATCGCGAACTCCAGCACAAGACCGTTACTCAGCTCTACGGCATGTTGTCGCAGTTGACCTACATCGTAGATGCCACCAGCGAACTGCGGGAGCAGGTGCGGCAGCGGGGCGCCGCGGTTTCTGACGACAAGTTGAAGGAGCAGCTCAACCATCTCGCCCAGCAACTGGAGGCCTTCCGTTCCACTCTCGTATCGGTGAAAGAAGGAGGCATGATTACCGGCGAGAAGAAGCTGCGCGAAAACCTCGGCGAATTGTACGGCGCGGTGAATGCATACTCCGGACGTCCAACGCAATCGCAAGTCGAGGACACCACAGTGCTCCAGAAAAAACTGGAAGCCGCTGGAACGCAGTTTCAGTCAATCGTTACATCGCAGCTTCCGCCACTGAATACCGCTCTACAGACCAAGCAGCTGGAACCGCTCAAAGCAGTGTCGCGAGAAGATTGGGATAAAAAGCAGTAGGTCGGAAGCTAGGAGCCAAGAGCGGGCAGTGAAGAGCGAACAGCGACGAGTTGCTCCTAAAACACTCCGCTGTTCTTCGATGAAGGATGGAACTCGATTGTCGTCGAGTAGCCGGGCAGTTCGATGGGAACACTGTAGTCGGCTTGGATGGCGAGACTGCCCGTGCCGAATCCGCCAATTCGCGAGACATGCACCTGCTTCGGCGTCAGCGCTATGTCGTAGTTGCGGGCCGTCTTGATGACAGCATCGCGAATGTCGTCTTCCGTGCGCGCGCTGTAAGTCGACTGCGTCGCTTCGTTCTTGATCGCATCCTCAAGCTCGTAGTTCGAAAAAAATGGCGGAGCCACCTTCAGGCCCACCAGGCCCAACGCCCCCAGGACGGCCATGACCAACAATAATTTCAGAGTCGCCATAAGAAGAAATCGCCAAAGCGCCCGTTGCGAGTTTCAAAGTGAGCTTTCCAGGATGCGCCAAGGGCTGTTTTTCCCAGCTTACTAGGCGGTCGAGCGCAATCCTTGGAAATACTCGCTTATGGCAGAAATCTTAACGTCCTCCCGCGCCAGAGTCGAGCGCCGAACGACTTCCACGGTATCTTCGGTAACCTTCTTCCCCACGTTGATTCGAAAGGGGATACCCACCAGATCCGCGTCCTTAAATTTCACTCCCGGCCGTTCGTCCCGATCATCCAGCAAAACGTCGAAACCGGACGCCTCAAGCCGCCGGGCAATGTCCCCCGAAGCATTACGAATCGCCTCGTCTTTCGAATTAGTGGATACGACCACCACCTCAAAAGGCGCAATCGAAGGTGGCAGCCAGAAGCCGTTCTCATCGTTGCTCTGCTCGACCGCCGCCGTCAGGATGCGCTCAATCCCAATCCCATAACTCCCCATGATCGGCGCGACCTCTTTGCCGTTGTGGTCAAGAACGCGCGCCCCCATGGACTCCGAATACTTGTAGCCCAACTTGAAGATGTGCCCGATCTCGACCGCAGTATCAATGCGCAGCGGCGCTCCGCAATTCGGGCAGTCCTCGCCCGCAGTCACGCTCCGCAAGTCAACATAAGCCGTAGGATGAAAGTTCTTTCCCGGCGTCAGATGCTTGACGTGATAGTCCTCTTTATTAGCGCCGCCGATTAAATTGACTCGCCCTTCCAGCGCCTTATCCACCAGCAGAATCGGCTTGCGAGGCTCCTCCATGTTCTTTGCCCAGTCGATACCGAGCGGACCGAGATATCCCGCGGGAGATTTAAAGAGCGCAAGAATTTCGTCCTCCGTCATGGGACGCGCCTCTTTGCCCCCAACCGCGGTCGAAAGCTTGGCCTCGTTCATCTGGTGATCGCCGCGCATGAGCAGCACCACTGCCCGCGATACTGGGCCCGGCTCCCACTTCGTCGGAATGCGAGTGTTGCCCTTTTCCGGCTCCTCGGCAGAAATCATCATCGCCAAAGTCTTAATCTTGTTCTTAGGAGAAACCCCCAGAAACCGCGCCACATCCTCAATCGTTTTCTGTCCCGGAGTGTGCACCTCAAGCGGCGCGCCATCGCCCTCGGCTTTCAGATCTTCAACCGGAGCCAGCCGGGAAGTAGCCTTCTCCATATTGGCCGCGTAGTTGCACTTCTCGCAGCTGACGATCAAGTCCTCGCCAGCCGGAGTCCGCACCATAAACTCCTGCGACTTCGATCCACCCATGGCGCCCGAATGCGCATCAATCACCATGTACTTCAGTCCGCAGCGATCAAAAATGCGGCAGTAAGTGTCATGATGCTTCTGATAGGAAACGTCGAGGCCGGCCGCATCAATGTCAAACGAGTAAGCGTCTTTCATGATGAACTGCCGCACCCGCAGCAGTCCCGACTTCGGACGAGGTTCGTCGCGAAACTTGGTCTGAATCTGATACCAGATCTGCGGCAATTGCTTGTAGCTGCGCAGCTCCTTACGCGCGATGTCGGTCATGACTTCCTCATGCGTCATGCCCAGACAAAGGTCGGCGCCCTTGCGATCCTTAAGGCGAAACATGTTCTCGCCCATCGCCGTCCAGCGCCCGCTGGCTTCCCAAACCTCGCGCGGATTCAAAGCCGGCAGATAAAACTCCTGCCCGATCTTGTCCATCTCCGAGCGGACGATGCCCATGATCTTCTGGGTAGCGCGATTGCCCAGGAACAGAAACGAGTAAATGCCCGCGCCCAGTTGCCGAATATATCCAGCCCGGACCAGCAGCTTGTGGCTAGCGACCTCGGCATCAGCCGGGGCCTCGCGAAGCGTAGGAATAAAGAGTTGCGACCAACGGTGCATGGCTATGTTTTCCAATCGAAAGAGAATCTTTCTTAAGGAGAATCCTCTTAAGGAGAATCATCGATTGTAAATGATGCCCCGCACCGCGCCCCAGATCGGTCACTTCTGGCAATTCCTGCCCATCAACTCCGAAGGCACCAACTTAGGTTTCAGCAGCCGTCTTTCTTGCGGAACGACAGTAGACCGATGTCGGTCAGGCCAAAATAATTGAAGACGCCCTTGCCGATTTTGTCGTTGTTGGCGTGCGCGGTGAATACCTGGAAGTCACAGCAGTCGCCCTCGCCCGACGGATAGGTGAAAGTTACAGTCATGAGCCCATGGACGACTGTGAAATAGCCGCCATATGGGTTGTTCTGGCCGTTCAGCACGGCCTCGCCGCTGTGCAGAAAGCCGCCGCTGCCATCGTCGGTAAGAGAAACGCAGTACGTGCCATTGGAGCGCTGTGACTTGGTCACCGTCGCCGCCCAATTGCCGGTGTAACTCTGCGCCATGGCAGCGCTGGTGGTGAGTGCGAATGCCGCAATCGCCAACGCCATTGCGATGAATTTACGAATGTGTCTGGTCATTTTTCTGAGCCTCCCCGGGAAAATTGTAATTTTCTTGCGCCGCGAACCATACCTCAAGGAAGACTCATCAGTTGTCATGGAAATGCAAAAACATTGTAAAAAACTTCTGAGAGGAATGGGCCCGTCCAACCACAGTCTGGAGGGTCGGGGTGACCCAGCCTACTCTGCACACTCAAGAGGGTGCCCCGTCCAAGCTCCGCTTGGGCCGGTTTGCGCACGCCCGATATCCATGCTATCGTCTATACACATCCGTCTATACAACGACTGCCGTGGAATTTCGCTGGGATGAACGAAAGAACCGGATCAACGAGCAAAAGCATGGCATCAGTTTCGAAGCCGCCAGCCTGGTCTTTGACGATCCGCATCATCTGACGCGGCAAGACCGCGAGGTGGACGGTGAAACGCGCTGGCAGGCGATTGGAATGGTAAACGGAGTTCATTTGCTGCTGGTCGCCCACACCGTAAGTGACGACGACGAAGAAATTCGCATTATCTCTGCCCGAAAGGCAACTCGAAGCGAACGGAGCATCTATGCGCAAAGCAACTAGGAATGGGAGAGCAAAGCGAGCCGCTGGACGGGCTCTAACGGCGAAGCAGAAAAGAGAGCTAGGCGCTCTGGCCGCATTACCCGACGACCAAATCGATACCTCAGATATCCCCGAGCTTCCGCCCGGCGCGTGGAAAGATGCGGTTCGAGGCAGGTTCTATCGTCCCCTGAAGCAGCCAATCTCGATGCGCCTCGATGCCGATGTGGTTGCCTGGCTGAAAAAGCGCGGTAGAGGATATCAGACGCGGGTGAACAGCATCTTGCGGCAGACCATGCTGACCGACGTCAAGCGCACCTGAATGAGCAAAGACCGAACCGCGCTCCCCTTCAACCACTTCCCGCCAACTGGCTGATTTCACGCAGGATGGCTGAAATCAGCCACTCCTCCTGCCGCAACTTTTCACCCCCATGCGAGTTTGTATGAGTAGGCGCTTCAGAAAGAAAAAAGCTGAAGTACCCGAGTTGAAGCAGTAGAAGAAAAAAAGGGGGACCATCATGAAATATCTAAGATATGTTGCGCTACTGGTTGCGTTACTGGCCTTTCCGGTCGCCTACTCGCAAGCTGCAGTCGTGGTCGGAGTAGGAGTCGGCGGAGTAGGAATCGGCGTCGGCGGAGGCTATGTGGCTGGACCGCCCGTCTGCACTTACGGATATTACCCAGACTATCCGTACGGCTGCGCGCCCTACGG
Organism: uncultured Acidobacteriaceae bacterium; assembly: GCA_963826845.1. Taxonomy (GTDB): domain Bacteria; phylum Acidobacteriota; class Terriglobia; order Terriglobales; family Acidobacteriaceae; genus Acidiflorens. The sequence goes on from CAWGYS010000023.1 coordinate 27,185, forward strand.
CTACTACGGCCCGAGCTGGTTCTCAGGCGGAGTCTTCATCGGCGCCGGCCCCTGGTACCACGGTTGGGGACGTCCCGTGTACCCGGCCCGCGTCTACGCTCGTGGCTTTGATGGCCGAGGCTATGACGGTCGTGGCTATGCGGGTCGCGGCTATGCGGGTCGCGGCTATGAAGGTCGGGGTCCAGTGGAGCATGGTCCGGTAGCAGCGCGAGGCCCAGAAGGGCGCGGCCCGGTTGCAACTTCCCGCGGTGGGTTCCGCGGACGGCGCTAAGCTGATCTGATCATCTGGCCATCGGGTCATATGATGGATCGATACGAACGGCTGGCATGACCAATCTGCCAGCCGTTTTTCTTCTGCTCTCGAGATCGTGCTATTATCTCCGCGTGCTAGGTAGTCGCACCAACGAGCAGTGGATCGCGCAATACAGTTCCAGTCATCAGCATCCCGTGAACCGGATCTGTCACACGCTGGGCATTCCTGTAATCCTGCTCTCGACCCCAGTCTTTATCGCCAGCATTTTCTACCACCGCCTGTGGCTATACGGACTGGCCCTGTTCCTCATCGGATGGATTTTCCAATTCATCGGCCACGCCTTCGAAGGCAAGCCGCCGGAATTCTTCTCCGACTGGCGTTTCCTGTTCGTCGGCGTGCGCTGGTGGTGGGCGAAGATCCACGGCAAAGCCTGATTGGGGAACTATGCTGCCAGGCGTTGCAAAATCTCCTTGCCCAGTTTCTGCGCCTCGCCGAAAAATTTCTGATATTCCAGGAAAATGCGATTCAGTTCCAGCGACTGGTCGGCGGTGAGCTTGGCGCGCAATAACATGTCACGCACGTGGACGGGATTCGGCAGAGTAGCGTCTTCGCTCAGTTCTTCAAGCGCGGTTGTGGGATTGTAGTGGTACATGGAGACGATTCTACCCCTGTAATCTCCATTTCCCAGGTCTCGGTCGTGGCGTCGGTGCCAGCATCTTCGGCGGCCTTCTTGGCAGCCAGTGCCTGCAAACGAAGAGCAAGCTCTTTTTGGTGGCTGACCCGGCCGAGCACCGTTTCTACCGCGGCCGTCAGGCGATCCGGACCTTTATCAAGTTGCAGCGTGGACTTTTCGAAGTACGCCGCCGCGCCTTCCTGCAAAAGTCTTTCTTCGTTTTTCTGTGACAGGCTCGTCAGCACCATGACCGGAATGTGCACCGTCGCAGGATTCGCTTTCAGCGCCTTCAGCACTTCCGGGCCGCTGAGCTTGGGCAGCAACATGTCGAGCAGGATAATGTCGGGCAGTTGGTCATAGGCGACCCGCAAGGCCTCCTCGCCGTCGGCGGCGGTACGCACCTGGTAGCCGGCCTTGGATAAGGCGCGCTCATTGGCTATCCGCAGGAATTTGCTGTCCTCGACCAGTAGCACTCGGGAATTCTTCGCCACGCAGAACCTCTTGTGGGTTCATCGGCAAAGGCAAAAGAAACTTGAGCGAGCGACGAAAAAAGGCGGCCTAGTTGGGCCGCCCCTAAGACCTGACACCTGACACCTAAGACCTGTTTCTACGTTCCTTCGTTCCAGCTCGCCAGATACTCCTCCTGCTCCGAAGTCAGGCGATCGATCTTGATGCCGAGCGACTCCAGTTTCAGCTTGGCCACGCGCTTGTCGAGATCCACCGGAACCGTATAAACCTTCTTCTCCAGCGATGCGTAGTTCTTCACCATGTAGTCGCAGGACAGCGCCTGATCGGCAAAGCTCATATCCATCACCGACGCCGGATGCCCTTCGGCAGCGGCCAGGTTGATGAGACGGCCTTCTCCGAGCAGGTTGATGCGGCGGCCGTCTTTCATCGTGTATTCCTCGACAAACTCGCGCGTAGTGCGCTTCGAAGAAGACAGCTTTTCGAGCGACGGGATATCGATTTCCACGTTGAAGTGTCCCGAGTTCGAAATGATGGCGCCATCTTTCATAGCTTCGAAGTGCTGCTTGGCAAGCACGTTCTTGTTGCCGGTGACGGTGCAGAAAACGTCGCCGATCTTGGCGGCTTCTTCCATGCTCATCACGCGGAATCCGTCCATGACCGCTTCGAGCGCTTTCGTCGGATCGACTTCTGTAATCACAACTTCCGCTCCCGCGCCCCGGGCGCGCGAAGCCAGGCCGCGTCCGCACCAGCCGTAACCGGCGACGACGAACTTCGAACCGGCCAGCAGGAAATTCGTGGCGCGGATTATGCCGTCAATCGTGGATTGCCCGGTGCCGTAGCGATTGTCGAACAAGTGCTTGGTGTCGGCATCATTGACGGCGATGATCGGATAGGGCAGCACGCCTTCTTTCGCCATGGCTCGCAAACGAATCACGCCGGTGGTCGTTTCTTCGGTGCCGCCGATTACGTTCGCCAGTTCCGTCTTGCGCTTGGTGTGCAGAATGGAGACGAGGTCGGCGCCGTCATCCATGGTGAAATGTGGTTTGTGATCGATCGCCGCCATGATGTGCGAGTAGTAACTGTCGTTGTCCTCGCCCTTGATGGCGAAGACGGGAATGCTGTAATCGCGCACCAGGCTGGCTGCCACATCGTCCTGAGTTGAAAGCGGGTTCGACGCGCACAGCGCCACATCGGCGCCGCCGTCGCGCAACGCGATCATTAAATTTGCCGTCTCGGCCGTAACATGCAGGCAAGCCGAAACCCGGATGCCCTTGAGCGGCTGGTTCTTGATGAATTCCTTGCGAATGATCTGCAGAACCTTCATCGACTGGTTCGCCCACTCGATGCGTTTCTTGCCCAGATCGGCCAGTTCTAATCCCTTAACGTCGCTGCTGATTGATGTTGTAGCCATTGCTCTCCTAATTCCCCGGATGATTGCCTGGCAAGAGGTCAGAGGTTAGAGGTCAGATTGCAGAGGTTACTTCTGACCTTAAGCTCGTTCCTTTGCTTGCTCTCTATTTTGCTCGTTTCGCTCTTACGTTACGTCGCGGTCCTTTACTTCTGACCTCGAACCTCTGACCTTATTTCCTAGCCCCGGCCGGCTCCTGCTTCAAACCGGCGTCCGACGCCAACTTGGCCGCTTTATCCGTCGCTTCCCACGTGAAGTCAGGATCGGTGCGGCCAAAATGCCCATACGAAGCAGTCTTGCGATAAATCGGACGGCGCAAATTTAACGACTCGATGATCTCGCGTGGCTTGAGCTTGAAGTTAGCGCGCACCAGATCCGGAATCAACTTCGCATCGATCTTTTCCGTTCCGAAAGTATCCACCAGGACGCTGACCGGCTCGGCCACTCCAATAGCGTAGGCGAGCTGTACCTCGCAGCGATCGGCAAGGCCGGCGGCCACGATGTTCTTCGCGATGTAACGCGCCATGTACGCAGCCGAACGATCTACCTTGGTCGGATCCTTGCCACTGAAAGCGCCCCCGCCGTGACGTCCCATGCCGCCGTAAGTGTCCACAATGATCTTGCGTCCGGTCAGTCCGGAATCGCCCATGGGGCCGCCGATGACGAAGCGTCCCGTGGGATTGATGTGGTACTTGGTGTCCTCATCGAGCAGATGGGCTGGAATTACGGCCTGGATGACGTGCTTCAAAATGTCGGAACGAAGATCGTCATTGCTGACGCTGTCGGAATGCTGACTGGAAACAACCACCGCGTCCACCCGCTTAACTTTTCCCGGCGAGGAATACTCGACTGTGACCTGGGATTTTCCATCGGGACGAAGGTAAGGGCAGGTGCCGTTCTTGCGGACTTCAGAAAGTTTCAAGCAAAGTTTGTGGGCGAGTGAAATCGGAAGCGGCATCAGTTCAGGAGTCTCATTGCAGGCAAACCCGAACATCATGCCCTGGTCGCCGGCGCCGCCGGTGTCCACTCCCATGGCGATATCGCCAGACTGCTTGTTAATGCTGGAAATTACGGCGCAGGTGTTCGAGTCAAAACCGTACACTGCATTGTCGTAACCGATCGATTGCACAACGCCGCGCACCAGGTTCTGGAAATCGACGTAAGCTTTGGTGGTGATCTCGCCGGCGATGACGACCAGGCCGGTGCAAGTCAGGGTTTCGCAGGCAACGCGGCTGCTCGGATCTTCACGCAGGCAAGCGTCGAGAATGGCATCGGAAATCTGGTCGGCGATCTTGTCCGGATGTCCCTCGGTTACAGATTCCGAGGTAAAGAGAAAACGATTGGTTGATGGCAAGTGGATCTCCTCAAGGTGGCTCTCAGCCTTTACTTGCGAGCCTTCTTCCCACTGGGAAGGCTTATGGAGCCAGTGGCTCCTCACCGCAGTTTGGCCTGGCCTTCATCAAAATCAAGCCGGGGTTTGGGCCTTAATCTTCTTCAAAACGGTACCAGAGATGACCGCATAAACGCAACGGTATTGACCGGTGACGGAGGGACCTGACATTGAGTGGGAACAGCTGGCATTGAATGGCAGAAGACAAGTGCTAAATGGAAGAAAAGAAAGAAACAAACTTAGGGTGTCGAAGGTGCTGTGGCGGTTCGGTAAGATCCCCGCCAGGACCGAAAGTAAGGGTCTTGACCTCCCCATAATCTCCGCCGGTATCGAGCTTCTTTCCGTTGAGCAGGAAGTCGACGGCGCCGCATTTCCCGCCCTGACGATAATTGCTTTCCGGCCCCGGACGGTGCGCTCGCTGCCAGCCAGCAAAAGTTCAGATGGGATGGCTCTTGCCGTCGGCAGTGATCGACATCCACGACTCTTCGCGGACCTGGATAACCAGGCGTAAACTCGCCGGGAGCCGCGGCAGGGACGACGGGGGTCAAGTCCTTGATGTTTTTGGGGCGTCGGACGGCGCAGCTTTCGCCGTCGGCAAAACCGCCTTCGGCGGACTCATTGGCCGGGGAAGTGGCGGTGGCCGGACCGGTACTATTGTTACTCACCGCGCCATTTGCCTCTCCA
>CAWGYS010000024.1:0-63945 GCA_963826845.1 uncultured Acidobacteriaceae bacterium
GTGTATGTACGCTACGGTTGTTGCTCAAACGCGGATTGCGCCTGGAAAGCGCCAAGGAAGGAACGGTCATAGCCGATTCCAGCCAGAACGACCTGGAAAGAAATCTCGGTTCAACTTACGCAGTGCATTCGTTTCAACGCTGCAGGCAAAGGCGGTGCTGCAGCTGGCAAAGACAATCTGGCCTACTACGACAACGTACTTGAGATCAGCAGAGAGCGTTTCCAGGGCGGGCGACATCGCGCAAATCGATCTCGACCGGTTGGAGCTGCAGCGCGTGCAATATGAATCCGATTTGCAAACCGCCGACGTAAATCTGCGCACCGCGAAAATTCAACTGCTCACGCTGCTGAACGACCGCACGCCGATTGAACAATTCGACGTGACTGGACCGTTCGACTTCAGCGATCAACTCGCGTCGCGCGACGAATTCCGGAAGATCGCGCTGGACACTCGGCCCGATCTGAAGGCAGCGGTGCGAAGCGGTCGATAAGGCCCAGACCGATCACAAGCTGGCAGTGGCGAATGGTTCCACCGATCCCGACTTTCGGCGCTTGATATACGGGCGCAACTCCTCCCGATCGATGCAATACATCGGTGTGTAAGTGTCAGCATTCCTCTGCGCATTTTCGACCGCAACCAGGGAGAGAAGCTGCGCACGCAGATCGATATCACCCGCAACGAGAAATTGCGCGATGCCGCCGAAGCGCAAGTGTTCAGCGACGTCGATTCCGCCTACGCGACGCTGAACAGCAATGTGATTCTGCTGCAGCCCTACAAAGCGAAATATCTGCAACAGGCGGTGCGCGTCCGCGACACGATCGTTCTTCGCCTATCAGCATGGCGGCGCGTCGCTGCTCGATTTCCTGAACGCGCAAAGCGACTACCGCATCGTGCAACTCAGCTACGTGAACCTGGTGGGCTCGTACTTAACCGCCGCAGCCCAACTGAATCATGGCCGTGGGCCGGGAGGTGATCCAGTGAAAATCAAACAGATTCGCCGGCCTGATTCTTGCTGGCGGCTCTTTGCTCGCCCTGTCGAGCTTGTTCCTGCTAGGTTGCAAGTGAGAGCAAGGCCGACCCCAAGGCCGAGAGCGCCGCCTGCGGCAACGGTCGAGCCCGACCTGGATGCCAATAATTTCAAGGTCGATCATCCGGAGCAGTTTCCTCTGGTGACGGCGGCTGAGCACAAGGCGGCGCCTGCGCTGAACGTCACCGGCGTGGTGCAACCCGATATTTCCCGCGCCGTGCCGGTGATCTCGCTGGCCTCGGGCCGCGTCGTGGAAATCAAGGCCCGGCTCGGCGACACGGTGAAGAAAGGCCAGTTGCTGCTGCGAGTGCGGAGCAACGATGTCTCCGGAGCCTACCAGACCTATCGCAAGGCGGTGAACGACGAGCGCCTGGCGCGGCATGCAGCTCGAACGCGCGCAGATTCTTTACGACAAGGGCGCCATCGCCAAGAGCGCCCTCGAACAGGCGGAAGCCACCGAGCAGGATGCCAAGGTCGATCTGGATGCCGCCACCGAACAGTTGCGGCTGCTCGGCATCGACAAGGACCATCCCTCGGGCATCGTCGACGTTACCGCTCCCATATCGGGCGTAATCACCGATCAGCAGGTCACCAACGCCGCTGGCGTGCAGGGCCTTGGGGTCCCGAATCCGTTCACCATCTCTGACCTTTCCTATGTCTGGATCATCTGTGACGTTTACGAAAATGATCTCGACGCCGTGCGCGTCGGCGAATTCGCCGACATCCACCTGAACGCCTATCCCGACCGGGTGTTCAAAGGCCGGATCGATAACATCCTGCCGGTTCTCGATCCCAGCCTTCGCACCGCGAAAGTTCGGCTCGAAGTTCCCAACCCCGGGCATGATGCGCGTGGGCATGTTCGTCACTGCGACTTTCTACGGCAAGCAGCCGGAAACGCGGGCCGCGGTTCCCGCTGCCGCCATTCTGCACCTGCATGATCGCGAGTGGGTTTACACGCCGATTCCGAGCAGCGCGGGGCATTTCAAGCGTCTCGAAGTGGTCACGGGCAACATGCTTCCCGGCAACCTGCAAGAGATTGTTTCCGGCATCAAACCCGGAGATCAAGTGGTTTCGAACGCTCTGGTGCTGCAGAACACTGGAGCTGGAGCAATAGAATGATTCGTCGAGTCGTTGATTTTGCTCTCAACAACCGCCTGCTGGTGTTGGCCTTGGCGCTGCTACTGTTCTTTGCCGGGGCATCGTTGCGTTCCACGACCTTCCCATCGAGGCCTATCCCGACGTGGCCGACAACTACGTTGAAATCATTACGCAGTGGCCGGGAATTTCGGCCGAACAAATTGAACAGCAGGTCACGATTCCGCTCGAAATCGTCATGAACGGCATTCCCGCACGTCGTGCATCTGCGTTCGTTCTCGCTCTTCGGACTCTCCGACATCAAGCTGATCTTCGACGACGAATCGGACAACGACTGGAACCGGGAGCGGGTTCTGGAGCGGCTCAGCCAGGTCACGCTGCCGCCGGGCGTAGTGCCGCAAATGGGCACGGACTGGAGCCCGGTCGGCCAGATTTATTTCTTCACGCTGCACAGCACCAATCCGGCCTATGACCCGATGGAGCTGAAGTCCATTGAAGACTGGGTCGTCGAAAAGAGTTTCAAAGCCGTGCCGAACATTGTCGACGTTGCCAGCTTCGGCGGCCCCACCCGCGAATACCAGGTTCGAGTTGACCCCAACAAACTGGTCGCCTACGGCCTGAGCCTGGCTCAGGTCGAGCAGCAACTCACCAACAACAACGCCAACGCCGGCGGAAGCTTCATCCAGGAGGGCCTGCAGCAGATCAACGTGCGTTCCGTCGGATTGGTCGACCGTATCCAGGACATCGAACAGACAGTCATCATGACCAAGAACGGCACGCCCCTCCGCGTAAAGGACATTGCGGTCGTTTCGCAAGGTCCCAAGATCCGCCTTGGCCAGTTTGCCAAGGCCATTCATCGCGAGGACGGAAAGATCATCGATAACGACGATGTGGTGTCAGGCATCGTGCTGTTGCGGAAAGGCGCCGCGGCCGACACGGCGCTGCAAGGCATCCACAAGAAAGTGGAGGAACTGAATGATCACATTCTGCCTCCGGGCGTGAAGGTTGTTCCCTTCATCGATCGCAGCGACCTGGTTCATTTCACCAGCCACACGGTGCTCCACAACCTCACCGAAGGAATGATCCTGGTATCGATCATCCTGTTCTTGTTTCTGGGCAATATCCGGGGCGCGCTGATCGTTGCTGCGACCATTCCGTTTTCGCTGTTGTTTGCGTCCATTTGCCTGGACTTGAGGCACATTCCCGCCAACCTCCTGTCTCTTGGTGCGCTTGGATTTTGGCATGGTGGTCGATGGCGCGGTGGTGATGGTCGAAAACATCGTGCGGCATCTCGGCCGCAAGAACGGCGGTCGAAGACGCCACGCGAACAAATCGGCGAGGCCTCGCACGAAGTGCAGCGCCCAGTGTTCTACGCCATCGCCATCATCATTACCGCTTACCTGCCGATCTTCACGCTGCAGCGCGTCGAAGGCCGGCTTTTTCATCCCATGGCCTGGACCGTTGCTTTCGCGCTGCTCGGAGCATTGCTCTTCTCGATTGTGATTGCTCCCGTGCTGGCCAGTTTCGCCTTCGCAGAGGGCGCGAAGGAATGGCGCAACCCGATCATGCAATTCCTGATTGAGCGGTATCGTATCGCCGTGCGGTGGGCCATTCGCCATCGCGGGGTCACGGTCGGTGGCTGCGTGCTGATGGCGGCTGTGGGGAGTTATCTCGCCTTCAGCGGCGTCATCGGTTCCGAATTTCTGCCCCATCTGGATGAAGGCGCGCTCTGGGTCCGAGGCACGCTCGCGCCCAGCACCGGACCGGACGAAGGCATCCGCGTCGCAAACCAGGCCCGAATCGTTCTTTGCTCGTTTCCCGAGGTCCCGCAATGCACCAGCCAAGTCGGGCGCCCGGATGATGGCACGGATACGACCGGATTTTTCAATACCGAGTTTTTCGTTGACCTCAAGCCGAAAGAAGCAGTGGCGGCCCGTCTTCCACGAAAACAAAGACGAACTGATCGCCGCCATGAGTCGCGAACTCGACAAGATTCCCGGCGTCGTCTGGGGTTTTTCTCAGCCCATCGAAGACAACATGGAAGAGGCGGTCAGTGGAGTGAAAGGCGCGCTGGCCACCAAAGTCTATGGCGACGATTTGAAAGTTCTCGAGCAAAAGAGCGACGAGATCGTCAATATCATGCGGCGAATCAATGGGATTGAAGATCTTGGAGTCTTTCGCGTGCTCGGCCAGCCCAATCTGAATGTGACGGTGGACCGCGAGCAGGCGGCTCGTTACCAGATCAACGTCGCGGATGTGCAGGATGCGATTCAGACCGCGGTCGGCGGCAACGCGCTCACCCAGGTTCTTAAAGGGAGAAGCCCGATACGACCTTACGATGCGCTATCTTCCCAAGTACCGCGACTACGCAGGAAGCGATCGAGAATATTCGCCTGCTATCGCCCTCGGGGGAACGCGTATCGCTCGCGCAGCTCTGCAAGATCAGCGTGACGGATGGCGCCTCCGAAGTCTATCGCGAGGGCAATCGGCGTTATGTTGCCATCAAGTACAGCGTCCGCGGCCGTGACCTCGGCAGCACGGTGGAAGAGGCGATCAAGAAGGTGAACGAACAGGTCAAATTGCCCCCCGGATACAGCCTCGATTGGGAGGGGGAATACGAAAGCCAGAAGAGAGCCAACGAGCGCCTGCTGATCGTGCTCCCGATTACGATCCTCCTGATCTTCATCATCCTTTACACGATGTTCAAGTCCTTGAAATGGGCGTTGCTGATTCTCGTCGAACATTGCCATCGCGCCCATTGGCGGACTGCTCGCGCTGCTGATTACCGGCACTAATTTCAGTGTTTCCTCTGGCGTCGGTTTCCTGGCGCTGTTCGGAGTGTCCGTGCAAACCGGAGTCATCATGCTGGAATACATCAACCAGCTTCGAGCGCAAGCGCTACTCCATCGAAGACGCCGCGGTTGAGGGCGCGGTGTTGAGACTGCGTCCCATCATGATGACCGATGCTGGTGGCGACGCTGGGGCTGCTGCCCGCGGCGCTCTCGCACGCCATCGGGTCCGATTCTCAGCGGCCGTTCGCGATCGTGATTGTCGGAGGCCTGATCGCCGCGCTGGTGATGAGCATTTTCCTGCTGCCTACTCTATACGTCTGGATTGCTGGGGAACGCGATGTGCTTCCTGCTGCGGACGGCAAGTTTGAGGAGGGAGAGCATGTCGACTAACTCAAAAGCCGCGGCAGTCTTTTCCACAGAATATCGTTGACCACGGTGGAGAACCTCTTGCCCTTTGAACGCCCGCATCACCCCCGCGCCTGCCAGGCGAGCGAGGATAACGCACATCTCGCAGCATCTCGCGAATTGCTATCTGTGCTCTGGAACTTCCCTTTAGGCTTGACGGAGGAATCGAGTCCCTACATCTCTGACCATGTCAACCGCTCAAGCCCGCGCTGGCTGAGAGACCATAAATGAGATAGCCTGCTGATCCCAGAAAGGCCCGTCAGCGACCCGCCAACGATGCAGCAAGTCCACCTATAGAGCCGCCTAAGTCGTGTAGCCAGGTCGGCTTGAAAAGACCCCCCGGTACCAGCCGCGCTTTCCAGTCAATTTAGCGATCTGCTGCACGAAATTGGACGCGATTGATCGGCCAGGATGGCGAGAATATCAAAACGGGTCACGCGTTAATTCTCTCTTGAATTTAGCGACGAATCGCAGCCTTGCCGCCCAGCCTCCCGCCCACAAACATCCTGTTTGTGGGCAGTCTAAACCCAGGTTTTGTAGCCTCATGGATTCTGGCACTTGCGATTGGTGAGGTTGAGGAGGATTTTGGGCAACTTCGACCGGTCGGCGGCAACCGTAATTCAGTCACTCGCCAGCAGACAAAGTTGCGAGATGTCCGCTAAGTCGGGAAAAGCAAATCTTAGCAGGAAAGCTTTGATTCGAGTGGAGGTGCGAGAGGCCGTAGAGGTCCCGAAGAGCCCATTCACGAAGAACAAACGCGGCAGCGATTACAAGGACAGTGTGTTTGATAACCGATGACGAGGGACAATCGGTTGAGTTCCTCATCCGCAAGGTACCGCCGGCGAGTGCCCACCTCGACCGCCTCAGAAACTCGGAATGCTCGTGTAGCTTTCCGCCAATCATCCATCGTTGTTCCAGGCCGCCTTTTAGACGCGTGCCGCCGTTCGGTGTCCCAATGTTGCGTCGCAAGAGTCTAGGACACTTACCAGGCATTCCGCCGGCCGGGCTCCAATTAGAAAGGGTCGAGAATAACGTCGGCCCCACGTTCCAGCCAACTGTACGCGGCAAGTTTCTCAGGCGTTATCTCGTTCAGTATTTCGCCATCCGTTAAACTCTCGCGTCCATCACAATCGTCGTTTTCTTCGCTCGAATCGTTCGGCCCTGCCTTCCAGAGCGCCACAAACACAGAATTCACATTGCCGAACACTTGAGTAAGCAATACAACAACCTCCGGGCGCGCGGCATTCACTAGATGGTTTAAAGCATCATCCGAGTCGATCCCAGGTTCCGGTCCGACGAGTTGCCCAAGAACAAACCCATCCAGTTCCAGCTCACCTGACCAGTAGGAATAGGTCGGTTTGTCACGCTCGTCCCAAGCCAGTGAACAAAAATCTCGGTAGAAACCTGCGAGTCCGAACAGCAGGATTGCGATGCGATGGCGTTCGATCTCATTTGAATAGCTTGCAAACCCGGCAGCCACCGTTCGGTTCCAGACTTCCTTCGCCCACTCCAGCTCGTCGCCGGACACCCAAACATCGAATGCTACTTTAGCGGCACCCTTCACTTTTTCCCAATTCAACACCATCAGGTCGCATCGACCGCTCGTGCAGTTGTCTGGGGTATCTCGATCGTTTCTGGGTCCTGATTGTTTAGAGTGCTGACCCGAGCGTAGAGCGCGACCCGAGCGATTGCGATTGGGCTTTCTTGAGCGAATGAAGCTGTGGTGGTACGTTGCTGTCTAGCCATCGTTGCCTCCTCATTTAGGCGACTGTGGTCAGGGCTGGGTGAGTGTTGACCGCACTTACTCAGTCCACTTTGATGGCTTAACACTATCCGTAGCGCTACGCATTGTCAAGAAGCAGTTGCCTGCCGCTACGCAAGTTGTGTAAGAATTGCGAATATGCGAAGAAAGAATCCGGCAGCGGTTCAGCTGGGTCGAAAAGGTGGCAAGAAGCGGGCTGAGAAGCTCACGGCCGAAGAGCGTCGAGAAAGCGCGCAAAAAGCGGCGCAGGCACGCTGGGCGAAGGAAAAGAAACCTTGAGGTTGGAGCAAAGCAGCCTTCAGAGAGTTAGAGCATGGCAATTCGTTGGGACGAGTTTCCGCACAATGAAATCTGCCTGAAAATCCATGCGAGATTAGGTCATAACGCATTTGGTCGCTCTGCAGAAGATTCATTACGGCATATTCTGCAGCGACGGCTAGCATCCCTCGACGCTGAAGATCATCGACGGTTTATCGAATTGGAGGCCTGTAACCTCGTCGAGCACCTGCGTTGCACTCGCGACGCCTATCGGGAGTTTGTCGACAATCACAATTGCCGTCCAGTCCTCGAAGCACATTGGGTAGTGTTGCGTTGTGCCGTCTTTCCGACAGCTATTGATCTTCTACGACGACAGGTCATTGAATACGCAGCACTTACTCGAATTCCAGGGCGTGACCTGTCCCTTCTCTTCGGTATTCTGACCCGCACCTCCCACCAAGACCGTGGTAACGGGATTGCGCTGTTATGCGCCCCAGATCTCGACGACGATACTGCCGCAACTGACAAAGAACTCGAATCTCTTGGAGGACTCGTCAATGAAAACAGTCTTCTCTGGCTTCGTGACATTCGCGACGGCGGCGCGATCGGCCGTCCCCTCGGGGGCGGCCCTTTCGCTCCTGACAATGCGTTCGCAATTCGCAACAGCTTTGCTCTATGCGGACTAAGCCAGCAAATCACACTCCCGGCTTGGTTGGACTTGCAGGACAAATGGTGGGATCAATGCACTCCTTGGATTGAAGGGTTAAACAACCTCTTTGGGTCTGCGCAGGAGGAACTGCGATCGCAATGGCGTGCGTTGCCGCCGGACAGCCTAGCTCACGAACTCGCTCTGCAGGAGAGAACGTCGGCTTTTGAAAGAATTGTAGTTCCAGCTGAGATCCGGCTACCATTGCGCCTACAGCGAGGCAAAGAATGTAACGAATTGGCCGAAGAAATTAAAACGATTTGGCACAAGCGTAAACGCAGTGGCTTGACTGTTGCCGAGATCAAAGCGGAGTGCTCTTCTTTCAAAATATTGGAGCGAGTGAAGGTGCTCTCGCCAGACGATGCAGATACTTTCCTTCGACCCGGCACATGGGAATCCGGATATGCGAATCTGCTCCTCGGTAAGCTATACGCCAACACCCTGCGGGACGTTGCACCTGGCACCATAAACACGTGGCGTAAAGAGTACCGAGCGTATCTGAAATGGGCAGAAGAGAATCCCTCGAAAAAAGCTGAGGACTTTTGCCTGGAGTTAATACAGCGTAAGCGTAGTTACCGAAAGTCACTCGGCACCAGGTAATCGTCCCTCGTTGGGCTCTAGCACACCGGTGCATTCCCCGAAAACGCCTGTTTCATACCTCCCGCATACCGAAAATACGGCGGCAAAATCTAGAGCATGGCCGCCGTCAACATGACACAGTCGCTCAGTTGGAAGCTACGTCGGGTTGCGGCAGGTATTCGCCAGCAAGACATAGCACTTCGCGCGGGGATCAGCACAACTCGTTACTCTGCGATTGAACGAGGCGAGCACCTGCCTTCAGAGCTGGAGGCGCGACTCATTGACCAGTTTCTCCCCAAACTTCCGGGGTTGGAACGTCGGCAAGATGCCGGTGGTGCCAGATGAGACAAACCAGTTCCGAACTGCACAAACCGCCTACAAAAGGTCGATATCGATCCATCGGCCATAGGTGGCCGTTGTGAGAAAACGGCACCTCAACCATCGCCTCGTTAAAATCCACCGGAACTACACGGTGGAAGAAATCGCACGTTTGTTCGGCGTTCATAAAAATACTGTGCGTGCGTGGATCAAGGCTGGCCTCGCGATGATCGATGACAGACGGCCAAGCCTGATCCAAGGACGCCAGCTCATCTCCTTCCTACAGGCCCGGCGGTCAAGCCAAAAAACGCGCCCTTGCCAGCCAGGAGAAATCTATTGCGTCCGGTGTCATGCTCCCAAATTTCCCGCCGCTGGAATGACGGACTATCGACCCATTAGCGAAAAGATCGGAAATCTGTGCGCCATTTGCCCCGATTGCAGCTCCATGATGTACCGCTGCGTCAGCATTGCCAAACTCGGGGAGGTTCGTGGAGAAATGGACATCACGTTTCCGCAAGCACTGCGACACATAAGCGAGATCAATCGACCTACCGTAAACAGTGACTTGAAAGGAGACGTTGAATTATGACAAAGCACAACGCAAGCAACGAACGGATCAAGCGCGAGTATTTCGCATTTCTGAAGGAAGCCAAACGCCATAGCGAGCCCACCGTCGATGCGGCTGCTAAGGCACTGACCCGGTTCGAGTTTTACGCGAGGCATCGAGACTTCAAGCTGTTTCACACTGAACAGGCAGTCGCGTTCAAGAGGCATCTGGCCGAGCAAAAGGCCCAAAGGTCGGGTGAAGCCTTGAGTAAGGCCACTTTGTACTCGACCTTGACGCAACTCAAGCGATTCTTCCAATGGCTTGCTTTGCAACCCGGCTACAAATCCCGTCTGCGCTATTCCGATGCCGAATATTTCAACCTATCCGACAACGACACCCACATTGCGAAGGCCGGGAGAGAACAAAGGGTGCCGACCTTGGAGCAGATCAAGCATGTCATCAATTCAATGCCGTCTATCAGCGAACTCGAGAAACGCAATCACGCGCTGATCGCATTCACACTTCTCTCAGGAGCTCGCGACGGTGCCATTGCCTCTATGAAACTGAAGCATATCGATCTGGCTGCTAGTGGCGTCCACCAAGATGCGCGAGAGGTCCACACAAAATTCCGCAAGACCTTTACGAGCTACTTTTTCCCTGTTGGCGATGAAATTCGGCAAATAGTCGTGGAGTGGGTTGCCTACCTTCGGGGAATCAAACTGTGGGGCAATGATGACCCCCTCTTTCCCGCCACCCTGGTCGCCATCGGTCCGAGCAGGCAGTTCGAAGTGTCAGGACTGAAACGCGTTCACTGGAAAAATGCCTCTCCGATTCGTTTGATATTCCGCGAAGCCTGCGCTAGTGCCGGTGTGCCATATTTCAACCCGCACAGCTTCAGAAACACGCTCGTCCAACTTGGCGAGAAGCTCTGCAACTCTCCCGAGCAGTTTAAGGCTTGGAGCCAGAATCTTGGGCATGAGAAAGCTCTGACGACTCTTCTTAGCTATGGCGAGGTTCCCGCCTACCGCCAAGGGGAAATCATGCGCGGTTTGGCGACGCCGAAGCAACCTGCGCGGTCGGAGTTGGCAGAAATCAAAGATCTTCTTCTCAAGAAATTGAGGGATTAAGAAACAACAAAACAAAGAGGTCTTCAAGATGAGCACACTTCCTCAATCCGATTGGCTCACGGCGGCTGAGGCGGCCGCGCACCTGAAGGTAGCACCGCGCACGCTGGTACGTTGGGCCCGTAGCGGCACGGCCCCAGCTCATCGGCTGTCTGGGACCAGCCGCGTGACATGGCGCTTCCTCCGCTCCGAGCTGGATGCTATGCTGGGCGCGTCATCCGTGGGCTCTGCTGAAAAGGAGTCAGCATGAGAACACAAAGGCACACCGTGGGGTGTGTTCGTTTCGATAAGCGCCGCGGAACATGGAACTACCTTTTCTATGACCACGGCAAGCGCCGGTCACAACGTATCGGCACAAAGAAAGAGTACCCAACCAAGGCAGTCGCGTGGAAGGCAGTTGTACCGGCCGAAAGTAAACCCCAACCGTCCAGTGTCACGACCGTGGCCGCGCTGGTAGAGCAGGGTAGAGAAGATGCCGAAACGCTATAGCACTCACCGCGCATACGATTCATGGCTAAGAAATCACATTCTCCCGAAGTTTGGGCCATGTGCAATCTCAGACGTTCAAGCGCGCCCGGCAGAACTGTGGCTAGAGTCCCTGGACCTAACCCCGCGCAGTAGGGCGGCCGTTCGAGGCTTATTGCGCATCCTCTGGGAGTACGCGATGTGGCGCGGTGATTTGCCCACACAGCGCAACCCGATGGAACTTGTCACGATCAAGGGCGCATCGAAACGGAGTAGCAAGCCGCGCAGTCTGACGGTGCAAGAGTTTCAAGTATTCGTGCATCACTTGAAGGAACCATTCCACACCATCTGTCTTGTGTGCGTGTGCTTCGGGCTTCGTATCAGCGAAGCACTAGCCCTTAAGTGGTCGGATGTGGATTGGCAACGGGAAGCTCAGCGTTCAACGCGGCATTGTTCGACAGCACGTTGACGATGTGAAAACCGAAACGTCACACAAGGCAATCACCGTCACCGGAACCATGATCGAAGCACTCAAACTGTGGAAGCTAACAAGTCAGTTCTCAGCACAAGAGGATTGGATTTTCGCTTCTCCATCGCAGCTTGGCCGGTTGCCGTGGTCGGCCGATAGCGTCAACGATGCGTACAAGAAAGCCGCATCCGCCGCTGGGGTCGCTCACGTCAGCACGCACAGCATGAGGCACACGTACCGCTCATGGCTTGATGCGGTGGGGACTCCGATTGCCGTCCAACAGAAGCTAATGCGGCACGCGGACATTCGCACAACGATGAACACCTACGGTGAAGTGGTCACCGATGAGATGGCCCAGCGCTGCCTCGAAAGTGGCGGGGTTGGCTCTTAACGGAGCGCAAACAGATCGCAAGGCTAGTTAAGTCCTTTGTTTTGGCGGAAGCGTGTGTGAGTCGAACACACCGGCAACATCGAAGATGCCGCCCGCCGGTTTTGAAGACCGGGACGATCACCGGACCGCATGCGCTTCCCTGGTTGGTAAACTGGTTCGTAAACAGATCCGCGACCACTTTCGCGAGATTGCGCAAGGTTCGTTGGGAACGTAACACGAACTACTTCGGCTGCGCCACCACTCGCAGATAGGGCTTCAGAGTCTTCCAGCCGCCCGGATATTTCTGTTTCGCCTGGTCTTCTGAAACCGAGGTGGGAATGATCACGTCCTGTCCCGGCTTCCAGTTCACGGGCGTTGCCACGTTGTGCTTCGCGGTGAGTTGGATCGAATCCAGCACGCGCAGCACCTCATCGAAATTGCGTCCGCTGCTCATGGGATAGATCAACATCAGCTTGATCTTCTTGTCCGGACCAATCACGAACACGGTGCGCACCGTGGCATTATCGGCCGCCGTGCGGCCCTCGCTGGTGGCTCCAGACTCGGCGGGCAGCATGTCATAGAGCTTGGCAATCTTGAGCTCCGGATCGCCGATCATCGGATAAGTCACCTTGTGCCCCTGCGTTTCTTCAATGTCGGCCGCCCATTTGCCGTGACTGGTGACCGGATCCACGCTCAGCCCGATGATTTTTGTGTTGCGCTTCGCGAATTCCGGCTGCAGGCCGGCCATGTAGCCCAGTTCGGTCGTGCACACGGGAGTGAAATCCTTCGGGATGCGAAAACAGGATGGCCCAGCCGTTGCCGATCCATTCATGAAAGTTGATTGTTCCCTGAGTGGTTTCGGCGGTGAAGTTGGGAGCTTCGGAATTGATGCGCAATGACATAGTTAATCCTCGAGTAGTTTTCTTTAGAGTGATGGCTGGGTGTTCGAAACCCTATAACATTGGTAGAGAATAGAATATGCACCGGTCCTTTTGCCGTCAACCGGGTTGCCGTCAATGGAGGTCAGGCGCTCCAGTCGCCACCAATTATGGTATCGCATCGGAGCGCGATCAGTGCCCGAAGCTTCGCTGCGCGGTAAAATATCAGGCATGTCCGCTGCGGTGCGAAAGCTTTCCATGGTGCAGGTTGACGTGTTTACCGACCGCGCACTGACCGGCAATTCGCTGGCCGTTTTCCTCGACGGCCGTGGCCTCAGCACCGAAGACATGCAGGCTCTGGCCCGCGAAACCAATCTTTCCGAAACCACTTTCATTCTTCCCAGGGACGTCCCCGGCGGAGAAGACCGACGAACAGTCTCGCGGAGTCCACGTACGCATTTTCACCGTGCAGGAGGAACTGCCCTTCGCCGGACATCCCACGCTGGGCACGGCTTTCGTTCTGCATGGCCGGACAGGTGCGCCCGAAATCCGGCTCGATCTGAATGTCGGAACCGTTCCGGTTCGCTTCACCGAAGAAGCCGGCCGTCCCTCCTTCGGAGAAATGACTCAGAAGAACCCCGAGTTCGGTGCGATCCACCGAATTGAGGATATTGTGCGCCTCACTAACCTCGCCGCAGCTGACTTTGACGAATCCGTGCCCATCCAGACTGTTTCTACCGGCATGCCTTTCGCCATGGTAGCGCTGCGCTCGCTGACGGCGGTACAAAAGCTCCGCCTCGATCTTGACCGCGCCGCTGAATATCTCGCTCGCAGCGGCGGCAAATTCCTTTATTTCGTTTGTCGCGAGACCGTCGACCCCAAAGCGCGACTCCACGCCCGCATGATTTTTTACAATGGAGACGATCCGGCCACCGGGTCCGCCGCCGGATGCTGCGCCGCCTGGATGGTTGCACACGACGTGGCCGCCAGCGACGAGCACGTTTTGATCGAGCAGGGCCTCGAGATGCGTCGTCCCAGTCGCATTTTTGTTCGCGCTACAAAGCAGGCCACCAAGCAGGATGATCGACAGGATCGCCAGCAGGAAAATCGGCGTGATAACCATGTCGTCAATGTGCGTGTCGGTGGAAATTGTGTGGAAGTTCTCCGCGGTGAAGTCACGCTCGCGATCTAGTCGAGCGAAACGCTCTGCTAGTCGCGGTTCTCAACTCAATGGCACGACCATGCCAAACACCAGTGTGCCATTGGCGAGCACGCTACTTTACCAGCGCTGCAATTCTGTTTAGCATTCACTTCGCTCACGATTCCCAAAAAAGAAATCAGGTATCAAAATTCATAAAACTATTGCGATAACAGTCTCCCGGTTAGCCCAATGAAGCCCAAGAAAACAATTCTTTGTGTGGACGATAACGAACAGGCGCTCTCTATCCGCAAAATCATGCTTGAAACCAGGGGATACCGCGTGCTCGCGCACAACAACGGAGCTGCGGCGCTCGATGCATTCCGCCTCGGCGGTGTTGACCTGGTTCTCACCGACCTGATGATGCCCGGTGTGGATGGTTCGCGGCTGATCGAGGAAATTAAACGTGTTTCGCCGCAGACTCCGGCGGTCCTGATTTCCGGCCGGATCAAAATCTACGAACGAGAAACACTCGCCGACCTTTTTCTCTCCAAAGGAATGTACGAGCCGGCGGAACTGCTGGAACGCATTCGCTTGTTACTGATACGCAAGCGCGGCCCCAAGCGGCACTCCGAACTTCGCGCGGGTTTGCCGGACGTGAGGCACGCGACCGTGGCGTGAATCATCTCGCGATGGGTCAATCGCTCTTCTTCCTGTGATATGGTTTTCACTGGATGACGCCCTTCATCGAAGCCAGGGAACTGCGCAAAACCTATCGGGTCGGCAAGATGGATGTGCCCGCCCTGCGCGGCATTTCCTTCAGCGTACAACGAGGGGAGTTCATCTCAATCGTGGGCCCTTCGGGGAGCGGCAAGTCGACACTCTTTTATCTGCTCGGCGGACTCACTCGCGCCGACTCAGGAAGCGTGACCATCGACGGCGTGGATTTTGCCACCCTTTCCGACGGTGAGCGCACTCGGTTGCGCAAGAGCAAGATCGGATTCGTCTTCCAGAAATTCAATCTTCTGCCCACGCTCAGCGCGCGCTCCAATATCGAGATCGCGGTTGATATCGCGGGCTTGGGTAAGCCGGATCCTGCATTTCTGAAAAAAATTACCGAAATGCTGGGCATTGCCCAACGTCTTGAGCATCGACCCAACGAGCTTTCTGGCGGCGAGCAGCAGAGAGTTGCGCTGGCGCGGGCTCTGATCAACCGTCCCGCGATCGTGCTCGCCGACGAGCCCACCGGCAACCTCGATACGAAAAGTTCAAGCATCGTCCTTAACATGCTGCGGCAGTCGAACAAAGATTTAGGCCAGACCGTCCTCATGATTACGCACAACCCCGAGGCCGCCGAGTATGGCGACCGCATCGTCCACATGCGCGACGGCGAGATCGTTGCGCCCGAGGAAGACCCGCAGTGGTCGCCGCATCATCCGGCCGAACACTTGCAGTCCTGATCATGCAGCCCTGATTTTGCAGTACCGGCAGGTTCCGAATGGCACATCGCGACGAATTCACCAAACCGATTCTTCCCGGCAAGGGAGCGACCGACTACGAGCGCTACCTACGCACCGACGAGCTGCTCGCCCTGCAAAAGTCGCCCGAGGAACTGCGGCATAAAGACGAAATGACCTTCCTCGTCGTCCACCAGGGCTCCGAGCTGCTAATGAAGGGCGCTGCTTTCGAACTCGAACGCGCGCTCGAAGCGCTCGAGCACGGCGACTTTGGCAATACCACGCGCCTGATTCGGCGCGCCATTTCGCTGCTCGAACCTACCATCGGGCTGCTCCACATCCTCGAAACGATCTCTCCGTACGACTATCACCTCATTCGCGCCGGCCTTGGACACGGCAGTGGCCTGGATTCTCCCGGATTCCTGGCGCTGCTCCACATCGGCCCGCGTCTCGGTAAAGCCTTCAACGAGCAACTTGGCATCGCCGGTATCACTGCCAGCGAACTCTATCGGCGCCACGAAGAATTTTTCGGACTGCACGATGTCGCCGAGCGCCTGCTCGACTTCGACGAACGCATGCAGATCTTCCGTTTCCACCATCTCAAGCTCGCCGAACGCGTCATCGGAGGCCGCGTAGTCGGCACCATGGGAACGCCGGTGGAAGTCCTGCAGCAACGCATGGAAAGCTGGCTCTACAAAGATCTCTGGGACGTCCGCAACCAGATCACGGCTGCCGCCAACGAGACGACAGCAAGGAAGCAGTATTAGGCATTGCGTTTGTCGTTGATCGTCCGCGCTCTGCTTGCCGCTTGCCCTCGCTCGACGCGGGTGTAATATCCCTAAAATGATCTTTCCGCCATTCGAGGTTGCAATCAAAATTGCGATCGCGCTCGGCATTGGCCTGCTGGTGGGCCTCGAACGTCAGTGGTCGCAAAAAGATGTCGGAGTGCGGACATTCTCGATCACCGCTCTTCTCGGTTGTCTCTCCGTTCTCGTCTCCACGCAACTGGCCGCGATCTGTTTGGGAGGAGTAATTGTCCTCGTCGCCTTCATGAACGGGCGCAGCCTGCTGGTCGACCGCTCGTTAGAGATGACGACCTCGGTGGCCTTGATCGTTACCTTTATTTTGGGAGTGCTGGCCGGCCTCGGTCACCTCTTTACTCCCATTGCCTCCGCCATTCTGATGATGATGCTGCTGGCGTGGAAAACAGAGTTGCAGCGCTTCGCGGGAGACTTGAAGCTATCGGAAATCAGAGGCGCGGTCTTGCTCGGGCTGATCGGATTTGTGATTTATCCGCTTTTGCCTAACCGGTTTATCGACAGTTGGCATCTGCTGAACCCAAGGCAGTCCTGGGTGATCGTGATCATCGTCGCCGGGCTGGGATTTGCCAACTACGTGCTGTTGCGAATCTTCAGCGATCGCGGTCTGTACTACACCGCCATCCTCGGAGGACTGGTAAACAGCACAGCCACGGCCGCGGAGTTGGCGCGCACCGTCCCCAGCGGCGAATCAGATGGCAACAGCACCATTGTTGCTCTAGTCCTGCTTACGTCGATCGCGATGTTTGTGCGCAATCTTGTGATCCTCGCGATATTCGCACCCGCAGCCGTATCCATCGCATTATGGCCGCTGTTGGCCATGACGGCCGGAGCCGTAATCTTCGCCTGGAAAGAGCGCAAGCGCGGCACGGAACCGGTAAAGAGTCTGCACCTCGACTCACCCGTGTCTTTGCGGCACGTGCTGAATCTTGGCGGAATATTCGTGGTCATGGAAATAGTTGGAACGATCGGTGCACGGTTCCTGGGCAACTTTGGTTTTCTCGCGCTGAGTTTGCTGGGTGGCACGGTCAGCAGTGCGAGCGCCACGGCGGCGGCCGCAACCATGGCGATTCATGGCAAGCTGTCTCCGGACGTTGCGGGCGTGGCGACAGTATTTGCCTCTATCGCCAGCGCGCTGGTGAATTTGCCGCTGATCCAAAGGCAATCTCACAACAAGCGATTGACCCGGACCCTGGCCGTAATCTCGCTCCTGCTGGTTGCCGCCGGACTGGTGGTGTTGGCCGCTTCGGGAAAGGTACCGGTGAAAGGGGGCCAGCCATGGTCCGCATGTGATGCCGACTAGGATTTAGCAGCGGAAAATCTGGAGCGGGAGACGGGATTTGAACCCGCGACTTCGACCTTGGCAAGGTCGCACTCTACCACTGAGTTACTCCCGCCCAACTGTCTGAGTATAAACGACCCCCTCCCAGCGGAGCAAACACGGCGCTCACATACGGCCGGCCATAAGCCCGATAATCGGGTAAGGTTCGCATCGCTTTTCTGGCAGACTCATCTAAATCATCATGGATAACGGCCTGGCAGTTTCGGTATTGGATCTCGTGGGCATGCGAGCGGGTGAGTCCGCGGGCAGCGCCATTGCGCGGTCGGTGGACTTGGCGCAGCACGTCGAGCAACTCGGATACAAGCGCTACTGGCTGGCGGAACATCACTCCATCGCGGGACTAGCTTGCTCGGCCACGCCCGTGCTGATCGGGCACGTGGCAGCTGCGACGAAGACGATTCGCGTGGGCAGCGGCGGCGTGATGCTGCCGAACCATGCGCCGTTGGTGGTGGCGGAACAGTTTGGGACGCTGGAGGCCCTGTATCCGGGACGAATCGATCTCGGGCTGGGACGCGCTCCCGGCGGCGATTCTCAGACGATGCGGGCGTTGCGCAGGGATCTGGGACAGACCGGAGACGATTTCCCGGCGTTGCTTGAGGAACTGCAGGCTTACCTGGGGCCGGAGAAGCCGGGCCAAGTGGTGAAAGCGATTCCGGGGCAGGGAAGCAACGTCCCGATCACGTTGCTCGGATCGAGCGGCTTCAGCGCGCAACTGGCGGGCAGGCTGGGGTTGCCGTTCGCGTTCGCGGCCCACTTTGCTCCGGAGTATCTTTATGCCGCGGCGCAGCTCTACCATGAGCACTTCCGGCCAAGTGAGATGTTGCGAAAGCCATACCTGATCGTTGCCGTGCAGGTGATCGCGGCAGAAACAGATGCGGCTGCGCGACGCCTCTTCACCACACCACAGCAGCGTTTTCTGCGCCTGATAAGAAACCAGCCGGTCGAGTTGTTGCCGCCGGTGGATTCCATGGAACTGCTATGGCAAGACTGGGAGCGTGCGGCCGTCCAGAGCAAGCTGGGCGCGGCGATCGTGGGATCGGATGCGACCGTGAAGGCGGGTCTGGAGAAGCTCGTCGGTGACACCGGGGCCGATGAGGTGATCGTGGTGACGGATACCTACGAGCATTCCGATCGGCTACAGTCGTATCAGCGGGTGGCCGGCATCGCGGAAAAGATTGTTACGACAACCAAGGCCGCGACAACCAAGGTAAAGCCATCCCTGTTTGTCGATGCATAAACGCTAACCTTGCGTAGCGCCGGCGTCTCGCCGGCAACCCCGGAAGCTGCCTCGCAAGACTCTGGGATGGTGGGGGGCTCTCCGATGACGTTCCTCGAGCCGTCACGGTATAATTCAAGTGGATTTCTCGAAGCCCTGCGCCTGCCGGGGCTTTTCGTTTTAGCGTTTCGTACTGGCGCGGTAGCCAAGTGGTAAGGCCGAGGTCTGCAAAACCTCTATCGTGAGTTCGATTCTCACCCGCGCCTCCAACATCTTACCCGCATAAACTCCGCCTCATTCCTCTTGAAGCCCAAGCGGAGTCGAACACATCCAATTGTAAAGAAATGGAGGCCAACATGTACGTCGTTCTTGGAGCAAGCGGCAACACCGGAAAGATAGTGGCGAAGAACCTTCTTGCCCGCGGGCAGAAAGTTCGTGTCGTCGGAAGAAACGCAGCTCATTTGCAGCCTCTCGCGGCGGAAGGTGCGGAGATATTCATCGGCGATGCCACCGACGCGTCAGCCCTGACCAAAGCTTTCCACAAAGCAGATGCAGCCTACGTCATGATTCCACCCAACTCAACCAGCAATGACTATCGCGCTCTTCAGGACCGCACCAGCGATGCGATAGCGGCGACGCTAAGAAACGCCGGCGTCAAACATGTTGTCTCGCTCAGCAGTTTCGGAGCCGACAAACCAAGCGGAACCGGCCCCGTCGCCGGCCTTCACGACCTCGAACAGAAGCTCAACCAGATCAACGGCGCGAACGTACTCCACCTGCGTGCCGGCTACTTTATGGAAAACACGCTCCCACAAGTGGGAGCGATTCGCATGATCGGCAGCATGATCGGACCGGTTAGCTCCGAATCTTAAGGTCCCCATGATCGCTACCCGCGACATTGGAGCAGCCGCGGCCGACGCTCTCTTGCGGCTGGCGTTCGAAGGCAAGCACACGCAGGAACTGCAAGGCCAGCGCGATCTCGACTACATCGAAGCCGCAGGCATTATAGGCAAGGCTATCGGCAAGCCCGATCTGGGATACATCCATGCACCCGACGCCCAGATTCGAGCCGCGATGGTGCAGATGGGAATGTCCGACAACATGGCTGGTTTGATCCTGGAGATGGCAGGCGCCCTGAACACCGGGCACATGCGTGCACTGGAACCTCGTTCCGCGATCAACACAACGCCGACGAAATACGAAACTTTCGTCGCCGACTCCTTCGTCCCTGCCTATCAACAAAAACCAGCAGCATAAGCATCAAGCTCGTAAGCGACAACAAAACAAAAAAGGCCGCGCTGGTTTTGCAGCGTGGCCTTTGTTGTAAACGCTGTTAGACGGTGCGCCTTCGAAATATCTTCAGCCTCAATTGAAACCTCCAAAATTTGTACTTGACGACTCTATTCTTTTATCTGTTACATATTGTAACGCTACAATGAATAACACATCGAAAAGCCGCCCGAAGAATCTTGGAGAGGTCGAGCAAATCGTCATGGATTACGTTTGGAGCCATGGGCCGTCTACTTCGGAAGAGTGCCGTGAGGCGTTAGCCACGTCGCGCCCAATGAAGGATTCCACGATCCGCACGGTTCTTCGTCGTCTTGAAGAGAAGGGTTATCTGACGCATGCGATTGAAGGCCGCACATTTATTTATAAAGCGCGCGATGGGCGACAAAATGTTGCCGTCCGCGCGGCGAAGGGAATCATCGACCGCTTCTGTGGAGGATCGGCCGAGTTACTTGTGCTGGGCATGGTAGACAATGCGGTCCTCAACCGGAAGCAACTGGAACGACTGGCGCGCAAGATCGCCGAGCGAATTGTCGCCGAGCGAAACTTCACCGAAAAGAAAGATGGAGAATAAGCCATGACTCCTGCCCTTGCTAGTCTGCCGTCAACGAGCCTTCTCGTGGCGCTCGCAACCTCCGCGGTTCGCGCTCTCGCGCTGGGTGGCGTCGCCGGCGTTGGGACTGGCGGGGTTTCGCGTGAGAAGCACTTCCGTGCGCCTATTTACTTGGACCGCCGTGCTCTATGCAGCGCTCGCAATGCCTTTGTTGCAGCGGATGCTGCCGTCGCTGCCGGTTTCGGCGCTGGCGTTTCTGCAATACCGACACCGGCCGGAGCAGCTCGTCTTCGATTTCGATGAGAGCAGAGTTCGACCGATTGATGTGGGTTCGATCGATGCGGGTTCGATTGACGTGGGCTCAATACCTCGTAAGGCGGTGACTTCGACTTCGGTCAGCCATACGGACTCCGCAGGATTTGAGTGGGGCGCGGTGCAGTGGAGTGTTGTGGCAGCTGTAATTTATTTGACGGTAGCTTTCATTCTTCTCGTGCGATTGCTGGTAGGACTCAGGTTCGGGAGCCGATTGCGCCGCACATCGCAAATCATTTTTGAAGCCCGCATCAGCGACAGGGTCAGTTTTCGCGCGCGGAGGAACAGGCTGAGTTTCGTTCCGCAAGTTGTCGAATCCGAACTTATTTCCGTGCCTGTCACGATGGGCCTATTGCGCCCGGTCATCTTGCTTCCCGCCAACTGGCGCGATTGGGACCAGGAAAAGCTGGATGCCGTCATCGCGCACGAGGTGTCGCACGTTGCGCGGCGCGACACTCTCACCCAGTGCCTTTCGTTTTTGCATCGCGCGATTTTCTGGTTCAGCCCGCTGACGTGGTGGTTGAACCAGCATCTGGCCGATCTTATGGAACAGGCGAGCGACGAAGCCGCATTGGCCGGTGGCGCGGACGTGAGATCTTACGCTACGACGTTGCTTGGTTTTTTCGAAGCGTTGGAAGGCGCCCCGAGGCGGGTTTGGTGGCTAGGCGTATCGATGGCGACTGCGGGTCGCGCCGAACGTCAAGCCGAAGCAAGAGTCGAAAGAATTCTCAGTTGGAAAGGAAGTGTTGCCATGAATCTCAGGAAATCAATTGCAGTTATGGTCGTCGCACTCGCGGTGCCACTCGTTTACGTCACTGCCTCGGCACACCCGACGAGTCGCAACGTCGATAGTCCCACTCAGAGTTTGATCAGTGCAGATTTGGTGCAGGATCAGACTTTGACTTCGCCAAAGGTCGTGGAAGCTGGGCAAACGCCAACGGCATCACCGACCTATACCGCGCAGAGCGCCAGTTCGCCGAACGAAGGTTCGTCGCATAAAAGCTCATCGAATCACACTTTCTATTCCTACGGCAACGATGACGAGCAGAGTTTCGTAATCGTGTCGGGCAAGAGCGATTCCCTGACTATGTCTGGCACAGGGGAGGATGCCGAACATGTCAACCAACTCAGAAAGAAAATCTCCGGAGATTTTATCTGGTTCCGGCGCGACGAAAAGTCTTACATCATTCGCGACCAGGGCGTGATCGATCACGCCCGGGCGTTCTGGGCTCCGCAAGAGGACCTGGGCAAGAAGCAGGAAGAGCTCGGCCAACAGCAGGAGGCTCTGGGAAAACAACAAGAAGAGCTCGGCAAAAAGATGGAACAGGTCCAGGTGAAGGTTCCAGACTTGACGCAAGAGCTCGGGAAACTGCAAGACGAGTTGAAACAAATGAGCTCGGGCGCCACGGTGGAGCAGGTGGGAAACATCCAATCGGAAATTGGGGAATTGCAGAGCAAGATTGGCGATGTCCAATCGCAAGCCGGCGAGCAGCAATCGAAGCTTGGCGAGCAGATGAGCGCCCTGGGAGAAAAGCAAGGAAAACTCGGCGAGCAACAAGGCGAACTGGGCCGTCAACAGGGTGAAGTATCGAAGCAGGCTTCGCGGCAAATGAAGCAACTGCTGAATGAGGCGATCAAGAACGGTAAGGCGCAGCCAGAGCAGTAATGCGCTCAGTTATCCGAAGCTTCGCCTCGATTAGTGCATACGAAATAAAAAAGGCGGCCCTGGTGGCCGCCTTTTAATGCTCCTGCACCTACCTGCTAAATTCGCGTGCACACCGACTTGGTCTGGGTATAGAGCGCGAGAACGTCTTTACCCATCTCGCGTCCCCACCCCGACTGCTTGTATCCACCAAACGGCAGCGCCGCGTCGAAGATGTTGTAGCAGTTGATCCAGACCGTTCCGGCGCGTAGTGCGGCCGCCAGACGGTGCGCTTTCGAAATATCCTTCGTCCAGATTCCCGCCGCTAAACCGTACATCGAGTCGTTGGCGCGCGGCGTGAGTTCTTCCGGATTGTCGAACGGAATCGCCGTCACCACCGGCCCGAATATTTCTTCCTGCACCACCCGCATGTCGTCTTTCGTATTCACCAGCACGGTTGGCTCGACGAAATATCCCTTGTCGCCGAACTTCTTTCCGCCGGTCATTGCGGTCGCGCCTTCCTTCATGCCGATCTCAAGGTAGCCGCACACCCGCTGCAACTGCTCCTCGGAGACCAGCGGCCCCATCGACGTACTCGGCTCCATGCCCGGTCCGACTTTGATTTTCTTGGCCTTCGCCGCCACGCCTTCCACCACGCGATCAAACACCGGACGCTCCACGAACAGACGCGAACCAGCGCAGCAGCATTGACCTTGATTGAAGAAAATGGCGCTGGCGGATTCTGCGATCGCCGCATCCAAATCCGCATCCTTGAACACAACGTTTGGCGACTTGCCGCCGAGTTCGAGCGAAACTTTCTTCAGATTTCCCGTGGCCGCGTGGACAATTAGCTTGCCCACTTCGGTCGATCCCGTGAACGCAACTTTATCGACCAGATCGTGCGCCGCGAGGGCCGCGCCCGCCGTCTCGCCATATCCCGGAACGATGTTCACCACACCATCCGGAAATCCAGCTTCCGAAAACAGCTCGCCCAAGCGCAGCGCAGAGAGCGGAGTCTGCTCGGCCGGCTTCAATACCACCGTGCATCCCGAAGCGAGTGCCGGCGCCAGCTTCCACGCCGCCATCAGCAAGGGGAAATTCCACGGAATAATCTGGCCCACCACGCCGACCGGCTCGCGCAGAGTGTAAGCGTGATAACTTGCCCCGGGCGTATAGGGCACCGACAGCGGAATAGTGGTGCCTTCAAGCTTGGTCGCCCATCCCGCCATGTAGCGGAACATTTCGACGGCCAGCGGGACATCGGCTCCCCGCGCCACGGTCAGCGGCTTGCCGTTATCAAGTGTCTCTAAAGTCGCGAATTCTTCGAGGTGTTCTTCCAGCAGGTCAGCCAGCTTCCACACCAGCTTGCCGCGCTGAGAGGCCGTCATACGCGACCACGGACCGCTGTCGAATGCCTTGCGCGCAGCTTTCACGGCGAGATCAATGTCCGCACGATCACCTTCCGCGACCTGCGCCAGAACTTCACCTGTGGCTGGATTGTAAGTTGGGAAAGTCTTGCCCGATACGGCATTCACCCACTTGCCGTCAATCAGCATTTTGCGCGGTTTCCCGATGAAGTCGCTGACCCGTGAATCAATCTGAACAGGGGAAATTGCAATGCCCATAGACCCTCCTTAAAACGGTATTGAGTGAATATTGAGTGAGACGTTCGTCGAAGCGAAATAAGCTGAGAAAATACTAGTCCGGCTGGACGGGGAAGGCAACTGGGGGGATGTAGATTGCAGAAGTAAATTGCAGAAGTTGGGTCTTCACCTCTTCAATCTGACCTCTGACCTCTACAATCTCACTTGATGTCTTTCATGACCAGCAGCGTGCCGTAGTCGTGGCCGGAGGGTTCGACAGCCCGGGCCACGACCCCCGCAAAAGATTCACGAAGTTCGGGGAACTTCGCGACCAGCGCCTTGATTACGGCCGTATTTTCCTGCAGGGTGCGTGCGGTATTCGATACATCGGCGGCCTCGTACTTTACAACCACATCAAGATCGTTGCCCACGGCCAGCGGAAAAATTTCGGTCAGATGGTAGACCTTGCCGAACGCGCTCAAATCCATGTTCTTGCCGCCCCCCGGCATATCGGAAGGCTGCGCGGTCTGAGCCTCATCGTAGAGTTTATCGGTGGCGAGCGTGCTCATGAAGTCCACAGGAGCGGACAGGGCGATGGCCTCGCGGTAATACAGCCAGGCATTGTGAATCTGTGATTTTGCCGTGAAATCCTGGGCGCGCTGAATGAACCATGCCGCATCATGTCCTGCCGCTTGCGAGGCTCTGGCATAAAAACCTGCCAGCCTCCAATCGCTGCCCACCTGCTGCAGGACCAGCGTAAGAGTCATGGCCGTCGGGCCGCCATTCACATCGAGAACGACGACGCCATACTTGCCGGGTGGCAGATTGGGCAGGACAAATACTGCGCTGTCTTTCGTCTGCCCAGACTTCCCAAACACTCCGCACAGAAATTCAGCGCGAGCCAGCGGTTCGGTACCCTCGGCCGTCAGCAAAAAAGGCGGTCGAACCGTCGCCTGCGCGCCGCTGAATGCGGCCTGATTCGCTTGGACCGCGGTTTCGATGCCGGCAAAGCTGGCGGCCACGCTGGCAATGGAATTCTGCTTCAGGCCGGCAGTATCGCCTCGCGCCGCCATTTCGAAATAGCGCTTCGCCGCAGTTTCAAGCGCGGTTCGGGCTGAAGCATCCATGTCCACGGCACTCTGGCAGACTTGCGCCTGGGACGATGCTGCCAGCAATAGCAGGCATAGCCATTGCCATCGCCGGCAGCGCGGTCGATTCCTGGGTTTCGGTTCCAAAGCAGTAACCAAAGGGAAAGCCCCCGCTGGCATTTTACGCGCTGGCACGGCAGAGGGTCAGTCCAAACTCTTGTAAAAGGCTGTGTCTGCAATGGATCGTAGGTAATTGGCGCGCAAGAATAACGCCCTCAGACGTTCTACAGGTGGTGGTAAAATCGGTCTAGAGACCGTGGTGGCGGATCGCTCCGACGCTCGCGGAAACGGGGTATTTCGAATGGT
Source organism: uncultured Acidobacteriaceae bacterium (assembly GCA_963826845.1). Lineage (GTDB taxonomy): Bacteria > Acidobacteriota > Terriglobia > Terriglobales > Acidobacteriaceae > Acidiflorens. Next base: position 25,598 of record CAWGYS010000024.1, read on the forward strand.
GAGCACACGCCGATGGATCACTCTGGGGCTCGTGCTGGCCGCTCCGGGCCTGCTCGCGCACTCGCTCCTTGCACAGACGGACCAGGACGCAGCCCCGACCACCCCCCCGCATCACAAGTCCCATAAGACCCAGAAGGAACTCATACTTCCGCCGTTACCGAGGGGACCACTGAGTCAGTTGCCGATGGATCAGCTTCCACCGACGCCGGCACAGGTCAGTTATCAAGGCGGGTTGCTAACCATCTCGGCCCAGAATTCCACTTTGGGCGAGATCCTGCGCGATGTGCGCAGCCTTACCGGCGCAGCCATTGAAATTCCGCCCGGCCCGGCCGCCAACGAGCGAGTAGTCGCGAATCTCGGCCCGGGAGAGCCTCGCGACGTTTTGGCCGGATTGCTCAATGGCTCCCGTTCAATTACGTGATGCTCGGTTCGAACTCGGATCCGGCCGCGGTTGCGAGTGTACTCCTTACGTCAAAGGGATCGTCGTCGCGCGAGAACGAAGGCGTCGCGAATATGGCGAGCGATTATGACAACAAGGGAACCTTCCCCCCTGCCCCGCAGCCGTTCACTCCGCCTTTCCCACTAAGGGCGGTTCCACAGCCCGGACAACCAGGCTATGTACAACCGGGGAGCGCGACACCAGGGAGTGCCGACGCCGACGATAGCAAAGATGAAGACGATAAGGATGATGACGACGCCGACGATCAGACTCCGGCCGCACAGCCCAATGCCAATCCCCAGGATCAGCAGCAATCGGACCAGCCCAACGCGGGACCGAAGACCGCTGAGCAGATTTTGCAGATGTTGCGCAAACCACAGCAGCCGGGTGGCCAGCCCGTTCCTCCGACGCAGCAACCGCCCGAGCAGTAGCGCTACTCAACCTTGGGATACAACATGAAGATAGTACGCGCGGGTCTAGTCGCCGCTTGCTTGGCTTCGATGCGGAATTAACGTCGAGAAGGTTTTGGTCGGCCGAGAGGGGTTGACCGCGGCCAATACCCCGCAAATCGCGCAATACGCGCCGAAAACACCCAAAACTACAGTCAAAATTGCGGTGCTGCCGATTAAGAAAGCTACGAAAATCGCGTTCACGTTCCGGGCCCTTGCTGGCAGCCAGACTGCAACTCGCGTGGCTGCAAATGATTTAGTTCTTTAATCTATCCGCATTTGACCCCCGCCGTTGTTAACAACTAAGATACGGGAATCGAACTGCGTATCTCCACTCTCCAATATTTCTTAGGACCCGTCCACGTTACGGAAGTCCATTAAGATTTACGCTAAATGGCCATCACCAGCATTTCGGTGCGCGGCGCGCGCCAGCACAACCTGAAGAATATTGACGTCGAGATTCCTCGTAATACCTTGACGGTCATTACAGGTCTGAGCGGCAGCGGCAAATCCTCGCTCGCTTTCGATACGATTTACGCCGAAGGCCAGCGCCGCTACGTAGAGACGCTTTCCGCCTACGCCCGCCAGTTTCTCGACCAGATGGAGCGCCCCGATGTCGATTCCATCGACGGCCTGAGCCCGGCGATTTCCATCGAGCAGAAAACCACCAGCCGCAGTCCGCGCTCGACCGTCGGCACCATCACCGAAATCTACGATTACCTGCGCCTGCTCTACTCTTCGATCGGAGTGCCTCATTGTCCAACATGCGGCAAGCCCATCACCCGCCAGTCTGCCGAGCAAATCGTGCAGCGCGTCATGGCGCTTACGCCCGACGACCGCGTCATGATCATGGCGCCCATCGTCCGCGGCCGCAAAGGCGAATTCAAAAAAGAAATGGAGAAGCTCATCCAGCACGGCTTCTCCCGCGCCCGCGTCGATGGCGAACTGGTCAACCTTGAAGACGACCTGGCCCTCGACAAGCGCAAGAACCACACCATCGAAGTCGTCGTCGATCGCCTGCTGGTGAAGCCCGGAATCGAACACCGCCTCGAACTCTCCGTCGGGCTGGCCATGAAATTAGGCGGCGGCCTCGTCCTGGTCGCGGTGGTCAACGGAGACGAAACTCTCTACTCCGCGCGCCTGGCCTGTCCCGACTGCGGCATCAGCGTTCCGCAACTGGAGCCGCGATCGTTCTCGTTCAACAGTTCTTATGGAGCCTGTCCCGAATGCCACGGCCTCGGCAGCCGCTACGATTTGGATCCCGCCAAGGTGATTGTCGATTGGTCGAAGCCGATGCTCGATGGCGGACTGGGCCCCGGTTCGGCATCGCAGAATCTCGTTCGCAGCATCCAATTGCTTGTCCAGGCTTACGGCTTCGACTTGTCCACGCCGTTCGAGAAATTTCCCGACAAGATTCAGAACCTTTTGCTGTACGGCGAGCCGCAGCGCGGCGGCAAAACAGGTTTTCTCGGGATTCTCGGCCACCTCAAGCAGAATCTCGAATCTTCCACTTCCGATACCTATCGCGACTACCTGCTCGATTTCATGTCGGCGACCGAATGTTCGGTGTGCCACGGCAAGCGTCTGCGTCCGGAGAGCCTGGCCGTAAGAGTAAACGGCATGTCGATCGCCGATTTCACCGAGCTGCCGATTGCGCGCGCTCTCGATGCCGCGCGCAAAATCAAACTGACCGGCAGGGAGCAGACCATCGCCGGACGCATCGCGCACGAAATCACCGAACGCCTCGAATTTCTGCACAACGTCGGACTCGGCTATCTGTCGCTAGGCCGCTCCGCCGCCACGCTCTCCGGCGGAGAAGGCCAGCGCATCCGCCTCGCGACGCAAATCGGATCCAAGCTGCGCGGTGTTCTCTACGTGCTAGACGAGCCGTCCATCGGCCTGCATCACCGCGACAACGGACGTCTGCTAGCCGCGCTCGAAAACCTGCGCGACCTCGGCAACACGGTCCTCGTCGTTGAGCACGATGAAGAAACCATCCGCCGCGCCGACTATGTAATCGACCTCGGCCCCGGCGCCGGCCGTCACGGCGGCGCGCTTGGTCGCCAGCGGTACACCCGCCGAAATCATGGCTTCCGCCGATTCGCTAACCGGCGCATACATCTCCGGACGCCAGCACATCGCCATGCTTCCCCAGCGCCGCAGCCCGAACGGCAAAGCCATTACCGTCTTAGGCGCGCGCGAGAATAACCTCAAGAATCTCGACGTAGTGTTTCCGCTCGGCGTGATGACGGTAGTGACCGGTGTTTCCGGCTCCGGCAAATCAACCCTCGTCAACGACATTCTCTACCGCGCGCTCGCCAGGCAACTCTATCGTTCGCGCGAAGAAGCCGGCACGCACAAATCCATCACCGGAGCCGAGTTGATCGACAAAGTCATTCGCATCGACCAGTCTCCCATCGGACGCACTCCGCGCTCGAATCCCGCAACCTACACCGGAATCTTCGCCGCGATTCGCGACCTCTACGCCATGCTTCCCGAATCGCGCGAGCGCGGATACAAGCCCGGCCGCTTCTCCTTCAACGTCACCGGCGGACGCTGCGAGGCCTGCCAGGGTGAAGGCCAGCGCCGCATCGAGATGAATTTCCTGCCCGACGTGTACGTACAGTGCGAAGTCTGCGGCGGACGCCGCTACAATCACGAAACCTTGTCGGTGCACTACAACGGCCATTCCATCGCCGACCTGCTTGAAATGCCGGTATCCGACGCGCTCCAGATCCTCGAAAACATTCCGCAGGTTAGGCAAAAGCTGCAAACGCTGGTGGACGTCGGCCTCGGATACATTCACCTCGGTCAATCCGCCGTGACTCTTTCCGGCGGCGAAGCCCAGCGCATCAAACTGGCCCGCGAACTCAGCAAACGCCAGACCGGAAAAACTCTTTATCTGCTCGATGAGCCGACCACCGGATTGCATTTCGACGACGTGCGCAAACTGCTCGACGTTCTGCACCGTCTCACCGATCTCGGCAACACGGTAATCATCATCGAACACAATCTGGACGTAATTCGCAACGCCGACTGGATCCTCGATCTTCGGCCCTGAAGGCGGAGAAGAAGGCGGCCGCATCGTGGCGCAAGGCACGCCCGAACAAGTCGCGCGCGTGAAGAAATCCTACACGGGCCAAGCGCTCACCGCGTATTTCAATGGGGCAGGCGAAAAATGGATCGCCAAAAAATGAGTCGTCCTCAAGAAATGGCGCAGAGAAAAATGGCTCGCTAAGAGGAGTGCTCGCGCCCACCGGCACCGGAGAGCGCGCATGAACTTCTCCCCTCACGATATCCCGGAGAAGCCAAACTTGCAGAACACGGATGCGGCGCCAGATGCTCCGATCGTTCCCGCGTCAGTTCCCCCCGACGGCCTCCCTGAGGACCAAACTGCTGAGGTCGAAACTCCTAGGTTCGAAACTCCTGGGGTCGAAACTGTGGACCTCGTCTCACTCGCCCTCTCCCGTGCCGCCCGATCCCGCGTGGAATGGCTGGGATATGCTGCGCCTCGTATTCATCACGCTTATCGCGCTCTTCGTCGGAGTATTTGCCGCATTGCTCATCGCCCACTGGCGTCTCTACCCGCACACGGCCCTAGGCGAAATTGCGCGCATTCCTTTGGTCAGTCGTTGCCGGACAATCCCTGGCATACCTGCTCATTCTCGCCTACATGTATGTTCTGGTGACGCGCGAACGAGGTCGCCCCGATTTTCTTGCGGCCATCCATTGGAACTGGCCCAGCAGTAGCGCGCTTGCCATTTGCCTCATGGTGGGCATCGTGCTTTCGGTGAGCTTGCAGATTCTGGCTCATTTCTTGCCGATTCCGAAAGACCTTCCCATTGACACTTTCTTTCGCACGCCCGCCGAAGCCTGGGCCCTCGGCCTCCTGAGCATCACGCTCGCACCTCTGATGGAGGAATTATTCTTCCGCGGCTTTCTCTATCCCGTGCTGGCGCGCGGCATCGGCCTGCCGCTTGCCGTCTTCCTGACCGCGCTAGCTTTCGCGGCGCTACACGGCTCGCAACTCATGTTCTCCTGGGGACCGGTGCTAGTGATCTTCCTGGTCGGCCTGGTTCTGACGATGGTGCGTGCCAAAACAAATTCCGTAGCCGCCGGAGTCATCATCCACACGGCCTACAACGGAACCATAACCATAGCCATGTTCGCCGCGACCGACGGATTCCGCCATCTGGAAAAATTAAATCAGTAGCGAATGACAGAAGCGAATAAGACTGCTGCTCAAAGAGAAAGCTTCGTATCAGGGTATCGCTTTAGCGATACCGAACGTCCTTCGAAAGCGACCGCCCCTTTAGGGGCTGAGCCCGTGCTATCGTAGAAATTCATGTCGAATGCACGACAAGAGCTCTTGAAACTGCTGGCGCAAAAATCATTTGGCCTGGGAGAATTCAAACTATCCTCCGGCGGCACCAGCGACTATTACATCGATTGCCGCACCACCACGCTCGACGCCCGCGGCGCGCAACTGACCGGCGAAGTCTTCCTCGAAGCAATCCGCAAGCAGGGCTGGCAAGCCGACGCCATCGGCGGACTAACCATGGGAGCCGACCCCATAGTCGTGGCCGTAGCCGTAACCAGCGGCACCCTGAATGGCTTCCTCGTCCGCAAAGCGGAGAAGCAGCACGGCACCGGCCAGCGCATCGAAGGTTTCCGCGAAAAAGGCGCACGCGTAGTGATCGTGGACGACGTGTGCACCACCGGCTCCTCCACCGTGCAAGCCATAGAAGCGGCCCGCGCCTACGGTTTCGAAGTGATAGGCGCGATGTGCCTGGTAGAGCGTCAGGATGCCCACGGCCGTCCCAGCGTAGAAAAAGCCGCCGCGCCGGCAAACTTCATTTCGATTTTCACGGCAAACGATGTAAGGAAGCAGCACTTAGCAATGAGCACTTAGCTTGAAGCGTCGTGCCACAGGTTCTTGGCTAGATGCTAAGTGCTAAATGCTAAGTGCCAACTGAGAACTGAGAACCGGGAACTGAGAACTAACGTGATTCAAACCCTCGAATGGACCCCGCGCGGCGTAGTCTTCATCGACCAGACGAAGCTGCCCACCGAAGAAGTCTACGTAACCTGCACCACGCATCAGCAGGTAGCCGACGTAATCCGCAACATGGTAGTCCGCGGAGCCCCCGCCATCGGCGTAGCCGCCGCCATGGGCATCGCCCTCGGAGTGAAGAATTCCAAAGCCGAGAATGGAGCCGACCTCAAGAAAGATTTCGACCAGATCTGCGAAACCATCCGCCAGACGCGCCCCACCGCGGTGAATTTATTCTGGGCCATCCGCCGCATGACGGAGAAATTTGAAAAAATCCGCATTCGGCCAATCCCGCAAATCAAACAGGACCTAATCGAAGAGTCCCAACGCATGCACGCCGAAGACATCGCCGCCAACCAGGCCATGGGACGCCACGGCGCAACGCTGATGCCCGCAAGCGGCGGCGTCCTGACCCACTGCAATGCCGGAGCACTAGCCACCGCCGGGTACGGCACCGCGTTAGGAGTAATCCGCGCCGCCATAGAAGCCGGCAAGAAGATCCACGTCTACGCCGACGAGACGCGCCCCTTTCTGCAAGGCTCGCGCCTTACCGCCTGGGAGCTGATGAAGGATGGCATCCCCACCACCGTAATCTCCGACAACATGGCCGGAGTAATGATGCAGCAAGGCAAAATCGGAGCCATCGTAGTAGGCGCCGACCGAATAGCCGCCAACGGAGACGTGGCCAACAAAATCGGCACGTACACGGTAGCTGTTCTCGCAAAAGAGCACGGCATCCCGTTCTACGTGGCCGCGCCGATTTCAACCGTCGATCTAGCCACGCCCGACGGCAGCAAGATTCCCATCGAGCAGCGTAACGCGAGAGAAGTAACGCACATCGGCGGCCGGCAAATGACACCCGACGGAGTCGAGATAGAAAATCCAGCGTTCGATGTGACACCCGCAAAGTACGTAGCCGCCATCATCACGGAACGCGGTATTGCCCGCGCCCCGTATGAGAACTCTCTGCGCGATTTGGCTTCAGAGATTCCGAAGCACTCCTGAACGAAGAAGTTCCACCCATCTTCGTCATCAGCCCCCATCTGTCATCTTGAGCGGAATCAGACCGTCGGCGAAGCCGGCGGTCTGATGGAGTCGAAAGACCCCTACTCCGTTTTTTCCGCTCCAGTCGCATCAGGGAATTCTCTCCTCAACGCCTGACGTGTTCACCCACCCATTCGAACAACGTCCAAAAGCGACTAATGGGGTAAAGCCGGTCGATGAGTGCTGTGGCGATTTTTCGCCAACTATCCCGCGCGTAGCTGTCCAAACACCCGTCAACGTTCGTCAGCGAGGTTTCTGTTTCTCCGAGGATGGCTTGTCTGCCTCCGCACCCGCCATGAAGCTTGAATCGAATGGGCGTGCCACCACATCACGCACCGATTTCAATACGAGCTGTCCACCGCCATGCGAAGGTGCTACAGCATCGAAGCGGGCTATGACCGTTGCCGTAACGGTATATTTGTCCGGCACCATGCTGCGCCGTTTGCCTTTAGGCTCTTTGTATGCGTCCACGAGAATCCAAAACTTCCTGTACTCACTATCATTGTCGGGCGTAACAATCGTCCTTCCTACCTTTGGAACATCGGCTGTCCCGAAGAGAATTCGATCTGGGAATCGTCCGTTTGACCCACAATTTCCGTCATAGAAAATGTTAGTCTCCAGCCCAGCAGACACGTCTCCCCGCAATTCGATCATCTTGCCGTCGAAGGAATCCGGGTTGGCAACGACTTCGCAGATTGTCGTCTTCAGCACGTCGCCGGGAGTCACCGAAGCAGACCTCGCTGAAACCTGCGTACTATGCTCTGTCACTACGTCCGACTGAGCGGGGGCCAGTACCGACGTCAAGGCAACCAGAAACGGAATCGTTCGTGGTGCACGCATGTGAGACTCCCCATCGCTTTGAAAATGATAACTGTTGTTATGGGGCGTTTGCACCAATTGAGAATTGTCGCTGGCTCAGGGGATTCGCACACAACTCCGCCGCATTCGCTGCCGTTGGAAAAATGTCCAAAAGCCGCATTCAGCGCCGATTTGAACTCGGAATTAGAAATCCTAATTGACACCAAGGCCTATAATGAAGCTCAGGTCGTCATAAGAATATGTACGGACATTGGCAGGATTCGAGTCCAGCGCCGGGGCGTAGGTTGCGTGAAATCGCCCTTTCTTTTCAATGTAATGCGAACTGTTTTCGGTAAGTCGTTTGGAATCTATATTTTGCAAATGTGGTAACGCGTAAACCATTGATTCTAAAGATAAACCAGTCAGCAGATTTCTCGTAACCACTTTAGAATCAATATTTTGCGAGTAACCTATTTAAAATGAATACTTTGACGAAAAATAGGGGGGGGGAGGGGGGGGACCCCCCACAGTGCAACACCAACCACAATCCCCGATTATTCGCCCCCGAATCATGCGAGCAACGAACCGGCCCGAAAGAGTCAATCCAACTAAATCTGCGGCTCGGTTTTCCAACTGCCCATAAGAGGCGCAACGAACTTCATGCGCATCATCATCGCGGGCGGCGGAACCGGAGGCCACGTAATCCCGGCCCTAGCCATCGCCCAACAGCTAAAAAAGCAGTTCGAAGCCGACGTGCTTTTCATCGGGACAGCTCGCGGCATTGAGACCCGCCTGGTGCCCCAAGCAGGCTTCCCGCTGGAATTGATTCAGGTCGGCGCGCTGAAAAATGTCAGCCTGATGACGCGCGCAAAAACAATGTTCGACTTGCCGCGCGCGATCGCCGCTTCTTCGCGGATGCTGACCGACTTCGATCCCGAAGTTGTAATCGGTGTCGGAGGCTACGCTTCCGGACCAGCCATGGTAGCCGCCATCCGCCGCCGTCTTCCAACGCTAGCCTTCGAGCCGAATGTCGTTCCGGGATTTGCAAATAGAATGATCGCGCGCTGGGTCTCCGCCGCGGCCGTGCACTTTGAGGAGACTTGCCAATATTTTCCCCACTGCCGCGTAACCGGCGTTCCGGTGCGAGCAGCGTTCTTTGATATGATATTCCCGCGAAGGCTGGTGGCGCTCCCACGCTGCTGGTTTTTGGAGGCAGTCAGGGCGCCCGCGCCATCAACCAGGCGATGATGGAGTCGCTGCCCGGCCTGCGCGCGAAGATTCCCGGCATCCACATCATTCATCAGACCGGCCAGCGCGACTATGACCAGGTGCTAGCCGCTTATCAGCAATCCGGAATCTCGGGCGAAGTTCACAAATTCATCGACGACATGCCGGGAACGTTCGCGCGTGCCGATTTACTGGTCTGCCGATCTGGAGCCAGCACAGTCGGTGAGATCACCGCAGCAGGCAAGCCAGCGATTTTTGTACCCTTTCCGGCCGCTGCCGACGACCATCAGAACGTGAATGCCCGCGCACTGGAGCGAGCGGGCGCGGCGATTGTGGTCGAAGAAAGCAATCTGGGCGCGGCCTATCTGGTCGATACGATCGCGGCGCTGATGAGCGATCCGCGTCGGTTGCAGAGCATGTCCGCCGAAGCGAAATCGCTGGCGCATCCCAAAGCGGTCGAAGAAATTGCGGAGATGGTGAGAGAGCTAGCCGATCGCGACCAAAACCTTTAACCGCAGAGAACGCGGAAGTACGCAGAGAAATTTTGGCTTTCGGTCTTTCTGTTTAGTTAAGGTTTTACTCCGCGCTCTCTGCGCTCTCTGCGGTTAAAGGTCTATCATCAATTTTCATGTTCGCCAAGATTCAGCGCATACATTTCGTCGGCATCGGAGGCATCGGCATGAGTGGCATAGCCGAGGTCTTGCTGAATCTCGGCTACCAGATTTCTGGCTCCGATCTGAAGAATTCTGCGGTGACGCAGCGCCTCGCCGCGCTAGGCGCCACCACTTTCGAGGGACACGCCGCCGCGAATATCTCTGGCGCGGATGTAGTCGTCACCAGTTCCGCAATCTCAGTTGATAATCCCGAAGTTGCCGAAGCGCGGCGGCTGCATGTACCGGTAATTCAACGCGCCGAGATGCTGGCCGAACTGATGCGGCTGAAATATGGCATCGCGATTGCCGGCATGCACGGGAAGACGACGACGACTTCGATGGTAGCAGCCGTGTTGGCCGCTGGCGGCCTCGATCCTACGGTCGTGGTCGGAGGGCGCGTGGATGCGATGGGATCGAACGCGCGCCTCGGCAAGTCACAATACCTTGTCGCCGAGGCCGACGAAAGTGACCGGTCGTTCCTCAAGCTGTCGCCAATTCTCTCGGTCGTCACAAACATCGACCGCGAGCACATGGATTGCTACCGCGACATGCGCGACGTCCGCCGGACATTTCTAGAATTCATGGAGCGCGTGCCGTTTTACGGCCTGGTCGTCGGCTGCAACGACGACATTGGTCTACGCCGTTTGCTACCGCGCGTCCATCGCCGCGTGACGACTTATGGAATAGCGAAAGGATCAGATTTCCTGATTCGTCTGGGGACGTCGGAGGCTCGATCGTCACAGGTTCGCGCGCCGCGGGCGTGCTGGAGAGCACGGCCCTCTCGTCCGCTTTCAGGTTACGTATAAAGAGAAGGACCTAGGAGAATTCACGCTGCACGTTCCGGGTACGCACAACGTGCTCAACGCAACAGCGGCAATTGCAGTGGGCACTGCGCTGGACATTCCGGCCGACCAGATCCGATCTGCGCTCGACGGTTTTCGCGGTGTGGATCGCCGCTTCCAACTCAAAGGCACGGCGGCGGGCGTCAGCGTGATCGACGATTACGGACACCATCCCACGGAGATTCGGGCGACGCTGGCCGCGGCTCGCGAGTGCGGATTTCGGCGCGTGCATGTCATCTTCCAGCCGCACCGCTTCACTCGCACTCGCGATCTGATGGATGAATTCGCCACCGCCTTTGCCGACGCCGACACACTCTGCCTGCTCGATATTTATCCCGCCAGCGAGAAGCCGATCGAAGGCATCACAGCCGAAACGCTCGCCGGCCGCATAGTTGGAGTTGGGGCAGGGAAGCGCGGACGTCATCTACGCTCCTTCTTTTGCCGACGCAGTTGCGTCGGTCGCCGCACTCGCCGAACCCGGTGACATGATCTTGACCCTCGGTGCGGGCAGCGTTTCGCAACTGGGCGCGCTGCTCCTGAAAAAACTGGAGAGCGCGAACCAACTTGGCACTGTCTCAATTCGCGAAAACCATTTATAGTAATTTTGCTCAGCGGTTTTCTGTCGACAACTGACTCTAACGAGTGGCGCGGAAATCAAGTTCTACCGCGATACAGGAAGAGTTGTATCCGCTTCCCGGCGAAGTTGCTCAGCATCGGGCTCATGAGCGCGAGCCTTTCGACGACGCACGGCTCGTCGATCTCGAAGCAGAGCAGGAATCCCCATTTCTGCGCGGACAAAAGCGCGTCTCCGTCCGCCGCGGATCCATCCCCAAAAAGACTGCGGCAAGGTTGCTGTGGGTCGTAGCGGCGCTCGTCATTTTAGCGATTCTGGGAGCTGCTGCCTTAGGCCTCTACCGTTACGGCGAGCACTCCTGGCGTTTTCGCATCGACTCCAGCGATCAGATTGAAGTCGCCGGCGCCGAGCATGTGCCGCATGCACAAATTATGGAAGTGATGGGCGGAGACATCGGCCGCAACATCTTCTTCGTCCCACTGGCCCAGCGCAAACAGCAACTCGAGCAAATTCCGTGGGTGGAATCGGCGAGCGTGATGCGCTTTGTGCCGAACCGTCTGCGCATCGAGATTCATGAACGAACTCCGGTTGCCTTCGCTCGCATCGGCCCGCACATTTCGCTGATCGACGCCGGAGGCACGCTGATGGAACTCGCTCCCGGCAGCAAGCATAAGTATTCGTTTGCCGTGATTGCGGGGATGAACGCTGGCGAGCCGCTCTCCACTCGCGCCGCGCGCATGAAGAACTACAACGAACTGGTTCGCGAACTCGATTCCAGCGGCGCGCACTACTCTCAGGAACTGAGCGAAGTGGACATCAGCGACCCCGAGGACGTCAAAGTCCTGGCCGCCGATGCGAACGGCGAAGTGCTCGTGCATCTGGGCTCGTGGAATTACGTGCAGCGCTACAAAACCTACGTGACGCATGTGCAGCAGTGGCGTCAGCAGTTCGACAAGCTTGAGTCGGTGGACCTGCGCTACGACGGCCAGATTATCGTGAATCCCGATCTTAACGGGATCGCCCGGCAGCCAGCCCTGGCGCCGGCGGCAGCCAAGGCAGCGATGGCCGCGGGCGTGAAAACCGCAGCGCTCGTCAATTACGAGAAATATGTAAGGCAGCCCGCGCCAGTGGTTCCGGCGAAGAAAGACGCGAAGCTCAAAGCAAAAGCCGCGACGAAGGACGCAGCTCATCATGCCGGGGCTAAATCGCCGCCGATCAGACAAGCTCCAGTGCAACAAGCTTCTGTTCAACAAACTTCGGCGAAACAAGCTCCAGTTAAACGCGTGCCGGTCAAACCAGCTCCGGTAAATCAGGTCGCGCCGAAGCCAAGTGCAAACGAAGCGCCGTCCAATGCGGCGAAAAATACTGCTGCGAAGAATATAGATGCGTCGCATCCGGTTGCGCCCCCGCCCGCCGCGGTTGTCGCGGGACCGAAGAAACCGAGCGCTGCCATTCCTAAGGAGACCCCGCAGAACTAGCGATCATAATCATGCCCAGCCACCAGCCCAATTTCATTACCGCCATCGATGTAGGCAGCGCCAAGACTTCCGTGCTGGTCGCCGAACTGAGCGAAAACGGATTGCGCTATCGCGGCCACGGGATCAGCGAATCGCGAGGCCTGCGCAAGGGCGTGATAACCGAACTCGACAAGGCCGTCAGCAGCATTCAAAAAGCGGTGGAGCACGCGGAAGACGTGGCCGGCATTGCGATCGAGCACGCGCTGGTAGGGATTGCGGGCGCGCACATCCGCGGGATGAACAGCCACGGTGGAATCACATTCGGCGCGCGCTCGCGGGAAATCAGCCGCGACGAGATCCGCCAGGCGGTTGATAAAGCCCGTACCGTGCCTTTGCCCGCAGATCGCGAGATTCTTCATCTGCTGCCGCAGGAATTCATTCTCGACGATCAGCCCGGTGTGCAGGATCCGACAGGCATGATGGCCACGCGCCTCGAAGTTCGCGTGCACATTGTGACCGCTTCTTCGAGCGCGACGCAGAACCTGGTGACCGCGGTGAACCGCGCTGGCGTTCATGTGGACGATACGATTTTTGAGCCGCTGGCGTGCGCGGACTCAGTGCTGCGTTCGGACGAGCGCGAACTCGGCGTCTGCCTGGTCGATCTCGGCGCGGGCTCCTGCGATCTGATCGTTTTTCAGCAGGGCGCGGTCGCACATACGGCAGTGATCCCCATCGGCGGTGACCACTTTACCAGCGATCTCTCAGTCGGCATGTGCACCGGACTGGCCGACGCGGAGACGCTCAAGAAAAATTTCGGCAACGCCGTGCCGACGCTGATTCCAGAAGGCAACGAAGTCGAAGTGCCGTCGGTAGGAGACCGTCCCTCGCGCATGATGCCGCAGCGCATGGCGGGCGAGATTCTGGGGCCGAGGGCGCGCGAGCTTTTCGAGTTGCTGCGCGAAAATCTGCGCCACGCCGGTGTTCTCGAACACTGCATCGCCGGATTCGTGCTCAGTGGCGGGGCGTCACGTCTTCCCGGCATTCTCGACGTGGCGGAATCGGTGCTGCGAAAAGCCGCGCGGTTGGCCTGGCCGACGCCGATGGCGAAGATGCCGTCATTCCTCGCCGAGCCCGAGTTCGCGACAGTGTTGGGCATGGCGTATTACGGCCACCGCGCGCGGCTCGCCCGCGGTTTGCAGGAGCCCAGCTTCGGATCGCGCATGAAGGCGCTGTTCGCAGGTAAGGGCGCCTAAGCTGATTGCATAGATTTGGCATTTACTGATAACTGAGAACCGACAACTGAGAACTGACTCTCGAGGTGACGTATGAAAGAAGACAACGGACTCCGCATCTGTTTCAACGAAGAAGCCCGTAACGACGCTCGCATCAAGGTCATCGGCGTGGGCGGCGGCGGCAATAACGCGGTCAATCGCATGATTGATTCCGGCATGGAACACATCGAATTCATCGTCGCCAACACCGATTTGCAGGCGCTAAGGATGTCGCGCGCCGCCACCAAGATTCAGCTCGGAGTGAAACTGACCAACGGCCTTGGCGCTGGCGCTAATCCCGAGATCGGCCGCAAGGCCGCGCTCGAGGATTCCGACAAAATCATCGAAGTGCTCGAAGGCGCGGACATGATTTTCGTCACCGCCGGACTGGGCGGCGGAACTGGCACCGGCGCGGCGCCGATTATCGCTTCGCTGGCCAGCGAAATGGGAGCGCTCACCGTGGCCGTGGTCACGAAGCCTTTTGCCTTTGAAGGCAAACGCCGCATGCAGCAGGCGGAGCGGGGCATAGCCGAGCTCATGGAGTCGGTCGACACGACCATCGTGATCCCAAACGAGAAATTGCTGGGGGTTGCCGAGAATGCTGGCTTCTTCGAGTCTTTCCGCATCGCCGACGATATTCTTCGGCAAGGAGTGCAGGGCATTTCCGACATCATCACCATCCCCGGGATCATCAACCGCGATTTTGCTGACGTGAAGGCCATCATGGCGGGTATGGGCTACGCGGTGATGGGCACGGCCACCGCGTCCGGCGCGCACCGCACGATGGAAGCTGCGCAACGTGCCATCGCCTCGCCGCTGCTCGAGGCGGGCGCGATCGACGGAGCTCGCGGCATCCTGATCAACATCACCGGCTCGAATTCGCTGAAGCTAGCGGAAGTGCAGCAGGCGTGCACGATTATTCAGGGGGCGGCTCACGAAGAGGCCAACATTATTTTTGGCGCTGTTCTGGACGAGAAGATGAAAGACGCAGTCAAGATCACCGTGATCGCGACTGGATTTAGAGAATGCGAGATGCGGCGTCCTCGCCACCACGAGAGCTTCGATCCGGTGATAGTTTCGCGGGAAGTTTCGAGAGAGGCTTCGCGCCAGAGCGATCGCTTCCACGAGGCCGATCCCGAGGCCGATCCCGAGCCCATTTTCGAACCGAACTTCGAGCCGGATCCCGCGCCGGCACCGTTCCAGCAATCGCTGACACCCAGCGCGGCGCAAGCAGAAGTGATTTCATTCGATGGCATGCACTCCGCCCCTCCCAGTTACGAGGCGGAGGATCTCGACGTCCCAGCATTCCTCCGAAAACGCAGCGAAGTGATGTAGGAAAACCTCACTTCTGCGCCGCAATCCAGAGGTCGATCTTTGCCTCCAGCAGGTCGAGTGGCAGTGGCCCCTGATCCAGCACCGCGTCGTGGAAGGCGCGAATGTCGAATTTTGCGCCCAACTTCTTTTGCGCTCGGGCTCGCAATTCCAGAATCCTCATCTGCCCCATCTTGTAGGAAAGCGCCTGCGCCGGCCACGCGATATAGCGATCCACTTCGGTGTTGATGTTCTCATCGTCCATCGCAGTGTGTACGTGGAAGTAGTCAACCATCTGCTGACGCGTCCAGTGCTGGGAATGGACGCCCGTATCTACCACCCAGCGCACGGCGCGCCATATCTCATTTTGCAGGCGGCCGTATTCGCTGTACGGATCCTGATAAAAGCCCACTTCTTTCCCAAGACGCTCGGAGTAGAAAGCCCAGCCTTCGCTGTAGGCATTGAGATCGAGACTGAATTTGCGGAACGGCGGCAGGCCGGTGAGTTCCTGCGCAATAGAAAATTGCAGGTGATGTCCGGGGACGCCCTCGTGATACGCGATCGCTTCCACGTTGAGCAGCAGGCGTTTCTCCGGGGCGTACTCGTTGACGTTGATGCGGCCGGGCCGGGAGCCGTCTCCAGCGCCCTCGGAATAATCGGCAGGCGGCGCGGACGCGGCGCGATACGATTCCATCGGCACCACGTCGAGCTTGTTCTTCGGCAGCCGTCCGAATAGTTCCGGCAGCTTGACGTACATCTGGTCACGATAGTGTGCGTACAGGTCAAACAATTGCTGACCTGACTTCGCGTGCAGTTTCGGATCCTGCCGGATGTGATCGTTGAACGATTTCAGATCGCTGAAGCCCTGCGCCTTGGCGATGACCAGCATCTGGGTTTCAATTTCCGCCACGCTCTTCAGGCCGAGCTCGTGAATCTGGTTGGCGGTGAAATCGGTGGTCGTCTGGTGACGGACGGCGAAGCGATAGCGCGCTTCTCCGTCGGGTAAGGCCCATACGCCGGGGTCGAGCCGTCCGTGAGGCGCGTAATCGTCGCGCACGAATTTCGCGAACTTCGCGTAGGCGGGCGCGACCTCGTTCTTTACCGCGCTTTCGATTGCCTCGCTCAATTGCTTACGATCATTTTCGGAAATGGAGTCGGGGAACTTGCGCAGCGGGTCGGTAAACGGACTCTTGTCGAGCGGGTCGTCGGCGATCTGCTGTGCCTGACTGGATACTTTTTCCAGCAGATACTTCGGCGGCATGAGGTGGTCGCGCAGTCCGTCGCGCATGTGGCCGATGGCCTGATCGAGCACGCCGGGAATCTGGTGCAGGCGAGACAGGTAATCCTGATAGTCCTTCACATTGCGGAAGGGAGAATCGAAGGGCAGGCCCGCGTATCCCAGATGAACTCCGCCGAATTGGGTGGCCGGCATCTCCCAGTCCTTGAATTGCGCGCTGTCGATCGCTTCCCGCAGGCCGCGAACCATCAACGCCTGGTTGAGCTTTTCCTGCTCGGGAAATCCGGTGACATCTATGGCCTCGAAACGCGCCAGCGATTGGCGAGTGTGTGCGAGATCGTCGGCGATTGCTTTGTCCGAAAAATCACTGAGCCGATCGTTGTAGCGATTGTCTCCAATCTGGGTGGCAAATTCAGGCTGAGTGCGCAGCGAGTACTCCCACTCATCGGCGAGCAGACGATTGAGTTCGGCGCGCCGCGCTTCGAGTGTCGGTTCGGCGGCATGGGCAAGAAGAGGGGCGAGTACGGCAACGGCGAAGGAAACGTTCACAAGCAAAACCACAAGCGATGTTCGCAAAATGCAGACCTCCCGGAGCATTTACCTTCATTAGGACGTGCCGTCAAAAAATATCAGAAAAGGGCGAAGCGTGGGACGGTGTTCAATGTATCGAATGAGTCGCGACGCCATGGGCCGGATGTGCAAACGGATGCACAGCCCGAGACTTTCAAGGTAACGAGCCGAAGGATTACCAAAGGTGTGAGTCTTTTCCCCGAAATCGCCTTAACCGCAATTCACTCATATAGTTATCGGGAAGATTCCGGCATGGGCAGCTGGTTACTTTGCAGTTGCGCCGAACCGCGCAAATCGCCTACTATCGGACAGTTGCAGGAAATGCGCGCCTCGGTGAGTAATTTGGCGAGACTCTTGCATCTTAACTCTTAAGCCGATAGACATTAAGACATCTGGACTGGCTAAAGCAGCTAAATTGGCCGAGTACCACCGGGGATGGTGAAGTGAAGTTTAGGGCCTGTTTTCTTCGTCTCGCAGTGTTCTTAGGATTGGCAATGTGTCTGGAAGCGAGCAGCATCGCAGCCAGCGTCAATCCCAGCCCGGTCACGCCGCACAAGAAAACTCACAACGTTACAGAAAATCAACATGCCAAGAAGCACATGCGCACGCTGGCCCACAGCCGCGCTCCGCATGGGCAGTATGTTGCCACGGGCTCTTCCACCGCCGCTCGACGCCATCACTATTACGAACGGTTCCATACCAGTTCGTTTACAACATCCGACATTACCGAAGGTGACGTGGCCGCCGGCGAAGATCCCGTTGTACGCCAGGCCGCGATCGATGCGCTAGGCAACATGAACGGCACTGTCGTGGCGATCGAGCCGACTAGCGGACGCATCCTCGCCATGGTCAACCAGAAGCTGGCCTTATCAAGCGGCGCGCAACCCTGCTCGACGATAAAACTTTCCGTGGCTTTAGCCGCATTGAGCGAAGGTGTGATTGACGAGGAAACTCCGGTTTCGCTCGGGGGCCGTAGCCGCATGAACCTTACCGAGGCCCTGGCGCACTCCAACAACGCCTACTTCGAAGCGGTCGGGCGCAAGCTCGGCTTCGAGAAGGTGCAGTACTACGCGCACCAGTTCGGACTCGGCGAACTTGCCGGCTATCACATTCCGGACGAGCAGTTGGGCACTTACCCGGAAGTAGAGATTCCTGCCAAACTTGGTGGCGTCAGCAAGATGTGCTCATTCGGCGAAGGCATCTCGATGACTCCGCTACAATTGGGCGCGCTAGTGACGGCGATCTCAAACGGCGGTACGCTTTACTACCTCCAACATCCGAATGGTCCCGACGAAGTTGCTAATTTTCAGCCTCGCGTAAAACGTCATCTCGATATTGAGCCCGTGATTCCCGAACTCTCCGATGGCATGGCGGGAGCCGTTAACTATGGTACCGCGCGCAGCGTGCGTTTGAATTTTAATGAGGAGTCGATCCTAGGTAAGACCGGGACATGTTCGCACGCGGGCACCCGCTTCGGATGGTTCGCCTCTTACGCCAACACCGACATCGGACGCATAGTGACCGTCGTCTTCCTACAGGGCGGACGTTCTACCTTCGGTCCCAAAGCGGCCGAGATTGCCGGACGCATGTACCGCAATCTTTACGACCACAACTTCTTCGTGGCGGGAGCAGCCGGATTCACTCCGGCTGAGACAGTACAGAAGGCGAGCAGCGTAACCACCCAGCAGTAATTCCCGGGCGTTCGGCTTCATTCGCGGCAGAGTTCTTAAGTCGCGCCCTTCGCTATAAACCGTTTGATCAATGCTTACCGCACCCTCCCTTACTTCTTGGGATGCGAGATGCTTAGCGGGAACGAGGCCATGAAGAGTCTCGCTTGGTCGCTGTCGATTGGCTCCACATCGAAAAAAGTCGTGGCTGTTATGCCCAGCACCCTGGTTCGGAAGTAATAAACTTTGCCCGCTTCGGCGTTGAAGTGTGCCAAACCGACCACCTCGGATCTGCTGGCGAAGTGCGACTGCCAGTTGGCGCAGAGATGGTGCTCTCCGGGATCCACCGCCACATAGAGATAGGAACTGCGATGATTGGCGCCGATCCAGGCGCCGTCGAGAGCGACCTTCGTGGTGATGCAACCGCCAGGGCAGTTTGCGATCCCCATATCCTGAAGCACGTAAACCAGCGCCTTGCCCGCCTCGGGCTGCGCAACCGTATGCTGGGAGTCATCGTCTTTCACATCGAATTTCACGTTGTTGGGACCGCAGGCAGCCTCAGCAGCAGAGATGGCGGCGGGATCCTGGGCAAAGGCGGCGATCGGGAGAAGCAGTGACGCGAGAAGGAGTAACGCGAGAAAGTGTAACGCGAGAGCAGTGCGCATGCTTTTCCTCCGAACTGAACAGGAAACTGTATGCCCTCGCGGGTTTAGGAACGCTTACTGCTTTACCTCATCCTTGGCGACCACGCCGTCTTTGATATAGACAATGCGATGCGCGTATTCGGCGATGTCGTGTTCGTGGGTCACCAGCACGATCGTATTGCCTTCCGCGTGCAGACGATCGAACAATGCCATGATCTCGTTTCCGGTTTGCGAGTCGAGATTGCCGGTCGGTTCGTCGGCGAGGATGATAGCCGGCTTGTTAACCAGAGCTCGGGCGATGGCCACGCGCTGGCGTTGTCCGCCGGAGAGCTCGTTGGGCTTGTGGTTCATGCGCGATTCCATGCCGACCGAAGCCAGCGTGGCCTTGGCGCGCTCGGTGCGCTCTACCGCAGGGACGCCGGCATAGATCAGCGGCAGCTCCACATTGTGCAGAGAAGTGGCGCGTGCCAGCAGGTTGAAAGTCTGAAAGACGAATCCGATTTCTTTATTGCGGATGCGGGCCAGTTCATCGTCGTCGAGATCGCTGACCAGTTGTCCGTTGAGCCAGTACTGGCCCTTTGGATGGCGAATCGAGGCAGCCAATCAAATTCATCAGCGTGGATTTGCCGGAGCCGGACGGTCCCATGATGGCGACATATTCGTTGCGCTGGATGCGCAGGTTGATGCCGCGCAGCGCATGCACCTGTTCCGAGCCCATATCGTAGCTCTTCCACAGGTCCTCGGTGGTGATCATGTAGGAGTTGGGTGCAGCCCAATTCGCGGGCTTGTCGATTGGTAATAGCTCGGCAGTCGCCATCTTGCTCTCCTTCTCCGGATCGGGCTCGGGCACGCACGCTCCTATAGCCGTTCTATGTTGGACGTTCTAACCTCTCAGAGGTTAGGTCTTAGCTGTCAGGCCTTAGCTCTCTGGTCTTTGACCTCGGTTTCCTGAGACCTAAAACCTTAAGACCTGACACCTTGCTCCCTAGCTGCTTTCGTCTTCCTTCTTCGGAGCCGAATTATCTATTTTGACGCTCGTGCCAGGCTTCAGGGTACGCAAAACCTTGTAGCTGCCAGTAATCACTTCGTCACCGTCTTGCACGCCTTTGACAACTTCGATATCGGTGGTGCCGCTGATGCCGGTATCCACCGGAACAAACTCAGCCTTTTTGTTGCGGATGACAAACACGCCCTGTATTTCTTCCTTTTGCTTCGATGCGTCCGCCGGAGCACTGGCGGCCTGTACGGAATTTTTCCCCGCACCTTTCTCATCCTTGGGCGCGAGATCTGCCGGAGTGCGCACAGTGAGCGCCTGAATCGGAATGCTCACTACGTTGCTGCGGGTCGCGGTGGTGATCTTAGCGGTTGAAGACAGCCCTGGGCGCAGGGTCGCCGGCGGATCGGTGAGCGTCACCACAACCTTGAAGTCCTTCGCTTCCTCGCTGGTCGACGTGGCCTGAGAAGTAGCCACGCCAGTCGAGCGCACGATGGCGTTGTCCCCGATTTCGCTGACGACACCGTGAAAAATCTTGTGAGGGATAGCATCAATGGTCACTTCGGCGGACTGGCCCAGATGCACGTTGACGATGTCGGTCTCGTCCACCCTTACTTCGGACGTGATCACGGACATGTCGGCAATCGTCATCAGGGTGCTGCCGGGCGAATTCTGAATTCCCATGACCACGGTCTCCCCCTCGCGCACGGGAAGATTGGTGATGACTCCGTCAAACGGCGCTTCATACGTGGTCTTTTGCAGCACGTCGGTAAACCGGGTCAGGTTGGCCTGATTCTGGGTGATGTGCTTGTCCATCGAATCTTTTTGCGCTCTGGCTTGGGCCACTTTGGCTTCGGCTTGGGCCAGGCCGGCATCGGCAGTCTCCCATGCCGCCTTCTTGACGTCATAGTCCTGTTTGGCGATGAGGGCAGCGCTATACAGACCCTGGGCGCGGTCCCAATCCAGTTTGGCGTGGACGGCGTCCGATTTGGCGCGGTTCAGGTCCGCGAGCGCGGTGTTCAACGCGGCGTCTGCGGCAACGGCGTCGGTTTCAGCTGCCTGTACAGAAGCGCGCGTGGCATTGACGTCGGCCAGGGGCTGCACGTTCTCAAGCTGTGCCAGCAATTGCCCTTTTTTCACGCTATCGCCTTCTTTGACATGCAGTTTGACGATCCTGCCCATGGCGTTGGCCCCGATGTTCGCGTAGGTCTTGGGCTTGATTTCACCCGAAGCGCTGACCACAGACGCCAGGTTCTGTTTCTGAACTTTCCCGGTTTGAACCGTCACCAGGTTCTTCCGGCTCTGGTAAACAGTCACGGAGACGATGATCACCAGCAACAGGGCTGCGCCAACCCCGATCAGTACTTTCTTCCAGGTCTTCATAATAGAGAAGTCTTCTTGCGTAGGCCTTCAGCACCAGGCTTTAGGATCGTCCGCCTGCTCCATCAGCAACAAAGGCTCTGGATGCCAGCTTTCTTCCCGGCTACGGGTGTTGAACGGCAAAACACACCATAGTTCCACATGAACAGTTACGTTCAGACGAGAGGGAAAGTTCCCCGGTTCCAGCGAAACAAACACTTCCCTGTGTCGCTCCGGTGGGCTTACGGAGAGAATCCAGGGGACGCAATTGATTATATCGCGCCCAGGGTTCCGGCAACCGCCCCGCGCTCCGGTTATTGTTGAAGCGAGGTTCGAACCTGACTCGATCGGGCGCTCGACCGCAAGACGCGGATTCTTAAGGGATTTAGAAGGCGGGCAAAGCTCAGAAAATCTTTTCCGGGCAGGCCACTTCTCCTTGCCTTGTTGTATCCAATGAACATAGAATTAAGCAACTGTAGTCTCCGGTGAGGTAGCCCTTCTATGTTCTCCGCAGGTTTTCGAAATCGTTGCTCGGTGGGCGTGCTGGCTGGCGCGATGACGCTTGGGTTTTGCCGGCCTTTTCCCAGGCACAGGACAAGGACGCAAATGGTTCCAACGACAACGCCGCGGCTGCCCAGGGAAACCAGACGGATCCTCTCAAGCGTCCGATCCCGGAAAAGCAGAGAAAGGCCAATGCCAAGGCTCTCAAGATTGAGTTGAGCAAGACTTATAGGAAGTGGCTGGACGAGGACGTGCGCTGGATCATCACCGACGAAGAAAGATCCGCTTTCATGCAGCTCTCGAACGACGAAGAGCGCGACCAGTTCATCGAGGCCTTCTGGCAGCGCCGCGACCCCACACCCGACACAGAAGAGAACGAATTTAAGGAAGAGCACTACCGCCGTATCGCCTACGCCAACGAGCACTATGCTGCCGGTATCCCCGGCTGGAAGACCGATCGCGGCCGGATTTACATCGTGTTTGGGCCGGCGGATGAGATCGACGCGCATCCCTCGGGCGGCAGCTACGAGCGGCCGATGGAAGAAGGCGGAGGCGAAACCTCCACGTTCCCGTTTGAAACTTGGCGCTATCGTTACATCGAAGGCATCGGCCAGGAAGTCATGATCGAATTCGTCGATAGCTGCATGTGCGGCGACTATCACATGACGATGGACCGCTCGGAAAAGGACGCGCTGAAGTATACCCCGAATGCCGGTCTGACCCTCTACGAACAGCTGGGCATGCAGCAAAAGGCAAACCGGTTCACCGGCGGCAACGGCATTGAGCAACTGGGTACCTCGCCATTCAATAATGACTTGCAGACCAAGGAATTCGACCGCCTGTCACAGTTTGCCAAACTGCAAGCGGCGCCCGCGGTGAAGTTCAAGGACCTGGAAGAAGTGGTCAGCCACAAGATCAGCGTCAATTTGATGCCGTTCGATGTGCGAGTGGACTTCGTGAAAGTGACGAGCGACACGGTGCTGGTTCCGGTCACAGTTCAGATCAAGAATCGCGACGTCACTTTCCAGAATAAGGACGGGGTCGAGCGCGGCACCGTAAATATCTTCATGCGCGTGACCACGCTCACGGGCAAGATCGTGCAAACTTTTGAAGACCCGGTGCAGGTCGATGTACCCGTGGAACTGCTTCCGAAGACTGCCGAGAATGCTTCCGTGTACTGGAAAGCGATCCCGCTGCGCATCAGTCAAAATCGCTACCGTCTGGACATCGTCGTCAAGGACGTGAACGGAGATCGCACCGGAAGTTGGGAACATGCGATCGTAATTCCGGATTTCAGCGAAGATAAGCTAAGCAGCTCAACTCTGATCATTGCCGACCAGATGGAGCCCGTGGCGACCAAGAACGTGGGCACGGGCAATTTCGTGATCGGAGCCATGAAAGTGCGGCCACGAGTGGCGCCTTCCGATGGCAAGCCTATTTCATTCAAGCGCAATCAGAAGCTCAATTTCTGGATGCAGGTTTACAATCTCAGCGTGGACGACAAGACTCACAAGCCTTCGGCCACCTTTGAATACAATGTGACTGACGCCAACAACAAGGCTGTCATCCATACCGTCGAATCCACCGACACGATGGGTAATGTCGGCGACCAGGTCACGCTGCAGAAGACGCTTTCCGCCGCGAATCTGCCGGTGGGCCTGTACAAGATCGAGATCAAAGTGAACGACAACCTTTCCAAGCAGACAGTGGATCCAACTGCGACTTTCGCTGTTGAGTAAACTGCTGCCTGGTTCCCAGGGGTGGTGGGCGAGATGTTCCGAAAGCTCGGGTTCCTCGTAGTAGTCGTCATCGTTGTCACGAGCACGGCTCTTCCGGCATGGTCCGGAAATGTCTCGGGCGGGATTTCAGGCGCGATCTCAGGATACGTTCGCGACGCCAGCGGCGCGCCGCAGATGGGCGCGGTCGTGGAAGTCCTCGGCTCGGCTGCCCAGGCGCTGAAGGTCTTCACCGATGATCGGGGTTTCTATTCGGTTGCCAGTCTGGTGCCCGGAACCTACAGCGTCAAGGTAAGTGCACCGTCATTCCTCCCTACACTGCGCGAAAAGATCGGTGTCCGCGCCGGCGCGAAGCTGATGGTGAACGTCACCTTGACCACCCTGTTCGAGGCTATCCAGTTGGTTCCGCTGCGCGGCCCGGTGGATGATGACGACTGGAAGTGGACTCTGCGTTCGGTCGCCAACCGGCCCATCCTGCGAATGCTGCCTGATGGCACGACCGTTGTCTCGCAGATCGGGGAATCAGCCGGCGATCACGATTTAAAAGGTACCGTAACTTTGCTGGGCGGATCGCCAGGACAGGGGTTCGGCAGCCCTTCCGATATGACAGCCGATTTTGCAATGGAGCGTTCGCTGCTGTCGAGTGGCACCCTGCGCCTGAACGGCAACCTGGGTTATGAATCCGATGGGGAGGGCATTCCATCCGCAGTTCTGCGAACCACCTACACCGGCCGTTTCGACGGCATTTTTGAACCTTCGGTGGCGATTACCGCCCTCAGGTTGAATTCGCCTGACCTGAACGCGATGCCCGGCGCGACGCTGCAGGCGCTGTCGGTGACCAGTTCCGACCGGATCGTCGCTGAGCGATAAGCTGGAGATGAAGCTCGGCAGCGAATTGCAGACCATCCAGTTTATGGGACGGGTCAACGCCATCAAGCCCTTCGGAGCGGCTGATCTCCACCTTACGCCCAACACCGTCGTGGAATATCAATACGCGAGTTCCGTCCCGAATACGTTGAACTTGGCGGACCAGTTTAGACTCGCCTTCGTCCGATCTCAGCCAAACCGCGCCGCGCATGAGCATCACCGGATTTTCGCCGGCGGTGGAGAAAGGTCATCATCAGGAAGTATCGTTCTCCCAGCGCATCGGCAAGAACAACATGCAGGTCGCCTTCTATGCCGACAGCATGGTTGATCCGGTGCTCACTGGTGTAGGCGAAATTTCTGCAGAATCCGGCGAGGTGCTCCCCGATATGTACTCGGGTACGTTCAGCTATCAGGGGAACGACTTCGCGACGCGCGGGTTGCGGGTGGTGCTTCAGCGCAAATTGCTATCCGATCTGACCGCGACTTTGGATTACGCCTATGGAGGCGTGCTCGACCTGTCGCGCCCCGACGTTCAACTGCAGGACGCGCGTGAGTGGATTCGCACCGAGCGTCGGCAAGCGGTGGCGGCGAAGTTCAGCGGAACTATACCTAAGTCAAAGACGCGCTGGATCGCCTCCTATCGCCTCTCGGGTACCGGCACGTTGACGCCGGTTGACCTGTTCAACACTTCGGCGGGCCAAGCCGATCCGTATTTGAACCTCTGCATCCGGCAACCGATTCCCGGCCAGTTTCTTCGCCGGACACATGGAGATTCTCATGGACCTGCGAAATCTTCTGGCGCAGGGGTATGTCCCGGTGATGGGACAGGACGGACACACTCTCTATCTCGTGCAGTCGGCACGTTCAGTGCGCGGCGGCGTGGCCTTCAGCTTCTAGGTAGTGCTTCAATCCGCGAATTGCAGAGAAAAACCTTCGTGATCCTTCGTGCCCTCCGTCGTTCAAGCTCTTTGCGAGTCCCATCGTAAAACTACGCCAGTAATACCTTCGGTGAATTTTCTTCTCCTGAAGTTAGACACTGACCTTTCGCACACTCTCGTTTATAATTCGGCGAATCTCAAGAAGAAATATGTCGCCACTCGCGGATCACTGGTCCGCCCGTGTCCGCGACAGGTAAGTGCCAGAAGGAGGACAAACTCATGAATCTGCGACGGGTGTTGCTGGTGGTGCTGGTGCTGGCCGCAGCCGCGGTAGGTCAAAGTTTCCGCGGAGGAATTTTGGGAACGGTAACTGACGCGACCGGTGCGTCCGTCGCTGACGCCAAGGTCATCGCTACCGATACTGGCACGGGCCTGGTTCGTGAGAGCACAACCGACGCGGATGGAAACTACAGCTTCACCGAGTTACCTCTCGGAACCTACACGGTTACTGCCACCAAACAAGGTTTCCGCACGCAGCTCGCCACCAACATCCAGGTAGCCGTCGAAGGTCCGCAACGCGCGAACCTCACTTTGACACCGGGACGCGTCGAAGAAAAAGTAGAAGTGCAGGCCGACGTGCCGCTGGTCGAAACCAGCAGCAATACCCTGGGCGGCACCATTCAGGCGGAGCAATTCAAGGATCTCCCGGTGAACGGGCGCGACTTCATGAAGATGCTGACCGCGGTTCCCGGCGCCAATGCCGATCCCAGTTCGGTGAACGATTCTCCCGGTTCGTTCGGAGTGTTTTCAGTGAACGGCAATCGGGGCCGGTCCAATAACTTCCTGCTCGACGGCACCGACATGAACGACGGTTTCCGCAATGACAACGCGATCAACGAAGGCGGTGTATTCGGCATTCCGGCCACCCTGCTGCCGGTGGATGCCATCGAGGAGATGGCGATTCTGAACAACACCGAAGCCGAGTATGGACGCAACTCGGGCTCGATCGTCAACATCGTGACGAAATCGGGAAGCAATAACTTGCACGGCTCGGCTTTCGAATACTTCCGCAACAATGCGCTCGACGCCCGCAACTACTTCAATTGTGCGCAGGCAACATGCTCTTCAGGGGCTGCCGGCGGTCCGCAAAATGCATTTCACAACAACCAGTTCGGGGGATCACTGGGCGGACCCATTATCAAGGACAAGAACTTTTTCTTGTTTTCTTATGAAGGACAGCGCGAAGACGTCGGTTTCCCTTCTCAGGCCACTGGTTCCCACACAGGCGCAAATCGCGCAGTCAATCGCAGATAACGGCGGCGTCGTCAATCCGATCATCCAAAATATCTTGAACACGAATCCTTGGGGACCGCTTCCCGCCACCGACGGGTTGGAAGAAATAAATGCCCCAGCTACCAACAATCTCGACAGCCTGATCGCGAAGATCGACCAGCGTTTGCGCCACGACGATTTACTCACCGGACGCTACTATTACGGCAACAGCAACCAGAGCGCCCCGCTAGCCATCGTTGGCGGCAACGTGCTTCCCGGGTTCAACACCGTCGTCCCGACACGGGTACAAGTGGTGTCCCTGTCCTACACGCACGTGATTTCACCGAGATTACTGGCGGAATTTCGCGGTGGGTGGAACCGCTTTGCCGAGACATTTTCGGCGCAGGACAGCAACCTTAATCCCGCCAGCCTGGGCTTGAATACCGCCAACGCTGATTTCACCAGTCTGGACTATGGCTTGCCCGTGATCGACGTCGGCAGCTTTGCCGGTCTAGGTGCGAACAAGTCCAACCCTCGTGGACGGGTCGACAGCAATGTGCAGTTCCTGAACAATTTCTCCTACACTCGCGGTGCTCACAACTGGAAGTTCGGCTTCGAATTCCGCCGAACTTCGGTCAACCAGTATTTCGACCTGAGCCACCGCGGGCAAGTTGTTTTCGAC
This sequence comes from uncultured Acidobacteriaceae bacterium, assembly GCA_963826845.1. Taxonomy (GTDB): domain Bacteria; phylum Acidobacteriota; class Terriglobia; order Terriglobales; family Acidobacteriaceae; genus Acidiflorens. Next base: position 53,123 of record CAWGYS010000024.1, read on the forward strand.
TCGCTGGACGATTTCATAGCGGGCAACTGTACTCGGCGGCGGCAACCAGACGAGGGTAACTCGCGGCGCAACACCTACCAGAACAGTTATGCATTCTATTTGCAGGACAACTTTCGCTTGTCTCACCGCCTCACCCTGAATTACGGACTTCGTTGGGACTACTACGGCGTGATTGGCGAGAAAAAGAATCTGTTCAGCATCCTGGACTCATCGGACAATCTAGTGCAGGTTGGAACCGGCGGCGGTCCCAGCAGCCTCTACCCGAAGGACTTCAACAACTTTTCGCCGCGCATCGGCCTGGCCTATGATGTGTTCGGCACCGGGAAGACGATCGTCCGCGCCGGCTACGGATTCGCCTACGACGCCTTCTCCCAGGATTTCTTCGCTGGCCAGATTCCGTATACCTCTCTCAACGCCGGCCCGCTGTTCAACGACGAATAGGTCCGAGACCGGTCTCGTACAGCTCTACCCCGATCGCCAGCTTGACGCCGTAGATCCGTGGACCAGCACGGGTCCACAGATTCCCGTACCCGGGACCTCGGGATGCGCTGACCCAATTTTTCCAGCAAATGAATTTGGCGCCAGCGACGTCTTTACGGTCGATCAGCGTCTGCGCACTCCTTATGTGCAGAACTACAATCTGAACGTCGAGCAGCAAATATCGCCCAAAGGTAGCGGTTTCCGTGGCCTATGTTGGATCGGCGGGCCGCAAATTGTTTCGCTTCATTGATCGTCAATCAGGCGCGACCCCGCGACCGGCAGTTCGCCCACTCTCGCAGTACTACTACGTGCTCGATTTCCAGTCCTCCGCGATTTCAAACTACAACTCTCTCCAGACGAGTCTGAAGATACGCGACCTCCACGGGTTCACTTCAACCGTGAACTACACCTACAGCCACTCCATCGATACCGCCAGCGATGGACAAGACTACGCTCCCTTCCAGTCGCAGCCAGATAACAGCTTCAACGTCCGCAATGAACGCAGCAATTCCGGATTCGATGTGCGACAACGCCTCAGTTGGCTCTGGAACTACAGAATCCCTGAGGCTCATTCAATGCACATGTTGACTGGCGGATGGGCCGTCAGCGGCGTGCTTTCCTGGCCACAGGGATGCCGTTCTCAGTGATCGATTATGGCGACTTACAACAATACGGGCGAGTATTACGAACGCCCCGATTTGGTTGGGAACCCCTGGGCGGGTACGAGTTCGCCCGGCCAATTACCTCAACCTCAGTGCTTTCCAGCGCCCTGCAACTGGAATGCAGGACTCCAAGGTTGCGACACAACTAACCCTAATTACCATTTCGGCAGCTCGCCGCGCAACGGATTCTATGGACCCGGCTACACGGACTTCGATCTTTCATTCATGCAAAGATACAAAGCTCACCGAGCGCGTGAACATGAACCTCAGGGCCGACTTTTTTAACTTCTTCAATCATCCGAACTTCGCCAATCCGCTTCTCCCCAGCTTCAACGTTCTGTGGAACAACAACGGAGTCAATCCGAATACAGGCCAGGGAGCCGGTTTTTTCCCGCTGACCGTAACCCCCGACGTAGGCGCGCAGAACCCATTTCTCGGTGGCGGCGGCCCGCGCGATATACAGATATCGGCACGGTTCTCGTTCTAGGCCATCCCAAGAGTTCTTCCCCGGCTCCTCCCGTGAACCTTCGGGAGGAGCGTTTTTTTTGCAAGACTTTCCGTTTCCACACGTCCCCAGAAAACTAGAGTAAACTTCCACAGCATATGACGGAGAAAACGACAACCACTGAGCGGCGTTCGCGCGAGCGCGTGCCCGTTCGCGTCCCGGTCAAGGTGCGCCACGAGGGCAGTGAGAGCCAGGGGCTGACTCGCGACCTGAGTTCATCCGGAATCTTTCTCTATTCCGAGTCAGGCATGAAAGCCGGCTCAAAGCTGGAACTGGTCATCATGCTGCCTCCCGGCATGGGATTAGGGCCCGGAGGATGGACGTTGTGCGAGGCTTCAGTCGTGCGAGTGGAGGAAGCTGACGGCAAGAGTATCGGCATTGCCGCGACGCTCGATCGCATTGCGCTGTTGCCGGAAATCAGCTGACGGCACGTCGCTGGCGCTCCGAGCCGCCGTCGAGAGTCCATTCTCACTTTGATTCGGCAACATAAATAATTTGTTCTCAAGGGTAAAAAGATTGCTTCCCAATGCCCCATGCGCGGTGCAATAATGGCCCGCTTTAGAAGTAGCGGCCGAGTTCGCGGCCTCATTCCAGGTGGGTAGGACATGTGGATTGAAAAACTTACCGATGGCGTTCTTGAACTGGACACGCCGATCGGCCCCCGATTTGTACAACCGAATTTCGCGCAGCGCGCCTATCTGATTTGGACGTTCCGAAATTTCTTCTCATTGCCCCAGCAAGTGCTGAGTCCGTGGCAGCGCCGATTGGTTGATCGTCTGTGGAGTGGGAACCGGTTCGTATCTTTGTCCGCCGCGGGCGCGCCCGACCGGCCGGTGATCGGAAGAGTGGAGCGTCGAGTGCCAAGTCAGGTAGAGGTTCTGCCCCTTCGCAAACCAGCGTCCGCGTCGAAGGCTGCCGGAGCGGAGCAAACCCGCGAGGCCGCCTCGGCGTAATCGATTCTGCCGGACCGCGGAGAAAGTACGGCTCCGTCATCTCGTCAGGACTGCATCGCACGAAAATGTCGCCGAACGAAAATTGCACGCGCTAGCTCTGCCGTGCGCAAAACGGCGCAAAAGAAACGGATGATATAATCGAAATTTGTCCTCGCCTTGCCGTTAGCAGAGGGCGCGTAGCTCAATTGGCAGAGCAACTGACTCTTAATCAGTAGGTTGTAGGTTCGATTCCTACCGCGCTCACCATTTAACCCTCCCGGTTAATGGCGTTTAGAAGCAGTTCCACTTCCATGCCAACACGCACCCTCTGGCCCGGCGCCGACAGATCTCGCTAAAAACTTCTTTGCCTCTTCGCGCTGTCCTCCGCTCCTTAATAGGCAATTGCTAGCCGAGTCGTTGTGGGTAAAACTGGACTGTGGGGATTGTGGCCTTGTGGATGGTTCAAGAGAGTTCTTTGTCGAAGTCCGGGATCTGACGGTAACCTACTTTCCCCAGGGCGGCCACCCAATTCGCGCACTGGATGGTGTCAGCCTATCGATCCACCTCGGCGAGATCGTGGGAATCCTGGGAGAGTCCGGATGCGGAAAGAGCACGCTGGCAAGCGCATTGCTGCGTTTGCTGCCGCCGCACGCCGATTGCGAGGGCGGGACGATTCTGGTCCGCGGCCGCGACTTGCTGAAACTGCCCGAGACGGAATTGCGCTCCGTCCGCGGCCGGGAAATATCGCTGATACCCCAGGATCCGGCGCTTGCGCTCAATCCAGTGATGATGGCGGGTTCACAGGTCGGCGAGGTGTTGCGCGCACATTTGCCACTGAATGCCCAGCAACGCCGGCAACGAGTTATGGAGTTGCTGCGCGAGGTCGGCTTCGATCATCCAGAGGAAATTTACTCTGCATATCCTCACCAACTCAGCGGCGGGCAGCGTCAGCGGATCGCGATCGCGCAGGCGGTGGCCTGCCGGCCGGCGCTGTTGATCGCCGATGAGCCTACCAGCAAGCTCGACGCTAGCCTTCAGGCAGAAATTGTCGCGCTCCTCTCGCAGATTCGGAAACAACACGGGACGGCGATTCTAGTCATCAGCCACGATCCAGCGTTGCTGGCTGGATTTGCCGATCGCATCGCGCTGATGTATGCCGCCCGCATTGTGGAGGTCGGTGGCAGCGCCCAGATTCTGGGACGGCCGCTGCATCCTTACACTCAGGCCCTGGTGCGGATCGCAGCGGCGGCGGTCAAGGGATCGAGTGCGCGAATCCGGCTTCCGGCTATCGAAGGCGAGTCTCCTGATCCGGCTTGCATTCCGGCCGGTTGCCGGTTTGAGCCGCGCTGCTCCGAACGCATGGAGGTCTGCTCGCGCCGATATCCGCCGGCGTTCATACCGGAACCCTCGCGACCCGTTAACTGTTTCAAATATGGGGAGTAATTTGCCGACCTCATCAACCGACCAAGGGCCAGTCCAGACTCTGCTGCGCGTGCGCGGGCTTTGCAAGAAATACGTCCGGGGCGGCCTGTGGAGGAAGCGCGTGCCCGTGGCCGCGGTTAACGGAGCCGACTTCGAGATCCAGCGCGGGCAAACCCTTGCGCTGGTCGGAGAATCGGGATCGGGAAAGTCGACCGTAGCGCGCTGCGTGACACGCCTCGAAAGGCCGGACTCCGGCCAAATTCTGATTCATGACAAAGACATCGCTCAACTTCATCCGCGCGAACTGCTTTCCTTCCGTTCCGGAATTCAGATGATCTTCCAGGATGCAGTCACTTCGATGAACCCGCGATTCTCGGCGCTCGACGTCATCGAAGAGCCTCTGCTGATCTATCGCGAAACAGGCCAACACGAAACAGTCCAACTTGGCCGTAATCGACAGAGTCGTCGCGATCTCGTCAGCGCCTTGATGGTCGAGGTCGGAATCTCCGCGGATTGGATGCACCGATCAATCCTTCATTTCAGCGGCGGGCAGCGGCAGCGGCTTGCGCTAGCGCGCGCACTCGCTCTACGCCCACAACTGCTGGTTCTCGATGAAGCCCTCTCTGGCCTGGACGTTTCCACTCAAGCGCAAATCGCCAACCTGCTACTCGACCTGCAAGCGGCGCACTCGCTGACTTATCTTCTGATTTCGCACGATCTGGCGCTGGTGGCACGGTTGGCGGATGTGATCGGAGTTATGTCCGAGGGGCGAACCGTGGAAGTCGGTCCGACCGAGCAGATGCTTTCCAGCCCCCACCATGCGGCGACGAAGAAACTGCTGGCCTCGGCGAGACTGGCGGCATCGAACCTCGCGGCCATCACGCGAGCATCGGAGTGAATTACATCGGCCGCAGACTGGTGCGAGCGGTTCTGTTACTGATCGGCGTGTCGGCGCTTTGTTTCTTGTTTACGGAAATGGCGCCGGGAAGTTTTTTTGACGAAATGCGGCTTAATCCACAGATTTCGCCAGAAACGATCGCGGCACTGCGCTCCCAATACGGACTCGACCTGCCGCTTCCAGTCAGATATGGACGCTGGATGAAATCTGCTCTGCACGGTGATCTTGGGTATTCGATCGCGTACAACGCGCCGGTGGCGCCGTTACTATGGAGCCGGGCAAAGAACACTCTGTTGCTGACAAGCACTGCCCTCCTTCTCACGTGGATGATCTCGGTCCCGTTAGGCGTGTGGGCGGCCAATCGCCGCGGAGGGTTGCTCGATAAAACGGTCACTCTTGCGAGTTCACTCCTCGTTTCTGTACCCGAGCTTGTTATTGCCGTGGCACTGCTCGCGGTCGCGGTTCGTTGGAGGATATTGCGAGTCGGCGGAATGATGTCGCCTGACGTCGAAGGCCTTTCGACATGGGCGAAGCTTCAGGACGTCCTGCTGCACCTCGCGCTGCCGGCGATGATCCTTGTGCTTTGCGAAACCGCAGTGATTGTCAGGCATGTTCGCGCCAGCGTTCTCGAAGTACTGAGCGCTCCTTACGTGCAAGCCGCAAGTGGATTTGGAATCAGCCAGACCAGAATGCTCTTCCGGCACGTGCTGCCGGTGGCCGCAAACCCCGCCATTTCGCTTCTGGGATTTTCTCTGGCAGGCCTGCTCAGCGGGTCTCTGATGGCTGAGGTCGTTTGCGGGTGGCCCGGTCTGGGACCGCTCATTTTGGAGGCGACGTTATCCCGCGACTTATATCTCGTCATCGGCGGAATTATGTTCTCGGCTCTGTTCATGGTGGGTGGAAATCTGGTCGCCGATGTAATGCTGCTCGCAATCGACCCGCGCATTCGCAGAGAGGGAGTGGATGCGACCTAGACTGCGAACCAGATTGCGCGCTAGGGCCGCGATCCTGATTGGCGTTCTCGCGGGATTGCATCTGGTTCTGTTGTTCGCCGGTTTCTTTGCGCCTTACGATCCCACCACACAGAGCCGCGATCTGCCCTATGCCCCGCCGACGCGGCTGCATTTTACGGACGACTCTGGGTTCCATTTGCGTCCATTTGTATATGCATGGTCGAGTACTCCGGAGGGTGATCAGCCCGAGAACTATAAAGAGAACCAAAGCCAAAAATATCCCATGCGCTTCTTCGTACACGGACCCAGTTACAAAGTCCTGGGCGTGTGCGAGACGACTCTGCATTTGTTCGGCGCGGCCGACCCGGGGAAAATCCTGTTGTTTGGAACCGATGGTTACGGGCGCGACGAATTTTCCCGCGTCTTGTTCGGCGGCCAGATTTCGGTCGCCGCCGGCATTACCGCAACTTTGATCACGCTTCTTGCCGGAAGCATTTTCGGAATCGTGGCGGGATACTACGGGCGCTGGGTCGACGAGTCGCTCATGGGCGTGACCGAACTGTTTCTTTCGTTACCCTGGCTCTATTTCCTGCTCGGCGTGAGGGCATTCCTGCCATTACATCTGAGTACCCTGCGCACATTCTTCTTGTTGACAGGCGTGATCGGACTGATCGGCTGGGCCCGGCCAGCCCGGCTGGTGCGGGGGATGGTACTCAGTTCACGAAACCGGAACTATGTTCTGGCGGCGCGTGGGTTTGGCGGATCCGATTTCTACCTGCTGCGGCGACACATCCTGCCCGATGTCTTCGGCCTGCTGCTCACTCAGGCCGCACTGCTGATTCCGCGGTATATTGCCGCCGAAGTAACGCTCTCCTTCTTCGGCCTTGGAGTTAGCGAGCCGGTGCCAAGCTGGGGCAACATGCTGAGTACGTTGCAGCAATACAGCGTCCTCGTTTCCTATGGATGGCTTCTGGCTCCGGCCGGCGCTCTCGTTGTTACTTCCGTACTCTATAGCTCCCTCTCTGATGTGATTCATTCCCGGTTAGAATCTCATTAATCCTGGAAAGCTGACTTCTGTGGGGTAAGGGGTGTTTATGAAGCGGATCGCTCGCCTAACCCTACAAGTGTGCCTGCTCAACGCTGTATCCCTTGCCGCCGGGCTCGTATCGCAAGCGGCTAAACCCGGAGAAGAACTGGCACGCATGACGGATGTCTCTGGCCACTACGGCGGACACCTAACCATTGGTCAACGCTCCGAACCGAAGACGCTCAATCCGGTAACCGTGACCGACGCGGTTTCGCGCGAGGTGATCGGGCGTCTGATGGGCGATCTGATCGAGATCAACCGTTCAACACAGCAGACCGAGCCGGCGCTGGCTAAATCGTGGAAGACGTCTCCCGACGGCCGCACTTTTACGCTCGAACTCCGCAAGGGAATCCGGTTCTCCGATGGTCACCCGTTCGACGCCGACGATGTACTGTTCTCGTTCAACGTTTATATGGATGAAGCGGTCGATTCCCCGCAACGGGATCTGCTGATTATCGACGGCAAGCCCATGCTGGTGACCAAGCTCGATCAATACACGGTGCGGTTCGTTTTGCCACGTCCTTATGCAGCCGCTGAAAGATTGTTCGACGGGCTAGCAATGCTGCCGAAGCACTTGCTGGAGAAGCCTTATCGCGAAGGCCGTTTCGCGCAGGCGTGGTCCCTTAACGTGCAACCGGCCGAAATCGCTGGATTGGGGCCGTTCCGCCTCAAGCAGTACGTGCCCGGGCAGCGCATCGTGGTGGAACGCAATCCCTATTACTGGAAGGTTGATCGCGAGAACCAGCGGCTGCCCTACCTCGACGAACTCGTATTCCTGTTTGTGGGCACGGAAGATGCGCAGGTGATGCGCTTCGAAGCGGGAGAGACTGACATCATCAGCCGTCTCAGCTCGGAGAATTACAACCTGCTTTCGCGGGAGAAATTGCGCTCCGGTTCGCAGCTCGCGGATATGGGACCCAGTCTGGAATACAACTTCCTGTTGTTCAATCTGAATGACCTCAGTGGGAAGAAGCTCGACGAAGTTGCCGCGAAGCAGGCATGGTTCCGCGATTTGAAATTCCGGCAGGCGATTTCGGCAGCGGTCGATCGCGAGTCCATCGTGCGGCTTGTCTATGGATCCCGGGGCACGGCCTTATGGGGCAATGTTGGTCCCGGCAATAAGCTCTGGATCAATCAAACGATCCCGCATCCGCCACGGTCGGTCGAAACCGCGCGCCAGCTTCTGAAATCAGCCGGATATTCGTGGAACCCGGCCGGCCGGTTGCTGGATGCAGCGGGGCGGCCCGTCGAATTCTCCATCATCACGAGCTCTTCGAACAGCCAGCGCATGAAGATGGCGACCCTGCTACAGGACGATCTCTCGCACCTGGGGATGCAGGTGCATGTCGTCCCGCTCGAATTTCGCGCGACCATAGACCGCGTCTTCCAAAGCTTTGATTACGATGCCGCCATCATGGGGCTGGGCGGCGGCGATGCCGACCCTAATCCGGAGATGAATGTCTGGGCATTCGCCGGCACGTCGCACCTGTGGCATCTGGGCGAAACCCAACCCGCCACCGATTGGGAGCGCGAACTTGACCAGTTGATGCAACAACAGATGGTCACACTCGACTATGCCAAGCGGAAACAGTTATACGATCGTGCGCAACAACTGATCGCCGAAAATCTGCCTTTCATTTTTCTGGGAACCCCCAACATCCTTGCGGGAGCGGATTCGCGGGTCGGCAACTTCCATCCCGCGGCGCTTGATCCGTACACGCTGTGGAATGCGGACGAACTCTACGTGCGCGGCCCGGCTCAGGAGAACGCGGGCGTTCGATGACAGGAACCGCAGCAGGCAGGGCGCCAGAGCGTCCCGATCGCTCTTCGCTGTCTCACTGTACAGATGAGCGGCTGATCGGCCGCTGCCTCAAAGGCGACGAGGAAGCCTGGTCGGCATTGATCGACAAGTACAAGAACCTCATCTACTCGATTCCGATTAAGCTCGGAATGCATCAGGATGCCGGCGACATTTTTCAGTCCGTTTGTGTGGACCTGCTCTCCGAGCTGCCACGCCTCCGCGAACACCGCGCCCTGCCGAAATGGCTGATGCAGACCTGCTACCACAAGTGCCTCTCCTACCAGCGCGCCGCTGACAGGTTGGTTGAACTCGCCCCCGAGGGAACACACAGCGACGCTGCACTTCCTGCAAATAGCACTGACGAACTTCCCGAGCACATGCTCGTGCAGGTCGAACAAGAACAAATACTGCGTGACGCTATCTCGGAGTTGCCTGAAAAATGTGAGCGGATGGTACGGCTACTCTTTTTCGAAATTCCTCCGCGACCTTACGAAGATGTCGCCGAGGAGCTGGGCATGGCAACCGGCTCAATCGGAGCGATCCGCGGCAGATGCCTGGCTTATCTCAAGAAATATCTTGAAAAGAAGGGCTTCTAGTTCCAATGACCGTTCAAGCGGTTCAGAAGACCGAATTCGACGCCATGATCGAGCGCTTACTTGCCCTCGATGACACCGCGAGCCGCGCGCAGTTGGTCGAGCAACATCCGGCAATGGCGTGGAATGAAATCGTAAACACTCTAAGCGAAAGAGTCTGGCAAGAGGTTCGCATTGACACGCACCGGGCCAGGCGATTGGCGGAGGCAGCCCTCGACGTCGCGCGAACACTCGGCACTCCAAGCCTGCTGGCCCGAAGTTTGCGCGCGAAAGCGAACGCCATGTATGCGCTCGACGAGCACGCTGAAGCCGTTCAGCTGCACGCGCAGGCCATCGCCTTGTTTGAGCAAACCGGTGAGCAAGCTGAACTCGCCCGAACCCTGAGCGGCTCCATTCAGTCGTTGTTGTTGCTTGGCCGATATGACCAGGCGCTCGCTGCCGGAGAGCGGGCAGCCACAATCTTTCGGCAACAGGGGAACACGCGCCGGCTCGCTCGCCTCGAAATCAATATTGGAAACATCTATCACCGGCAGGATCGCTTCGCCGAAGCGCTCGCATTTTATGTGCGAGCATACGAGCAAATGCTGGTTCATGATGATGCCGAGGGACTGGCGGCTGTCCTGAGCAACTTGTCGCTTTGCCACATCAGCCTGAACGATTTTCCCAAAGCTCTAGAACTGCATCAGGTCGCGCGCCGGCACTGCGAAAAGAAGGGCATGCCGATTCTGGTCGCCTATGCTGACTACAACATCGCCTATCTGTATTTCCTGCGCGGCGAGTACGGACGTTCCATTCAAATGCTTCGGGATGCATCCGTCAGCGCCAAGAAAGCCAACGATCCCTATCAGCTGGCCCTCTGTAATCTCGACCTTTCTGAAATTTACCTTGAACTCAATCTAAGTGCCGAGGCTGGCGAACTTGGACGAGCGGCGAATGCAAGCTTTCACCAGCTCGGGTTCGGTTATGAAGCCGCAAAGGCACTGGGATTCGCCGCCATCGCGGCCAGCCGCCAGGGACAGGCATTTGAGGCGGTCAAGCTGTTTGCGCAGGCGAAAGAAATGTTTGTTCACGACCAGAACCAGGTCTGGCCGTCGCTCATTGACCTGTACGAGGCGCTGGTCCTTTTCACCGAGGGACGCCTGTTTGAGTCGCGGCGTCTTTGCGCGGCGGCACACGAATTCTTCCGCGCATCGCCGATGCGTGGTAAGGCGGAACTGGCCGACCTGCTGTTGGCGCGAATCGCAATGGGCTAGGCGACACCGCCTCGCAAACAACAATGTCGGACGGCGCTCGATGGATCTAGCGAACATGGATTCGCCAACGCTTCTCTATCAGGCCGAATTCTTGATGGGCGAAGTGGAGCGGGTCACCGGCAACGAAGATGCCGCCTACGAATCTATTGCCGTGCGCGTGCCGCGGTCGAGCGCTTGCGCAGCAGCTTGCGTGGAGAAGAACTCAAGATCGCCTTCTTTGAGAACAAGCTTGAGGTT
>CAWGYS010000025.1:0-65798 GCA_963826845.1 uncultured Acidobacteriaceae bacterium
GGGAATTGCGATGGCCAACAAATCGCAGCCGTCCTTTGAGCAGGGCGCTGCCGGCTACGGCCGGTACTACTGGCACATCTTTGTCAACGGCGGCATCGAGAACTACATGACCGAAGCGATCGTGCCGGCGGCGACCAAAGAAGACCCGAGATACTACACCCTGGGCAAAGGCGGATTCTTTAAGCGTACCGGTTACGCGGTAAGCAGGTTGTTCATTACCAAGACTAACTCGGAAAGCCCACCTTCAATCTGTCAGAGATCGTTGGCGCCGGAGCTGCCGCCGGCATCGGCAATGCGTACTACCTGGCTGCATCCAATCCTGGGTGAAACCTATCAGCGTTGGGGAACTGAGGTCGGCCTGGACGGCGTGTTCAACACATTAAAGGAGTTCTGGCCCGACATCAATCGCGCGGTATTTCACGAAAAATACTGATCTAGCCTAAGACGACCAGCCTTAGCTGATCAGCTTTAGCGATGCCGCGTACTATCGCGCATGACCGGCAGCCGCAGGCAGCCTATGGGCGTGCTCCATTCCCGGACCATCGAGAACAACATCGCTGCCGCGAAGAAGGCAAATCCAAAGTGCGAGCGCGCATACTCAGGCCCATACTCGTATGATGAAGGCTGCGCCGGAATCTGGCAACCGCGCCGCCCGGTTCCTCATCCCGTCTTGCCTCATCTATATCCATCAGATATATCCATCAGAAAGATGCCATCAAGAACCGCAGCGACGGTCAGGAAAGCTGAAGAGCCGGATCTGGAAGTCGGCCTGATCTGCGCCGATCGCGACGGCAATCGCATTCGTATCGACCGGATTGATCGCGGAACCGGGGGAACTCTCCTATCATTTTCTGAACGATGAACTCCGAGTGCAGGAAGGTATTCGAGCAGCGCTCGATCAAGCAATTCCTGACAGAAGGCTGGTATATAGCAACTCCGGGAAAATCTCTTTAGACGGGCCCCGCACGTTTCCGCCAATTCAGACCGTCTCGTCGGAGGCGTTACGCACCAGCGCGAGCGCTGTCAGATCGTTGGCGGTGGGAGTCATCGGTGTGAACTCTCGGGCCGCCCGCAGCACCGTCAGACATAACTCGCGCGCGCCTAGCTCTGTTGCGTCCTGAAAACTCTGCTGTACCCCATCCAGTCCGAATTCCACATTCTGATGCGCCGCGTCGAAATAATCTGCCTCGACGATTCCGCGTGAGACTGCGAGAAGAGACGAGCCGGGCATCAGATGACATGCCGTTGCGCTCTGCGTCGTGTGCGAAAACAACCCCAGCGGCAAACCGGTAGCCTCAAGCAACGTGATTCCCGATTGGTCGCGAAGCAGTGCCGGAGTGTGTCCCGCGTTGGCATAGCACACCGTCCCCAGGTCTTCGTTATAGCAGCCGATGAATGCCGGACAGCTGCGAAGACCCGTGCGCAGAATGGTGCGGTTCAGGGCGCAACACAACTCGATCATGGCGATGGTCTCGTTGAAGTCTTCTCCGGAGAAGAATTCCGGCGCAAGCATTCGAAACGTCTTCTGTACCGCGATCAGGATTTCGCGCGTGTCCGCCCGCAGGCCGGCGATGTCGAGCAGCACGAACAGCATGCCGGAGGGTCCCACCCTCGAGGAATCGTAGAAATCGCCCGCCACGCGCTCGCCGGTATAAACCGCAGCAATCTCCGCGTAGCGGAGGACAGGAGCCTCGCAGCGCAGCGGATCGGCAGGAAGTGAAGCTTCGGGCTCGTCGAAATCGGAACGCCGGAACCCGGTATGACGGAAGAACGAACTCCAGAATCGCGTCGAGGGTGCCTTGCGACCCTCAACCTCAGCCCGCTGCCTCATAGCGGGAGTATCGGCAGATTATCTTCACGGCTTTAGAGCGAGCTCGGTGAAAACGGCCCGTTAGTGCGGTAAATAGCCCGCTTCCATCGGCAGTTTACCATCCACCTTGACGACGCCCACGCGATCGGTGATCGATCGTTCCTCGACAAATCCGATCGCGCCCGGAGTCGACGCGACTGCGTCGATCACATCCGCATCCGACGCCACCGTCCGGATCGCATCCTTGTGCGAGGCGAGCACCGCCTTCACTTCTGCCTCGGTCATCTTGGTCAGATGTTCCAGCGTGACCATCTCGTCCGGCGAAGAGTTGTGCAATACCAGCACCACATTCTTTCCCGTCCGGCCACTTCTTCACTTCGCCTTTGAAGATCTTGGCCAAATGAGCCGAGCTAAAGTTCTGAGCGACGTTGTCCTTGTTGACCACGACCGCCATGTGATGCGCAAAACACGGTGTCGCCGACAACGCCACCCAGGCGCACAGACAGAGAATCCGCTGGATACTTCATAGAAGCCAAGGCTTACCGCGTGCTATCCCCGAATTCTTGTCAAAAAATTGTCAAATGTGACGGGAGTAACCAGACTGGTAAGTAGAGGTCAGTAAGGTAAGAGGTCAGATTGCAGAGGTAAGAGCCTCGGGCTAGGTTTCACCTCTGCAATCTGACCTCTGACTTCTACAATCTGCTCAAAATCCCATGATGTTGTATCCGCAATCCACGTAGATGACTTCGCCCGTAATCCCCGAGCTGGCATCGGAGGCAAGAAACACGCCCGTGCTGCCGACTTCGCCGACTTCCACATTCCGTTGCAGCGGCGCGCGCTCCGCGTGTAACTTGCAGCATGTCTCCGAGCCCCGAGATGCCGCGCGCCGCCAGCGTTTTGATCGGCCCCGCCGAGATCGCATTGACCCGAATCTTCCGCCGCCCCAGATCCTGCGCCAGATAGCGCACCGTGCATTCCAGCGCCGCCTTGGCCACGCCCATGACGTTATAGTGCGGCACAACTTTTTCCGCGCCGTAATAAGTCATGGTGATGACGCTGCCGCCGTCTTCCATCAGCGGAGCCGCTGCCCGGCACACCGCGATCAGCGAATACACGCTGACGTCGTGCGCCACACGAAAGCCTTCGCGCGTAGTGTTCACGAAGTCAGCCCTTTCAATTCCTCCGCCGGAGCAAACGCCACGCTGTGCACCAGCACATGCAATTTCCCGTAGCGAGCTTTGAGCTTTTCAAAAAGCTGCGCGATTTCTTCATCTCTCGAAACATCGCACATGAAAGCTTCCGCGCCCGGCAGCGAAAGAATCAGGTCTTTCGCTTCCAACTCCATGCGCTCGTTCTGATAAGTGATGGCAAGGTTAGCTCCCGCCGCGTGCAATCCCTGCGCAATCGCCCAAGCGATCGAGCGCTTGTTAGCCACTCCAAAAACAACCGCCGTCCGGCCCTTCAAGTCTTCAAACATGAATAAATCTCCCGGGAAGAAAAGAAAGAATAACAGCAATCCGAGTGTAGGGCGGACACTCTTGTCCGCCGCTTTTGATCTTGGGGTTGATCTTGACTTGACGATCCGCATTCAAATTCAAAATCAACAGTCAACGGCAGCGGACAAGAGTGTCCACTCTTGCACACAGACCCTAGTCCGTTACGGCGCCGCCGCAGCCACAGCCTTCGCCGCGCGAACCGGCCAGCAGGCGCAGCCAAACGCGACCGCATACACCGCCGCGATCACGCCAAACCCCGCCGCCAGGCTGATTCGCGATGCGATCCACCCACCCCAGCCCCAGCCGACTTGCAGCAGCGTGCCAAAGAAATAAAAAGTGTTCTGCACGCGTCCCATGAACATGCGGCGGCACTTGCTCCATCAGACTGGTATTCATGGCCACGCCGCTGACGCCGCGCGCCGATCCCATCACCCCATAAAGCAGCACCGCGATCGCCAGCCACGGAGAAAACGGCGCAAACGCCATGGTCAGCGTCAGCAGCAGCATGGCAATCGCAATCGAGCCGCGTGATCCCACGCGCGCAATCAGCGCCGGAGCATAAAGCGCGCTCAGGAATGCGCCCACGCCCCAACCCGCCGTTCAGCCATCCATAGCCGGTAGCGCCCGGCATGAAAGACGCGATCGCTGAGCGGCGCCGTGACCACGACTCCCGTCATCATCGCGCCCAGAAACAGAGCCCAGCTCGTCCCCAGAAAAACCACGCTGGGATGCTCGCGCAGAAAGACCAGCCCCTCGCGCATCTCGCGCAGAAAGCGTCCCAGCCGCGGTTTCCGCCGCTTCCAGATCATGACGAAGTTCGACCGCCCGCGGCACCACATGCCGCCCCTGCCGCACCGCAAAGTAGCAGGAAAAAGAAACGACGTAAGTGCTCACGTCGATCAGCAGCACTCCGCCCAGCCCAATATGCTCATAGACAAATCCAACAATCGCCCCGGCAATCAGCCATCCGCCCTGCATCCCGGCCAGCAGAAAAGTATTCGAATGCACGAACTCGCCCTCGGGCGTCAGTTCCTGAATCAGCGCCGTGATCGTAGGCCAGAACATCCAGAAGCCCGCCGCCACCAGCGTGTTCATCAGGTAGAGTTCCCACACCTGCACGCGGTGCAGAAACGCCAGCACCGTGACCGCAAGAATGATGGCGGCGCGCCCTGCATCCAGCCACATCACCAGCCGCCGCCGGTCTTCGCGATCGATGATGACGCCGGTGAAGGGAAGCATCAGCATGGCCGGAATCGTTTGCAGCGCCGCAAACGTGCCCAAAGCCATCTCGGAATGAGTGCGCTGCAAGATCGTCCAGGCCACGGCGGCGGAGTTCATCCCGCTGCCCAGCATGGAGATCACGTTCGCCGCAAAAACAAATCGCAGGGACCGAGACCGTTTTTGCAGAATCGAGCGCATAGTTCGAATCTAACATGGAGATTTGAGGGCAGCTGAATACCAGAGGTTTGTCTTCGCATCTCTCCGCCACCGCCAATATTCGGAATGTACTAACAAATAGCGGGAATTTATGATGCTCAGGTAAAGAAACGAACTGGAACTGAATCGTATGACGGTGACTCAATCCACTAGGAATCTCGCCATTCCTTTGAAGGCGACCGGATGTTCTCCTGAAAACTTGTTTTCAAAACGGATCTTTATCAGGATCCTCACTATTGCATTCGGGGTCCTCTGCCTCGCGGCGGTGTCCGCTGGGCAACTCATCGCTCCTGCCATAACGGCCGACCATGGCCCGAATGCCCAGCAACAACTTTCGAAGCCGTACGTCATCCTCGTTTCGCTTGACGGCTTCCGTTTTGACTATGCGAAGCGATACCATGCCCGGCACCTGCTCGCCTTGGCGACTCGGGGCGCCAGCGCCCCCAAAGGAATGCTTCCAGCGTATCCTTCTATCACTTTTCCCAACCATTACACGATTGCTACCGGCCTTTATCCTGAACACCACGGCATCGTGGCCAACAATTTTTACGATCCGACCCGCAAAGAGAACTATAACTACCATGATCCGAAGTCTGTGGCGGATGGCACCTGGTACGGCGGAACTCCGCTCTGGGTGTTGGCTGAGCAGCAGGGCATGCGGTCCGCATGTCTGTTCTGGGTGGGATCGGAGGCAGATATTCAAGGGGTTCGCCCCACCTACTACTTGAAATTTGACTCAACTTTCCCCAATCGCAACCGTGTCGAGCAAGTTCTGGTCTGGCTCCATCTTCCCCCCGAGCAGAGGCCGCACATGATCACGCTTTATTTTTCCGATACTGATACTGCTGGACACCGCTATGGTCCCGATAGTCCGCAGGTCGCCGCCGCCGTACGCGAACTCGACTACCAGATAGGGAAGTTGGTGGACGGTATCAAGCGATCCAAACTACCGGTAGACCTGATCGTTTTGGCCGACCATGGAATGGCGGAGGTCAAGGGCCCGGCAATTCAACTCGATCAGTACGGTTTGAATCCAGCCTGGTTTACTCGCCTCGTAGGTTCAAGCATGTATCCAAAATCCGAAGATGACGCACAAAGAGCCTATGAAACGCTGCGCGGGAAAAGTGATCAATTCGTCGTCTATCGTCGCCAAATGGTGCCCGCGTATCTTCACTTTGACAGCAACCCGCGCGAAGGTGATCCGGTTATCATTCCCACCGGCCCTTACTGGATCAGTGTCGCCACAGAATCCAACGTCCCAGAAAATCTACCTAAGGGAGCACACGGATACGACGCGACTCGAATGCCAGAGATGAAAGCAATTTTTTTTGCCTCTGGACCAGACATTCGGTCAGGAATCGCGCTCCAGCCATTTGAGAATGTCAACGTGTATCCGCTGATCGCCAGGATACTTGGCCTTGATATTACGGACCTGAAAACAGGGCCGATCGATGGCACACTAGGCGTGCTTGAGGGAATTCTGAAAACAAAGAGCAGACGATAATCCAGCGCAGAATCCGGACGCCGCCCGTCCTACTTCAGCCCCGTAACCACATACGCCTCCGACAGAATCCGCACGTAGAGATATGCGTACGCAGTCCCGTCGCTCGAAATATTCGGAGCAGCAACTACCGAGACTCCCGCGCCGGTCTCTTCTCCCAGGGTTTTCCACGGTTCCATTTTTCCGGTCTGAATATTCACCAGCGAGATCTTTGCGGCCTTCGCGCCTATCGTGCCCGCTCGTCGGTTGGGAACTACATATACCGACTCGCCATCCGCCGTCCAGCCAATAATGTTGTAACCGGATTCGATCCCCGGTATGGGGCGAAATCCGCCTCCTTCGAGCGTCCAAATTCCACGTTTACCGTCGGGTCCACGGACTGCCACACTCCGGCCGTCCGGCGAGGCGTTTACTCCAGCGACGCCCTCGGGAGTGACAGGCTTGGAGTCTCCATTGCTCAAATCGATAATGTAATCTCGCCCGCCGTGTCCGGTTTCAATTCCGGCGGCGAGCAAGCGCTTGCCATCGGGAAGAAACCGCACGTCACCATAGCTCACGGCGTCGTGGGTGAGCGGTTTGGATTCGCCTGCTCCTGTCGGCACCAGAATCAGCGGTCCGCCCTTCGCCGATTTCGTGATCACCCATTTTCCATCCGCCGAGATGGCCTTGGCGTCGCCCTCGCCAATGCGTGCCGGAGGCGATCCATCGGTATCCCGCACGAACACAGTATAGTTTGGTCCACCGCCGTCGCCTTCTTCATCGAACACGATCTTGTGCCCGTCCCGGCTGATGTCCCGTAGCTCCGACCATCCGAACCATCCCAATTCATGCTCCTCCTTGCCGCCCGGCGCCATCCCACGGATACCCAGCCGTGTGTGATTCGCCACCGCCAGCACCGTGCCATTTCGGATGTCTTGCAGCCACATGCCGCCGGGCACGTTGGTGATGGTCCGCAGCTTGCCCGAGAGGGTCACCGCACGCGGGTTCGAGGCGCTGCCGGTATTGGTGCACGTAAACCAGATCTCATCGCCCGCTGGAGACCAGAGAATTCCCTGCAATGAACTCCAGCCTGAAGAAAGTTTCCTTTCTTTTTCTTTGCCATCCGCGCCAATCACCGCCAGCGAACCTTCGTCGTCGCCGTCAGGATTTTCATGGTCGGCAAACGCGATCCACTTGCCATCCGGCGAGATCTTCGGATGACTCATCCAGTTGATGCCATCGATCAAAACCTTGCCGACGGGATATTCCAGACGCCAGTGATTGTTCTCTGGCAGGTAACGAACAATCGCCAGGCTTTCCCCATTCGCCGACCAGTCGGCATCCCCAACGTTGTCGAGCACTTCTCGCGGCGTCCCCCCACTCAATGGAACCCGCGCCAGCGTGCCGCTGCGGGCGTAGCCGCCATGCCCTACGGTGTTGAGGCGAATCGCCATTTCTCCGCTCTTGGAGATGGAAAGCAGTTCAGCATCCTTGATTCCGAGTTCGCGCGACCCGGGATCGTCTGTGCGCGACATGTAGAGCTGGTTTTCGCCGCCCTCCCACGATGCGCTGTAAACCATGCTGCCGTCGGGTGTAAACCGGGCATTGCCGATCGATCCCGTGCGAAACGTGATCTGTTGGTACTCCGGCTGAGATGCATGCGCGCCCGCTCCGCCGCTCCACCAACCGAGACCGTACACCACAGCCGCAAGCCCGAGACCAGCCGCGAGTCCGATCGCCAGTCGGCGACGCGACTGCGCGTTACCAGCGCCAACTCCCGCCGTCGCCAGTCGCGCCGCGCTGCCGGAAAGCCCGGAAAGATGTTCAAGATCAAACGCAATATCGCTGGCGGAATGGAAACGCGACTCAGGATTTTTCTCCAGGCAATGCTGCACAATCCGTTCCAGCGCCGGAGAAACATTGCGATTGGTTTCGCTCAGCTCCGGAGGCTCTTCTTTCAGAATCGAACTCATCGTGTCCGCCGGAGTGTCGCCATGAAACGCGCGCTTGCCCGAAAGCATCTCGTAGAGAATCGCGCCAAAACTAAAAATGTCAGAGCGCGGATCAAGCGCCATCCCGCGCACCTGCTCGGGAGACATATATCCCGCCGTCCCCAATCACCACGCCCGCTTCGGTGGCGCCGTGGGTCACGGTGGCCATTGAGGGATGTGATCCCGGATCAGCCTGCGTCAGTTTGGCCAGTCCGAAGTCGAGGATCTTCAGCCGTCCATCTTTCGTGATGAACAGATTCTCCGGCTTAAGGTCGCGATGAATGATTCCTTTTTCGTGCGCCGCAGCCAGCCCGTGCGCAATCTGCAAGGCGTAGTCGAGAGTCTTGCGTACAGGGATCGACCCGGTACGCAAACGATCCCGCAGAGTCTCGCCCTCCAGCAGTTCAGAGACGACGTAAGGCGAGCCTTCACTCGTGCCAATGTCGAATACAGCCAGAATGTTGGGATGGTTCAGAGCGGCAGTGGCCAGCGCTTCCTGCTCGAAACGGCGCATGCGGTCGGCGTCAAGAGAAAGTGCCTGCGGCAAAACCTTGATGGCAACGTCGCGTCGAAGCCGCGAGTCCCGGGCGCGATAAACCTCGCCCATGCCGCCAGCGCCTAAGAGGGAGACAATTTCATACGGTCCAAGTTTGGTGCCCGAGGCCAGATTCATCAGTGGGCGAAATTATAACCTAGCTCTCAGATGTCAGCCTTCAGCTCTCAGATGTCAGCCTTCAGCTCTCAGATGTCAGCCTTCAGACAACCCCAAACCCCGCTCTTGACAACCGCTTCCGCCCGGCTCATTATCGCCGATAGTAGATACGTAGTTCGGGGTTGCTCATCCCTGTGGAGCAACGCTTCCCGAAATAACGGCACACCCACAACAGGAGAATCCGATGAAACGCTCTGTCCGGTTTCTATTTGCTCAAGCTCTATTGCTCGTGGCTCTTTTGGGAGCCATAGCCCAAGCTCAGTTCCCATCGCAAATCCAGCACGTAGTCATCGTTTTCCAGGAGAACCGCACTCCCGACAACCTTTTTCAGGGACTCCACGGTCTCAAGGGATCGAACAATGTGAAGTACGACATCCAGAATTATTGGGTGGATTCCGCCGGCAAACACAAAACTGCTGGCGCCGGTCGGATTGGCAACCAACTTCGATCTCAGCCACGCTCATAATGCGTTCGTGTCGGAGTCAACCGCATCCAGCACGGCGCTGGTGCCCGGTTGCGGCGGCACCGCGACTGCCGAGATTTTCGGCTGCGCGGCCTCGACCTGGAATCAGTTTATGTACGTCGATAACGCGCAGGCATTGAAATCCACCAATCTCTACGGCAAGAATATAACCACCCATATTCTCGATCCCTACATCACCATGGCGCAACGATGGGGATGGGCGAATTACATGTACCAGACCAACCAGGGCCCGAGTTATCCAGCGCACCAGTTCATTTTTGGCGGAACTTCAGCTCCCAGTCAGGCGGACGATCAAATCGGAACGTTCGTCTCGGAGAATTTTACGCCTTCGAGTGCTTTCGCCGGTTGTCTCGCAGATACCACCGCGATGAATTTCCTGATCGATGCCAACGGGACGGAAACCGCGTACGGCGGCACTTTGGGCGACTTCTGTTACAGCCACAACACCATGGCAACGCTACTCGATCCCCCAGCGATTTCCTGGAAGTACTATGCTCCGGCGGCAGGCTCGATCTGGACCGCGCCTAATTCAATTGCAGCTATTTGCCAGCCCAATTCGAGCTACCACAGTTTGCAACGGCAGCGAGTGGGCGACGAACGTGATTTTCCCATTCACCGGCAGTTATGGCGCGGTGCCTTTCCTGAACGATCTACAGAACTGCCAACTGCCGGCGGTCAGCTGGGTCATTCCTGACGGGAAATGGTCCGATCATGCCAGCTCGAACAAAGGTTTGGGTCCGTCCTACGTAGCTGCCATTGTGAATGCCATCGGAGGCTTCAACAATACTTGCGGCTACTGGGACAACACCGTGATCGTTCTGACCTGGGACGATTGGGGAGGCTGGTACGATCACGA
Organism: uncultured Acidobacteriaceae bacterium; assembly: GCA_963826845.1. Classification (GTDB taxonomy): domain Bacteria; phylum Acidobacteriota; class Terriglobia; order Terriglobales; family Acidobacteriaceae; genus Acidiflorens. The sequence continues at coordinate 10,267 of CAWGYS010000025.1, forward strand.
AGCGCCCTGGAAGCTGGCTCCGCCCTACAGCAACTACAACTATGGTTTCCGAGTGCCCTTGATCGTGATCTCGGCCTACACCACGCCGGGACTGGTGAGCAAGGTTCAGCCCGAAGACTTCGGCAGCATCCTCAACATGGTGCAAGGGATTTTCTTCGGTCCCACGCACGAGCAGCAGCTAGGATTTGCCGACGCTCGTTCGTCGAATGACCTGCGTGAGTTCTTCACCAGCGCGGCGCAACCTTACGGCGCAACCATTCCGGCGGTAGAGGACATCAACTACTTCCTCGATCTGCCCACCCCGAAAGGCGAAGCCGATGGACCGGTGCCTCCGGACAATGATTAGGGGACAACGATTAGGTAGGTATGTTGTTTTCTTGCGCGGGTGCTGAGACCTTGCAGCACCCGCGAAAATCATCCGATGTCGTGTGAAGCGGCGATCAAGACCTAAGACCTAACACCTAACACCTAAGACCTGCCCTTCCTAGTTCTCCGTAACCGCCGGCGCCGCCTTTGGAGCCGGCAAAGCCTTCAACGCCTTGCCCGGGTTCGGTGGCGTGAATGGCGGAGCTCGGCATAACCGGAGCCACGGTCGCAACCGTCCCTTTGCGGATCTCTATCTGTCCTTTGTCGCAGTTCATCACCAGCTTCGGACCATTCGTTCCGATCGAACCGCTGGCACTCGATTCCCGTTCGTGACTCTCAATTTTGATCTCCTCGAAGTCGCTCTGGATCTCTCCCTCGCGGGTGCGCGCCTCAACCTTGATCGGCGTATTCGGAGGAATCGTAACCTGCACGTCGCCCTTGCGGTTATCAATCTGGATGTTCCCCGGCTTATGCAGCCCGACTTCGACCGATCCGTTTTCGTCTTCCAAGTCGAAGGTCGCCCGACAAACCTTCCAGTGAAATGTCCTTCGACCGCGTCTTCAGGTGCATCGGCCCGCTCAGCGAATCAGCGCGCAGGTCGCCCGAATCAAGATCCAGTCGTCCGTCGAGGTGCGCAAATTCCATGTCCGTGCGCGACGAATGGAAGCTGACCGTCTTGCTCACTCGAACCAACTGCACGCTTTCCTGAAACTCGCCGTTGAGATGCACTGCGCCATCCACATCTTCGATCGAGACTTCATTGGCGCGGCCTTGAATCGTGACATCGCCTTTCACATGTTCAGAGCGGGCGGAACTTTGCTCCAGTGTGAGCACGGCGTTTCCAGTGTGATCGTTGAGACTGACTTCGCCATGCTGATTGGTGACGTCGACCGAGCCCTGCATCCCGTTGATGGTGACGCCGCCGCGCCTGGAAACGATCACCAGATCGGTGTTGCGCGGCACATAAATATCCATGTCGGTCGCGACGCTGTGGTCACCGGCAGCATGAGTCTGAGCGTCCAGCGTGACCACCTTGTCGGCGACGGTGATATGCGGCTTGGTCTTGGAGTTGTAGCTGTCGGCGTCCGCTTCTTTCTCCGCACGGACCTTCTTACGCACCGATACTTTCATCGTCTTGCCGTCGGCCACATTGATCGTGATCGCGCCACGGTCATCGAGCACGTGCAAAGTAGCGCCTGCCGGAATTTCCTGGCTCAATTCGTCGCTGTAATCAAACGTGGGCCCGCTGAAGATCTCGTCCAGCCCTTCATCGTCGCCCATCTGGATGTGGTCCCCAAGGTTCTTCCAGTCCACCCGCGACGCCTGCGTCGCAATCAGTCCTGCCCCGATCAGGAACAGCATTAGAAAAACGCCGCCGACCCCAATGCCGCGCGTCGGCTGACCGTAGCGCTTGGCCTGTTCGTACTCGACCAACTTGAGCACGCCCCAGAGGATGAGCAGGGCGGGCCAGAAGCGCGCGAACAGAGAGCCGAGGTTGTGTATATCCAGGATCCCCATCGTCCCCAGCAGGAACAGCACTCCAATCAGGATCAGCACGACCGGCCCCGCGATCGAACGATGCGGACGCGCAGTGGAGCAGGTGGAACAATCGGGCTAGCCACGGTTCACCTCACTAGTCGGTGGAGTTGGTGGAACGGGCGGCGTCGGCGGTGGTGGAGGAATCGGCCCTCCCGGCGGACTCGCGACCGGAAGCGAGGCAACATGGCCCTCCGTCGATGCGCTGTTCTGCATCAACTTGATGACGCCAATCACCAGCAGAATGACCGGCCACGTGCGATGAAAGCCGATGTTCGACTCGCGCATGTTATCCAGCAGGAACAAGACGCCGATGGTGAGAAGAATCGCTGGCCCCATGATCCGGCGTGTCCGGCAGCGCGCACATTGGCAGCCTGGGTTACACATACCCATCACGCCCCAGTTTCGTGCGAACAGCCATCCGCCCAGGAAAATCAAAAGCAGCGGCCAGAAGCGATCGAGGCCAAATTCCGTCAGCCCCAGCGTATGCAGCAGAAAGAGAACGCCGATCAGGATGAGCACGATCGCGCCCATCGGAATCTTGCTGGTCTCGATCTTCGATCCGCCGCTAAAAGTTGCCGCCAGCCCAAACGGATCCGGTACCGGCTGCGACATCTGAATCGCCTTCGCCGACCGCACCGCATCAATCAGCTGGTAGATAATGAAAAAGATCAATCCCACGATCGAGAACGCCAACAACGCGTCTTGGCCGTGGTTGCCCCCGACGCTGATGCCAACGATCAGCATGGCAAAAATGCATAAATGGGCGAGCCCCTTGGCATATTGCCCGGTGTACACCGCGCCCACGCCGAAAGGAAAGAATCCGGCAAGAATTCCCGCCACTGTCGGATTAGGCCCCGAAGCCGGACCAGGCGCAACCTTCAGACCAAGCCCCTGCTCCATGACTTGCTGGTAAGGAGTCGGCGGAGTGGGAACGCCTTCCATCTTCGCTCCCAGGCAATCCTCGCAATAGATCACGCCCCGCACGGGACGTGTACAGTTCGCGCACAGCGCCTTCCCGCAAGTGCGGCAATAGGCCACTGCTGACGCGTCAGCATGATTGGCGCAGTTCATACAAACCTCCGATTCGTTTCCACCGTCACGGCAGGAGAATAATCCCGCAGCGCGGCTAGCACCGGCTGGTTGTATTCCTGGGAGTAGTTACGATCCTGTCGCTGATCTGGAGAACCATGGTCCGGTTGTCCACTGGTATTGTTCTTAGGGTTCTCTTTCTGTTGTTCGGTTGGCCCGGGCTCGGCGGGAGTGTTCGACCGCTTCAGCTCGCGCAGTTTCGATTCGATCTCGTACACGAAACGAATATTGTCGTAATACTTCACCACTTTGATTTGCGCATCGTTGTAAGCATGACGCACAGCCGATGGCCGCAGATCAACTTTCGCCACGTCCGCCGGCTTCACCCCTGCTGCGCTCATAGCCAGCGAGAAGGAGAAGAAGATCATCCCAAACGACATCACAAACCGTGGCTGCCGCACAAACGCTGCCACCGGTCTGAAGAAAGAAGCTGAGAAGGAATCCCACCGCTCCCGCAGCCGCTCCCCGAAACGGAGTGGCCCTGCCGCCCGCCGTCACCGCTTCCGACCGCGTGCTGAAGACTCCACTGGTCGCCGCCAAAATGTTGTGTACCAGATGCACCGGAGGCTCAACCTCCTCCAGCGATCGCAGCCACTGCTGCCCCGCCTGCACATCCGCAAACAGCGGACCGCAAACCGCGCAGATGCGACGATGTGCATCGAAGCCCTGCTTGCGCGCCGGCGTCAACTGCCCTTCGAGCGCATCGCTAAGCAGCGCTTCGAATTCGGTGCACTCGATCCCGCCGTGTTTGATTTCGTCTGGCATCAGATCACCTGCCTATATGTACGTTGTAGGAGGCGCGCAAGTTCCGCTCGTCCCCGGTTAATTCGTGACTTGACGGTCCCCTCCGGAACCCTCAAAGCCGTAGCAATCTCCCGATAGTCCATATCCTGTAAGTCCCTTAAAATCACCGCTTCCCGGAGCTCCGGAGACAGTTTTTGCAGCGCCGAATGCACCATTTCCCGGGTTTCCCGCGTCTGTACCGCGGCATCCGGAGGCAGCCCCCGATCAGCAATCTGCTCGCTAAGCGGCTGCGCATCCTCATGCTCCGAGGGCGCCGAATCGAGCGAATCCGTAATCCGATCGCCTTTGCTCTTCCTGAAATGATCAACCAGCAGGTTACGGGTAATGGTGGTTACCCAGGTCATGAACGCGCCCTTACTCGAATCGTAGGTGTTCAAAGTCCGGTACATTTTGATGAAGACCTCTTGGGTGAGGTCCTGAGCGTTGTCGGCATCTCCGGCAAAGCGGTAGCAGACGTTGTAAATCCGACGGTGATAGCGCTGAACGATCTCCTCCCAAGCCGCGGCATCGCCCGAAACGCAGCGACGGACCAGCAACGCGACAACCTGGGTATCATCCAAGACCAGACTCCCGAAAACTGCGCTTAATCTACTCTGTCATCCGAAAATTGCTTCGTCATCCTGAATCGCGTTGTCATCCTGAGCGGAGCAAAGGACCTAATGTACTTGCCGCGAGCGGTCCAGAACTTTAACAGCACACAAGAACTACGTTTCTGTAGGGCAGGAAGTTCCCTTGAATCATAAAGCTAGCGATTGTAGCAGGATCAGAAATCGAAGAATGGAGGGGGCAGCGCCGCTGCTTGCGTTCTTTTGCAAGGTGTCGGCTCCATCTAGCCGCTTCCATATAGTTTGGGCGCGCCAACGGCCAAAAGTCAGTGGCTGCTCTGCGCGGGGTCATCAGACAGGGGCATTCCCAATAGAATGGTGGCCTCCACCCGACGGATAGCTGTTGAAACATCCGATACCACTCATCGACCCCGTTCAGCGCCCATTCTCCAGGAGTGAAGTCGCCTGTTACAACAAAGATCCGTACATTTTTCTCATTTCAGTGCGCCTATACCAAAGAAATATGGACCCTTTTTCGTGGCTTCTTCGCGTTACTAGATAGCGGCTGAGTTTGGATCGGAGAAAAAAATATCGGGTATCTATATCGCTTGGCCCACTTCAACTACGAATAAGGAGAATATATGAACAAGATCTTGACAGTAACCTCGCTGCTGGCTTTGGCCCTTGCATCGCTCAGCATCTATTCGGGCGCGCAACAATCGCCGGCGCTCGCCACCAAACACGTCCTCAAAGGGACGTACATCAATAACGGTAACTACAATAGCAGTGTCGCGGCCGCAAAGTTTACGCCGATTGACCCTGCGCTGTCGGTGTCCTGCCCGGGCTCGTCAACCTGTACGATTGAGGCCGACATGTGGATTCAGAACGTCAGTGACGGCGGAGGGAATACAGTGTGCCTTTTCGTGGACGGCTCTGAATCCAGTGGTTGCCCATACGAAACGTCCGGGACGTCCGGGATCTATGACACCATTTCGGTTTCCTGGCCCGTCACGGTGGAACATGGCACCCATACGGTGCAGACCTACGTCTATTCGAACGATGGAGAGTTCGTGGGCTTCTACACCACGAACTACCGAGTCTATACCCCATAGGCTCACCGGTCTTTAGGCCCTGCGAAGGCATACGGTGTGCGAGCACTGATTGCCTTCGTAAGTTTTTTGGGTTCGAGTTTCCCGTCTTATGTTCGCCTACGCTGGGGGGGTGGCATGCTCGCACACGTGCGCATCGAACAGCGACTGCAGTTTTCTAGTAGCATCCCCAACGCTGTGAAGGTCGCTGGTGGACGCCTTGAACTCGCGCCCGCAAAGCGTGCAAACCGCAACGCACGGAGACGCGCCAATATGCTTCACGATCCGCACCGCGCGCTTGGGACCACCAACCTCCCGAGCCTTCTTAGCAGCGGAATCAATCGCAGCCGCAGCCTCGATCCGTTCGACGTGAACCACTTCAACCTGGCCCTCGAATATTTCGCAAACGCGCCCGGGCGCAGCACCACACCGGGGACAAGCCAGTGTCACCGGACTGACCGCGATAAACGGAGGAAGCTTTTCCACCAGCGGAGCATGACACAGCAGTAACGATTAAGCGAATCGAAGCCGGACAAAACCCAGAATCCACAGCGGCGTCCGAATAAGCAAACGCGGGTCAGAGAAAAGACCCGCTACGAGGAAATGCCGGGGGGGGGTACCAAAGCAAACGCATGCAGCTGGCCACCCATGCATATTTGTATGTACAAAAGCGCAGTACACATTTACGAAAACCGCACCTTAACATCCGGCCCCTTATCCAGATGAATGCTCTCGATAAATCGCACCCGTCCCGTCTTCAAAGTCAGAATCACCGAAGACACCCGCGTGCCTTCGCCAAAGAAGCGGACGCCTTTCAGCAACGCGCCTTCGGTCACGCCAGTCGCGGCGAAGATCATTTGCTTGCCGGGAGCCAGATCTTCGGCTTCATAGATTCTTTTCTTGTCCTTGATCCCCATCTTCGCAATGCGCTCTTCCAATTCTGGTTTGTCGATCACCAGGCGTCCCTGCATGTATCCATTGAGGCAGCGGATCGCTGCCGCTGTGATCACGCCTTCCGGTGCGCCGCCCGATCCCATGACCGCGTGCACTCCAGTTCCAATCACGGCCGCGGCAATGCCCGCCGAGAGATCGCCGTCTCCAATCAGCTTGATGCGCGCACCCGCCTTCCGAATGTCGGAGATCAGTTGCTCGTGCCGCGGACGGTCAAGCACGACCACCACCAGATCCTCCACTCCGCGATGCAGACGTCGAGCGATGTTTTTCAGGTTGACGGCGACCGGAGCGTCCAATTCGACCGCGTTCTTGCACGATGGTCCGACTACGATTTTTTCCATGTAGCAGTCGGGAGCGTGCAGCAATCCGCCTTTTTCGGAAGCTGCCAGAACTGTGATTGCTCCCGGCGCGCCGGTGGCGCAGAGGTTCGTGCCTTCCAGCGGATCGACGGCGATGTCAACGTGGGGGACGTCTCGCCCGTCCGCATAGGTGCCGCCCACTTGTTCGCCGATATAAAGCATGGGCGCTTCGTCGCGTTCGCCCTCGCCAATCACGATGGTGCCATGCATCGGGACGGTGTCCATTGTCCTCCGCATGGATTCGGTTGCGACCTGGTCACTCCCTGGACGGTCGCCTTGGCCCATGGTGCGCGCCGACTCGATGGCCGCGTTCTCCACCACGCGCAAGAATTCCAGCGCCAGATCGCTTTCAAGATTCTCCCCAAAATTCTTTGCACGCGGCTGCGTGACGGACTTCGGTTGGCATCATTAGCTCCTGAAGATAAATGCGACTAGGAAATATATTCCCTTCGGGGCAGAGATGGAAGTGGAAGTCTCAGCCGCATAGCGTCTGCTAATCTTTATTCATGACCACCGACCGCAAAGAACCCGCCTATCTCTTCTCCGAAAAGCAGGTTGCCGAAAAAAGTGAACTGGCCCGGCGTTTTCTGGACAATCGGTCCCGGCTGGATGAAAACGTCGAACAGGCCGACAACTTCCTCATCAAGCGCTTCTACAACCTGGATCACAATACTTACCTGGAAGGCGCTCTACCGGCGAAATACAAAGAGTTGATGGGTCTGGTTGCCTCCGCCTGCTTGCGTTGCGACGACTGCATCAACTACCACGTGATTCAGGCGTATCGGCTGGGTGCAACTCGCGCCGAGCAGGAAGAAACGATCAATGTGGCGCTGGTGGTCGGTGGCAGCATCGTGGTTCCACACATGCGGCGAGCGTATGAGTTGCTGACCGAACTCTATTCCTGAGCGCGGAGCAGTTCACGCTATCAGCTGCGCAGGCGATTTAGAATGCGTCGATCCCCGTCACGCTGGCCCCGATAATCAGCGTGTGGATGTCATGCGTGCCCTCATAGGTCTTCACGCTTTCGAGGTTCATCAGGTGTCGCATGATCGGGTAATCATCGGCCACGCCATTTGCTCCAAGAATGTCTCGCGACAGCCGCGCGCACTCAAGCGCCATCCAGACGTTGTTTCGCTTGGCCATCGAGATGTGCTGGTGCTGCACTTTTCCGGCGTCTTTCAGGCGGCCGACTTGCAGCACTAGCAACTGCGCCTTCGTGATTTCGTTGATCATCCAGGCGAGTTTTTCCTGCACGAGTTGATGGGAGGCGATGGGCTGATTGCGAAATTGTTTTCGCAACAAGCGAATATTGCAGCGCGCAGTCGTAACATGACATCGCCGCGCCGATTGCTCCCCACGAGATGCCGTAGCGCGCCTGGTTCAGACACATCAGCGGAGACTTCAATCCACCCGATCCCGGGCAACAAGTTCGACTCTGGGATGCGCACATCCTGAAGGGACAACCCCGACGTCACCGACGCGCGCAGCGACCATTTCCCGTGAATGTCTTCGGCCTTGAATCCGGGGCGGTCGGTCTCGACCAGAAATCCGCGTACCTTATCTCCTTCATCTTCAACTTTCGCCCAGATCACCGCTACGTCGGCGATGGTGCCGGACGTGATCCACATTTTCTCGCCGTTCAGCACATATTCTTTGCCGACTTTTTTCGCGCGCGTTCTCATGCCGCCCGGGTTCGATCCGAAGTCCGGCTCGGTCAATCCGAAGCATCCCAGCTTTTCGCCTTTCTGCATCGCGGGCAGCCAGGTGTTTTTCTGCTCATCCGACCCGAAGGTATAAATCGGATACATCACCAGCGCCGATTGCACGCTGACGAACGAGCGCACGCCGGAGTCTCCGCGTTCGAGTTCCTGCGTGACCAGGCCGTATTCCACATTTGACATGCCGGCGCATCCATATCCGTGCAATGACGCGCCGAAGAATCCCAAATCGGCCATGGGTTTGACCAGTTCGCGCGGAAAGCGGCCGGCGCGGTTGCATTCCTCAATGATGGGGACGAGATTGTCTTCGATGAACTTGCGCGCCGTGTCGCGCACCAGGCGCTCGTCGTCATTGAGCAACGTGTCGAACTCGATGAAGTCCACACCACGGAATTTGATGGCTGGCATTGCGTCTCACCCCACAGAGTTAGCGGACAGCGAACGGGAAACATTCAAAAGTAGCAGAGCGGCGGGGAAGTCGGCAACGCGGGCGTACCTTCGTGCCCGGTGGTTCTCCAGGGGGTGACAACGGAACGCGTGACAAGAAGCACAACTCGGGATGACAATGATGTAGCCTAAGCAGAATGAAGAGAGAGGAGAGTACCTAGTGACCGAATCCCGCGCGTTTTTGCGCCACACTCTTGCTACCCTCGCCTATCGCGGAGCGAAAGCGATCCGCAATGCTGGGCCGGGCTTTGCCGACTACGGTGCCGCCGAAACTTCGCGCACACCGGCAAAAATTCTCGCGCACATCGGCGACCTGATGGACTGGGGCCTGGCCATGTCCGAAGGCCGCCGCGAGTGGAAGGATTCCTTGCCCCTGCCATGGGAAAAAGAATGCGAGCGCTTCTTCACCGCCTTGAAAAAGTTTGACGACTACCTGGCTTCCGAGAAGCCACTCGCAAGTCTCCGCCGAGAAATTGTTTCAGGGTCCGATCGCCGACGCGCTCACGCACGTCGGCCAAATCGCAATGCTGCGGCGGATGGCGGGAGTGCCGATGAAAGGCGAAAATTATTTCGTTGCCGAAATCACCGTGGGCCGCGTCGGCGCGGATCAGGCGCCTCCACGCAAGGTGTTCGACTAGCATCGATTAGCCGCTAGCTGTTTGTTCCCGTAATCTCTCGCACGGCGCGATAGCCCTGATCGATGGCGGTATTGGTGTAGGCATGGCCGTCGGCGTCCGAGTTCGCGATCTTGATTCTGCCAAAGGGCTGCCGGCCAATCACACACGGACGCTCCGACTCCGGGCGGTCAAGCGGCTCGAACAATTCGTTGTATTCGTAGGCGTATCCGTGAGGCCAACGGTTGACCGTGATCGCCTGAATGTCGTTCGCGCGGATCGAATCCCCCGGCTGAGAGCATGCGGCCAAGTTGGTCCCGCACATTGCGTTCAAAGGTTTCGAACTTCGTAGTGACGAGTTCGTACCGACCTGCGCGGTACTGGTCCTTGCAATCGAGGCCCGGCTCGCAGGGAGTGCGCAGAAGGTGAAGCAGGCAGGATTCATCCGGCGAACTGGGAAAATGGTAGTCGCCCATGGAGACGGGGAAATCCAAAGTGACGTTGGTGAAGTACGAACCCGGAGAGTAGATCGCGCTGAGACCGAGTTTCTGAAATGCCTTCCAGTTGCTGATTTGCACGTTGGTGTAAACCAGAGGCAGCTTCACGCCAGTACGCGAGGGCTTCTTTCTGCTTGTCTGACATCTCCGGACACAAATAGGGAATGATCATGTTGTAGCAGGCAAGGATGCAGTTCGCGCCGCGAACCCGGCGAGCCTGTCCGCCGCGCACGTAGGTGACTTCGACTTCTTTCGCGGCTGGCTGGATCTCCGACGTGGCTCGACTTTCACGGCGGTGCTGTTCAGGCGAATGCGGATTGGAGAAGATTCATCGTCGAGGCGAGCATAGTTCGCGCGGGCGGTGACGATGTCCTCCATGGTGTGGCCGGGAAGAGTGCCGGGCACGAGGGATCGCACCAGCATTCTGGCGATGGAAGCGTTGCCGTCGGGAAAATGGAAAATGTAAGGCTCGTCCAGTTCGGCGATTCTCCTCGTGACTCTTGGGGAGAGTCATTCCCTTGAAGCCGGGAAATCCTTCGCCGGCGCAGTCATGCGCCGAAACAGCATCGATCCCGACGCATATAGATCGTGGGTCGAGGTCTGAAAGACTTTGACCACATCGGGGTGGACCTTGACGTATTGCAGCAGGAAATCTTTGTAGCTGGTCTTGGTCAGCTTGGCCTGTTTCTGCTCCGGAGTAAGGTCGGGCAAGTAATCGACGCGGGCATGCTGCAGGCGCAGGAGATCCTTGCGAGCGGCTTCCGCGATGGGAATCTGCGAAACGTTCTCCATGGTGAAGTCGAGGCCGAAATAGTGGAGACCTTTCTGCGGCACCAGGCGGTCGGCGCCAAAGGTTTCCTTGATCGAAGAAGACGGCCTTCGGTCAGGTGCATCGAGCTGAACAATTTCTGGTCGTAGTATTTGAAGAAGCGCTTCACGTCGATTCCCAGTTCTTTCAAAAGCCCGATCGACACATTGCTGTAATTGCCGGGGGCTTCGATGGACTGGGTCCCGCCGTATCCGAGCAGCAATCGCTTTCCCGCCTGAAATTCATTGCGCTTGGCGTGCCCGCCGAAATCATCGTGGTTGTCGAGGAGGAGAATTTTGGATTTTTGTCCGGCAAACTTGCGGTAAAAGTAGGCTGCGGCCAGGCCGCTGATGCCGGCGCCGACAATGACCAGATCGTAGGACTCGGCGTCATCACTGGATTCGGGCCACTTGTCCTTGCCATCGCGCAGTTCGTGCGCAACTTCCCACGAACCATCGTGAGCGCCGCGCATGCCGGTTTTGGCGGGCGGATAATAGCTGGGGTCTTTCTCCGGAGCGAAGGAGATTGCGGGATGCCGAAGGCGTTCAGCCAGGTGGAGTTCTTTGCAATTAGAGAGGATCCGACGGCGATGCTTACTCCATTCAGGAAATCGCGACGGGTAATCTCGCGCCCCATACCCTAATTCACGATCATGATTCCTGTCGCTCATTTATTTTGCTCCCCAGGTTCGGTAGTTCTGGATTCATGCTCCCACTTGCCGCCAGCCATTGTGCACTGAACCCGCGACGGATGTCGATGCTCCAGAGCAACCTTCGTGGTTGCGTTCCCGTGCCAGGAACAGTAGAGGACGGCGTTGGCCTTGGTCCAAAGGCCAGGGCTGAGTAAAATAGCGGCAAGCGACCTTTTCAAGGCGCGCAGGAGACTGAATGGCTTCCGGTGAAACGGCAACCGCTGACACGAGCACGATTCCGCAGCTTCCGAACCACAAAGTCAAACTCAAGAAGCCGGGCCAGCGTGCCTGCAATGAAAAAAACGAAAAGGGAAAGTTCTGTGGCGGACACCTGAAGCGCTGGTTCTACGCCGCCGACGTGCTCGAGCAGGAGTGCGGCTGCGTGGAGAAAGCCTGGGGAGCGGACGCCGAAGTGTATCGCTGCGAATTTTGCCAGACGCTCTACCTGCCCAATCCCGAAGATCCGCGCGGGATGAACGTTGCCGGGAAAGGCCAGTTTTCGGTATTCGGGCTGACGGTTCCGCCGAAGGAAGAGAAAGCCGAAGTGAAGGTCTTAGGTGTTAGGTCTCAGGTCTTAGGAAAATCAAATTCCTAAGACCTAAGACCTAAGACCTAACACCGTGAACACCTAACACCTGATACCTGATACCTGAACCGTGAACATTTCTGAACTTATCTACGACTGGAATCTGCTGAACCCGCCGTCGCTGCATCCGCCAGGGCCGGTGCGCCTGACGGATGAAACGCTGCGCGACGGGTTGCAATCGCCTTCCGTCCGCGATCCTTCGATCGAGCAGAAGATCGAAATTCTCCACTTGATGGAGGCGCTCGGGATCAACACGCTCGACCTCGGACTTCCCGGAGCCGGCCCGCGCGCGGTCGAGCACGTCACCGCGCTGGCGCGCGAAATCGTCTCCCACAAAATGAAGATCACGGCGTACTGCGCCGCGCGTACGCACGAGAACGATATTCGCCCCATCGCTGAGATCGTCCAGAAAACCGGACTGCCCATCGAGGCTGCGCAGCTTTTATCGGATCGAGCCCTATCCGCCGCTACACCGAGAGCTGGGACGGCGACTTCCTGCTTCAAACCACCGAAAAGGCCGTCAAATATGCGGTCTCGCTCGGCCTCGACGTCATGTACGTCACCGAAGACACGACGCGCTGCGATCCGGCGACGGTCAAGCAGCTAAACTCGGCGGCCATCAACTGCGGAGCCCGCGCCCTGGTCGCTCTGCGACACCGCTGGACACGCCACGCCTGAGGGCGCGGGTGCGCTGGTCAAGTTTGTTCTCGAAGAAGTGGTCAAACCTTCCGGCGAGAAAATTCGCGTCGAGTGGCACGGCCACTGCGACCGCGGATTGGCGATCGCCAATTCGATGGCAGCTTTGGTGGCGGGAGCGGATTGCGTTCACGCGACAGCGCTCGGCATCGGCGAGCGCGTCGGCAACACGCAGATGGATCAGATGCTGGTCAACCTCAAGCTCATGGGCATCGCGCCGTGGGATCGGCAGGACCTGACCAAACTCAAGCAATACTGCGAGGCGGTTTCCGTTGCGACCGGCGTTCCGATTCCGGCGAACTATCCCGTGGTTGGAGAGGACGCATTCCGCACCGCGACCGGCGTTCACGCCGCTGCCGTGATCAAAGCGTACAAGAAAAAAGATATTGAACTCGCGAACGCCGTGTATTCCGGAGTGCCGTCGCACTACTTCGGACTGGAACAGATCATCGACATCGGCCCGATGAGCGGGAAATCGAATGTTCTTTTCTGGCTGGAGCGGCGCGGCTTCCCGGTGAACGACGAGGTGGTCGAGCGCATCTACAAGTGCGCCAAGGCTAGCGATCACACGCTTAGCGAGGCGGAGATTATGGAGTGCGTGCAGGGGGCGTGAGTGCTGTGGGGATTCTTCACCAATTGTCGTCCCGATTGCTGGACAATGGGCAGTGAATCATGCGGGTAACCATCTTTACGATCTTTGCAGTAGTCATCACCACCGCGGCAGCGGGTGGACAACAATGTCCTCAAACCAGCACGACAGGGCCCAGTAGAGCCTCGGAAGTCCAGAAGTTGGAAGGCTCGCTCGTCTTTCACGATGCCATCCGAAAGTGGTACGAGTTGAAGCTGGACACACCGCAATGTGGGCAAGCTTCGATTGAACTGGTACGGACTACTCTCGACGATTGGAGACCTCTGGAGGTCCTGAGAGGCTGCCGTGTCAGGTCGAGCGGCACCATCGGTTTCTCCACTACCGGATACTACTCGCTGGAGATGTACCAGGACGTGGTAGAGATCGAGTCGGTCGGCGTGTGCGAAGAGCAGTTGCCGTTCCCTGATTACGCAGACGCAAAACCCGACGAATCGATTCGCCAGTATCGGGTCGACATGCATGTTAACTATGGGCCTGAAGACCATCCGATCGTCTTTCGTGTGTCAAGCGGAGGTAAGGAATTGCGGCCGTGGCAGGCTTACGCGAGTTACACGCTAACGGGAGGTTTTGTTCTTTACGGGCAATGCGGCGAGGGCTTTGTCGTGGATAAGGTCTTTGGAACTTCACAGGCGAAGCCGTCGCACTTGGAGGAGCCGCGAACGCCGGATGACATGGCGGTGTTTGATCCTGAGAGTGCGGCCGCGTCCGGTATAAAGAACCTGCATCTCGGATACACGTGCGTGCGCATGCCGTAACTGCTGCAATCAGATGATAGTGCTGGTGAGCGGGATCGGCTAGACGGAGTCTCCTCCGCTTACGGCGACCCTCATTGCGGTTCCCGCGCCAGTTCGGGACTGGCGACTGGCTCTCCCTCTAACTCCTTGTGCCGGGCGGCACGCTGCTCATTCAGCATCTTCGTCGCCACCGCCAGTTCCTCCCGGCCTTCTTTCTCGCGCCCCATGTGCAGCAGAACTTGTCCGCGAAGATAGCGGGCGCTGGCGTTGTCTTTTTCGAGGCGAATGATTTCGTTCAGTTGTGCCAGCGCCGCGGGATACTCTTTCTTTTGTTCTTCGATCTTGGCCAGCCCCATGCGCGATTCCACCAGTTGTGGATCGAGCTTCACCGCGCGGCCAAAATCCTTCGCTGCTTCTGCTTCGTTTTGCAGCGTGGCTTCCACTTTCCCCAACTGCTCGTAGGTGAAAGCGGCGTCGGGCTCCTGTGCGAGGTCTTTCTGAAATTCCGCGCGAGCACGCTCATAGTCCTGCTTGCGGACGTAAGTCATGCCTAAGTAATAGTGCACCAGCGGAAGCTTCGGATCGGCTTGGGCCGCCGCTTCCAGTTCGCGCACGGCGTCGTCGTACTCTCCGCGATTCAAATGTGACTTGCCGATGATCATGCGAAATTCCGGCGCGCCCTGCCCGATCTCAGCCATACGCGCGTAAGCTTTCTCTTCGAGTGCCGTGTTTTTCGAAAGCTCGGCAGCCCGACCCAGCACATACAGATAGTTGAGCTGGTCTGCGGCCGATACCTGCTCCCACAGCGGTTCCAGCGTGGCGACCGTGTCTGCCCAGCGGCTATCAAAAAAATAGCAAAAGCCAAGAAGGTATCTCGCTTGGTAAGAGCCCGGCGTCTGCCGCACCACCGACTCGAAGGGTTCGATCGCCGCCCGGAAGTTTTTCTGGCGGTAGTAAACCAGGCCGATGTTCAGCCGGATTCCCGCCACGTCCGGCGCAAGTTTTTCGGCCTGGTGCAGCATGGCCAGAGCCTTGCGGCCACTGCTTGCGACGCATATCGATCACGCCGAGATTGGCGTATGCTCCAGCCACACCGGGGTTGATCGCAATCACCTGGCGGAACGCGCGCTCGGCTTCATCCAGCTTGCCCGCGTGCAGGGCGGCTTCTCCGGCTTCGAAATATCTCCTGCGGATCGTGCGCCGCCGCTGCGCTGCTTTGTGCGCCCGCCGCATTGCAAACGAAAATTAATAACAGGACAGCCAGGAGCAGGCGGAAACTTGACACTCGATTCATCGTCCTGTAGTGTCCGCCAGCAAGAGGGCTGAATTCAAGGATGTCATTTCAAGGAGTTCATGGAATCTTCTGATTCGAAGCCTACGCGAAAAGCCTGCGGCGGCGAAATCCCGCCGGGCGTCAACCTCCGAGTCCTCGCGCAAGCGGTCGCAGGGGGGGGCGGTCACCATCCGCGATGTCGCCGAGCGCAGCGGATTTTCTTCGGCCACGGTTTCGATCGTCCTGAACAACGCGCCCCTGGCACGCTACATTCCTGACAGCACCAAAGGACGCATCCAGCGCGCAGCTACGCGACTCGGGTACCGTCCCAATCTGTTTGCGCGCTCGCTGCGGGGCCGGCGCAGCCATACCGTCGGCGTCATGGTCTTCGACATGACCGACCCTTACTGCACGCTGGTGTTGCGCGGCATCGAGAACACTCTTTACCAGTCGTCGTTTCTCCCTATTCTCACCGACTGCCATAACGAGCGCAGCCGTTTCGAGCGCTATCTCGAAATGCTGCTGGACCGCCGCATCGAGGGACTCGTCGTTCTGGCCAACTGGCTGTTCGTTGACATCAACGTGCTCGCCGATCTCGAGAAGAACAACATTCCGACTGCGATTGTGGGACGCGAATTGAAAAATGACAGTATCAGCTCCGTGATCGTCGACAATTATTTAGGCGCCCGCGCCGCTCTCGAACACCTGTATTCGCTCGGTCATCGCAAGATCGCCTTTATCCGCGGCCCGCGCCAACTGTCGGACACTGAACCTCGCTGGCGCGGCGTCCGGACGCTGGCCCGCGAGCACGGCCTCGAACTCGACTCGCGGCTGATCGTCGATCTGCCGGAATCCAGCGATCCGTTTTCAAGTTTTGAGCAAGGGTACAAGTTAACTGAAGAATTGCTGCACCGCCGTCGTCCCTTCACCGCGCTGATGGCGTTTGACGACATGACGGCATTCGGAGCGATTCGAGCGCTTGCGAAAGCAGGGATGCGCGTTCCCGAGCACTGCTCGGTCGTGGGCTTTGACGATGTCGCGCCCGCCGCCATCTATTCTCCTGCGCTGACTACTGTGCGCCAGCCCATGGAAGTTATGGGAACGGCCGCGGCCACGATTGTGCTCGAGGCGATCAGTGCCGGCGGACCTCGAAAAGAAACCCGTCCGCACCACTCACCGCCGAATCGTTCCCGAGCTCATCGTGCGCGATTCCACCCGCAGCGTAAAGTAGCGCCTGCGAGGCAGATGCGTGATTTTCTCTTGACAGATAGGAACACCTGAAGCAGTATTGATACGTTTTAATAAAGGCGTTTAGCGCTTTTGGGGTGAACGCCGAGGGGCCGTGAAAATGCACCGTGTCGAATCGGCGAGGGAGTCAGCTATGAAAATCCGTCTGGTTTGTGGAATTGTGGTGCTGCTTGGAGTGTTGCCGGCAGCCATCCTGCATGCCCAGGACACAGCCTCGTTAACGGGCGCAGTTCGCGACACCACGGTGCGGCTGTGGCGGACGCCCAGGTCGTGGTCACGAATTCGGAGCACGGCATCAATCGGACTACCGTCACAAATTCTGATGGCGAATACGTCGTCCCGGCGCTCCCTGCTCCTAGCTCGTACAACGTCACGGTCACGGCAGAAGGCTTCAAGAAGTTCGAGGCCAAAGGCGTGGTCCTCGTGTTGCCCAGAAATCTCGTGTCGACGTGACCCTCCAGGTCGGCGCTTCCAATACCTTGGTGACCGTCGAGGGCACAACCGTGGCCCAGGTCGAAACCGAGTCATCCGATTTAAGCAATACGGTTACCGGGAAGGAGATCACTCAACTCGAACTGAACGGACGCGACTTCACTTCGCTGGTTGCGCTCTCCCCGGGCGTTACCAATCAATCCGGCTCAGACGAAGGCGGCGAAGGTGCGACGACGGTGGCCTTCAGCATCAACGGTGGCCGCACTGAATACAACAACTTCGAAATCGATGGCGGCGACATGATGGATAACGGCAGCAACACCACGCTCAACGTCTATCCCAGCATCGATGCCATCGCGGAATTCAAGGTACTGACCTCCAACTACGGCGCGCAATATGGCAAGAACGGCTCAGGCACAGTTGAGATCGAACTCAAGCCTGGCACCAATCAATTCCACGGCGACTTGTACGAGTTTGTGCGCAACGACGATTTCAACGCCACCCAATTCCCCGCTACCTCAGTTCCCGCATACAAGAAGAACGATTTCGGCTTTACTATCGGCGGTCCGGTCTACATTCCTAACCACTACAACACCAATAAGCAGAAGACGTTCTTCTTTTATTCCGAAGAATGGCGCCGCGACCTGATCCCCGCGTCGGGCTTCTTTTCTCAGACCATCGTTCCCACAATGGCCGACCGCACCGGCGACTTCAGCGACCAATGCGCTGCCGGTCTGGAATGCCCGGTCGTTCCCGCGTTTATCAATGGTGTCCCCAGCACAAGGCAAAAGGCCGGGGGCGAGGCCGCCGTTCGTGAATATCAAGTGCCCATTGAGAACTCCGGCATCGCAAGCGCGCTCACCGCGTTGATTCCCGCGCCCAACGAATCAGAAATATCCGCAGCACGCTCGAGGACCAATGGGACGCGCAACCCACGCTTCCCACCAGCGCCAGGAATTATTCAGGATCGACCACAACATCACCGACAAAATTCGCGCCACCTTCCACTACATTCATGACTCCTGGGACCAGCATATCCAGTCCCTCTGTGGACCAACGGCACCACGTTCCCCACCATTCAGACGGGTCTCAAGAATCCGGGAATCAGCCTGGTGGCGCGGCTCACGGCCAGCGTCTCGCCTTCGCTGCTCAATGAGTTCGTCGCCAGCTATACCACCGATCACATCTCGACGACTCTGATCGGACCCTGGCAGCGGGCAGCGCCTTTCCGCCTGGGTCTCTACGACAACGGTTATGGAGGCCCAAAGTTCCCGGCATTCTGGTACGATTCGCAATATCATTTGCGGAAGATCCCGGCTACGTTCCCAAAGGCCCGCTGAACTCCAATCCGACCGTCACCTTTCGCGATAACGTGACCAAAATCGTCGGCCGCCATAATCTGCAGTTTGGCATGTATTTCGTCGACGCCCACAAGAACGAAATCCCGCAGCCCCCTTATGGCGTAAATGGTCATTAGGCTTCTCTAACTCTGGCAATCTCGATTCCACCGGCAACGCATATGCCGATCTTCTTCTGGGCAACACCGGGACCTACACTCAGGAGGAAAGCGCTCTCAAGATGCACAACAATACCACATCTATGAGCCTTACGTGCAGGATGACTGGCACGTCACGAAGAGCCTCACGCTCAACATAGGCATGCGTTTTAGCGCATTCGGCCGGTATAGCGAAAAGAATAACCTGGCGTGGAATTTCGACCCCGCCCATTACGTTGCCGGCGCAAGCGGCGTCGATCCGTCTACGGGCTTAGTGACCGGAACCATCGCCAACCCCCAATTCAACGGGTGGGTGGACTGCGGCGTTACAGCCGGCGTACCGGCGGGCTGCATGACCAATCATTGGTTCAATCCTGCGCCGCGTATCGGTTTTGCATGGGATCCACGCGGCGACGGCAAGATGGCCATTCGCGGCGGCTATGGAATTTTCTTCGAGCACACTAACGGCAACGAGGGCAATACGGAATCGCTTGAGCAGTACAACATCAATACCCAGACTACCGGCGTCGGTCCGGTCTCCGGATACGGCAACATCAATTCCGGCTTGCTGGGCGGGGGCACGCCGCCCCTGACTTTCGTTTCGATTCCTAACAAAGCCATCTGGCCCTACGTGCAACAGTGGCACCTCGACATCCAACGAGATCTTGGGCGCCGAACGATAGCGATCTTGGCATACGTCGGGAGCGCCGGCGTGCACCTCACCCGATATTATGAATACAACCAGATTCAGCCCGTTGCCCCCAGTGTGAATCCTTATCATCCCGGACAGGCAATTACAGTCGATGACTGTAACTCCGTTACCACATCCAACCACCGGACTAGCAACGGGCACTGCTAACTCCGATACTGGTAGCCCTGTCACGACTACTGGTAGCTGGGCCAACAATCTGGCAGTCGCGTGTGGAGCTTCCATAAGCGCCGGTCCTACCGCCAATCTGTACCGCCCTTTTCTCGGCATCGGAGACATCGAGCGGAAGGACCAGACGGGATCTTCAAACTACAACGCTTTCCAGGCTTCGGTGCGGCACGAGATCGGCGGATTGCAACTGAATGCTTCCTACACCTGGAGTCATTCGATTGATGACTCTTCCGATTACAATGACACTGGATTTGTAAACTCCTACAATTTGAACGCCTATCGAGCCAACTCCGACTTTGACCAACGGCACATCATCAACATCGCTTACGTCTACGACATACCGCTCCTCAAAGGCGGCAAGCTGACCGACAAGCTCCTTGGGGGCTGGCAATGGTCCGGTATCACCACCATCCAGAGCGGATCGCCGTTCAGTGTTTACAATTTGAGTAATTCTAATCCAAACTCGGGGGTTCTCGCGCCCGTAGACAATGCAGGGGTGGGCAACGACTTCGCAACTGGAGGTTCTTACCCTGATTTGATCGGCAACCCCAAGACAGGTGTGCAAAACACTCCTCAAGGCGGCTTTGGGCCTGTTCTTTACAACGCCGCCGCGTTCGCGGCTCCTCAGGGGCTGACATTTGGTGATGCCGGGAGGAACATTTTGACCAATCCATGGCGGACAAATTTCGACATGGGCCTCCTCAAGCATTTTGCCGTTACTGAGAGCAAGTATTTCGAATTTCGCGCGGAGGCATTCAACATATTCAACCATACCGAATATTCCTGGCTGGGAGGCGACGCGGGATCTGCGGCTGACAATGCCAACGGCGCAAAAACCTCGGCAAACCAGATTACCTGCTATGGCGGGGCAAATAACTCCGCGGGTGATTCCAGTTGCGTTACGTCGGGTGCAACCACAGCTTTGCTTCGTGCCAACTCGGCGCACAACGCGCGCATCCTGCAGTTCGCGGCGAAGTTTATCTTCTAACAGGACAGCGACCGGCAGGAACTAACCTGCGCGATCTTAATCGGCTACCACGGCCTGTTTCCTCTCATGGGTCAGTACGGTCAGGCCTTTCTCCAGATCGGCGATCAAGTCCTCGACGTGTTCAACGCCGACGGACAGGCGGATCATCTGGTCGGTCACGCCCATCTTTTTCCGCAATTCCGGAGCGATCATGGCGTGCGAGGTCAGCACCGGGATGGTCACCAGCGAATCCACTCCGCCGAGACTGGGCGCCAGGGTAAATAGATTCAACGCCTCGGCCACGCGGCAGGCGTCGGCACCGCTGCCTTTCACCTCGAAGCTCAAAACGCCGCCCGCGCCCGCCATTTGCTTCTTCGCGATCGCGAAGTCCGGATGATCTTTCAGCATCGGATAGTGCACCCGCGCCACCTGTGGATGGCGGCTCAGGAACTCGGCAATCCGCAGTGCGCTTTCGTTTTGGCGCTCGACTCGGACAGCCAGCGTCTTGATGCCGCGCAGCAGCAAAAACGCGGCGTGCGGATCCATACAGCAGCCAAGCGTAGTGCGCGTCTGATGGATTTGCTCGATCAAATCGTGTCGTCCGACCGCGATGCCGCAGATCAGGTCGGCGTGTCCGCCAAAATATTTTGTGCCGGAATGCAGCACCAAATCGATGCCCCACTCTGCGGGACGGCAGTTGATGGGTGTGGCGAAAGTCGAGTCAATAGTTGAGATCAGACCGTGCTTGCGCGCCAGCGTCGCAATCTTCTCCAGATCAACGACCCGCACGTTTGGATTGGTTGGTGACTCGATGTGAAGGATCTTTGTATTAGGCCGGATCGCACGCTCGTGCTGCTCGATGTCATTGGTGTCAACAAATGTCGTTTCAATCCCCAGTTTCGGCAGCCAGTGCGAAAGAAACTTGATCACGCCGCCATAAATATCGCGCTGCGCCACGATGTGGTCGCCCGCCTTGACCAGCGAAAGAATCGAAGTCGTAATTGCGGCCATGCCCGAAGAGAACAGCAGCGCCGCATCCGTGCCTTCCAGTTCGGCGATGGAGCTTTCTGCGACGGTGTGCGTCGGATTGCCGTAACGCGTGTAGAAGCGGTCGGTGGGAGTGGCGCGGACCTGCTCCTGCATGTCTGTGACCTCGAACGTCGAGGTCTGATAAATCGGCGTGGAGAGCGGACCGTTCTTCTTGTGCAGGCTGGTGCCGCCGCGAACGGCTTCGGTTTCCTGACGGAATCGATGTTTCTTCATACCATCCTCAACAACGCTGGAATCTATTAAGATTACCTGCGCCGTCCGGTCGCGGCAAGATGCGAGACTTGTCTGGCCCAGTGAAAATACTATATTTATTGAGTTGCATTATGAAAAAGAAGAAGCAAGAAACGACCGCTCGAAAACCTCCCGCCCGAAAAACATCCGTGCCAAGAAAGCCACGAAAACTTCGCGCCCGGCGAACAGAGTCGCCCTCAAAGCCACGGTCCTGAAAGGCGCGCCTCCGAAAGCCGAATTGCGCCACATCCCGTGGAGTTCGGTTGAAGTCGAAGCCCTGAATCCCTTGCTGGGCCGGCACTTCGTTGTCGGGCAAAACGTGATGCTGGCTCGCGTCCTACTCAAAAAAGGATGCATTGTTCCTGAACACAGCCATCACAACGAGCAGGTCACCTATGTTCTCGAAGGCGCGCTGAAGTTCTGGATCGACGGCAAAGAAATTGTGGTGAATTCGGGCGAGGTTCTGACCATTCCTCCCAACATGCCACACTCGCGTCGAGGCACTCGCGGATACTGTCGATCTCGATATTTTTCACCCGCCTCGCGCCGACTGGATCAATAAAACTGACGCTTACTTGCGCTAGAGCCATATCAGGAAATGTAAGATTGGGGCATAGGCGACGCCTATGCTAACATCTCCAGTCGGTAAGTTCAGGAGATACTTCATGCGCCGCCTGGCTGCTTGTTTCGCTCCAACTCTTACTGCTTGGTTCTCTCTCATTTTCGCAAGAAGCAGCGGTCGTAACTCACCATGTTTCTGGAGCTGTTCCCGTCGATTCGCCTCGACACGAGCTATCCGCCGAACGTCCGCAGGCACAGCATCGGACGATTGCCCAGCCAAACGCACCGGTCTCGCGGCCCAGGGGAATACCTGGAAGTTATTAGCCACTTTGCCCGGAATTATTATTCACGACATTTCTTTCCCCACCGCCAAGATTGGTTATGCCGTGGGTGAACTGGGTCAGGTTTGGAAGACGACCGACGGCGGAAATAGCTGGGTGCAACAGGTGCTAAGCGAGCGGGGAAGCGATTATTTCTATGGCGTCGACGCCGTCACTGCGAAGAAGGTCATTATCTCAGGCTTCTACGATTCCAGCACGGCCTACGGCGTTTTCCGCTGGACTGAAGATGGCGGTAATACGTGGAGCAGCGACATGAGTCCCGGTCCGGAGTGGTTGCAACAAGTCCGCTTCGTGAAGAAACAGAATGGAATCATGTTGACATTTGGGCCCCGCCGGCGGCGATCCTGATACGACTCGCCGAGTACACGACCGATGGTGGCGCAGGCCTTTCCGATTGGGACAGCGCTGATGCCAATCCCGATGGCGGCTGGTTCGCTCCGCAATTTTCTTTCCTCAATAACCTGCACGCTCGCGCGTCCGGGCATCAATTTCTGCACCAGCCTAACCGGCGGCTCTGCGTGGACCTGCGGCCCTTCGGTCGATTCCGTCTTCGATGGTCCCGTCTTCTTCCTGAACGATAAAAAAGGTTGGGTTGGCGGCGGTGAGATTTCTCCGAACGTTGAGGGCTGGATGCACGTGACCACCAACGGCGGCGAGACCTGGAGCGGCCGCACTCTGGACGGGCCGTGGCCGATCCGCTCGGTCTTATTCCTGACCAGCAAGATCGGCTGGGCTGGCGGCGGCAATGTTTATACCGACGTGGGTGGCATGTATTTTTCCACTGATGGCGGCAATACGTGGTCGGTCGATGTCACCACCAACTCTGAGATGGGTTCGTGCGCCGAACATTCGATCGGCGGAGGCCATCACCAGATCTGGTGCGCCGGCTTCAGCTATAACGGAAATTTTTCCAGCGTCATATACAGCACGCAGTATTAGGTGGGCCTGTGTGGCGCGGACACCCTCGTCCGCGTGGCAGCGCCTGAAAACTCAAGGGCAATGTCGGATTTAGCGGGTTGGCCATACGAGAGTGCCGTATCATGTCTAGTGGCGAGCGTCTTTGTTCGCCACCTATACCACCGGATCATTGCCCTTGTCGACCACTGGATCCTATCGAAACTCGCTGCCGCTTGCGCTGCATCGCGTGCGGCGCAACTCCCGAATCCGCCAGCCAGGATTTCCGTTGCACCGCTTGCGGCGACCTGCTGGAATTCTTTTTCCCCGGATGGACCTCCGACGCGCCTGATCCGGCGGCACTGAAGGCTCTCTGGCTCAACCGCCGGACGTCACGCGAACCCCTTGACCAGAGCGGAGTCTGGCGCTTCCGCGAACTTCTCCCGCATATTCCAGCTGAGCATGCGATCACGTTGCGCGAAGGCAACACGCCGCTGTATCACCTGCCCCGGTGCGCGCGTGCGACTGGAGTCGAGAATCTCCACGCCAAGCACCAGGGCATGAACCCGACCGCATCGTTCAAAGACACGGGCATGACGTTCGCAGCGTCGTCGGCGCATCAAGGTAAATTCCAGTGGGTGGCCTGTGCTTCCACCGGCAACACTTCGGCCTCCATGGCCGCATATGCCGCGCGCGGCAACATGCACAGCCTGGTGCTCATCCCGGATGGCAAGATTTCCTGGGGCAAGCTCTCGCAATCGCTCGACTACGGAGCGCTCACCTGCCAGCTCCGCACCGATTTTGACGGATGCGTCCGCATCCTCAACGAGCTCGTCCGAAAGAAGCCGGTGTATCTGCTGAATTCGGTGAATCCTTACCGCATCGAAGGGCAGAAAACCGCCGCCATTGAACTTATGGAGCAACTCGCGTGGGAGCCGCCGGATCACATCATTGTGCCCGGAGGGAACCTCGGGAACAGTTCGGCAATCGGCAAGGCGCTGCTCGAGATGCGCGAACTCAATTTGATCTCGCGCCTGCCAAAGGTGTCCATCATCCAGGCGCAAGGCGCGAATCCGTTCTATCGTTGCGTGCGAGAATTCGGCGGGAAGAAACTCGAACCTATGATTGCCGAGACGATGGCGACTGCCATCCGCATCGGCAACCCGGCATCGTGGAAGAAAGCACTGCGCGTGCTGCGGGCGACTGGTGGAGAGGTCGAAGAAGTCACCGAAGTCGAGATCGCCATTGCCAAAGCGGAAATCGGCGCCGATGGCATCGGTTGCGAGCCGGCATCCGCAGTCACGCTGGCCGGGCTCAAGAAACTGCGCCGCAGTGGATTCGTCAAAGCGGGCGAGGCTGTCGTGCTGATCCTGACCGGGCATCTGCTCAAGGATCCCGACTTCACTATCAAGTTCCATCGCGGTGATCTTTTTTCAGAAGCACCCGTCGCTGGCATACTCGACGCTGCCGAGGCTGCAAAGGCAAAATATCTTCAGCGCGCCCCGGTTGTGCTCGATGCTAGTCTCGGAGCCGTCATCGGCGCACTCGACGCAGCCGAGAAGGATGCTGAGCTAAACTGATGGCGTATGGCGGGGATTTTGTCCTTAGAGGAAGGTGATGCGCCAAGCAATAGTGCCGATGCTGTTGATGATCGCAGCGTTTGCGCAAAGCGGAGATCAGCAACCGCTTTGGGGGCCAGTTTGTCGCGGAGATGCCGGCGATTCCGCAGAATGCATCGCCCCGCCACGTGTCACGTACTCGCCAGATCCTGAATATGATGACGCGTCTCGCAAGGCAAGAATTGAAGGTACAGTTGTGTTGCGAATCATTGTGACCAGGGACGGGCTGGTGAAAGATCCAAGAATTAAGAGAGGTCTGTGCGAGGCTTTAGATAAGAAAGCTGTAGAGGCCGTTTCGCAATGGAAGTTTACCCCTGCAATGAAAAACGGGAAGCCGGTTTCCCTGTATCTAAACGTCGAGGTCACGTTCAAACTCGCTCATTCGGCCCAAGCATCGTGGAATAGGGATTTGTCCAACGCACCATTCCGCAGAAATTCGTAGCACTCCGCCCCAAACTCGTGTATAAAACACAGTTCGGCGTCCGTGCCGATTCTAAGGCACTCCGCTTAGGCCGGACCGAGCTAAAGCCTTTCATTCCTGTAGTTTCTGGAAATCTGGGCCGCCGAGGAGTTTGCTCTGTAATCTATGCCTTCACGTCCTACATCTTTAAATCGCTCACTCCGGCTGGCGCTGCCCGCGACCTCTGCCAACCTGGGCCCCGCGTTTGACGCTGCCGCCCTTGCCCTGGATTTCCATCTCCGCTTGCGCGCCGAGCGCGCGCCTGACTTCTTTGTTACCGCCGAAGGCCGCGACGCGCAGATCTGCGCCCGCATGGAGAACCACCTCATCGTCACCACTTATTGCGAGGTGCTCGAGTCGGAGAATCGCAAGATTGCTCCCCTGCGCATCCACATCGAAAACGAGATTCCCATCGGCCGCGGTTGCGGATCGTCGGCTGCCGCGCGTCTGGCAGGCATCGCGCTGGCGGTACACTTCGGACATCTGCGCTGGAAAAATGACCGCATCGTCGGAGAAGCTTCCATGCGCGAGCACCATCCCGACAACGCTTCCGCCTGCTGGATGGGCGCGCTTACGGTGGCGCGCATGGCCAATCAGGTCCAGGCGCAGGTCGTCGAAGTGAAGCCGAAAGGGAAGTGGCCGCTGCTGCTGGCTGTCCCCGATGCGCCGCTTTCGACTGAGCAAGCGCGCCGCGTGCTGCCCTTCCAATACTCGCGCGCCGACGCCGTCACCAACATTCAGAACTCGATGCTGCTGTTCGCGGCCTTCACGCAAGATCGTCAGGACCTGCTGCCTTCGGCGCTCGAAGACCGCATTCACCAGCCCTATCGCGCGCCGCTCTGTCCTCTGCTGCCCGCACTCAAGGAACTCACCGGAGAATCCGGCATACTCGGCGCCGCGCTCAGCGGAGCGGGGCCGTCGGTGCTGGTGTTTCTTGATCCGAAGGTTCCAGCAAAAAGGGCCAAGCAGAGAATCGCCGCCCACCTCACCAAGCGCCGGCTCACCGCCGAACTTCTGCTCACTCAGATCGCGCTCCACGGCGGACGCGATGGAGTTGACTGGCGCAAGCATCATGCCAGCGCGAGAAAATAGTTTCCTACTGCCGGCTGGCCGGAGGCACGATGCCGTTCATGCGCAAATATTCCACCATTTGTCCGTAATGATCGAAACCGTGCCAGGAGAAGATCAAAGCCACGCTGAGTCGCGTAGTCGTTGACTTGCCGCCAGAGGCGGGAATCGGTTCCAGGGCATTCGCGTCGGTAATGCTTGCGACTGCTTTGTGGGCGTAGGCGAAGGAATCTTTCAGATACTTAAGGATGTCGGCCTTCGACTTCACGGTGTCGGGGCCCTTTCCGTCGTTGGCGTCGACGGGTGATTTTTCGCCGAGAATGTGGGCCCCAATCAGGTAGTTGCTGGCGGCAACATGCTTGACCTGCTCCGCAAATGTGCGGACGCCTTTGAAGTCGCCGTTTGTGGGCGCGAAGCCATATTTATCTTCGGGCATTGCTTCGGCGGCGGGAACAAAATCGCCTTCCACATTCTTGATGCTGCTGTCGAGAACCTGACTGATGGTTTTCTTTTCGTCTTTCGTTTGCGGCTGTGCTTGCGCCAGGCCCAAAACTGCACAGGACCAGCATCGCTCCCAGGATCGCCGCGGCAGTAGCAGTGATCGTTTTCATCTTCCCTCCAAGTAGATTTAGAAATCACATCAATCTCTAACCACCACCGGCGTCAGGTCCAGTTCACTCGCTGTGATGCGATGCCCGCGCAGGGCGAATACTCCGAGCGCGAGTACTATCGCGGCCACGCCAAGCGCATCCGGGACACCAATTCTTTTCGCCAGTGCGCCCCATACCGTCGCTCCGACCGCCATGCCTCCCTGCAACACCAGCAGATAAAATGACAGCGCCCGAGCGCGCACATATGCCGGACACATGGTCTGCGCGGCCACATTCAGGCAGGCCAGAATTCCGATCCAGGCAGCGCCCGCTATTAACATCACGGCGCACAACAAAGCAAAAATTTCCGCCCGTCCCGCAGCAAACGTCATTCCGGCAAAAATCACAATGGAGGTGCCAACCACCCCATCGACCGACAGTTTCTCCCGCAACCGCGGCAGCGCTAACGCTCCCAAAAGAGCGCCCAGACCGAAGCAGCCGAGAAGTACACCATATCCTGTCGCTCCATAGGGACGCGCGATGATCGGCAGCAGCGCCAGCATGGCCACGGCCGCCACGCTGAAGGTTCCGGTTCGCAGCAGCACCGACTTCGCCAGCCCGCTCTCGCGCACATAGGTGAAAGCCATCGCAGATTGCCGGCCACACGCGCTGTGTCTTCGCTGGGGCCGCAATCGGCCGCTTCCAGCGATAGAGAAACAAAATCACGCCCAGAAAAGAGAATGCATTGAGCAGGAAGGTGGTGCCGCTACCGACTGCTGCCACAACCACGCCGCCGAGTGCGGGGCCTACCGCTCGCGCCACGTTGAATCCTGCCGAGTTCAGAGACACCGCCGAGGCATGTTGGTTCGCCGGAACCAGCTCCGGTGTAATCGCCTGCCACGCCGGATCATTCATCACCGCTCCGAGGCCAAGGAGAAACGTAAACAGCAGCAAGACCCACGGTCCGACGCAACTGGTCAGCGTCATGATGCCAAGCGTTCCGGAAGCCAGCACCATCCATCCCTGTGTCAGCAGCAGAAAGCGGCGCCGGTCCACCATGTCCGCAAGCGCGCCAGCGGGCAAGATGACGAGGAACACCGGCAGCGCTCCGGCGGCTTGCACCAATCCGATCATCAGCGGATTCATGGTCATCTGTGTCATCAGCCAGCCGGCGCCCACGTTCTGCATCCAGGTGCCGGTATAGGAAATGACCGAAGCAATCCAGAGCGATCGAAACAGTGGCTCGCCCGAGCGGAGCCCAGGCAGAAATTGGCCGAACGCTGCCCGCGATCGGATCGCCCCGGCATTTTGATCATTTCCGCCATGAATAGCGAACGACGACTAGCGAACAACGACTAGCGAACGACGAATGGCGAACGACTAACGACCAGCGACCAGCGAAGCACCCGCAAACGGCCACTCCCGCCGCCGCCACGAGCGCACACAATAGACGACGATTCCGACCACCAGAATCACCGCTGCATACCGAATCTCCCGCAAGAAGTCCGTGCGCGAAACTAAGATAAAAATAAAACTCCCCGCCGCCACCAGCGCCGGCACGGGATAGAGCCACA
Organism: uncultured Acidobacteriaceae bacterium; assembly: GCA_963826845.1. Classification (GTDB taxonomy): domain Bacteria; phylum Acidobacteriota; class Terriglobia; order Terriglobales; family Acidobacteriaceae; genus Acidiflorens. The sequence continues at coordinate 39,134 of CAWGYS010000025.1, forward strand.
TCCGAAATGGACGATTCATCTCGGGACGGCGGATGCGCAGCACAATCACGCCGATGCTCTGCACCAGGAATTGCAGGATGATACGAATCACCACTAGCGCAGCAATCAAATCCGCCAGCCGCAGAAAACAGAACAGCGCGGCGACGCCCGCCAGCGCCAGCAAAGAAACATAAGGAAACTGATGCACCGGATGCACCCGGGCAAACGCCCGAAAATAATTTCCATCAACCGCCGCCGCGTAGGGCACGCGCGAATACCCCAGCGTCAACGAGAATACCGAAGCAAACGCCGTCCACATCACCAGAGCCGACACCACGGACGCCGCTCCATGCCCGTAGGCCGTCTGCATGAACGTAGAAACTACATACAGCTTGCTGTTCGACGCTCCCGACTGCGTCAGCTCCCGCCAGGGCACGACGCCGAGAATGCTGATGTTCATTACTACATATAGACAGGCCACAGCCAGAATGGATAGCAATAAGGCCCGCGGAATATTCTTGCCCGGATTCTTGATTTCATCGCCGAGAAAACAGACGTTGTAATAACCCCAATAGTCATAAGCGGCGATCAACATCACTCCGCCCAGCCCATGAAAGAAGTCCCGCGAAAACGAAAACGCGCCCGGGAGGAAAATCAAACGCTTGCCGCGCATTGAAATGAGTGAGGCCGGCGAAGATGATCCATCCGATGGTCCCCATCACGCCGATCCAAAGCAGTGTCGAAAGTCTGGAGATGGCAGTGATTCGCCGGTAAAGCAGAAACGCCGTGAACAGGCAGACTCCAATGGCAAGCAAAGTCGCGGGCATTGCCACCCATGTCACCTGCAAGGGCCCAACAGCGGCACATTCAGGCTCAACGTGCGTGCTGCCCAAACCCGCTCCAGTCCTGGCCAGAAGAAAGACGCATATTGCGAAAGCCCGACCGCTCCGGAAGCAATCGAGAGCGGAGCGCTGAACGAAAGCTGCCAGATAAAGAGGAAGGAAACAGCGCGCCCCAACTTTTGTGGACCGTAAATCTCTTTCAGATAGCGGTAAGACCCGCCCGACCCTGGCATAGCCGCGCCCAATTCCGCCCAAACTAGCCCATCGCAGACGGCGAGCACCGCACCCAGCACCCATCCCAACATCGCTTGCGGGCCGCCCATCACGGTCACGATCAGCGGGATCGTAATGAACGGTCCCACGCCGATCATGTCAATCATGTTCAGCGCGGTGGCCGAGCCGAGACCGATGCCGCGGACGAGTTGCGGCTTGGTGGCGGATTCGGCTTCGAGTGGGATTGTCATGAAATAGGTCGCTGATCGCTGGTCGTTGGCGATCAAATCTTTTCAGAATTAACGCGATCCGTCGTTCGCAACCGCTCCGCGAGCGACTAACCCTATCGACCATCAACCGAACCCTAACGACTGCTGATCAAATTCACAAACAGTCGCACTGCCCCTGGCACGCCCGCCGGCAGCTGCCGGAAGAATGCATATCCCGTGTAGATATACGTGCCCTTGCCGTAGTGCGCGACCAGCAGTCCGCCTTTCTGCTCGCCTTCGCCCGGATCATGCGATTCGAGCAACGGCGTAAAGTTCGCGTCCCACTGGGTCATGAAAGTACAGCCCGCGCTCCTGCACCCATCCCTCGAAATCTTTCTGAGTAATTTCGTTGGGAAAATGAAAGATCGGGTTGCGACGGATCGAGAATCGTAACTGGCGCCTCTTCCACCGAAACCCGTGCCCGTCCGAGCGTTGCCGGATAAGGCGTGAACTTGCCGGAATTAAAATCGATCGGAACCCCGAACGAACCCAGCGTGTTGTATTGCACCACCAAGCGTCCACCCTTGTCGACGAAATCGAGCAGCCGCTTGTTGTTGTCAATCACGCCTTTCTGGGTATCATAGGCGCGGATGCCGAGCACGATTGTCTGGTACTGGTTCAGGTCCTCGCTTGCCAACTTGTCGGGCGGAATCATCGTGACATTCATCCCGATCTGCTCGAGAACCGTTGGAATGTCATCGCCCGCGCCCATGATGTAGCCGACCTTCAGATCCTTCGGGACCTTTACGTCGACGACGCTGACGAGCTGAACGGCGGGCTGATAATAATAGAACGTTCCAAGATCCTCGCGGGTAACGACTGAGTATCCTTCGCCGTAGCTTTTCTTGACGCTCGTTAGTTCCGCACGGATATGAGTTTGACTCTCCTTCAATTCCGACGGAAACACCTGGAATGGTGCGTCCTTAGACCCATCTCTTGGAATCTCGATGGACTCGCGCACCGGTTCTGCAAGCCAGCCGCTGGGGACTTGAAGGGATATCACGGCTTGTGAAGCGCTGGCCTGATCTCGAGCTGTGCTTTTCAGGCTGGTGCTGCCGCGCAAGCTGGTCGGAATCACATTGCTCGATGGCGACACTGCGATCGAAAATTCTGGACCAATGGCCAGTGGCTGCTCTCCTGCGCTCCCGTCCGGCCACTTGAATCGCACCATGACCGGAACGTCGATGGCGCCAGCGAGTCCCTGGTATTGGTATTCCATGCGCACGTGGAACGGTGGCGGAGGGAAGGGAAGCGTCTGATATTGCGGTTCGTCGATCGTGTTCAGCGCGTCTCGCTGCGGATCGTGCCTGTGCCAGTATGGCCGTGTATATCCCACTTTCTCGCACGGCGTCATACGGAAATCGAACCAAGCTGTCGACGGTTTGTCGGCCGATTTGGCTCCTTCTGCGATTCGCTGGCAACCCGGCGCGTCTAAGATTAGCTTTGCCGAGATGGCCTTTCCGCCGCTGGCAATTCCCAACGACTTCACAGCGACACTTTCTCCGGGAACGGACATCGTAGCCGATTCTGGAGAAGACGCGGGTGGGGCATCGAGAGTTGCTGTCAACTCGACTCCCAAGGCTATGTTTGCCGCGCGCTGGAACTGGTCGCGCTTCGTTTCGAGTTCAGTCGCCATCCACTGCTTCGTGTTTTCTGGCAGCGACGATTGCTGGACTTCCTTTTGCAGATCGTCAGCCTCTTTTCGGCCGCTCAATAACGCTGTGATGCCCGCTGCCGAGCCGACGTCTGCAGTTTTCTCCGCCGCAGAAACTCTTTGCTGGATCTCGGCAAGCGAGGCCCGCAGCCACGGCACTTTTTTTTCTTCGTCACCCAACCGCGACGCCAACCCCGGCAGCGTCGCGTCAATCCCATCGAAGAAATCCTGTTCGTGCCCGTCTTTGTCTTTTGGCGACTCCACCACCGAGTCCACCAGTTTGTAGAATGCAAACCGGTCGCCCTTGGGAACCGATACGCCTGCCAGCCCTTGCGATTCCTGATGGCGCAAGCCCTCTATGGCAAACTGCACATACGACATCCCCAGCAACGGGTCTTGTTGCCCGGTGTTTAGCTTGACGGTGTAATTGGCTGCGTCGCAGGTCGAAGCGCCGAAGCCGCATACATTTCCGATGTACAGCTTCTTCGGCTGCCACGGCTGCAAGCCTTCTTTGATCTGTTCAGGAAAACGATTAGGGTCGGCTGCTGCGCGAAATGCTTCTTTCGTTAGGACCGCCGAAGCCTGATGGTGCCCGTGCCCGTCGCGGTCGGTTCCCGAGAAGCGTGCAATCAGCACATCGGGACGAAACGTGCGGACCACGCGCACGATATCTGCGAGCGCGATGTCATGTCCTTGCCATTTCTGAAACGTTTCTTCTGGAGTTTTGGAATATCCGAAGTCCGCGACTCGAGAGAACCGTTGTTCCACTCCGTAATAGCGATCAGCTGCCAGCACCTCCAGAGTCCGCACCACACCCAGCACATCGAACAGATTGCTGCCCAGCTTATTCTGTCCACCTTCGCCGCGATTCAATGTCATCAGCAGGGTTGAAACGCCTTTGCCGCGCGCCTCCAGCGTCAACATGCCGCCGTCTTCGTCATCGGGATGGGCATCCACTTGCATCAGCCGCCCCGTCGTTTGCAATCGCCGCAACATCAGCTTCAGCCCCGCTGTGCCAGTGTCCTGAGGGAGGGGCTCATAGTAACCATCTACGACATGATTGGCGCTGTGATCGGCGTCGGGATTTCCCACCGTCTGCGACTGGGCGAGTAACGCGGTCGCGGCTAACGGGGCCAGCAGCATCGTTACCTGCCGCTTGCGCAGACATCGGCCGCCGAATTTTCTTAGTGTTGCAAACATGACCATCTGATGGATTTTCCTCGAGGAAAGGATCAAATATATTACCTATCGATGTCGCCACGGGATGACCCCGCGAGCGAATTGTCGTCGCTCAGCTTTTAGTGACCCATGCCCTGCGCCGCCTCGAACTTGTGCTGGCATTCAGCGGCGGCTTGCACAATCTGGCGGAACTCCGGATCTCCGCGCACGCCCGCCAGCAGCGGATCGGACTCCAATGCCTCGCGTGCGCAATAATTCCCGGCGACGGCTTGGCTCAAAAACGCGAATGCAATCTCTTTTTCGCCGCAAGCGGCCAGAATCGTGCCCTGGTGATACTTCATCTCAGGATTCTGTTTGGCCAATAATTCGTTTTCTGCCTGCACCGCTAGCGGGTGGATATCCGTTGCCGGCGCCTTGGCCAGGCAGGCCTCGACCAATCCCCGCATCCACATGGGATTGTCCGTCATCTGGGGCGCGGCTTGCTGCGCTTCCGCCGTCTTATCCTGCCGCATCAGCACGGATACTCGCACCGCATTCGACCACTCCGACCCCTCATCCTGTTCAAGAAATTTCATGGCGCGCGCCGTCTTTCCGGCCTCCGCAAAGGCAAGCGCGCACGTCCGCCAATTAAAGTTCGCGTCGATTGCCAGGGCTTTGTCGCACTCGCTCTGAGCCTCATCCAACTTCCCGGCATAGCGCAGCACATACGCCAGAGAAAAATGTGCAAACGCGCTGTCGGGACGCTTCTGCACCAGCACCCGTGCGTCGTCATAAGCCCGGTCGAGGTTTCCGCCCTCAGCTTCACTGGCCGCCAGCAGCCCCGCCGCGCTGACCCGTCCCGGTTCCAGCGCTAGGGCCTGCTTGTACGCTGCATTCGAACGCTGATATCCCGCCTCGCCACCGTCCGAGTAAATTGCATCGAAGTAATACCGGCGTCCCAGCACTTCCCATGCTGGCGCGTAACTCGGATCGAGGCTTACCACCTTCTCCAGGGTCGCAATCGCATCCTTGTTGGATTTGGCCTCGTGCGGGACGGACAGCGTTTTCAAATATGCCTCATAGGCATCGCGGTTCGCCGGAGTGCTGCCCGTCTCCACCGGGCTACCCGTGATCCCCAAAGTCGGCACGAGTTCCTGGCGGACTTTTTTTGCCATCTGGTTCCGCAGGGCGAGCAAATTATCTGCCGGTGCGGTCAGTGCGCCCGTCCAGATCAGCCGATTGTCTTTTACCTCGATCGCCTCGAGCGTGACCTGCACCGTTTGGTCGTGACGCAGAAAGCGCCCTACCACCACAGTCCCCACGCCCAGTTCGCGTCCCGCTTTCGCTGGATCCACTCCCGCGGCGTATTTTTGTGTTGACGCCGAGGGCCGGACTTCCAGCGAATGCGCGTAAGTCAATGCGTTCGCAATCTCGTCTGCCAGTGCATAACCCAGGAACTGACTCTCCGCGTCATTATTAATGTTCTGCAGCGGCAGCACCGCGATGGTTCGGTCGTCCGCCGTTACCGCCGGCACACGATGCCTGACGACCCATGTCCCCACCGCCGCCACCACCGTCACGAGCAATGCCGCCAATCCGAGAACGATCCACTTCAGCCTGGCACTCGAGGTCTGGAACGTCCTGGTCGTCGAGCGCAATCCCGCGGCGTAAAGCAGCCCGCTATGCGCCGGCTCCGTTCCTTTCTGCAATCGAACCAGATCCGCTTTCATCTCGGTTGCGTTCTTGTAGCGCTGGTCGCGGTCCTTCTCCATCGCCTTGCCGATGATGGCTTCGAGCTCCGGCGGCACCGACGGGTTGATCGAGCGCGGCGATGCCGGCTTCGAGTTGATCACCGCATGCAGCGTAGTCACCACGTTTGTTCCGGTGAACGGCTTCTTGCCCGTCGCCATTTCGAACAGCACCACGCCAAACGAAAATATGTCGCTGCGCACGTCCAGGTCTTCCGATTGCGCCTGCTCCGGCGACATATATACCGCCGTCCCGGGGATCACCCCTACCTGCGTCAAGGATTCATCCAGCGAAGAGTCCGTGGTCATGCCCAGACTGTCGTCCTTGACCAGTTTTGCCAATCCAAAGTCCAGGATTTTCACCTGCCCGTCCGGCGTCAGAAAAATATTTGCCGGCTTGATGTCGCGATGCACAATCCCTTTGGCGTGCGAAGCCGCGAGCGCGTCCGCAACCTGCACCGCAATATCGAGCAGGTCTTCAAGGTCGAGGGGCTGGCCATGTATCCGCTGCTTCAGGCTCTCGCCCTCAAGTTTCTCCATCACGATGAAGGGGTGACCGTCGTTCTCCTCGATATCGTGGATGGTGCAGATGTGCGGGTGGTTGAGCTGCGATGCGGCGCGAGCCTCGCGCGTGAATCGCTCCAGAGAAACCTTATTCTGCGCGAGGTGGTCGGGAATGAACTTCAGGGCGACATGCCGGCCCAGTCGGAGGTCTTCCGCCTCATAAACAATTCCCATTCCACCACCGCCAAGTTTTGACAGGACGCGGTAGTGGGAAATAGTTTGGCCGATCATGTCCATGTTTATCTGGGGGGGCGGAGATTCTTGTCCGCCTCCGTCGACTTTGATTCTAAACGCTGCGCCGGATGTTGGGCAGCGCTCGCGAAGGCGCAATGGTAGGCTGTCGTGCCGGTCGGGTCAACCGAGTACCTTGGGAAGGTTCCAGTGCCTCCAAACGCTGACGATGCGCAGCACAAAGCAGACAACGCCGCCCAATACCGCCGACCATGTGGAAGAGAGTTTCAGCTTGCGACCTACGATCATTACTACCGCTCCGGCCATGGCGGCGGTGGCATAGATATCGGAGCGGAGGACTAAAGGCACACGCGCCAGGAAAATATCGCGGACAGTCCCGCCACCGACGGCTGTGACTGTGCCCAGCAAAACAGCGATGAAAGGGTTCATTTTATACAGCAGGGCTTTTTCGGTTCCAGCGACGGCGAACAGTGCCAGGCCGACAGCATCCAAAACCAGGATTACTTCGCCTGGGATTCCCTGAACGAATCGATACATGAAGAATACGATCGCGGCGCCCGTGAACGCCATTGCGGAGTATCGCCAATCACGCAGCGAACTAGGCGGGACGGCGCCGATCAGGAGGTCGCGAAAGATTCCTCCTGCTAACGCCGTGGAAAACGCCAGCACCATGAGCCCGAGGAGGTCGAGATCGCCATTGATCGCCGCCAGCGCACCCTCGATGCCAAAGAGGAGCGTTCCGGCCATATCGGCCGCGAATAATAGCGTGTTCGATGGGCGCTGCAAAGTTGAAGCTTCTGTTCGCATTTTCAGCCAGGAAATGAAATTAAAGTGACAGCCGGAGAAATCGCGATCGTCTAAACACTCACCAGAGCCGCTGACGATCCCACCCACGCCATATTCTTGTTGTGATCCACGCCCATCATCAGTCCGCGGCCCATGCGCACGATCGTGAGCACCGGCAGCAGTTCGTCGAGCCACACATACATGATCCGCAATTCAACTTTAGTGAGCCCGTAAGGAGTCTCCACCACCGGCGTGAAGTTCAGACGCTCCTGCAAAATATATTCGCTACGCTTCGCCGCGGGAATCGCGTCGATGTCGGCGCGCGACGGCGCAATCACCACGCCCAGTCCGGCAAAAGAATAAAGCGGCTTGAGCACAAAATTCTCCAGATCAGCAGGCACTTCCGTCAGCTGATCCAGAAACCAGGTCCGCGGCACTGACGGATGCTTCAAATACGGAATCGAATATTTACTGATCCGAAAATACCAGTTCGGATGCCCCGCCCACTCCACGTCCAGATCATCCCGCAAATCAAATGGCAGCTTGATTCCCTTGCGTTCCAGCTCATCGACGATGGTGCGGTTATAAATTCGCTCAATCGGAACCCGCTTGCCGCCGTCATCATAAAAAAGCCGTCGCCCGTCTTTCTGAATCTTCGTGATGCACACCGTCCGAATTCCAAGCAACTTCTCGGTCAGGAGAAAATCTGGACGCGTCTTCTGCTCTTCCGGGTGCACCTCCATCAATACGACATGCGCCGGATCATGTCCGGCAACAATCGCATCCTGCAGCACCCGCTTGTAAGAAGCCGAGTCCAGCCCGCTCAAGAAATAGCGAAGCGCCCGGTCGAGTCCAAAGACATCGATATAAGCCTGTGCCAGAACCGGCTGGTAAGCGTAGAGGGAAGGGAAGGCCTGCAACTCAACCAACTTCGGCTGCAGTTCGCCCGTCGCATCCCGCACCAATCCAAAGTCCACCTGAATAAACATCGGATGCGGCGATTCATTCGGTACGCGAAACTCGGCCGGAATCGAAGCCTCTGAGCGCGCCCGATATTCGGGATTCTCCACTAACTGCTGGATCAGCGCTTTCCCATCCTCGCCCATGCGTTCGACCAGCGCATCAGGAAAGAAGCAAGGCGTCTCACAAAGTGCGAACGGAACTTCCATCCCACAGCGCGCGGTCATCTCGCGCCGCAAGCGCTCGTATTTCTCAGAAGTGAATCGCGAGTTGAAGTCGTGGCGATAGGAGGGAATCATTTGAGGCTCTTATTGGCAGTCACTAGGTTGGAGAGGAGAGTACATCCATGGCCAATAGTTCAACAACTCCGCCGCTTGTAGATCGAATTCCGGATTGTAGCGATGGACGTGCGGGTCAGGTAAGCGGACTTCATCCATCTCGTCGAGACCGTTCTCATTTAAAACTGATCCGAAGGAATCGAGCGGGCCATATGCAAACAGGATCTGGTGACGATCGTAAACCAAGAGAAAAGACCTATCCGGCGCACCAATCCATAGATCATGGCGAGCGTCGCCTTCGAGAAAATCCCTAAATTTTCCAAGGAATTGGGTCAAATCATCACACGAAACAGGTTCGGGGCTTTGATATCTGCCCGCTGCCGCGTCGCTGCGAGGTGTATGCAGGACGTAGAGCAGAAAATGAGGTTCCGGCATCACAGCGGCAAGCTTCAATAGGACGTCGACTTGGCCAAAGGAAGGGGCAATGACGAGACGACTCGGGCCGGATGTCTTTTCCCGCGCCCAAATGTTTTTATGCCGGTACGGAAGTTCAGCTCCCGCTTCGTCGATGTACCCGAATTTGAAGAGGGCGGCCAAGATGCTAGAGAAGGGGCGCACCGAATCGTTCGTCCGCTGCTGTCCAATACGAGTTTAGCTTTTCTCGGCGCACTCCGCGTCTCGGCGGTGAAAAGCCCTACGCCTCAATCAGAAACTTCCCGTCGCGCATAATCTGCTCGCCATCGACCCAGATGTCGAAATTCCGTCCCACGACATCAATGTGGGTCGACGAATACCACTCCGCTCCGGTGTGCGCGCCATAGGGATTTCCAAACGCAATATGCACGCCCGGGTACTTCTCGTCCTGCAATATCTGCCCGATCACGTCCTTCAATTCGATGTTTGTCCCGATGGCGAATTCGCCCACGCGGTTGCTGTTTTCATCGGTATGCGTGTAGGCCCAGAAATCGTCTTTCAATTCCTTGTTCGCCGAGTGCGCCTCGATCACGCGATTGCCCTTTACGTTGACAGTCAACGGATGCGCCTTCAAATCGCCAAACTTCGCGCACAAATAGTCGCCGACGACGCCGTCAATCACAAACGTGCCGTTCACCTCGCCCGGCGCTGTGAACACTTCGCCGCCCGGAAGGTTCCCCCACTTTTCGGTGGTGATCATGCCGCTCGTCTTCACCCATCGGTAATTAGGATTCAAATCCGCCACCAGGTCGGTCCCGGACGGTGTCTTCGCTCGAATCTGTTTTGCTTTAAGAACCGTCTCCAGAACCTTGGCGCTGAGACGATCGACTTTCAGGAAGTCCGCGCGCATGCCTTCCATCATGATCTGCTTATTGATGTTGACCATGTGGGCGTGCCGGATTTTGTGCCGGTTGACCACGTCCGTCATCTGCATGCGCGACTTCAGTTCGTTGGCTTGCGCTTGCACCGCAAAGATGCTGACCTGGCTCGTTTCCAGATCCTCGGCGATCGCCAGCGGAAAGTCCGTCAACGGACGAGTCGCCACATCCTCCAGCACCCACGTTTGATACCGGCAGCCGACTGCTTCCAGTTCGTGCACGATCGCAGCCGCGATCTCCAGAGTCACTTCATCGGTGATGACCGTGATTTTTTCCGAAGGGTGCACATGCAGGCAAACGCGCACCGCATTTCGCGCACCCGCCGTCAGTTCCGGATCAAATGCCAGCTTGTTCAGTTGTCGGTTGGATTGTTCTGCAGTATTCAAAGAAGTATTCATCAAACTTATTAGACGGCCCGTGCGGTGGGCAAACTATCCACCTCGTCCACGCCCACCTCAGTCTCCTCAATGATGTAGTCCACCACGGCTTTCATGTCGCCGGTCCTGCGATATACGTCCAGCTGCCGGTCAGCGCCCGTGCCCATCTTCATAATCTCACGGATGTACTCCACTTCCTGCCGGCTACCAAGTTCGTCCACCACGTCATCGACGAACTCCAGATATTCTTCGATCAGGTCGCGTTCCGAAACCTCGGTCTGCTTGCCGAAGTCGATCAGCTTCCCGTTGATCCCATAGCGCGCCGCCCGCCACTTGTTCTCCATCAGCAGCGACTTTCGGTACAGCCGGAATCCCTGGTTCTGAGTGTAGAGCTTGTAGAGCTTCGCCACCGTTGCCTGGATCAGCGCTGCCAGCGCGATCGTCTCGTCCAACCGCATCGGCAGATCGCAGACCCGGAACTCCAGTGTATTAAAGAATGGATGCGGCCGGATGTCCCACCAGATTTTCTTCGCGTTATCGATCGAGTTCGTCTTAACCAGCAACTTGACGTAATTTTCGTACTCGCCCCAGCTGGGGAAATAATCCGGCAGGTTGGTTCGCGGAAATTTGTCGAACACCTTGCAGCGATAAGATTTCAGCCCCGTATCCATGCCCAGCCAGAATGGCGAATTCGATGAAAGCGCCAGCAGGTGCGGCACAAAATAGCGCGCATGATTCATCATCTGGATCAGGAGCTCGCGATCCTCGATGCCGACGTGCACGTGTAGACCAAAAATCAGGTTTGCCCGCGCCACGAGCTGCATATCCTGCACAATATTCTTGTAACGCTCGCCCGGCGTCACTTCCTGCACCCGCCAATCCGCGAACGGATGGGTCGCCGCGGAAGCCAGCCGCAGACCATTTTCTCGCGACAGGCGGATCATGTGCCAGCGCAGCTTCTTCAGTTCTTCGCGGGCTTCTTTGATATTGGCGCAAACCGAAGTCCCCACCTCAACCACCGATTGGTGCATCTCGGTCTTGACCCGTTCCTGCAGGATCAATTTGCCCTTCTCGATGATCTCGGCATGAATATGCGACCGCAGATCCCGAGTTTCAGGATCGACGGTCTGATATTCTTCTTCGATTCCGAGCGTGAATGTAGGCTTCATCGCGGCATCCAGAGCTGCCAGGCGGGACACGCTGGCAGAAGCCCTTCTAGTATAGCAATGAGAAGCCTGTGTGGGGACAGGCTTTGCGCCGTCCGGGCGGGGGTCCGCCACCGCAAGCCTATGCCTTCTTCCTCACCTTTGGAGCGCGGCTCTCCACTAACGTCGGCCCATTCAGAAATGCTGCCCAGCGCAATTCCTCGACTGGATTTACTCCGTCGAGCGCCTTCTTCACCGCCATCTCTGCCACCGCGTCCACAATCCACTCGAAATTGTGTTGCCCGACCGATGTAACCTCTGCATCCGGAGCCGGATTCATGAAGTCGATCGCATAGGGCACGCCGCCCTCCACCGCAAACTCCACCGTATTCAGGTCGTAGCCCAGAGCGCGGCATAAGGCCAGCGCATCCTTCTCAATCCGTTCCTTCAACGCGGTTCCGGGCTGCGGGTTGCCCTTCACATAGCGCTCGTGATGTGGAGCCTTCGGGTCGTACTTCATGATGTGCACTTTCTCTTGCCCCACCACGTAGCAGCGGTAATAATCCTCAAACTCGACGCCATGCTGCAGCGTCATGCAGAGATCGCCCGTCCGGTTGTAGTTATGAAAAAATTCCTCCGGCGAATCCACCTTATATACGTGCTTCCAACCGCCGCCCGAATACGGTTTCAAGAACGCCGGAAACCCGACATAGGCAAACAACTCTTCCCAGTTCAGCGGATACATCAAGTTCCGCATCGACTGATCGGTGGTATCCGGCGGATGCTCGTGATGGGGCAAAATCACCGTAGGCGGAATCGCTACGCCCATTTTGTGTGCCAGTGCGTAATTGAAAAACTTGTCATCTGCCGTCCACCAGAACGGATTGTTAATCACAATCGTCCCCTGCAGCATCGCGTTCTTCAAGTACGCCCGGTAAAAAGGAATGTCCTGCGAAATCCGGTCGATGATGACGGCGTACTTCTTGGGCTCATCCATACGGATGCCGCCAATCTTCACGAACTCGGCCGTGACGCCCTCGGTCTTCATCGAATTAATCTTCTCGACCAATGCTGGCGGGAAGGTGTTCTCCATCCCGAAAAGAATCCCGATTTTCTTGTTTGCCATAATTCAAATCCTTTTCTAAATCTTGCTAGTGGAGCACGGCGTCCCCGTCACCGCCCTAAAAATATTTCGCCGCCATCCGCTGCCACAGCGGCCAATCATGCTTGCTGTTGTCCCCGTAAATATCCAGCCAATGCGGAATTGCCTTCGCGTGCAGAATCGCCGACATCTTCACATTGGCGTCCAGGCACATGTCCCAATCCGATGTTCCCAGCACAATTTTCATCTGCCGGATGCGGCTGAGAAACCAATCGTCGCTCATGTTCGGCAAATAGTCCGTGGGACTGTTGAAGTAGACATTGTCGTCGTAGTAGCCGTCGAGGAAGCTCTTGATCTCGAACGATCCGCTCATGGTTACGCAAGCCGAAACCACGTCAGGATGGCGCATGGAAAAATTCAGCGCGTGATAGCCGCCAAAGCTGCATCCCGTCACCGCGATCTGTGGAGCCCAGTTCTTCCACTTCAAGTAACCCATAAATTCGTTGATCACGTAACGCTCATACTGCACATGCCGCCAGATGCGCGCTCCCGGATGGACGCTCTTGTTGTACCAGCTCTCGCCGTCCACGCCATCCACGCAGAACACCTGAATAGACCCCGCTTCCAGTTTCCCCGCCAGCGCGCGGATCATCCCTGCGTCTTCGTACTCGAAATACCGTCCCATAGATGTAGGAAAAACGAGGATCGGTCGTCCGGCGTGTCCGAACACCAGCGACTCCATGTCGCGCCCTAATTCCTGGCTGTATTCTTTGCGATATTCGCGATTCATGTGCGCGAGGATTGTAACCGATTGGCACGTCTTCGGCACCCGTTCGGAAAGGCACTTCTCGGCCGCAGGGCTTAGCCAAGCGAAGCAGTGCGTTTAACATTCGGCCCGAAGGACCACTTAGAATGTGTTGCGAGAATACTCTAAGGATGTCCTGACCGCGGATTGATTCCCAAATGTTTAATCTTGGATTGCAGCGTAGTCCGCTTCAGCCCCAAGCGCGTGGCTGCACCTCTCAGCCCGCCAATCTGGCCGTGGCTGTCCCTTAGAGCGCGCAGAATATGCTCGCGTTCCGTTGCCTCCAGAGTTTCATCCACGAACTTACGCTCCACCGCGTTCGGGCCCATCTCGCTTAACGGCGACACCAGCACCGAACCCTGCGTCAGGATCACCGACCGCTCGACAAAATTCTCCAGCTCCCGCACATTCCCCGGCCACTCCCACCCTATTAGTGCATCCATAGTTTTCCTGGGAATGCTAGTAATCTGCTTGTTCATCCGCCGGGAAAACTTCTGCACAAAATGTTCCACCAGCAATGGGATGTCCTCCCGCCGTTCGCGCAACGGCGGCACGCGAATCGGGAACACGTTCAGCCGGTAATACAAATCGCTGCGAAACTCATTTTGCCGTACGACATCTGCCAGATCGCGGTTCGTCGCCGCAATCAAGCGAAAGTCCACTTTCAACGTCTGCGTCCCGCCTAGGCGTTCGAATTCCTGATCCTGTAGCACCCGCAGCAGCTTAGGCTGCAGCGCCAGCGAAATTTCCCCGATTTCGTCTAGAAACAGCGTGCCCTTGTCCGCCAGTTCGAGTCGTCCAATCTTCCTGCTCACCGCTCCCGTAAACGCGCCCTTTTCATTGCCGAACAGCTCACTCTCCAGCAGGCCCGACGGAATCGCCGCGCAATTCAGTTTGACGAAGCTGTTGTTAACACGCTGGCTTAGGCGGTGGATCGCCCGTGCCACCAGTTCCTTCCCTGTCCCCGTTTCGCCGAGCAGCAGCACTGTGGCATCGCTGGCCGCCACTTTCCCCACCTGCTCCATAACCGATTGCAGGGCTTTACTCTGCCCTACGATCTCGCCAAATCCCAGTTCTGTATCGATCTCCTGCTCCAGATAAAGTTTCTCTTCCGTAAGCTTTTTCTTTGCTTCGCACAGTTCTTGCATCAGGCCCACGATGGCCTCTTCTGACTGTCTCCGCTCGGTGACATCCTGCGCCAGACCCATGTGCCACCGGTGCGTATCCCCTTTATCCCACATCGGCACCACCAGAATCTTTACCCAGCGCACCGATCCATCCGGTCGAAGATACCTTTTTTCCATTTCGTAATTTGCCAGCTTTTCCTCCGCCAAATCGTGGAAGTATTCATTTCCCTGCCGAACATCGTCGGGGTGGGTAATGCTCCCGACGTCGATCTGCAGCAGTTCATCTTCGCTGCGCCCGGTGATTTCGCAATATTTCGGATTGACTTGCAGGAAGCGCCCGGTGCGGGAATCGACCAGAGCGATGCCAATCGGAGAGCGCTCGTACACCGTCCGGAACCGCAATTCGCTTTCTCGCAACGCATCCTCTGACCGTTTCTGCTCCGTGATGTCGCGCATGACGCATGCCACGCGATCGATTCCTGTCGCACCTTCTACCGGCAGATACGTGACTGCTATATCCCTCACGCCCACCCCTGGATATTGATACTTGACCTCGTAGTTGACGACTTTTCCACGGAAACACTCATTCAGTTTTTCCTTGACCACGGTTTCATAGACCTCGGGGATTATTAACTCCGCTAAGGAGTGTCCTACAACCTGTTCTTTCGTCATTCCCCGATGCCTAAATAACGCCTGGTTCGCGAGTACGTACCGATGTTCCCGGTCCACCACTACGATCATTTCTTCCAGATGCTCCACTACTCTTTCGAACTCTCGAAGCCGCTCCTCCGCCCGCTTCCGCTCGGTGATGTCTCGCGATATGGACACGCTATATTCCCGGTCCAGTTGTACTCGCCGCATATTTACTTCCACTGGGAACGTTGTCCCATCTCTTCGACGGTGCACCGTTTCCATGATCGCGAATCCTGACTCCTGCAAGTGCTGCCGAACCCGCGCGACCAAGATGTCGTCGGCGTTCGGGTCGATGTCACGAACCGTCAGGGATAGAAGTTCGTTGCGGGTATAACCCAGTTCCGCGCATGCCTTCTCATTTACATCGAGAAAACGCAGGGTTTCCGGATCAATTACCTTGATGGCATCGTTCGATTGGTCCAGCAACGTCCGGAACAGCGTCAACTCGCGTACCGTCCGCTCTCGGTCTTCAGCCGTCCTTACCAGTTGTTCGTTGGTCACGCGCAGCGCCTTCTCTGCCCGCATCCGCTCCGTGACGTCGTGCGCGATCCCCCGCACTATCGCTGTCCCCACTCCCTCGGTGCGCAGCGTGTTGTGATACTCCCAGACGCGCTGCTCGCCCGATCGCGTGATTACCGCCAAGAGGCCGCGAGCTTCCCCCGCGCGCGCGATCTCGCCCAGATAGGCATCGAATTGCGCGCGGAATTGCGGGTCGACAAAATCCCGCATCGGCTTCTCCATCATTTCTTCTACGCTGTAACCCAGCAGACGCGCTGGAACGGGATTGACCGACAGGAATCGGCCTTCAAGATCGTGGGCACACAACAAGTCTTGGCTGTGCTGAACTAAATCGCGATACCAGTCTCCGTCTTGTTCCAGGTCCCGCCGGATCGGGTCCCACGTGACTGGCAATTCTTCCGGAAAGCGGCGCTTTTGTTCCCCAGGGTGCAATGCCATGGCTCACCCCACAGCGAGCCGCGTGGAACGCTCGATTCCAACTGGCCAGATCTGTTCCAGCAGTCGCCCAATTTTTGTAGCGCCTAGAAGCCCCTCGATCATGCCCTCTAAGCTTCGCCTGTTTGTGACTTATGCCTTTTTGAACTTGTCCGAGTTACCTCGGTCTTATAGCTCTTTAGCGGGAAAGTCTAACACAGTATAGTTTTGCCGCAATTTTTGCGAAATACCACTTTAGTGCTCGGATGCCACCGGGCTGGCAATCCTACTCACGACGCCTAAGTGCCAAATCTTTCGGCGGCACGAGCTTTGGCCTTGGCTGCCTCTTCTTCTCGATTCTTCGGCGGCGCATTGGTGTCGAGCACGTGGAGAAGGCGGGCGGAGATATCGGCGATTTCGTCGATGGCAGCCAGGAACGCGGCTTCGTTGGCCTTCGACGGTTTATTAAAGCCGGTGATTTTCCTAACGAATTGCAGCGAAGCGGCTCGGACCTCATCGTCGGTGACGGGCGGGTCGAAGTTAAAGAGGGTTTTTATGTTCCGGCACATTCGGTTGTTACCTCTCAGTGCGCCTCGACAGATCGGAACTCCCAGGGACGTGAGAGCGTTTCGTCCGGTCAGACTCGAGGGGCTAACTATCCACGATATTTTCTCATTTTTCCTCGTTAATAAGCACTTCGCGATTGGGGGAGGGCCGGTTTTGACGACGTCGGGCTCGGGAGCTGCCTCAATTGGCGCCGACCAGCCTCTCGCGCTTTGCGAGGATAGTGGTACCGTGGTACATTTGTACCATGATCCATGAATCGCAACTCCTGATCGAGCGCGTGCAGACTGGCGTCCGTATGGAAAAGCGCCTCCTCAAGGTTCTCAAGGCTCTTGCCGAATATCACGACATGTCTCTCGGCGACTTGCTCGAAGGCATCGTACTCCACGCCTTCGACGGAAAAGTGCCCTTCAGCTCCGAATCGCTCAAACGCATTCGCGACCTGAAGAAGTTCTACGCCCTCGATCTCGACTCCAGCGCCAGCCACCGCCTGACCGAAAGGCGACGACTGGCAGCAAAAACCAAGGCTGTTTCAGCGAAGCGAAACTTGGGTGGCCGAAAATGACCGGCGAGGATCTGATCCGAGAATTCGAGCAAGGCGCCACTCCGGCGAACACGTTCCACCACGCCGACCACGTCCGGCTGGCCTTTGAGTATCTGTGCCGATATTCGGCGCTCGAAGCGCTGCAACGATTCTCGGATGCGTTGCAGCGGTTTGCCGCAGCGCAGGGCAAAGCGCAGCGTTACCACGAGACGATAACTTGGGCCTACCTGCTTCTGATCCGTGAGCGCATCGCCCGAGCCGGCAGCGCCCAGTCGTGGGAAGAATTCGCTGAGCGCAACCCTGACCTGCTCGTCTGGAAAGGCGGCATGCTGACGACCCTCTATCGTCAAGAGACACTCGACTCCGACCTCGCCCGCCAAACCTTCGTTCTCCCTGATCGGATCCTCTAGTACTTTTCACGGCACGAGTCTCCAAGCTTTGGAATTTCCTAAGACCTAAGACCTATGACCTATGACCTGCCAGCTTGATGCCAAACCACTTCGGCGTTAGTATTTCGAGTTCGCTTGAATCGCGACTTTTTTGAGGGCTCATGCCGCAGAATTACGTTCCCATCTTCATCTTCCTCGCCGTCGTCGGCATCTTGATCCCGGTCACGCTGCTGATCACCAAAATCATCCGCACGCAGAGCCCCAACCGCGTCAAGCTGATGCCTTACGAGTGCGGCATCGATCCCTACGACGACGCCCGCGGACGCTACACCGTCCGCTATTACATCATCGCCATACTTTTCGTGATCTTTGACGTGGAGACAATCTTCTTGTTTCCGTGGGCGGTGAAGTTCAAAGCGCTCGGCCGCTTCGGACTGATCGAAATACTGGTATTTCTCGTCATTCTGATCGTCGGCTACGTGTGGGTCTGGAAGAAGGGCGCGCTCGAATGGGTGTAAGCCCGACGGTCCCCAATACGGCCGTTTCCGAGGAAACCTTCAGCGCCAGCCGCTGGACCAAGGGGAACCTGTGGTTTCCGACACTCATCGTGGTCAGCCCGCTGCGCGTGAGCCGCGTGAAGAAGCGTCTGTTCGGCAGCAACGAGGAGAGCATTTCAATCTCCCAGGTAGCTTCGGTGAAGATTTCGACGGGAATGGTTTGGTCAAACATTGTGATTGAGTCCAGCGGAGGCACCGATCCGATCACCAGCCACGGCCATCGCAAAGCCGATGCGTTGCGCATCCGCGACCTGGTCGAAGGTTTTCAGGCGGCCCGGCGGTAGCGTTGCACGTGGATAAATGCGGCGTCCCGCGAGTCGTGACAGGTTTTGCATTGACGCTGACTGCAATCAACTGTTAGAAGTGAAGGTTCCGAAATGCGTGCGCGGCTTTTGTAGCAGTCTCTAGAGACGACAGACCCCAGCATGGCCGAGGAAGTCAAATCGCCCGCTCCACCACCGCCGGAAGGCGAGAACAAGCCGACGGCGGAAAAGCCATCGTTCCGCACCGCCCCCGCCGCACCGCCTGCCGCCGCTGCGCCGCCTGCCGCGCCGGCAAAGCCCGCCGCTCCCGCCAAGCCCGCCGGTCCGGTCCCGATGCCGTGGACCTCGCCGTTGGTGGAAAAGTACCGCAGCCAGTACGGCTCGGCTCTCGACGCGCAGACTTATCTGGGACAGAACTATCTTGCCGTAGACCGCTCGCTCATTCCCGACATCCTGCGCCTGCTGCGCGACGAAGAGCAATTCGACTACTGCGTCGATATCACCGCCGTGCATTATCCGAAGCGCGAAAAGCAATTCGACGTAGTCTGGATCCTTTATTCTTTCGCGCGCAATGAGCGCATGCGCGTGAAAACGCAAATCGCCGACGGCGCGTCCATCGCCTCCAGCGTCTCAATCTGGGCGACCGCCAACTGGCTGGAGCGCGAAGTTTACGATATGTTCGGGATCCAGTTCGACGGCCATCCCAACATGACGCGCATCCTTCTGCCCGACGGCTGGAAAGGCCATCCGCTGCGCAAGGATTACGGCATTCTGCAGCAGGACAAAGAGTGGGTGCAGATCAACCTCGGAATCGAGAGCGGACAATGACCGTCTACAACGACGACACCGCGAACGACGTCTCCGTCCGCACGCCTTCGCGCCTCGATCCTGGAAACTCCCGAGAAGCCTTATCTCGATTCGAACGAACTCATCATCAACATGGGCCCGCAGCATCCGGCGACCCACGGCGTGTTGCGCGTCATCCTGAAGCTTGACGGCGAAAAAGTTCTCGGCACCGAATGCATCATCGGATACCTGCACCGCGGCGTGGAGAAAATCGCCGAGAACCGCACCTACACGATGTTCAATCCGTACGTCGATCGTATGGATTACGTCGCCGCCGTCTCGAATGGCCTCGGCTACTGCGAAGCGGTCGAGAAGTTGATGAACGTGGAAGCGCCGCCGCGCGCCAAATATATTCGCGTCATCCTCACTGAACTGAACCGCATCGCCAGCCACCAGCTTTGGCTGGGCACGCACGCGCTCGATATCGGAGCCATGACGCCGCTGTTTTACACGTTCCGCGATCGGGAAGAGATCCTCAAGATTTTCGAAAAGTATTGCGGCGCTCGCCTGACCACGCATGCTTTTCGCATCGGCGGCTGCCAGTATGAAACATATGCCGGCTTCGAAAAAGACGTAAAGAATTTTCTGACCTTCGTCGCGCCGAAAATCGACGAATACGAAGAGCTGCTCACCACCAACCGCATCTGGCTGGAGCGGACCAAGAACGTCGGCGTAATTTCCGCCGAGGATGCCATCGCGCTCGGCGTGACCGGGCCGGTGCTGCGCGCCAGCGGCGTGAAGTGGGACCTCCGCAAAGCCCAGCCCTACGCGGCGTATTCCGACTTCGATTTCGAAATTCCGATCGGCGAAAACGGCGACACCTACGACCGGTACCTGGTTCGCATGGCCGAAATGCGCCAGTCGCTGCGCATCATCGAGCAGGCGGTGAACAGAATTCCCGAAGGCCCGATCATGGGCAAAGTGCCCAAGGTGATCAAGCCCCCGGTGGGCGAAATTTATCATTCGATCGAAGCGCCGAAAGGCGAGCTCGGATACTTCATCGTCAGTGACGGCTCCACGCAGCCCTATCGCCTGCGCGTGCGCCCGCCATCGTTTGTCAATTTGCAGGCGCTCGACATCATGGTGCGCGGACTGCTCGTCGCCGACGTGGTTGCCGTCATCGGCACGATTGACATCGTGCTCGGCGAGGTGGACCGCTGATGCCCAATTTTGTCATGTCGTACCTCGGCAGCACGGTGACGCCCGGCGAAGCGGGCAACCAGTTCTGGGCGCTGATTTACGTGCTCATCATTTTCACGGGAGTGTCGGTGGCCGTAATGGCCATGAACTGGCTCGAGCGCAAGGCGCTCGCCCACTTCCAGATTCGCCTCGGCCCCATGCGCGTGGGCCCGCACGGATTGCTGCAGCCCATCGCCGACGCCATCAAGTTGGTGCTCAAAGAAGACATCATTCCCGCCGAAGCCGACCAGTTCGTTTTCTGGGTCGCGCCGCTCATCGGACTGCTCGCCGCATTCACGGTTTATATCGTGATTCCGTTCGGCCCTTCGCAGGCGGTCAGCGACATGAACATCGGCATCCTGTTTATGCTCGGCGTCTCGTCGCTTGGCGTGCTCGGCATCGTGGTCGCGGGATGGGCCTCGAACTCGCACTATCCGCTGATCGGCGCGCTGCGCTCGAGCGCGCAGATGGTGTCCTATGAAGTCGCCATGGGACTGGCGGTGGTCTCGGCGATCCTGATGACCAGCATGAACGCCAGCGGCACCGGCACGCTGAGCATGATCGGGATCGTCCAGGCGCAGCAGCAGCAGGGCATCTGGTTCGTCTTCAAATTCTTTCCGCTCGGCTTTATCGCCTTCGTGATTTTCGCCATCGCCATGGTTGCCGAGACCAACCGCGCGCCCTTTGACATGGCCGAAGCGGAATCGGAACTGACCGCCGGATATCACACCGAATACAGCGGGCTGCGCTGGTCGCTCTTCATGCTGGCCGAATATGCGGCCATGATTGCTGTTTCCTCGATCGCGGTCACGCTCTGGCTCGGCGGATGGATGCGTCCGTTCCCCAACCTGCTGCACGCCCCGGCGTGGGACTTTATCTTCTCGCTCTTCCCCGGCCTCACTTTCCTCGGACTGGCGGCGATTGCCTTCATCGGCACGGCGCGCATGCCGGCGCATTCTTTCTTCAGGATTCAGCGCGCCGGCCTTGCGGTTTTCGCGGCGCTGCTCGGCTTCATCGCGCTGCTGCTGCTGGTGATTGCGGTTGCCGGCCGGTCGGCGGATACAAGCCTCGCCGCCAGATTCCGCGAAGGCATCGATTACGTATATTGGTTCGTCCTCAAAGTCGCGGTCTTCATGTATCTGTTCATCTGGTATCGCGCGACGTGGCCGCGTTACCGTTTCGACCAGTTGATGAGGATCGGATGGAAAGTGATGCTGCCGATCTCGCTCGGCGTGCTGATGTTGACTGCCATCGTGGGGGTGCTGGTTTCATGAACCCTGCCATGAATCCCAATTCGCTCCCGGTGGCGACTCCGTATTTCTTTTATGTGCTGGCGGGACTGGCCATCGCCGGCGGCGTGCTCGTCATTACGCGCCGCAACGCCGTGCATTCCGCGCTGGCGCTGATCGTGACCTTGCTCGCGGTGGCGGGCCTTTACCTGATGCTGTATGCACCGTTCGTTGCCGGCGTGCAGATCATCGTTTATGCCGGCGGAATCATGGTGCTGTTCCTGTTCGTGATCATGCTGGTCAACATCGAGCGCGCCTCCAAAGACCGGCAGTTCAACCGCATGTGGCCGGTAGGATTGGCAGCGGCCTGCGCCTTGCTGGCGTTGTTCGTGTCCGCGATCGTGAAGGGCAAGGCGCTGTTTCCGGATCGCATGATGTCGCTGCCCGAATCCTCGAACACGCAGCAGATCGCCGCCATGCTCTACGGAGAGGAAGCCGGGCAAACGGATGGGTCAATACACGTTCGCCTTCGAAATCGCCTCTCTGCTGTTGCTGGTGGCGATTTTGGGAGCGGTAATTATGACGAGGAAGAAAATCTAGTAGAGCATCGTTCGCTGATCGCTGTTCGTCGCTCGCAAGACTGAGGCGATGCGAATAGCTGAAGGACCAACGACGGTCTTATGGTTCCAATAACCACATTTCACTATCTCGTCGTAGCGGCGGCACTGTTCGTGCTGGGCGTGATCGGCGTGCTCACCCGCCGCAACGTGGTGATCGTGCTGATGTCGATCGAACTGATCCTGAACGCGGTGAACCTGAACCTGGTGGCGTTCTCGCGCATGTGGGGAAACCTGCACGGACAGGTGTTTACAATCTTTATCGTAGTGGACGCCGCCGCCGAAGCCGCAGTAGGCCTCGGAATTTTGATCGCCTTCTTCCGTAATAAAGAGACGATCAACGTGGATGAAATTGATTTGTTGAAATGGTAGAAGACAGTTGTCAGTCGCTCTAGTTTTCAGTTAGAGCCTCTAAATGCGAACTGAAAGCCGTAACTGAAAACTGATAACTGAGAACTGAGAACTAAATGCTATTTCTAAACCACATCTACCTGATCCCGCTCTTCCCGGCCTTCGGGGCCGCGATGATGTTTTTTTCGGGCGGCGACTGCAGAAGGCCACCGTCAGCGCGGTTTGCGTTGGCGCGGTCGTGATCGCGTTCCTGTTTGCCTGCTTCGCGGTCTGGCAGTACACGCAGTTCGGCGACGCCCGATCACTACCACCAGCCATTCCAAAAAATTGTCTATACCTGGCTGGGCAGCGGCGACGGGCAGCTGAACTTTACGAAGAAGGACGGCACCCCCGCCGCGTTCAACGTCGATGCCGGTTTCCTGCTCGACCCGCTTTCCTGCATCTGGCTGCTTTTCGTCACCGGCGTAGGCATGCTGATTCACATTTACTCCACCGGATACATGGCGCACGAAGGCGGTTACTACCGCTTCTTCGGATACATGAACCTGTTCATGTTCTCCATGCTCACGCTCATCCTGGCGAATAACTACATGCTGTTGTTTGTGGGCTGGGAGGGCGTCGGCTTGTGTTCGTATCTGCTGATCGGTTTTTATTTTCATCGCAAGTCCGCTTCGACCGCGGCCAACAAGGCGTTCATCGTCAACCGCATCGGCGATGCCGGATTCATTCTCGGCGCGCTCACTCTTGTCTGGTATCTGGGCTCGTTTCGCTTCACCGACATCAACACGCTGGCGCACAGCGGACACTTCGCAATCGGCGATCCCGTCCTCACGGCCGCCGCGCTGCTGCTCTTCGTCGGAGCTTGCGGCAAGTCGGCGCAGCTTCCTCTTTATGTCTGGCTGCCCGATGCCATGGAAGGCCCCACGCCGGTCTCCGCGCTGATCCACGCCGCGACCATGGTGACGGCGGGCGTGTACATGGTGGCGCGTTCGAATGCCATATTCGTGCTCGCGCCCAAGGCGATGTAGTAGTGGCCATCGTCGGCGCGCTCACCGCCGTGTTCGCCGCGTCGATCGGCCTGGTGCAGAACGACATCAAGCGCGTGCTCGCCTACTCCACCGTCTCGCAACTCGGATACATGTTCCTCGCGCTCGGCGTCGGCGCTTTCGCGGCCGGCGTCTTCCACGTCTTTACGCATGCGTTCTTCAAAGCGCTGCTCTTCCTCGGATCCGGCTCCGTGATCCACGCCATGAGCGGCGAGCAGGACATGCGCAACATGGGCGACCTGCGAAAGCGCATCCCCACTACCTACAAGACGATGTTGATCGCCACGCTGGCGATTGCCGGCATCTTCCCGTTTGCCGGTTTCTTCTCGAAAGACGAAATTCTGTGGCAGACGTGGACCAAGGAAAGCGACGCGTATCGCCTCCTATGGTTTATCGGTTATGCCACCGCGCTAATGACCGCGTTTTACATGTTCCGGCTGATGTATCTGACCTTCTACAGTCCATCGCGCATGAGCCATGAGGTCGAGCATCACGTGCACGAGTCGCCGAAGTCGATGACCGTGCCGCTGGTGATCCTCGCGATCTGCTCGATTGGCGCGGGCTGGCTGAGCTGGCCGCATAGCCTGGGCGGATCGGCTCGCTTCGAGAAATTTCTGGAGCCGGTGTTCGCGCGCGAGGCGGCCGTCTTTCGGAGGAAGGGAAGTCGGCGCAGTTAGCCGCGGGCGAAAAAGAAGCCGAGCACACGGACAAGACCGAGTATGTGCTGATGTTCCTGTCGCTGGCGGCGGCAGGCGTAGGTTGGGGCATGGCGCGCCGCTCCTATCTGCACGCCGGCAAAGATTACACCGAGCCCATTGCCGTGAAGGCCCCGCCGCTCTACCACTTGCTCTACAACAAGTGGTTCGTGGACGAGGGCTACGACTACGTTTTCACCGGACGCCGCAAGATCGGCAAGATTCGCCTCGGCGCCATGGGCGCGGGCGAAGCGTCGTCGTGGTTCGATGCCAAAATCATCGACGGAGCCGTCAACGATGTCGGCTGGGCCACGCGCGCCGTGGCTACGCTTTCAACCTGGTGGGATAAGTGGATCATCGACGGCGTCGGTGTGAACGGTCCGGCCATTCTTGCGCGGATGATTTCTTATCCGGCGCGGCTGTTTGAATGGGGACTGGTGCAGTGGTACGCGCTGGTCATGGTCGCGGGACTGCTGGGATTTGGCGTGTATTACGTGTGGAAGTGAAATGTCGTGCTCGCGCTAGGTGAACGAGTTATTCAGCATGCTCAGCTACCGATAGTCACTGAGAACTGAGAACTGACAGCTGAGAACTGTTCTTATGCAGAGTCACATACTTTCGATCATCCTCTTCACGCCGCTGGTGGGCGCGTTCGTTCTCCTGTTCGTTCCCAAGGAGAACAAGGACGCGATCCGCTGGATTGCGAACATCTTCGCTCTCGGCGGATTCCTGATCTCGCTGCCGCTGGTGCCGATGTTCTGGGCGCAGCGTCAAGACCCCGGCGCAATTCAAGTTCCTCGAGGGCACGCCCAACAACTGGATTCCCTCGATTGGCGCGGGTTACAACCTCGGCATCGACGGCATCTCGTTCCTGCTGATCATGCTCACCACGCTGCTCGGATGGATCTCGATTCTCTCTTCCTGGACCGCCATCGAGAACCGCGTGAAGGAATATTACGTCTGGTTCCTGGTGTTGCAGACGGGAATGCTCGGCGTCTTCATGGCGCTCGACTTCTTCCTCTTCTTCGTTTTCTGGGAAGCGATGCTGGTGCCGATGTATCTGCTGATCGGCATCTGGGGCGGCCCGCGCAAACTTTATGCGGCCATCAAGTTCTTTCTCTATACCCTGCTCGGCTCCGTGCTGATGCTGCTTGGCATCCTGTTCCTCTACTTCCATCACCACACGCTCACCGGAATATTCACCTTCAGCATTCCCGAACTATATAAGACCGCGCCGCTGATTCCATTCAACACCGCCATCTGGCTGTTCGTCGCCTTCTTCATCGGATTCGCCATCAAGGTTCCGATGTTTCCGTTCCACACCTGGCTGCCGGACGCGCACGTGGAAGCGCCCACCGCCGGCTCCGTCATTCTGGCGGGCGTTTTGCTGAAGATGGGAACGTATGGATTCGTGCGCTTCTCGCTGCCGTTCTTCCCGTCAGTCGTGTCGCACCCCAAAGTGCAAGGCTGGGTGATTGGGCTCTCGCTGATCGGCATCATCTATGGCGCGCTGGTTTCGCTCATGCAGAAGGACATGAAAAAGCTGGTGGCGTACTCCTCCGTCAGCCACCTGGGCTTCTGCACGCTCGGAATCTTCGCGTTGAATTCGGCTGGCTTGACCGGCTCAGTTCTGCAGCAGATCAATCACGGCATCTCGACCGGCGCGCTGTTCTTGATCGTCGGCATTCTGTATGAGCGACGACACACGCGCGAGATCGCCGAGTACGGCGGCATCTCGAACGTGATGCCCGCTCTACGCGACCATCACCATGATCATGTTCCTTTCTTCGATGGGATTGCCGCTGCTGAATGGCTTCGTCGGCGAGTTCACGATTCTGCAAGGAGCATTCACCGCCAACTGGAGGTGGGCGGCGTGGGCCGCGCCGGGCGTGGTTCTGGCCGCGGCTTATTTGCTCTGGCTCTATCAGCGCGTCTTCTTTGGAACAGTGACGAATCCCAAGAACGAAAAGCTGCACGATCTTACGCCGCGCGAGGTTCTGACTTTTGTGCCGCTGATCATCATGGCCTTGTGGATCGGGCTCTATCCCAAGCCGTTTTTCCAGATCCTCGAGCAACCGGTCAATCAGCTTGTGCAGACGATTCATGCCAACTCGAACCCCAATGCGCCGGCGAATGCGCAGGCTGTGCCGGTGCCGGGGCCACGGACGGCCGCTGTCGTTGATGCGAAAGTCGTTGATGCCACCACCG
>CAWGYS010000026.1:0-33503 GCA_963826845.1 uncultured Acidobacteriaceae bacterium
ATTGCTAGCCGAGTCGTTGTGGGTAAAACTGGACTGTGGGGATTGTGGCCTTGTGGATGGTTCAAGAGAGTTCTTTGTCGAAGTCCGGGATCTGACGGTAACCTACTTTCCCCAGGGCGGCCACCCAATTCGCGCACTGGATGGTGTCAGCCTATCGATCCACCTCGGCGAGATCGTGGGAATCCTGGGAGAGTCCGGATGCGGAAAGAGCACGCTGGCAAGCGCATTGCTGCGTTTGCTGCCGCCGCACGCCGATTGCGAGGGCGGGACGATTCTGGTCCGCGGCCGCGACTTGCTGAAACTGCCCGAGACGGAATTGCGCTCCGTCCGCGGCCGGGAAATATCGCTGATACCCCAGGATCCGGCGCTTGCGCTCAATCCAGTGATGATGGCGGGTTCACAGGTCGGCGAGGTGTTGCGCGCACATTTGCCACTGAATGCCCAGCAACGCCGGCAACGAGTTATGGAGTTGCTGCGCGAGGTCGGCTTCGATCATCCAGAGGAAATTTACTCTGCATATCCTCACCAACTCAGCGGCGGGCAGCGTCAGCGGATCGCGATCGCGCAGGCGGTGGCCTGCCGGCCGGCGCTGTTGATCGCCGATGAGCCTACCAGCAAGCTCGACGCTAGCCTTCAGGCAGAAATTGTCGCGCTCCTCTCGCAGATTCGGAAACAACACGGGACGGCGATTCTAGTCATCAGCCACGATCCAGCGTTGCTGGCTGGATTTGCCGATCGCATCGCGCTGATGTATGCCGCCCGCATTGTGGAGGTCGGTGGCAGCGCCCAGATTCTGGGACGGCCGCTGCATCCTTACACTCAGGCCCTGGTGCGGATCGCAGCGGCGGCGGTCAAGGGATCGAGTGCGCGAATCCGGCTTCCGGCTATCGAAGGCGAGTCTCCTGATCCGGCTTGCATTCCGGCCGGTTGCCGGTTTGAGCCGCGCTGCTCCGAACGCATGGAGGTCTGCTCGCGCCGATATCCGCCGGCGTTCATACCGGAACCCTCGCGACCCGTTAACTGTTTCAAATATGGGGAGTAATTTGCCGACCTCATCAACCGACCAAGGGCCAGTCCAGACTCTGCTGCGCGTGCGCGGGCTTTGCAAGAAATACGTCCGGGGCGGCCTGTGGAGGAAGCGCGTGCCCGTGGCCGCGGTTAACGGAGCCGACTTCGAGATCCAGCGCGGGCAAACCCTTGCGCTGGTCGGAGAATCGGGATCGGGAAAGTCGACCGTAGCGCGCTGCGTGACACGCCTCGAAAGGCCGGACTCCGGCCAAATTCTGATTCATGACAAAGACATCGCTCAACTTCATCCGCGCGAACTGCTTTCCTTCCGTTCCGGAATTCAGATGATCTTCCAGGATGCAGTCACTTCGATGAACCCGCGATTCTCGGCGCTCGACGTCATCGAAGAGCCTCTGCTGATCTATCGCGAAACAGGCCAACACGAAACAGTCCAACTTGGCCGTAATCGACAGAGTCGTCGCGATCTCGTCAGCGCCTTGATGGTCGAGGTCGGAATCTCCGCGGATTGGATGCACCGATCAATCCTTCATTTCAGCGGCGGGCAGCGGCAGCGGCTTGCGCTAGCGCGCGCACTCGCTCTACGCCCACAACTGCTGGTTCTCGATGAAGCCCTCTCTGGCCTGGACGTTTCCACTCAAGCGCAAATCGCCAACCTGCTACTCGACCTGCAAGCGGCGCACTCGCTGACTTATCTTCTGATTTCGCACGATCTGGCGCTGGTGGCACGGTTGGCGGATGTGATCGGAGTTATGTCCGAGGGGCGAACCGTGGAAGTCGGTCCGACCGAGCAGATGCATTTCCAGCCCCCACCATGCGGCGACGAAGAAACTGCTGGCCTCGGCGAGACTGGCGGCATCGAACCTCGCGGCCATCACGCGAGCATCGGAGTGAATTACATCGGCCGCAGACTGGTGCGAGCGGTTCTGTTACTGATCGGCGTGTCGGCGCTTTGTTTCTTGTTTACGGAAATGGCGCCGGGAAGTTTTTTTGACGAAATGCGGCTTAATCCACAGATTTCGCCAGAAACGATCGCGGCACTGCGCTCCCAATACGGACTCGACCTGCCGCTTCCAGTCAGATATGGACGCTGGATGAAATCTGCTCTGCACGGTGATCTTGGGTATTCGATCGCGTACAACGCGCCGGTGGCGCCGTTACTATGGAGCCGGGCAAAGAACACTCTGTTGCTGACAAGCACTGCCCTCCTTCTCACGTGGATGATCTCGGTCCCGTTAGGCGTGTGGGCGGCCAATCGCCGCGGAGGGTTGCTCGATAAAACGGTCACTCTTGCGAGTTCACTCCTCGTTTCTGTACCCGAGCTTGTTATTGCCGTGGCACTGCTCGCGGTCGCGGTTCGTTGGCAGGATATTGCGAGTCGGCGGAATGATGTCGCCTGACGTCGAAGGCCTTTCGACATGGGCGAAGCTTCAGGACGTCCTGCTGCACCTCGCGCTGCCGGCGATGATCCTTGTGCTTTGCGAAACCGCAGTGATTGTCAGGCATGTTCGCGCCAGCGTTCTCGAAGTACTGAGCGCTCCTTACGTGCAAGCCGCAAGTGGATTTGGAATCAGCCAGACCAGACTGCTCTTCCGGCACGTGCTGCCGGTGGCCGCCAATCCCGCCATTTCACTTTTCGGATTTTCGCTGGCCGGTCTGATCAGCGGGTCCATGACCTGGTCGAAGTCATCTGCGGATGGCCGGGCCTCGGACCTCTCGTGTTGGAGGCCACGTTCTCTCGCGACTTCTATGTCGTGATCGGAGGAATCATGCTCTCCGCGCTTTTCATGGTCGTCGGCAATCTGATTGCCGACATAATGCTCATCGCATTCGATCCGCGAAAAAAAGATAAAAAGTCCCGGATGGGACTGAGCGGGGGCAGCCGATGCGCACTAAGGCCACATTGCTGATAATCATCCTGGCTGGCTGCTCTGCACCTCACCATTCTCATGTTCGCGGGCTTTGTTGCACCCTATGACCCAACTACACAGAATCGCGATCTGCCCTATGCTCCGCCCACTCACCTGCACTTCCGAGACTACTGCTGGATTTCACTTACGCCCGTTTGTATACCCATGGCCGTGCACCCCCGACGCCGACCCGACGGCTATAAGGAGGATCGAAGCCGCGTCTTTCCCTATCCGAGCTTTCGTGCGCGGTAACTAAGTTAATGTGTCTCTGTATTGGCCTTTTCGAATCCAATCTTCATCTATTCGGTACCGATGATCCCGGAAAAATTCTGCTGTTTGGCACCGACGCCTTCGGCCGCGACGAATTTTCTCGCGTCTTGATCCGGGACAGATTTCAGTCGCTGCGGGAATTATAGCGACTTTCGTTGCCCTTCTGGTCGGCAGTGTGGTCGGGGTTGTTGCCGGCTACTATGGCGGCTGGATCGACGAGATCCTCATGGGATCGACCGAACTGTTTCTTTCGTTGCCTTGGTTGTACTTCCTGCTCGGAGTGGCGCATTCCTGCCTTTACACGTAAGTCCCGTCGCACATTCTTCCTCCTGACCTGCGTGATCGGCCTGATCGGCTGGGCGCGGCCGGCGCGGCTGGTGCGCGGAGTGGCGCTCAGCGCACGAACCAGAAACTATGTTTTGGCCGCCCGCGGCTTTGGTGGATCGGACTTCTCCTGCTCCGGCGGCATGTTCTGCCCAAAACGTACGGGGTCCTGCTCACACAGGCAGCGTTGCTGGTTCCGCGCTATATTGCCGCGGAAGTAACGCTCTCCTTCTTCGGCCTCGGAGTGAGCGAGCCGGTGCCGAGCTGGGGCAACATGCTGAGTACGTTGCAGCAATACAGCGTCCTCGTTTCCTATGGGTGGCTGCTGGCTCCAGCCGGCGCTCTAGTTGTTACTTCCGTACTCTATAGCTCCCTCTCTGATGTGATCCATTCCCGGTTAGAATCTCATAATCCTAGAAAGCTGAGTTCTGTGGGGTAAGGGGTGTTATGAAGCGGATCGCTCGCCTAACCCTACAAGTGTGTCTGCTCAACGCTGTATCCCTTGCCGCCGGGCTCGTATCGCAAGCGGCTAAACCCGGAGAAGAACTGGCACGCATGACGGATGTTTCTGGCCACTACGGCGGCCACCTAACCATTGGTGAACGCTCCGAACCGAAGACGCTCAATCCGGTAATCGTGACCGACGCGGTTTCGCGCGAGGTGATCGGGCGTCTGATGGGCGATCTGATCGAGATCAACCGTTCAACACAGCAGACCGAGCCGGCGCTGGCTAAATCGTGGAAGACGTCTGCCGACGGCCGCACTTTTACGCTCGAACTCCGCAAGGGAATCCGGTTCTCCGATGGTCACCCGTTCGACGCCGACGATGTACTGTTCTCGTTCAACGTTTATATGGATGAAGCGGTCGATTCCCCGCAACGGGATCTGCTGATTATCGACGGCAAGCCCATGCTGGTGACCAAGCTCGATCAATACACGGTGCGGTTCGTTTTGCCACGTCCTTATGCAGCCGCTGAAAGATTGTTCGACGGGCTAGCAATGCTGCCGAAGCACTTGCTGGAGAAGCCTTATCGCGAAGGCCGTTTCGCGCAGGCATGGTCCCTTAACGTGCAACCGGCCGAAATCGCTGGATTGGGGCCGTTTCGCCTCAAGCAGTACGTGCCCGGGCAGCGCATCGTGGTGGAACGCAATCCCTATTACTGGAAGGTTGATCGCGAGAACCAGCGGCTGCCCTACCTCGACGAACTCGTATTCCTGTTTGTCGGCACCGAAGATGCGCAGGTGATGCGCTTCGAAGCGGGAGAGACTGACATCATCAGCCGTCTCAGCTCCGAGAATTACAACCTGCTTTCGCGGGAGAAATTGCGCTCCGGTTCGCAGCTCGCGGATATGGGACCCAGTCTGGAATACAACTTCCTGTTGTTCAATCTGAATGACCTCAGTGGGAAGAAACTCGACGAAGTTGCCGCGAAGCAGGCATGGTTCCGCGATTTGAAATTCCGGCAGGCGATTTCGGCAGCGGTCGATCGCGAGTCCATCGTGCGGCTTGTCTATGGATCCCGGGGCACGGCCTTATGGGGCAATGTCGGTCCCGGCAATAAGCTCTGGATCAATCAAACGATCCCGCATCCGCCACGGTCGGTCGAAACCGCGCGCCAGCTTCTGAAATCGGCCGGATATTCATGGAACCCGGCCGGCCGGTTGCTGGATGCAGCGGGGCGGCCCGTCGAATTCTCCATCATCACGAGCTCTTCGAACAGCCAGCGCATGAAGATGGCGACCCTGCTACAGGACGATCTCTCGCACCTGGGGATGCAGGTGCATGTCGTCCCGCTCGAATTTCGCGCGACCATAGATCGCGTCTTCCAAAGCTTTGATTACGATGCCGCCATCATGGGGCTGGGCGGCGGCGATGCCGACCCTAATCCGGAGATGAATGTCTGGGCATTCGCCGGCACGTCGCACCTGTGGCATCTGGGCGAAACCCAACCCGCCACCGATTGGGAGCGCGAACTTGACCAGTTGATGCAACAACAGATGGTCACACTCGACTATGCCAAGCGGAAACAGTTATACGATCGTGCGCAACAACTGATCGCCGAAAATCTGCCTTTCATTTTTCTGGGAACCCCCAACATCCTTGCGGGAGCGGATTCGCGGGTCGGCAACTTCCATCCCGCGGCGCTTGATCCGTACACGCTGTGGAATGCGGACGAACTCTACGTGCGCGGCCCGGCTCAGGAGAACGCGGGCGTTCGATGACAGGAACCGCAGCAGGCAGGGCGCCAGAGCGTCCCGATCGCTCTTCGCTGTCTCACTGTACAGATGAGCGGCTGATCGGCCGCTGCCTCAAAGGCGACGAGGAAGCCTGGTCGGCATTGATCGACAAGTACAAGAACCTCATCTACTCGATTCCGATTAAGCTCGGAATGCATCAGGATGCCGGCGACATTTTTCAGTCCGTTTGTGTGGACCTGCTCTCCGAGCTGCCACGCCTCCGCGAACACCGCGCCCTGCCGAAATGGCTGATGCAGACCTGCTACCACAAGTGCCTCTCCTACCAGCGCGCCGCTGACAGGTTGGTTGAACTCGCCCCCGAGGGAACACACAGCGACGCTGCACTTCCTGCAAATAGCACTGACGAACTTCCCGAGCACATGCTCGTGCAGGTCGAACAAGAACAAATACTGCGTGACGCTATCTCAGAGTTGCCTGAAAAATGTGAGCGGATGGTACGGCTGCTTTTTTTCGAAATTCCTCCGCGACCTTACGAAGATGTCGCCGAGGAGCTGGGCATGGCAACCGGCTCGATCGGAGCGATCCGCGGCAGATGCCTGGCTTATCTCAAGAAATATCTTGAAAAGAAGGGCTTCTAGTTCCAATGACCGTTCAAGCGGTTCAGAAGACCGAATTCGACGCCATGATCGAGCGCTTACTTGCCCTCGATGACACCGCGAGCCGCGCGCAGTTGGTCGAGCAACATCCGGCAATGGCGTGGAATGAAATCGTAAACACTCTAAGCGAAAGAGTCTGGCAAGAGGTTCGCATTGACACGCACCGGGCCAGGCGATTGGCGGAGGCAGCCCTCGACGTCGCGCGAACACTCGGCACTCCAAGCCTGCTGGCCCGAAGTTTGCGCGCGAAAGCGAACGCCATGTATGCGCTCGACGAGCACGCTGAAGCCGTTCAGCTGCACGCGCAGGCCATCGCCTTGTTTGAGCAAACCGGTGAGCAAGCTGAACTCGCCCGAACCCTGAGCGGCTCCATTCAGTCGTTGTTGTTGCTTGGCCGATATGACCAGGCGCTCGCTGCCGGAGAGCGGGCAGCCACAATCTTTCGGCAACAGGGGAACACGCGCCGGCTCGCTCGCCTCGAAATCAATATTGGAAACATCTATCACCGGCAGGATCGCTTCGCCGAAGCGCTCGCATTTTATGTGCGAGCATACGAGCAAATGCTGGTTCACGATGATGCCGAGGGATTGGCGGCTGTCCTGAGCAACTTGTCGCTTTGCCACATCAGCCTGAACGATTTTCCCAAAGCTCTAGAACTGCATCAGGTCGCGCGCCGGCACTGCGAAAAGAAGGGCATGCCGATTCTGGTCGCCTATGCTGACTACAACATCGCCTATCTGTATTTCCTGCGCGGCGAGTACGGACGTTCCATTCAAATGCTTCGGGATGCATCCGTCAGCGCCAAGAAAGCCAACGATCCCTATCAGCTGGCCCTCTGTAATCTCGACCTTTCTGAAATTTACCTTGAACTCAATCTAAGTGCCGAGGCTGGCGAACTCGGACGAGCGGCGAATGCAAGCTTTCACCAGCTCGGGTTCGGTTATGAAGCCGCAAAGGCACTGGGATTCGCCGCCATCGCGGCCAGCCGCCAGGGACAGGCATTTGAGGCGGTCAAGCTGTTTGCGCAGGCGAAAGAGATGTTTGTTCACGACCAGAACCAGGTCTGGCCGTCGCTCATTGATCTGTACGAGGCGCTGGTCCTTTTCACCGAGGGACGCCTGTTTGAGTCGCGGCGTCTTTGCGTCGGCGGCACACGAATTCTTCCGCGCATCTCCGATGCGGGGAAAGGCGGTACTGGCCGAGCTGCTGCTGGCGCGAATTGCCCTGCGGCTGGGCGACACCGGCCTCGCTAAACAACATTGTCGGGACGGCGCTGATGGACTTAGCGAACGTGGATTCGCCAACGCTTTTCTATCAGGCGGAATTCCTCATGGGCGAAGTGGAGCGTGTCACCGGCAACGAAGACGCGGCCTACGAATCCTATTGCCGTGCGCGTGCCGCAGTCGAGCGCTTGCGCAGCAGCTTGCGTGGAGAAGAACTGAAGCTCGCCTTCTTTGAGAACAAGCTTGAGGTTTACGAGAGCCTGGTGGACATCTGTCTGCGCCGCCAGAACAGTCTCGAAGAAGTGTTTGCCTATATCGAACAGGCCAAATCGCGAACCCTTATCGATCTTCTGAACCAACCGGTGCACGTGCCGACGGCTGCCGACTCGGGACAGAGCGAACTGGTGCGTTCGATCCGAAAGCTTCGCGAAGAGTTGAATTGGTATTACAACCTGATCGAGCGCGAACAACTGCGGCCGGAGGAGCGTTCGCAAGAGCGCGTCCAGCAACTCGAGCAGCAGGCTCGATCGCGCGAATCGGATTTGATGCGGGCGGTTAAAGAAGCCACCGTAGCGGAAGCGAATGAAGCCGGCGTGCAGGTTCCTTCCAACATGTCGCTGGAGGAGATCAGATCAGCGCTTCCGGACGATACGGCGTTGATGGAGTTTTTCTGCGCACACGACCGCATCGTTGCCTGCGTATTGACCCGCGACGAACTTCACATCTGTCCCGTCACGGTGCAGACACAAATTCAAAAGCTGCTGCAGCTTCTGCAATTTCAGATGTCGAAATTCCGCCTCGATCCCCAGTACGTCGCGACTTTCGCCCAGCCTCTGCTGGAATCGACCCAGGCACACCTCAAGAGCCTGTATCAGGAGTTGATCGCGCCCATCCGTCATCTGCTCGATGCCCGGCACGTTGTCTTTGTGCAGCATGGACTGCTGCACTACGTCCCGTTTCACGCGCTGCACGATGGCGAGTCGTACCTGATCGATCGATTCTCCATTTCCTATGCGCCCAGCGCCAGCATTTACGTACATTGCCAGACGAAACCGGTCAACGCCAAGGGCGATTCTTTGATTCTCGGTGTCTCCGACGAACGAACGCCCGCCATCCGCGCCGAAGTAGATGCACTCGCCCGAATCTTGCCGAACCCGAAACTATTCGTGGACACCGAGGCCACCGAGTGCGTCCTTCAGACTCATGGGCCAAAAAGTAAGTCCATACACATCGCAACCCACGGATACTTTCGCCAGGATAACCCGATGTTTTCCTCGATTCGCCTCGGAACGTCTCATCTCAGCCTTTACGACATGGCTCACCTGCAACTGCCGGTGGAGTTGGTCGTGCTGAGCGGCTGCGCCACCGGCCTGAACGTGGTCACGCCCGGCGATGAGCTGATGGGCCTGGTCCGAGGCTTGTTGCAGGCAGGAGCGCAGTCGCTCGTCCTGAGCCTGTGGGACGTTCATGACGACAGCACCAAGGAATTCATGATCGAGTTTTACACCCAGTTCCAGCAGGGGCGCTCGAAGGCGGAAGCCATGCAAATGGCATCTATCAGCCTCCGTGAGCACCGCCCCCATCCTTACCATTGGGCTCCTTTCTTGTTGATAGGAAAGGGCTAACTGCCCATCAAGATTTTTTGGCCCAAACCTGTATTTCCTGAGCTCCTGGCTTCCCTTTTGTAGTAGCGAGAAAGTCCAGTTGGATGGACCTGATCTCGATACGGAACCAGAAAAGATACGAGGAGCAGAATGCGGCATTTTTCAGAACAACCCTGGGCTGATTTTGTTCGTGGAGTCAGTACCCCCCAAATCAGCAGAGGCATCAAAGCACACCTCGCCGAGGGTTGCTCGAAGTGCCACGCCGCGCATGACGCATGGAGCCGGGTGCGGAGGCTCGCCACCGAAGAGAGTATTTATGCGCCACCGGAGAATCTCGCGCGTTTAGTAAAGCTGGGATTTGCCAGTACGCACGCCCAGCAGCCCCGGGCGTGGACTCTGGCCAGCCTGGTCTTCGACAGCTTCGCGCAGCCGTTGCCGGCGGGCGTGCGCAGCGGTGCCCTCAACGTATGGCAGGTTATCTACGAAGCTGAGGGCCTGACGGTAGATTTGCGCTTCGGCCGCCGCGCCCAATCCAAAGAAGTTCATGTGGTTGGCCAGGTCTTCGACAAGCAGGCGGTGCGAGCATTGCGGGACAACGCCAGCGTCGAATTATCGACGGAAAAAGACGACTTGGTCGCGACCGCCGCGGTCAGCGTCCTGGGAGAGTTCCATCTGGAATTTGAACAGAAAGATGCAATGTGGCTCTCGGTGAAGGCAGCGGGACGCAATATCGTGCGGATTCCGCTGACCAGCCCCCGATAAAGGTAACCAAACATGACTTACCAAAGAAACTAGGACGAGTTACTCCAGAGAGAGTACGGCTGTAAGTGGAAAGCGCGAAGGTTCCACTCTAAACTTGCAATAGGGGATAGGGTCACAATGGGGAAAACAATGGGTGAAGTAGAGTCACACATGAATGTTCAGCGGGCGGGCATGATTGCTTGCCTGCTGCTGTTGCTGAGTGCCTTTTGCGCTCCGGCGGCGCAAGCGCAAACTCGTCTGATCGTGCGCGACTCGCTGGGGCTGCCAGGCGTCAACCTCACTTGCCTGTTGACCGGCTGCAAGGTCGTAACCGGACTGGGAGATCCCAACGGACAGCTGTTCCTGGTGACTTTCCCCGCCATTCTGAATCCCGTCACCAAGCTGCTCCAGATCAGTCTCCAGACCGGCATCCTCGATGTGGAAGTCGATCAGATCGTGAATGCGCAGCAACCGTACGCCGCCTCCGATCCAGGATATCTGACGGATTCAGTACCCACGCCTTACTACGGCGCGACGGTTTGGCATGGCTACCTGGCGCAGCCCGCGAATCAGTTGGTGCGCACGGCCCAGACGCAGTCATCGTTTAGCGTCGCCGGCGCTGGAACGACGGTTGCGGTTATCGACACCGGCGTCGATCCCACCAGCCCGGTATTACAAAGCGTATTGGTCAACGGCTACGACTTCACACGTAATACCAGCGGCGGTTCAGAAATGAACGACGTTCAGGCCAGTCCCAACTTGAGCGCGGCGCAGACCGCGACGCTGAATCAGCGAACGGTTGCGGTGCTCGATCAGCGCACCGTCGCAGTTCTTGACGGCGGCCCGTACACCGATTTTGGACATGGCACAATGACCGCTGGCATCGTCCACCTGGTCGCACCCCAGGCGAAGATTATGCCGCTAAAAGCATTCACCGCGAATGGCACAGGATATGACTCCGACATTCTGCGCGCCATCTACTATGCCGTCGGCCACGGCGCCAATGTAATGAACATGAGCTTCGATTACACGAGTTACTCCGCAGAGCTCGCGACTGCTATCAAGTATGCGAACAACCACGGAGTGATTTCAGTCGCGTCTGCTGGAAACGACGGCGAGTACACGATGGTTTATCCGGGCGGCCTTCCCGACGTGATCGATGTAGCATCGACTTCGAATAACGATGCCCAATCCACGTTTACGAATTACGGCGCGCCTCCGGTGTGGATGGCCGCACCGGGAGAAGGCGTGGTCACGACTTATCCGTGGGGCACTTGGGCCGCAGGATGGGGCACGTCATTCAGCACTCCTTTCGTGGCCGGCACCGCCGCCCTCATGCTGGGCGCCAACAGCAATTGCCCCGCTTGGACTGTTCCCATGGGTCTGGCAAATGCCGACTACATTGGTAATCTGAACCTTGGATTTGGGCGGTTGGACACTTACCAGGCGGTTCAGGCCTGCAACCTGCTGTAGCGCAAAGCAAATTCGACAGAGCGAGATCGCGACGATATGGCGGCTACGGCAAATCCGGCCCTCGATGTGTCCGCACTGGTACTCCGCATCAAGGAACTGGAAGAACAGCATCTCGCTTTCCGCAACTCTCTGGTCTGCGCCTTCAACCAGATGCTTGACCTGAAAGACATCAACACCGGAGTTCACAGCACGCGACTGGCGGAATGGGCGCTCCGGGTAGCTCGGAGGATGGAGATCCCCGAGGAGCGTCTTTACCAGGTGGAAGTGGCCGCGCTGTTGCACGACATTGGCAAGATCGGTGTACCGGACTCTATTCTGAAAAAAGCTGGGCCGCTCACACCCGAGGAACGTGCCCTCATTAACCGCCATCCCGAATACAGCTGGTCAATCCTGCGCTTGTTCCCGGGGCTCGAAGAAGCGAGTCTCTACGCCTTACACCATCACGAGAGCATGGACGGAACGGGATATCCGGCTGGACTCAAGGGGAACGAAATTCCGCTGGTTTCGCGAATCATCTGCGTCATCGACGCCTTCGATGCGATGGTCTCGAATCGCTGCTACCGGCAAGGACTTCCGCATGCAGAAGCGATTGCGCGCTTGCTTCGCAGCGCTGGAACCCAGTTTGACGCCGGTGTTTTGCAAGCCTTCATTCCCATCGCTGAGCAAGAAGCCGCCGCCGTCTTTGCCGCCGCAGGGACGAGCATGTCGGCAGTCCTCTAGTATCACTGGTTTCGATCCCGTCAAGACGGCGAAAGATCCGAAGCGCTGCCCTGGAACGAACCCCTCCCGAACGGTGTGCCAACCGCCTACGAACTGAACCCGCTGCTGGCAAATTCTACATTCAGTCGGAAAATTCGCTGTACCCGATGTGGAATCCTCGAACTTCTGCCGTTTTATTGCAAGCTCCTGAACGTGACCAACATGCACACCAATGGAATCGATTGGCAGTCAGGTTGCACCGCACTAACGTGAGATGACGGAATTCCACTGCGAATCGAGGACTTAAGCCAGGGAGGTGAGCACAGCCCGAACGTGGCGAGGCGCTCTCAATGCCTCAAATTCAATATTTGAACCGACAACCAACCCGTCCGGGCGCTATCGCGTCAAAAGACCGGGCAAAGGACTGTG
Organism: uncultured Acidobacteriaceae bacterium; assembly: GCA_963826845.1. Taxonomy (GTDB): domain Bacteria; phylum Acidobacteriota; class Terriglobia; order Terriglobales; family Acidobacteriaceae; genus Acidiflorens. Next base: position 12,555 of record CAWGYS010000026.1, read on the forward strand.
CATGCGGTTGCTTAGTGTTCGGCTGATCGTGTCTCTGATTCTCGGCATCACGGTGGTTTCAGCTGGTTTTTCGTATTACGAAGTGTTGGCGGAAAAACACGCTCTGCGCGGGGCTCTCGAGCGCAGCGCCGAGATGCTGGGCGAAAGTCTCGTCAGCAGCGTCGAGCAGTCGTGGACTGCAGGTTCGGGCAGAGTTTTGAACAACGTTCCGAACAGCACTTCCAGCAACGTTCCCGATAACGACCTGCAGCGCCTTGTGCAGCGTTTCGGGAACCGCGAACACCTTCTCGGCGTCGCCATCTACGACCGGGAGGGCACGTTGGTAGCGATAACCCAGGAACTCACGAAGACGCTGAACACGAGTCCGACTTCTATAACCCAAGCCGTCAGAGAGGGTCACGAAGAAAGTGCGTTCGTCCGGATGGGAAGCGTGCCGGTGCACATTCTCGCGTTGCCGATTCGCCGTCAGGATGAGGTGTTGGGCGCCCTCGTCGTGGTACACGATGTGAGCTACATCCGCGCGCAGATCCTTCTTGTATGGCGGCGAACATTCTTTCGAGTGCTGGCCCAGGTCTTTCTCATTGTTCTGATTACGCTGCTGATCGTTCGCTGGAGCATCACCGGCCCGATTGCGCGGGCAGCGCTGTGGATGCGCGCTCTCCGCACTGGAAAGGTTTCTTACCGCCAAGGAGTACCGGATCTCGACATGTTTCGGCCGCTGGCGCGCGAAGTCGCCACCATGGCGGAGAGTCTTAACCATGCCCGCAACGCCGCGGAAAATGAGGCTCGTCTGCGCGAAGCGGCGGAATCCATGTGGACAGCCGATCGTCTTTCGGTACAGCTCCGCACCCGTCTGGACGACGGCCATCTTTTCGTGGTCTCAAACCGCGAGCCCTACATGCATCAGCGGAACGGGAAGGCGCTCGAAGTCGTTGTGCCGCCGAGTGGTCTGGTTACCGCGCTCGAACCGGTACTCAACGCCTGCGATGGCACCTGGATCGCGCACGGGAGTGGTAGTGCCGACGCGGAGGTCGTGGATGCAGCCGACCGGCTGCGGGTGCCTCCTGACGATCCCCGCTACACTTTGCGCCGCGTGTGGCTGACCAAGGCGGAAGAGGAAGGTTATTACTACGGTTTTGCTAACGAAGGATTGTGGCCGCTATGCCACATCGCTCATACGCGTCCACTTTTTCGCGCTGATGACTGGCAGCACTACCAGGACGTCAACCGCAAGTTCGCTGCCGCTGTGCTCGAGGAAATTGAAAATGTGGCGAAGCCCGTCGTGCTGGCGCAGGACTACCACTTCGCGCTGCTGCCGCGCTTGATCAAGGAAAAGCGGCCGGATGCACGCGTGGCCATCTTCTGGCATATTCCGTGGCCGAATCCGGAAGCTTTTGGCATTTGTCCGTGGCAGCGTCAGCTGGTGGATGGCTTGCTGGGCGCCGACCTGATTGGGTTTCACATGCAGTCGCACTGCAACAATTTTCTCGAGACTGTAGACCGCGTTGTCGAATCGCGCGTGGATTGGGAGCATTTTTCCGTGCTCCGCCACGATCACCGCACGATCGTGCGGCCTTTCCCCATCAGCGTAGCGCTCACCGACGATGATTCCGACGAAAGCGCTAATGATGGCTCCAGTTATCTCGAACGTTCAGTTCTGCTCCGGAGTCTGGGCGTCGAAGCAACCTACATGGGCATCGGAGTCGATCGCGTTGATTACACCAAGGGAATTCTGGAGCGCTTCCTGGCCATCGAGCGCTTCCTCGAAAAATACCCGAGCTATCAGGGAAAGTTTACGTTCGTGCAGATCGGAGCGCCCAGCCGCACCCACATCAAGCGCTATCACGACCTGCTCGCCGAAGTGGAGGCTGAAGCGGAACGCATCAACTGGCGCTTTCAGAGCGGCAAGTGGAAGCCCATCGTGTTCCTGAAGCGCCAGCACAGCCATCACGAGATCGAACCCTATTACCGTGCCGCCGATCTTTGCCTGGTAACGTCTTTGCACGACGGCATGAATCTGGTGGCCAAAGAATTCCTCGCCGCGCGCCGGGATGAACGCGGCGTGCTGATCCTCAGCCAGTTCACTGGAGCAGCTCGCGAATTGCGAGACGCTCTGCTGGTCAATCCCTACGACATCGATCAGACCGCCGAAGCGATCCGCACCGCCCTGGAGATGGAGCCGGAAGACAAGCAGTTGCGTGTGCATCGCATGCGCAAGGTCATCAGGGAGCACAACATCTACCGCTGGGCCGGGAACCTTATCACCGAACTTTGCGAGGTGCGCTTGGATGCGCCTGAGGACGTGCAGGAGAAATCGCGCGCCACTGTGTCCGTGGGGTGATTCTGCGAATGGTGCTCAATAGGGACGAGCCGTCGAGTGAACGAAGCGAGCGAAAGAGCAAAGAAAGGAAGCAACGCGTTGAGGGCAAAGATGCAATCTGAGTTCGCGCCGTTTCTGCAAACCGTCGCGCGCGCATCGCAGGCCGCGCTCCTGCTCGACTACGACGGAACGCTGGCGCCGTTCCACGCCCAGCGCGACCTGGCCTATCCCTATCCGGGAGTTGGGCCTCTGCTGCAAGAGATCGTCCGCAACGGACGCACGAGGGTTGTGGTTTTCTCGGGGCGGGACGCGAGAGATGTTCTCCCCCTGCTCAATCTTCACCCTCATCCGGAAGTGTGGGGCGTCCATGGGTTGCAGCGCCTGAGAACGGACGGAACCATGGAGATGCCGCGACTCGACGAGCGAACTTTGGTAGGTTTGTCGGACGCGGACCGCTGGCTAGGCTACCTGCAACTGCGCTACGTCGCGGAGTTCAAGGCCGGAAGCATTGCCGTTCACTGGCGCGGCCTGAGCGAAATCGCAGCCGAGGAACTTCGGTCTCGCGTCCTGCTCGGCTGGCGTCCCGTTGCAGAATACAGCGGGCTAGACTTGCTGCAATTCGATGGTGGAGTGGAAATTCGAGCCGCCGAGGCTGACAAGGGAGACGCGGTTCGAACCTTCTTGAGTGAAATCAATCCGGGTACTCCGGCGGCTTATCTGGGCGACGATTCCACCGACGAATCCGCTCTCCGTGCCATGTTGGGACGCGGGATCAGCGTGCTGGTGCGCCCTAAGTGGCGGCAGACGGCGGCGCAGTTCTGGCTCAAGCCTCCCGAAGAACTTCTCGACTTTCTGGGGCTATGGCTGAAGGCCTGCCTTGAACACGATACTTTTGACAGCGGCGCAGCCGCGGCGGTGAACGGATGACCACGACAGCACAGCCAGTTCTTGTGCGAACGCCTGTGAAGCCCTTCTACTTCAACACTTCGGCGCACCTTTTGCGCATCACCACGCAGAAGGCAAACACGCTTGCCGAGTTGCTGGAGGCTTTGCGCGTCTGCCCGGATGACTCCATTTTTCAACACACTTTCCGCACGTTGCAGGAGCACCATTTCATTCGCGAGGGGTTTTCCAACGACTTCGCGCACTGGGCGCTGGCCGCGTGCAACCAGCCCGGTCTGGCGGAACAGTTGGCGAGCGTGGATGTCCGCGAGTTCACCTCTCTCAGCGAGTTGCGCGAGCGATTTGTCCAGATTGTGGAGAAGCACCTCCAGCTCAATCCCGCGGAAGGAGCGCGTGTCGCCGACGAAACATTTTATTTTTGCGCGTCTGACATTGTGGTGATGCCTACTAACTTCGTAGCAGAAACCATGCAGGATTTCGCCAAGGGCCTGCGTGAAGTGAGCGTGCACTCCATCCATCATCATTTCATCGAGGCGCGTCTGCGGCTCAAGCTCATGTCCAACGATTTCTCACAGTGGCTGCATGAAGATGTAGGACTGACTGACGCTGCCCGCGCCCTGAATCGGATCGATATCTATACGGCAACGCTCGAAGACGTGCGCGGACAGATGGTCCGCGTGGTGGAACGCGCGTTGACCTAGACGAGGACGTACGGTGGTGAACCCAGAAATGACACTCGTAAAGACGCAACCCGCAACCAGCGAACACCACGAGCCGGCTCTTTCCGCTCAGCCCGCCCCTGTGCATCCGGAGCGGCGAACCGCTCCGCGAACGTCACCGCGAACTTGGGAAACGCCTCCCGCGCCTGTGCCGGCCCCGCACCTCGACGACTACCAAGCCATTGTCGGCGCGGCGGAACTCGACGAATTGCGCTTTCTCGCTCGCGAGGTCAAAGGCAAAACTGTGAAGATGGTCAATTCCACTGCCGTTGGCGGAGGCGTGGCCGAAATGCTCAATCGTCTGGTTCCCATGCTCGGAGAACTCGAAGTCACGACGCGCTGGGACGTGATGACAGGGGGGAACGACTTTTTCGAGGTGACTAAGGCCTTCCATAACGCCCTGCACGGCAGCGAATACCAACTCACGAAAGCAGCGCGGGAAATCTTTCTGGCTTACAACGAACAAAACCGTCAGCGCATGCAGTTCCATGAGGACATGGTCGTCATCCATGATCCACAGCCTGCTGCCCTGATCGCCGCGCGTAAAGATTCGCCGGGACGTTGGGTGTGGCGCTGCCATATCGACTTGTCGAATCCGAATCCGCAAGTTTGGGGATTACTGCGCCCTTTCATCGAGCGATACGATGCGGCCATCTTTTCCTCGCAGTCGTTCGCCCGTCAGTTGCCCATCCCGCAGTATCTGTTTTACCCGTGCATCGATCCGCTTTCGGAAAAGAATAAAGAACTTGAAGAAAGCTTCGTGCAGAAAGTGTGCGATGAATTTGGCGTAGATCGCACGCGCCCGATCGTCACCCAGGTGTCGCGTTTCGACCGATTGAAGGATCCGGTCGGCGTGGTGCAGGCTTTCAAACTGGCCAGAAAATATGTCGATTGCCAACTGGTGCTGGCCGGGGGCGGAGCGAGCGATGATCCCGAAGGCGCGCTCGTGCTCAAAGAGGTCAAGGAAGCCGCCGGCGACGATCGCGACATTATCATTCTAGACTTGCCACCGTGGTGCGCATTGGAAATCAACGCACTGCAGCGGGCTTCGACCATCGTGGTGCAGAAGTCGATCAAAGAGGGTTTCGGCCTCACCGTCACCGAGGCATTGTGGAAAGGAAAACCCACCATCGCCGGCGCCGTCGGCGGCATTCCCAACCAGATCATCCACAAGCTGACTGGCATGCTGGTGCATTCCGTCGAAGGTTGCGCCTATCAGATCCGCTATCTGCTCACGCATCCGGAGTTCGCCGCGCAACTTGGACGGAACGGGCGGGAGCACGTCAAAGAGAATTTCCTCATGACTACCAACGTACGGCGCTGGCTCTTGCTGCTGCGAATTTTGGCGCGTGGAGTAGATTGAGAGTTGCTTCTCGGGAAATTTTGCCCGTCGTTCGTCATGGCAGAATCCAACCAAAACCCGCTCCGCGAAAACAAGCCGGGCGCCCGTTGGCGCTGGGTCGGCGGGATCGCCCTCGTGCTGATAGTTGTATTCGGCGCGGCGAGCATAGCGATTTCGCGCGCCGAGCCAATCCTTCGCGGCGCTGTGATTGAGACCTTGTCTACCCGATTCAAGAGCAAAGTCGAACTGGATGCCTTTCATGTCTCGTTGCTCAAGGGGCTCCAGGTTTCGGGCGATGGGCTCAGAATCTTTGGCGACACGGATCCCAACAATCACGAGCCCGGAATTCAGCCGATCATCAATGTTGCAGAATTCCAGTTTCGTATGGATATTCAGGCTTTTCTGCACACTCCCATGCGCGTCGACACAGTGTACGTAAAAGGATTGCAATTAAATTTGCCGCCCAGAGAACACCGCGACGAGATGAAGAAGATGGAGCCCCAGAGGGGAAAGATCAAGATCGTTGTGGACCGATTTGTCTGTGACAACGCACAACTGATCATCAACACCCTGAAGCCTGGCAAGCTGCCGCTCGAATTTGACATTGAGAGTTTGAAGATGACGACGATTGGCCCCGGGTTGCCCCTGCATTTCGACGCGAACCTGACCAACCCCAAGCCGGTAGGGAAGGTTTTATCCAGCGGATCGTTCGGGCCATGGCAGGCGGACAGTCCTCGCGACACTCCGGTGAGCGGGACCTATTCCTTCAACCATGCGGATTTAGGCACGATCAAGGGCATTGGCGGAATCCTCTCGTCCACCGGAAAGTACGCTGGCATTCTTGACCAGATCGTTGTGGATGGCGTGACCGACACTCCAGATTTTCGGGTGGCGACCAGCGGTCGCACGGTGCCTCTGCATACGGATTTTCACGCGATCGTGGACGGAACCAGCGGAGACACATACCTTCAGCCGGTAAAAGCAAAACTTCTAACTTCATGGCTCACGGCCAACGGCTCGGTGGTACGGACAAAAGACCCCCAGGCGCACCATGTGCAACTGGACGTCGTGATTGAAAAAGGAAAGATCGAGGACTTGCTGAAACTGGCCGTGCACACGGATCCACCGATCATGACCGGCGCGGTTCGTTTGAAGACCAAGTTCGACCTGCCGCCCGGCGAGCCCGATGTTGCCAATCGCCTGAAGCTTTCAGGCAACTTTGAAGTGTCCGGGGCACACTTCACCAACGACAAAATTCAGGAAAAGATCGACGCGCTCAGTATGAGAAGCCAGGGCAAGCCCAAGCTGGCGAAGGACAATATTCCCGACAACGTGCAATCTGACCTGACCGGCACATTCGGCCTCGACGATGGTCTCATTTCGTTTTCGCAGCTGGAGTTTCGCGTTCCCGGCACTCGTGTCAATCTCACTGGCACCTACAGCCTGGATGGAAACCAATTCGATTTCCATGGCAAAGTGCGCATGGATGCGAAACTCTCACAGATGGTGACGGGGTGGAAGTCGATCCTCCTGAAACCCGCGGACCCATTTTTCAGCAAGAACGGCGCAGGAACGGAAATCCCGGTCAAAATCACCGGCACAAAGTCAGAACCCCACTTCGGCACGGATTTTGGCCGCAAGGATGATGCCGAGAATCCCAACAACAGTGCAAAGAAGTGAGCGCACTCCAGTTACAGCCGTCTCTTCCTCATGAGAACGCGTCGGCTTATTTCTATCGAGCGCCAACTCATTGGCGACAATTGGAGCAGGGAAACAACACGAAAGGGCTGCTGATGGGCACTTCTTACATCAATTAGCAATAGGTGGCTTGCTGAGCCGACCGCGTGACGCATCTCGCTCGCGATGGAGCCCCGACCCGTTAATGATCGAAAAATCCCGATTCTCCTTGACTCTGGTTGGAATGAGGCCGGCCTAAGAACCTCACTGGAACCAACATTCAGCGCACTGCTACTCACCGATAGAGCTGGCGACCTGTGAGAATACGTTGTTGGAATTGCTTCCGATCAAACGAACCGTAGCGATGACCAGCACCAGGATCACGGCCAACATCACTGCGTACTCCGCGATGTCTTGTCCTTTTTCGTCCGACCAAATGTGACGGCAAAACTGCACCATAGATCCTCCAAGGCCCACCCGCGAACTGGGCAGCCTAAACCAAGATGCTGAATAATGCCGAGTTACACGGCGAATGTCAAATGAACGCGCGCCCGATTAGGTCGTCAAGGCCGCCTTCTTGCAGGGCCCATTCCCCCAAGACCAACCAGCAGAGCCAATTTGGAAGCCAGCGGCACAACGCGAGGTGAAGTTATCCCCGAAGTGGAGTTGCCCAGGCAAGTCCAGCATACTTCTTTCCTGCTATTGACGTATCAGTTCCGCTCCCTATAATCAGGGCACTTCCGGCCCCTGAAATCTCATCACGCCGCGTTACCGCCCGGGGTGCAGTGAGTTCCGGTATCGGAGAGCAATTTGCGTAGGTGGGCATGAAAAGTCGGGCGACACTCTGAACACAAAACGGACATTTCCGAAGAAAGCATTGGCAAGAGCGTTCACCGTAATCGCTCTGCTGTGGTTGCTTGCCTGCGGCGTGCTCTACGAGGTCATGCGGCAGCCGCCGGAAACCTTTGCGCGGGTCATGGCGAAAATACCCGGTCCGGTGGCATTTCTCGTCCTTCCATTTGAAACTTTGTGGATGCAAGCTCGTGCTGGCGACCTCAAGGTCGGCGACCGTGCCCCAGATTTCTCGCTGAGAAAACTCGATCAGACCGCCTCCATACAACTCTCCGCCTTGATCGCGCAAGGCCGCCCCGTAGTGCTTATCTTTGGCAGCTATACTTGACCACCGTTTCGGCGGGAGGTTCCCGCTCTTAACAAGCTCTACGAACAGTACGGAAACAAAGTCGCTTTCCTCGTGGTGTACATCACCGAAGCGCATCCGAGCGATGTCTGGCAGATGCAGAGCAACATCAGAGATAAAGTTGTCCTCGCCAGCCCGAAAGACGAAGAAGAGCGCGCCCTCGTGGCCGGAGCCTGCGTGCGAAAACTGGGCATACAGATTCCCGCGGTGATCGACGAATTCGGCAACTCGACTGAGCAAGCCTACACCGGCTGGCCCGATCGTCTTTACCTGATCGACGCGCAGGGCCGCGTCGCCTACAAGGCCAAACCGGGTCCATTCGGATTTAACTCGGACGACTTGCGCGTGGCTTTAACGAGGTTGGTAAATTAAGCAGCGCGCATTGTATTCTCGGGGCGTGCTGCGTTCGACTGCTACCGCGCCCCATCGATCACCGACCGCCGGATTATTCCTGGGCCTGATCGTCACCCTGGCGGCCGTGATCGCTTACTCGGGATACATCACCAGGCAGATCTCCGGCTTGCGCGAATTGCAAAACAATATGGTGGATCGCAACCGGAAAGATTCTCTGCAATTGCTGCGCATCCAGAATGATTTGAACTCGCTTGCTCTGGCCATGCGCGACATGCTGGAGAACGACGAGCCCTACCCGCTGACGGCATGGTCGGCACAGTTCCAGCGCGTACGCACCGATCTTGATGACGCGGTCCGCCGCGAGCAGCAGGTTGCTCCCGTGCATCGAACTCCCGAACAGGAGCAGTACCTCAAGAATTCGGTCACCCAGTTTTGGGACGCCGTCGATCGGACCTTCGCATTAGCGCAGGGCGCCAATCCAGCTGAAGCGAGGACGCAGATTCGAATCTCGCTCCGAGCCCGGCAGGAAGCCCTGAGCACGGCCGTCTCCCGTTTGCTGGTGCAGAACAACGAGAGCGAAGAGCAAGCCGCGCAGCAGATTGCGCAGATTTACGACCGTGTTCAGCGGCAAGTTTATCTGTTTCTGACCGCGACTCTGATTGCAATTCTCTGTACCAGCCTTTACCTGATCCTCTCCAATCGGCGATTGTTCGCGCAACTCGCCGCACTTTCCGAGCAGCGCAGCGAACTAGCCCAGAAGCTCATTTCCACTCAGGAATCCACCTTGCGTCACATCTCGCGCGAATTGCACGATGAGTTCGGTCAGATTCTGACCGCCGTCGGCGCCATGCTGACGCGCGCTGGAAATCAGGCTGCGGCCGGACCGGCGCTGCGAACCGAATTGCGAGAAGTCTGCGAGATCACTCAAACTGCGCTCGATAAAGTGCGCAGCCTGTCGCAGGCCCTGCATCCGGTTATGCTCGAAGAGACCGGGCTGGAGAGCACCCTCGACTGGTACTTGCCGGTGATGGAAAGACAGGCGGGAATTGACATATTCTACGAGAAATCAGGCGAACCCTTTCCTGTGGCCGGCAACGCCGCCATTCATGTGTATCGCGTCGTGCAGGAAGCTCTGAATAACGTCGACCCGGCATTCGGGAGCGAAGGAATGCTGGGTACGTCTGCGTTTTTTGCTCCAAGCTTTGGAAGTCGAGGTGGAAGATCACGGGAAAGGTTTCGAAACGCAGTCCACAACTCAGGGAATTGGATTGGTGGCGATGCGGGAACGCGCGCAATTACTCGGCGGCATAGTTGAATTTGTACGGCCCGCGCCAGGCGAAACTGGAACGCTGGTTCGATTACGAGTCCCAAGAGAGAGATTGGAAGCTTGATTCCCATGCCGCATAAGATTTCCGTTTTGCTGGTTGACGATCACACTCTGGTGCGCCGGGGATTTCGTCGCATTCTCGAGGATGAACCCGACATCCTCGTCGCCGGTGAAGCGGGCGACGGCGTTGAAGCAATCAAGTTGGCGGATGAGCTTCGTCCGAGAGTAATTGTCATGGATTGCGCCATGCCCGGCATGAACGGGCTGGAGGCCACGCGTCAGATTCTCGCGAAGAATCCGCAGGCCTTGGTGCTCATGCTCAGCATGCACCCCGAGGAGACCCTGGTGCGACAGGCACTCGGGGCCGGCGCACGCGGCTATGTCCTGAAAAATGCAGTGGACCTCGAGTTAGGCGCCGCCATCCGGCGAATCGCGAACGGCGAGACCGTGCTCGACTCGCAACTAAAACGTCCGGCAGCGCTCCGCGGCGGACGCCACGCCGGTCTCACCCCGCGCGAACTCGAAGTGCTGCAAATGATTGTGGAGGGGAAGTCGAATAAGGAGATCGCGTCCGCGCTAGATCTCAGCGCCAATACCGTCGCCGTCCATCGAGCCAACATGATGGACACTCTGGGAATCCACAAGGCCGCCGAGTTGGTCGTCTATGCCATCCGCAACGGATTGGTTGATCTTCCGTGAGAGGCCCTGCCGTGAATCGCCGCTCCTTTCTCTGGGGAATGGCTGGTCTGGCGTCAACACCCGGCTTGCTGCTGGATGCCTTCGCAACTTCTTCCGCGCCTGATCCCGGTTTTCGGCTGGTTGACGTGACCGGCCAAGCCGGTATTCGCTTCCGCCACAACAGCGGAGCCTACGGCGGAAAACTGCTGCCCGAAACACTTGGCGCCGGCTGCGCGTTCCTCGACTACGACCGCGACGGCTGGCAGGACATTCTCTTGGTGAACGGCTCCAATTGGCCCGGACACCCGCGCGAACATAAATCGGAGCTCAGCACGCTGAAGCTCTATCGCAATAATCGTAACGGTACCTTCTCCGACGTGACTCGCAACGCCGGCCTCGAAGTCGAAATGTACGGCATGGGCGTCGCCGTCGGAGATTACGACAACGACGGCTTTCCTGACATCCTTATTACGTGCGTCGGCCAGAATCGGCTGTTCAAGAATACCGGCCGGGGAACGTTCGTTGATGTGACCAAATCGAGCGGCCTTGGCGGACGGCTGGCTATGAGCACGTCCGCGCTGTGGTTTGATTTCGACCGCGACGGACTGCTCGATCTGTTTGTCTGCAATTACGTTAAGTGGTCTGCCGAGCACGATGTATTCTGCAGCCTCGATGGCAAGCACAAATCTTATTGCACGCCTGAAGCCTACCGCGGAGAGACTTGCTGGTTGTTTCACAATCGAGGCAACGGAACTTTTGAAGACGTGACAGCCACCAGCGGAATTTTCGACAGCAGCTCGAAGTCGCTCGGCGTAGCCATGCTCGACTACGATCGCGATGGCTGGCCCGATTTGCTGGTCACCAATGACACACAGCCCAATAAGCTTTACCGAAACCAGCGCAATGGAGCATTCAAAGATGTCGCCGTGGATGCCGGCATCGCCTTTTCCGCGGAGGGCAGAGCCCGCGCCGGCATGGGCGTGGACGCCGCCGATTTCGACAATTCAGGAAATGCAGGCGTGGCCATCACCAATTTTGATAACGAGATGACCGGGCTCTACCGGCTTTCCGAGGGCGGGAATTATGTTGACGTGGCCCTGCCGAGCGGAGTGGGCCTGGCATCGAAAGACAAGTTGGGATTCGGATGTGTGTTTCTCGACGCCGACTTGGATGGTGCACTCGATCTGGCAGTTGTGAACGGACATATCGACGACACGGTGCGCAACGTCAGTGGCGTCGGTTACGCGCAGCCTCCGCACCTTTTTCTGAACCAACTCTACCGGGGCCAATTCACGGCGAGCCAGCTTTCGACCACTGGAAAGGGAACGTTCGCAGACGTGGCCGCCGCGGTCGGCGGCGGATTCAGTGAGCCGAAAGTTGGGCGGGGCCTAGCCTACGGCGATTTCGATCGCGACGGCGATCTCGATCTGCTGATCACGACCAACAACGGCCCAGCCTATCTTTACCGCAACGACCAGATGGCCGGCAACCGGAGCATCCGCATTCGCCTGGTCGGGACAAAGTCCAATCGCGATGCCATCGGAGCCTCGGTGAAGATCTTCTACGATGCGTCGAATGGAACAGCGATCCAATCGCGCCTCATCAAAGGCGGTTCCAGTTATCTCTCGCAGTCGGAACTGCCCGCCACTTTCGGCCTCGGTAAGCGCGACAAGGTCGATCGTCTGGTGATCGAATGGCCCAGCGGAAGAACGGAAGAATACAAGTCCCTCGCCGCCGGCCGCGCCTACGAGTGCGTGGAAGCAAAAGAAATCACCGCTCTGCCTGGGTTCTAGCGTACCGCCGCGGCCTGTCCGAAGTGTTGTGGTCACGTGACATTCCAGAGACAGCCACCAGCCCCGCCGCATTGGGTGTTACTGCAACGGCAGGCAACGAACTCTCCGCGTCGCCGACAAGAATTGTACAAACCAATGACATCCCGTTGACAACCTGCCGGAAGCCTCGGCACTAGCATTCGATTGCCGGTAGTTCTGGCAGGTCGAGTGCCACGTCGCTCCGCGACTTACTCGATCGCCGTTCCGGCTCGCACCATCCAAGGAGGATTCTGTTATGCAGCGACGCAACATTGCTCTCACAATTTGCCTCGGGCTCGCGGTAATGCTCGTTTCGAGCACGGCCCTGGCGCAGTATCAAGTTACGAATCTAGATTCAAATCAGGCGAAAACCGCCAAGTTCATGGATCCGCTTCAAGTGAACGGCTGGGGCCTGGCTTACGGCCCGGGTGGACCTTTCTGGGTCAGCGACCAGGGCTCAGGCTGGTCCACACTCTACAACGGTCAGGGAGTGAAGCAGGGCCTGGTGGTTGCCATTCCCTCGGCGACCGGCGCCGGCCCCGGTCAGCCCACCGGAATTGTCTACAACGGGTCACAAGAGTTTCAAGTGCAGGGGTGGCCATCAATCTTCCTGTTCGCGACTTTGGATGGAACGATCAGCGGATGGGCTCCACAATCCAATTTAAACAACGCGATCATTGCGGTGAATAACTCGGCGACCGGTGCCGTCTATACCGCCCTCGCCGTTACCAGCCGGCCTTCGGGGAATCTTCTTTACGCCACTGACTTGGCCCATAACGTAGTCGACGTCTACGACGCCAACTTCAACCTCGTCAATTCGTTTACCGATCCCACGCTGCCGCCGGGCAACGCCCCGTTCGGCATTCAGGACATCGGTGGATTACTCTACGTAGGCTTTGGCCTGGTGTCGGAAGCTCCGGGTGGCTACGTCGACATCTTCCAGGAGGACGGAACGTTTGTGCGGCAACTCGCAGCCGGTAAGCCCTTGGACCAGCCCTGGGGCTTCGCGGTAGCGCCGAATAATTTTGGCTCCCTCAGCAACACGCTGCTGGTTTCGAACAACACGAACCGTGGCACCATCAACGCCTTTAATCTAGGAACTGGCCAGTTCGTCGGCACCGTCAAAGACACCAGCGGCAAGCCCATAGTCATTAACCAGCTCTGGGGAATTGAGTTCGGCGGAGGCTCAGCCAACAATGGCAAGACCAACCAACTTTTCTTCACCGCCGGTCCCTACAACAATCTGGCGGGGACGTTTGGGGTGATTAGCCCGAAGTAGCAGGAGTTGATAGAAAATAAAAGGCCGCCGCAGGCGGCCTTTTCTTGCATGCAGAAAGCGAGTTGCAGCAAGAAGAGCGGACGAGCCGCGAGTAGGCGACCCGATCCATTTATTCTAGAAATCGCCGCTAGGGCTGACAGACGCCGAAGTCCTTGCTCACGTCGGTTGCTTCCCAGACAAGCGTCTTGTCTGCGCCCGTCGGCTTCATTTTCTGGCCCTTTAACTTCATTCGCTCGCCCGGCTTGACGCCGGTCGTGTTTCCGGAGAGCGCGTAAATTTTCTTGTCGTTTTCGTCGGTGATCGTCATTGCGTCCCCGGCCGACGCGACACATCCAGTGATAGATCGTTTTTTTGAATAGTGGACGACCAGAACCGTTATGACCACGGCTAAAACCGCCGTTACCGCCACAATTCCGATAACGATTTCATCGCCCTGCGTCTTCAGACTATCTGCCCGAGCGGGCGTCACGAGCGCCATGCAGATCGCAATCATCAAAACTAGCGACACGTATTTTGAGGTCATACTGTTCTCCTTAGCGAATCACCCTGTCTCCTGTTGGACCGGTGACGCCTTCATAACTCGTCCCAGATGACTGCGCCGCCCGCGAAAGGTGATTGCCGATCTCAATCCGTGACCTCGATCAACGATCTATACTGAGCCACGAGCATCGCGATGCAACGGACGGCGCGGTCAAAAGTCTTGCCTAGTTGTTCCCCACGACCACTCCCGCCTCGACAGCGGCATGATCCGAGGGCCATAGTCCGTCGGGTAGCCGGCTTCGCTGATCGGCTCCGATCAACAATGCTTCCCATGGAGTTACTTCGCCATGCGTCAACACCAGGTCGATTCGCTGATAGAGTTCCGATTGCGGGTTGTTGTCGGCTTCATCCTGGCAACAGGTTAATCCCGCGATCCTCGGGAAAATCTGGGACCAAACATCGTTATATCCCGCCGACATAAAATCTGCGTAGGTCGGGTCTTCCGGTAAGGGGAACGCCTGCGCGTTTGAATCCATCGCGATAATCACCGGCATAGAGGTGTTCGCCGGACCGGCCCGCAATTCACCGCCCTGCAACTCCCGGACAGTCGCGTCGAAGGACTCAAGGTGAGTGTTGATGTAAAGGAAAGAATGGCCGAAAAACTGGGCGTCGACCGAGGACCATGACCTTGGCAACGGCACTGGGCCGATTGGAGTTTGCAGAACTACTTCATTTACATATTGGCCGGACTGCGGGTTATTCCAATTGAAGACCCACGAAGGAAGATCGGTCTGGGCCAGTGTGACGTTGTAGTCGTTGACGGAAACGCAAATGTAGTCAGCCGGGGGAATCAGTCCAGGGGTAGGCGGAAATGCATACTGGGTGACTTGCACAGCAACCTTGTAGTGGCCTCCCGCCGCGGCCAAGGCACTGAGCAGTTCTTGCAACATGTCGTATTGGAGGGTCATGGTTCCACATGTACCTGCAACCGGGTCGAAGGTTCCGGTGTACCACTGATCTACTTCTTGCAGACTGACCAGTTCCGGCTGCACCAAGAGGATTTGTCGGGCAACCGCCCGCATCCGCTCCGGAGGATTGGTGCCTTGGACTTGTGTCAGTACCTGGCCGACACCGAGCAGGAATTCTTGCAAGGTTTGAGTATCTACCACTTGCAGGAAATCGGTCCCTTCATTCACGTTATACGTCATTACGGTTCCAATACCAGGGAAACGCTGAGCCACGGCAGGAGCGGCCAGGGCTGCCCACAGCGCCGCGACGGAGATCATTCCAAGTGTTGCCCGCGTAATGTTGCGTTTCATGTTAGCTCTCCTTAAGTCTAGTTTTGAAGCCGGGGCCGAAGTGCTCGACACCTAATAAAAACGGCGCTCGAACCTATGCCTAATCGTGACGAGATGTCGGGAACAGCAGAGACGCGTCGTGATTAAAGGGGCTCGGTATGGTGTACGTGAACCAGTGAGTGCCCGCTAAGTTGGCACCATTTGGCCCAGTTTTCTGCCATCCCCAGGATTGACTTAACCGCAAGCGCCTTACTTTTCATTGTGTTTCCCGACTCACGAATCAACTGAGCATCGTCTTTCAAAATAGAATGCAGCCCGACTGCCACTTATCCTGACAGTCGACTGCCAGCGGACGAGTATCATGGTGGGCTACTGAACAACGCGAGATTCCGGAAGCGAAAGACTTAAGCGTGAGTGTGAATCGAGAAAATCCCCCGGCCGAACACTTGAGTCTTCTCTATCGAGTGTCGCGAGCACTTCTGAAGGAAGGCGAGTACGGCGAGCTTCTTTCCGGGCTGCTCGACACTCTGATCGAAGGTTTGGGGGCCGATCGGGGATTTGTCGTGGTGCGGGAGGCCGGAGAATTCCGAGCGACTGCGGCACGGAATTTTCGCAGCGAGGCGCTATCCCGAGCCGAGGAGGCAGTCAGCCGCTCCATTGCCCGGTCCGTGATGGAAAGCGGCAGGGCGGTACTGATCGGCGACGCCTCGATGACCGAGCCCTACAGCAGCCAGCCCAGCATACAGCAACTCTCGCTGCGATCTGTTTTGTGCGCGCCGCTGGTGGCGAGCGATGAAGCGTTCGCGCTGATCTATCTGGAGAATCGCGAGGTCACCAATTGTTTTACGGAAGAACCAGCGCGACTTGCTGGATGAAGTCTGCGCGCTGGCGGCTCCACGATTGCGAGCCGCGGTGGCGATGAGCCAGGCGCAGCGCCGCGCCGAGGCTCTGGAACACGCGCACAGCCAATCTGACGGAATACTGACCGCTGACCCCGGAATGACGCGGGTCTTACAGACCGTACACCAGATCGCAACCACCGATCTGCCGGTTCTGATCGAGGGAGAAACCGGAACGGGGAAGGAATTGATCGCGCGGGCTGTCTATCGTCATAGCACGCGTGTAAAAGGACCTTTTATCGCCTTGAATTGCGCTGCGATTCCGGCGACGTTAATTGGCTCTGAACTCTTTGGGTTCGTGCAGGGCGCATTCACCGGTGCGAATCGCGATCGTGTCGGCTTTATCGGAGCCGCTCATCGGGGCACGCTATTTCTTGACGAGATCGGCGATCTTCCGCTCGAACTGCAGCCTCATCTGCTTCGCGTCCTGCAGTCGGGCGAGTTTACGCGGCTAGGCAATTCCCGCACCGAGCAGGTGGACGTTCGCTTCATCGCCGCGACCAACCGCGATCTGGAGAGTGAAGTGAAGGCCGGCAGATTCCGGGCCGATCTTTTTTTTCGATTATCGGCCATAACGCTTCGCTTGCCGCCTTTGCGTGAGCGGCCGCATGACACCAGGCTTCTGGCCGAACATTTTCTTCGCGCCGCGGCGACGCGCTACGGCCGGCCGGTGCCGCGCCTGACCGAAGACATGTCTATTGGCCTTGACGGCCTATAGTTTTCCAGGAAATGTTCGGGAACTGGAAAGTGAAATGTCGCAGGCTGGCCGCGCTGGCGTCGGCGGACGTCCCGTGCGGCGCCGATTTATTGAATGAAAGAATTCGTAGGCCGTGGCAACGGCCAGTCTGCGGTCTCGGCGGAGGCGGCGCCGGTCGCTCCGATGTCGCTGCATGAAATGGAAAAGCAACTGATCTTCTCCGTGTTACAACACACGAAAGGAAACCGTACTCGCGCCGCCGAGATTCTTGGCATCAGCCGCGAAGGGTTGCGGACCAAGCTCCAGCGACTTCAAATTCCCGCGGATACTGATCCGCTGTCATAGGTTCACTTACTCTTCTCCCCTCTCACGCGTTCCAATCCGCCCGCATCCTGGCCATCGAGTTGCTCCAGTGTTCTTAGAACCACACCTTCTCAGGAGCGTTAATCGAGAAGGCGGAGGCATATAGCTGAAATGGAACTGAGTTCCAGACAGAGAAACAGGCGCCAGGCCATCCAACTTGTCTGCCGCTTGGCCAGCCACAGATATGTGGCTGGATACGCGGAGCGATCACATCTGAGCTATCGCGACATTCCAGTCGTCTAGCTCAGGAAATCGCCCCGTCGGCACGTCAATTGACATGTCCAGAGGGGGGTTCTAAGATTCCTCGCAGTGTCGAACCACTCCCCCACCGGCAAGCTTCTTGGTCACTATCGCATTCAGGGGCAACTGGGTGCAGGCGGGATGGGGGTGGTTTATTCGGCTTACGATACTGTCCTCGAACGCAAAGTCGCGATCAAGGTAGTTGGTGATCGCGTGCTCGCGGACAAGACCGCACGCGACCTGTTACTCCATGAAGCCCGCGCGGCCTCGTCCCTCAATCATCCCAACATTTGTACGATCCACGAGGTCGGCGATTCGGACGGTGAAGCCTACATCGTCATGGAGCAGGTGGAGGGTCAGCCGCCTCAGCTCTCTGATAGGAAGCACCGGTCTGCCATCGGATTCTGTCATTCATTACGGGATGCAGATTGCCGATGCACTGGCCCACGCTCACGAACATGGCGTGATCCATCGTGACCTGAAGAGTACGAATGCGGTGGTCACGCCGCAGGGTCGCGTCAAAGTGCTCGATTTCGGCCTCGCGTCTCGCTTGCGCGACAAGGAACTCCAGGAGGCGGCCTCGTCGAAACTCCCGCTCACGGAATCGAGAATGATCGTGGGAACGCTGCCCTATCTCGCGCCAGAATTATTGCGTGGCGAGCCGGCAGAAGCACGAACGGATACCTGGGCGCTCGGGGTTTTACTTTACGAAATGTCTAGCGGGAGGCTGTCCCTTCCATGGGCGGACCGCGTTTGAGCTGAGTTCTGCAATCCTGCGCGACGCTCCCACCCCACTTCCCGCGGGTGTTCTGCCAGGTCTCCGCGATGTTATCTTCCGCTGCCTGGAAAAATCGCCCGACATCCGCTACCAGCGCGCCAGTGAGGTGCATTCCGCGCTGCAAAGATTGCAATCCAGCGTTGCTGCGGCCACCGTGGCGGGCGAGGCCATGCCGCCTTACCGCATCGTCGAAAAAATTGGCGGCAGAGGGAATGGGCCGGGCGGTTGTGCCGGGACCTCCTCGGGCTCCGCCGTGGGGCAGATTTGGAAAATTGCAGTCCCTGTGGCGCTGGTCGCGGCGCTGGTCGCGGGTGGGCTTTACTATCGTGCACATCAAAAGAAGCTTTTGACCGATAAGGACACTATTGTTCTAACCGACTTTGCCAATAGCACGGGCGATCCGATATTCGACGACACGTTGAAGACGGCACTCCGCGTTTCCCTGCGGCAATCTCCGTTCCTCAATGTGCTCTCCGACGGCAGAGTCGCGAAGATTTCGCACGAGATGAAGCGTCCGGCCGGCACGAAACTCACGCCCGATGTCGCCCGAGAGCTTTGCCAGCGCGCGAGCAGTAAGGCTTACATTGCGGGGTCCATCGGCACCCTGGGTAGCGAATATGTGCTCGGGTTGAAGGCGGTGAATTGCCAGAGCGGCGACGTGCTGGCACAGGAGCAGATGACGGCGGCATCCAAGGAAAAGGTTCTGGACACGCTGGGCAAAGCCGCATCCAAGCTGCGCGGCGAATTGGGAGAATCGCTGGCCACGGTCCAACGGTTTGACGTTCCGCTGGGGAAGCCACGACGTCTTCGCTCGAAGCTCTGGAGGCATTCGACCGTGCGACCAAGACGGCTGGTGAGAAAGGCTCCGGCGCAGCCCTGCCTTACTTCCAACGCGCGATCGAGCTCGACCCAAATTTTGCCATGGGCTACAACTCGGTGGGTTTTGCCTACACCACTCTCGGCGAGCAAGAGCGTGCCAGCGAGTATTTCACCAAGGCATTCCAACTGCGAGAACATGCCAGTGAATGGGAAAAGCTGGCGATCTCGGCTACCTACTATTCGAACGTAACCGGAGAACTGGAAAAATCGGCCCAAACGTATCAGGAGCAGATCGAGGGCTATCCGCGATATTTTCCAGAGTACGCCAATTTGGCGAATGTGCTAGCCCAACAAGGACGGTATCAGGAAGCCTCCGATGCCGTCAGGCAGGCACTGCGCCTTGCTCCCGACATTCCAACCTTATATGGGAATCTCCCCAACTATTCCCTTGCCCTGCAGCGCTTAGACGAGGCGCGCCAGAACATCCGCGACGCGCAAGCGCGAAAACTAGATGATGTAATCTTGCGCGCTGCCCTCTATGCCCTTGCCTTTTTGGGGACCGACGAAGGGGCGATGGCGGAGCAACAAAAATGGTTTGCCGGCAAGCCCGGATTTGAGAACGCGGGGCTTACTCTCGCCTCTGATACCGAGGCTTACGCGGGTCGTCTAGGTAAGGCGCGGGGGCTAACACAGCGGGCTGTGGAGTCTGCCATCCGCGTTGATAGTAAGGAAAATGGGGCGATATGGCAGGCGATTGCCGCTCAGCGGGAAGCTGCTTACGGCTATGCTGGGGAAGCCAGGCAAGCCGCGGCAGCGGCATTGAAACTCGCACCCGCGAGTCCGGGCGTCGCGGCGGAATCGGCACTGGCATTTGCGCTGGCGGGCGATTCGGCCCGAACCGAGTCCCTGGCGCAAGACTTAGGGAAACGCTTTCCGCTGGACACACAAATGCAATCGATTTGGCTGCCGGCGATTCGGGCGCAGTTGGCGTTGGACAGAAAGAATCCGGCTCTGGCCTTGACCACCTTGCAAGCTCCTTCGGCCATTGAGTCAGGGCAAATTCTGTTTGTTGCCAATCTTTCCTGCCTCTATCCGGTCTATGTGCGGGGAGAGGCATATTTGGCGGCGGGACAGGGCATTGCCGCCGCGGCTGAGTTTCAGAGGATTCTCGACCACAGCGGCATGGTCTGGAACTGCTGGACGGGAGCGTTGGCACATCTGGGCATGGCTCGTGCCAACGTCTTGCGGTCGAGAGCCTCGCAGGGAGCTGAGGCCGATGCCGCCCGCGTTCGCGCACTCGCCGCTTACAACGATTTCCTCACGCTCTGGAAAGACGCGGACCTGGATGTCCCCATCCTGAAGCAAGCCAAAGCAGAGTATGCGAAGCTGCAGTAGCTGGCAGGCGATAGTTGCGAATTAACCAACGTTAGCACTCAGAACCGGGTCAATGAGTGAAAGCTGACGTCAGCGTTGGCACTGCCTGCGGCACACGTTCGCCAACAATCTCGTTATGCGGGTGTAGACATCAGGACGGTGCAGGAATTGATGGGCCACAAGACGATTCAAGTGACGCTGCGATATGGCCATCTTGCCCCACAACACCAATCGGCGGCAGTCCAGGGGCTGTGCGATACTAAGACCCGAATCGAAGAATTACTGAACAGCGAAACTGACACCTGAACTAGCACCCAAGATTCTGCAGTGGTGAAGTAGTCCAGTAACATGTCTAACAGTAGTCACTTATCATCCCTAGCCGGGATGGCGGAA